>NZ_LN890312.1 GCF_001458595.1 Clostridium neonatale
TCCTTCCCATTCCGAACAGGAAAGTTAAGGTCTATAGCGCCGATGGTACTGCATGGGAGACTGTGTGGGAGAGTAGGACGTTGCTAGGTAAGTTTAAGAGATAGTTAGAAATAACTATCTCTTTTTTTATGCAAAAATATAAGTATTTATATTGTATTTTTATATAAAATTAAAATTTTATTCTGTTAGTTTTATTTTTATAAGTCAAATAAAAAGTAAATAAATATTTACATATTATTCCATATTGTATAAAATAATATATGACTCATATAAAAATTGAAAAACAAGTGAAAATTCATTTTAAATTTGGTAAAATATACATATAGTATAAAATAATATTGAGGAAATACGAATGGGGGTAATGAGTAATGAGCAAAGTATCTAATGATAATAAAATGGTCAATAAGAAATATTCAGAAATAATATCTAAAGACATTTTGTATGATAATGCTAATACAGTGGCAGAAAATTTGCTGTGGGAAGCAAATAAAAAAGAAGACAAAGAAGATAAATCTAAATTAGAAGATAATAATATTAAATTAGAAGGTAATAGTGCAATTGCTGAAAATATAAAAAAAGAGAATACTAATAAATCTGTAAGTAAAGCAAAAATGGCAGTGACTAAAAAGTTATCAGAAAAAAAAGAGATTATAAGTAAGGCTGAACAGAAAAAGAAAGTAAAATCAAACCAAGAAAGCTCAAAGATAAAAGAGGTTGATGTAAAAGAAAAATCTCAAAAAACTTCAATAGAAAGAAAGGCAAAGAAAGTTAGCAATAATGAATTAACCAGTTTTAGTACCTATTTATTTCATCAAGGAAAAAATTATGCTTCGTATGAGATTATGGGGTCTCATATAAAAACAGAGAATAGAAAAAAAGGTGTGCAATTTGCTACATGGGCACCTAATGCTAAAGCTGTATATTTAGTAGGTGACTTTAATGAATTTAAGATAAGTGATGAATATAAGTTAGAAAAAATCACTGATAATGGGTTATGGAAAGCTTTCTTTACTAATGTAAAAGAAGGAGATAAATATAAATATTGCATAATAGACAGAAATGGAAAGCAAGGTCCATTTAAAGCAGATCCATATGCGATAAAAAATGAATTAAGGCCAAATACAGCTTCAATTGTATATAAACCAAAATCATTCAAGTGGTCAGATACAAAATGGATTAATAAAAGAAATAGAATAAATGTATTAGAACAACCTTTAAATATATATGAAGTTCATTTAGGATCTTGGAAGAGAAATGATGATGGAGAATTTTTGACTTATGATGAACTTAGTGAGGAATTACCTAAGTACGTGAAAGAGATGAATTATACTCATGTTGAATTAATGCCGTTAGTAGAACATCCATTAGATGCTTCGTGGGGATATCAAGGTACAGGATATTATGCTCCTACTTCTAGATATGGGTCTTTGGAAGGGCTTAAAAAATTAATCAATAAGTTACATGAAGAAAATATCGGTGTGATAATGGACTGGGCACCAGGACATTTTTGTAAGGATGCTCATGGATTATATAAATTTGCTGGTGAACCCACATATGAATATAAGGAAGAATGGAAAGCTGATAATAAAGATTGGGGAACATATAGTTTTGATTTGGGGCGACCAGAAGTAAAGAGTTATTTAATATCAAATGCTCTATATTGGTATAGAGAATTTCATATTGATGGCTTAAGAGTAGATGCTGTTTCAAGCATACTTTATTTGGATTATAGTAAGAATAATGGAGAATGGGAACCAAATAAATATGGAGGAAATGGAAATCTTGAAGCAATACAATTTTTAAAAGATTTAAATCAAGCTGTTTTTGCAGAATTTTCAACAGCATTAATGATTGCAGAAGAATCAACTGCATGGCCAAATGTAACTAAACCTGTTATAACTGATGGATTAGGTTTTAATTTAAAATGGAACATGGGATGGATGAATGATACGTTAGAATATATTGAATTAAAGCCTGAATATAGGGAATATCATCATAAAAATATAACTTTTGCGATAATGTATAATTACGCTGAAAATTATATTCTTACATTATCTCATGATGAGGTAGTCCATGGAAAGAAACCACTTATTGGTAAAATGGCTGGTGATGAGTGGAATAAATTCGCTGGATTAAGAGCTTATATTGGATATATGATTGGACATCCAGGAAAAAAATTATCATTTATGGGAAATGAATTTGCTCAAGATATTGAATGGAGAGAATATGAGTCACTAAAGTGGAATCTTATAGAAGAAAATGAATTGAATAAAAAAACACAAATTTTCTTTAAAGATATAAATAAGCTATATATTGATAATAAAGCTTTATGGGAGTTAGACTATGATAATAGTGGATTTGAATGGATAGAGGCTAATAATAATCAACAAAGTGTTTTAATTTTTGATAGGAAAAGCAGAAAAGAGGATGATACATTAATATTTATTGTTAACTTTAAGTCACAAGTATATTATGATTATCAAATAGGTGTGCCATTTTTAGGAGAATATGAAGAATTATTTAATACAGATGATACTATTTATGGAGGATCTGGACAAGTAATGGGAACTGTATTAACTTCTGAAAAGGTACCATTTCATAATCAACCTTATTCCATAAAGATTAAGGTTCCACCTATGGCAACATTAATTTTAGGTGTAAAGAAAATATTAAAAGATGAAAATCAAGAAGAAATGATTAGATAGATATTTATATATTTACAGAGGTAAATTTGTTATAAAAACTATGTGATATTGGAGGATAAATAATGAGAGTTTTATTTGTAGCATCAGAGGCAGGTCCGTTTATAAAGAGTGGTGGACTTGGAGACGTTGCAGGAGCTTTACCAAAAGCACTTGCCAAGAAAGGAACAGATGTAAGAGTTGTTATACCTAAATATAAGCAAATTAATGATGAAATGAAAGACAAAATTAGGTTTAACAAATGGTTTACTGTGAAAGTGGGATGGAGAGAAAGATTTTGTGGAGTATGGGAATGCTTTCATAATGGAGTAACTTATTATTTATTAGACAATGAATATTATTTTAATAGAGATGGATTATATGGATTTTATGATGATGCAGAAAGATTTGCTTTCTTTGATAGAGCAGTTCTCGATATGGTAAGACAGATTGATTGGCAACCAGATTTAATACATTGTAATGATTGGCAGACAGGAATGCTACCAGTATTATTAAAATTTCAATATAAGAAATATGATAGCTTTTATTGGAATATGAAAACTATATTTTCCATACACAACATAGCGTTCCAAGGCGTATTTGATCCAATAATATTACCCGAGTTACTTGGGTTTGACATGGAATTATATAATAATACTGCGCTAAGATTTGACAATGGGGTAAGCTTTATGAAGGGAGCGCTGTATTACTCAGATATGATTACAACTGTAAGTAATACTTATTCGCAAGAAATACAGACAGAGTTTTATGGAGAAAGGTTAGATGCAGTACTGAGAGATAGATCTTATGCATTAAGGGGAATAGTTAATGGAATAGATTTTGATGAATATAATCCTAAAACTGATAAAAATATATATAAAAACTTTGATGTTAATTCATTGTGGAATAAATCAAAGAATAAGACGGCACTTCAACAAGAACTGGGATTAGAAGTAAATGAAGATATTCCTATGATTGGAATGGTAACTAGATTAACTGAACAAAAGGGACTAGAGTTAGTTAAATATATAGCTGAAAGATTATTACAGGAAAATAATGTTCAATTAGTTATATTAGGAACTGGAGATAAGCATTATGAAGATCATTTTAAATGGTTAGATTATGCTTATGGCAATAAGGTTTCTGCTAATATTAGATTTGACAATGGATTAGCAAGTAGAATTTATGCTTCATCAGATATGTTTTTAATGCCATCGTTATTTGAACCATGTGGTCTTGGTCAATTGATAGCGTTAAGATATGGTTCAATACCAATAGTAAGAGAAACTGGAGGATTGAAGGATACAATAATTCCATATAATAAGTATACTGGGGAAGGAAATGGATTCAGTTTTGCAAATTTTAATGCTGAAGAACTATATAATACTATAAAATTTGCACTATGGGTTTATGGGGATAAAATTCAATGGAAGAATATCACAAAAAAGGCTATGCAGTGTGATAATAGTTGGAACAAGTCAGCACAAATATATCTTGATTTGTATAGAGAATTAACTAATGTTGATTAAGCTATATATACTAAATATTTCCATTTAAGGATTTTAATTTGCATGCAAAAGTTTAAATTAATATCTACAGATTTTATTTAGTTAAAGATAAGTGTAACAATATGAGCTGAGTGAATATTGCATATTCAGATATTTTTTCTTATGAAATAGAAGATTAAGGTTATGCAGATATATTAATTATTATTAATTAAATGCCATTTTAATAAATAATTTATATCTTTATTAATAAATTATTCCGAGAAAATGGAACATATGAGAGGAGAAAGTATTATGGGGAAAAATGAAATGGTAGCAATGATTTTAGCAGGGGGACAAGGGTCGAGATTAGGTGTATTAACTAAGAAGTTGGCAAAGCCTGCGGTACCTTTTGGAGGAAAATATAGAATTATAGATTTTCCTTTAAGCAATTGCGCTAACTCTGGAATATATACAGTAGGAGTATTAACACAATATAAACCATTAGAATTAAATGCTCACATTGGAATAGGAGAAGCATGGGATTTAGATAGGAGTCAAGGTGGTGTAAGCATATTACCACCATATCAAGAAGAAAAGGGTGGACAATGGTATAAAGGTACAGCAAATGCCATATATCAAAATATAGAATTTGTAGACAGATATGATCCAGAGTATATATTGGTACTATCAGGTGATCATATATATAAGATGGATTATACTAAGATGCTTGATTTCCATAAAGAAAGAAATGCAGAAGCTACTATAGCTGTTATAGAGGTACCAATGGATGAAGCAAGTCGTTTTGGAATAATGAATACAAATGATGATTTATCAATATATGAATTTGAAGAAAAGCCTAAGAATCCTAAAAATAATTTGGCGTCTATGGGAATCTATATTTTTAATTGGAAGACATTAAAGAAATATTTAAGGGAAGATGAAGGTGATAAAACTTCCAAGAATGATTTCGGAATGAATATAATTCCATCAATGCTTTCTGATGGAAATAGAATGGTTGCGTATCCATTTAAGGGGTATTGGAAGGACGTTGGAACTATAGATAGTTTATGGGAAGCAAATATGGATTTAATTAGAGAAGATAATGAGCTAGATTTACATGATGAAGAATGGAAAATATATTCTGTAAATCCAGTGAGACCAGCTCAATATATAGGTGAAAATGCAAAAGTAGTAAATTCTTTAGTTGTTGAGGGATGTGTAGTTAACGGGCATATAGAAAATTCAATATTGTTCCAGGGGGTTCAAATTGGAAAAAATACAGTCATAAGAGATTCTATAATAATGACAGATGCTAAAATTGGAGATAATGTTGTTATAGAAAAAGCAATTGTTGGAAGTGGAGCAATAGTAAGAAAAGACTGTAAAATTTCATTAGGTGATGAGATAGCAATTATTGCGGCAAAAGACGAAGTAAAAATGGGTACAGTAATTGAGAAAAATAAAGCAGTATAATTGAGAATCTGAGAGGGGAAGAAAAAATGAAAAATTGTATTGGGATAATTAATTTAGATGAAAATGAAAGTAGGATGGGCGAACTTGTAATAAATAGGTCTCTTGCTTCTGTTCCTATAGCAGCAAGATATAGAATAATAGATTTCGTACTATCAAATATGACTAATTCAGGTATAGGATGTATAGGAATATTTACTAAGAATAAATCTAGATCATTGATAGATCATATAAATAATGGAACACCATGGGATTTAAATAGGAAAAAAGATGGATTGAAGGTATTTAATTTTAGCAATAATGATCCTGCATTTGATGATGTTCATAATTTTGCAGAAAATATGCAATTTTTAAAAGTGAGTAGAAGAGAGTATGTATTATTAGCGCCTAGCTATATGGTTTGTAACATAGACTATGATGAAGTTATGAAATATCATAAAAGTACAGGTAAAGATATAACAATGATATATAAAAAAGTTGAAAATGCTGATGAAGCATTTACCGGGTGTGGTGTATTAAATATTGATGATACAAATCAAGTTATTAGTGTAGGTGAAAATATAGGTAAAAATTCAAATGCTAATATCAATATGGAAATGTATGTATTGAAGACTGAGCTGTTTATGAATATTGTAAATGAGTGCATAAGTACTGGGATGTATAGAAAGGTTAAAGATTATATTCATACTAATTTAAACAAATTATCTGTTGGAGCTTATGAATTTACTGGACACCTAGATTGTATAAACTCTATAAAAGCCTTATATGATAGTAATGTTTCTTTACTAAATAGGAAAATAAATAAAGAAATATTTAAAGAAGATAGACCAATATATACAAAGACTAAAGATGAGGCGCCAACTCATTATGCAGAAAATAGTAATGTGTTAAATTCTATAATAGCAAATGGATGTCGTATTGAAGGAATAGTTGAAAATTGTATAATAGGAAGAAGAGTTTATATAGGAAAAAATGCAAAATTAAAAGATTGCATAATCATGCAAAATTCACAAATAGAGGACAATGCAGTTTTAGATAATGTGATTGCAGATAAGGGAAGCGAAATTAAAGAGGGAGAAACTCTTATAGGGTCTGCAATGTACCCATTAGTAATAAAAAAGAAAAAATTCAATTTCTAATTTAGTAATGAAATATATAAATGAGCTGTTATAGAATCTATCATATTAGATTTAAGCAGCTCATTTTTTGATTTCAGACATTGTAAAAAGAAATCAAAAGATTCATAAAAAATAGAAATTAATAAATAAAAAGTATTGACATAGTATTAATTAAAGTGTTAATATGAAACACGTCACAGGAATAGAAAAGTAACTTAAAAAATAAATGAAAAAAGTTATTGACCTAATAAAAATAAAGTGATACAATAAATGAGTCGCTTGAGGGTGACAAATAACAACGAAAGTTGTGGAAAAGAAAATGGTCTTTGAAAATTGAACAGAATATAATAAACAATTTAGTAAACCAGCAATTCTTTTATAAGAGTAAGAGCAAAGATTAAACTTTTTATTGAGAGTTTGATCCTGGCTCAGGACGAACGCTGGCGGCGTGCCTAACACATGCAAGTCGAGCGATGAAGTTTTCTTCGGGAAATGGATTAGCGGCGGACGGGTGAGTAACACGTGGGTAACCTGCCTTATAGTGGGGGATAGCCTTTCGAAAGGAAGATTAATACCGCATAAGATTGTAGTATCGCATGATATAGCAAT
>NZ_LN890313.1 GCF_001458595.1 Clostridium neonatale
AAACTTCATCGCTCGACTTGCATGTGTTAGGCACGCCGCCAGCGTTCGTCCTGAGCCAGGATCAAACTCTCAATAAAAAGTTTAATCTTTGCTCTTACTCTTATAAAAGAATTGCTGGTTTACTAAATTGTTTATTATATTCTGTTCAATTTTCAAAGACCATTTTCTTTTTCACAACTTTCGTTGTTATTTGTCACCCTCAAGCGACTTTCTTAGTTTATCATCACTTTTCATATCTGTCAACAACTTTTTTCAAAGATTTTTTAAAATTTTTGATTTATTTTGTTGTTAAAAGATTATGTATCTCAGCGACGTGTTTTATAATAACATCATCTACTTTAGATATGTATAAAAAAGTATGAGCATTTATCTAATTTATATTGCTCATACTCTCAATTTCTACTAAATTCTTTATTATTCTATTACTGACACACTAGGAAAAGTTTTTATATATTTATCTTAGTGCTTATTATACCCTAGCTTTTCCATGATTATTAATGCTGTATCTTCTATCGCTCTTTCTGTTACATCAATAGTCTTACAACCTATTCTTCTCATTATTTTATCTGCAAATTCTAGTTCTTCTAATATTCTTGCATCTCCAGCATATTCAATATCTGACGTTATCCTATGAAATTTATCCAACCTCTTTTTTCTAATTTCTATTAGCCTTAGTGGATCTATAATCAAACCAAATATTTTTTTCTTATCTATCTCATATATTTCATCCGGTACTCCAACCTCAGGCATTAAAGGTATATTTATTGCTTTTATTCCTTTATTAGCAAGATACATGCATAATGGAGTTTTCGATGTTCTAGATAACCCTATTAATACAGCATCTGCATTTTTAAGTCCTCTGTAATCTTTACTATCATCATATTGCATAGCAAATTCCATAGCTTCTATTCTCTTATAGTATATTTCATCAGTTTTTCTCATTGCACCTGGATTATATGTAGGTTGTGTATTTAAAATGGTTGATGCAACATTTATTATTGGTCCTAGAACATTCATTACAGATATATTTTTTTCCATTGCTTTTTGTGTTAAGTATTCTCTAACATTAACTGTAATAATTGTGGATACTATAATTGCTTGTTCGCATTCATCTAGTGCTTTAATAACATCTTCAACATCTTCTAATGATTTTACATAAGGTATTCTCTTAACTTTAACTTCTTGCTCAAATTGACTTGCAGCTGCGAAAGCCACTTGATTAGCTGTTTCCCCTATAGAATCTGATACTGCTAAAATCGTTAACATTTTTATACCCTCTTTCTCTCAATAAATTATTTATTTACCCTTATATATAAAATTAATACTTTACATTTCTATAGTAACCTAAAATTCATTATTTTAATAGTGATGAATTTTTTTTTTTGATGTGTTAAACTTTTATATATCATGATTCAGTACAATTTTTTATGGAGGCAAAATAAAATGAACTGGAAAAAATTTTTAACAATTGCTATTCTTCCTTTAATGTGGCTATTGTATGTACTTTTCGAATTAATAACTGGAAGAATAAATGACACAGAAACAATAATCTTTAATATTGCAATAATGTTACTCTTTGCTTTAAGTGGTCTACTAATCTATAAGGTAGGAACTAAAAATGAAACTGGTCTCTCATTTAAAAATCTTTCTATAGCTTTTATTATATTTATGGTTATAGATCAAGGTATAAAAATAATTATTAAATTCTTTTATTTTGATAACTATGTAGTGATAATTCCTAAAATGCTTTCATTTAATCCCATAATAAATACTAATGGTTCTTGGTTAAATGCTCGCTTTGGCACAGGTGTAAGTTTTCCACTATTAATAATACTAAATATCATAGCCTTATTCCTATTTGTTGAAATATATAGATATTATCTATATAAAGATAATAAAGATTTTTGGGCTGATATGTGCTTCATTTTTATATTTTCTGGTGCACTATGCTCACTTATAGATAAGATCTTCTATGGAGGAAGCCTAGATTTCATTGGTATTAGTAATTTATTTATAGCAGATATAAAAGATATATATATTAATTTAGGTATTTTATTTTTTGTGCTTACACTATTTAATGGTGGTTATTTAAAAACAGATGAAGAAACTACTTTTAAAGAAGATCTTCAAAATATGAAAAAGTTTATTTTCTTTATTAAAGATGATTTATTAGGAAAAATTCATGTTTTTTGATAATTCTAACTTAATTTTCTAACTTAATAGTTTATGTTATAGATTTACACTTATATATTATGTTAGAATTAATACATAATATATTCTTAGAAAGTTGGTTCTCCCATATTTCAAAGATTTAATAAATAGCTTAATCTAATTGTGAAGATATAAAATCTAAGCAAAGAAGATAGAAGCAACATTAAACTATTTTTTATAGTTAGCTTTATAGTGCTTAGAACTTCTGCTTTGCAGAAGTTTTTTTATTTTTATCTACAATAATTTAAGGAGGTCAAAAATGTTAACTACACCCAAAGCGAATAGACTACATATATCAATATTCGGAAAAAGAAATGCAGGTAAGTCTAGTTTAATTAACGCCTTAACCAATCAACCAATATCTGTAGTATCTGATACACCTGGTACAACTACAGATCCAGTATCAAAGTCAATGGAATTGCTTCCATTAGGTCCTATAGTAATAATAGATACTGCTGGATTAGATGATGAAGGTGAATTAGGAACTCTAAGAATAGAAAAGACTAAAGAAGTTATGGAAAAAACAGATTTAGCAGTACTAGTATTCTCTGCTGGAGATTCTAATACTAATCAAGAAAAAGAATGGTTCCAAGATTTAAAAGAAAAAAACATTCCAGTAATAGGGGTTATAAATAAAATCGATATATATGAAAGTAATCTTGATTTATTAAAAAGAGATTTCGATATTACTTTTGTTGAAGTCAGCTCTACAGAAAGAAAAAATATCTCAAAACTAAAAGAAGCCATAATTAATAACGCACCAATGGACTTTGAAAAGACTTCAATCCTAGGAGATATCGTAAAACCTAAAGATAGAGTTATACTTGTTGCTCCGCAAGATATACAAGCCCCAAAAGGACGCCTCATATTGCCTCAGGTGCAAATTATTAGAGATATCTTAGATCATGATGCCTTAGCATTAACAGTTAAAGATAGTGAATTAGAAGATATATTATCAAGTCTAAATAATGAGCCTGATCTTATTATAACCGATTCACAAATGTTTAAAGAAGTTAATGCTTCTATACCTACTCATTTAAAATTAACATCATTCTCTATACTTATGGCTCGACATAAAGGAGATTTGGATTTATATATTGCTGGAGCCAAAGCCATAAATACTTTAAAGCCTAATGATAAAATTCTCATATCAGAAGCATGCACACATCATCCTTTGAAAGGAGATATCGCACGTGAAAAGCTTCCTAAGCTTCTTGAAAAAAAATGTGGAGGTAAGTTAGACATAGATGTAATAACTGGATCAAACTTTCCTAAAGATCTATCAAAATATAAATTAATACTTCAATGTGGTTCATGTATGTTTACCAGAAGACAACTTCTTTCTCGTTTAGAAATAATTAAATCTTTTAACGTTCCAGTCACTAACTTTGGAGTTGCTTTAGCTGAGTTGAATGGTATTTTAGATAGGGCATGTAATTTTTTAAAATAAAAAAATATCATATAAGAAAAAGAACTTTTACTTTAAAAGTAAAAGTTCTTTTTCTTATATTTGCTTGGTGGCTCACCCGGGAATCGAACCCGGGACACCATGATTAAAAGTCATGTGCTCTACCGACTGAGCTAGTGAACCTTAAATTTTATTGTCGAATAAGTGCCTCAACAAGATATGATTATACAGAATATTTTACATAGTGTCAACACTTTTTTTAAAAAATAATTTATTTTTATTAAAAATAAGTCTCTTTTCCCTATATTTCTATAAGTAACATAATTAATTTCTTTTTTTATCCACAAAATTCCCTTATAAATCAAAAATTTTGTTAATAACTATTTATTAATTGTGTATAACAATACCTTTAAATAAATTTATGCTATCTAAATAATCATTTAATAAAAAATTTCACAAATAAAAAAGCTACTGAAAAAATTCAGTAGCTTGGTGCGAGATCAGGGGTTCGAACCCTGGACACCCTGATTAAGAGTCAGGTGCTCTACCAACTGAGCTAATCCCGCATAACTTACCTAGCAACGTCCTACTCTCCCACACAGTCTCCCATGCAGTACCATCGGCGCTATAGACCTTAACTTTCCTGTTCGGAATGGGAAGGAGTGTTACCTCTATGCCATCATCACTAGATGCT
>NZ_LN890314.1 GCF_001458595.1 Clostridium neonatale
AATGAACCGACCCCAAAAAGTTAGACCAAAAATCTAATGATTTGGAGGTCGGTTTTTTGGCAAAATATAGTTATGAATTCAAAAAAGAAGTTGTTCAAGCGTATTTGGATGGTAAAGGTGGTTATAAATTTCTTGCGAAAGAGTTTGGTATTCCTTCTCCAAGCAAGGTTAAATTATGGGTTGATAATTACCGTACATTAGGCGATGAAGCGTTGATGCGTTCAAGAAAAAATGAATCTTTTACTTTCGAATATAAACTTCATGTAGTAGAATTATATCTAACAAGTGAGGTCTCATATCAGGAGTTAGCCCTTCAAGAAAGGATACATAATCCAACGCAAATAGTTAAGTGGGTAAATGATTTTAGAATTGCTGGTCCTGATGCTTTGCGGCCGAAGAAGAAGGGACGAAAGATATCGTTGGAATCATCAAATAAATTGTCTAGTAAAACAGAATCCGCCGAAATTGTTTCAGTTGACACTACTGCTGAACATGTAAAACAGCTTGAAGATGAATTGCTCAAGCTCAAAATTGAGAACGCATATTTAAAAGAACTGAGGAGGCTGCGTTTAGAGGAGGAAGCTCTTCTGAAAAAACAGCGAGAATCATCCACAGCCTCCGAGGAGAATTCAAATTAAAAGATATTCTCGCAGTTGTAGGCTTTCCAAAAGCGACATACATGTATTGGCAAAAGCGATTTAATAGAGAAAATCCTAATAAAGAACTAGAAGAAAAGATCCTTGAAATACGTAGTATTAATAAAGATTGGGGTTATCGACGTGTATACGGAGCACTACGTAAACAAGGAATACTTATAAATAAAAAGAAAGTTCAGAGAATTATGCAAAAGCTTAATCTTCAGGTGACTTCCTTTACAAGAAAGAGTCGTAAGTATAGTTCATACAAGGGTAAAGTTGGAAAGGTTGCTCCTAACAGAATTCATAGACGTTTTGACACACAGATTCCTCATCAGAAAATCACAACAGATACTACTGAGTTTAAGTATTATGAGGTTGATGATAAGGGACGAATGATAATAAAGAAACTATACTTAGATCCATTCATGGATATGTGTAATAGAGAAATCTTAAGCTATGGAATATCTCAACATCCGTCAGCGGCCAATATCATGGGAGCACTAAACCAGGCAATTGAAATCACAGCTGATTGTCCATACAGAAGAACTTTTCATTCTGATCAAGGTTGGGCTTACCAAATGAAAGCTTATGTACACACTCTTAAAGAAAATCGAATTTTTCAAAGTATGTCCCGAAAGGGCAACTGCCATGACAATTCAGTAATGGAGAACTTCTTTGGAATAATGAAACAGGAAATGTACTACGGCGTTGTTTACTACAGTTATGATGAACTCAAAGAGGCAATAGAACAATACATCAAGTACTACAATGAACAAAGAATTAAAGAGAAACTAGGATGGATGAGTCCCGTAGAATACAGGCTCAACCTCTTGGCTGCATAAAAATAGCGTAGCAGCCATTAAAACTGCTACGCTTAAAAAGTCTAACTTTTTGGGGTCACCTCAGT
>NZ_LN890315.1 GCF_001458595.1 Clostridium neonatale
TTTGCATTTCCTGATGCACCAAATGTATCAAGTGAGATTATCTCTCCATCTAAACCTACATACTTATGCCATCCAAATGAAGTTAATGCTTCAACTGCAACTCTCTTTCTTACACAGTTTGGAAGTACACTTTCCTTGTAATCTTCATCTTGTGCATCAAATAATTCGAAACACGGAATACTTACTACTCTTGCATCGATTCCTTTAACTTCTAATTCATCTGCTGCTTTATATATAAGTTCTACTTCTGAACCTGATGCCATTAAAATAACATCTGGAGTTTCTTTCTTAGATTCTTTTATTATATAACCACCTTTTAATGCTCTCTTTGGACATCCTTCATATAGTGGTAGTTTTTGTCTTGTTAACACTAATGATGTTGGTGTTTCCCCATTAGTTACAGCGTAATACCAAGCGGCTGCTGTTTCTTTTGAGTCGGCTGGTCTAAATACTGCCATATTAGGCATACTTCTAAGTGCTGCTAATTGTTCAATTGGTTGGTGAGTTGGGCCATCTTCTCCTACCCCAATACTATCATGAGTTAAGACATATGGTATTGGTAATTTCATAAGAGCTGATAATCTCATTGCACCTTTCATGTAATCACTAAATACAAAGAATGTTGAACAGAATACCTTAAGTCCACCATGAGCGTACATACCGTTAGTAATGGCTGCCATTGCATGCTCTCTTACTCCAAAATGAAGATTTTGTCCACTTCTATCTTCCGCTGAGAAGTCTCCCTTGTCTTTCATATAAGTCTTATTTGAAGGCGCTAAATCTGCTGAACCTCCCATTAAATTTGGAATTATATTAGCTAATCTATTTATAACTATTCCTGACGATTCTCTTGTAGCCATTTCTTTATCAAAGCTCCAGAATTCATCATTGTTTAATAATTCTTCTTTATCTATTTCATTCTTCATCCATTTAGTATATTCATCTGCTAATTCTGGATAAGCTTCTGAATATTGTTTAAATAACTCATGCCAGTTTTCTTCTTTCCATACACCTTCTCCAATATACTTGTCCATATTTGTATACACTTCGTCTGGTACATAGAATGCAGGTTCTAATTGCCATCCTAGATTTTCTTTTAATGCTCTTATATTTTCTTCTCCTAATGGCTCACCATGTGCTGATGCCTTACCTTGTTT
>NZ_LN890316.1 GCF_001458595.1 Clostridium neonatale
ATTAACTAAATTAAGCAGCAACAAACCAAGAATGTTTAGATTTGCTATCGCTAGCGAAGCCGGCAACTTCAGCTGGAGTATGATTGTTTAATGATCCATGAGGTCTTATAAAGTTATAGTGAAAGATAAATACAGATATTAAGTTATTAGCTTTCTCGAATGAATTAAAGCCTTTTTTAGCTTTATACCAAGCTTTAAAAGTTTTATTGAAAGATTCTATAAGATTATTACTTGTATCACTGGACATTGGTGCTACAGGAATATGCTTAGTATTTGGCAAAACTTTAGCTACAGCTTGATTATATGAAGGCAATCTATCAGTAATGAAATTACTAGGTTCACCAAACTTTTTAGCTTGATTAATTAGAGTAAAAGCAGAATCTTCACTACGTGATTTCGTAAGATGAAATGCTAATATGAAGCGTGTTTCTGAGTCTATAGCAAGCCATAGATAATACTTTTCGCCATTTATAAATACAACAGTTTCATCAGCGTGCCAATCGTCAGATTGAAGATTTAACTGATCTTTAAAGGAATCAGCTTTCAGATTGAAGAATGGTGCAAATTTATGAGCCCAACTCGCTATGGTTACATGGGATACTTTTATATTTGCTGTTGTATGTAGGAAATGTGCAATAGCTCGTGTTGATGTATTATTTAAGAAATATAATGTCAATGCTGTAAGAATAATATGTAACGGAAAGCGCATTCCTTTCATAGAAAGGGAGCCGGTTAGCTTTTCACTAGATGCATCATCAATATTTAAATTATGATGATGTACAATTACATGATTACATTTTTTATTGCCACATTTATATCGATTATAGTGCTTATAAGAATGATGTAAGAATGTAGATTTACCACATTTAGGACACGTGGGGTATTTTGATTTCTTCGGCATGCTGACAGAGTCAGGAGCGAATTGGCGTTTGCAGTTCTTACATTGATATTTTTGGTTAGCCTGCTTATCCAAACCAAACTTATATAGTTGGTCAGAGTGACAGCGAGGACATTTTACTTTAGTTTTGTTCATTGTTCTTCTCTCCTTTTCTAGGGGGATAATTGGTTCTAGTCAAACTTATTATATTTTCTAGTGTTGAGAAGAGCAATGTTCATATAACTTAACAGAACG
>NZ_LN890317.1 GCF_001458595.1 Clostridium neonatale
TTCGTCCTGAGCCAGGATCAAACTCTCAATAAAAAGTTTAATCTTTGCTCTTACTCTTATAAAAGAATTGCTGGTTTACTAATTGTTTATTATATTCTGTTCAATTTTCAAAGACCATTTTCTTTTTCATAACTTTCGTTATTACTTTATCGCCCTCAAGCGACTCATTTAGTATATCATCACTAATTCTTCTTGTCAATAACTTTTTAAAGATTTTCTTCAAAATTCTTATCGAAAATTATCTAAAAGTTATATCTGCCTTAGCGACGTGTTTTATCTTAACACATATATATTATTATAATTATTCATAATATCTCAATATATTAATTTATATTAATAATGCTTTAATATTCTCTATTATTCTTATATATTCATATAATGATACGCTCCGATAAGTTGTAATGACTATACCTAATATTTATGGCTAGTAACCCATATTATTAATATTTATATCATAACAATTATTTATAGTTATATTTATTTATTATTAGATCTGACTAGAGATATTTTTATACAAAATAAAAAGAGATAGTTATCTAACTATCTCTTAAACTTACCTAGCAACGTCCTACTCTTCCACACAGTCTCCCATGCAGTACCATCGGCGCTATAGACCTTAACTTTCCTGTTCGGAATGGGAAGGAGTGTTACCTCTATGCCATCATCACTAGATTTATGAAAGTTTTTATTCTTTCAAAATTGCACATAGTTCCTAATGTATTACAACTTAATATTGGTCAAGCCCTCGACCTATTAGTATCAGTCAGCTAAATACGTTACCGCACTTACACCTCTGACCTAT
>NZ_LN890318.1 GCF_001458595.1 Clostridium neonatale
TAATAAAATGGACCCTATATAGTAGACACTAATAAAAGAGTGTCTATCTATATAGAGTCTTTTTTTGTACAATAAATTTATGAGGTGATTTAATTAATGAGTAAGAAGACATTTTCAAATGAAGAAATCAAGAATTTATCTAAAAATAAGTATGTTAAAAAAATTAGTGATAAAGCTATTACATATACTAATGAATTTAAAATTCATTTTATAGCAGAATACAATAACGGAAAATCTCCAAGAGTAATTTTTCAAGAAGCTGGATTTGATGCTGAGGTAATTGGTTTAAAACGTATCGATTGTTCATCAAGCAGATGGAAAAAAGCTTATAAAGAAAATGGAGTTCTTGGCTTAGATGATACTCGTCGTAATAATAGCGGTCGTCCGCGTGAGCGTGAACTAACTAAAGACGATATTATAGCAAAACAAAATGCTGAGATTGAATATTTAAAAGCTGAGGTTGAGTTGTTAAAAAAATTAGAGCTGCAAGAAAGGCAGGTGAGAAAAGGTAAATTAATTGCAGCAGAAGCATTTTACTTAATAGAAAACTTGGCTAAAGGTTCTATAAATAACTTTAGTATTAGACATTTATGTGCTATAGCTGAAGTTTCACGTTCGGGTTATTATAGATATTTAAAAAGTAAATCATTAAAAATCGAACGTGATAACAATGATATAGTCCTTAGAAATAATATACTAAAAGCATTTAATTTTAAGGGATACAAGAAAGGATCACGTTCAATTAAAATGACTTTAGAAAATAGCTTTGGTATTACATATAATAGAAAGCGTATTCAAAGGATTATGAGAAAATATAATATACTTTGCCCAATAAGAAAAGCTAATCCATATAGAAGAATGGCTAAAGCAACAAAAGAGCATAGAGTTGTTCCGAATCTTCTTAACAGAAACTTTAAACAAGGGGTAGCTGGAAAAGTACTTCTTACTGATATTACATATTTACCATATGGTGCTAACCAGATGGCTTATTTGTCAACCATAAAAGACGCTTCAACTAATGAAATATTATCTTATAATGTATCAAATAGTTTGGAATTAGATATAGTTATGACCACCATACGTAATTTAATGTCTAATAAAGATTTTAAACCATCTAATGATGCATTTATTCATTCGGATCAAGGAGTTCATTATACTAGTCCTAAATATCAAAAATTATTAAAAGAAAATAATCTTGGACAATCTATGTCTAGACGCGGTAATTGTTGGGATAATGCCCCTCAAGAATCTTTCTTCGGCCATCTGAAAGATGAAGTTGATTATAAGAGTTGTACTACATTAGAAGACATCGAGAATTCTATTAATGATTATATTGATTACTACAATAATCATCGTTGTCAATGGAATTTAAAAAAGCTGACTCCTGTAGAATACAGAAATCAGCTTTCAGCGGCATAAGCATCTTTTTTTTATTGTCCTTGACAAAGGGTCCACTTTATAA
>NZ_LN890319.1 GCF_001458595.1 Clostridium neonatale
TATTGGTCAAGCCCTCGACCTATTAGTATCAGTCAGCTAAATACGTTACCGCACTTACACCTCTGACCTATCAACCTTGTAGTCTTCAAGGGGTCTTACTAGCTTATGCTATGGGAAATCTCATCTTGAGGTGGGCTTCACACTTAGATGCTTTCAGCGTTTATCCCTTCCCGACTTAGCTACCCAGCAATGCTTCTGGCGAAACAACTGGTACACCATAGGTCAGTCCATCCCGGTCCTCTCGTACTAAGGACAGCTCCTCTCAAATTTCCTACGCCCGCGACGGATAGGGACCGAACTGTCTCACGACGTTCTGAACCCAGCTCGCGTGCCGCTTTAATGGGCGAACAGCCCAACCCTTGGGACCTACTTCAGCCCCAGGATGCGACGAGCCGACATCGAGGTGCCAAACCTCCCCGTCGATGTGAACTCTTGGGGGAGATCAGCCTGTTATCCCCGAGGTAGCTTTTATCCGTTGAGCGATGGCCCTCCCACGAGGTACCACCGGATCACTAAGCCCGACTTTCGTCCCTGCTCGACTTGTAGGTCTCGCAGTCAGGCTCCCTTCTGCCTTTACACTCTTCGAACGATTTCCGACCGTTCTGAGGGAACCTTTGGGCGCCTCCGTTACATTTTAGGAGGCGACCGCCCCAGTCAAACTGCCCACCTAACAATGTCCTGTCACCAGTTTCATGGCATCCAGTTAGAATTTCAATACTATCAGGGTGGTATCCCAACAACGACTCCATCAAGGCTGACGCCCTGATTTCCCAGTCTCCCACCTATCCTGTACAGACAATACCGAAATTCAATGCTAAGCTACAGTAAAGCTCTACGGGGTCTTTCCGTCCAATCGCGGGTAGCGAGCATCTTCACTCGCACTACAACTTCGCCGGATTTGCAGTTGAGACAGTGCACAAGTCATTACGCCATTCGTGCGGGTCAGAACTTACCTGACAAGGAATTTCGCTACCTTAGGACCGTTATAGTTACGGCCGCCGTTTACTGGGGCTTAAGTTCACACCTTCGCTTGCGCTAAGTGTTCCCCTTAACCTTCCAGCACCGGGCAGGCGTCAGCCCCTATACATCAGCTTACGCTTTAGCAGAGACCTGTGTTTTTGTTAAACAGTTGCTTGTGCCTATTCTCTGCGGCCTACTTTCGTAGGCACCCCTTCTCCCGAAGTTACGGGGTCAATTTGCCTAGTTCCTTAACTGCAATTCTTCCGTCGGCCTTAGGATTCTCTCCTCATCTACCTGTGTCGGTTTGCGGTACGGGCACTACTTCTCTCCCTAGATGCTTTTCTTGGAAGCATGGAATCAGATACTTCGGTTCCGTAGAACCTTCCCTATAACGCCTCAGAATTGTTAGAGCGGATTTGCCTAC
>NZ_LN890320.1 GCF_001458595.1 Clostridium neonatale
TAAGGGAGGAATTTAACAATGGCAAAGGAAAAGTTCGAGAGAAGTAAGCCACATGTTAACATTGGAACAATCGGTCACGTAGACCACGGTAAGACAACATTAACAGCAGCTATAACAACTGTATTAGCAAACAGAGGATATGCAGAAGCGTTTAACTATGCTGATATAGATAAAGCGCCAGAAGAAAAAGAAAGAGGAATTACAATCAATACAGCTCACGTTGAGTATGAAACAGAAAACAGACACTATGCTCACGTAGACTGTCCAGGACATGCTGACTATGTTAAGAACATGATTACAGGAGCTGCACAAATGGATGGAGCTATCTTAGTTGTATCAGCAGCAGATGGTCCAATGCCACAAACAAGAGAACATATCTTATTAGGATCAAGAGTTGGTATAGAATACATAGTAGTATTCTTAAACAAAGCAGATATGGTAGATGATCCAGAATTATTAGAATTAGTTGAAATGGAAGTAAGAGAATTATTAAGTGAATATGACTTCCCAGGTGATGATATTCCAGTAATAACAGGATCAGCATTAAAAGCATTAGAAAATCCAACAGATGAAGAAGCTATCAAACCAATATTAGATTTAATGGATGCAGTAGATAGTTATATTCCAACACCAGAAAGAGCTACAGATAAACCATTCTTAATGCCAGTTGAAGATGTATTTACAATCACTGGTAGAGGAACAGTTGCAACAGGAAGAGTTGAAGCTGGGGTTCTTCATGTTGGAGATGAAATAGATATCGTTGGATTACAAGAAGAAAAGAAGAAGACAGTAGTAACTGGAATCGAAATGTTCAGAAAGTTATTAGACGAAGCGCAAGCAGGAGATAATATCGGAGCATTATTAAGAGGTATTCAAAGAACTGAAATCGAAAGAGGTCAAGTTTTAGCAAAACCAAACTCAGTACATCCACATACTAAGTTCGTAGGTCAAGTATACGTACTTAAAAAAGAAGAAGGTGGAAGACATACTCCATTCTTCGATGGATATAGACCACAATTCTATTTCAGAACAACTGACGTTACTGGTTCAATCAAATTACCAGATGGAATGGAAATGGTAATGCCAGGAGACCACATTGACATGAATGTTGAATTAATCACTCCAATCGCAATGGATGAAGGATTAAGATTCGCTATCAGAGAAGGTGGAAGAACTGTAGGTTCTGGAGTTGTTACTAGTATAGTTGAATAATATTAA
>NZ_LN890322.1 GCF_001458595.1 Clostridium neonatale
GCTCGATTGTAGGGAAATTTCAGCTAAAACCTGCTAAGAAAAATCAAGTTTTTTTTAGCAGGTTTTTTATATATTTTTTGCATGACAAATAAATTAAACAGAAATTCTGTTTAATTTAGATATAGATACTATCTAAATTTAAGTATTATAGACTTCTTTTACTCTAGCGTAGTATATTCTTAGAAACTTATTTAATGCAGCAATTTTAGCAACTTTTTTAGGTTTTCCTTCTGCTTCTTTTTTTAACATATATAAAAATATAGGATCATCCTTTGGTTTGGCACTTTTGATACATTTCATAATTTCATATCCAGTTTTTCGTAATAATGCAGAACCTCTTTTAGAAATACGACGTTTGTTTGCAACAAACTGTCCCGACTCAAAAGGAGGTGAATCAATACCCGTATAAGCTATCAAAGCCTTTTTATTATAAAAGCGTTTTAAATCACCGATTTCAGCAATTAAGCGTGGAGCCAATGTATCTCCAACTCCAGGCATATTTCTAACAACATTGTATTCCTTTAAACTACTTGCTAATTCTTGCATTTGTGATAATATCATAGATAGAGTTCTATCTATTTCGCTAAGAACTCGAACAGCTTCTAATACTAACATTTTGGTTGATGGGGTACTAGAAGATAGTGTAGGGATGCCTTCTTGTGCTAAAGCATATATCTGTTTTGCTTTTGTTTCACTTTGATGGTATCCTTTATTTTTTGCCCATTTAAAATAACTATTTATAAATTGCTTTTCATTTTTCTTGGTAATATTATCGTAATGCCAGTATTCTTTAACAAAATCATTTAATTTATCTTTCTCTGGCTTATCGGATCTATTTTTTAATAGATTTTTAATTCCTGGCATTGTTCTATCTAATAGATTACTTAGTACAAGTTTGCTCTCTATTCTCATAGCTATATAATGAGAATATTGCCTACCTAATAATTTTAATTCAGAATACACCTCATCTGTTGCTTCATAGTCAGTTAATTTAAACCAATTATCAATTCCATAATTAGCTATTTTGATAGAATCTAATTTATCAGTTTTACCTTTCCTTAATCCTATAGCAGAATATTTTTTCATAATTAATGGATTTATTACGGCTACAAATATACCATGATTTTTAAGATAAGTAAGTAGTGGCAAATGGTATGCACCGGTCGCTTCCATAACAACTCTAGTTTCTTCATTTAATTCAGAAATAGATTCAACTAATGCTTTTAAATCAGCTTCAGTATGATTTATTTCATGTGGTTCACTAATAACCTCACCATATTCTTTCAATATACATACTGTACTTTTTCCTTTTGAAACATCAATTCCAACACTAATCATGTTAATCCTCCTAAAAAATTATTGTAATTTTAATCCACCCACACTTATTACAATTCATTTTGGTTAGTTACACGAAAGCCGTACGGTTTCAACCTGCTTAATCGAATCTTTATAATAAGGGATGGCTGACAGTTTTAGCTACGGATGTTAAAACCCAATTCTAAAGTCGTCATACCAAATTACTCCCTTTATTATAAATTAAAATAAGTGCAGATGTTAAATCATATATTTATGATTTGTATCTACACTTATAGAGTACCAAA
>NZ_LN890323.1 GCF_001458595.1 Clostridium neonatale
TTCGTCCTGAGCCAGGATCAAACTCTCAATAAAAAGTTTAATCTTTGCTCTTACTCTTATAAAAGAATTGCTGGTTTACTAATTGTTTATTATATTCTGTTCAATTTTCAAAGACCATTTTCTTTTCAACAACTTTCGCTGTTTTTCTCTGTCACCCTCAAGCGACTTACTTAGTTTAACACCGCTTTTTACATCTGTCAACAACTTTTTTCATTTTTTTAATGTTTAATATCAAGTTTAAAATCAATCTAAATAATTTGATATTTTTTAAGTTGTTGTGTCAGTTCCTAGCGACGTGTTACATAATATCATGTTATGTATGCATAAAGAAATTATCTTTTAAGTGATTTTTTCAATTTATATTAATATATCTAGCTTTATCTTCTATTTTTGTTCTTTTTATATTATAGACACGCTTGGACTTGTTTATATATATGTAACATCATATAATAAGCAAATTGTTATTATTCTTGCTTATATATAACTCCAAATTATAATATACACTTCTCATTTTTAATCAGTTAAATCTAAAATTTCTTAAATATTATCCTAATCCATCAACTACTACTTACAATAATAAATTCAATTATAACCATCCCTAATGCTAATTGTGTATAACCAAACTATACAATCTTACTTAAAATTATAATTGTAAATTGATATTTCTATAAATATACGTATTTCTTAGCAAGAATATAATTTAACCATTGACAGTGAATTGACATATATATATAATTTTAATTAAATAACGTGTTACTGTTAAATCAGGCATAAGTTTTCTTTTGTATTTAGAAAATTTATGTCTTTTTTTAATTATATTATCAATATTACGTTATATTTTGTTTAAAAATACTAACAATATATACATAGTATTTAATTTAGAAAGGATGTATTTTTTATGTTTGGATTATTTAAAAAGAAAAAAGAAGAAAATCAAGATAATAGTTTAAGATTAGTTGCTCCTGTTAATGGTAAATCTCTTCCTTTATCAGAAGTTCCTGATCCAGTATTCGCTCAAAAGATGGCTGGAGATGGTTTAGCAATGGATCCTGATGATGATATAATTGTTGCACCAGCTGATGGTGAATTAACTTTAGTCTTCAATACAAAACATGCTTTTGCTATGACTTTAGATAATGGTATAGAACTTTTAGTTCACATTGGTATCGAAACAGTTTCATTAAACGGAGAAGGATTTGAACAATTAGCTGAAGCTGGAACTAGAGTAAAGGCTGGAACTCCTATTATAAAAGTAGATAGAGAATTTGTTAAGTCTAAAAACTTACCATTAATAACTCCTGTTTTAATAACTAACCCTGATATATTAAAATCTATAACTCCAGTTGAAAATGTTAATACAGTTGCTGGAGAAACAACAATATTAGAATATACACTTTAATTTTTTGTATATATTTAAATAAGCTTAAGAAATAAATGAGTAGATTGTAATTAATCTACTCATTTATTTTTTTTATAGATTCCATTTTAATAGTTCATCCTTTAATCTTACATTATAAGTAATCTCTCTATTCTTAAATTAATATATAGAAAAGCAAAGTATAACTTTAAAATTATTATTACTATATTTATTGGTTACATAAAATAATTTAATACTTAACTTTTACTATATAATTTATATTATCATTATTAGTCCTTTTTACAGCTTTTAATTTATCTTGCAACTTTATTTATATAGAGTAAATGGGCCTAGGTCAATATTTTGGACACATCTCTCTTATTTCAATTATAATTTATTTTTTATGTGTCCACAAAACTATACTAGCAACAGTAAATAATTGAATATATAAATATATAAATATATAAATATATACAAATACATATATACAAGAATATACATATACCTATATAGATAAATATATCTATTTTTATATAAAAATAAGACATGAGTCCATATAACCCATGTCTTACTTTATTTCTAAATATTACTTAGTTTAATATCTTTAGTGATTTCCTAATATATCATTAATTGCACTCTTATATCCGTCTGCTTTAGCTCCGAATATAGCTTGAATTCCGTTTCCAACTTCCATAACACCGGCTGCACCTAATGATTTAAGTTCATTTTTATCAACTTTAGATTTATCTTTAACTTCTACTCTTAATCTTGTTATACAAGCATCAACACTTACTATATTAGCTTCTCCACCTAATGCTGCTAATACTGCTGGAGCTTTTTCTGCTATCTCACCTTTACCGCTAGGTGCTGAAGCATTTGATCCGTTAGAACCATTTCTATTTTGGTAATCTGCTTTAGTATATAACTTAGTTTCTTCTTCATTTTCATCTCTACCAGGAGTCTTTAAGTTGAACTTCTTGATTATGAATAAGAATAAGAAATAGTAAACTACCGCATATATTGCACCAACTAATAGAACCATATACCATCTAGTTGGAACTCCTGCACCTGCTGGAAGTAAACCAAATAAACTAAAGTCTATTAATCCACCAGAGAAAGTCATACCTATAAATACTCTAAATATATCCATTAACATGAATGATAAACCTGCTAATACACAGTGTACTCCGTATAATACTGGAGCAACAAAGATAAATGTGAATTCTAATGGCTCAGTTATACCTGTTAATAATGATGTAAGAGCTGCTGCTGCTAATAATGATCCAACTGTTTTTCTCTTACTTGGTGCCGCTGCTCTATACATTGCAAATGCAGCTGCTGGTAATCCAAACATCATGAATGGGAATTTACCTGCCATAAATCTTGTTGTACCACTAACTATAGTTGACATTGTGTCAGCTGAAGCTCCTACTAAATCAGTCATACTTGATAATTGAGCAAAATATGCTGTATTAGCACCAGCAACTGTTTGCCATGTACCATTAACTAATATTTGCCCTTCAACAAATGATCCAAACCAGAATGGAGTATAAAATACATGGTGTAGTCCAAATGGAATTAGTGCTCTTTCTATAAGTCCATATAAGAATGTTCCTATAAATCCTGCATCTCTAACTAGATTAGCTATAACACCTATACCATTTTGAACTATTGGCCATAAAAATGCTAATACTGCACCAACAAGTGCCATAGTAACAGCTGTTACTATTGGAACAAATCTTGACCCCGAAAAGAATCCTATAATTTGTGGTAATTGAATCTCATGGAATCTATCATGTAATACTGCTGTAACTATCCCTGTAATAATACCACCAAATACTGACATATTTAAAGTGAATATTCCTAAATTAGTTGTAACATATGTTCCATATTCGCCAACATTATCTGGAGTTAATACACCTAATTGAGTAACTCCTAAAGTAAGTAATGTTGAAATAACTTGGTTCATTACTATAAAACCAAAAACTGAAGCTAATGCTGCTGTACCCTTGTCTTTTTTAGCAAGACCAACTGCAACTCCAACTGCAAATAATATTGGTAAGTTACCAAATACTATATTTCCTATATCATTCATTACAGTTAATATTGCTGTAACTACAGGAATATTAACAAATGCTATTAATGGTTGGTATACAGCCGGAGCATTTTCTAACCCTGAAATTCCAAGTAAAGCACCGCCTACACCTAATAATATACCTGCTATAGGCAAAGCTGCAATCGGTAGCATAATAGCTTTACCTATTCTTTGTAAATATTGAAGCATAATAATTCCTCCTAAAATTTAAAAAATGTTATTTACTCTATAGTAAGTTCTTCATATTAAATAAAAATTATTCATCAAGCCGGCCAGCTTATATAAATTAACAACAAAAAAAGACTTAAATGTAATTTAAAAAGATTCATTACAGTGCTATAAATATAAAATTATATAGCAATAAATCTTTTATAAATAACATTAAGTCTTGCCTGCATAACCAGTTACACCTTAATTATTTTCTGTCGTGAAATTATAATATCATATAATAAATAGTTTGTAAATGTTCAATGTAAATGTTTTTTATTTATTTTTACTACTTATTCTGAATCGCTCTATATGTATAGTTAAAAAAGCGATTTCATCTTCTGATACTTTTAATTTTAATTCTTCTTCTATAACTTTGCAAATATTTTCAGAAATCTTATATGATTCTTTATATGTATCTTTTATAACTTTAGCTAATTCATTATTTACAGTGGTGTTTTCCATTATTCTTTGTATCGCAAATTTTATATGTGTACAAAAACGTGCATAATCAAGTGATTTTCTATTTATCTTTATATTTAATTCATTTTCAACATGTTCAACTATTACATTGCTTAAATATGTATTTTTGACTGTGTTAGATACCTTTCCATCATTTATTGCAGAATGAATATGCAATGTTATAAATCCTATTTCTCCTTCTGGAAATTTTATATGACAATGCTCTCCAACCATATTAGATATCATTTCTGCTAATTCATATTCTTTAGGATATAGTGTTTGTGTCTCTACTAAAAATGGATTTTCCACTTCCTTATCATTTTTTAATCTTTCTACTGCCACAAATAAATGGTCTATTAGTCCTATATGTATTCTTTCATTCAATTCACAATTCAATTGATTTGATATTTCATATATTCCTTCTTCACATACTCCCAAAAAATCGCTATCAATATTTCTAGTTATATATTTAAAGTTATTAATATTTTCTTGATCTTCAATACTAAACACCTTAGCTATTTCAGTTCCAGAGGGTATTATGCTTCCTTTCTTTTTCCCAAATCCTATTCCTTTAGCAAATAATATCTTTTCCTTATTCTCAGAATTAACTAAAACAATGTTATTATTAAAAACCTTTACTACTAATTCATCCTTACTTAATATCACGCTCATTATTTTACTCCTTCTTAGTTAATTTATACATAATCCTAAAGTTAAACAAAAGCTCTTTTACCCTTGATATTGTTTATAGAAGTCTTCTTTTACAATATAATAGCTAGCATGATCTCTCCATTTCCCATTAATTAATAAATACTTCTCATT
The DNA here is from genome assembly GCF_001458595.1 of Clostridium neonatale. Taxonomy (GTDB): domain Bacteria; phylum Bacillota; class Clostridia; order Clostridiales; family Clostridiaceae; genus Clostridium; species Clostridium neonatale. Next base: position 4,944 of record NZ_LN890323.1, read on the forward strand.
TATACCTATTAATTTAAATCCACATCTTCTAAGTACATTTCTAGATTTCTCATTATCAACAAGTGCAGATGCTTCTATTCTATGTAAATCACACTCTTCAAATGAATATTTAAGTACTAGCATAACCGCTTGCTTCATATAACCCTTTCCACAATACTCTTTATCCATAGAGTATCCTATTATTCCACTTTTAAACGATCCATATACAATATTAGATACTTTAACTTTTCCTATCAATTTTTCCTCTTTAAAAATCCCTAAATCTATACTAGTCCCATTCATAAATTGTTTATAACTTTCATTCAAAATCTTTCTTTGAGAATCTATTGTATAAAAATCATTATCTCTTAAAGGCTCAAATGGAGCTAAGTGTTCTTTATTTCTTATATAATATTTTAGTAAATCACCTGCATTTGCTGGAGTTAAATTTTTGACAACTATATCATTTCCTTGTAACTCTATATTAGAATATTGAAGTCCATTTTCATATTCAATTCTAGTTATCCCCAAAATAAGTTCATCTATGTACTTACCATTTTTGAATTCATTTTGACCAATTATTCCTTCTAGAATAAATCCTAAATCTAAAAAAGGACTGATATCTAAATCTTCACAGATTTTTATATTCACCTTAAATATATTTACATTTTTGAATATGGCCCTTAAAATGCAAACTAATGTGTCTTTCAATATTGAATATTTATACTCTTTATAATATATTAAATCAATATCACATCTCTTCTTTTTATTATTGATACTTGCTATATTGAATCGTCCCAATATGATATTATTTAAATCTTTAATCAGATATTCTGATTCAGTTGATTTATCTGGTTCTATCTTTATAATTAAATCTGAATTCATTGTAAAATTCTCCCTATAGTTATAAGCATTAAAAAATTAGAATTTTATATTTTCTATCTTCCTTAATATTATAAACAATAATTATAACATTTTAAATATCCACATCTAAAATTAAAGTATGATAATAATCAACAAAATCCACAATATATTGTTGATAACTAATAAATTTTAGCAATATATTGTGGATTTTTATTATTTTTCTATTTTTAATATGTCCTTAATAACTTCTCCTGCTATTATCATGCCTGCAACTGGTGGAACAAAAGACATACTTCCTGGTATTTGTCTTTTACTTGCACACTTTTTAGTTCCTCCAGTACATACACATCCTGTTTTACAAGTTACTACATCTTCTGTTTTAGGTTTTGTCGGAATTTCTTCTGAATATACTACCTTCAGTTTTTCTACGCCTCTTTTTCTTAATTCATACCTCATTACTTTTGCTAAAGGGCACACTTTAGTCTTGTATATATCAGTAACTCTAAATTGAGTTGGATCAAACTTATTTCCAGTTCCCATAGAACTCATTATTTTTATCCCTTTTTTATAGCAATATTCTGCTAATCCCAATTTAGCTGATACAGTATCTATAGCATCAACCACATAATCCACATCATTAGGAATCAGTTCTTCTAGATTATCTTGTGTTACAAAAACCTGATGTGTAATTACATTACATTTTCTATTAATAGAAAGTATTCTCTCTTTCATGACTTCAACCTTTGGTTGGCTTATAGTTTTTATTGTAGCATGAATTTGTCTATTAAGATTAGTTAAACATACAGTATCATCATCTACTAATATTAATTCACCAATACCAGCCCTAGTTAAAGCCTCAACTGTAAAACTTCCTACACCTCCAACTCCAAATACAATAACTTTACTATTTCTTAATTTATCTAATCCTTCTTTTCCTATTAAAAGTTCAGTTCTTGATAAAGGATGTTGTAATTCCATAAGATTTCTTCTCTCCTTAATTTAAAATATGTATTAAAATAAACTGTCTATATAGTTATATTCCTCATAGTAATATAAACTTATACTGTAATTTTCTAATGCTATTATATCATAAATATAAATTCCTACTATATTTATAGGATAAATATTATTAAAAATAATTAAGCTGTAAGAATTTTTTTATCATTATTAGATAATTTTTATCTTAATTAATATACTTCTCTATTAAATTGTCAAAATTATGTTTATAATATGAATTATAGCAAGTAACATTTTATATATTTTAGGAGGATAATATGGTAATAGGAATCATTGCTGCAATGGCAGAAGAATTAGAAATTTTATTAAAGGATTTATCAATAGAAGATAAAAAAGAAAAAGCTAATATGACATTTCATAAAGGCAAACTATATGGAAAAGATGTTGTTGCAGTAGTTTGTGGAATAGGTAAAGTTAATTCAGCTGTTTGTACTCAAATTTTAGCTTCTGAATACAATGTTGATAAAGTTATAAATGTTGGAGTAGCAGGAGGAATTGGTAAGGATATATATCCTGGAGATATCGTAATTGCTGAAAACTTAATACAGCACGATATGGATACTACAGCTTTTGGTGATAAAATGGGTCAAATCCCAAGATTAGATACATTTGATTTTAAATGCGATCAAAATTTAGTTACTGTAGCTAAGAAAGCATGTGAGGAAATTTCTGAGTTAAATAGTTTTGTTGGAAGAATTGCTTCAGGTGATCAATTCATCGCAAATATCGAAAAAATCCAATGGCTTGAAAAAGAATTTGGAGCCATTTCTTGTGAAATGGAAGGTGCAAGCATAGCTCAAGTTTGCTACTTGAATTCAATTCCATTTGTAGTAATAAGATCAATTTCTGATAATGCAAATAACGGAGCTCATATGGATTATGAAAAATTCACTCCAATTGCCGTTCAAAATTCTACTCGAATACTAAAAAGAATGCTTGAAATGATGTAATAAAAAGTGCCTTTTGGCACTTTTTATTTTAATTTGTGAATAAACAATCCACTTCTAAGTTTTGGTTCAAACCAAGTAGATTTTGGTGGCATTACTTCACCTATATCTGCAACTTTCATGATATCACTAACTTCTGTTGGATACATAGAAAAAGCAATCTTCATATCAGTATGAACTCTTCTTTCAAGTTCACCAATTCCTCTAATTCCACCAATAAAGTCTATTCTATCAGATGTTCTAACATCTTCTATACCTAAAATAGGTCTTAATACATTTTCTTCTAGTATAGATACATCTAAACTCTTAATAGGATCTTCTGGATTATATATTCCATCTTTTGTTTCAAGGGTATACCATTTATCTTCTACATACATTCCAAAAGTATGTTTTCTATATGGTTTAACTGCTTCGTTATTTTCTGATTCTGAAACAACAAACTTTTCATTAAGTTTTTCTATTAAATCCTTAACACTTAATCCATTTAAATCTTTAACAACTCTATTATAATCCATTACCATCAAATCATTATCAGGAAATGCAACTGCTAAGAAATAGTTAAACTCTTCTTCTCCAGTATAGTTAGGATTCTCTTTTCTTCTTTTTAAACCTACTTTAACAGCTGATGCAGATCTATGGTGTCCATCAGCTATATATAAATAATCAACTTCTTTAAACAAATCAACTATTTCATTTATAATTATTTCATTATCTATTACCCAAACAATATGGCTTATTCCATCTTCAGCTATAAAATTATAGATTGGCTTTCTTTTGCTTTCATTTTCAATCCATGCTTCTATTATTTCAGATGCAATTTGATCTTCTTTATAAGTTAAAAAGATTGGGCCTGTATTAGCATCACAATAATCAACGTGATTTATTCTATCTTGTTCTTTATCAGCTCTTGTAAACTCATGCTTTTTGATAACATTATTTAAATAATCATCAATGGATGCGCAGAACACTATTCCTGTTTGAGCTCTTCCATTCATTATTTGTCTATATATATATAAACATGGCTCTTGATCTTGGACATATTCTTCGTTTTCTATCATCTTATCTAGATTTTCTCTAGCTTTTTCATAAACTTTTTTATCATGCACATCAATTGAAGGATCTAAATCAATTTCTGCTCTATCAACATGTAAAAACGAATGTGGATTTCCCTTAACCATTTCTCTAGCTTCTTCACTATTCATAACATCATATGGTAGTGCTGCTATTTTTGATGCCAATTCTTTAACTGGTCTTATACCTTTAAAAGGCTTGACTGTTGCCATTCAAAAATACCCCCTATTTTTATTTTTAATTTACGACTATACATATTAATAAAATCTAGATAATCGCATAAATTTAAATAGACTAATAAATACGTCTACATATATATTATACCTCAGAGATACGTTTCCCTGAGGTATTTATTTTTATTATAAATTAAAGAACTCTTTAATTATTGATACTACTTCTTCACCAATTCTTGTTTGAGCTTCATCAGTTGCTGCTCCAATGTGTGGTGTAACACTAACCTTAGGATGGTTTACTAATGTAGTATTCTTTGTTGGCTCATCTTCAAATACATCAAGTCCTGCACCTGCTATAACTCCATTATCAAGAGCTTCAAGTAATGCTGCTTCTTCAACAACCTTACCTCTAGCACAGTCAATTAGATATGCAGTATTCTTCATCATTTCTAATTCTTTCTTTCCAATTAATGCTCCTGCCTTCTTATCATATGGAACATGAAGAGAGATGAAATCAGAAATTTTTAATACATCTTCTAATGAAACAAAATCATATTCTAATGCTTCATTTTTTCCAAATAAATCTGTATAAATAACTTTCATTCCTAATGCAGTAGCTTTCTTAGCTAATGATTGTCCTATTCTTCCCATTCCAATAATACCCAATGTCTTACCTGCAATCTCAGTTCCTTGGTACTTCTTTTTATTCCATTCGCCATTTCTCATTGTTACATTTGCTATTGCAACATATCTTGCTAAAGAAAACATATGAGCAAGTGCTAATTCTGCAACTGAATCTGAACTTGCTGCTGGAGTATTTCTTACTGCCACTCCTACTCCTTCACCTGCTGGAATATCTATGTTATCTATTCCAACACCAGCTCTAATAGCTAATTTTAAGCTACCACCTTTTTCTGCTTCAAAAACATCAGCTGTAAGCTTTGTAGCTGATCGTATCACTATAGCATCAAAATCCTTTAAATTTTCTCCCAATACAGCTTGTTCGATGTGATCATTAACCACTTCTACTCCTAAAGCTTTTAGCGCTTCAATAGAAGCTTGTTCTAACCCATCGTTTGTTAATACTTTAATCATTTTTGTTCCCCCTAATTAATAAGTATATACTTTATTGCCTTTGCTTATTGTTCATATTATATGGGAGCTTAGAGTGGTAATTTATCTAAACTCCTATTAATTCCAACAAAAATCATCTGAATTAAATATATTAAAGTACTCTAATTTAAACTATAGATTGCACATGTCAATCTTATGTTAGAATACTTCAAATCATATTATAATCAAATTTATCAATTAAACTTATTTTGTTATATTTTACTACTTACTTACGTTTAATTCAATACTTTATTACTTTAAATTATATTTTTTCATAATAATTTTATAATTATATATACATTTTTCATTTAAAATAATTAATATACATATATATTATTATTAATTTTATATGTTTCTTACTGTTCTTCTACATATTTTTCCCATGTATTTGTTATATATTTCTAATATATTTTCATATATTTTTTCTTCAAATATTCCAAGTAATATTTTGTTAATAATTTTTCTCCAGTTGCATTTATAATTAATTCTTCTGGTTCATATATGCATCCATATTTATGAATTTTTTCTTTTAACCATTCATCTATAAAGCTTATATTACCATTTTTCAAATCAATTATTGCATTTTCATTTTCTTTTAAAAGAGCACTTAGAAGTTGTCCTCCATAAAGATTTCCTAATGCATAACTAGGAAAATATCCAAATGAACCATCAGACCAATGTACATCCTGAAGAACTCCTTCGCTATCATTTTTAGGTTCTACGCCCAAATACTCAACATATTTTTCATTCCATATCTTAGGCAGGTCCTTGACTTCTATTTCACCATTAATTAATAGCTTTTCTATTTCATATCTTATTATTATATGTAAACTATACGTCAATTCATCTGCTTCTGTCCTAATAAGAGATGGCTCAACATAATTTACTGCTTCATAAAATTCATCTAAATTCACGTCTTTAAATTCAGGAAATTTATTTTTTATCAATGATAATATAACGCTTAAAAATTCATTGCTTCTTCCAACTATATTTTCATAAAAACGAGATTGTGATTCATGTATTCCCATAGACACTCCAGTACCTAATCCTGTTCCTACTAATTCATCAGCTATATGCTGTTCATATAATCCATGGCCACCCTCATGAATAACGCTAAAAATATTAGACATCAAATCTTCTTCATAATAATGTGTAGTTACTCTTACATCTTTATTCCAAAAATTTGTTGTAAATGGATGCATAGATTCATCTAATCTTCCTGCTTTCATATCAAATTTTATTAACTTTAATAATTCTTTGCTTAATTCTCTCTGTTTTTCTATAGAAAACTTTCCTTTTAATAAATCTCTTTTTATAAACTTATTGCTCTTTTGTATATACTCTAATATCTCTAGTATTCCATCTCTTAACTCACCAAATATTTTGTCTAATTTTTTAACAGTCATACCTGGCTCATATATATTTAATAAAGCATCATATTTATTGTCCTCATATCCATAATATTCTGCAAATTCTCTTGAGAATTTGACCATCTTTTCTAAATGCGGTTCGTATATAGAAAAATCATTTTTTTCTTTTGCCTCTTCCCATGCCGCTTCCGATATAGGTGCAGACATCATAAACTCTCTATATTTATCTTCCGGAATATTTTTTATTTGATTATAATTTTTCTTGATATTTTTTATAATTGCCTTGTCTAAATCATTTAATGTATCCATAATAGGATCAAAATAATCTATAAATTCTTTTATTTTATCACTTGTTCTTAATTTAAATATTTCAGTTGATAAATACCCTAAAACCTCTGATCTTTGTTCTAACGCCTTTTTAGGCATAAATATCATATTATCATAAGAAACTAGATTATAAGTATACTCTAATCTATCTATATTTCTTACATATTCTTTTAATTCATTTATCTTTTTCATTATAATTCCTTCCTTTATAAATATAATTATTTATCTAATTAAATTATACTGGGGCTATCGCATAAATATTAAATTCTACTGTATATAATATTTTTATTTTCAATACTTATACTCTATATTATAATTATATTCTTTAATGTTACAGCCTCATATAAAAATAAGCTATCATAAGATGAATTGAAATTCATCTTATGTAGCTCATTTTTTAATAATTATTTTTCTAAAGTTACTTTATCGAAGTATATAAATCCTAAGTTTGATACTTTAAGACCTTTAACATAAGATTGTACACCCATAGGTTGAGTATAATAATATATTGGCGCAATTGGCATATCTTCCATCAACACATCTTCTGCTTGATGCATTAAATCCATTCTCTTAGCTGCATCTTGCTCTACTTTTGCAGCTTCAACTAATTCATCATATTTAGGATTGTTATATCCTGAGTTATTTAATCCTGAATTTGATTCAAGAAGATCTATGAATGTCATTGGGTCATTATAATCTCCAACCCATCCATCTCTAGCGATTTCATAATTTTTAGAAATTCTTGTGTCTTGGAATACTTTCCATTCTTGGCTTTGTATTTGAACATCAATACCTAAGTTATTCTTCCACATATCTTGAATTGCTTGAGCTATTAATGAATGATCCCCTTCTGGATTTATAAGTAATGTAAGTGTAGGGAAACCTTCTCCATTTGGATATCCTGCATCTGCTAATAATTTTTTAGCTTGTTCTACATCACCCTTAGCTGGAAAATACTCTTTATTTTTAAAGTCTTTTCCTTCAGCATCTGGAATTCCTACTGGCACAAAACTAGTTGCTGCAATTTGTCCACCCTTAGTTACATTATTAACTATTGCTTCTCTGTCAATTGCAAGATTAAGAGCTTTTCTTACATCTACATTTCCTAAAGCTTCCGCTGCTTTTGGATCTGTCACTTTATCTGTAACGTTAAGTGATAAATAATATGTTCCTAATTGTGGATATGTTGTAACATCTCCTTTTTTAACACCTTCTGGTACTTCTGCTGCTGGAACAGAATAAATCATATCAAATTGTCCTGCTTTATAATTTGCCCAAGCTGAAGTTGGTTCTGCAACGAATTTTATATTTAATTTATCAAGAGTAACTTGATCTTTATTGTAATAAGTATCATTTTTTTCTAATACTGCACCGTCTTTAATCTTATAATCTGTAAGTTTGAAAGGTCCATTTGAAACATAAGTTTCAGCTTTAGTTGACCAATCTTTATTTGCTACAACAGCATTCTTATTTACTGGGAAATAGCATGGGAATGATACTAAATCCAAGAAGTAGGCACATGGTGATTCTAATGTTACTTCTAGTGTATTATCATCAATTGCTTTAACCCCTACGTTTTCTCTATCTTCTTCTGTTCCTGATTCATTATATTTTGTTGCACCTTTTAAATATAACATTTGATATGAGTATTCAGCAGCTGTTGCTGGATCTAATACTCTTTTCCAGGCATATTCAAAATCTCCTGCTGTTACAGGATCTCCATTTGTCCATTTAGCATCTTTTCTTAAATGGAATGTATAAACTGTTTGGTCCTCTGATAAGTCATAACTTTCAGCTATTGCTGGTACCGGCTTGAAATCATCGCCTGGCTTATATAATCCTTCAAATAGGTTTTCTAATATAATACCACCATCTACTGCTTGGTTTAATGCTGGATCTAAAGTTTTTATATCTCCACCTATATTAAATGTAAGTTCTTGAGCTCCAGCTGTTGCTCCACTTTCTGATGAAGATCCACATCCAGCCAATACTGAAATTCCAAGTGTTGCAGCTAATACTACTGCACACATTTTTTTAATTTTACTTGTTTTCATTATAGTATCCCCCTCTTTAAATTATTAATTTTATTATTTTTATATAATAATTTGCTATGCAAAGAATTAACTAATCATATAAATGACATGCTACAAAATGTCCTGGCTTTACTTCTTTTAGCTCTGGATCCACTTCACTACATATTGGCATTGCACAATTGCATCTTCCTTTAAATCTACATCCAGGTGGTGGATCTATTGGAGATGGAATATCTCCTGTAAGTGTTATTCTTTTATTATTTTTAGCAATGTCTGGATCTGGTATTGGTACTGCTGAAAGTAAAGCTTTTGTATATGGATGTAAACATTCACTATATACTTCATCACTTAAACCTAATTCAACCATTCTACCTAAATACATAACACCAATTTTAGTTGATATATGCTTAACCATTGAAAGGTCATGAGCAATAAACAAATATGTTAATCCTAATTCTTCTTGAAGTTCTTCAAGCATGTTTATAACTTGAGCTTGGATTGATACATCAAGGGCCGATATAGGCTCATCGCAAACTATAAATGCTGGTTCTACAGCCAAAGCTCTTGCAATACCAATTCTTTGTCTTTGTCCTCCTGAGAATTCATGAGGATATCTATTAATATGATCTCCAGCAAGTCCAACCTTTAATAAAAGGCTTCTTATTCTTTCAGTTCTTTCTTCCCCTACAAATAGCTTATGTACATCAATTGCTTCTCCTATTATATCCCCAACAGTCATTCTAGGGTCTAATGATGCATATGGATCTTGGAAGATCATTTGCATTTCTTTTCTTAAAGACACCATTTCTTTAGGCGAATATTTAGTGATATCTTTTCCTTTAAAGATTATTTGGCCAGATGTTGGTTCATAAAGTTTTAATATTGTTCTTCCAGTTGTAGTTTTACCACAGCCTGATTCTCCAACTAAACCTAATGTTTCTCCTTTTTTTAATGAGAAAGAAACCCTATCTACTGCTTTTACATAACTTTTCCCTTTAAACAAACCTTTATTTACCGGGAAATACTTACATAAATCCTTTACTTCTAAAATTACCTCTTTGTTATCTTCCACTATTTTATCCTCCTTATAGGCGATTCAACTTTTGGTGCATCTTCATGGCATAACCAACAAGCAGCACTATGATTTTCTCCTACTTCAAATTGTGGAGGCTGTTTATTTATACAAATTTTCATTGCATAGTCGCATCTAGCCGCAAACGGACATCCAACTGGTGGTTTTAACAAATCTGGCGGCTGTCCTTCTATTGGTTTTAGCTTTTCTTTTGTGTTTTCTTTGGGATTAGGAACACTTCTTAAAAGTCCCCATGTGTATGGATGTTTTGGTCTATAGAATATATCTTCAGTTGTACCTGTTTCTACAACTATTCCACCATACATAACATTTATTCTGCTGCAAAGGTCTGCAACAACTCCTAAATCATGAGTTATCAATATTATTGATGTATTAAGCTTATCTTTTAAATCTTTCATAAGATCTAGTATTTGTGCTTGTATTGTAACATCAAGTGCAGTTGTTGGCTCATCTGCAATAATAAGCTTAGGTTCACAAATTAAACTCATAGCTATCATAGCTCTTTGCCTCATTCCACCTGAAAATTCATGTGGATATTGTTTCATTCTTTTTTCTGGACTTGGAATTCCAACTAATTTAAGCATATTAATAGCTTGTTTTTTTGCTTCTTCTTTTTTCATTCCTCTATGCTTAAGTAATGGTTCCATCAATTGATCTCCTATTGTAAAAACAGGATTTAATGATGTCATAGGATCTTGGAATATCATTCCTATATCATTACCTCTAATTGAATCCATTTCAGAATCCTTTGCTTTTGAAATATCTTTTCCATCAAAATATATTTGACCATCTGCAATCTTTCCATTATCAGCTAAAAGTCTCATTATTGACATCATTGTTACACTTTTTCCACATCCTGATTCTCCAACAATGCCTAATGCTTCACCTTTATCTAGATAAAAAGAAACTCCTCTTACAGCATGTACTTGCCCAACATTAGTTTTAAATTCAGTTTTTAAATTTTTTACTTCTAATAACTTTTCCATCTGAACTCCTACTCCTATCTCTTATTCTTAGGATCTAGTGCATCACTTAAACCATCACCAAAAAGATTAAATGCTAATATAATTAAGCATATAACTACTGCTGGTGGTACCAATTGATAAGGATATGTATATATAGCTACCATAGCTTCATTAGCTAATGTTCCTAATGATGCTGTTGGAGGAGTAAGTCCAAGTCCTATAAAGCTTAAAAATGCTTCTGTAAATACCGCTTCTGGAATTAATAATGTTAATGTAACCATTATTGATCCTATACAGTTAGGTATTAAATGTCTTATAAGTATTTTAAACTTTGATACTCCAAGTGATCTTGCTGCAAGAACAAATTCTTGTTGCTTTAATTGAAGTACATCACCTCTAACAATTCTTGCCATACCAATCCAATAAGATATGGATAAAGCTAATATTATTGTCCAAAGTCCACTACCACTTTGTCCTGGTTTATTAAAGATAGTCATAAATATAATTACATAAATAGTTAAAGGTATTGAATAAATAACATCAACTATTCTCATTAAGACATTGTCTACTGCTCCACCGAAATATCCTGCAATTCCACCATATAATATACCAATAACTAAATTTATAAATGCCGCAACTACAGCTATTATTAATGAATATCTGGCTCCATTGAATACTCTTACAAAAATATCTCTTCCAAGTGAATCTGTTCCAAACCAATGTTCAGCTGAAGGCTTACTGTTTACTAGTGATAAATTTGTTGCATCATATGTATATTTTGAAAATATTGGGACAAAAATCGCTCCTAAAACTATTAATAAAATAACAACTAAAGATGCTATTGCCATCTTATCTCTTAATAGCCTTTGCCATGCATCTTTCCAATACCCAATACTTGGTCTAACTACTGCCTCAACTTTCTTTTCTTCTGCTGTTAGAGGTGTAAATTCACTTTTGTCTATAATTAATTCTTCCACTTTTACGTTCCTCCTAATTATCTAGCTTTATTCTTGGGTCAATTATCAAATATAACATATCAACAACAAACCCTAAGACTACTAATAAAGTACAATAAAATGCAGTAACACCAAGCAACATAGAGTAGTCCCTATTTGTAACAGATTGTACAAATTCATTACCTAATCCTGGTATTGCAAATATTTTTTCTATAATAAAGCTTCCAGTTAATATACTAGCAATTAATGGTCCTATGTATGTAACTATAGGTATAAGTGAATTTCTTAAAGCGTGCTTAAAAATTATTTTTCCTTTGCCTAGACCTTTTGCTTTAGCAGTTCTTATATAATCGGATTTTAATACATCTAATAACTTATTTCTTGTAAGTCTTGTGATAAATGCTGTAGATGAAGCTGATAATGCAATTACTGGCATAATATAATTTTTCCATCCACTAAATCCAGTAGGCGGTAATAGCTTCCATTCAACACCCAAGAAATAAATTAATACAGCACTAATAACAAAGCTTGGTATTGTTATTCCAAGAGTTACTATAAATACAATTATTGAATCTGCCCATTTACCTTTCTTTAATGCTGCCACTATTCCTAGAGAAATTCCAACGATTATCGATGTCACTACACTCGCCATACCAACCTTTCCTGATGCCGGGAAAGATGTTTCAATAGTTTCAGTTACATTTCTACCAGGGAAAACCATAGATTCACCAAAATCTCCATGAACTACATTTTTCATATACATAAAGTATTGTTCACTTAGCGGCTTGTCTATTCCATATTTAGCCTCCATATTAGCTTTAGCTTGAGCTGTTAACTTTTCACTATCAAATGGACCACCTGGCATAAGTCTCATTAAGAAAAATGTTATTGTAATTACAACCCATATTGTTAATAGACTTGATATTAGTCTTTTGCCAACATATTTAATCAATATATTCCTCTCCTTTTTGATATTAGTATTCTGAATGTTTTATTCATAATCTTGTCTATTTATTTAACAATAAATTAAACTCTGTTTAGTGATTAATTTATCATTATTTAATATCTTTTTACTTTGTTAATCTGTTACCGCTTCCACTATTACAAATCTTCTTTGTTTAATATTCTGGAAATAAAACTAAGAATATCACAAAGGAGTTATTAAACAATTTATATTCTTAGTTTAATAACTCCATAGTTATTTTAATTCAAATCTAAAATAAATAATTTAATTTTTTTATATAATATTTAAATTATTCTCCATTAATTAACACATTTATAATACTATTTTAATATTTTTTTGTCAACACGCACCAGATTGTAGTATATTTATTCATTTACAATTTCATATTCATTTATAATAAAATGCTCAATTTTAATAACTATCTGTCGCATCATCATCCTTATATCACTTAGAAATAATTACATTCCTATGATTATATTTAAATTAATAATAAAATTTTATAAATTTATACTTATATTTTTCCTTATGAATTTTTATTCAAATTTTAATATTATTTTTAAATTTTTATTCATAAAATCACTTTTTTTTCTCAATATATCTATATAGTCACTGGCAAATTTTAAAATTTATCATTAATTTTAAAATTTCATTTCTAAAGTTGTGTATTAATGAAAATTTTTTAGGTTTTACTTACAAATTTTCACTTTACCATAGTATGTCTTATATAATCCAAATTCCCGCAATTTAGCTTAATCACCCACTGAATCATATTTTAACTATCCTAATTTCTGTTTTAAGCAGTAATACTAATCGATATACATTACTATAACGATTTTTATTATTATACATATTAAAAATTTATGAAAAAAGTGGATTCTTGTTGAATCCACTTTTTTCACAACACAGCAAAGAGGCTATCGCAATTTTGCAACAGCCTCTTTTAAATAACAATTCATTAGTTCTTAATCATCAAAATATAAAACGGATTCCGTCTCTCTACAATATTTTACACACATACATTGCGCTAAATTTCTTGGGCATTTATAGCATAGGCAAAGTAGGTCTTTTCCATTACATTTATTATTTTTAAAATCTACGCATTCTTTACAATTAACTCCATTACCTGCTGGCATAATCTATTCCTACTTAACTAAACTTAAGTAGTCCTCCTTTCTTAGATAATTTCATTAGTTATGTTAACTATTATAAATCTAATAAATATAAAAATCTATAAAGCCTGTCTTTATCTAAAAATTAGGTTCGTCTATGTATATGTATCCATATAAATAATCAGTAGAATATATTTCTCTATATTTAAATGTAGATCCATGCCAAGATGACTCTGATATGTAAATTTTATTATCTTCTATTTTTTCTACTACTGCTACATGTCCACATCCTCCTGAGCCCGGTAATGAGGAGTTCCATACTGCTAATGCACCAACTTTAGGTTCTGATCCGTATTTATACTTTCCTATCTTTTTATTTGCACCCCACCATTCATATGCATTCCCATTAAAACCTGCATCATTAGGTGCTTTTCCTGTTAATTCAAACATTCTTCCCCATGCATACCAAGTACAATTTCCCTTTATTTCCTTATTTCCGCTATAAAATGGAGGTGAAAGTTTAGCTTTATAGAATATATTTAGATCTGAATAATAATGATCATCATCTTCTTCTGGTTCTTCTGTTCTTATTGTATCCTTTGATAATGAATCATTTTCTAGATTTAAATCTCCATATGAAAAATCATTTGGTTCATCATCCTTACTTCTTTCTTCTTCATTTTCATTATCATCTTCTTTTTCTTCATTATTATATTTATCATCAATTATTGTAAAATTTTCATTACTACTAGTAAATACATTTCTATCTGTAACTGAAGTAAGATTTTGTGTAGGCTCTTTTATATCATTTGATGGTAATTCGACTGTATTATCAGTTATTTCTTCATTTGATGTCAAAACTCCACTTTCGTTAAAATTATATCTTTTTCCTTCAATATCAACAGTTCCTATCTGCATTACTCCGCTATCATCTAAATAATATTTTTCATTATTTACAGTGAGCCATCCTGTTTGCATTACTCCATTATTATTAAAATAATACCACTTTTTACTATAACATACCCATCCTGTAAACATATGTCCATCATCAGCTAAACAATACCAATTATTATTTTCTTTAATCCATCCAGTCTTCATATCTCCATCGTTATTAAAATAATACCATTTTCCACTTATATATTTCCAACCAATAGTTTTTGTATTATTCTCAACCCAATTCCAAGTTCCTGTAGAATTTTTAATCCAGCTAGCTTGTACAGGACTAGAAATCAAGCAAGTTATTGTTACCATTAAAATCATTTTTTCCAATAGATGCTTTTTCACTAGTTCTAACTCCTTTTAATCCAAATTTTATCTTCAACTTAAATATTAACTCAAAAATGCAATTTTAACAAACATAATAATTACATAATAAAAAAAATGCCTAACTAATGGATATAATTTTCATATAGTTAGACATTTTTTCTTATTTTTACATAAAGAAGACTATTATTGCAATGGCTATTATTCCTGGTACACCCAAAAATCCTGCAATCAGTGATGTTATTGGATTAATGGGTAATGAGAAGTTAAAATTTAATCCTATAATATTAAGGTTGGCTCCTATTATATTTACTATATACAATGATATCAATCCTATTATCCCATTTAATATTATCTTCATTGGCCATTTTAGTAACTTTATTATTATAAATAGTAGTATTATTCCTACTAAACCATATATAAAATACTGCTCGTTCATCCTTCAACTTCTCCCTTCTGCATTTCTATTCTGATAAAAACAAATTATTTTCTATTATATAATTTTTACTAACTCTAATTCCGTTTTCTTTTGCTATAGATAATAAATATCCGTATCTTTTCTTTGCAAGATCTTCCGAATAAATAGCAATATCTATAAGCGCATTATCTTCAACATTATTAAACATGTTTCGAGCCATATCAATTTCCATTTTAGCAAGTTGCATATCTCTTAATAGTTTTTCACTATTAAACCTGTAATCCTTGTCCAAAAAGCATTCTTGATTTAAGTAATTTTTATGAATACCTTTTCCATCCATATATATCCCTCCTAAATCTTCTCCTATTATATTTTTATCCAATTATTAGGAGGAATATACTTCATTTTTTTATTTTTTATTGTAACACTTTCCTTATATTAGAATACATTAATTCTATAAGAAGCTTTTCACTCATGTCAAACAAAAACTTCTAACTCCCATCTATGTAACACCTTTTTCATAGGGATCCTAATTTATTAGGGTCCCTTAAATTTCTTTTCTACCCTCTAAAGCTTTAGATAATGTGACTTCATCTGCATATTCTAAATCTCCACCAACCGGTATACCAGCTGCTATTCTAGTTACTTTTATATCCAATGGCTTAAGAACCTTTGCTATATACATAGCTGTAGCTTCTCCTTCAATATTAGGATTTGTGGCCAAAATTACTTCTTTAACATCTTCATTCATTCTTGCCACTAGTTCTCTAATCTTAATATCTTGAGGTCCTCTCCCCTGCATAGGTGATATATTTCCATGAAGAACATGATATACTCCATTAAATTCCTTAACCTTCTCCATCGTCATAATATCCTTTGGTTGCTCAACAACACATATAACACCTTTATCTCTATTAGGATTTGAACACAAAGCACACGGATCACTATCTGTAAAATTACCACATATAGAGCAATATTTAATAGTACCTCTCGCCTGTACCAAAGCATTAGCAAATTCTCTTACTTCATCATCTGGCAAATTCAAAATATGTAATGTTAATCTTTGAGCTGATTTTTTCCCTATGCTTGGCAATTTCGCAAATTCTTCTATCAACTTTTCTATGGCTACAGGATAAAAATCCATCATATTTACATATCTCCCTTCAAAATTAAAACTAAATATTATTAGCTTTTTAATATATCATAAAGTAATCATTGAAAAAAGCATACAGTATTAATATATTTCTATCTACTGTATGCCATAAATAAAATTTAGTTTTAATTAAAATAAGCCGCCCATTCCGCCTGTTAGCTTACCCATTTTGTTAGCTGTTTCATCTTCAGCTTTTCTTAAAACTTCATTTACTGCACTTAATATTAAATCTTCAATCATTTCTACATCATCTGGATCTACTACTTCTGGCTTTATGTTAATAGAAATTATTTCTTTTTTACCATTAGCTTTTACTACTACAGCTCCACCACCAACAGAAGCTTCAAATTCTTTTGTTTCCATTTCCTTTTGCATATCTTCCATTTGTTTTTGAAGCTTTTGAGCTTGCTTCATTAAATTATTCATATTTCCGCCGCCAAATCCGCCTGGAAATCCACCTCTTGCCATAAAAAAATCCTCCTTAATATCTTAAATCTCATTTTTTAATTATAAATCATCTTTTATCAATTCACAAGTTTTAAACTTTACCTTAATCCTCTATTCATCATACACCTCAAAAGGTATTTCGCCATCTAATTTTTGCTTAAGTAACTGTTCTTTATTTTCTTCTATACTATCATCTTCTTTTATTATATATTTTACAGCTACATTTTCATTTAATGCTTCTGAGAATACTTCATTTACAATTTTTTTGTATTCTTCCCTCTCAAGTCTTGCTTTATTAAATGCATATGTCGAATCATATTCAAGCGTAACTATGCCATTTTTAAAACTATAAGGCTTAGCTGTAACAATAGATGCGTATATTATCATGGCTCTTCTACTCTTAAATTTTTCTAATATTTCAGTCCATGCTCTTCCTACATCATCAATTGTAAGCGATGAATTAATGTTTACATCTTCAGGCTCTGAATCCTCTTTTTTAACAACAGTTTTATTTAATGTATTTTTCCCTTTGTTATTAGTAGTATTCATTTTTTCTTGATTTTCACTTCTTGAGCCATCATTATTTTCTAAAATTTGAATTTTCCCACTTTTTAAATTTTCTTCTAGCTTATTTATTCTAGTTAAAATCACTTCACTAGATGTATCATATTCAATTTTGCACATTTTTATTATTGAAAGTTCTAAATATAGTCTGCTTTGCTTACTCATTTTTGAATTATTTTCAGCTTCCTGAAGAATCCTTATAATTCTCATTATTTCTTCAACTCTTATTTTTCTTCCCTGTTCTTTAATAAGAGTTATATTTTCAATGGACATATCAAGTACTTCTTCTGGATTTTTTGTAACCTTAACCATTAATAAATTTCTAAAATGGTTAATAAGATCTTTTATAAACAATTGAATATCTTTACCTGCATAAACCATTTTATCTACTATAAGCATAGCTTTTTCTATATTTCTATCCGTAATAGCATTTGTTATATCAAATAAATATTCATTTGTGACAAGTCCAAGTATACTTATTAAATCCTCATACTTGATTTCATTATCTCCCATTGCTATAGCTTGATCTAATATGCTTAAGGCATCTCTCATGGCACCATCACAAACTCTAGATATTAGCTCTAAGCTTTTTTGCTCACATTCAACATTTTGTGAATCAGTTATCTTTCTTAATCTTGCACATATTTCTTTTTGATTAATTCTCTTAAAATCAAATCTTTGGCATCTAGATAAAATTGTGATAGGTAACTTTTGAGGATCTGTTGTTGCTAATATAAAAATAACATTTTTAGGTGGTTCCTCTAAAGTTTTTAAGAATGCATTAACCGCTCCAACTGATAGCATGTGTACCTCATCCATTATATAAACCTTAAATTTAGATTCTTGTGGTGGATACTTGGTATCATCAATTATATCCCTTATTTTATCAATACCATTATTTGAAGCAGCATCAAGCTCTGTTACATCTATAGCTAAACCATCATTTATCTTTCTACACATTTCGCATTCATTACATGGTTCTCCATCTCTTAAATCAAGACAATTTAAAGCTTTTGCCATTACTTTTGCAGTCGAAGTCTTTCCTGTACCTCTAGTTCCACAGAAAAGATATGCATGTGCAATTCTGTCATGTATTATTTCATTCTTTAGTGTAGTAGTTATATGCTCTTGACCTACAACATCTTCAAAATTCTTAGGTCTCCATTCCCTATATAATGCTGTGTAACCCAAAAGGCTCTCACCTCTCTATTTCTTTAAATATATCATTATTATACACTAATGTAATACTGATTAGTATAAATGAATCAAATATTTATATTATTCTCTAAATTAAGTTGTTCACTTTGTTTTTAAAAAGTACATGTTGAAATAATAGAATACTCTATAGAATTATGATCAATAATTCTATTATTAACCAAGTAAGAAAGAGAATATTTTTTAGAGGCATATATAATATCAATGTGACATATATATAAGTTCCTTAATATATCATTATATCATATTTTACTCAAAACATAATTATTATGGTATTATTGTATATTGATAGTTATATTTAGAAAATAACTTTTAAATATGCATATTATAAATCATGTATTAAAAGATAATTTTTCCATAATATATATAACTTACCGTTTAATGTTTGGAAAAGCTTTACTTTTAACATATATAATTGCATAAAAAAATCTCAAGAAAGGAGTAGTGCTGCAAATGATAAATTTAAGTGACTTTTTTAAAGAACTTGAATTAACTTATAAAATAATATCTCACTCTGAAGATGAGAAAATTTACATTTCATCTGTTAGTATTGGAATAAATGATATTATTTCCATAAGTAAATCTGTACATACTGGGAACTTTTTAAAAAGTCATTCAATAATACTTAATTATTCTAATATTAAGGAACTACTGGAATTAGATACAAATATAGAATTGCCTGGAGTGATTATCTTTTCAGAAGCTTTTGTTCTACCAGATATGATGACTAAAATAAATTCTTTTATTCAAAGTCATACTGATATTTCAGTAGTTTTAGTTGAGTCCAATATGAAAGAAGAAAATATATATATAAAATTAAATGAGTATATCAATGAAGAGTCTAATTTTATTCAAAAGCTTTTGTATGATGATTATATAAATTTAATAAATTTATTAAATAAAAGTGCTGAAATTACCGACATTGAAGCTATAGCATACAAACTTCTAAAAAACCCTATGATAATAACTGATAAAAGTTACAAAGTTATTGATTATACTAAATCACTTGAAATTAATGATCCTATCTGGAAAATAATAACGTCCAATAAGTATTGCCCATCTAATATAGTTAATATGACAGATTATAATAGATTTTGGCATAGGCTTACTCAAAACGGTCGCCCCCTATTTGTCGACAGTAAAGCTTTTTCTCCCTATGTAAAACGAGCTGTAGCTGAGATAAAATCTGAAAATAGAATTGAAGGTTATATTGCACTTTTAGAGATCAATAAAAAAATAACTGAAACTGACCTTCAAATACTTCAGATGATTTCAGAAGTTATTGCTGTAAAATTCACAAATAATGCAATGGTTTCAAGAGCTTTAGGAGATTTAGAAAATGAATTTATAAAAGAACTATTTTTAGGAAAAATACCAAATGAGACTATGGCATTTAATCAAGCCCAAAGTCTAGGATGGAATATAAGAAAATGGTTTATAGTTTTGGAAATACGAGATAGAAGTGAATCAAAAAATTTAAGCGAAAATTTATATAGCGTTAAAAATGAAATCAGAAGGCTAGTTCCATTTTGTATATATAGCTTTAATGATAAAAAATCATATTGTATTATTAGCTTCGATGATAAAAAAGACTTAAAGAATGTGTACAAAGAATTAGGTGAAATCAGTACAAGAGAACAGCTTATATGTAGTGCAGGTAATGCGGTTGATAGATTAATCTTAATTAATAAAAGTTATGACCAAGCAAAAAGGACTGGTGAAATAGTAGATTGTATCCCCAAAATTCCCCCCCAGAAATTCTTTTATTTGTATAATGAAATAGCAATTTATGATATGATGATGAATCTTAATAAAATGCATCCTATTTTAGGCATTACAAGTAAATCATTATCCCTATTAAAGAAAATTGATGAAAAAGAAGGAAGCGAATATATTATTACCCTCAGAAATTTTTTTGATAATAATCAAAGCATAAGTGATACAGCCAATGCCATGTATCTTCATCGTAATACTATAAGCTATAGACTTAATAAAATTCGTAAAATTATTGAGGATGATTTTGATAATCCTTTAATAAGATTACACATGTATATCTCTTTTATAATAGATGATATAAGTATATAAATTAAATATAAGCATATATTGCTAGGGTAAAAAGCTTACAAATAGCCAATTATTTGTAAGCTTTTTCCTTTTGTAATATTGAACAAAAAAGTTCCTTTCTATTTTTGCATATGTCAAAGGATTAGGAAAATATTATATGGAATTTAATTAATTGTAAAACTTTTAATATATTTTTTAAAAATATAAGGAGGATCAGATAATGAATTTTAAAAAACTTCTACAACCTGGGAAAATAGGTAATATGGAACTTAAAAATCGTATGATTATGCCTGGTATGGGGACTAATCTTGCAGCTGCAGATGGAACAGTCTCTGATGTCATTGTAAATTATTACGCAAGACGTGCTAATGGTGGGGTTGGGCTTATAATAACAGAAGTTTGTTGCCCAGATCCTTTAGGAAGAGTTATTGATGGTGAAATCGAAATAACTAGTGGTAAATTTATGCCTGGTTTAAGTCGTATACCTCATGCAGTTCACTCAGGTGGAGCAAAAGCTTGCCTTCAATTAGCTCATGGAGGTTGCTTTTCTAGTGAAAGTGTTACAGGTATTCAGCCAATTTCACCATCTGGCATAGGTACATTTCAGCTACCTAATGATAATCCGAGAACAATGAGCATAAAAGATATTAAAGAATTGATTGAAAAATATGGTTTAGCCGCTAAAAGAGCACGTCAATGTGGCTTCGATGCTGTAGAACTTCATGGAGCTCATGGATATATGCCATTACAGTTTCTATCAGGTTATACAAACAGAAGAGAGGACGAATATGGCGGAAGTTTAGAAAATCGTGCGCGCTTTGCCCTTGAAACTATACGATCTATAAAAAATCATGCTGGTGAAGATTTCACACTTATATACCGTTTATCTGCTGATGAAGATGTACCAAACGGAGTTACTATAAAAGAAGCATGTACTTTTGCCAAATGGGCAGCAGAAGCTGGAGCTGATGCTATTCATGTTTCAGCTGGTACTTGGGACTCAAGATTACATAAGTACTTTACTGTTATGGAAGGTAAAGAATCAGCAAAAGGAAAAAATTTAAGCAATGGTGTTGCTACTTCTATGTGGGTTCCACCAAATTATACACCTAGAGGTACTCTTGTTAACCTTGCGGCAGCAATAAAAAAATCTGTCAATGTACCTGTTATTGCAGTATGTGGTATTTCTCCAGAAATGGGTGAAGATATTATTGAAAAAGGTGATGCTGATTTTATAGCTATTGGAAGACAAACTATAGCAGATCCTGATTATCCTTCTAAAGTTGCTCTAGGAAAGCCAGAAGAAATCCGCAGATGTTTACGCTGTAACGAATGCTTAGGAGAAGTAATGAACAGTTGTGGAATCTCATGTGCTATAAATCCAGAGGCAGGAAAAGAATATGAAAGTTTTGTTAAGATTACTCCTGCTAAAATTAAAAAGAAAGTTGCTGTTATTGGTTCAGGGCCTGCTGGTATGCAAGCAGCTATAACAGCTTCTGAAAGAGGTCATGATGTAACTCTATTTGAAAAAAAAGATCGTCTTGGCGGCGCTCTTTATTATGTAGCAATTCCTGACTTTAAGCAAGATTATAAAGATTATAAGGATTATATTATAAACACTGTAAATAAATGTGGAGCAAATATTGTAACCGGTATAGAAGTAACTGCTGATGGCATTAAAGATGGTAAATTTGACACAGTTATTGTTGCTACTGGCGCTGAAACTTTTAGACCTAACATTGAAGGAGCTAAAAATCCTAAAATCTATGATCCATTAGAAGTATTAGATGGAAACATTCCAAGTGGTGATAACATTATAGTATGTGGTGCAGGAATGATTGGCTGTGAAGTATCTATGTTTCTTTCAGAAAAAGGAAAAAACATTACTATGATTGATAGGCTCCCTGAAGCTGCTCCAGATTTACCTATATATACAAAATGGGTGCTTAATTCAAAATTAGCCGAGCTTAATGTAACACAAAAATTAAATCACCAAATCATTGAAATGAACGAAACAAATGTAAAATGTACATTTGATGAAACAGAATTCACTTATAATAGTGATGCAGTTATATGTGCACTTGGATTAAAATCAGTAAGAAATCTTACAGATGAACTTAGAGAAAAATGTTCATCTATGGAAATTATTACTGTTGGAGACACAAATAAACCGAAAAAGATAATGCAAGCTGTACACGAGGGATTTCATGCAGCTAGAAGAATTTAATGAAACTTTTTTATGTAAAAAAGAAAGGAATAATATATGATTTCAATAAATGAATTAAATAGCATAAAAACTTTATCAAGCATACAAATTAATTTAACTAAAGAGTGGGCTTTATATGCTATTGTAGAAAATAATACAGTTGTTTGGCAAGTATGCTCAGATTCCATTAAGGAATATGAATTAAAAATCAAAAATAATATTAGTGCCAATAATTCAGTTAAAGCTTCTATTAAAGAAAAAGAAGTAGTATCAGAAAATATTCCTGCTTCTGTCTATGGATTTCGAATGAAAATCACTTCAATTCCAATTACAAATGAAGAAGGAATATGTAATGGAGCATTTGTAATACTTCTTCCAAAGATACACAATATCGAAAAGTCATTTAAAGAATTTGCACCGATGATAACTGAAATGTTCCCAGAAGGGGCTTTTCTTTCATTATCTGATGGTCATTACATAGTTGAAAAACAACCTTCCTCAAAATTTGATATGCCTGCTATTAATATCGGCTTTGATATAACAGTAGATGATACTTCTGTCAAAGCTATAGAAACAGGTGAAATCCAACGTGTAGATATTGATACATTAGATTACGGTTCTCCCGTTAGAGTTCTTGTTTATCCACTACATGATGATGAAACTAATGAAGTTGTTGGAAGCATGAATGTTATTAGACCAAAACAAACTGAGTTAACTTTACGTAATATGTCTGAAAATCTTCAAGACAGCCTTACAGGTATATCATCGACTATTGAGGAGCTTACTGCTTCATCTTCATCAATTCATGAAAATCAGCAGCTTCTTAACAATGATATTGACCAGATAATAGAAGTTTCTAATGAAATTGATAATATAAGCTCCTTTATTAAAGAGCTGGCTAATGAAACTAAGATGCTTGGTTTAAATGCAGCTATCGAAGCTGCCAGAGCAGGTGAAGTAGGCAGAGGCTTTGGAATTGTTGCTCAAGAAATTAGAAGATTATCTGATGAATCTAAAAGCACTGTACCTAAAATTCAACAATTAACTAATGAAATAAAAAATAGAGTGAACGAGGTACATAATAAAAGTCAATATTCACTTTCTGCGACCCAAGAACAAACAGCTGCAACAGAAGAAATTTCTGCCAGCATACAAGAAATAGCTGCATCATCAGATGAACTAGCAAATATTTCCATGAAATTGTAATAAAAATAATTTCTCTCTCTGAAAGATACAAATTAATCTTATTGAATTGCAAAAAGCCCTCGATTTTTCGGGGGCTTTAAATTTTATGAATTAAGCAATTATTAGTGGAGCTTTTTCGTGATATATATCCCCCTCTTTTATCTAACAGTTATTAATCATTTATTATAACTCAATATTTAACTATGATATAATATTATCGAAATCTAATTTAGAGGTGAGCTTATGACAACACATTTTATATCAAAAACAGATAAATTATTTAAAGATACACTAAATGATATTCTTACTAATGGAATAAGTACCAAAGGTCATAAAATAAGACCACAATATAAAGATGGCACTCCAGCGCACACAATATATGTAAATCAGGTTGTGGAAAAGTATGATATATCTAAAGGAGAATTTCCAATTACTACACTTAGACCAATCGCTTGGAAATCTAGTATCAAAGAGATATTTTGGATATATCAAAAGGCCTCAAATGAACTTTCTGTATTAGAGGAAATGGGTATTTCGTGGTGGGCCGATTGGGAAATCAATGGTACTAGAACGATTGGGCAAAGATATGGTGCTACTATAAAAAAATATGACTTAATGAATAAACTATTGAATGGCTTAGAAAACGAGCCTTATACTAGAAGACATATTATAGATTTATATCAATATTCAGATTTTGAGGAAACTGCTGGTTTGTATCCTTGTGCATTCCTTACAGTTTGGTCTGTTAGAGGAGATTATCTTGATGTAACACTTCATCAAAGAAGTTCAGATTATTGCACTGCTGGTCATATAAATAAAATTCAATATGTTGCATTAATGATGATGGTAGCAAGGCATGTTGGTTTAAAACCTGGTGTTTTTATGCATGTTGTTGATAATTTACACATCTATGATAGACATATAGAACAAGCAAAAGAATTATTATCTAGAACACCTAGTAGTAAACAGCCTAAACTAATACTTAAAGAAGGTAAAACAAACTTCTATGATTTCACAATTGATGATTTTGAAATGATTGATTATGAGCCTGTTAAACCACAATTAAAATTTGAATTAGGAATATAATGACATAAGTAATTTAGTTGTCGCTATGCATTCATATAAGGTTATAGATTTAACTTACTTTCAACAACTATTAAATTATTCAATTATTGAAAGTTCATATTAATTAGGAATATAGCGCACCTTGAATTAATCATGAAATTAAAAACTTCTATGATTTTACACATAGCCATATAAAACTTATTGATTACAAACATGGTAAAACAATAAAATGCCAGCATCATTTTAGATATTTTTATCTTTCAAAGAAAATTAAAGGAGTGATATAAATGCTATCATTAATAGTAGCTATTGCAAATGATAATGTCATAGGAAAAAATAATAAGCTTATATGGCATATTTCAGATGACTTAAAAAGATTTAAACAAATTACTTCTGGGAAAAAAATGATTATGGGGCGAAAAACTTTTGAATCACTTCCTGGAGTATTACCAAATAGAGAGCATATAATTTTAACTAGAGATAAAAATTATACTGTAGATTCAAATCAAGTAGCAATAGAACATGATTTTGATTCCATATTAAAAAAATATTTAAATTCAGAAGATGAAGTTTTTATAATAGGCGGAGCAGAAATATATAAACAATTCCTCCCACATTGTAATAAACTATACCTTACTAAAATCAATCATTCTTTTGAGGGAGATACTTATTTCCCTGAAATAAACTATAAAGACTTTAATATTGAATATGAATCTGAAAGTTTTAATGATGAAAAAAATGGCTTTACTTATAAATTTGTTAACCTCATTAGAAAATAATAGATTAACCTAAAAAACAATACCATATAAAAATCCAATTTATATAAAAAGTAATATATATTCCTATATTCCTAAGAATCTATATTTTTAAGAATATAAATTCTTAGGAATTTTAGAATATATATTCTTAAGAATTTGCTTATTCTATGGGCATTTGAAAGATTGAAAAGCATATAAAAATAAAATAGGACAAGAAAATGAGGGATTCCATAATGAAATTCCCTCACTTTCTTGTCCTATTGTGTCCTATATTGTTAATCCTATTGAAGAATAACCTAATTTTATCATATTTTAATTTCAAAACAAAGTTAGAACCATGCACCTCGCTTCGTTAAAAGCCCTCCATACGTTACTTCTACAGTTAGCTCAGACCAGATTAATCCACGGCACACGGAAGTGACCACTTATCGCTGCTTCCTTCCGGACCTGACGAGGTTCATGGGCTTCAGTTGCGTGGGACCCAGTCCTCAACACCACTTATAAAAGTCAGACTATAAAAGACTTATACCTAAGCGAGGAATTCAACCTTGCTATAGCGGATTGCAAGTTACAGGGCACCGCTAACTCCCCATCTAGCATGGCAATGGTGGTATGCCGAGGAATTGCACCTCATTACTTTTTAATTTTTTTCAATTATTAAAGTAACGTCCCTTTTGGACATCAAACCATATTAAATCCTTGCTACATACAGTATCATTATTAGATACTTACTCATAATAACATATAAGAATTTTAAATTCAAGGAAATTGTAAAAATACTTAAATTTAAAATTAGAAAGTTTTTAAAATTTTATTCTTTTATGCAATAAATAATAATTAATGTATATAAAATACATTAATTATTATTTATTACTTTATCTAAGAATTCCTTACATCTGTCACTTTTAGGTGCTGTAAATATTTCCTTTGGATCTCCTTCTTCTAATATATATCCTTGATCCATAAATATAACCCTATCCGCAACTTCTCTAGCAAATCCCATTTCATGTGTAACAATCACCATTGTCATTCCTTCTTCTGCTAGATCTTTCATAACCTTAAGAACTTCACCTACCATTTCTGGATCAAGTGCTGATGTAGGTTCATCAAATAACATAATTTTAGGATTCATCTCTAAAGCTCTTGCTATTGCAACCATTTGTTTTTGACCACCAGATAATGTGTCTGGGTAAACATCCTTTTTATCCTTTAATCCAACCCTATCTAATAATTCTAAAGCTTTTTCAATAGCTTCTTCTTTGCTCATCTTTTTTAATTGTACTGGAGCAAGTATCATATTTTCTAAAACTTGCGCCGCCACTCAACAATGCCCCAAATTACACCCAATATAGGGAAAACCAGAATCACTACAATAAAGCTACACTTGAAAGGTATATTTAATTTGCTTTCCAGCGTTTCAAGTGTTCCGACAGCGCCCAAAAGCGAAACTATATATAGTAAAATGTTGAGTAAAACCGCATTTCTGTTTTTCTTTGATTCGTTTTCGATGGTCATATATGAAATTTTAAGTCTAGTTGCTTCTTTATGATACTGATACGACTTGGTTTTATAGATATAGCTAAGTAGATTATGGGTTTCAATAGGTACTTGTGGGGCAAAAAATAAATTCTCCAAATACAAATCATTACGCACAACTTTGTTCATATCTAGTGTTATATCTGCATTGATGATTTGAAATAGGTATACGTATAATTTAATGGACTCCAGCATAATTCCATTATATAAAGGAATATCAATGTCATCTGGATTATAATTTTTGATAATACTTGCACCGTCTTGGGGATAATATTCATAATTCTCCGTAGTGCTAATATTTTCGAGTGGGGACGCTAATTCTCTCGTACCTATTAAGTTGCAAAAATATTCTGTTAGATTGTCAATTTCATTTGATAAAACTAGCGTACTATGTATAAATGAATACTCCTGAGCCTCAAATCTTTTACCAATCATTTCAGAGAAAAAGCCACTAATATTGTTATATATTATCTCTGAAATTTTATCATTAGATGACGTTGTACTTTCATCTCCAAAGTACTGATATTCGTTGACAGTCAATAAATTATAGTTACCCATTTTGCCGAAAACATCATCTCTTTTAAACGGAATTCCTGTTTTAAAGTCTATGACCTCAAAAGTAACTATTAAAACTCTATTCATTGAAAATATCACGGGGTCAATCTGAAAAAAATTTTCACCGATATGGACAAGAAAAGATTCCATGCAGATTAGAGAGTCGATATTAAAATATGATAAATCCGCTAAAACAGATTGAGCATGGAGCAATTTCATGCAAAATCCTGTGCTCTCTATAATTTCTTCAAAATCTTCAATATCTTGTTTTTCATTGATAGGATTAAATGAAAAGGAAGTGCTTTGATGGACATAATTATACTCTGTACTTAATCTTAACTTTCCTTTTGACGATATGAGTTTGTCACCCATCAATACATAGTTCAGATGATGTTTTTCCAACAACGTATCAAATTGTTGCTTCTGCTTAAAGAGTAGTTTAGATTTCGAATATCGCGTTGTTTCATATGCACTCATAAAAACGATTGTATCACCCATCAACCCCCCCCATTTCAAACGCTATTTATTATGCTGATTATGACAGAAAAACAGCAGAGTGTAAAACTCGACTGTTTTTCTATCTGTTAAATATAAAGCAATAATCCGAACCCCTCGCCAATCGGCACTAATGAGCTCGGATTATAATGCTTTGGCGGAGAGAAGGGGATTTGAACCCCTGATAGAGTTGCCCCTATACACGCTTTCCAGGCGTGCTCCTTCGACCACTCGGACATCTCTCCATTAATATTGTAAATTTATACTTTCTCATTCTATCATAAATATGTTTCTATCTCAATACATAATAATTCATTTCATTGTATAGACTAATTTAAGATAAATTCCACACTAATTTAAACATATGTTTTCATAATATATTATAATTTACTCGTCATTTTAATTACTTTTATACAAATTAATGTTAAATTATTGTTAAAATCATTATTATTTCATTAAAAACTTGTTAAAATTGGTACGTATGTACATAAAAATTAAGGAGAGGATTTTTTGAATACTTTAAAAATGATTATCGAATTATTAGGCGGATTAGGATTATTTTTATATGGAATGAGCTTAATGGGTGATGGCCTCGAAAATGCTGCCGGAGAAGGACTAAAAAATATTCTTGAAAAAGTCACAAGTAATAGACTGATGGGGATATTAGTCGGAGCTATAGTTACTGCAATAATTCAAAGCAGTAGCGCAACTACAGTAATGGTTGTTGGATTTGTTAATGCAGGACTAATGAATTTATCTCAAGCACTTGGAGTTATAATGGGTGCAAATATAGGAACAACAATAACTGCTCAATTAGTTGCATTCAAGCTTGATGCTATTGCCCCACTATTTGTATTTCTAGGAACTATTCTTATAATGCTTGCAAAAGCTAAACGTAGACGTGAAATAGGAAATATAATTCTTGGCTTTGGTATACTTTTTACAGGAATGTCCACCATGAGCACTGCAATGAAACCGTTAGCTAGCGCACCTTGGTTTACTCAATTAATTCTTGCTATAGGTGATAATTGGTTCATAGGAATAATCACTGGATTAGCTTTAACAGCATTAATTCAAAGTTCATCGGCTACTACTGGTATATTAATAGCTTTAGCTAATACTGGTGCAATAAATATTACTCTTGCTTTACCAATTCTATTCGGATGCAATATAGGTACTTGTATTACTGCATTATTATCTAGTATTGGTACAAATAAAACTGCTCGTAAAACCGCTATATTACATCTAATGTTTAATTTAATAGGTACAATAATTGCAGTCCCATTCTTGGGTATACTAGGCGATTTTGTTCAAATTACTAGCCAAGATATAAGTAGGCAAATAGCTAATGCACATACTGTTTTTAATGTAGTAAATACTATTATTTTATTCCCATTTAGTAATTATATGATAGCTTTTGTTAATAAAATTATACCTGAAGGCGATGATTCCATCGAAAAAATAGGGCCTAAATACTTAGATGATAGATTATTAGAAACCCCTGTTATTGCCGCCGGACAGCTGGAAAAAGAAACTATAAGAATGGCAAATAAGGCAAAGAAAAATGTTGAATTAGCTATGAATTCATTCATTAACAATGACGAAAAATCCATAAAAGAACTCTATGAAAATGAAAATATTATTAACGTACTTGAAGAAAGCATAACAACATACTTAGTAAAGTTATCAAAATGTGATCTATCTTCTAGAGAAAAAGAAATGGTATCATCAACATTTCATGTAATTATTGATATTGAAAGAATTGGTGATCATGCTAAAAATATTGCAGATTTAGCAGTAGAAAAAATCGATAGAAAGCTTAAATATAGCCGAAATGCAGTAGATGATTTATATGAAATATATAACTTAACAATGGAAGCTCTAAATATTGCAATAAACTGTTATGTAACTAAAGATGCCGAAATTGCTAAATCAATTGTAGAAATTGAAGAAAAAATTAATAAACTTCAAAAGAGCTTTAGGCAAAAACATATTCAAAGGTTAAACGACGAAAAATGTACTGCTTATGCTGGTGCTATATTTCTAGATTTAATAACTAACTTTGAAAGAATTGGTGATCATTCAACCAATATAACAGAAGCCATAACAAATAATCATGATAATTAATTAAACTTTGAAATCAATATATTATAATTGTACTTATTATATATTGATTTTTTTATATTCTAAATGTATGTTAGTATTTATATATAAGTAAATTCTTCTCACTTTTTACCTCTACTATTCTCAAAGAATTCTGTTATCAGATTCACGCATTTATCATTATACATCCATTCTACTGGCACAAAAGAATTCATATATCTATTATCTAGCAGGTTTATTATGCTACCACACGCACCCATTTCATTATTGAATGCACCTATATAAACTTTAGATATTCGACTTTGAATAATAGCACTTGCACACATAGAGCAAGGTTCAAGAGTTACATACATTTCACATCCATTCAATCTCCAGTCTCCAATAACTTTAGCAGCTTCTCTAATGGCAAGAATCTCTGCATGTGCTGTTACATCATTAAATATCTCTTTTAAATTATGAGCTCTACTTATTATAATTCCATCTTTAACAATCACTGCACCGATTGGAATCTCTCCTTTATTTCTTGCCAATATTGCTTCTTGTATAGCTTCATTCATAAATTCTTTTTTAAAATCATTCATAAAAGTTAAACATCCTCACACTTTAAGCTTAATATATGAAATTACATTTAGTAAGATTACTCAATAGCCACCAATTAACTATCTTTATATTTTAAAAAAACTGCTGAAATACAGCAGTTTTTTTATTAATTATTTTTCTTCATCTACTGGCGGTTTATAATTATTAATCAATCTAACTTTTTTAATTCTATTTTTATCTATTTCTTCTGCAATAAATGTTATATCATTGCTTACAACTTCTTCTTTTTCTTCAGGCATTCTTCCCAACGCACCAATCATCAGTCCACCTACAGAATCAAACTCTTCTGAATCTATATCAACACCTAAAAGTTCACTAATATCATGTAATCTGGCACTTCCATCAACTACATATTCATTTTCTTTTATAACTTCAATAGAATTATCTTCTTCATCATATTCGTCTTCGATTTCACCAACTATTTCTTCAACTAAGTCTTCAATAGTTACTAGTCCTACAGTTCCACCATATTCGTCTAGTACAACTGCTATATGATTTCTTGCTTTTTTCATCTCTTTAAATAATTCTACTATCTTTTTGAATTCAAAAGTATAAAAAGGTTCTCTCACATATTTAGTTACATTAAAATCTTCTCTTATATTTTCAACCATAGCGAAGTCTTTTACATTTATTACTCCAATAACATTATCTATTGTTTCACTATAAACTGGTATTCTAGAAAATTGCTCACTCTTAATGATATCCATAACTTCATCATATGTTGCTTCCTCATCTACAGCTACGATATCAACTCTTTGCACCATAACATCTTTAACCTGAAGATCAACAAAATCAAATACATTAAATATCATTTCTTTCTCTACATTTTCTAGTACTCCTTCTTCTTCACTGACATCAACCATTGTTTTTAATTCTTCTTCTGTTATAAATGATTCTGCTTTATTTGGATCTCCACCTAAAAGACGTATAAACAAAGAAGAAATAATTGTAAATACATAGACAAATGGTTTAAATATAAATACTATAAATTGTATTGGCTTTACCACCATTAGTGCAACAGTTTCTGACTTCTGTTTAGCAATAGACTTTGGAGTTATTTCACCAAATATAAGCACTAGTATAGTTATTACTCCTGTTGCTATTCCTACTCCACTATTTCCAAAAATATTTGTAGCCAATACAGTAGCCAATGATGATGCTCCTATATTTACAACATTATTCCCAATCAATATAGCTCCTAATAGCTTATTGGGATCTTCAATAAGCTTCTCTACTGATTTAGCTCCTGCAACGCCTTCTTCCACCATATGTCTTAATTTAATTTTATTTAAAGACATCAATGCAGTTTCTGACATTGAAAAAAAGCCTGATAGTCCAATTAAAATAATTAAGCTAACTATCTGCCACGTATAACTAGGGTCCAAAAATAATCACTCTCCTAATAATTTAAATATATGTTACTATCTATTATACCACAATTAATTGGACAAGTATCTTAAATAAATTATTGATATATATACATAATTAACATTAAATCTTAATATACCAGATACTCAAATTATTTAGTAACACACTTTAAATTCAGTATAAAAAATATTAGTGCAAAAATAAGTACTATATAATGCTTATTTTTTGCACTAATGCTTTTATTATACTACTTTATATCTTTTACTTCTTCTAATGTTGGCATTGAATCTATTGCGCCATAATTTGTGCATGTTATTGCTCCTACCTTATTAGCAAATGTAATTATTTTTTTCCATTCTTCCATGCTGATATTTTTTTTATCTTCTATTTCAGCTACTTGCTTTAATACTGCTCCAACAAATGAATCTCCAGCACCTGTTGAATCAACTTGAGTAATTTTTATTGATGGAATTATTACATTTTCTCCATTAACACTTAAGTATGTTCCTTTTGATCCTAAAGTTATAGTAACAACTTTAACTCCTAATTCATGTAATTTCTTAACTCCAGCATCTAAATCTTTTTCTTTTGTTATTAATGTTAATTCTTCATCACTTAATTTGGTAAAATCAGTTACTTTTAAGAATTCAATGCAGTCAGAAACAAACTGATCTAACATATCATCTTTAATTAATGCATCTCTGTAGTTAGGATCAAATGATACATATATATTATTAGTTTTTGCATGTTCTAATAATTTGAAATATGTATTTTTTAATTCCCCATCTAAAAATCCAGTTGCTGATCCAAAGTGAATTATATCTGAAGATGTTATTTTAGATGTATCAATGTTATTAAATGAGTATTCTCCATCACTTCCTCTTAAGAAGTCAAAGTTACGTTCTCCATTAGCATCAATACCAACTAGAGCTATTGTAGTACTTCCATTCTTAACAGTCATACTTGTATTTATATTTAAGCTTTCTAACATTTCAACTAAGAATGTTCCAAAGAAGTCATCTCCTACTTGCCCTAAAAAATATGAATTTCCTTCTAATTTACATATACTAGCTGCAACATTTGCTGGTGCTCCACCTGCTTTTTTTTCAAACTTTTCTCCATCTTTTAGTCCTTTATTGTCAACGCAAACCATATCTATTAAAAGTTCACCTATACAAAATATATTATTTTTCATACTTAATCCCCCTTAAGTTCCATACTTGTAACGTATTAATATTTATGTTATTTTTAATTTCTATTTCTAATCCTTCTTCTTTTGGGAAATACATTAAGGTAGTAGTTTCTAAACCATCTTGGTAATATATCTCCATAACCGAATTATCTATAAACATATGAAGCTTCATTGAATCTTCTGCTTTTAATTTAAATTTTCTTATTCCTTTACCACCAAGCTCCATATTGCTTCTATCTAAAATGCACACTTCATCTTTTTTATTATATAATAATGAAATATATTCATCTTTAAATTTAAATTTTATATCTAAATTTTCTATATTGCTTAAATCTAAATCCAATTTACATTCTACACTCTTAGAACCTAATTTTACAACATAATTTTCTTCTATTTGATTATTTATATCTATAATTTTTTTCTCTCTTAAATTTTCTATAAGCTCAAGTGGCTTTTGATATAAAACTTCATCTTTATACTCTAAAACTCTTGGCATAGTTAATCCAAGCATCCATCCATATTGTGATGTAGCATACTCATTGTCCTTATCAGGCATTCCTATCCATCCAATCATGATATTCCTACCATTATGCTTAAATACTTGTGGTGCATAAAAATCAAATCCCATATCTATTTCTTTGAATTCAGAATAGTTAGTTAATGAAACTTCATTTAAATCTAAATCTCCAATAACATATCCAGATTGGTATATATTTTGATATCTTAACTCTTCTGCTTTTAACCCTTGTGGTGAAAACATAAATGCAAATTTATCTTCGCTTACTCTGAATATATTAGGACATTCCCACATATATCCGAAGTCTTTCATATCAGTTTCTAACTCACCAATTAATTCCCACTTTTCTATATCTTCTGATTTATATATTAAAACTCTTCCTTTTAGATCCTTATTCTGTATTCCAAGTACCATATAATAAGTATTATTTTCAACAAATATCATAGGATCTCTAAAATGAGCTGTATAACCTTCAGGCTGCTTTTCTATAATTACGCCCTTCTTTTCAAAAGATCCATCCTTATGATAGTCAACTATACATTGATAAGATTCTCTTTCATTATTAGGTCCTTTTACATTACCAGTATAAAATAATTTTAAAATATCATCTTTTACATATGCCCCTCCAGAATAGCATCCATCTTTATCAAACCAATCTTCAGGTTTTAAAATTATTTCTGGCATGGTGAAATTAACAAAGTCCTTAGTCTTTACTAATCCCCAGTGTTTAGTTTTATGTTCACATCCAAATGGATTCCATTGATAAAATATATAATATTCATCGTTATAATATGCTAATCCATTAGGATCATTAACTAAACCAAATGGCATCTCTATATGAAATTTATTTCTCCATCTATTATTATCTTTACTAGAATAATATTTTTCTAAATCTTGCTTTATCTTTTGATACGTTTCGTTAATTTGCATACTTGACTCCTTCTGAATTGAGTTTTATTATAATTTTCTTACACTTTCGCGTTCTATTAGATCTAGTGATGCTTCTTCTTCATTGGTTAATTCTTTATCATTAATTAAATCTAATATTCCTTGTGCAGCCTGATTACCTATAGCTTCATAATTAAATGCAATGGTAGTTAAAGTTGGATAGGATACACTTCCCACATCATATCCTCCAAACCCTGCTACTGATACCTCTTCTGGAACACCAATTTTATTTTCATGTAAATATCTTAATACTCCAAGACATATATTATCTGTTGCACATATTATTGCTGTCGGCTTAAAATCTAAAGCTTCTTTTGACTTTTCATAACCTTTCATAAAAGAGAAATCAGCTTCAATGAAATCAACTCTTGAATTTTCATTTCCATCCTTAAAGGCTGATATAAAACCATTTTTTCTATCTATACCAACTGCTTCATCTTCTTCACTTACTCCAATAAATACGGCCCTTTTATGATTTTTCTCTTTAAAGAAGTTACCCATAATTTTTCCTGCTTCATAGTCATTTATTTTTATACAATCCACAAGATTATTTTTTTGTCCTGTAAATATAACAGGTATATTTAATCTATTTACTAATTTAATATGTTCTTTAGTTATTGCTATGGAATTAACAATGATTCCATCAACACCTTGTTGATATAAACTATTAATATGTGATAATTCTTTTTCTACACTTAATTCACTAATAAGTATAATGCCTTGATAACCTTCACTTTCTAGTTTCTTATTTATCCCAGTTAATAATTTACCAACTGTAACAGAATCAATTCTTGGAAGAATAATTCCTATAAGCTTGCTCTGTTTTGTTTTTAATCTTTTCGCAAAAAAATTAGTTTCAAATCCAGTTTTTTCAATAGCTTCTCTTATCTTTTCAGCTTTTTCTTCACTTACATATCCATTATTAAGATATCTTGAAACACTACTCTTAGATACATTAACCATATTAGCAATATCCTGAATCGTAACTTTACTTTTCATACAATTTAT
Source organism: Clostridium neonatale (assembly GCF_001458595.1). Taxonomy (GTDB): domain Bacteria; phylum Bacillota; class Clostridia; order Clostridiales; family Clostridiaceae; genus Clostridium; species Clostridium neonatale. The sequence continues at coordinate 41,585 of NZ_LN890323.1, forward strand.
CCTCCAAAAATTTGTCTAACTAAAAGATTTATTAATATAATTATATCTCATTATAGTCTAGACTAAAAAATACTTATTGCAATATTTTTTATTTTTAAAGGATTTGTTAATTTAATCATATATAACACTAGATAGATTTAGTAATTTAACTCTACTAAATCTATCTATTAATTAATATTTTTATGTTAATCCTATTCTTCTGTCTTAAAGAAGAAGTAAGTCAAGCAGAACGCTACTCCCATTGAGATTGCATTTACTAATACATACTGTCCTAAATTTCCTATATATAATAGTGCTCCAGGAAGTACTGTTATTCCCATTCCTGTACCTGCTAAGTGTAACATTGCTGAAACCATTCCTCCAGCTGCTCCACCTATGCATCCAAAAACAAATGGTTTAATAAATCTTAAATTAATACCAAAAATAGCTGGCTCAGTGATTCCTAAAAATGCTGGAACTGCTGACGAAATATATAAAGAACGTTTTTTCTTATCTTTAGTCTTTAGTGCAACTGCAACTGATGCTGCACCTTGAGCTGCTATTGCACAAGTAATTATTGCATTAAATGGATTTGTTCCTGTAGATGCTATAAGTTCAACTTCTAGTGCATTTAAAGCATGGTGTATACCAGTAACAACTATAATTTGATGAACTCCACCTATTATTAATCCACCTATTCCAAATGGAAGTCCCATAAAGCTTCTTATTGCTCCAAAAATGAATAATTCTAAACTATGCATTAATGGTCCAACTACTAGAAGACCTAATATCATTGCTATTAATAATGTTAAAAATGGTGTAACTATTAAATCTATTACATCTGGAATTACTTTTTTAAGTGCCTTTTGAGTTTTAGCTGCAATTATACCTAATACTAATGCTGGTAATACAGATCCTTGATATCCTACTACCGGAATTGTTAAACCTAATAGTGATAAATAAATTGGTTCAGCAGTACCACCTGCTACTGAATAAGCATTTGGCAAACTAGGTGATACAAGCATTAAACCTATAACGATACCTATTACAGGTGTTCCACCAAATTTTTTCATTGTTGACCAAGCAACTAATGCTGGCAAGAATGCAAATGCTGTATCAGTTAAAACTTCTGTAAATAAATAAAAATTAGTTCCTGATTGTAATAATCCTAAATTAGTTAAAAGCCCTCTTAATCCCATGAATAATCCTGTCGCAACTAGTACAGGTATTATAGGCACAAAAACGTCTCCTAATGTTCTAGATATCTTTTGAAGCATTGTCATTTCACTATATGCATCTTCTTTTGCACTTGTGTTTGCCAAATCTAATGATTCCCCAACAATTACTCCATATACTTTGTTTACAAACCCTGTTCCAAGAATAATTTGATATTGAGCTGCGGCAAAGAATTGTCCTTTTACCCCATCAATGTTTTCAATTGCTTTTTCATTTAATTTTGTTTTATCTTTTAATATCAGTCTAAGCCTTGTTGCACAATGTTCGATTGATTTAATATTTTCTTTTCCACCTATGTGTTTTAAGATTTCTTCGGCTACTATCTTTTCCTTCATAACCATTCCTCCACATTTATTTATTAATCGTTTTCACAAGGTTTCCATATCCTTAATTGTGTATGATCACCTTGTAGCTATATGATATCAGTTCCATATAGTTATTGTCAATATATTTTTGATATTTTTTTAATTAATTTCCAATATATTAAATCTACGTTTAAATTTGTCTTCTTTAATTCCTCATACCTTCTACATTTAGATGATATTCTCATTAAGTGATCTTTTTAAGATTTAAGCATCTGAAACAAAAATGTGATATCAGTTTCACTTACAGATTGTAAAAAATTATAATTTAATTTTCAGCTTATGTTCCAACACTTATTATTTCTAAAATATAAATAATATATTAAAAAACAAAAAGATCTCATTTGTTATATAGCAAATGAAATCTTTTAAAAATTGATTTTTCTTATGATAAAAAATTATAATGTAAATTTTTGTTTATAATATATATCTACCATATCAGACATTTTTTTGTTTAGTGCTAATTGAACTACTTTTTGATTGTTTAGTTCGAATGTATATATCTTTAATCCATCTAGATTAGTGTTATAGTAAGCCTGAACACCTTTTTTTAATGCATCTTTTCTTTCAATAATATATACCCTCTTAACTTGATCTTTATCAATTTTTTGAGCTAATTTTCTTTTACTTGCTCTATAAATTTTACTTATAGTTATATTTCCTTCAAACATTTCATATTCGTAATCTATGTACATGAAGTAACTTCCTATAAAAAGTGCTGCTGCTGCTATTTCTAATGCTATTCCAATTATATTAGATGCAACAAATACTAATACTCCTGCAACTGCTAGTCCTATTGCTAAATTCTTAAATCCATTACTTATTCTTTTTGGTCTATCTGATGCTATAAATTGTTCTAAAACTGTATCCATTATTTTCTGTCCACCCTTCATATAATTATTACTATAATTATATTTTATATCATTTCAGAATATAATCAACATATTATAATAACGTTTACGTAAATTTAAAATCATTTGTATATTATCACAATTATTTTAAAAAATTATTATAAATTTCTGCTTTTCAAATTTTATTTTTCCATAAATATACAAATTCAGTATTGCAAAAATATAAAAAAATAATTAAAATATAAAATATGGGAGGTGGTAATTTTTGGGAATTAATGAAATAATCAAAGTTGGTAATAACATTAAAGATTTAAGAAAGAAAAAAGGACTAACTCAGAAGGATATGGCATCATTACTCAACATTCCTTCTTCAACATACTCAAATTATGAAAATAATAATAGAGAGCCAGGTAAAAAAATATTATTGAATATCTCAGAAATTCTTGGTGTGAGTATATATGACTTATTAAATTCAAATAGGAATGATATTTCTTTAGAATCAAAGGATATAGTTGTTCCTGAAGAATGTGACATTTCAAAAGAATTGACCACTATTGAAAGATTAATCCAGCTCTGTGGATTCAATATTAATTTTAACGAACTTAATGAACATGATTCCATATTAAATGAATATTTAAAGTCAGAAATTAAAAATAACTTAATTCCTCTGGCTTATATTAATAAAGGTGAGATGAATATTAATTTGACTAATGATCAATTTAAAGATCTTAGTGATAAGATTTTACAACTAGTAACATTTGAAGTTAATGAACTTATTGATAGCTTTTAAGAATCTTCATAAAAGAATCATTTAACTAATCATAATAAATTAGGTTTATGTTATATTAAGTTTATTGTTTAATATATAAAAAATATGGTGCTATAATTTGTGGCACCATATTTTTTTTTTGTTATCTAAATATCATCATTATCTAAATACTTCTTATCCATCATTTTCAAGAATGGGAACCATATCACCCCTACAATAAGTGCTTGAACTAATTGTAATACCCCACCCATTATTGAATTTGTAGCCATCATACCAGATATAAATATTGGTGTAGTCCAAGGAATTGCTACACCTGTTGTTAATGGAACTATTCCCAATTTCATTGCGAAATATGCAATAGCTGCTGAAATCATTGTTCCAAATACCCATGGAATGAAAGCTAAACTGTTTAATACTATAGGTAATCCAAATATAACAGGTTCATTTACATTAAATGCTCCTGGTCCAATTGCTAATTTTCCTAAACTCTTTAATGTTTTTGATTTCATAAAAAATATCATCATTAATACTACTATTAATGTCATACCTGACCCACCAAGACTTACTGTAAATATTTCTTGGAATTGCATAGTAAATATATTAGTTCTTTCTAGTCCAGCTGTATAAGCTTCTAGATTTTGCAATCCTAATGTTTGCAATATTGGTGTTATCATAGGATTTACAACATTGTGTCCATGAATACCAAAGAACCATAAGAACTGAATTAAAAATTGTGTAACCATTAAGGCTCCAAACGATCCGCCAATTCCAAGTAATGGAGCTTGTAGCCATGTAAAAATAAGAGAATGTAAGTCATCACCACATACTGTCGTAATAACATAATTCATTAAAGTTACAATCGTTAATGAAAATAACATTGGTATTAATGCAGAGAAAGATTTTGCAACTGTTTCAGGAACCATTTCAGGCATTGAAATTTTCCATCCCTTTCTTTTTACAAAACAGTGTAATTCTGCTGATATAAATGCAACTATCATTCCAACAAACATTCCTGATGCACCTAGATTAGATATATTAAATATACCATCAACAACTTCGCCTGATTCTAACACCCTTGTTGTTGGAGTTACTAATAGGAATCCAACTAATGATGTAATCCCAATGAAGTGTGCTTCATCATCATAACCATCTTGCTTAGCTAAATTAATACCTATACCTAGGCATACAAATATAGACATTATTGCCATAGTAGCATTATTACCATTTCCAAAAATTGAAGACATTAAATTAGTAAACCCTTCTGGAGCAAATGGCAGATTCATTAATACAACTGAAAATGAACCAAATATTGTTGCTGGAAATGCCATCATAAATGCATCTCTTAAAACAATAAGATACTTTAGATTTGAAATTTTCGCCATAGTCGGCACCATTTTGTTTTGAAAAAACTCTTTCATTTGTTTTCCTCCCTATCCATCTCATTTATTGTATTTTAAATATCGTTTACAATAAATTTAAAAAATATTGAATTGTTATAATTTCTATGACTTTATATTACATTAGATTTAATCTAAACAGTTTCATTGTCTATACAACTTTTTTAGTTTCATGATATAATTTTAATAAAATAAGAAATGTCTTTAAAATTCATTTACTTCATACTATATTATTTAGTCAATTTTAAAACACAAATAGTTATTAGTCAAAATATGTTATAAACTTTATACTTAGTTAGGATGTGATTAGTTTGAAGAGTGATGAAATAACAAATGATTTGATTAGACAAATTCTATCTGGAGAACTCGCTATCTCTAGTAATTTACCATCAGAAAATCAATTAGCTATTAAGTACAAATGTAATAGACATACTATAAGAAAAGTAATTAATCACCTAATCGAAAGGAATTATCTAATTAAAACTTGTGATAGAGTTACTTATATAAATAATCCTGCATTTTATGATAATAATAGATTATTTATATCCTCGCTATCTGATTTATATGATCCAAATTCCATTTTAACTTCAGTACATACATTTGAATTAATTACATCATCAGATAGGATTTGTAGTAAATTAAATATAGATAATAATTCTAAGGTTTGGCATATTATTCGAGTTAGATATGTTAATTCTACAGTAGATCATTTAGAAGAAATATATATGCCATACTCTCTTTTTCCAACATTAACCATAGAAGATTGTAAAAGTAGTTTAATTGCATTTATTGAAAACCAGTATGATTTTAAAATTAATTATGGAATAAGAGAAATAACCTCTGTGAAATTAAAGGATTTTGAGTGCAACTTGTTAAGTCTTCCACTTGAATCTACTGTTATGCGAATTGAAAATATAGGATATTTAACTAATGGCAGAATTTATGAATACTCACTTTCTACATGTACAGAAAATAAATTTTCATATTACTGTAGAAGATAAACTAAAAAAGAAAGTCTCTAAAAATTTAGTTTCTTAAAACGGTATTTACATTATTGACATAGATCCAGTTAAATAAGAGTACGGAATGTAGAACATAGAAATAAACTTCTATATTCTACATTCCGTAATAATACTTATCACTCATCTATAGTCGTATAATTTATAGATGAATTTAAACTAATATAATATTATTTATTTAATCTAATTTACTAATGTATCACCATTTCTTAAATCTTCTACTATAGCAGCGTACTCTTTCTCTGTTAGATTATATTTTCTTAGTATTAGAAATGTAATTATTCCAGCAATAAATGGTACCAATGATGACAGAAGGTGTATACCATTTAATGTAAAATGTGATTGAGTTGTATTTGCTTTATATCCAATATAAGAAAGTATATAACCACATAAAGAACCACCAATGGCGCCAGCAAGTTTACTCTTGAAAATATTAGCAGAAAAAATCATTCCTTCTGATCTTTTTCCAGTTTTCCATTCGCCATATTCTACACAATCAGCAAGCATTGATTGCAAAGAAATATATGATGCTCCATCTAAAACTCCCATTATAGTATTTAATAAAATTAAACCCAATAATGATGAATATGATAATATAAATAATGTAAAAGATCCCGCTACACTAACCGAAATTGCCATAAGAGCCGTATTTCGTTTACCCAATATTTTTGTTAAGTATGGTGATAATATACCACCAACTATACTTGCAGCAATACCTAAACTACCTGTAATTGGAATAAACATTTCTGCATTAAAATTGTATTTTATATAGTATATTGACACACCATTTTTCAAAGCACCAGAAAACTCTAATATTAACATTGTTATTAAAAGTATTCTTAAAGGCTTATTAGTTTTAATTAACTTAATAAATTGCTTAATACCTTGCTTCTCAGATTTTAATTTTTTTTGTTCATAATTATTTATTTCTTTAACTCCAAATACAGTAATCCAAGTTAGTAAAACTCCTAAAATAGAATATATAGTTGCTACCAATCTCCAATTTCCTGTTTTAGCTACTAAAGGTATTGTGAATATGGATACTATAAATCCTCCACCATAAGCAATTGTTCTTGCTGTTGTAATAATCTTAGTCTTACTTTCTGGATCTCTAGTTATATTCGCTGACAAGGACCAATAAGGTATATCCATAGCAGTAAAACATATTCCCCATAAAATATAAGAAGCATATAGCCATATAATCTTACCATTATAAGATAAATTAGGAGCTGAAAAACACATTACTGTAGCTATTCCCATAAATATAGGAACGATTAAAAGATAAGGTCTACTTTTTCCCATTTTTGTATTTGTGTTATCAACTATTACTCCCATTATAGGATCTGTTATAGAATCAATTATTCTAGCAATTAAAAATAATGTACCTATAGCAGCTGCTCCTATACCAAAACTATCAGTTAAAAAAATTAAAAAATAAGATGAAATCATTGCATAAATTATATTATTACCTAAACTGCCCATACCGTAGCAAAATAGAGTTTTTATCGACACATCATTATTTAAATCTTTAGAATTACTTTTTTTTAATATCAATGCTCCTCACTCCAATAATATACTTTTATTATTTACATTAATGCAAACCGTTTTCATTGAGCTCTAATATTATTTTAATCTTATTCTCGTTTTATTAAAATGGTGTTAAAGTGCCTAAATATGGTATAATGTTTCTAAGTAAGCCAAGATAATTATATTAAAAAGATTATATAATCTTTTTCCTAATTCCAAATTTTTTTGATATGCTCATCATATAGACTTTTCATATAATATTCCTTCTAGTATCAGCTGTAAATTTAAATTACTCTCTTCAATAATCATATTATCTGCATTATACCTATCAAAATAAAGAAGTCATTCAAGACTTTTATTATCTTGAATAACTTCTTTATTTTTCTTACAATGCTATTACATTCTCTTCATTTTAAAAATTTAATCATATATTTATTTTCTTGTGAATATTCTTATGCTATTAAGTTATTGATACATTTATTCTATTTAGGTGAAAAATGGATGCATTATATCAAGCATTACTATTCCCACAATTCCTGATTTTTGAGCTGAAAAATTCCTTGCTAATTTGCTAGTATAATTTAAATTGATCTATTTTTCTGTTTTTCAAAATAAAATAGTACAATTCTCAAGTCAGAACTCCCTGTAATTAGTGCTTGTTAAAATAAACATCTAATGCGTTGTCGTAAAAGACCATTTTCATTTCTTCTTTATCAAATATATCTTCATTTATGTAGTTTATAAGGTTCTTATATGGATCCCTTGCTGCTGTCATAGGTGCATCACTTCCCCAAATAAGCTTACTTGCTCCTACAATGTCTTTTGCTATTTTAATACTCTTTTGTGCAGAAGGAAATGGATATATATCTGTTGAAAAAATAGCTGGTAATGCTGCAAGATCAAACCATATATTAGGCAGATTTAAAAGTTCAAGATCTCTTTTTAAAATTTCTTCCTTTCCTTTTATAGGGGCTAATAAATGACAAACTACAATTTTAACATTTGGATATTTTAATGCCACTCTTCTAATAGCTTCTGGTTGATAGCTCTCCATAGTATAATCCCCAATATCAAGTGCTACTGTAGTATTGACTTCAGATGCTTTACGCCATATATCTTCCATTTCATTTCCATCAATTAAAAACTTATTATGATAGCCCATAAGTCCTCCACCGGAGCTAATTTCAAACTTCATAATTTTACAACCTAAGTCATCAATAAAGTGATTAAGTAATTCAATTTTATTCTTTGCAAATGGATCAATTGTGAATGCTCCAGCAAATCTTTCAGGATATTTTTTACACATTTCATATGTATATTCATTTTGAAAACCATACATACTACCTTGCAATAGTACAGCCTTTTTCACATTATTTTCATTCATAAGTCTAAGTAAAGATTGAGCTGTAAAATCCTTCTCTCCATATCCCTTAGGAATAAGCTCCATAATCTCGCCACTAGCCCATCTTGCTTTTCCATCTCCAATAGCACGAAGTTCCCCTCTTCTACCATAACCCGCCATTGCTTCAATTAAATGTATATGTCCATCTATAATCTCCATATTAATCTATCCTCCATTTCAATTTATTAATATAATACCATTTTTTGTAGGCAAGTTAAACTAAGGGATATCTTAAAGAAAGTACCCTTAAACAACGAAGATAATAATTTATGTTTTTACATATACTACATTCATTAATATTAGCCTCATATATTTTGTTAAAATACCTATTATCTTTTCTCTAGGTAGAGCTGAAAGTACTGTGCCTTTAAAATTCCTTCATCTGCAAAGTATATACAATTTCTAAAACAAGCTTTTCAAAGGCTTTTGTTTCATGCGTATCTGTTACCTTACACTCCATTTATTATGATGCTGAAATATTTTATAGCTTTTTAAATAAGGTGCTTACGCAATACCAGTTTGTCGTGTCTAATATTATTGACATAAATCTAAATATACTTGACTAGTTATAAAGCATATGCAATAATTAAATTACACTAACTTACTAAAAGTAAGTTAATATACATAATTAAGTTCTGAAGTGAATATTTATATGTTTTAATAAAATAATTCAATAATTTTCGATTGAGTTTTTAATATTAATCAAGGAGGGATACAAAATGTTAAGAAAGATTGACAGTAGAAATATGGGTAGTAGTAATCTGGGTTGGCTTAAAAGTAAATTTCACTTTTCATTTGCAGAATACTATAATCCAAATAATATAAGGTTTGGAGCTTTAAGAGTCATTAATGATGATTTAATTGAGCCGGATACTGGATTTGATACTCACCCTCATAGAGATATGGAAATAATATCATATGTAGTTAATGGAGAACTTACACATGGAGATAATATGGGGAATAAAAATACAATAAATCGTGGTCATGTTCAATACATGAGTGCTGGAACAGGAGTATACCATAGTGAGCATAACCTAGGAAAAGATCAATTGAGATTGCTACAGATATGGATTTTCCCAGATAAACAAATGTATAAACCTAATTATGGTGATTATAGATTTAATTGGGCCGATAGAAAAAACAAATGGCTTCATATGATTTCAAGTAAAGATGGAGATGCACAAATAAAAATAAATCAGGATATCAATATTTATTCTTTAGAACTTGATAAAGGCAAAGAAATTGATTTTCAAATTACTAAAGGAAGGCAGGCATATTTAGTTCAAATCGAGGGAAGCTCTATAATAAACAATATTGAGTTAAATGACAGAGATGGAATGGAAATAACTGAGGAAGATATTTTAATTAAGGCCAAAGAGACTTCTCATATTTTGATTTTGGAGATGAAGAAAGAAAATTAGATATGAAAAAAATAAGAATGAGAAAGAGATGAATTGATAATGAATGAATTTTTAAAAATTGTAAGAGAAAGAAGATCCGCCAATAAATTTATTGAAAATATCACTATACCTAGAGAGGATTTTGATGATATATTTAGAGAACTTTCATTAGCACCTTCTGCTTTTAATTTACAACATACCAGATACTATGTTGTAGAAGATAAAAAGTTGTTAGAGGAAGTTTATGATGCATCATTTAAACAATATAAAATCAAAACTGCTTCAGCAGCAATAATAGTTACAGGAGATAAAAATGCCTATTTATCAGCAGATAAAATTTACGAGGGCTCAATGATGCTTGGAATGATTGATAAAACTGAATATGAAATAATGATTAGTACTATTAAAAGTCTTTATGAAGGCTGGGGAGAAGAATTCAAGCATGATGAGGCTATAAGAAATTCATCATTGTCAGCAATGCTATTTATGTTATTAGCTAAAAATAAAGACTGGGATACATGCCCAATGATATATTTTGATAAGGATAAGATTAGTCAATTATTAAGTATTCCAGATAATGAAGTACCATCTTTAATGATTACAATAGGAAAAATGGATAAGAGTAGCAATAAAATTAGAGGATATAGAAAGCCAGCTGCTGAATTTGTGAAATTTTATTAATTGAACAAGCTAATATTTATTAAAGATATCAAACTTATAGAAGATTATTTTGTAGAAATTAATTGCAAGTAAAAAAACAATAAAAATTGCACATGAGATAAATCCAAAATTTAAAATAGTTTGCATGCTGGCAGCAGGTAGTACATATGTTATGTCAGTATTTTAGAAGATAAAAACGGCTTAACCTTTGTAGTTAAGCCGTTTCATTTTGCATATTGGTACTCCCAGCGGGAATCGAACCCACATCTATCCCTTAGGAGGGGATTGTTCTATCCATTTAACTATAGGAGCACATATATTAGAGAGTTAATAAAATAACTCCCTAATAAAGTTTATTATAATTATTTAGCAATGTCAAATTTATATTTTTTATTTACTCTTCTTCTTAATATGTCAACCAATTCTGTAATTAAGGGTCCTGACCCAAATATTACAGCAAGTGAGATTATCCAGTGTCTTAACTTTAATCTTTCTAAACTGAATATAAGTCTTCCTACTGGTGTTAAGAATGCTAATGCCATGATAGAAAACATCGCAATACACAATCCCATCTTAAATTTAGTTAAAGGTCTTGCAACTCGTATTAAAATCATCATACTTATTCCTGCAAATAACAGTAATGCTGCAGTTTTACTATAAGTTATATCTGATCCAATGTGTCTTGCTATTACAAAAGTACTTGTTGTAAATATTGCAAGTATTAATCCATTTGGAATACTAACAGTTAATACTCTTTCTAAAAATCCCTTTTCTACTTTTCCTGTACTAGGCAATAATGCTAAAAAGAACCCTGGTATTCCTATTGCACAGCTTCCTACCAACGATAATTGAATAGGATCTATTGGGAATTCTATTAAAAGTATGGATGCAATTACAGATACAAATATCGAAAATATTGTTTTTGATAAAAATAATTCAGATACTCTTTCTAAGTTTTGAATTTGCTTGCGTCCTTCTTCAACTACTTTTGGCAATGCCGAAAAATCGGATTTCATAAGAACTAATTGTGCTACTGCCTTTGTAGCATCTGAACCATTAGCCATAGCTATACCACAGTCAGATGTTTTTAAAGCAAGAACATCATTAACGCCATCACCAGTCATAGCAACTGTATGGCCATCTTCTTGAAGCGCTTTAACTATCCTTTTCTTTTCATGTGGAGTCACTCTTCCAAATACTTTTGTTTTTCTAACTATTTCTCTAAATTTATCATTATCATCTGGTAATTCTCTTGCATCAATGTAATTTTTCCATTCATTAACTCCAGCTCTTCTTGCAACCTCTGATACCGTTATAGGGCTGTCACCAGATATTATCTTTACTTCAACACCTTGTTTTTCAAAATATGCCAATACCTCTGGAGCTTCTTTTCTTATTATATCTTCAATTAGTATCAATGCCGCACTTTCTATCTTTCCAGTAAGCTCATCTTCTAACACATCATTGCATACATTTGCTAATAGTAAAACTCTCTTTCCCTTTTTAGCTTCTTCTTCAACTGCTCCTTTTATTAAATTGTACTTTTCTTTTAGTATAATTTCTGGAGCGCCAAGGACCCATGTACCTAAGCCTTCAAACTTAGCGCCTCCCCATTTTCTTTTAGATGAAAAAACAACCTTTTTTATACATTTCACTTCATTATTATATGAAGTATATTTATCTAAAATTGCTTTTTGTGTAGGATTGTTACTAGGCAAATTATGAATTAAAACCGATAATATTTCATCAATTTCTTTATCACTTCTACTGCCTATATTTCTAATATCACTTAATTTTAAATTACCTTGTGTTATTGTTCCGGTCTTATCTAAACAGAGTACATCTACTCTTGCTAAAACTTCTGTTGCGCAGAGTTCTTGCACAAGTGTATCATGCTTACCCAATTTTACAATAGATACTATAAATGTAGCACTTGTTAAAAGCATTAATCCTTCAGGAATCATTCCAATTATGCCTGATACTGTTCCTATCATAGCACTTCTCCAATCATTTCCTGTAGCCTTAAGCTGAGCAACTGTTAATAAAATTGATACAGGTATTATAATCCATATAAGAATTTTAAATATCTTATTTATAGCATTTCTAAGTTCTGAATTTATAACCTTAAACTTTTTAGCTTCTTCTGCAAGAATTGATGAATATGTTTGTTTTCCTATTTTTGTAACTCTAGCATATCCTTCTCCTGCAACTACAAAACTTCCTGAATATAAGTTATCTTTTAATTTCTTACTAATAGAATCTGACTCACCAGTTATCATTGATTCATCAATTTCTAATCCATTACTATAAACAACTTCTGCATCAACCATTATTTGAATGCCATTTTCTAAATAAATAATATCATCCAAAACAATTTCACTTGCTGGAATTTCTTTAGTTTCCCCCTCTCTTAAAACTTTAGCCTTTACCATGCTTACAACTGATAACTTCTCTAAAGTTTCTTTAGCTCTCAATTCTTGTGCTACACCAATTAGTGTATTACAAACAATAACTCCTACAAACAGAGAATTTTTGGGTGATCCAGCTAAAATTATTATTGCCGCAAGTATAAGATTTATAGCATTAAAACTAGTAAATAAATTAGCCCTTATTATTTGCCATATGGTTCTTGACGGAGCCTTAGGAATATAATTAACTTTACCATCTTCTTTTCTCTTTAAAACTTCTTCATTGCTTAATCCTAAAATATTTTTTTGATTGTTACTTATAAATTCTTCTTCTATTCCTGTCATCAATTAGTCTCCTATTATATTCTGTAAATTTTTACTTACTATAATATTATACCTTCTTTTATTAATAACTTCCTAAATTTTTTATTAAGTTAAAATTAAATTTATCAAAAAATTTACATTTCACACCTTGGATAATACTTTTAAATATTTAAAATTTATAATATACTGTTCTGTAGGAATAATTAATAATTTAAGGATGTGTAAATAAATATGTTAAGAACAATAGTTTTTTATCCTTGCATTATTCTAAGTCTCATTTGGGCTAATATAATCTATAGGATAAAAATAAGGTTTTTAGACAAAAAGGAAGATAAATCAGAAAAAGAAGCTTATATTTATAAAGTAACTTCTAGTTGGGCAAGATTTATATTGAAAATAGCTGGTGCAAAGGTCACAGTTAAAGGTGAAGAAAATATTCCAAAAGATGATACTGTATTATTTGTATCTAACCATCAAAGCAATTTTGATATTCCTTTATTAATGGCATACATTAATGTACCAAAGGGTTTCATCGGTAAAAAGGAATTAGAAAGCTGGCCTTTTATTGGCACATGGATGAAATATATTCATTGTGTATTTATGGACAGAGATAATTTAAGAAAATCTGCTGAAGCAATAGTTGATGGAATTAAATTGCTAAGAAGCGGATACTCAATGGTTATATTCCCAGAGGGAACTAGAAGTAAAGGTAAGCCTGTTGATGAATTTAAAGCTGGGAGCTTTAAACTAGCTACTAAATCTAAAAGAGCAATTGTTCCAGTAACAATCAATGGAACTCACAAACTATTAGAAGCTAATCATAATAGAATCAAATCTGCTGAAATAGAACTAATAATACATAAACCAATAGATGTTACAACTTTATCTAAAGAAGAAACTGACAAACTTCATGATACGGTTCAATCAATAGTAAGCAGTGGTTATAAGTCTGAATAAAATATACTGAATATTATCACTCTTTGGCACAATACTATTTCCCGTATTGTGCCTTTTCATCGCTATTATTATCGTATTGTATTATTTCCCATATGCATTGTTTTGACATTAGTACATTATTTATGTTATAATAATTTTATTTGCTTGTGTAAAGACAATTAAAATAGAATATTTAATTTTTAAATATAAAGAACAATAGAAACGAGGATAATTAATGAACAATAATGAATTTTACAATTTAGGTCTTAAAGAGACCGTTGTTAAAGCTATAGATGAAATGGGCTTTACAAAACCATCGCAAATACAAGAACAAAGTATTCCTGTAACTCTTAGCGGAGTTGATTTAATAGGGCAAGCACAAACTGGTACTGGAAAAACTGCAGCTTACAGCTTACCTATTATCACTAAAATGAGTAATGCTCCTGGAATAAAGGCTCTTATATTGGCACCAACAAGAGAACTTGCAGTTCAAGTTAATGACGAAATAACAAGACTTTCAAAGTATGAAAAGCTTAATGCTTTATCTGTTTATGGTGGAGATTCCATAGATAGACAAATAAGAGCTCTAAAAAAATCTGATGTTGATATAGTCGTTGGTACTCCAGGAAGAATGTTAGATCTTATAAAGAGAAAAGTACTTCATTTAGATAAAGTAGAATTTTTAGTTCTAGATGAAGCAGATGAAATGCTTAATATGGGATTCATTGATGACATAGAAGAAATATTAAGTCATACACCATCCGAAAGACAAACGCTTTTATTTTCAGCAACAATGCCAGACCCAATAGCTAAACTTGCTAAAAGATATATGAAGCCTGATGCTAAATTAGTAAGTGTTAAAAAGAGTACATTAACTGTATCTAAGATTGAACAAAGCTACTATATGGTAAATGGTAAAAATAAGCTAGAAGCACTTTGTAGACTATTAAGCCTAGATAATCCTTCTTCAGCTATAATATTCTGTAAAACTAAAAAAGGCGTTGACGATTTAGTTCACGACTTGCAAGCTAAAGGATTTATGGTTGAGGGAATGCATGGAGATATGACTCAAATCCACAGATTAGCTACTTTAAATAAATTTAAAAAGGGTACACTACATTTATTAATCGCAACAGATGTTGCAGCTAGAGGTATAGATGTTGATGGTGTAACTCACGTTATAAATTATGATCTTCCACAAGATGTTGAAAGTTATGTTCACAGAATTGGTAGAACTGGTAGAGCTAATAAAGAAGGAACTGCTTATTCTTTAGTAACCCCAAAAGATTTTTCTATGATAAAACAAATCCAAAAAGTTACTAAGAGTGATATAAAACAAAATCCTGTTCCAACAGTTGATCAAATTAATAACAAAAAATTTGCGGATATGGCTGATGAAATACAAAAGACTATCGAGTCTGGAGAATTAGGCAAATTCTTACCAAGTGCAATAAATCTTGTTGAAAATCATGATCCAGTAGCAGTAATCGCTGGATTAATGAAAATCAAATTTGATAATGAGCAAATATTTGAATATACTTCTAATTCTTTAGAAACACCTAAGAGCGAAGATGTACGTTTATTCTTCTCTGTAGGTAAAAAAGACGGTTTAACTCCTAAGATATTAATTAACTATATTAAAGATAAAACAAGAGTTAATGCATCAACTATAGGTCAAATTGATCTAATGGAGAACTTCTCCTTTGTAAGTGTCGACAGAAGCATATCTGAAAAGATATTAAATAAATGTCCAGGAGGCAAAATCAACAGAAAGAAAGTCAATGTTGAAGTTGCTAATAGAAGAAGAAAATAATCTTTTTAAAAAGCTCCTCTTAACCGTGATGGAGCTTTTACTATGCCTTTAATAAAAAAGCTGTTTTTAAATACAGCTTTTTTTATTTATCCACAATTTTAAAAATTTTCTGTGAAGTTTTCCACAATTCTTTAACTTTTTGTTTATTTTTATTTAATCAATGTGAATTATTTTCTTCATCTAATGGTACTAACTCAGTCTCTACTACTTCTGTATAATCTATATCCACTATTTCCGGTGATCCATCAACATAAAATCTTTTAGGCATTCTTATGCTTAACATTTCTTCATCTATACTTTTTAAAATATTATCTGTATCTATCTCTTCTATATTATCAAATGTTTTATTATAATGATTCTTAACTTTTGTTTTTATTCCAAATGGATTAGTGTTAATTTCTAAGCGATTCAGATTTATTTCAATAATTCCAGAATCATATCTTATACTAAGTTCTCTTAAATTAACTCCATTTAATTCAATTGTTAATAAATACATATCATCATATGATTCAAATTTAATAAAATTAACCTCTTCTTGATTTTTTTCTTCATCCGAATTTTCATAATTAGAAAATACATCTTCATATAAATCTGTTATTTCATTTATACCAATATCCCCCAAAAATGATTCAACCATATCATCTATTTTGTTGAAAGTCCCAAATGTAAAAACTCCTCCACCTTTAAATGGAAAAAAATTGAACATTATACCCTCCAAAAATATTTATATATACTATTCTATTTTTTTACTTCATATATGTTAATTATTTATAAGATTTAATACTGTATTGATACACTATTGAATATTCAAGCCTTTAATAATACAATAATAATTATATGGAGGTATAATATGAAAAGAATTGATAAAATTTACAATTATATTCTAGAACATTCGAAAAATTTTACTAAAGCAGAAATTCTTAATAATAATGGACCAACAGCACAAGAAATAGGAAATGCTTTAGATATTTTAAGAAATAATGTTTCTAAAGAACTTAACAGTCTTTGCAGAGATAAAAAACTCATTAAAATTAAAAACCGTCCTGTTTTGTATTTTGACAAAAAGTATATAGAAGATATTTTTTCTATAAAAATTTCTTCTGATTCAGAAGAAATATCTATTGATACTCTTCTGAATTCATCAATTACTTCAGATAAAGACTCCTGCTCTCCATTTAGTTATCTCATAGGCTATAATACGAGTTTAAAAAATCAAATTGAGCAAGCTAAAGCGGCTTTGATGTATCCTCCAAATGGTCTCCATACATTGATAATAGGTAGTACAGGAGTTGGAAAAAGTCTCTTTGCAAATATAATGTATCAATACGCAAAATATATAAAGAAATTATCATCAGATGCTCCATTTATAGTTTTCAATTGTGCAGACTATGCAAATAATCCACAGCTATTATTATCTCATATTTTCGGACATATAAAGAGTGCATTTACTGGAGCTGATAAAGAGACAGATGGTATTGTTGCAAAAGCTGATGGCGGTATATTGTTCTTGGATGAAATTCATAGACTACCACCAGAAGGTCAAGAAATGATCTTTTACTTTATGGATACAGGCACTTATAATAAGCTTGGCGAAACTGAAAGAAACCGAAAAGCTAATGTATTATTGATAAGTGCCACAACAGAAGATCCTAATTCTGCATTATTGAATACTTTCATTAGAAGAATTCCTATCACTATAGCTATTCCAAACTTCAATGAAAGACCGCTTGAAGATAAAGTTAAACTTATTCAATTCTTAATTTCTAAAGAAGCTCAGAGAGTTAACAAAGCCATAAAAATATCTGATGACGCAATAAAAGCATTGATAGGAAGTACATCATATGGAAATGTAGGGCAATTAAAATCTAATATTCAATTGATATGTGCAAAGGGCTTCTTAAATTCAATTAATACAGATAATAATATTGAAATAGATATCTCTTTATTACCTGGAAACATCAAGAATGGGCTTATATCCTTTGGGAATAAAGATAAAGAAGATAATTCTCATTGGAACATGATTCCTAAATATATAACTATCAACCCCGATGACAATGGACTTTTTATTGAAGAGGATTCATATGAACCTTCTTTCAATATATATAATATTATCCAAGATAAAACCTCTGCATTAAAAGAACAAGGTATGAAAGAAGAAGATATTAAAAACTTTATAACTACTGATATCAATCTACATTTAAAGCAATTCTATGATAGATTTAAAAACGAAGCAAATTCAAGAGAAGGACTATTAAAGATTGTTGATAAGGATATTGTTGATTTCACTGAAGACTTAAAAAAATTAGTTGAAAAAAAATTGGATACAGTCTTAAATGATAGATTCATTTATGCAATAAGCCTTCATTTTAGTGCTTTATTTAATCGTATAAAAACAAAATTATTTTCATTTTCTGATGACATAAATTTATCAATATCAACCACTAGTAAAGAATTTGAAGTTGCTAAAGAAATTTATTCACTTACTGAAGAAAAATTCAATATTGTCATTCCACCAATAGAAATAGAGTATCTCGCTCTTCTTCTAAGTTCTATAAACGATCCTATAGATCAAAAAAGAATAGGAATAGTAGTCGCTGCTCATGGAATTAGCACTGCTACAAGCATGGTAAATGTGGCTAAAAAATTATTTGAAGCTGATAACATAGTATCTGTTGATATGCCACTTGAAAAAAAACCTCTTGATATATTAGAAGATGTTATATTGAAAGTTAAGGAAATTAATGAGGGAAAAGGAGTTCTTTTATTAGTTGATATGGGATCCTTAAATACATTTGCAGATGTTATAACAGAAAGGACTGGAATATCTACTAAAAGTATTGATATGGTTTCTACCCCATTAGTTTTGGAGGCTGTAAGAAAATGTTCTCTTTGTGATAGTGACTTAAATTCTGTTTATTCATATTTAATTAAAGACTTCAGAGGATATACAAATAAATTAGTTGTTAATAAAAATAGTAATAATCTTCACAATGCCATTGTTACTGTATGTTCAACTGGAAAAGGAGCTGCTATAAAACTGAAAGAATTGGTTCAGGATATCGTTACTAGTATCACTCCAGATCCAATAGAAATAATACCTGTCTCTACAAATAAAATATCTGATTCTATAAATCATATATCAAAAAATAGAAATATTTTATCTGTTGTAGGAATAACAAATCCTAAGCTAGGATTGCCTTTTATATCTATTGAATCGCTAATTGATGGATCTGGTGAAGAAATATTAAGAAATATAATTGAAGGAAATCCAATAGATTCAACTCCTGCAAAGCTTCAAAATCCTATTGTTATAAGAAAGCTTTGCAAAGAAAGCCTACAAGAACTTCTTACGTTCCTCAACCCTGAAAAGATATATCCATTATTAGAAGATTTCATGAATTCGCTGGGAAATACACTAAATCTAACTTATGAGAATCCAGTGAAATTGAAATTTATAATACACTTAGCCTGTGCACTAGAAAGAATGGTAGTAAATGATGGATTAGAATTTAGGGATGATACTTCTATGTTAAATAAAAATATATTCAATGCCCTAAAACAGGCAAGTGCGGTATTCAATAAATCATTATCTATAATATTAACCGATGATGAATTATATTATATGGTTGATATTTTAGAGCAATACACAAAATAGAGTATCAATATTCTATATTAATTTACATTAAAAATTTATAATAGTGTATTATTTTATTCTCGTTCTGTATCTCCCCAAATTATTGTGTATCATTTTAATAATTAATAATTTTTTCCAATTGCGTAAGTTCTAATGTTCACCTATAAATTAATATTATGATACAGAACTTGGCACGACTTTTGCTTTATATAAAAGTATAACTCAAGATTAATCTTAATTTAAGAAAGGAGTAGTTGCAATGATAGCATTAATTGTCGGAACACATGGCATGTTTTCTAAAGAACTAGTAAAGTCTGCTGAAATGATTTTTGGAGAGCAAAAAAATATTGGCTATGTAACTTTCGTACCTGGTGAAGGTACTGAAAACCTAATATCCAAATATGATGAAATAATAAAAGAACTAGATTGCACTGATGGAATTTTATTTATGGTTGATCTTTTTGCTGGTAGCCCATTTAATGCTGCAAGCATGCTTGCTATAAAAAATAGTAATATGGAGATTGTCACTGGAGTCAACTTACCAATGATACTTGAAGTTTTCAGTAATAGGGAATCTTCAACATTATCTGAATTAGTAAACATCGCAGAGAAAAGCGGAAAAGAATCAATAAGAAAATTAATAAAACAAGCTTCTGAAAGCTTCGAGGAGGATGATTTATAATGAAAATTGCATTAGCAAGAATAGATGATAGATTAATACACGGACAAGTTGTAACAGTCTGGTCAAAAGAAACAAAATGTCAAAGAATAATTGTATGTAACGATGATGTAGCAAATGATGAAATTAGAAAAACTCTACTTACTCAAGTTGCTCCTCCTGGAGTTAAATCGCATGTTGTTGATATAGATAAAGCAATCAAAGTTATCAATAATCCAAAATATGAAAATGATATAGTCTTACTGCTTTTCACTAATCCAACAGATGTTTTAAGGTTAGTTGACGCAGGAATAGACATTAAGAGTGTCAACATAGGCGGTATGTCATTCAAAGAAGGAAAAACTCAAATAACACCTGCTATTTCAGTTAATGCCGAAGATATTAAATCATTTAAAGCATTAAATAAAAAAAATATAGAATTAGAAATAAGAAAAGTAGCTTCTGATTCAAAATCTCTTATTATGCCTCTAATAGAAAAACTTTAATAGTTATCTACTAAACATACTATACCCTTAATCCCAAACCATAAAAATATAAATAATAGCTAAATATCAGGTAGCTATTATTTATATTAATCAAAATCTGTATATATATTTTTTATATATAAATTATCAATAAAGGGGGAAATCATTATGGAAATTAATGCATTTCAAATCATTATTATTTTCTTAATTGCATGTATTTCTGGTATGGGATCAGTTCTTGATGAATTTCAAACTCACAGACCATTAATTGCATGTACATTGATCGGACTTGTTTTAGGTGATTTAAAGACTGGAATTATTATTGGTGGTACATTAGAAATGATGGCTTTAGGCTGGATGAATATCGGTGCTGCAATGGCTCCTGATGCTGCTCTAGCTAGTATTATTTCAACTATTATCGTAATTGCTGGAAAACAAGATATAAGTGCTGGTATTGCAATTGCAATTCCAATTGCTGCTGCTGGACAAGTATTAACAATACTTTGTAGAACAATTACAGTTTTCTTCCAACATCAAGCAGACAAATGTGCTCAAAATGGTAACCTTACAGGAATTGATATGTGCCATTTAGGTGCTCTTGGAATCCAAGCTCTTCGTGTATCTATTCCTGCAGTAATCGTTGCTAGCTTTGTTGGTACTGATATCGTTCAAAACATGCTAGCTGCAATACCAGAATGGGTAACTAGAGGTCTACAAGTTGGTGGTGGTGTAGTAGTTGTAGTTGGATACGCTATGGTTATTAACATGATGGAAGCAAAACACTTAATGCCATTCTTCTTCTTAGGATTTGTAGTTGCTGCAATAAGTCAATTAAATTTAGTTGCTTTAGGTATAGTTGGTGTCGTTTCAGCTGTAATCTATATTCAATTAAATCCTAAGTTCAATACTAATAGAACAGCAGTTGAGATGGCATCATCAAGCATTGCTGATGATGAATTAGACTAATCAAGGAAAGGATGGTAATCAATATGAGTGAAAAAAAATTAACTAAAAGTGATCTTAAAAGTGTATTTATTCGTTCTAATTTTCATCAAGGTTCTTGGAACTTTGAAAGAATGCAAGCTCTAGGATATTGTTTTGCTATGATTCCAGTAATAAAAAGATTATATACTGGTGAAGAAAGAAAAGAAGCACTAAAGAGACATCTTGAGTTCTTTAATACGCAACCGTTTGTAACTGCTCCAATCCTTGGAGTAACAGCTGCCATGGAAGAACAAAAAGCTAACGGCGCTGAAATCGATGCTGGTGCAATAAATGGTGTTAAAGTTGGTTTAATGGGACCTCTTGCAGGTGTTGGAGATCCAGTATTCTGGGGAACATTAAGACCAGTTGTAGCTGCACTTGGTGCTTCTATAGCATTATCAGGAAGTGTTCTTGGACCAATATTATTCTTCGTTTTATTTAACGCAGTACGTCTTGGAATTAGATGGTGGGGAGTTTCTTACGGATATAGTAAAGGAACTACTATAGTTGGAGATATGGCAGGCGGTAAGCTTCAAAAATTAACAGAAGGTGCTTCAATACTTGGTCTATTCGTAATGGGTGCACTTGTTAATAGATGGACTTCAATCAATGTTCCTTTAGTTGTTTCAACTATAACAGCTCAAGATGGTACAACTACAGTAACAACTGTACAAAACATATTGGATCAATTATTACCTGGATTACTTCCATTATTATTCACATTCATTTGTATGAAACTACTTAAGAATAAAGTTAATGCAGTATGGATTATCTTTGGAATATTCATTCTTGGTATAATTGGTTATTCATTAGGAATATTCGCTTAATAGAACATTAATTAGAATAAGTAATAGAGATCTTTCTAAATCTCTATTACTTATTTTTTAATATCTTTTTAAAGTTTTCTACTTCCTTTAAAGTTTCTTCACGTTTTAATTTATTTAAATTTCCTCTTCCAAGTCTATCACACCTTGATACTAAAATCATTTCATCAACATCAACATCTTCAAGCATTTGCTTAATATTTTGAAACCTTGAATTCTTTGTTACAAATAAAATCTGCATGTGCCATCTCACTAATGAAATTACTTTATTTATAAAAACCTCATCTTGATTAAAATATTCTAAAAATTCTCGTGCCATCTTAGCTCCCACTGTATCATGATTATAAGATGTCAATTTTCCTTTTCTTAATTTTGTGGTAGGCTTCTTTCCCAAATCATGTAAAAGCAATGCCCACATAAATGCCTTTTTGTCCTTGCTTCTCTCTCTCACTATTGCGCCTTCATCTACTACCATCATGGCATGAATAAATACATTTCCTTCTGGATGATATATTGGGTTTTGTTCTACAGTCAATAAGTCTTTTATCATGGATAATGGATACTCATCAAAATCACCATTTTCAACTTGCTCATTTAAATATATAGATGGTTTTTCATCATTTAATAAATGTTTTTCAATCTCTAAAAATTTTTCCTTCATCAGATATTCTCCTAACTTCATAGATTTATCTTTTTTATCTATTAGTTATTATTTGAATTTCATGATTTTAAATTCATATATTTTATAAATAAGGTATGTACAAGGTTTAGTGAATAATACCTGAAATGAAACACTCATGTTATTCTCGCTTTTCTACAAAAAACAATGGATTCATTTCTTTGTTCCATCGTAATAATTAGTTTATAGAAAAACAAAGAAATTCAATATATGAATAGGCGTAGTATTGTATTAAGAAATTTAAGCTTTTAACTTCTTAGAGAGAGGTTGTTCCAAAATTATTTGTCCAACACTTGCTGTTGGAGCAAATAGTTTTGGGCACACCCTCTCTCTTTAGAAGTTTGGTACTCTATAAGTGTAGATACAAATCATAAATATATGATTTAACATCTGCACTTATTTTAATTTATAATAAAGGGAGTAATTTGGTATGACGACTTTAGAATTGGGTTTTAACATCCGTAGCTAAAACTGTCAGCCATCCCTTATTATAAAGATTCGATTAAGCAGGTTGAAACCGTACGGCTTTCGTGTAACTAACCAAAATGAATTGTAATAAGTGTGGGTGGATTAAAATTACAATAATTTTTTAGGAGGATTAACATGATTAGTGTTGGAATTGATGTTTCAAAAGGAAAAAGTACAGTATGTATATTGAAAGAATATGGTGAGGTTATTAGTGAACCACATGAAATAAATCATACTGAAGCTGATTTAAAAGCATTAGTTGAATCTATTTCTGAATTAAATGAAGAAACTAGAGTTGTTATGGAAGCGACCGGTGCATACCATTTGCCACTACTTACTTATCTTAAAAATCATGGTATATTTGTAGCCGTAATAAATCCATTAATTATGAAAAAATATTCTGCTATAGGATTAAGGAAAGGTAAAACTGATAAATTAGATTCTATCAAAATAGCTAATTATGGAATTGATAATTGGTTTAAATTAACTGACTATGAAGCAACAGATGAGGTGTATTCTGAATTAAAATTATTAGGTAGGCAATATTCTCATTATATAGCTATGAGAATAGAGAGCAAACTTGTACTAAGTAATCTATTAGATAGAACAATGCCAGGAATTAAAAATCTATTAAAAAATAGATCCGATAAGCCAGAGAAAGATAAATTAAATGATTTTGTTAAAGAATACTGGCATTACGATAATATTACCAAGAAAAATGAAAAGCAATTTATAAATAGTTATTTTAAATGGGCAAAAAATAAAGGATACCATCAAAGTGAAACAAAAGCAAAACAGATATATGCTTTAGCACAAGAAGGCATCCCTACACTATCTTCTAGTACCCCATCAACCAAAATGTTAGTATTAGAAGCTGTTCGAGTTCTTAGCGAAATAGATAGAACTCTATCTATGATATTATCACAAATGCAAGAATTAGCAAGTAGTTTAAAGGAATACAATGTTGTTAGAAATATGCCTGGAGTTGGAGATACATTGGCTCCACGCTTAATTGCTGAAATCGGTGATTTAAAACGCTTTTATAATAAAAAGGCTTTGATAGCTTATACGGGTATTGATTCACCTCCTTTTGAGTCGGGACAGTTTGTTGCAAACAAACGTCGTATTTCTAAAAGAGGTTCTGCATTATTACGAAAAACTGGATATGAAATTATGAAATGTATCAAAAGTGCCAAACCAAAGGATGATCCTATATTTTTATATATGTTAAAAAAAGAAGCAGAAGGAAAACCTAAAAAAGTTGCTAAAATTGCTGCATTAAATAAGTTTCTAAGAATATACTACGCTAGAGTAAAAGAAGTCTATAATACTTAAATTTAGATAGTATCTATATCTAAATTAAACAGAATTTCTGTTTAATTTATTTGTCATGCAAAAAATATATAAAAAACCTGCTAAAAAAAACTTGATTTTTCTTAGCAGGTTTTAGCTTAAATTTCCCTACAATCGAGCCTATCATATATTGAATTTCGGTTATTTTCCCATAAACTCAGTACGTCCTTTATTTAAATTGCTGAGTTTCCTCTTTCACCAGTTCTTATTCTTATACAATCAGCTATATCAATTACAAAGATTTTTCCATCTCCAACTTCTCCTGTTCTAGCTATTGATAAAATTAATTCTATAACTTCTTCTACCTTTTCATCTTCAACAACAATTTTAACTTCTATCTTTTGGAGAACATTTGTAACTACTTCATTTGTTCTATAGTACTCAGTCCATCCACGTTGCTGACCACATCCCATTACCTGACTTATAGTTATACCATTTATATTTTCATTTTTTAATGCTGTCTTTATTGCTTCAAGCTTTGATGGTCTTATAATAGCTTCTATTCTTTTCATGACTTAATTCCCCCTAATCTAATCCATTAAATGATGGATAAGCAGATTCACTATGTTCAGTTATGTCTAATCCTTCTGCCTCTGAATCTTCTGAAACTCTGATATCACCAAATAATTTTATAACTTTAACTATTATAAATGTCATAACTCCTGCAAATACTATAGTTATAATTATACTCATTATTTGTGCAACAAATAACTTAGTATCATCAAAAAATAATCCATTCCATTGTGCTGCTGAATTTATTGATTTTTGTGTGAATAGTCCTGTAGCTATTCCGCCCCATATGCCTCCAATTCCATGGCATCCAAATGCATCAAGAGCATCATCATATCCAAACTTAGATTTAACCTTACCCATAAAGAAGAAACATATAGGAGATACAAGTGCTCCAATTATAATTGATGACCAAAGTGGAACAAACCCTGCACCAGGAGTAATTGCTACAAGACCTACAACTGCTCCAGTCGCTGCGCCAAGAACTGTTGGCTTACCATGTTTCACTTTTTCTATTAACATCCATGTAAGCATTGCACAAGCTGCTGATGTATTTGTTGTCATAAATGCATGTACAGCTAATTCATTTGCTCCTAATGCACTACCTGCATTAAATCCAAACCATCCAAACCAAAGTAATGCTGCTCCTAATACAACTAATGGAATATTGTGTGGTTTATATGACAACATACCATATTCTCTTCTCTTTCCTAATATAATACAAGCTACGAGTCCTGATACACCTGAGCTTATATGAACTACATTACCACCTGCGAAGTCTACTGCTCCTAATGCTCTTATTAAACCACCGTCTCCCCATACCATATGGGCTAATGGATAATAAACTAAAATAAGCCATGCAGCAACAAATACAAATAGAGATGAAAATTTCATTCTTCCAACTAATGATCCTGTAACAAGCGCTGGTGTTATTATTGCGAACATCATTTGAAATGCTGCAAATAATAATTGTGGAATATTAGATGCATATGCACTATTAGGTTCTGTACCAACTCCACTTAGACCAATATAATTAAATCCGCCAATTATTCCATGAAAATCAGTTCCAAAAGAGAGTGAATACCCTATTAGTACCCACATTACTGATGCTAGTCCACAAATAAAGAATGATGACATTATTGTATTAAGTACGTTTTTTCGACGAGCCATTCCTCCATAAAAAAATGCTAAACCAGGTGTCATAAAGAATACTAATGCTGAACAAATCAATATAAAGCTAATATCTGCAAAATTTAAATCCATATAAAGTTCCCCCTAAAATTAATAAACTTAATTTTTTGATAAGAATTCATTATATATTTAAAAGTAACGTGCACATTAATTTAAATAATAATTATCTAAAAAATTTTATAAAAAAAGACGTTTAGGAATATACTTCACGTATACTTTTCCTAAACGCCATCGTTATATTTCTAGTATATGTATTCACTTATATTTTGTCAATACTTTTTTTGACATTTTTTAAATTTTACTTAATATGTTACAAATTTATCATATATCTTATAACCTTTATTACTATAGTATTTTAATTGAACATATGGTTTTTACTACTATATTATAGAATTTATTATACCAAATTAAACAATATCTTATTTCGACAATCAATTTTTTTTATAAAATTCTAAAATTTTTTTCATTTTTTCTCTAATATCAAAGTATTTATTAGGCATATCTTCGTCCTTATCTATGAGTTGAAGTAGATTCGTTATATCTCTAATTTTACTTATTTTATACCAATCATCTATCAAAATATAATTTGATTGCTTTTTATATTCATCTTCAAATNTACCAAATTAAACAATATCTTATTTCGACAATCAATTTTTTTTATAAAATTCTAAAATTTTTTTCATTTTTTCTCTAATATCAAAGTATTTATTAGGCATATCTTCGTCCTTATCTATGAGTTGAAGTAGATTCGTTATATCTCTAATTTTACTTATTTTATACCAATCATCTATCAAAATATAATTTGATTGCTTTTTATATTCATCTTCAAATGCATTTATTAAATCATTATTAAAGTACTCATCATATCTAAAGAATTGTCCAATGTCAGCTAAAGGATGACCAGCCATGCAAAATTCCCAATCCAATACACCTGATAAATTTCCTTCATTATCAATAAGTATATTTGTTCCTTGAAAATCTCCATGAACCATTCTAGGATCATTATCTAATGCTTTTAATATATGTTCATTCTCATCTACTATCTTATAAATCTGATTTTTTATTTTTTCTCCCAATCTTATTTGAGCATTTTTTCCCATAAACATCCTGTACCATTCGCTTAATGGTGGAGTCAAAGATTTTATTTGTAAATTATCATCTAAAAATCCCACTTTATCATATTTATTTTTATGTATAATTGCCATAGTATTTGCAACTTGTCGTACAAAATTTTCTTCTATTATATTTCCTTCTCTAATATAACTGCTAAGACTTTGTCCATCTAATCTTCTATATATTACAAATTCTCTATTTTCAATTATCTCATGATTATCAAGTCTATATATTTCTGGCACTTTAATTTCGTTTCTTAATTTATTAAATAATTTAATTTCTCTTTTATAGCTTTCATTATTATCAAAAAATATTTTTAATATAAAGCTCCCTTTATTTTTAGTATCTATTTTATAATTAGTAGTCCTACAACCTTCATCCATTCTTGAAATATATTTAATATCTTCTGCCTTTAATATTCCTCTAAATAATATTTTTATTTGTTCCAAATTTAAATTTAAATAGGGCATTGTTCTTTCCCAATTATGCTCCAAGCAAATCACATCCTAAAGTATTCTTATATTCTTGTATTCTTGTATGTAGCTATTTATATATATATATTTCTTCTAATATTCTTATATATTTCTCCTGTTATATATAACTATATTAACTATGACCTTTAAATATTTTACCATAAATATAAGTGACAACTAAAATTTATATTTTGCTATTCAATCTTACTCAGCCAATTGCATGCAGACCAAGTTTCTACCAAGCATAGTGGATATAAACATAATATAATTTTCTAAAAGAAAAAAATATCTCAAGCTATGTATTTTAGCTTGAGATATTTTTATTAGCTCTAATTTCTATTAGAATTTTAATTCAAATGAATCACAATCTGTACATGCTTTTTGTGTTGGATCAGATTCATGTGTACCTACTTGAATTACTTCTAGGGTACAATAATCCTTTTGTTGTGCATGGTGCTTACAATTGTTTACTGTACATTTAATACATTCATTTACTGACATTAAAATCACTCCTTCTGACAACTTAGTCAGTAATATTATCTGCACTATCAAAAAAAATATACTTGTCTTATTTATTGATAATTAATATCATTTACTTTTTTGATTTACTTCTATTTATTTAACTAAGCTATTAATTTTTGCACATATTCATACGCATCTACTATAGCTTTAGTTTTGGTTTCATATATATTTTCTTCGCCCAACCTATCTGTAAAGCCCATTCTTTTCAAAACTCTAGCCGGCTGTTCATTTACATGTGTAAGATATAGTTTTATATTCAGTTTTGAACATTGGGCAAGCAACTTATTTATAGCATCTACTGCTGATGCATCTATAGCATGAGTATGTCTCATATCTAAAATCAATACTTCCATTGATTGATTTAATTCTTTAGTTTTATGTATAAAGTCCTGAACAACACCAAAAAATATTGGTCCATTTACTTGATAAATATTTATTTTCCCTGCTGCATCTTCAAGCATTTCTGTTATATCGCCCTCGAATACTTTTTCATATACTAAATCTCTTATCTCTGTTGTATCTGTAACTCTCTTCATAAATAGTGCCATTGTCATTATCATTCCAAAACCAATAGCAACAACTAAATCAAAGATTACTGTACATCCAAACGTAACTAATAGAACTATTATATCACTCTTAGGTGCACGTAACAGTTCTTTAAATGTTCTCCAACCACTCATATTGTAAGCAACTACTATTAATATTGCTGAAAGTGTTGTCATTGGTATCATTTTTGCAAGAGGCATTAGTAATAACATTGTAAATAGTAACGTTATTGCATGAACCATGCCTGATATTGGACTTTTACCACCAGATTTTATATTTGCAGCTGTTCTAGCTATTGCTCCTGTTGCTGGTATTCCTCCAAATAATCCTGAAGTAATATTGGCAATCCCTTGCGCTACTAATTCCATATTTGAATCATGTGTATCATCTATCATTTCATCAGCCACAACTGCTGATAATAATGATTCTAATGCCCCTAATATTGCAATTGTTATTGCTGGTGCAAATAGTTTATTTATAGTAGCTATACTGAATGAAGGTAATGCTGGAATTGGTATAGCCGATGATATTTCAGTAAATCTGCTACCTATTGTATCTACTGGCAAATGTAAAACTTGTACTAAAAGGGTAGATGCTATAAGTGCTATCATTGAACCCGGTATTACTTTATTTACTTTAGGCCAAAGTGCTATTATTACTATACATCCTATCCCAATCGCTAATGAATATATATTTAATGTATTCATATTTGCGAAATAGCTTTCCCATTTTGGAATAAATTCTGCTGGTACATTATCTATTCGTAATCCTAGCAAATCTTTAAGCTGACCTGAGAAAAGTGTAACTGCTATACCAGCAGTAAATCCAACTGTTATAGTTTTAGGTACATACCTAATAAGAGAACCAAATCTTAATAATCCCATAATAACTAATATAATTCCTGCCATAATTACAGCTGTAATTAATCCGTCTAATCCATGTTCTGCAATTATTGAATATATTATAGTAACAAATGCAGCTGTTGGACCTCCAATTTGAACTTTACTTCCCCCAAGAAAAGAAATTAGAAATCCAGCAAAAATTGCTGTTATAAGACCTTTTTCTGGTGAAACACCAGATGATATAGCAAGTGCTATTGATAGTGGTAATGCTATAACAGCCACAATAATCCCCGCTATTATATCTTTTGCCACCTGATTCTTAGTGATCTCTTTGTTTTTGAACATTGTAAAGAGTTTTGGCATCATTGTTTTATCACATCCTTTAAATTTGTACCCTATAATATTACTCTTTTTTACATAGTCAGTCAAAAAACTGCTTCAAAGTAATGTTTATCATTCTAATATCTATTAAAATCTACAACGTTTTCTCACAAAATCTCTTAATAATTTAATAAAAACTGATGTTATTAAATTATTTAATAATATCAGTTTCATATATAGTTTATATTTTATTATTTGCTTAATATTATATTCAATTCTTCTTTCAATTCATCACTTATTGCTGTTAATGGTAATCTAACTTCATCAGACTCAATTAATCCTTTTTTCTTTAAACAAAACTTAATAGGAGAAGGATTCGGCTCTTTAAATAAAAGGGGAATAAATTCATATAGTTCTTTCCATACTTTTAACGCATCCACATGGTTATTAGATTTTACAAGATTATATACTTTTATAAAATCAGCAGTTCTTAAATGTGCAGATGCCATTATTCCCCCATGACCTCCAAGTAAGAGTGTATTATAAAATAATCCATCATCTCCAGTTAATATGGAAAAATCTTTTGGTGGGTTTAAAAGTAAATCTGTAGTTTGCTTCAAGTTAGCACAACAGTCCTTTATTCCAATTATATTATTTAAATCAGCTAGCTTATATATTGTTTCATTTTCTATATTTACACCTGTTCTATATGGAATATTGTATACAACTATATCTAATCTTGTAGCTTCAGATAAGCTTTTAAAATGCTCAAATATTCCTTTTTGACTCGGTTTTGAATAGTAAGGTGTAACAGAAAGTATCCCATCAATATCATATCTTTCTATTGTCTTCACTTTCTTTACTAATTCACTAGTATTATTACCTCCAAGTCCAATATATATAGGAACTCTTTTATTATTTACTTCAATTGTTTTCTCTACTATTTCCTCATACTCACATGATGATAATGTTGGTGATTCTCCTGTTGTTGCAAGAGGCATAAACCCATTTACTCCTTGATCTATATAATGATTAATCATATTTTCATATGATTTAACATCTAACTTTCCATCTTTAAATGGCGTTACTAATGGTACAATTACTCCTTGAATCTTCATTTTTTAATACACTCCTTTTAATTTTGTAATTAAATAGGAAAACCCGCCTGGCATAAAACCAGACGGGTAGAGTTAATCACACTTAAAGCTAAGATGAAACTATTGTTTAAAACTTTTCAAATATTCTTATATACATATAAGTAATCATAATAAATAGTTCCATCAAACCTTTGTAGCTCTCCACTTTCGTGACAGTTATACATATATTCTATGCATCCCCAGAAACAAATCTTTGCATAATTTCTTCCTTCGGCCATAGCACCTTTCCTAAATTAATCATAGCTTGCCAGCTCATAATAAGTACTTATTGCTTATAGCACCTCTACCTTAGGTTTTTCCTAATTAAATTACTAATAATTATAACACTATGTCGGTAATATGTAAATATTTTTTAATTTATCTAAATAATTATAAAATTTATAAATCAAAAAATCCTAAAATGACTTTTATAAACAACATTCCTACTACTAATAAAATAATTGGTTTAATGAATTTTGCTCCATTTTTAACTGCTAAATGAGCTCCTATATAGTTTCCTGCTATGGAACATACTGCAGCTGGTATTCCTATAGCAAAAGACACTTTAGAACTCAATATGTAAGCCATTAACGCCCCCACATTAGATGCAAGATTAACTACTTTGGCATTTCCTGATGCAGTAATTAAGCTAAAGCCTAATAATGATGTAAAAGCTAGTACCAAAAATGTTCCTGTACCTGGCCCGAAAAAGCCATCATATCCTCCTATTATAAATCCAATTATTAAAGATAAAATATACAGCTTTCCTTTAGTAATTTCTTTTTCTTCTTCTAATGAACCAAAACTTCTATTAAACAATAAGAATACGGATACAATTGGTAATATAATCATTAAGCAATAATGTAGATACTTTTCATCTAATATTAAAACTAATTTTGCTCCAAACCAAGATCCTATTATTGCCCCAATAGCTGATAATATAGCTGGCTTTAATTTTATATTTCCACTTTTAAAAAACTTACTAGCCGCTACAGCTGTTCCTATACTATTAGCAAATTTATTAGTTCCATAAGCCACATGTATAGGTACACCAGCAAAAATATATGCTGGAAGTGATATTAATCCACCACCGCCAGCAACTGCATCAACAAATCCTGCTAAAAATACTAGTGGGCACACTATAATTAGCATTGTTATATATGATTCCATATAATTCCCCCTATTTATGTCCAATGCTTATATTTTAGATATATTCTGATTTCATGTCAAATAATATATAACAATTTCATATGTGAATATTTCCAAAAAGTATTCTTAAACAAGGATTTATCAACTTATATATAGAATAATTTATATGTTATCTTTATTTTTATTATAAAGATTTATATTATATAAATTTATAACTCAAGCTATAGCAAGAAAGAAGGATTTATTCATGTATACTAATTATATATTTGACCTTTATGGAACATTGATAGATATACATACTAATAAAAAATCTAAAATTCTTTGGAGTAAACTTTCATTGTTTTATTCATTTAATGGCGCCATATATTCCTCTAATGAATTAAAAACATCATATCTTAATAAAGTTAAAGAAAAACAGAAATCTTTATCTCATACTAAATATCCAGATTTCCCATTAGAAAATATATTTAAAATTCTTTATGAAGAAAAAGAAGTTAAACCATCTGAAGATTTAGTTAAATCAACAGCACATCTGTTTAGAACTCTTTCAATAAAATATTTAAAACTTTATAATGGGGTAATAGAACTATTAGAATTACTAAAAAGAAAAGAAAAAAATATTTATCTATTATCAAATGCTCAACAAGTATTCACTCTGTATGAAATGAGAATTTTAGATATAGAAAAATATTTTGATAAAATCTATTTTTCATCTGATTATTATATTTGCAAACCTGATTCAAAATTTTTTGAGCAATTAATTAGTGACCTTAATTTAGATATAAAAAAATCTATAATGATTGGAAATGATCCTATTTGTGATATAAAAGGTGCTCAGTCAGTTGGATTAGATACATTATATATACATTCAAATTTATCTCCTGAAATAAAACACGAATTTAATCCTACATATAAAGTGATGAATGGAGATGTTAATGAAATATCATCGCTTATTATAAACTAAAAAGAGATAGTTATTTCTAACTATCTCTTAAACTTACCTAGCAACGTCCTACTCTCCCACACAGTCTCCCATGCAGTACCATCGGCGCTATAGACCTTAACTTTCCTGTTCGGAATGGGAAGGA
>NZ_LN890324.1 GCF_001458595.1 Clostridium neonatale
CCGCCGCTAATCCGTTTCCCGAAGGAAACTTCATCGCTCGACTTGCATGTGTTAGGCACGCCGCCAGCGTTCGTCCTGAGCCAGGATCAAACTCTCAATAAAAAGTTTAATCTTTGCTCTTACTCTAATAAAAGAATTGCTGGTTTACTAATTGTTTATTATATTCTGTTCAATTTTCAAAGATCATCATAGCGCTCTCTCGACCGCTTTATTATAATAACATCATTAATTCTTATTGTCAACATTTATTTTTTAATTTTTTAAATGTTTTGAATTAACTTTTGTTTCTTTGTTTTGCGCTTCCGCAACAACGAATATTATATTAACATGTTTTTTTAACTATTCAATTCTAAATTTATCAATACAATCAATTTATCAATGATATATATCATTTTTTCTTTATTTTTCTTTATTTTTCATATTGAGATACGCTTGGAATAGTTGTATTTATATAAATGTAAATATACATCATTTGATCAATATAAATACATTTAACTTATACAAATATTTTCAGAATTAATATATAATTATGTTTTAATATATATTAATTTTTATCGATTATATATAATAGAGAAACTATTTATAATTAACATGGTGCATATTAATATAAATAATGTAATTTAAGGAGATTTTAAAATGAATAAAAAAATATCTTATTTAATACTTTGTATGACACTAACTATATTAGTTGGCTGTAACGCCGATAATACTAATTCAAATAATAGCAATTCGACAGAGAAAAATATTTTGAGTTCAACTTCTGGCTCTAATGATTCTGAAAAAGACTCTTCATCAAAGATAGAATTAACTGATGATCTTAGTTATTATTCTCCTTTTATCTTCAACGGAACAGATTTAATTTTTTCTAATCCCGAAGAAAATAATAGAATCTCTATAATTCCAGACCCTATAAAACCAAATGTTTTAGAAAGTAAACTTATAACTGATTTCGCTGATTACTCAGCAGATAACATAGCATTAATCAAAGACACTCTATACTTTTCAAATGGATCAGAAAATAATTCTTTATGTTCTATAGATATTAATACTAAAGATTATACAAAAATAAATACTCACTCTATTAACAATCTTACTAATTATAAAGACAAACTAGTATATACTAATAAATCTTCAAATAATAGATTATTTGTATTCGATACTAGCTCTTCAGAAACATATCAAGTTACTTCTGATAGCGTTGGATATTTTATTATAAATAACAATTATATTATTTATCAAAACCTTAGTGATAATTCTAAAATCTATTCTATTAAAATTGATGGATCAGAAAGACAAAAACTTACTGATTATACATCTAGTAGTTTTACAAGCTATGATAATGAATTATTATTCTTTAATTCATCTGATAATAATAACTTATACTCCTTTGATCCTTCCACTTCAAATTGTAAGAGACTTTGTATAATGAATGGTTCTCAAATCCAAAATATAAATAATTCATTATATTTTATTAATCAGGATGATTATAATTACATATATTCTATGACTTTAGATTTAGAAAAAGGCTCTGTTAAGTATTCACCAGAAATTAAAGAAAATGTAAATAAATATTATGCTACTGCTGCAGGTATTTTTTATGAATCATCTCTCAATGTTAATAATATTAAATTCAAAGAATTTCAATCTAAATAAGAAAAAGTGTACTCAAACTTCAGTAGTTATTGAGTACACTTTTTCTTTCTATAATGAATTAACTATTTCTTTAAACACATTACCTCTTGCCATAAAATTAGGGAACATATCAAAAGAAGCACACGCAGGCGATAATGTTACTATATCTCCTGATCTAGCAATTTTTTTTGCCACATCAACGGCTTCATCTAGGGAAGAAACTGTCTTTATATCAACTTTTATTCCTTTTTCTTTCTCAAGTTTATCAAAAACCAATTTAATTTTATCTTTAGTTTTTCCTAAAAGTATCAATGTTTTTATATAAGGATATCCTTCATAAGCTAATGGTTCAAATGGTATGTTTTTATCATATCCACCTGCAATTAATATAACTTTTTCATTAAAAGCTTTAACCCCAGCTAATGTTCTTGTAGGGCTAGATGCTATTGAATCATTATAATACTTAACGCCATCAATTTCTCTTACAAGCTCGCACCTATGTTCTACTCCCGCAAAAGTTTGAGCAATTTTTTTCATAGTCTCTATGCTTACATCATCTTTAGTTGCAATAAATGCTGCTAAATAATTTTCAACATTATGAACTCCCTTAATTATAATATCATCTCTATCACAAACTTCTTTCCCTTCAAGATAAAGAATATTATCTTTTAAATATGCACCATCTTTAATTACTCTTTTAGAACTAAATTCTCTTACTTTGCCTTTTGCTTCTTTTTCAAACGAATAAGTTATATCATTTTCTCTATTAACAACTAAAACATCATCATCATTTTGATATAAGAAAATATTCTTTTTCGAATCTATATATTCTTGCATATCTTTATGCATATCTAAGTGATTTGGTGCTAGGTTAGTACAAATAGCTACATTTATTTTTTCATGCATTGTCATAAGCTGAAAACTTGATAATTCCAAAACTACTTTGTCATCATCTTTTATATTTTCTATTTGTGCAAATAAAGGAGTTCCTATATTGCCTCCAACCCAAGTTTTATATCCCTCTTCTTCTAATAACTTAGACACTATAGTTGTAGTTGTAGTCTTTCCATCGCTACCAGTTATGGCATATATTTTTCCTTTAGTATATTTAACAAATTCCTCCATCTCAGATGTTACATATGCACCTTCGTTTTTAGCTCTCACCAAAGCTTCACTGTCTATTCTCATTGATGGCGTTTTAAATATCACATCAAATCCTGTTAAATTATCTAAATAGTGTTCTCCAAGCTCTAAAGTTACTCCTTTTTTACTAAACTCATCTGCTACGTTTCCAAGATCTTCTTTATTCTTTTTATCAAAAGCTGTTACTTTTGCCCCTAGATCTAATAAAAAGTTTATCAAAGGGATGTTGCTCACACCAATACCAACCACCCCTACATTTTTACCACATATAAAATCTTTAAACTCTTTGAAATCCCTTTTCATTTTTTGCCTCCAAAATTTATATTAATATATAACGTTAAATTTAATTATATCACTCTAATCATCAGCATACCATATTAATACATCTTTATAAATTATGAACTATAATTTATTTTGTAATCGCTATATTATAAATAAAAAGTTGTTTTAGAATACTATTTTCATTCTAAAACAACTTTTTAATCATTAAAATTCTAAACTTTTTTGAATATAATTTTCTAATTCGCTTATTTTTATTCTTTCTTGAGTCATAGTATCTCTATCTCTAATAGTAACTGATTCATCTTCTAATGTATCAAAATCAATTGTTACGCAGTATGGAGTACCTACTTCATCTTGTCTTCTATATCTCTTCCCTATACTTCCTGTTTCATCAAAGTCAACACTAAACTTCTTACTTAATTCAGTATATATATCTAACGCCTTATCAGAAAGCTTTTTAGATAAAGGCAATATAGCAGCTTTAAACGGTGCTAAAGCTGGATGTAAATGCATTACCGTTCTAACATCTCCACCTTCTAATTCTTCTTCATCATACGCTTCTACTAAAAATGCTAAAGCAACTCTATCGGCACCTAATGATGGCTCGATAACATATGGAATATATCTTTCATTTGTAACTTGATCCAAGTAAGTTAAATCTTGACCAGAATGTTCTTGATGCTTATTTAAATCATAATCAGTTCTATCAGCTATACCCCAAAGTTCTCCCCAGCCAAATGGGAATAAATATTCTATATCAGATGTTGCATTTGAATAGAATGATAACTCTTCTTCTCCGTGATCTCTCATTCTTAAGCTTTTAGGATTAATATTTAAATTAAGTAGGAAATTCCAACAATAATCTTTCCAGTATTTATGCCACTCTAAATCTGTTCCTGGCTTACAGAAAAATTCCAATTCCATTTGTTCAAATTCTCTTATTCTAAAAATAAAATTACCAGGAGTGATTTCATTTCTAAAAGATTTACCTATCTGAGCTATACCAAATGGCACTTTTTTTCTTGAAGTTCTTTGAACAGCTTTAAAGTTAACAAAAATACCTTGTGCTGTTTCCGGTCTTAAGAATATTTCTGCTTTCGCATCCTCAGTAACTCCTTGGAAAGTCTTAAACATAAGATTAAACTTTCTTATATCTGTATAGTTCATCTTTCCACATTTAGGACACACTATATTATTCTTTTCAATATATTCTTTCAATTGTTTATTAGACCATCCATCAGCACTAGCTACTTCAGCTCCATTTTCCGTCATATGATCTTCAACTAATTTATCTGCTCTAAATCTAGCTTTACATTCTTTACAGTCCATCAATGGATCTGAAAATCCTCCAACGTGACCTGATGCAACCCAAACTTCTCTATTCATTAATATAGCAGAATCTAAGCCTACATTATAAGGACTCTCTTGAACAAATTTTTTCCACCAAGCTTTTTTTACATTATTTTTAAACTCTACTCCTAATGGACCATAATCCCAAGAATTCGCCAAGCCACCATATATATCAGATCCTGGAAATACGAATCCTCTGTTCTTACAAAGCGCTACGATTTTATCCATTGTCTTTTCTACTGCCATTATTATCCCTCCAAATATTTTATTATAAAATAAAAAAGCTCTAACCATAAAGGGACGAAATTATTATTCCGCGGTTCCACCCTTCTTGGCTAAAGCCCAACTTTCAAAACATTACACTCAAAAGCTCCATTCATTTTAAATTATTAATGATTTTCACCTACCATCATCTCTCTTTAAATGAATTTAAAATTACTCTTCTTTCTCAACATGTATATTAAATTTTATAAATTAATTTTATCAAAATACCCATATATGTCAAGTTCAATTATCATTATATAATACATTCAATAATAGAGTAAAAAAATATAAAAAAAATGGCTCCGCGAAGAGGACTCGAACCTCCAACCTATCGGTTAACAGCCGAGTGCTCCACCATTGAGCTATCGCGGAACGTCATTACTTTTATTATTATAACAGATTTTTTAGATTATGCAACCTTTTTTTTATTTAAATTTTTTATATAGCAAATTGAATTCAATATATCTTATTTATAGAATTAATAGTTAATATTTGAACTATAAAAATAAGAAGCTATTATATACAATAACTTCTTCACGCTTTCTTATAAAAACTTATTTAATAATAAAAAAATGGCTCCGCGAAGAGGACTCGAACCTCCAACCTATCGGTTAACAGCCGAGTGCTCCACCATTGAGCTATCGCGGAACGTCATTACCTTTATTATTATAACAGGTTTTCTTAATTATGCAACCCTTTTATACTAAAATTAAATATTTAAAGTCTTTTTCTTTTAAATCCTATATATGTCTTTCAAGTAACATTATTATATATGATAAATTACAATATTAAGCCCATACTAGTTAACTACAAAAAAACAAGCAGCATGAACAAGTTCATGTTAAATTAATATTTGACTAGGAAATCATTTTATAGAACCTGACTCATGATCTATAAACATATTACTATAAACTGACTACTACAGTTTATTGCAAAAAAGCAAATTAAAATGAAAATGATCTTATTATAAATTTTTTCATAATAAATTTGATTTTTTACTATAACGCAATTATATACTTATATATTAAATATACTCTAAAATAATAGCTCAAGGAAATCTCTTGGACTCACAGCCATATTAAAAGTATTTAACACACGGCAAAATTATTGCTAAACTTAACTTGTTAATTCATAACATTATAAAAAGAAGTTATCATAAAATATCCTCAAAAATATCTTATGATAACTTCTTTATTTTCAAATAAAAAAATGGCTCCGCGAAGAGGACTCGAACCTCCAACCTATCGGTTAACAGCCGAGTGCTCCACCATTGAGCTATCGCGGAACGTCATTACTTTTATTATTATAACAGGTTTTCTTAATTATGCAACCCTTTTTATAATATTTTTCACAATTTATTTTATCAAAATATTATATTTCATCTTAAACAAATAAAAACCAGGCACAAATACATACTTTATGCCTAGCTTTCTATATAATCTATTACTTTTGTGGCTTCATTGTAGGGAATAAAATAACATCTCTAATTGATGCTGAATCTGTAAGGAACATTATTAATCTGTCTATTCCAATTCCTAATCCTCCAGTTGGTGGCATACCAGTTTCTAAGGCGCTCATGAATTGTTCATCTAACATGTACGCTTCATCATCACCAAGTTCTCTTTCTTTAGCTTGTTGTTCAAATCTTTCTCTTTGAACAATTGGATCATTCAATTCTGAATAAGCATTACAAAGCTCTCTACCAAATACAAAACCTTCAAATCTTTCTGTGAATGCTGGATTGCCTCTTTTTTTCTTAGTTAAAGGTGATATTTCTACTGGATAATCCATAACAAATGTAGGTTGAATCATATTAGCTTCACCAAACTCTTCATATAAAGCATTTAATACTTCACCCTTTGTTACCTTATCTAAAGGCTTAGAGAATTCTAGATTTTTTTCTTTAGCTATAGATTGTGCTTCTTCATCTGATTTTATTTCATTGAAATCCACACCCGCATGTTCTTTAACTACGTCTACCATTGTCACTCTTCTCCAAGGCGGCATGAAGTCTATTTCAGTACCTTGATAATTAACTTTAGTAGTACCATTTACTTTTTCACATATATACGCAACCATATTCTCAGTAATTTCCATCATATCATTATAATCTGCATATGCTTCATATAACTCTATAGCAGTGAATTCCGGATTATGTCTGACCGACATTCCTTCATTTCTAAAGTTTCTTCCAATTTCATACACTTTTTCAAATCCAGCCACTATTAATCTCTTAAGGTATAGCTCTGTAGCAATTCTTAAATACATATCAATATCTAAAGTATTATGATGAGTTATAAATGGTTTAGCAGCAGCTCCACCAGCAATTGGTGCAAGTATAGGAGTTTCTACTTCTAAGAAACCTTTATTATCTAGGAATTCTCTCATTGCTGATATTATTTTACTTCTCTTAATAAAAGTATCTTTAACTTCTGAATTAGTTATTATATCAACTTCTCTTTGTCTATATCTTAAATCCGGATCTTTTAATCCATGCCATTTTTCTGGTAATGGTTTTAATGATTTACATATTAATTCAAAAGAACTTACCTTTACAGATACTTCTCCAGTCTTAGTTGTGAATACTTCACCTGTAGCTGAAACCCAATCACCTAAATCTAAGCTTTTATATTGTTTTAGGTTTTCTTCTCCAACCATATCAATCTTTATAAATAATTGCATTTTTCCATCTTTATCATATATATCTGAGAATACAACCTTACCTTGACCTCTCTTAGACATAATTCTTCCTGCAACTGTTACTTCTTTGCCTTCTAATGATTCATAGTTAGCTTTAACTTCTTCTGATGTATGAGTACGTTCTACTTTGTAAACATCAAACGGATCTTTACCTTCTCTTTGTAATTCTGCTAGCTTCTCTCTTCTTAGGGCTTCTTGCTCACTAAATTGAGCTTCCAGCTCTTGTATACTCATTTCTTCTGTTGACATCATTGTCCCTCCATTTTTAACTTCTACTTATTTCTAATATTTCAAATTTATTCACTCCATCCGGAATTACTACTTCAACAATTTCTCCAACTTTTTTTCCTATTAAAGCTTTTCCAACAGGAGATTCATTTGATATCTTAAAATTCATAGGATCTGCTT
Source organism: Clostridium neonatale (assembly GCF_001458595.1). GTDB lineage: Bacteria > Bacillota > Clostridia > Clostridiales > Clostridiaceae > Clostridium > Clostridium neonatale. The sequence continues at coordinate 7,780 of NZ_LN890324.1, forward strand.
CAGCTGAACCTACAATTGTATATTCTACATCTTCATCAAATTCATAATCTTTTACTTTTACTTTTGAGCCTACTGACACCATATCATTAGGTATTTCTGATTCATCAACAACTACTGCATTTTTTAACATAGCTTCTAACTGAACTATTCTTCCCTCAACAAAAGCCTGATCATTTTTAGCTTCATCATATTCTGAGTTTTCACTTAAATCTCCATATCCTAAAGCAACTTTTATTTTTTCAGTAATTTCTTTTCTTCTAACTGTTTTTAAATATTCTAGCTCGTTTTCTAATTTTTTTACACCTTCATATGTCATAACATATTGTTTTGATTCGCTCATATATTTGACTCCCCTTTAGAACCTTATTTTTTAATATTAATATAATATACTTAATATAATTATTTTTATACTAAGAATTATTAATTTGTAAATTTATTCAAACCATTTATTCAAAAGATTATATGTGAATATAATTAAACTCATTTACAGATATCGATTAAATAGTTTATCTTGAAATCATTCTAATAATTATAAATCAGCATATATGATATGTCAATAAATCCTAATTCAAATACTATAATTCATTTCTATATTCTCTTAAAATTTCTATGACTTGATTACTATCATCCAAAACATTTATTTTATTTCGTATTTCTGTGCATTTAGGAAGACCTTTTATATACCAAGATGCATGTTTTCTCATTTCTCTAACAGCTTTATAATTACCATCATATTTGATAGCTAGCTCATAGTGTCTTATACACATATCCAACTTTTCTCTGTTTGTAATTTCTTTTATTCCTTCACCTTTTAACGCACTTAATATTTGTTTAAATATCCAAGGATTTCCTTGACTCGCTCTGGCAATCATTATTCCATCACAATTAGTAAGTTCTTTCATCCTCATTGCATCTTCTGGAGTACAAACATCTCCATTCCCTATAACCGGTATGCTAACACTTTGCTTTACTTTCTTAATTATTTCCCAATCAGCTACACCTTGATACATTTGCTTGCTAGTTCTTCCGTGTATCGCAATTGCATCTATTCCAGCTTGTTCCATACCCTTTGCAAAATCTACAGCATTTACATTATCTTCATCAAACCCTTTTCTGAATTTTACTGTGACAGGTTTATTAGATACTTTCTTTATTTCCCTAACAATCTCAAATGCCAAATCAGGTTCTTTCAGTAATGCTGATCCTTCTCCATTCTTTACAATTTTAGGAGCTGGACACCCCATATTTATATCTATAATACAAATATCATCTCTTTCATTTAGGTGTTCCTCACAAATTTGAGCCATAATTTTAGGGTCTCTTCCGAAGATTTGAGCTGCAACTGGTTTTTCTTCATCTGCAATTCTAAGAAGAGATTTCGTATTTTCACTTCCATAATATAATGCTTTTGCACTTACCATTTCAGTGTAAACTAAGCCACATCCCATTTCTTTGCATAACCCTCTAAATGATATATCAGTAACTCCAGCCATAGGAGCTAAGAATACATTATTATCAAGAGTAACATTGCCTATTTTCATTTAAATTTACTCCTTATTTTTTTCATATAAAATTTTTAGTCCTTCTAAGGTTAAATCCGAATCAACTATATCTATAAAATCTGTCTGTTTAGCTATAAGATTAGCTAAACCTCCTGTAGCTATTACAAGCGGTTCTTCTTTATTCTTAGAATTCTTAATCTCTTCTTTCATTTTTTTAACTATATATTCAACTTGCCCAATATAGCCAAATAAAATTCCCGCTTGCATACTAGTTACCGTACTCTTGCATATTATAGTTTTAGGTACTTCTAATTCTACTCTTGGAAGCTTTGCTGCCCTCTCAAATAGTGCATCTGCTGAAATCCTAATACCCGGACATATACATCCGCCTAAATAATCTCCATTTTTTCTTAGAGCACAAAAAGTAGTTGCAGTACCAAAATCTATTATTATAGCAGACTTCTTATATATTTCATGTGCAGCAACTGCATTTACTATTCTGTCAGCTCCAACTTCTTTGGGATTATCATATTTTATATTTATTCCTGTCTTTATTCCTGGACCAACTATTATCGGTTCATGACAAAAACATTTTCTAAGCATATTTTCTAAAGAATGCATTATGTTAGGAACAACAGATGAAACAATAACACCCTTTATTTCCTTAGGATCAATTTCACTCACATTAAATAATTGCATAACTTGTATGCTATATTCATCTGAAGTCTTATTTCCATCACTAGAAATACGCCAACTAGCTATGTATTCTTGACCATTATGTACTCCTAAAACAATATTAGTATTTCCCACATCCACTAGTAAAATCACCAAAAGCACCACCTTTATAAAATTAAATTAAAAGCAGCCCAAAGAGCTGCCTTAATTTAAATCCATTCCAAAATAACAATATAATTTTAACAATTCTCATATATTTGTCAAGAGCTTATAATACAAATACTTCTAAAATAATCCTATTATTTCCCCATCTTTTAAAACATCCATTTTATTAGCTGCTGGTACTTTTGGTAATCCTGGCATAGTCATAATATCACCAGTTAACGCTACTATAAATCCTGCGCCATTTGATACTTTTATTTCTTTAACTGTAATAGTAAAGTTTTCAGCTCTTCCTAGCAAATTAGGGTTATCTGATAATGAATATTGTGTTTTAGCCATACAAATAGGTAATTTATCTAATTTAAATGCTTCTAACTCTTTTATTTGTTTTTTTGCTGCTGGTGTATAGTTAACTCCATCAGCACCATAAATTTCTTTAGCTATAGTTAATATTTTTTCTTCTATTGTAGCTTTTTCATCATAAATTGGAGCAAAATTTAACTTATCATTTTCTAAAATATCTATAACTATGTTTCCTAGCTCAATTCCACCTTCTCCACCTTTAGCCCACACATCGGATAAAGCTACCTTTACACCCAGTTTATCACAGTAATCTTTTATAAACTTAACTTCTTCATCACTATCAGTGACAAATTTATTTATTGCAACTACTGCATCTACATTAAATTTCTTAATATTTTCAATTTGTTTTTCTAGGTTTGATATTCCTTTTGATAAAGCTTCAACATTTGGAGTATTTAAATCTGCTTTTGCTACTCCCCCATGATGCTTTAAAGCTCTAATAGTAGCAACTATTACAACACAAGATGGCTTTAATCCACCATATCTACATTTTATGTCAAAGAATTTTTCTGCACCTAAATCAGCACCAAATCCTGCTTCTGTAATAGCAATATCTCCAAGCTTCAATGCTAGCTTTGTTGCCATAATAGAATTACATCCATGTGCAATATTAGCAAATGGTCCACCATGTATTAACGCAGGTGTATTTTCTAACGTTTGTACTAGATTAGGTTTTATAGCATCCTTCATTAATAGTGCCATCGCTCCTTGTACATTCAATTGCTTTGCATATACAGGACATCCATCTAAATCATATCCTATAACTATATTCCCCATTCTTTCTTTTAAATCTTCCAAATCTTTAGATAGACATAATATAGCCATTATTTCTGATGCCACAGTTATTGTGAACCCATCTTCTCTAACAAATCCATTAACTTTTCCACCCATTCCAACAACTATATTTCTAAGAGCTCTATCATTCATATCAATAACTCTTTTAAAAGTTATCCTTCTTGAATCTATTCTTAATTGGTTTCCTTGATGGATATGATTATCTATAGCTGCTGATAATAAGTTATTAGCTGATGTTATTGCATGCATATCTCCTGTAAAATGAAGATTTATGTCTTCCATTGGGACTACTTGAGCATATCCACCGCCTGCTGCCCCACCTTTTATTCCAAAAACAGGCCCAAGAGAAGGTTCTCTTAAAGCTATAACTGCTTTTTTACCTAATTTATTAAGCGCCTGCCCTAATCCAACGGTTACAGTTGATTTTCCTTCACCTGCTGGTGTTGGGTTTATAGCTGTTACTAAAACTAATTTTCCATCTTTTTTATCTACAACTTTATTATATACATCTAAAGATATTTTACATTTATATTTCCCATAATACTCGATATCATCTTCACAAAGACCTAAGCCTTCAGCAATCTCTTTTATTGGTTTCATCTTTGCTTCTTGAGCAATTTGTATATCACTTTTCATTTAATCTTTCCCCCTAAAATTTATATATTAAAATAAATTCTTCTATCACAAATTCAATATATATTATATCATCCAAAATAATCTATTAAAAGTTATTTCGAATATTTATTTGTGTTTTTAACCTATCATTCGTATTTTGTCATAAGCAATATTATTATATATAGATATTTCTTCGGAAATAAAAAAATATGTATCCAATAAAATTAAAGTTTAATAATTTTATATAGATACATATTTATACTACACTATATTAACTATTTGCAAAAATTTCTTCAAATTCCTTTGCATCTAATTTTTCTTTTTCAATCAATGCTTGTGCAACTGCATGTAATTTATTTAGATTATTGCTTAATAAATCAATAGCCTTATTATATGCTTCATCAATTGTTTTCTTAATTTCCTTATCTATTTTAGCTCCTAATTCTTCACTGAAGTTTCTTCCTTTGCCGATATCTCTTCCCAAGAATACTTCATCTTGACCCGCATTATATGATATAGTTCCTATAACATCACTCATACCATATTCCATTATCATACTTCTTGCTATATTACTTGCTCTATCTATATCATTTTTAGCGCCAGTGCTGATATCTCCCATTATTAATTTTTCAGCAACTCTTCCACCTAAAAGCCCTACCATTTCATCCTTTAATTTATTTTTAGATGTATACGAAGTATCTTCTTTAGGTAGATGCATCGTATATCCGCCAGCTCTACCTCTTGGTATTATACTAATTTCATGAACAGGATCACAATTAGGAAGTAATCTCATAACAACTGCATGCCCTGCTTCATGATAAGCTGTTAGCTTTTTATCATGCTCTGTTATAACTTTACTCTTTTTTTCCGGTCCTGCAATCACTCTAGTAATCGCTTCTTCCATTTCGTCCATAGATATTTGTTTTCTATCTTTTCTAACCGCAAGTAGGGCAGCCTCATTAGCCAGATTTTCTAAATCTGCTCCAGAAAATCCTGGTGTTCTCTTTGCTAAAACATCTAACTTTACACTTTCTTCAAGAGGTTTTTTCTTAGTATGAACCTTAAGTATTTCTTCTCTTCCTTTTACATCTGGTGCTCCTACAACAATTTGCCTATCGAATCTTCCAGGTCTAAGCAATGCTGGGTCTAATATATCAGGTCTATTAGTTGCAGCTATCATAATAATTCCTTCATTTACACCAAATCCATCCATTTCAACTAGTAACTGATTCAATGTTTGTTCTCTTTCATCATGCCCACCACCAAGACCAGCTCCTCTTTGTCTACCTACAGCATCAATTTCATCTATAAACACTATACAAGGAGAGTTCTTTTTAGCTTCTTCAAATAAACTTCTAACTCTAGATGCTCCAACACCAACAAACATTTCAACGAAATCCGAACCTGATATGCTAAAAAATGGTACACCCGCTTCACCTGCGATCGCTTTGGCAAGTAAAGTCTTTCCTGTCCCTGGAGGTCCAACTAAAAGAACTCCCTTTGGTATTCTTGCTCCCATTTGAATATATCTTGAAGGTTGTTTAAGAAAATCAACAATTTCCTCTAATTCTGCTTTTTCCTCATCTGCTCCTGCCACATCAGAAAAAGTAACAGTTTGGCTTTCTGGAGTTACCATTTTTGCCTTACTCTTTCCAAAATTCATAACACCTCTGCCACTTCCACCGCCTTGGGACTGCTGAGTAAATATGAAGAAAAACATGAAAATTACTATAGCTAATAAAACAAATGGTAGCAATGTTGCCAGCCATGTTGCATTATTAGATGGTGCTCTAAACTCAACTATAACATTTGGATTTTTATGATTTTCCATCAAAGATGTAAGTAGTTCATCAGGCGCATAAGTACTAAATTTTTTATTATCTTTCGTTTTTCCTTCTATTTTATTATTTTCTACAACAATGCTATCTATTTCATCCGCATTCCACTTTTGTGAAAATATATTAAACGGTATATCTGTAGATGGTTTCCCTGTTTCCCACATCATAACAGCAGCTAAAAATAACATTATTGCACATACAGTCCATACAGCTGTGCTCGAATATTTTTTCATTCAAGCCCCCCCTCTCTATTACTTCTAAATTTTATCATAGGGAATTTCTCATTACAACATTTTACATTATTACTTTTCATATACCTCTGGCTTCAATATTCCTATATAAGGTAAATTTCTATACCTCTCAGCATAATCTATTCCATATCCAACAATAAATGCATCTGGAACTTCAAATCCTATATACTTAACATCTAACTCAACTTTTCTTCTAGCTGGTTTATTTAACAATGAAACTATTTCTATGCTATTAGCTTTTCTTGCTTTAAGATATCCAAGTAAATACTTTAATGTTGTTCCTGTATCTACAATATCCTCAACTATTAATATATCCTTTCCCTCAATATTACTGTCTAAATCTTTAAGTATTCTTACTACTCCTGATGTTTCTGTAGAATTACCATAACTAGATACTGCCATAAAATCTATCTCACATTGAATTGAAATATTTTTTATTAGTTCAGCTGCAAATATGACTGATCCTTTTAATATCCCAACAACGACTAAGTCTTTACCTTTATAGTCTTCACTAATTTTCTCAGCTAATTCTCTAACCTTTTCTGATAATGTATCACTTGAAAATAATACTTCTTTAATATCTTCCTTCATCTTAATGTTCCTTTCTACTAACTATAACCTTTAATATATTTTTACTATTATTTGATATCCTATATTCTTCTGAAGTCCTGACTCCAATAACCCATGCAATCCTATTATCAAAACATAATATCGGAATTAAATCTCTTAAATCTTTAGGGACTTTCATATCAATAAATATATCTTTTACCTTTTTATTCCCTTTCATCCCTAAAGGAATCATTCTATCTCCATCTTCCCTTGTCTTCAAAAGAATTTCATCCTCTATTTTATCAAATTCAAAATATTTTATGAATTCATTTTCTTTTAAATTAATATTTTTGTCATTTTTCATTACAGTAAATTGTATAAAGAAATCTTGAAAATCAATTTTTTTATTGTCTATATCAAGTTTATTTAATCTTATCTTCTTACTATCTACTTTCTTTTGATTTAATTTATTCTTTATGTATATATCTCCATATATATTTTCCACAAAAATATTTTTAGGTAAATTAACAATTTTCCCGGTATCTTTTCTAGCTAAATCCATAATTTCATATATATGCTTCATTTCAAAATCATAGGTCTGATTAGAATATCTTATTAGTGCATTTCTTAACATCCTAGAGATAATGGAATCATGATTAGTAAATGCATCCTTTTTTATTATAAAATATTTATCGTATTCTATACAATATTTCTGGTAAACTTTTAAAGATTCACTTTCTAAAAACTCATTATCTTTTTGTAACAATCCAGCTGTTCTATTTAAAGTTTCTATTATGTCTTCATTAAAATATTCTTTTATATATGGTAATATATCTAAGCGTATTTTATTTCTATTATATATTTTTTCAAAGTTTGTTTTATCAATTCTTGGATTCAAGTTTTCTTTTCTAATATATTCTTCAACCTCCTCCCTATCAAGACATAATATAGGGCGTATTATTTTATTATCTCTATAAGCTTTAATACCACCAAGACCTTCTAATCCACTACCTCTAATTAGCCTAAAAATTATAGTTTCCGCCTGATCATTGGCATTATGCGCTGTAGCAATTTTGTTATATTTACCATTTTTCATTACTTCTTCAAAGAAATCATATCTCACTTTTCTTCCAGCCATTTCAGATGACATTTTATTTTCAGCCGAATACGCATTTATATCTACTCTTTTTATATATGATTGAATTCCAATCTTATTACAAAGCTCAATTACATATTCCTCATCCTTGTCAGAATCTTCTCCCCTAAGCATATGATTTATATGTACTGCACCTAAAGTAATATTTAATTTATCTTTCAACTTATATAATATATCTAATAAACAAACTGAATCTGGTCCACCTGATAGAGCTACTAATACATTATCTCCAGGTTCAATTAATTTATTTTTTCGTATATAAGTAATAACTTTATCTTTCAAACAAACACTTCCTATTTTTTTATTAAAAACATAATATATATTTATTTTACGTATATATATATTAATTGTAAACATTATTAACTCAAATATATAATATAATCAAAATTACAAAGAGCTGTTTCAAAAGAAACAGCCTCACTATATACTAACTTACAGAATAAACTTTAGAAACAACTACCATCATATCATCTTTTAAAATTCCATTACTAAGTTCTTTTGCTCTTTTTAATATATTCTCTGATAGTTGCTTTGGATCATAACTATTCTCACCTAAATATTCTTCAATCCATAAATCATCTCCTACTTTTAATTTATCTATATCCACTATTCCATCACTTATACTTACTATCATATCGCCAGGTTTCAACTCTTCATTTATAACTTCTACATCCACTTCATCAACAAGACCAAAAGGTAAATTATTAGAAGCTATTTTTTGTACACCATCTTTTCTTTTTATAAAACTAGGTGAAGCACCTATCTTGATAAACGATGTTCTGCCATTATATAAATTAATTTTACTCAAATCTAAAGTTGCAAATTTTTCATTTTCTGCAAACTTCATACCCATTATTGAATTAACTGTATTAACAGTTATATCTTCTGCAAAACCAGCATCTGTTAAATGTTCAACTAAATTAACAGTTGCCTTGCTTTGATCACTAGCTTCAGGACCAGATCCCATTCCATCACTCAAAATAATTGTATAGTTTCCATCTGTAGTTTTTCCAAAGCTATAATAATCGCCTGTCTGACTTTCTCCATCTTTAATATCCATTGCAGCATATGACATGACATAATATTTGGGCGCTTCTTCAATTGTTATTGTACACTCATTGCTCTTCGGATTAATATTACACCCTTCACTACTAATACTTAATGGAATCTTAATTATATCATTTAATATAGGCAAAACATCTTTATTACAAAATTCACACCCTTCACAACTGTTCATACTTATTTTTATTCTAATTCTTCCTTCATAATTTTTATAACAAAATATATCATTATATTCTATAGAATTTCTATTTAACCCCCTTCTTATCATTCTCTCTAAATCATCCGATATTTTAATTTCTCTTTTGAAGTTATCTAATATTCTCTCTAACGTAATTCCTATATTGTTTATATGCTCCGATAAAATCTGTCTTCCTTCATTAATTTTTTCTTTTTTAGTTTCATTTAAATTATGGTTATTAATAATAGTTTCTGTGTTTTTTAGTATAGAAAGATGTTTAACACAATTTTTCTCTAAATAAATTGGTAATGTAACCTTTCCACTTTCATAATTATCTATCAGAGTTTGAAATGAAACATACGTCTGATTAAAATTCTTTTGCCAACACTTTTCTCTATTTATACATTGACTACAACTTCTTTCTGCAAGATTTTCTATTAACGCACATGATTTATTTTTGATTGATAAATTACTATTTTCGTTGTCCTCACCTAAGCATGCAGAAATTGCACCCAAAACATCAGTAATCCCTCTTATTCTTAGGGTAAACTCCTCCTTTAAATCATTTAAACTAATATTACTTATAGCATTTCTCTTTTTTTCAGGATTTATCTCAATTTCAATACTTTTATATGCAGATTTAGGAATTAACAAAAATAAAATAGCTCCTATCATCACTTCAATAATCAAGTTTGTTGTTAGCTGATTAGAATATAATCCCAAAGCAAAATATATTATTATACCTGCAAGTATTGAAAGAATTTTCCCAGTATCTTTAAATATTCCTACTATTAAGCCCTCAACTCCATAAAAAGCCACATTAAAAATCATATCATTTTCAGATATCCCCAATATTACTCCCATAGCGACTCCAATCATTGCCCCATAACTAGCTCCACCCATATAAGCAATAATAAAGACAGAAGTCAGAGCTAATATATTTCTAATTGAACAGTTTAATATATATATTTCTCCCACTCCTGTAATTATTAAGCAAAACAATATGGATATGCTTACAATTTCCTCAGCCGAAATACTACTATTTATTCTAAACTCATCTAAGGATCTAATTGAGTACTTTATAATATGATATATAGGTATAACTACTGATGTCTGGAGTAGGGTTAATGTTAAATTTATTCCACCATCATACTTAGAAATAAAGATTCCACCTAATACAAAAACTACTAATAATATGGAAAAGCTTATTATTTCTAATTTAATTTTATCTTTAGTTGATATCAATAGATAATAAATACTTAAAACAACTATTGAGACTAAATATATATATGGATCATTTATTGAATTCCACATAGATAAATATCCAAGACCAACACCAATTGATGCTAGAATACATTTCTTTTTATCTCTTTTAATAGCACATAGAGCCATTAAATACGCTATACCAAATGGTGCAATTCCTTTATTATCTGCTCTATTTAATAATAAAATCACTCTTCCAAGTGATACTCCAATTATAAAAATTGCAAATAGTCTTACCAAAGATATCCTTAACCACGGATTTTTTTTTACTTTATTCTCTCTCCCTATATCATTATAAGAATTTAATTCTAATTCGTATTGCATTTTCGTCGCCTCATTTCCAAATATTGTAATTAGAATTATATCACTCTAGTCTTTCGATATATGTCATAAACTGTTTTCAAACCATAACTTTCGTAGGACAACATCATCTAAAATTCTCTAATATTTAATAATATAGTGTTTTATTTTTAATCTATAATTTATATATAAAATATAAAAAAATCTATGCAAAATGTAGGTTTGCATAGATTTCTTGAAATTAAAATTTGAATAATTAATTTGTCGTTAATGTTAATTATTTTATATATTGTATCGCAAATAAACTGTATTTATTTTTCAGTTTATGAATATACTTATATATTATAAAAATTTAAAAATATCCAAGTTGCTTAATTAAAAGAACCCATAGAAATATGGTTACAATAGATATTGCAGTTGTAAAAACAACTAGCTGTCCAGCAAGTTCACTATCTGCCCCCATTTGTTCAGCCATTGTAAAAGATGATACTGCTGTAGGTGCTGAAAACATAATTAATACGCTCGCTAACTCAATATCTCTAAATCCCATAGCTATTGATATAGGAATAAATATTGAAGGAATAAATATTAATCTCCCAAATACTCCTATAAATATATTTCTTATATTTCCTTTTAATCTACTAAACTCAAATTCCCCTCCCAATATTACAAGTGCTAGAGGTGTTGCTATTTTTGATATGTCTTGTATTGCAGTTTCCATAAAAACAGGCAACTTTATATTTATGAAAAGAGCCATTAAACCAAGTGCTGATGCTATAATTAACGGATTTTTAGCAATACCTTTAATTATAGCTTTTATGTTAATATGTCCACCTCTAAATATCTCCAAAACTATAACTGCGAGAAAATTAAAAGTAGGCACTACAACAGCTATAAGCAATGATGTAATTCCAATAGCGTCATCTCCAAACAAAGAAATTACTACTGGTATTCCAAATAAAACAAAATTACTTCTAAAAATAGTCTGTATTAATACCCCTCTTCTTGCATTTTCTTTTTCAATTAACGGTATTATAATACACATAAATAAACAACTTATTATTATAGAACTTGGAGCAAAAATCATGAGCTTAATATTAAAAACTCCATCCAAATTAGTTTTGTATACATTATAAAAAAGTAATGTTGGTAGAAATATTTTAAATGTTACATTATTCATAACCTTTAATGTATGTTTATCTATTAACTTAATTCTTTTAATAAAATACCCCAATGCAACCGTAAGAAATAAAGGTAACACTACATTTAATGATAATATTATATTTTCCATAAGCCCCCCAATTTATATTTATTATATAAATATTACATTTAAGAAATTTCTCTGTCAAACTCGTCACTTAATTTAGAAAAAATATAATGACATATATTTTTTCATCTTTATATAGAATTTTGCACAAAACAAAAAAGACTTAAGCTTTTGCTTAAGTCTTTGGTGCCGAAGACCGGAATCGAACCGGTACGGTGTTTAACCACCGCAGGATTTTAAGTCCTGTGCGTCTGCCAGTTCCGCCACTTCGGCATACTATAAGGCAATTGTTATATAATTATGGTTGCGGGGGCAGGACTTGAACCTACGGCCTTCGGGTTATGAGCCCGACGAGCTACCAACTGCTCCACCCCGCGATGTTAAATACTATTTATTTTTTTGGTGCCGAAGACCGGAATCGAACCGGTACGGTGTTTAACCACCGCAGGATTTTAAGTCCTGTGCGTCTGCCAGTTCCGCCACTTCGGCACTTTTGGTAGCGGAAATAGGACTTGAACCTACGACACCTCGGGTATGAACCGAGTGCTCTAGCCAGCTGAGCTATTCCGCCATAATGGTTGCGGGGGCAGGACTTGAACCTACGGCCTTCGGGTTATGAGCCCGACGAGCTACCAACTGCTCCACCCCGCGATGTTAAATACTATTTATTTTTTGGTGCCGAAGACCGGAATCGAACCGGTACGGTGTTTAACCACCGCAGGATTTTAAGTCCTGTGCGTCTGCCAGTTCCGCCACTTCGGCTTGTTGAGCATCAAGCTGCTAACAACAAAACTTATTATAATGCATAATGTTATTACTGTCAACCTAATTTTTTTATAAATTTTATTATTTATTTTAATTAATTAAATTTTAATGTATAAAAAATGTAGAATAAATATAATTGCAAAGCAAGCCAATTATTAATTCATCCTACATAATAGCGCCATTAATAATATCTTTGATAGATAATTAAACTCTTTTACTATTCTTACCTTTGAATTCTTGATGTTTTTTCACATCTTGCATTCTTTCCTCACTATCTTTTAAGAATTTTGACATAATATCTTCAAAGTTATTTGCTGCTGATTTTTTCTTTTCAGATGATTTCCAATCAATTTCCGCTGGTCTAGCTGATCTTTTAGGAACATTAGTATTTGCTTGTTTTATTGAAAGACTTATTTTACCATTATCATCAATTGATATAACTTTTACTTTAACTTTATCTTGTTCTTTAAGATGCTCCTTTATATCTTTTACATAAGAATCCGCTACTTCTGAGATATGAACCAATCCAGTTTTCCCTTCAACTTCAATAAAAGCTCCAAAATTTGTAATATTAACTACTGTGCCCTCTACTATGTTTCCTGCCATTAAGGTCATGTTTAAACGACTCCTCCTTGAATTTGAAAATATATTGTTTAAGAACAATTTACATTAGTAATTATTCTTACTTTAAACCTAATTATTAGTTAAATGATTTTTTATTATTCAATTTAAGATAAATATTTATAAAAATCAGAATCTAATTCCCATCGTTTTTGGCCGACTCTTCACTATTAACAACTTTCTCACCGGGTTTAATCATACCAAGTCTTTCTCTTGCCAATCTTTCTAAGTAATCCAATGATCCTTCATCGATTTTATTAACCTCATCTTGAAGTCTTTCATGTTTAGTCTTAATTTCGTCTAACTGAGATTGTTTGCTTTGTATTTCCTTTTCTATTCTGTTCATTGTTATCATTTGTCTAATATAGCCAAAACAAAAGATGAATAAAAATAAAGCAATTATCAATTTCTTTAATATTGACTTTTTTCTCATAATATAGAACCTCTATTTTTATAAATTACCCTAATTATATTGTAAACACTATATTAATATTATTCAAGATATTTTTCTTATTTATTCTTATCTATAATCTTATAAAATGCTAGTTTTAATGGATAACTTAAGTTTTTTAATATCACCCTTATAATCTTAAAAATTATATCTAGTATAAATTTTTCGATACTATAAAAATACTTACTTATAAATATCATATAAAGTAAAATAGTGCAACATATAAAAATATATACATATGGAGTTAAAAAAGCATAGTTAGTATATAATAAAAAAGTAAAAACAATTATACTTGCGAGTATCCAAAATAATATATCTTCCACAATCATAACAGCCTTAAAATTACTTAACCCTCTGATTATTCTATACATATCAAATAGTATGCCTGTTATTATTCCTGCTAATATACTAAAGAATACTATGTTAAATTGCATGCTTATCTGTAGCGGCATCTTCTTACCCTACCTAAATAGCCTTTTTATTATGCTTTCATCGCTCTTTTTTGTTACTTTTCCATTATACACCATAGATGCAATATTGCCTTCAATTATAACATCTCCATTTTGCACATCTAATTTATTCATTTTTAGATCTTCACCTTTAATAGTTAGATTACCTAAATTAGTAGTCAAATCTATTTTTAATTCATCAAAACTTATAACTTCAATAACTCCACTTATAGTTAATCTTCTTCTATTTTCTAAATTTAAATTAGACTTATTTTCTTCTTGTTTATTATCTACTCTTTTCTCCATAAAAACTTCCTCCTATATTCTTCTTATATACATATATGATTATAGGATTAGATTTAGAATTTATATTTTCTATTAAATATAATAAAAAGAGTAGTTATTAGTTTCTACTCTTTGTCTTCTTCGCCTTCTAGTATAGTATACATTTCTTTAGCATCTTCTTTTCTAACATGTTCAGCAATATTAATAATCTCTGCTTTAAGCATTCTGTTAGCAAATGTTATTTCGATAATATCACCTTCATTTATCTTTGTAGAAGGTTTTGCTACCTTATCATTTATTTTTATTCTTCCACTTTCGCAAACTTCCTTAGCTACCGTTCTTCTTTTTATTATTCTTGAAACTTTTAAGTACTTATCTAATCTCATTTCTTCTCCTTATAGTAAATTAAAAGAACCCGAAACTTCGGGTCCACTTTTCCTATTTTAAGTTAATTATTACTTATTAACTTTATCTTTAAATTCTTTTCCTGGCTTGAATACTGGAACTGTTGTTTCAGCAATATCAAGAGGTTCTCCTGTTCTTGGATTTCTTACTTTTCTTGCTTTTCTTACTCTGCTTTCAAAAGTACCAAATCCAACTAATTGAACCTTATCCTTGTTTTCTAAAGTTTCTTCAACTGTTTCGATGAATGCTTTTAAAGCTAATTCAGCATCTTTTTTAGTTAATTTACTTTTTTCTGCCATACTAGTGATTAATTCTGATTTATTCACAATAACATCCTCCTTAAAATACAGTTACATTTTATTTAAACTGTTCTTTTTATGTACTAAGTTGCACCCTTTTATTATATAACCTCTTTCCACAAGAGTCTATAGAAAAACAAATTCTTTCATTGAATTAAAAATAAAGCAAAATTATATAGCAAATAAGTTACAACATAGTTACTTTATAAATTATTATTCTTCAAAAAGTAGAAAATTCCTTTAATATATTGTTATATTAATCTATTTTTTTGATTTTTCCCAAAGTTTATCCATATCTTCTAAGCTCATATCAATTAATTCAATACCTTTTTTCTTTGATTCTTCATCAATATAAGCAAATCTACGTATAAACTTGTCTATAGCATTATTTAAAGAAATTTCTTCATCAACCTTTAAAAGTCTAGCAATATTTACACAAGAAAATAATAAATCACCGACTTCATCTTTTATTTTATCCATATTTTCCATATTATATACATCTATTACTTCTTGAATTTCTTCATTTAATTTTTTTATTGCTTCATCAACATTTTCAAAATCAAATCCAACCTTTTTAGCCTTTTCTTGAACTTTATGCGCTCTTAAAAGCGCTGGTAATCCTTTAGTTATTCCTTTCATTTCATCAACAAGTCCTAAATATCCCTTTTCTTTCTTTTTTAATTCATCCCATTTGATTATAACTTCATCAGAGGTATTTAAATTAACATCACTATTAAAAATATGTGGATGTCTATATATCATTTTATTACAAATCCCCTCTATTACGTCTAGAATGTTAAAATAACCATCTTCATTACCTATTGATGAATGAAATACAACTTGAAGTAATACATCTCCTAGCTCCTCTATCAAGGCGTCATCATCATCTCTGTCTATAGCATCAATAACTTCATAACTCTCTTCTACAAGTGCCTTTTCTAAGGATTTATGAGTCTGTTCTTTATCCCAAGGACATCCATCTTCACTTCTTAATTTTTCTACTATATCTAATAAATCATTAAAATCTTTTTTATTATTTAGATCCCTAGGCATATATATAGATGTTAGATAGTCTATATCCTCCTGCATATCTAGTTCAAATAAAGGTATCTTTCTAATACTTTCTTCTCCCTGTATACCTGCTGCTCTTACATAAAATATTTCTGTCTCATCATTATAATATTCTAATAATCTAAGTTTAACTTCTGATGCTATTAATGGATTATATACTTGAGTTACTATTGTTCCTATTCTCTTGTCTAATATTTGATTTTTTATATCAAATGCATCTATTACCTTTAATCCTTCTATTGGATCTATTTGTAGACCTTCCATCATAGCATCTATAAAACTAACAGCTGGAATTATTTTATACTCTATGTTTTCTTCTTTACATAAATCAATTAAATTAAAAACAGATTTTTCAGCAACTAGAGGATGACCCGGAACTGCATAAACCAAGTCCCCGCACTCTTTATGTTTACATATTAAATCTTGTGCTATATCTAAATATACTTCATCAAAGCTTTCCTTAGTCTCATATACGTTATCATAGGTGCTGAAATTCACTTCCTCTTCTATTAAGTAATCTACTGTTGGATGTTTTTCTGTTCTCAAAAACACATTCTTCCCATTTCTAAGTTCATTTAATGTTCCTATTGTTAATGATTCCTTTGATCCTGGTCCTAATCCAACTATTTTAATCATTAGGTTCCTCTCCTTTTTATATCCTTTTGATTCTATCTTTTATTTCTTCTATTCCAAATACTTTAAATACTATTACTAATATACCATATATTATTCCTCCTATAAATATTGACAACAAACATGATATACCATTACTTACAGTGCACTTATATATAATATTATAACTAAACATTACTGCTATTATCATAATTATTGATGCATATGAAGGTTTTATTAATATGTCATATAAATCTAATTTTATTTTTAGCGTAACTTTTAAGACTATAATATTTAATATACTTGCAATAACATATGCGCTTATAGTTCCAATAACTGCACCATAAATATTAAGATATTTAACAGGTATTAATGTCCATGTTAATATTACCTTAACAATACATCCAATAAGTAAATTTATAACCGGCTTTATATAATGCCCTGTTCCTTGCAATATTGACGTAGTAGTTTGTGTTATTATTATAAATGGTATAGATATAGATAGATATGTCAATATTTCAAATCCTTCAAATCTTCCTGGAAAAATAAATTTCATTACAGGTTCAGCTAAAAAGAATAAACCAAGCGTACACGGAAGTGCTATTACTATTGCCATTTTCATTGACATATTTATTTTATTCTTTAATTCACTATTCTTTTTTAAAATAAAACTCTCAGCAATTATAGGAATTAAAGATGTGCAAATTGCCATTGAAAGTGTAAGTGGTATATTAACTATGACAGACGCTTTTCCAGTTAATTGAGCATATAATACTGTAGCTTCTGTAGTTGTAAAACCAGCTTGTAACAGCTTTTGCGGAACTAAAATGGAATCTATTAAATTCATTATAGTTCCTACTGTTGTTCCCAATGAAATTGGAATTGCAATTTTCAGTATTGTATTTAATACATCTGAATTAGCCTTCAATCTCTTTATTCCATATTCTTTTTTTATTTTTTTATATTTTGAATACAGATACGACGTACCTAAAACCGCTCCAGCTGTTGCACCAAAGGCTGCGCCACCAGCTGAATATTCTATACCCCTTGGCAATAAAAACACTGCTAATCCCACTCCAAAAAGCACTCTTCCAATTTGTTCTATTATCTGAGATATGGCTGATGGGGTCATATTTTGAAATCCTTGAAAAAATCCTCTTAGTATTGTCATACATGAAATAACAACAGGAGCAAAAGAGATCCCTATTAAAGAATAATACGACTTCTCATCCCATTTAAGATAATGAATTATAGGATGAGCAAAGAAAAATAAGAATACCGTCATGCCTGTCCCTATTATTATCATTAAAAGAAACGACTCCTTCATTACTTCGAAGGTTCCTCTTATATCATTTACAGCATTTCTTTCAGATATTATTTTAGACATAGCAACTGGTACACCTGAAGCTAATGCTATGTAAAACATATATAGCGGATAAGACATCTGATAATACCCTATACCTTCATCTCCAATTAACATTATCAATGGCCATCTAAAAAATAATCCTAGGAATCTTGTTAATATTCCTGCTATACCTAAAATTAAACTTGCTTTAACAAGTGATTGTTTTTTCATAAAACACCTCCAAACTTACATACTATTAATAATTCTTATTGTAAATCTGGAGGTATTATGACTTTTATTTTAATTATTGATAATTTTGATTTTTTATGTTTCTCAAAGAAGTATTATTGCTCCATTTGTTTTCCTAAAAATGCAGCTGCTGTCTCAACTAGTTTTGTTTCAACATCTCCTAATTCTACATCATCTTCTTTTGATAGAATAATTACAGCTCCAATCTCATCACCTTCTGCTATGATAGGTGCAATGACTTGACTGATATATTCTGTTTCTTCATCATCATTATGTAATGGAACTACTGATCCTGAAGATTTATTTAATAACACAGTTTTTCTATCATTCATTATTTTTTCTAATTCGTTACTTACTTTTCTTTCAATATACTCTTTTTTGGGAGCTCCACTTACTGAAATAAATGCATCTTTATCACATATCAATACAATATGTCCTATAACTTGTTGTAAACTTTCGCAATATTCCTTTGAAAAATCAGTTAGCTCTTCAATTGGAGAATATTTTTTCAATATTACTCCTCCATCACGGTCTGTAAAAATCTCTAACGGATCTCCTTCCCTTATTCTTAATGTTCTTCTTATTTCTTTTGGAATTACTACCCTTCCTAAGTCATCAATTCTTCTGACAATTCCTGTTGCTTTCATTAGTTATTCACCGTTGTAGAAAGTTTATAAAATATTATATGTTTTTGTTATATAACACTTAAAAATATTATTTAATATAAAGTTATCTATTCCTTTCTAACAACATGCTCCTTTCTTCTATATTTGTTTAAGTAATTTTATCTAAGTAATTTACGATATTATTATTTGAATATATAGAAATTTTATGCACTAATAACTAAATTTTATATTATATAAAAAAAAATTTTCTCCTCTTTAAGTTAAGAGGAGAAAATTTACTATAATCTATCTTCGTATGTCTTTATCTGTATATCCTTTTTCCATTCTTCTAATTTTGAATTATATGCTGCATTAGTTTTTTCTTGAGTTACTTGTGATTTAATGCTATCTTTTACTTCATCAAAAGGAGTTACTTTACTTTCTCCTCTTTCTGCAACTAAAATATGAGATACATTCGCACCTTCACTAGTTACACCAGTGACTTTAATTATATGATATCCAAATTGGCTCTTTACAGGTGCTGAAATTTCACCTTCTTTTAAATTTTTAAATCCATCCATAAATTCTTGAACATATTGAGTATCATCATACTTTACAAATCCTAAACTTCCGCCATTGTCTTTTGTTCCAGTATCAGTTGATTTTTCTTTAGCTGTCTTAGCAAAATCTGCACCAGCATCTAATTCAGCCTTTATAGCATTAGCTTCTTCTAAAGATTTGTTATAATCTATTTCTCCTTGTGTAGTATACTTACTGTCTTTATTCTCTTCATAATAATTCTTTACATCATCATCAGTTATCTTAACATCTTTAGTCATTGCTTCATATATAGCATTTAATTTTGCTTGATCTCTTTGAATTTCTTTAAAGCTATCCTCTGTATAACCATATTGCTCTAAAGCTTTCTTATACTGATCTTCTCCACCGTACACTTGCTTATATTGAGAAATTGTATCTTCAACTTTCTTATTAAGTTCATCATCTGATGGTATTAATTTTAATTCAGTACCTTTTTGTATCATTACTTTTTCATTTACTAACATAGTTAAATATTGTTGTCTTATTTGTTTAAGTTGTTCTTTTGCTTGATCATTATTTGCATAATCTTCGCCATAAGTAGATTTTAATTGCTGAACAACTCCAGCTTTTTCCAATTCACTTTCTAAATCACCTTTAGTAATTTTCTCATCACCTACTTTTGCAATAACTGTTTTTGCTATAGCTTCAGGCGTTTTTTCAATCATTTTGCAACCCATCATTGATATTGCTAATGCACAAACTGCTGCAGTTGCAATAATTTTTTTTAATCTTTTCAAAGTATTCCCCTCGCTTTTTTCTAAGTATTGCTGTAAAAGACATAATATTAGTATATCAATATTATTTTTACAATTCAATTTTTTCAATTAATATTTATATTGTAATATTACTCAGTTCAAAATAAACAATATAATTTAGTATATCATTTTTTTATTACAAGATTATGTCATCTACTACTTCTTTTAAAAACTCTAACTTATTTTCTTTTTTTATTCCTTTAATTTTAAAAGCAAAGTATGGTTCTAATCCAAATTTCAATACCACAATATCTTTGTATTTTTTAATAAGATTTACATAAATATTAGAATAATCACTTTCGCCTTGAGCGAATTTAAATATTATCACTTTTGGCATTTCTTTTATTTCCTCAATAAATACAGTTTTTGCTTTATTCTTTATATATGCTATATCCATCAAGTTACGAACTGATTCAGGCATTTTAGAGTATCTATCGTTTAGTTCTTCTTCTATATCATTATAATCATCTATATTTTCAATAGCTGCAATCTTTTTATATACCTCTATCTTTTGTATTTCATCTTCTATATAATGTTCTGAAATAAATGCATCAACTTTTATATCTACTGTAGTTTCAATAGGTTCTTTACTTATTTCACCTTTAATTATCTTAATAGTATCCTCGAGCATTCTACAATATAAATCATATCCTATAGTTGCCATGTGTCCATGTTGAGAAGATCCCATCATGTTACCTGCTCCCCTTATTTCTAAATCTCTCATAGCTATCTTAAATCCTGATCCTAATTCCGTAAAATCCCTCAAAGCTTTAAGTCTCTTCTCTGCTACTTCTGTTAAAACCTTATCTTTAGTATATAGCAGATATGCATATGCTATTCTGTTAGATCTACCTACTCTTCCTCTCAATTGATAAAGTTGTGATAATCCCATTTTATCAGAATCATATATTATAATAGTGTTTACATTCTGAATATCCATTCCAGTTTCTATAATTGTTGTACACACTAGTACATTATGCTCTCCCGACATAAAGTCCATCATTTCTTTTTCAAGTTCTCTTTCTGCCATTTGACCATGTGCGATGCCTACCTTAGCCTCCGGAACCAATTCTTGGACGTATTTAGCCATTCTATCAATATCTTCTACTCTGTTATAAACAAAATATACTTGCCCATCTCTGCCTACTTCTCTCAAAATTGCATCTCTTATAAGTTGATCATTTTGTTCTACAACATAAGTTTGTACAGGATATCTCTCTTCTGGAGGAGTTTCTATAACCGATATATCTCTCACCCCTGTTAATGACATATGAAGAGTTCTTGGTATAGGAGTAGCACTTAAAGTTAATACATCTACATTTTTCTTTAAATTTTTTATTTTCTCTTTTTGTTTAACTCCAAATCTTTGCTCTTCATCAATTATTAACAATCCTAAGTCTTTGAATTGTATGTCCTTTGAAACTATTCTATGAGTTCCTATTAAAATATCAACGTTTCCTTCTTTAAGCCTTTGAAGTGTTTCCTTTTGCTGTTTTGTAGTTCTAAACCTACTTACCATATCAACTTTTATTGGAAAATCTGAAAATCTATTTTTCATATTCTTGTAATGTTGTTCTGCTAAGATTGTAGTTGGAACTAAAAAAGCCACTTGCTTTCCATCCATAACACATTTAAATGCCGCCCTTACTGCAACTTCTGTCTTTCCATATCCAACATCTCCACATAAAAGTCTATCCATAGGCTTATCTGATTCCATGTCACTTTTAATTTCTTCTAATGATGTTAATTGGTCCGGAGTTTCTTCGTAAGGAAATTCATCTTCAAATTGTTTTTGCCATTGTGTGTCCTTTGAAAATTTGTAGCCCCTTACGGTTGCTCTTGTTGCGTAAAGCTTAACTAGGTCCTCAGCTATTTCATTAATGGATTTTCTAGCCTTAGCTTTAGCTTTTTGCCATTCAGTTCCACCAAGTTTGTTTATCTTAGGGAATTTTCCTTCACTTCCAACATATTTTTGTATTAAATCCAATTGCTCAACAGGAACATAAAGCTTATCCCCCTTATCATACACAATATCTAAGTAATCTCTCTTATGTCCTGCAACATCAATTTGTTTAATACCCTTATATACACCAATTCCATGGTTAGCATGAACTACATAGTCACCTGGTTTAAGTTCTGCAAAACTTTTTATCTTTGCAATACCTTTTTGCTTAGATTTATTTTTAGTCTTTAACTTTCTTTTAGCTTCGCCAAATACTTCCTTATCTGAAATTACACAAATTTTATAGTTTGGATATTCAAAACCTTTCAGCTGATTTCCAAAAGTAATTACAACTTCACCAAAATTAATTTTATCTACAGAATCTTTATATGAGCTTTCAATTCCTCTATCACGTAATGTGTCTACTAAACGTTCTCCCCTTGCTCTTGTACCTGATAAAATTAACGTCTTATATTCCTCAGATTTCTTTCTTGAAATATCATCAATTAATAAATCTAACTGACCTTGATAATTTGTTAACGTTGATTGACTTATATCAATTTTTGTAATTGGTCTTAACCAGTTATTATTCTGAGATAACGATTCTAAAAAAATTATTTTTTGTTCTGAAAATGATCCTAGTATTTCTTCTTTATTAAGTAATAGTCCTCCTTGTCCCGGAAAAATATCTCCTCTTTGAGAAAATGCTGTAAAATTCTCCTCAAACTCTATATATGTAGAATTTAATTTTCCCTCACATCTTTGAACATTATCCATTATAAAATAATAATCATTAAAATAATCAAATAAGCTTTCTGTCTTCTTAGAAAAATAATTTAAATAACTATCTATAGTTTCGAAAGAACATGTTTCTTCTAGTGATTCTAAATTCTTATTTAAAATTTTTCTTAATTTTTCTACTCTGTCTTTATCTTTATCCTTATCTTCTATTTCCTCAAATTCACTCTTTAGTTTTTCTCTACCATATTCTAAAGCCTCATCAGTAAGGACTATTTCTTTTGCTGGAAATATGTTTACTGATTTAACTTTTTCAATGCTTCTTTGTGATTCTATATTAAATGTTCTTATGGATTCTATTTCATCTCCAAATAATTCAATTCTATATGGATAACTTGAGCATGTTGGGAAAACATCAAGAATCCCTCCCCTTAAAGAAAATTGACCCTTTCCTTCAACCATTTCTACTCTTTCATATCCTGATTGAATTAGTTTTTTGCCTATCTCTTTAACATCAACATCATCATTTTCTTTTAATTTTATATTATATTCTGTAAATAATTTATGTGGTGTATATTTAGAGGCAAATGCATCTACAGATGTTACAATTATTTTTTTATTATTATTTAATATCTCATTTATTACTTTTAATCTAGCCCATCTTAAATCTCCCGATACAGCATCAATATTATAAAATACTACCTCCTTAGCTGGGAAATAGTAAACCTCATTTGTGTATAATATTAAATCTTCATATAGGTTTTTGGCTTCTATATCATTTTGAGTTACTACTACTATAGACTTATCAATATTCTCAAATATACCATCTATTATATATCCTCTTCCAGATTCTGATATACCATATATTCCTATAGGATATTTTTTACCTTTAATTGAATCTTCTAAGTTCTTAAACTCTGAACTCTCCTCTAAAGGCTCCAATAATCCTTTTAACCTCATATTTTGCACCATCCTTAAATACTTAAATTCGGCTTAAATCCGTTATATTTATTCATAGCCTGCTTAACATCTGATTTTATAATCTCTTCTACTGCTTTTGTGGATGCATCTATACTAAATTTTAAAATATCCATTTCCTCTTTTGTAAATTTACCCAGTACATATTTTACAAGATCAACGTCAGGTTGTCCTACGCCCACCTTTATTCTCGGGAAAATATCTGTACCTAAATGCGCTATTATGCTCTTTATTCCATTATGCCCACCTGCACTACCTTTTTCCCTTAATCTAAGTCTTCCAATATCTAAACTTATGTCATCATAAATAACTATTATCTGCTCATTAGTAATCTTGTAAAAATCAACTACTTCTCTTATACTTTCTCCACTTAAATTCATATATGTAGTTGGTTTTAATAAAATCACTTTTGTATTGCCTATAAAGCCTTCGCCATACATACCTTTAAATTTTTCCCTATTTATATCAATATTATACTCCTTACTTATATTATCGATAACATTAAATCCTATATTATGTCGTGTATTTTCATATTGAATACCTGGATTTCCAAGTCCAACTATTAAAAACATATTTCATTACTCCTTTATTATAATTCTTTAAATTTAGTTAAGGTGAAAATAAAATTTACACCTTTAATTTTATCATTTTCTGCCCAGATCTCTTCTCCCTGCTGCATGAGTATCATTCTAACTATTGGCAGTCCTAGTCCAGTACTTACCTTGTTAGTTCTAGATTTATCTGATTTATAAAATCGATCCCATATTTTATTTATTTCTTCTTCTTCTATTTGAGGTCCATCATTGTATATTTGAGTAAATATTTTATTTCCTTTAACATAATTACTTATTTTTATAGTTCCACAATCTCCACAATACTTAACTGAATTATCTAACAAATTTGTTACCACCTGCATCATCTTATCTTCATCTGCATTTGCAAAACATTTTTCGTATTGAAAATTAACTTCTAAATTTATATTTTTATCATTTAATTTTTGCTCATTATTTATAATACAAATTCGTATTATTTCATTAATATCAACTTTTTTCATTTTAAATTTAAGTTTTCCTGACTCAATAGCTGATAAATCCAATAAATCATTAATTAATCTGGTTAATCTTTGAGTTTCATTATACGCTCTTTCTAAGTAATATCCCTCTTTATCTTTTGGGATTACGCCATCTATTATTCCTGATATAAATCCTTTAATTGAAGTTATAGGACTCCTTAATTCATGAGAAACGTTAGATATAAATTCTCGTCTATTATTTTCAACTTTTTCTAATGATTCAGCCATTATATTAAACGATTTTGCCAATTCTCCGATTTCATCATTTGAACATATACTAACTCTTTTATCCACTTCTCCATTGGCAAATCTTCTTGCGGTCTTGCTTATTTCATGCAATGGATTAATTAATATTATATTTGTAAAAAATGATAAAACTATAGTAGATAAGATCATAAAAAGACCTGCTGAAATCCAAATAATAATATATATTTTACTTAATTGACCTTTAACTAAAAATAAAGGCGACTCCATAACAACACAGCCCTTAAATTCACCATCTTGCATTACAGGATATATGCAAGTATAATTCTTTTTTATATATTTTATCGTCTTCCCGCTTTTTAAAACATCTGAAGATAAATTTAAAATCTTAGCATCTTCAGCATCATATATATGTTTAATATTATCTGCTGAAATATACATTCTCATCTTATCATCTAGTATATA
Source organism: Clostridium neonatale (assembly GCF_001458595.1). Classification (GTDB taxonomy): domain Bacteria; phylum Bacillota; class Clostridia; order Clostridiales; family Clostridiaceae; genus Clostridium; species Clostridium neonatale. The sequence goes on from NZ_LN890324.1 coordinate 33,667, forward strand.
TATATCAGCATTTATTGCTGTTCCTGATATATTTAATATATTTTTCAATTTAGAAATTCTACTTTCTTCAGTATCTTCAATATCAGAATAAGTTATTATCATATTACTTATATATTGCCCCATTTGATTAAATTGAAGCTCTTTTTCTGTAATAAAATTCATTTTTATCCATATAGATAGTAAACAAGCTAAAAAAGTTAAAACACAAGCCATAATAATAGCATTAATATTCATTAATTTATGCAATAAGCCATGTTTCCTCATTATTTCACCTCAAACTTATATCCCACACCCCAAACTGTTTCTATCTGCCATTCTTCACCACTAGTTAATTTTTCTCTTAATCTTTTTATATGAACATCAACTGTTCTAGAATCTCCAGGGTAATCATACCCCCATACTTCGCAAAGTAATTGTTCTCTTGTAAATACTCTATTTTTATTTTTTGCTAAATAATACAAAAGTTCAAATTCCTTTGGCGGCATTTTTATATCTTCTTTATTAAAAATAACTTTATATGATGTTGGATCTATTGATAAATCACTAAGCTTTATTATTTCACTCTTAGCATTATCAGCTGAATATCTTCTTAAAACAGCCTTTACCCTTGCTAATAGCTCTTTTGGTTCAAAGGGTTTAACTATATAGTCATCTGCTCCTAATTCTAATGCTAAAACTTTATCAAATGTATCACCTTTAGCTGTAAGCATTATTACAGGAACTTCGCCTTGCTTTCTCACCCACTTTAATACATCTATCCCATCTATTCCAGGTATCATTACATCAAGTAACACCAAATTAGGATTATATTCCAAAAATAATTCTTGAGCTCTTTTTCCTGTACTAGCTATTTTAGTAGTATATCCTGAGCTCTCTAAATACATATTTAAAATTTCACTTATATTTTCATCATCATCTACTATTAAAATTTTATCCGATAAACTCTCCATATTTTATTTCCTCCAAAATATTCAAAATTCATTATATATAATTATGCCCTACATTAGGTAGTAAATAAAGCATTTTTATAATAAACCATATATTATTACAAACATGACATATTAAATTCTATCACCATAATTTTAAGTAATATTCTTAATAATGCCTTAAAATTCATACTGCAAAAACCCTCTACAGCTTTAATGCCATAGAGGGATATTTCCAATATGTATCATCTTTGATATTCAAACAACTTACTTATTGGCTGATCATCATAAATCCTTCTAATTGCTTCCGCAAATAGAGGAGCAACAGATATTGATTTAATTTTATAATTATCATTTTCTTCTTTTAGCGGTATAGTATTGAGCATTATTAATTCTTCAATTGATGAACTATTTATTCTTTCCATAGCAGGACCTGATAGCACTCCATGAGTACAACAAGCATAAACATTCTTAGCTCCCAAATCCTTAAGCGCATTAGCAGCATTTGTTATTGTTCCTGCTGTATCAATCATATCATCAAGTAGTATACATCTTTTTCCGTCTACATCACCAATTATATTCATAATTTCAGAAACATTAGCTTTTGGTCTTCTTTTATCTATAATAGCTATCGGCGCATGTAAATTATCTGCAAATTTTCTTGCTCTAGTAACACTTCCCAAATCCGGTGACACTACCACAACATCATCCTTGTCAATTAATCCTTTATTTATAAAATATTCTGCAAGTATTGGTGATCCAAGTAAATGATCCACTGGAATGTTAAAATATCCTTGAATTTGTGCTGCATGTAAATCCATAGTTAATACTCTATTTGCTCCAGCTGTTGTTAATAGATCAGCTACTAACTTAGCCGTTATTGGATCTCTTGATTTAGCTTTTCTATCTTGTCTAGCATATCCGTAATATGGAATAACAGCTGTTATTCTTCCTGCTGATGCTCTTTTAAAAGCATCAATCATTATTAGTAATTCCATAAGATTATTATTTACAGGCGAACAAGTTGATTGTATTATAAATACGTCTGTTCCTCTTACTGTTTCAGAAATATCAACTGATATTTCTCCATCACTAAAAGTTGAAACTTTTGATTTTCCCATAGTTACATTTAGTATATTTGCTATTTCTTCTGCTAACTGCGGATGAGAATTACCAGTAAAAATTTTTATATTTTTTCCATGAGTTATCATAATGTCAGAAGACCTCCTTAAAAATTATTAGCTAATAATATTTAAATTGCTATTTTTTTAATCCTCTTTTTTCAACCCAACCACTAATATTTCTTTGTTTTGCCCTTGCTACAGCTAGATCTCCTTCTTTTACTTCAGCTGTAATAGTTGATCCTGCTGCAATATAAGTATTATCACCAACTTTAACCGGAGAAACTAAGTTAGTATTACATCCAATAAAACTATGGTCTCCAATAATTGTCTTATGCTTTTCTTTTCCATCATAATTTACTACTACTGTTCCACATCCAAAATTACATCCTGAACCCACTTCTGCATCTCCAATATAAGTTAAGTGAGATACCTTAGTTCCATCTCCAATGGTAGCTTTCTTTATTTCAACGAAATCTCCTATTCTTGTACTCTTACCTATAATGCTATCTGGACGAATATAAGCAAAAGGTCCAACGGTTGTATTATCACCAATTTTACTATCTAATATTACAGATGATTGGATATCTACTTCATTACCTATTACACTATCCTTAATTCTTGAATTTTGATATAATAAACAATTCTCACCTATAACAGTATTTCCTTCTAGTATGTTATTTGGATATATTATTGTATCTTTTCCTATTTCAACATCTGCACCTATATATGTTGTTTTAGGGTCTATTAATGTAACGCCATTTTCCATGTGAATAGTATTGATTCTATTTCTAAGAATCTCTTCTGCTTCTGCTAGCTGAACCCTAGAATTTACTCCAATAGTTTCTTCGATGTCAGTAACAACTGCACCAATTGAATATCCTTCATCTTTTAAAATTCCAATTACATCTGTAAGATAATATTCACCTTGCTTATTATTATTATTTAATTTATCTAATGATTTAACTAATAATTCTATATCAAAGCAATAAATTGCTGAATTCATCTCTTTAATTTTGAGTTCTTCCTCATTACAGTCTTTATGTTCAACAATTTTTAATACTTTTCCACTTTCATCTCTAACTATTCTTCCATATCCAGTTGGATCGTCTACCATAGCTGTTAAAATTGTTGCTGCATTCTTGTTGTTTATATGATCATTTATTAAGCTTTCAACTGTTGACTGCTTTATTAAAGGTGTATCTCCTGTAAAAACAGCTACAACTCCTGATTTATTTTCCAAAAATTTTTTAGCACATTTAACTGCATGCCCAGTCCCTAATTGCTCTGCTTGAAGTGAATAAGTGACACCTGTGTCCTTAGTTTTTTCTTCTACAAGCTCTGCTCCTTTACCTATAATTAAATTTATATCTTGAATTTCTGCTTTTTTTACCGTATCTATAACATGCTTTACCATTTCCTTACCACATACTTTGTGAAGTACTTTAGGTAAATTTGATTTTATCCTTTTACCTTGTCCTGCCGCTAGAATTAATGCGCATTTATACATTATAATAACACCTCTTTATATAAGCTATAAGCCTATTCTATTATTCTAATTAATTATATTTGAAAGATAAATTTATTTCAACCCATGAGAATCTTAGATGTTTGATACTTCAAACGAAATAAGAGGAAGCACAAAACTTCCTCTTATTTCATAAATCATTATTCTTCTGCATTTTCTTGAGCTACTGCTTTTTCATAGGCTTCTAAAATTGCAGTTTGAATTTTTTCTCTTGCTTCTGTATTTATTGGGTGAGCTATGTCCTTAAATTCTCCATCTGGTGTTTTTCTGCTTGGCATAGCAATGAATAATCCCATTTGTCCTTCTATAACTTTGATGTCATGAATCACGAATTCATTATCAAAAGTAACAGAAACTATTCCTTTCATTTTACCTTCTGCTGAGATTTTTCTAATTCTAACGTCTGTAATTTGCATTTTTACTCTACCCCTTCCCAGTTGCTTATTAAAATTTCATATTTATATAATTTCTCCACAAATTTCTAAATTCCTTTTTTAATTTGTTAAATTATTAGAAAATTTATTTTTTATGTCAACTTTCCTAAAAATTATCTTATATAATGAATTAACACATTGCTTTTTTGTATATTTTTGTATAATAAAACGAAATATTTTATTATATTTTTATAAGATAATTTTACTTTTTAATAAACTTGGGTTCTCAAATTACAAAATAATATATTTCAATCTCTAATTTTTAATTATTTTAAGAAAATATCTTAGAAGGTTGAACATCTATTATTGCTGACTTATCTACAGATTTGAGTTCTACCACTGAAACATACTCATCCACTAATTTCTTTTCTATTGCTTGATTATCTACTAACACTCCGATGCCAACTAATTCACTGTCAAATTCCTTTAATAAATCTTTAATCCCAACAGCAGTTCCGCCGCCTTTCATAAAGTCATCAATGAATATACATCTACTGTTTGATTTCATTGACTTTTTAGAAAGAGCCATTTGTTGCAATCTTCCACTTGTTCCTGATACATAATTAATTGTAACTGTAGATCCTTCAGTTGCTATGCTACTTCTTCTAGCAATAACTAACTGAACTCCTAAGTTTCTAGCTACTTCATATGCTAAAGGAATTCCTTTTGTTTCTACTGTTATTACATAATCCACATTTTTATCTTGAAAACATGATGATAATAATACACCAGCTTTATTTATTATCTGTGGATTATACATTAAATCTGTCATATAAATCATATTCCCCGGAATCACCCTACTTCCATCTTCTAATTGTTTACATAACTCTAACGCAAAATCTTTCTTCTGTTCATTACTTATTCCTGGCACATATCTGATTCCTCCAGCTACACCAGCAATAGTTTCAATTTTACCCATTTCTAATTTTTCTAAAACTTCTCTTACAACAACTATATCTTCACTTATTGTTGATTTAGCTGCATTTAATAATTCTGAGAAAGTATTTAATCCAATTATTTTATTAGGGTTTTCTAATAATATTTTAGTTATTGCGACCACTCTCTTATTTCTCGTAAACTTTTCCACTAAAATCACCTACACGAATTTTATTTTAATTTATTGCTATTAATATTCATATTTTATTCTAAATTCAAATTAATAGCAATATTTTTAGATATAAACTTAATATTATATCTAAAATTGATTAACAAATATAATAAAATTACATATAATATTATGTATTTATTGTTTTTCTATGGTTCATTCTCTGAAAAATGTATATAATTATATATGGTTATATGTAAATTTATAATTTATTCTATGCTTCACAAATTTCTAGTAAATCTTATTTACAGCTATTTAATATTAACTTAAATTTTAATTTTTGCAATATATTATAGATAAAAATTTATTTTACTTGTAATTTTCTTATTTTTTAGAATAATTATAGATATTTTTATGAAAAGGAGTTGTTAATGTGTCTTTTGATTTTATAAAAGATAAAAATAAAAAAGTTCATTTTATTGGTATAGGTGGAATCAGTATGAGTGGACTTGCTGCTGTTTTATTAAATAGTGGATTTAAGGTATCAGGATCTGATGCAAAAAATTCTCCGATTGTTGAAAAGCTTAAGTCTTTTGGAGCAGAAATATACATAGGTCATAGAAGAGAAAACATTAATAATGTTGATTTAATTGTTTATACTGCTGCAATACCTAATGATAATCCAGAACTTTTGGAAGCCAAAGAAAAAAACATTCAATTAATGGATAGAGCTGAATTCTTAGGTCATATAATGAAAGGTCATAAATATAATGTAGCTATTTCTGGTACACACGGAAAAACTACATGTACATCTATGCTATCTCATGTTACTCTTGATGGAAATTTAGATCCTACCATATTGGTTGGTGGAGAACTTGATATAATAGATGGTAATTTCAGAATTGGTAATAGTGAGTACTTCTTAACAGAAGCTTGTGAATATAAACGTTCATTCTTGAAATTTTTCCCTTATGTTGGTGTAATTTTAAACATTGACGCTGATCATTTAGACTGCTACAAAGATATAAATGAAATAGCTGAAACATTCGAAAAATTTTCAAATTTAATACCTGATGACGGATATCTTGTAGGATATGGAGAAGATCCTCGGGTTAAAAACATTATCAATAAAGCAAAATGTAATACATTAAGTTATGGATTTGAAAATGCAGATGTAACTGCAAGAAATGTTAATTTTAACAAAATGGGTTGTGCTTCATTTGATGTATATAAAGATGACGAAAATTTATTTAGTGTATCTTTAAGTGTTCCAGGAAAGCATAATGTATTAAATGCTTTAGCCACAATTTGTGTTTCTCTAATTTTTAATATAACTTATGATTCAATAGCTAGTGGATTATCTAAGTGTAAGGGTGCTCATAAAAGATTTGAATATAAGGGAGAAATTAATGGAGTTACTGTAATTGATGATTATGCTCATCATCCTACAGAAATTAAAGCGACTTTAAGTACAGCAAAAAAAATAGATCACAATAAAATATATTGTGTGTTCCAACCACATACTTATACTAGAACCAAAACGTTGTTTGATGAATTCACTACTGCTTTTGATGATGCAGATGAGCTTATATTGATGGATATATATGCTGCACGTGAAAAAGATACAGGAATAGTATCTTCAGGTATGCTTGGAGATGCTATACGTGAAAGAGGAATAAAATGTACTAATGTTCATTCACATGATGAAGCATTAGAATATGTTAAGTCTAAAGTTGGTAATGATGATTTATTATTAACAGTAGGTGCTGGAGATGTAGTTATTGTTGGAGAAAAATATTTAGAATCTAAATAAATTCATATTAAGAGTAAAAAGATCATATCAATATTAATATTGATGTGATCCTTTATTTTAGTTAAATTCATTAATCTTACTTAATTCAAAATTAAATTATTGTTATATCTTTTGAAACTGAGTTAAGAACTTCGCATCCATCTTTAGTTACAAGCACTAAATCTTCTATTCTTACTCCAATTTTATTAGTTAGATATATTCCTGGTTCTATTGAAAAAATCATTCCTTCTTGAACCTCATCGTTATTTACTGAGCTCACATCACCTTTATCATGTACCTCAATTCCAATGCTATGCCCTGTTCTATGAGTAAAATACTCTCCATATCCCCTCTCAGTTATATAATCTCTAGCCGCAGCATCTATTTCTGAGAATTTCACACCTGCTTTAACCTTTGATATAGCTTTTAAATTTGCATTTTTAACAATTTCATATACTTCTCTTTTTTCTTTAGTTGGTTCTTCTTTAAAAAATACTGTCCTTGTCATATCAGAGCAATAATGATTATATAATCCTCCAATATCTATAACTATACTGTCGCCTTTTTTTAGCTTTGTATTATCACACTCATGATGTGGATCAGCTCCATTTGCCCCAAATGCTACAATTGGCTCAAAAGAAAATCCTTGAGCGCCCTCTTCTTCATATAATTCTGCTAATATTCTAGAACATTGTTTTTCAGTATATCCTTCTTTAATCTCTTTCCAAAATCTTTCCATGACCTTATCATTTATTTGAGATGATTTTCTCATAAGTTCTTTTTCTTCCTCATCTTTTCTCATTCTTAATTCATCTATAACGTCTGAAGAATTTACGAACTTTGAAATAATGTTAATATTCATTAATTTAATAAGAAAATGTGCTGGCCAAAATTTATCAACACCTAATTCTTCATTTTTTTCAACTATGCTTCCTAATACAGAAATAGGATCATCATTATCTGTATACCATACTATATCAATTCCTATATTTCCTTCTATAGGGAAAAGTTTATTTACTATAAATTTATGCTTTCCATCTATATTTAAATATAGAGCAATCATTCTTTCTCCACTTGAAATCCATTTACCAGTTAAATAATATATAGAAGCTGTTGATGTTACAATAATCTGTTTTAAATTATTTTCTTTCATCTTTTTAATTACATTGTCTATTCTACTTTGTTTCATTAAAAATATCCTCCTTAGATTTATCTAAAAATAAAATTTATTATCTAGGCCCAAGTTCATAAGTGAGTTCCTATCTTGTGAGCCTATCAAATATTTCATTTGGTGTGAATCGCTTACTAAGCGAACATGTGCGAGCCTAAGCTCAATTATATTCCTATATTCTTAAGAATATATATTATTATATTTCTTAGAATATATAAATATCCTTTGCTTTTGATTAGTGATATTTATAATAAAAAGTATATAATTTTTATTATAAAATTAATAATATTATTTATTAAGTAAATGCTATAATAATATTATAACACTTTAAAATTATAGTATTTTTATATATCTAAATTTTAGATAAATGACAATTACATTTTAAATAAAATATTTTTATTGTCATTATCAACTAGAAGCTTATCTCACGGGGGGATTTTTGTGAAAATTGCAGTAATTTCAGACATACATTCTAACATTTATGCTCTTATAAATGTACTAGAAGATATTGATTCAGAAAAGGTTGACTCAGTTATTTGCTTAGGAGACCTAGTTGGATATGGACCTCATCCTAATGAAACTATTTCTATGATTAGGAGAAGAAATATACTTTGCATAAAAGGTAATTATGATAATTCAGTAACTGATAATGAATTCTCTTATATCAGAGAAACAGCTATAAATAGGTTCTCTTTGCCTTGGACTGTTAATGAATTAAGAGCTGAGAATAAATCATATCTTAAAGGATTACCTTCATCGCTAACAATAAAAGCTGGAGATAAAAATTTATTATTTGTTCATGGTAGTCCATCTAGCATTAATGAATATCTCTTTATTGATTCAGAGAACACAGTTGAGAACTTAAATAAAATAAAAGAAGATGCATTGATCTGTGCTCATACTCATTTGCCTGGAATTAAAGAAATTAATAATAAAACATATATTAATGTTGGCAGTGTTGGCAAACCTAAAATAGGTCGTCCAAATAGTACATATTGCATAATTGAAATCACCGAAGAAAATACAATAAGCGCTAAGTTTAAAGAAATTTCTTATGAAGTAAAGAAAATAGTAAAAGATATGACTATGTTAAACTTTCCTCCTACATTAATTCAAAGCTTTGAAACAGGAAATGAATAATCCTATTAAATGCTGAAAAAATTATAACTATAAACTTATATAGAAATATCATTAATAATTGGGAATTGCATTCAATAAGAAAGTATTGTAAAATCTAGTTATTGCTTATTTTAACAATTTTATTTTTAATATTTAATAAAGTAATAATAAACATATTAATTCAAACGTAAAATTTTTTACATCACAATGTAAAAAATTTTACACATGTTATATATTTATTTATAATAACGGAGGTCATATAAATGGCAAAATCAAATTTAATTAGAACTCTTTATAGAAACACTGATGAGTTCTTATCAAAAGAAGTAACTATCTCTGGATGGATAAGAACTTTAAGAGCATCAAATGCTTTTGGCTTCATAGAAATCAATGATGGTTCTTTTTTTAAAAATATTCAAGTAGTTTTTGATAATAAATTAGAAAACTTCAAAGAGATTTCAAAACTTCCTATAAGTTCTTCAGTATCTGTTATTGGTACATTAGTTGCTACACCAGATGCTAAACAACCATTTGAAATTCAAGCAAAAGAAGTTATTGTAGAAGGTATGTCTAATTCTGATTATCCTCTACAAAAGAAAAGACATACATTTGAATACTTAAGAACAATTGCTCACTTAAGACCAAGAAGTAATGCCTTTTCAGCTACATTTAGAGTGCGTTCAGTAGCTGCATACGCTATACACAAGTTCTTTCAAGATCAAGACTTTGTATATACTCACACTCCATTAATTACTGGTAGTGATTGTGAAGGTGCTGGAGAAATGTTTAGAGTATCAACTCTTGATCCTAAGAATCCACCACTAACTGAAGATGGAAATATTGATTATACTCAAGACTTCTTTGGTAAAGAAACTAACCTTACTGTTTCAGGACAATTAAATGGGGAATGTTTTGCTTTAGCTTTTAGAAATATTTACACATTTGGTCCAACATTCAGAGCTGAGAACTCTAACACAACAAGACACGCTGCTGAATTCTGGATGATAGAACCTGAAATAGCTTTTGCAGATTTAGAAGATGATATGGAACTCGCAGAAGCAATGCTTAAGTATGTTATTAAATATGTTATGGATGAATGTCCAGAAGAAATGCAATTCTTCAATCAATTTGTAGATAAAGGATTACTTGAAAGATTAAATCATGTTGTCTCATCAGACTTTGCTAGAGTTACTTATACTGAAGCTGTTGATATACTTCAAAAGTGTGGAAAGGAATTTGATTACCCAGTATCTTGGGGAATCGACCTACAAACTGAACATGAAAGATATCTTACTGAAGAACATTTTAAAAAGCCTTTATTTGTAACTGATTATCCAAAGGATATTAAAGCATTCTATATGAGAATGAATGATGATAATAAAACAGTTGCTGCTACAGATCTTTTGGTTCCTGGTATAGGAGAAATTATCGGTGGTAGCCAAAGAGAAGAAAGACTTGATGTATTAGAAGCTAGAATGGCTGAATTAGGTCTTAACAAAGAAGATTACTGGTGGTACTTAGAACTTAGAAAATATGGAGAAACTAAACATGCTGGATTTGGTTTAGGATTCGAAAGATTAATCATGTATATCACTGGTATGGGTAATATTAGAGATGTTATTCCATTCCCTAGAACAACAGGAAGTAGTGAATTCTAATATAAAAAATAAGAAGTATCCTTTCTACTTTAGGATGCTTCTTTATTTATAACACTGTCTTTTCAATCATTTTTGTATGACGTTTTGTATATTCAATTATCTTGGATAATACCTTATAAGTATTACTTTGGCTGTCCCTAGCATTATTATAAAATCTTCCTTGCAGATCAATAAATAACGACTGCTTATCTCGTGCTAATTCTAAAAATATTTTTAAATATTCTCTAGGTGAAACCTTATTTAAGTTTACAGAATGCATTCTAATATTATACTCATTCATAAGAAATGCTATCTTATCGTAAGTTCTAATATCTATCTCTTCAAGTTCATATTCAAGTATTTCTTCTTTTAATTGATTATAATAATTAATTATTCTATCCGTATCTTTTAAAAATACCTTTACTAATACTTGTAACTTTATAGAGGCATTATCATCATCTAAAAATACTTCAAACATTTTCTTTTGCTCATTTTCTATATATATACACTTATTAATAATATCAATAACATTGTAACTCATAACTTATTTTCTCTTTTCACATTTTGATTTCACGATTTGTACTTATAATTATACTATTATAATAGAATTAATTCTATTAATTTTATCTATGAAATGAGAATAATTTTCTTACATCTACTTGTGACTTAAAAGACTTTTTTTGTCGAAAAACATTGTTTAATATATGTATATAAAGTCATAACTTCTTTGTATAATTATTATATTGTTAAAAATTTATTATTTTTTCTGTATTAATCATTTACCATATTAATATTAATTACAATTAATGATATAATAATCACTTGGAGGCGATTTTATGAACCAAATTTTATACCTTGTAATCCCTTGTTACAATGAGGAAGAGGTACTGCATGAAACAGCTAAAAGATTGTTTAAAAAAATTACCAACATGATTGATAATGAGATAATATCAAAAGAAAGTAAGATAGTATTTGTTAATGACGGTTCTAAAGATAAAACATGGAGTATAATTGAAGAGCTTCACAATAAAAATAATATTTTTTCTGGTATAAACTTATCTAGAAACAGAGGGCATCAAAACGCATTGTTAGCAGGTCTTATGACTGCAAAAGATTATGCAGATATGACCATATCCCTTGATGCTGATCTTCAGGATGATATAGATGTTATAGACAAATTTGTAGAAGAATATTATAACGGAAGTGATATTGTTTATGGTGTAAGATCATCAAGGCAAACAGATACATTTTTCAAAAGAACAACTGCTCTTGCTTTTTATAAGTTCATGAGCGGACTAGGAGTTGATATGATTTATAATCATGCTGATTACCGTCTTATGAGCAAACGTGCATTAGAAGGCTTAGCTCAATTTAAAGAAGTTAATTTATTTTTAAGAGGTATGGTTCCTCTAATAGGATATAGATATTCTATAGTTGAATATGAGCGTCACGAAAGATTTGCAGGTGAATCTAAGTATCCTTTAAGAAAGATGATAGCATTTGCACTCGATGGTATAACTTCTTTAAGCATAAAACCTATAAGGATCATTTCTGGACTTGGCTTTACTATATGCTTTATTAGTATTTTAGCATTATTATATTCATTTATTGTCAAATTTTTTGGAGAAACTGTAACAGGCTGGACTTCTTTAACACTTTCTATTTGGATATTAGGTGGAATTCAATTATTATCCCTTGGAGTAATTGGAGAATATATTGGGAAAATATATAATGAGACAAAACAAAGACCTAGATTTATCATAGCTGATAAATTAATCAATAATGAAGAGAAAGACAAATAGGTATTTATTTATGAATAATTTATTTGAAAAATTTAAATCTACATTCTTTTCAAAAGAATTTATTCTATTTGTAGTTATAGGTATTATAAATACTTTTAATGGAGTTATTTTTGCATATATGTATTCTGGTTTCTTAAATGAAAATATGGCATTTGTTACTGGATATATTTCTGGATTAGTAATTTCATATATATTAAATAGTATAATTACATTTAAAGAAAAACTTGATTTTTCTAAATTTATAAAATTTGCTATTTCATATATTCCAAACTTTATAATTCAAAATATCGTTGTTTATTTAGTATTTAACTTAATGGGATTACATAAACTTATAGCATATTGCTCAGCAGCTATTATAGGAGTTCCTGTTACATTTATTCTGATGAAATTTTTTGCATTTAATAAAAAGCATGATTAAAATACTTTTATGTAATAAAAATAAGGAAATAGACTACTTTTTTGTATGTGATCTATCTCCTTTTATTTTTTTGAAACATATTTGTTGTCCTTTATATAAAATCTCCATAAAAAATCTATTGCTTCTTCAGCATAGTCTATCCCTATTCTTTTAGATTCCACTATTTCAAACAAATTATCTTCATAATTATCCTCTATATATAAGTTTCCCTTTTCATATAGTTTTTTATAATTATCACTTTTATCTATAGAATATGCCAAACAAAGTTTTGATGGACCATTTGTGAGAGCCTTTTCTTTAGCTTTAGTTAATTCATCATAATTTTGATTAAATCTTTTCTCAGCTAAATAATCAAATTCATTAAGTGGTTCAATTGCTCTTATTAAAACTCCTTCCCCTTTATTTTCAATTCCACTTATTACATTGAAGCAAAAATATTTTCCGTAAATAAAATAAACATATGCTATTCCACCTTCTCTAAATAGTGGTTCTGTTCTTTCTGTTCTTCTTCCATTATACGCATGAGATGCCTTATCGATTTCTCCTATATATGCTTCTGTCTCTACAATTTTTCCTTTGAGTATTCTTCCGTCACATTCTCTAACAAGGATTTTTCCTAATAAATCTTTTGCTAAATCTAATGCACCTTGTTTAAAAAAATCTTTTTCTAGAATCATTTCTTATTACCTCTTTTTATTCACTTTTACTTTCTTGATCTTATTTATACACAATTTGATGATAATAATCCACAATTTTATCAATTTTTCATCTTTTTTGTGGATATCTTTTAATATTTTTTCACTATACTGTTTATTCTATACTATATTAAATTGAGAATTTAAGTTCATAAAATTATATGGCTAGTTATAACAATAACTAGCCATATAATTTTATAATATAATATTTTTTATTGTTATTTAACAGTAACACTAAAAGTACAAGTAAATTTTTCTCCAACATTCAATGGCATTACACCTTCTTTTTCAGTGAACTCACCATTAAAATCTTCATAATCTGCATGCCCAAACCATGGCTCTATACACACAAATGGAGCACCATCTTTAGGCGCCCATATTCCCATATCAGGAAAACCAGTAAAGTCTACTTCTAAATATTTATCATTATTATTTGATTTTATAGTAATTTTATTAGACTTTAAATCATTAAAAACTAGCGCATCATCCTTAAATAATTCTTTTGATAAGTTTATTTTATTGGTATTTTCTAAGCAATCAATTTTAGTTCGTGAAAGGTATCCTTCATTATTTATAACTATTCTTTTGCTAGTTTCCCTTTCATTAAATTCAATATAGCAATCAATTAAATTATCTTTTCTATCTATAGGACATAAAAATGCCGGATGAGATCCAATAGAAAAATATATTTTTTTATCATCTACATTCTCTACTGTGTATGTAACCTTAACAGTATTTCCTTCTAATTTATAATTAGATTTCAATAAAAATTTATATGGATATACTTTCAAACTTTCGTCAGAGTATTTTAGTTCAAAAGTTATTTCATCTTCTTTCTTTTCTAAAAGGGTAAATTCTGAAGTTCTTGCTAAACCATGTTGTGGTAATTCATATATTTTTCCATCAACCCTATACTTACAGTCAACAACCTTTCCCACTATAGGAAATAATATAGGTGCATGGTATTTCCAATATTCAGGATTTCCATCCCATAAATATTCGCTGCCATTAATTTTATTATGTATGGCTATAAGTTCACCACCATAAGTCCTGGTACCAATTCTTAAATTATCATTTTCTAAAAAGTAATTCATTTTTTCTTCCCCCTCTCGATATATATTACCTATAAAATATTTTTTAAATTTCTCTTTTAATATTTTATTACACAAATTTAGTATTCCATGATTACTATCATATCTGATTCTAAACTCTTTTTGACATCTATAATTCTTTGATTACTAGATCCTCTATATTTTAAATTTTCATCTTTTTTATTTATATCAAATTTTCCATCTACCAGAACATCAATGTTAGTAATCAACTCCTGCCATCCATTTCGTTCTTTTTTATGTTTTAATATATATTCAAATGTATATCCTGTATAACACCATATATTTAAATTATTTTTTTTAAATGCCTTAGCCATATATGCAAATTCTTCTGCCTGTTCCCATGGATCTCCTCCACTAAATGTTATACCTCTTAACATTGGATTATCTAATACATCTTCTATAAGTTTTTCTATATTTCTTAACTCTCCACCATTAAAGTCATGGGTATCTGGATTAAAGCACCCTTCACAATTATGTCTGCATCCTTGTGCAAAAAATACCCTTCTCATACCTGGTCCATTTACCAAACTCTCATATGCTATTCCTGATAATCTTATATTTTTTTCCATAATAAGCTCTTCTTTCTTTATATTATAATTATCATATATAATTTATTATACATTTTACTTAAAATTTATAAAAGACTAACTTTTTTACATCTAATCCCTTCAATCTTCTGTAACCCTATATGTTTTAAATCCTCTATAAAAATAACTTCTTATAAAATCCATAATTACTTTTTAATAATTTATTTTTTGTTAATATGCTAGATTATAATTTACCCGTTTTACTAATAGTATATAAAAAATATAGTATTAAGAATACTATATTCCTAATACTATACTTTCTATATTATTCACTCATAATATCATTTTATGTTTAGCTGTTTTTCTTTACGTAATTTAATCTTCCACCAGCTTTAATAACTTCAATTTCTTTATCAGTTAAATCCACTAATATATCATATTCAGTTCCTTTAGTTAAATTCTTAACTTTAACAGCTCCTGTATTTAATGCATCTTGAATTCCTTCAATTTTTAATTCATCTAATAAATCAATCTTATTGTAATCATCTGCATTCTTAAATTCCATTGGAATTATTCCATTATTAATTAAATTAGCTTTATGAATTCTAGCAAATGATTTAGCTATTACGCCTTTTACACCTAGATATAATGGTGCTAATGCAGCATGTTCTCTACTTGATCCTTGCCCATAGTTATCTCCAGCTATTATAAATCCACCATTATTTTCCTTAGCTCTCTTAGGGAATTCTTCATCGATTGTACTGAAGCAGAATTCTGAAAGATATGGAATATTTGATCTAAATGGTAACAACTTAGAATTAGAAGGCATAATATGATCTGTTGTAATATTATCTTCTACTTTAATTATTACTTTTCCATCAACTTCACTGCCTAATTCTTTTCCTATTGGGAATGGCTTGATGTTTGGTCCTCTAACCACCTCAACTTCAGCATTTGTTGGTGCTGGTGCTAAAATCATAGAATCATCTATCAAGAATCTTTCTGGCATATCTATTGTTAAATCTATATCCATTTCTGTTGGATCAGTCAATACTCCATTTATTGCCGAAACTGCTGCTGTTTCTGGACTTACAATATATATTTGACCTGACAATGTTCCACTTCTACCAAAGAAGTTTCTATTTACAGTTCTTAAAGAAATTCCATTAGTTCCTGGTGCTTGACCCATACCAATACATGGTCCACAAGAATTTTCAAGTATTCTTGCTCCTGCACTGATTATATCTGCCAAAGCACCATTTCTAGCTATCATTTCCATAACTTGTCTTGATCCTGGTCCAATTACTAAACTAACATCTGGATGTACCTTATTTCCTTTTAGTATCTTTGCAACCTTCATTAAATCCTCATAAGAGGAATTGGTACAACTACCTATAAATACTTGATCTACTTTAATTTTGCCTACTTCACTAACCTTAGCTACATTATCTGGACTATGTGGCTTAGCTGTAAGTGGAGTTAGTTCATCCAAGTTAATTGTTACTACATCATCATATGCCGCATCAGCATCTGGCTTAAATTCTATCCAGTCTTCTTCTCTTCCTTGTGCCTTAAAGAATTCTAATGTTCTTTCATCACTAGGGAATATTGAAGTTGTAGCTCCAAGTTCAGCTCCCATATTTGTTATTGTAGCTCTTTCTGGAACTGAAAGTGTTTTAACACCTTCTCCTGCATATTCAAATACTTTACCTACTCCGCCTTTAACTGTTAGTTTTCTTAATACTTCAAGAATAACATCTTTGGCAGCTACCATCTTATTTAATTTTCCTGTAAGTTCGATTTTAACAACTTTTGGAGTATTAATATTATATGCCCCACCACCCATGGCAAGAGCAACATCTAATCCACCAGCTCCCATTGCAAGCATACCAACACCACCAGCAGTTGGTGTATGACTATCAGATCCTATTAACGTATCTCCTGGCGTAGCAAATCTTTCTAAGAAAATTTGATGACATATACCATTACCTGGCTTTGAAAAATATACACCATATTTAGACGCTACAGTTTGAATAAACTTATGGTCATCTGCATTTTCAAATCCTTGTTGTAACATATTATGATCTATAAATGCTACTGATTTTTTTGTTTTTACTCTATCTATGCCCATAGCTTCTAATTGAAGATATGCCATAGTTCCAGTTGAATCTTGAGTTAAAGTCTTATCGATCTTTAAACTTATTGGCTCTCCTGCTTTTAATTCTCCTTCTACAACATGTGTTTTTAAAATTTTATAAACTAAATTATCGCCCACCTATAGCTCCCCCTATTTCATCACTTTTTTTATTTTTAAACCTCTGGGATTCCCCTGAGATAATTTTTACTTTTCAGACTTCAATCTTTGATATTCTTTAAATAATTGTACTACTTCTTTATCAAAGAGAGTTCTCTTTAATCTAACTGAAGTTGATCTTACAAGTTCTAATATACCTTTTGATTCTTCATCTGTAAGATCTATATTATATTCTTTAAACTTATTAACTATAGCAGCTCGTCCAGAATGTTTTCCTATTAATATTTGTCTTTCAAGTCCGACTATTGCTGGATCAAAAGCTTCATAATTTTTAGGATCTTTTAATGCTCCATCTGCATGTATTCCTGATTCATGAGCAAACATATTTGATCCAACTATAGCTTTCCACTTTGGAAGTTCTCTGCCTGATGCTCTTGATACATATTCCGATACATCTTTAAACATCTTAGTATCTATATTTTCACCTTTATATCCATAAACAAGCATAAGTGCCATTAATACCTCTTCTAGCGCAGCATTTCCTGCTCTTTCTCCCAATCCATTTACAGTTACACCCACATGTGATGCTCCGCCTTTTATACCAGCTATTGCATTTGCTGTTGCCATACCAAAATCATTATGTGTGTGCATTTCTATATCAAAATTAGTTTTATCATGTAAATATTTTATATCATCTCTTATCTTGAATGGCTCCATTATACCTACGGTATCACAATATCTAAATCTATCTGCTCCTGCCTTCTTAGCTTCATTAATAAATTGCACTAAGAAATCTTTGTCTGCTCTAGATGCATCTTCTCCATTTACTGATACATAAAGTCCATTCTTCTTTGCAAATTCTACTGATTTTATCATATGTTCAAGTACCCATTCTCTAGATGTCCTTAACTTATGCTCAATATGAATGTCTGATACTGATATAGATATTGCAACCGCATCTACACCACAATCAATTGATTGCTCTACATCACTTATAACAGCCCTATTCCATGCCATAATACTTGACTTCAGATTTCTCTTAACAATTTCTTTTATAGCCGCTTTTTCGTCTCCGCCCATAGTAGGTATTCCTACTTCAAGTTGATCAACACCTAAGTCGCTCAACATTTCTGCTATTGCTATTTTTTCTTGGTTAGCAAAAACTACTCCTGCTGTTTGTTCGCCGTCTCTAAGAGTAGTATCTACTATAGTGACTTTGCTTCCAGTCTTCAAATCAATAACTGCCATTGTACTTTCCCCCAATTTATAAATATTGCTCATAATATTTCAAAATATTATATATAATCATATAATATCACATTATACATTAACTGCCAATACTTATAATCATATTTTTGCAACAGACGCCTTACCTTCCTTCATGTATTATTTAATTTCATATATTTTAATGAATATTTAATAAAATTATTGCAAGATTTTTTTTTTACATTGCAACATTATATTTATATATCATATTCTAAAATGTAAATTTCTTATTAGTAAGACTACTATTTTTTAATATTAATTCAGCATTATTAAATATTTATTCATATATAAAAAAGAATTGCCATTTAAAATATATTCTTGATGGCAACTCTTCTAAATTTATATATTTTTAATAATTATGTGTATGGTTTTCTGTGTGAGAAATTCTATCTTCTCTTTCGTGACACTTTCCTGGTCCAAATCTCTCATCTAAACTTAAATATCCTGTAACTCTTGATATTCCTTGAATATCCATACTTCCACATTTAGTACATTTACTATCTCCTGCTTGAAGATATGTTCCACATTCTTTACAGTATCTGATATGGAAGTTAACCCCTATATAACTTATATTAGTATGCTTATATGCATAATTAACTATATCCATAACAGTTTCAGCATTTGGATAATCATCTACTTCAATATAACTTATATGACCTCCATTGCATAGTTTATGATAAGGTGCTTCAATATCTATTTTATCTTTTATTGATATAGGATAACCAACAGGTACATGGAAACTATTTGTATAATATTCTTTGTCTGTAACGCCTTTTATTATTCCAAATATCTTTTGATCCTGCTTTATAAACTTTCCTGAAAGGCCTTCTGCAGGAGTAGCATAACAACTCCAATTTAAACTTAGTTCTTCTGATAATCTATCTGTATATTGTCTAATATATTCAACAATCTTTACTCCTAGTTTCCTAGATTCTTCATCTTCACCATGATGCTTTCCAACTAATGCTACTAAGGTTTCTGCAAGACCTATATATCCAATTCCCCAAGTTCCTTGTTTTAATATTGGTTCAATAGAATCATCTGGCTCTAAGCCTTCTGAGCCTTTCATAAGACCCTGCCCAACTACAAATGGTAAATCTTTAACTCTTAGTTTTTTCAACACATCATATCTATGAAGTAGAGAATCCTTTGCTAATTCAAGTCTTGAATCTAATATTTCAAAGAATTTATCTACACTGCCCTTTGCTTGTAGACCTATTCTTGGTAAATTAATAGTTGTTGGAGCAATGTTTCCTCTTCCTTTACAACCAGGCTCCCCATTAACGTTCTTCATTATGTATGTTCTGCATCCCATTGTTGCTGGAACATATCCTTTATCATAGTATTCTTTATTAAAGTCTGCGTCTATATTCATAAAAGTAGGGTTCATTCTTTTTGCTGCAACTCTACATGCTAATTTATATAAATAGAAGTATGGATCATTTTCTTCTCTATTTACGCCTTCTTTAACTCTAAAAATTATATTAGGGAAAATAGGTTGTTCTCCTTTACCTAATCCTTTTTCATATTCTAAAAGGAAAATCTCACATACTAATGCCGCATCTTCACTTGTAGGCAATCCTATGTTTATTGAACTAAACGGAACTTGAGATCCTGCTCTTGAATGCATTGTATTCAAATTATAAACTACACCTTGCATAGCTTGGTGAACTCTTTCCCTTACTTTCTTTTCTAACACTTCATTAATCTTTTCATCTGATAAACCTAATTCTTTAAATTCTTTCCTAATCTCTTCTCTTGTAGGTTCTACAAAGATTGCCATATCATTATCAAAATCTGGATGTGATTGGCCCCCAAACATATCGTTTTGAGTTGATTGAAGTAATATGCAAGATAATTCTGCTGCTGTTTCTATTCTCTTTGGAGCATTTATTGTTCCATATCCAGTGTTGAAACCTTTTTCTAATATTTCTCTTGTAGGTATGTGTAGACAGTTTACAGTTAAATTATAACTATCTAAATCATGATAATATAAGTCTCCAGTTTCATGAGCCTTAGCTAAGAACTTTGGCATTATTGCTAAAGTATTCCACTTATTTGATTCTGATGCTATTCTTAATAACTTTGAGCTAAAGTTATTTCCTACATTTGCATTATCTCTATCTGTTTCTACACCTATACTACGTATAGCTTTCATTAAGTCTGATTTTATTTCTCTAACTTTTGTTCTTTCTTGTCTATATCCAGAATATGCCGCTGCAATTTCCTTAAGACCTTGTTCGCTCAATGCTTTTTCAACTAAATTTTGAATTTCTTCTACACTTATAGTTAATTTTGCTTCTACTTCTATAAATGATATTACCTTTTTTACCGTATCTAGAACTTGACTTTCTTTTAAATCTAAACCGATTTCATTAGCTGAGCCCTTTATAGCTTGAGCTATTTTATCAGAGTTGAAATCCACTTGTCTCCCATCTCTTTTTACAACATATAGCATTAATATTCCTCCCACAACACAATATCTAGTATCATCATTGTTTTATTATACTTTATTAAATATGTGTTAGCAATACTTCTAATTTTTTATTTTTAAACGAAAATATTTCAATTATATCTAGTTAGGTCATATTATCTTCATATTATTCGAATTTTTACCCATATTGGATATTTGACTAATTTAAAGATCATTTAAAATCAGATTACATGTGGATTCAGTATTATTTTAAGGAATAAAAAAAATTTTTTTGTTAAAAATATTTATAAAATAATATAAAAAAAGAGGTTTTAATTATGAAAGGATTTATTCTGGATTCTACATTTAAAGAAAGCTCAATAATTGATAATAATAATAATATCTCAACCATTTCATCTCATAGTTTATTAAATAATACAATTAAGACTTACAATATGCCTTTAAACGAAAATACATCTTCATATATTTCTCATCATAATAATATCGATAAATTAAATGTATATAATGTAATTGACTATATATAGATTTAAATATACAATAAATAATATAGTAATGTGCTAGGGGAGCCTTTGTGCTGAGATTTGAGAAATCATAAACCCTTTAAACCTGATCTAGTTAATTCTAGCGTAGGGAATGCAACCTTATAAAAATAAATATCTATTTATTCGGTTGATATCTCCTGTATAGAGTTGAATCAATTTTCTACTATAATAAAAAAATTTGATTTATACTCTGGCTTACCCAATCCATATAAAATAATATGGACAAGCACACAAAGGAGGTTTTTTTATGGAAAATTTTTTTGGATGGAAGGATGAATTCTTTTCATTAACTCAGATTGTTCCTAGTTTAAAGGAACAATTTACAGAAAATCCACAGAATGCGTGGTTAACAGTTGCTACTATAATTGGATGTATCGCATTATTAATTGTATTAATTAAAGCAAAAAAGATAGAATTTACATCTCAATTAATAACAAGAATAGGGATTGCTTTAGCATTAGCAACTATACTAAAACTACTTAGACTTTATCACTTTCCACAAGGAGGTAGTATAACTTTAGGAAGTATGGTTCCTATACTGCTTATTGCATTTATGTACGGACCTCAGGTTGGATGTTTAACAGGATTCCTTTATGGAGTAATTACATTCATTATGGATCCATATATCCTTCATCCAGTCCAAGTACTATTTGATTATCCACTTCCATTTACTGCTTTAGGACTTGCTGGATTCTTTAAGGACAAGAGATTACTCGGTGTAGGTATATCTGTATTCATTAGATTTTTGTGTCACTTTATATCAGGAGTTGCCTTCTTTGGTATGTATGCTCCTGAAGGAATGTCTTCTTGGATTTACTCATTATCTGTTAATGGACCTATGATAGGAATAGAAGGTATCATATGCTTAGTAATAGTATCAGTCCTTCCAGTTAACAGAATAATAAATGCTACATCTAAGTTTGGTACAGTATAATATCATTATTACTTTAAAATAAAAAAATGATTATATTTAAAATAGTTTTACTATTAAATATAATCATTTTTTATTTTCTAAAATATGATTTCTTAATATAAATTAAGACTACAATTATAGAAGAAATAACAAAAATCAAGTTTTCTATTCTTCTACAATTGATATTGCAGCTACTGGGCAGCTGTCTACAGCTTCTTGAACTTCTCCTTCTGTTCCATCTGGTGCTTCATCAACTATGAATCCAGCCTTTCCATCATCCTCTATTTCAAAACATTCTGGACATATAGATGGACATAATCCACATGCTATGCAAGTATCTTTATCAACTGCAGCTTTCATTTTCATACTTCCTCTCTAAAAAATTTCAATTTTATTATTTACCTATAATAGAAGAATTATTCATAATCAAAATAATACTGCCCAAGAATGATTTTCAGATCATTCTTGGGCAGTAAGTTTTATTAATATAATCCTTCGAATATTAATGAATATAATGGATCTTCTTTAACATACTCTTCTAATTTACCTTGCGCTAATGCGTCTGTAAGATTAATATCAATAGGAAGTTCTCCTATTAATGGTATTCCTAAATATTCAGCATTTTCTTCAGATGATTTATTACTAAATACTCTTATCTTTTTGTCACAATCCGGACAATTAATATAAGCCATATTTTCTACGACGCCTTTAATTTTAACACCTATTTTATTAGCCATTATTACAACTTTCTTAACTATCATTGATACCATATCTTGTGGTGTTGAAACAATAACTAGTTCATTTATAGGAAACTCCTGCATAACAGTTAATGCAATATCTCCTGTGCCTGGTGGCATATCTATAAGTAAATAATCAAGTTCTCCCCAGTTAGTATCAACAAATATTTGTTTAAGCACGCCATTTATAATCCCGCCTCTCCAGATAAGAGGTTCTTCTTCTACTGGATTAACAAGATTCATTGATATTACTTTTATACCACAATCAGTTTCAACTGGATCAAATCTAACAACCTCATCATTAATAGGCACTATTCCAGCTCTCTTCTCATTTATACCCAAAACTCTTGGCATAGAAGGTCCTGTAATATCAGCATCAAGTACACCAACCTTATATCCTCTTTTAGCTAACATTGCTGCCATGATACCAGTTACAGTTGATTTACCAACTCCACCTTTACCACTTATTACACCTATAACATTCTTTATCCTTCCGAATCTTGGCTGTAATTTTGAAGATTCTACACCATTACAATCTTCTTTTTTTGTTTGACAAGTGCCCTTACTTGGACAGCTATCACAGTTTCCCATCGCATAGTCCTCCTTGCTCTTTACCAATCTCTTGGCTTTTCATTTGGTTCACTAATGTTAATATTCCAATCCTTATAACTATATTCAGCTTGAATATAGTAATTTTCATAAGAATTGTCTTTTTTATTATCCACAGTTATCAATGTTTTAAATATAGTTGTGCTATACCCTCTATTTTTAACTGTTATTATTGTATCAAATTGATCTGAATTGTTTTTAACTAATTCAGCATTAGGTAGTATTTTCTTTATGCTCTCTTCAAAATCTAATAATTCTACTGAAAATATATATTTCAAGCATTCTGTATCACCTGAAATATCTATTCCGACTTTACTATTAGATGATAATGCATCTTTTTTTAATTCAAGTATATCAAGGATTGATTGATAGTAAATATATTGAAAATCTCTTGGCTTTCTTATAAATGAAAGATTTTGCATTATTGTATTTTCCAAAGTCTTTGGAACTATAAATGACTCTTGATCATTATAAAAATTACCCTTACCTTTTTCATCAGTACCAACTATATAATTATACTTTTTTACTTCGTCTCCAATCTGAACTTCAAATATGTAATCAGGATCAAGAGAAGATTTATCAGAAACGATTTTGCCCTTCTTCAAAATTTTATATATATCATTAATTGCCTGAGGATCATTTACTATAAATCTAAATCCACTATCTCTAAAATTTTGTATTATTATTTGATCTACTTTCTCTTGCTTTATGTAGTCAAAACTTTCATTTCTCAAATTAGCCTTAATAGCTAAATTGTCCAATAAAGTACATCCTGAGAATAAACTACTTATAATAGTAACTATTAATATACTTAAAATTATAAATTTCTTTTTTCTCACTTCCTATACACTCCTTTAATCAACTTATGGAAATTAAAAACCACTATTCCAATGATTAAAGTAAATATAGCAATAAACTGTGATGTAGAAAGAATTCCTACACTACCTCTTGGATCATTTCTCAAGAACTCAATCAAAAATCTACCTATACTATATATGATTAAATAACAACCTACTACTTTTCCAGATTTCTTCTCTTTCTTTGAATAATATAAAAGGAAAAATCCTAATATAAAATCGAAAGCTGATGAGTATAATTGAGTCGGATGAATATGAATTCCAGCTGGTGCAAGAGACCCCTCTGGAAACACAACTCCAATTGGCAAATCCGTTTCAGCCCCATAGCAGCAACCTGCTAGAAAACAACCTATCCTTCCAAATCCCTGTGCTATAGCTACACCTGGAATAGTCATATCTAATAATTCTAACGTATTCCACCCTTTTTTCTTAGAGTATAAATATATAGATAGAGCTCCACCGATTATAGCACCATAAATAACAAACCCATATCCAAAGTTTTTCAATATACTTGGATCTTGTAAAACTTCCTTAAATTCAGTTATTATAAATAATAACTTTCCGCCTAACACTCCACCTATTACAGCAAATATAATTAAATTTAATAATGAATCTTCATCATAGCCTTTCTTCTTAGCTGCTCTGATTAATAAGCTAGAAGCTATAATTATACCAATTGCAATCATCAGTCCATAACTTCTGATTTTTAACCCAAATATCTCAAATAGTGTTATCCTCATTAATTTCCTCCTTACATTAAACAAGTACCAAAGAGAAACAAAACAGCCTCTCATTGGTACTTAAAATTATAATACTAATGCTCATTATTAGCAAATATTATCGCTTAACTAAGCTCTACACTGGAAACAATAGAATTAAATACTGATTTTATATTTTCTTTATAATTTTTTTCTTTTACATTAAATAATATCTTAACTATTTTACCTTTTTCGAATTGTAAATAATAACATTGATTTTTAAAATCATAGCCATTTCTAATGGTAGTTTCATATGTTGATAAAACCCCAATATTACTTTTATATTTATAAGGCATTATTTCTAATTTAGAATACTTTAAAGATTGGTTTTTAGAATCTCTCTCTGCAAAGGCTTCAATCTCATCATTTGTATTAATAATTTGTAATGATCCAGTAAGTTTATTATTTCCATCTGTAAAATTCAATACATTATTTATGTATTGATTATCTCCCATTCTCTCAACTACCGTCCATTCATTTGGCAAAGAAATAATATAGTTACTTTTATCAAAATTATATTCCTTAAATTCACTTATCCCATTATCCGTAAGAGCCACCTTATTAAAGTTTTTATTGAAAAAACCTTGAACTATGGATAGTAACAACATTAAACATATTAATATGGACGTAACAATTAACTGCTTTTTATTCATATCTGTTCAACTTATTTTTATTTCTTCATAGGTATTACAATTGAAGAATTTTTAAAATCATAGAACATTAGCCAATATCCCTGACTTCTATTATTACTATTTGTCCATGTTACGAATCCTGTTTTTCCTCCATACGGTTGATCTTCTTTATCCTTAGAACCTGGTATACCATATACTATATACTGTAATTCTCCTTCTGTATCACACTTATAACCTAATAAGAAATGATTATTTTTGCTTATATATGGATAATAGTTTATCATTGGATAATACGCTAATGTATATTTGTTATAATTTGATTCATTACATAAATCATCTATACTATCTACATTAACTCTATACCATTTACAATTATTGATATCATTTAGTTTGTCCTCATATACATCAAAACCTCTTGCTATTTTTTCAAAGTATTCTCCCACACTTCCGTTCATAGCAAAATCTTTAGAAGTATTCACATTTTCTTTAATATCTCTTTCATATTTATCAAAGTCTGGTGTGTCTAAATCTAAATCCAGCCTTGTGTTTTCTTCTATTCTTTTATTTATATGTGTTTTACAGTACATATCACTCTTACTTCTATTTAATTTAAATTTCTTCCACTCACATTTATTATCATATTTCTTCTTTATAAAACCATAAACCATGTAATCGCAATTCATATCCTGTATATCAAAATCTATTATGTGATTGCACTCTTCTATTTTATCGCAAAGATTATCTATTATTTCTTCAAAGCTCTCTTTTTTATACTCTTCTTTCTTTGCTTCGCCCTTCTCACATTTCTTGCATTCATTTTTATGTTCTTCATCCTTTTTGTGCTCTTCCTTCTTACACTCTTCTTTTTTGCATTCATCCTTCTTACACTCTTCTTTTTTGCATTCATCCTTCTTATGTTCTTCTTTCTTACATTCCTCTTTTTTATGCTTTTCCTTTTTATCTTCTTCTTTATCACACTTCTTACATTTGTTTCTTTCATCTGAAGATAATATATTTTCTTCTATCTTCTCTTCCACACTTTCTATATTAGTATCAGTTTTCTCTACTGATTCTAATACTTCTACTGTTCCTATTTTTATGTTCTCAATTCTTTCTGCCTTACCTATATCATCTACCTTTGAATTTACTATTTTTTCATTAGCACTTATGATTTTTTCATTAGCACTTATGATTTTTTCATTAGCACTTATGATTTTTTCATCAAGCTTTTTAGGTTCTAATACTACATCTTCTTTTTTCGATTCAACTCTTACTAATTTAAATTTTCTCCAATTCTCAGTTGGCTCTTCACCATTCATGAAGCCATGCATTATAAAATTCAAATCATTTCCTGATACTTTACATATACCTGCGCCAGAAATTTTTTCATATGAGACTCCAAGACCTGCGATATTATTTATATAATATTCTTTGCTGGTATCTCCTTTTCCAACCTCATTTATTGTTAAAGGTCCCAAATCAATTAACTCTTTAAAGTCTCTTTTGCAGCAAATAAGTACCATAGAATAATTATCTTCTTTTCTAAGGTTTTGAGCATAAAAAGATATTTTACACTTATCCCCCTTGGCTTCTACCTTTGCATATCCTGAGAGAGCTTTCCCATTTTCTGATGAGTATCCTCTCTCATCTTCTTGTAATATTATGAAATTTCTATACAATTTATTATGAGACAAATTAATATTCCCTCCACATATATTTATTCCATACATTATATGTTTTAAAATAAGGATTATGATTTTTTAAAATCAAAAAGACAGAAAGCCATACCACTTCCTGTCTTTAATTTCTTCTAATTATTTTTTACATCGTATATAGAATCTGCTAATTTTGCAAACTCTTCTAATGTTAATGTTTCCGCCCTTCTCTTCGGATCTATTCCAGACTTTTCAAACGCAGTTTCTAATTTTTCTTTTTCTACCTTCAATGTCTTAGCTGCATTCCATAAAGTTTTTCTTCTCATATTAAATCCAGCTCTCACTATTTCAAACATAAGATTTTCATCTTTAGTTTCAACTCTTGGTTTTTCTAATCTATCCAATCTTATAACTATTGAATCTACTTTAGGTCTTGGTATAAAGCAAGTTGGTGGAACTCTTCTTACTATACTTGTATTGCAATAATATTGAACCAAAACAGATAACGAACCATAGTCTTTACAATTTGGCTCAGCATTAATTCTTTCAGCTACTTCTTTTTGTATCATTATAGTTAGAGATTTAAAATTATACTGTTCTTTTAAAAGTCTTACTATTATTGGTGTTGTAACATAGTAAGGTAAATTAGCAACTAATTTAACACTTTTCTCATCACCTATTAGTTCATTAAAATCAACTTTTAATGCATCTTTATGTATTAATGAAAAATTTTCATTTTCTCCAAGCTCAGTTGTAAGTATAGGAATTAAATCATTATCTAATTCTATTGATGTTACCTTTTTAGCTTTTAATAAAAGCTGAGCTGTTAAAGTTCCAACTCCCGGCCCTATTTCAATAACAAAATCATCTTTATTAACTTCTGCGCCTTCTACAATGTCTGTTAATACAGATTCATCTGTTAAGAAGTTTTGGCCTAAACTTTTTGAAAACCTAAAATTATATTTTTTAACCAATTCTTGTGTTTTATAATCATTTAAATCCATCTATCTATTACCTGCTTCCAATTGTTTTTCTATTTCTTCTATAGCTTTACTAAATTCTTCTTTGCTTATTCCATAATTATTTAATCTCGACACCATTTGAGTTGCATTTCCATATCCAATACCTAAAATCTTTCCGAGTGCCTCTCTTCTTTCTCTAGATGTATTATCCCCTGTTAATTTAAAATAAAACATGTCTTGCATTGTATAGAATTCAATCTTTTCTTCTTGAGTAATCTTTGCCATCTCTAATGCTCTTAATATTACTTCTGGTGTAGCATTCTCAACACCTATGTCTCCATCTTTTGTTCCATCTTCTCTTGAAATATAAGCATGCTTTATTCCCTTAACCCTTTTAGAAATTATTCTTCTTATCTTTTCTCCTGCGAAATCAGGGTCAGTTAATACAATTACGCCTTTTCTTTTTTGTGCCTCTTTTATTCTATCAATAACTTTAGCATTTATTCCAAATCCGCCAACAGCTATTATTTCTGCATCTAATGCTTTTTTAACAGCATCCACATCATCTCTGCCTTCAACAACAATAACTTCTTTTATCAAAACCATACTCTCCTTTATCACTATTTAAGAATAAGTGTTTTTAATTATTATTCCTAATTAACTATTAATTTATAAAATTCTTACTACTATTAATAATATTCTAAAATTCTTATGTTTTAAAGAAAAAAATAGAGATAACAATCGTTATCTCTAATCTTCTACTTACCACTCTCCTGGGTAAGCAACAACTAGTACATCAACTTGTCTTCTTCCCCACCGTCTGCAGTCACTTGCAGAACTAAGGTATAAATCAACAGCATTACCTTTAATTGCTCCACCAGTGTCTGAAGCAATAGCGTATCCATATCCCTCTACATAAACCTTACTTCCTAATGGAATTACAGAGGGGTCAACTGCTATAGTGCTTAATCCACCGACATTTCTAACAGGTGTTCTTCCTGTAGCCGTAATGCCTCCGCCAGTATATGCTGTAGATACACTACTTACTTTTTTCTTGTAAGTTATATTTTCTCCACCTCTACTAGCATAAACCTGGCTCGTCCCTTTAATTATTATTTCATTTTGTGGTTCTGAAATGGTTTTAGTACTTTTTATGTCTCTAGAAACCTCTACTCCGTCTTTATAGACTACATTATACGTAATTTCTTTTTCACCATCAATTCCTTCACTCTTAACCTTTTTGACGCTAATATCTAAATCAGCATCATTTTCAACAATTGTATCGAATTTAATGGCTTCTTTTTCAACAATTTCTTTTGTCTCTACTTTTACAATTTGTATATCTAAGTTTTCTTCAATATTCGTATCTAGTCCGGGATTTACTTCATCTATGTCCTTTTCAAAATCAATTCCTTTAGAATTTAATGTATCTTTTTCTGCTTCCAGCATATCTTTAACTGTATTTTCAGCAGTTTGTACATCAAAGCGTGTCCCGTTTGCTGTGATTTGTACTTTAACAGGTGTTTTCAATTTAATAAACTCATTTTCTGATACTTTGGTTTCTAGTGATGGTTGCACTTTATCTTTAGGGCTTACATTTATGCCTCTTTCTTGCAACACATCTTGAACAGTCCCCTTGTATGTGACAATAGTCTCATCTTTACCGTCTATACTTAATGTTAATGTTTTTCTCATATTTGTTATTGTTACTGTCGTAACAATCATAACTACAAATAATGCAGCTATTGCACAAATAATTTTTGCCTTAGGACCGTTTGAAAAACTTTCTTTGATAAAACCTTTTAACCTTTCTATCATTGATTTCCCTCCTTTGGCAAGAGTGTCCTTTGCATTATATATTAATCCTACAAAGTTGTCAAATTATGAATCTCTTGCATTATTATGAAGTATAGTAACAATGCACACTGTGCATAAAATAAATAAAATATTAAATGATAGCGATTTAACCATACTTCTTTGTAAGTAAAACCAAACGATATTAATTTTAAATGTTAGTTCAAACATCCTTTTTAAATATAAGTATTATAGTGATGAAGTGTACGAATTATATTTTACCTTATTTTTCCTTATAAATCAACCTTTTAAAGTTTTCATTAAATACTTTATTGGCCTCAGCTGGCTCTATTTCTTTGATTTCGCTTATTTTATTTATTATATATTCTATATAATCTGATCTATTTCTTTTACCTCGATTTGGTTCTGGAGACATATAAGGACAATCTGTTTCAACTAAAATTCTATCTATTGGAATTTCTTTAGCAACTTGAACTATTTTTTTTGCATTCTTAAATGTTACAACTCCAGTAAATCCAATATAATATCCTAGTTTAATGCACTCCTGTGCAAATTCTACACTGCCTGAAAAGCAATGAACAACACCAGTTACATCTGGATATTCTTTGATTATTTCTAAAGTATCTTGATGTGCATCCCTATCATGTATTACTACTGGTAGCTCTAATTCTTCAGCTAATTTCATTTGACTTCTGAAAACTTCTTTTTGTACTTCTTTAGGTGGATTCTCATCCCAATAATAATCTAGTCCTATTTCTCCAATAGCAACTATCTTATTATTATTTCTAATGTATTCTCTTATTTCATCTAATGTATTTTCTTTAAATTCATCTGCATTTTCAGGATGAATTCCTAATGCACCATTAATAAAATCATAATCTTTAGTTAATTTATCAGTTGTTTTTAAACTCTCATATGAAGCCGCGCAATTTAAAATACCTATAACTCCATTATTTCTTAATTCATTTAAAATTTGATCTCTATCCTCATCATAAGATTCATCATCATAATGAGCATGACTATCTATAATTGAAAATCTCTTTTCCATAATTCACTCCTATTGAAACCTAATTTTTCATATACTCCTTTTTAATTCATTCTTTATATATGATAAATTTATTTTTTATTATTAAATCTTTCTATTAATTTTACTCTTATCTTTATATTTATACAATTTTCATAAAATTATTTTACCTACTAAAAATTTTATTGCATTGATTTTTCTTAAATATTTTAGTAAATTAATTATAATTAATTTCCGTTTTCCAACAAATCATTCATTTATATTCCATATTATTAAACATTAGTAATAATAAGTAATATTTATTTTTTAATATCAATTCTGTCACATAACTGACATATTACTATAGTAAAATTTTAATTGTAAAGTAGTTAAAGCATTATTATTTACCCCTTTAACCATAATTGGTTAAGAAAGCGCCTTGTATCCCCTACAAGAGGCGCTTTCATTTTGTTAAAATTCTTTAGTAACATTTCTCTTTTAAATTTTCAATTTCCTCATCAATATTTTTTCTATCAATTCTATCAAATAAAATCTCTACATCATTTATTTTTCCTTCTTTAAGCTCTATTGGCATCCATATTGAGTTTTCTATATTTAAAATTTTTCTGATTTTTTCTGCTGAATATGGCATAAATGGTTCTATTAGATTAGATATATTAGCTATATATTGAATGCATATATATATGTCTTTTGCACATTTAGCCTTATTTTGCTTTACACTTATCCATGGTGCTGCTGTATCGAAATATTTATTTGCTGTTTTAACTAAAGACATAACCTTATCCAATGCATATTTAAAATTGCCCTCTTCAATATTATCCCCAATTTCACAATAAACTTTAAATAAATCATCTTTAAAATTCTTATCTAAAGTTCCTTTTGGTATTGAGTTATCAAAATTCTTTTTAGCAAAAACTACTATTCTATTGACTAAATTCCCAAATAATCCAACCAAGTCATTATTATTAGCTGTTATAAAAGATTTCCATGAAAAATCAGTATCTTTTGTTTCTGGTCCATTTAATATTAAATAATATCTTATTAAATCAGCATTGTAGTTATCCAATATATCTTTTCCCCATACAGCCCAATTCTTTGCAGCAGAAAAATTCTTTCCTTCAAGTTTTAAGTATTCACTTGATATTTCTCTTATATTAGGATTTTTAAATCCTAATCCTGATAAAATTGCAGGGAAAATCACTGTATGGAATGGAATATTATCTTTTCCATGTACAAAATAAACTCTGCTATCATCTCCATCCCAATATTCCCTATAATCTTCGTGCCTTTCTTCAATGCATTTCATGCTTGCAGTTAAATATCCCATAACCGCTTCTATCCAAACATATATTTTTTTATCTTCATACCCATCTAAAGGTACATCTACTCCCCAATTAAAGTCCCTTGTTACTCCCCTATCTCTAAGACCTTCATCTAAATATCTTTTAGTTATCTTTTGTGCATTTTCTCTCCATCCATCTTGCTTTATATAAATTCTTTTCACATCATTCTCCAATTTAGATAAAGCAAAAAATAAATGCTTAGTTTCTTTTATTATTGGTGTAGATTTGCAAAATGAACATTTTTTATCTAGAAGTTCATCACTTTCAAATATTTTTGAACATTCCTGACACTGATCTCCAACAGCATATCCTCCACAAAATGGGCATACCCCTTCAATATATCTATCTAATAGATATTCTTTACAGTGTTCGCAGTAAGTTTCTTCTACATTCTTTTCATATATATAACCTTTTTCATATAATTCCAATATAAATTCTTTAACTTTTTCTGAATGATATTCTGTATGTGTCTGAGTAAATAAATCAAATGAAAATCCTAATCTTTCAAAGCAATCCTTTATCTTTTCATGATATTTCGCACTCACTTGCTCTGGAGTAAGATTTTCTTCTTTTGCTTTCATAGTAACTGGTGTTCCGTGAGAATCGCTTCCAGATACAAAGACTACATCGTCTCCCATTAATCTATGGTATCTAGCTAATATATCTCCTGGAAGTAGAACCGCTATTCTTCCTAAATGAAGCTCTCCATTTGCATAAGGCCATGCATTTCCTATTATAATGTTCAAAAATCTCTTCACCTCTCTTATTTTGCTATATAACGCTTGGTAAGGTGATATTTATCAGTATAGCCCATCTTTATCTATTTATGAATATGTTTCCTTAAATAATGAAACTATATTAATAAGTATCTTTTGCCTCTATCTACCTCGCATAAAATAAGCATATTCCTATATTCTTATATTCTCAAGAATATAAATTCTTAAATTCTTAAATTCTTAAATTCTTAAATTCTTAAATTCTTAAATTCTGGCCATTTTTTCATTCTTCAAATATTTAAGCAATAAATTTCTTTTATTTAAAATCTGTCACTTTCATACTTTGGGCTGTCGTAATTTTTACCCATCCACTTTTTAAAGGAAACTCACTATTCACATCCGTTCATAAGAGTAAGTTCGATAAGCCAAATATAAAATTGGGGTTCTCACTTAAATTCTGGGCGTTATATCTTATTTTAAAATATTGTTCAAGCTTTTTATTTTCAGAAAACAATTATTTAAACCACTTACTTGGATACAATCAATCTTTTTATAGATGTATAAAATTTATGCGAGACATGTTTAAATTAATTAAGCACGCCTCACATTCATATTAAACTAAATTAAATTTAAATATTATCTTACAATACTTCCTGAAATTATATCTCCTGGATCAACTGCCTTTAATTCTTTATCATCATCAGTAGCAGCACATAAAATCATGCCTTGCGATAATTCTCCTCTCAATTTAACTGGTTTTAAGTTAGCAACTAAAACTACATTCTTTCCAACTAAATCTTCTGGTTTATAGTATGCAGCAATTCCTGAAACCACTTGTCTTTCTTCTCCGCCTAAATCTACTTTTAATTTAAGTAATTTTTTCGCTCCCTTAATTGGTTCACATGCTAAAACTTTAACTACTCTTAAATCAATTTTTTCGAAGTCTTCTATTGTGATTTCTTCTTTTATTGGAGTGATTTCTCTCTTCTCTGGAGCTGGATTCATTTTCGCTCTTAATGCTTCTAATTCCTCAAGTTTTTTCTCTACATCAATTCTTGGGAATAAGTTATCGCCTTTTACTACTTTAGTTCCAGCTTTTGTTCCATTAAATAATTTTAATGATTCCCATGATATATTGTCGGTATTTATTTGCTCATTTATCTTCTTAGCTGTATCTGGTAAGAATGCTGAAATCATAACTGAAGCAAATCTTAAACTTTCAACTAAATTATAAAGAACTGTTCCAAGTCTAGCCTTTTTGCTTTCATCTTTAGCTAAAATCCAAGGAGTTGTTTCATCTATATATTTATTTGCTCTTCCTATTAATTCAAATACATGTTCTAATGCAAGTGGAAGATTTAAGCTATTAACTGCATCTTCTACTTTATCAGGAGTACCTAATGCTAAAGCTATTAGCTCTCCATCAAAATCGCCACTTTCAGCTTGAGCAGGAATTTCACCATCAAAATATTTTTCTATCATAGCAACTGTTCTAGATAAAAGATTACCTAAATCATTACATAAATCTGAATTTATTTTCTTTATGAATATTTCATTATTGAATAATCCATCTGCTCCAAATGGAATTTCTCTCAATAAATAATATCTTACAGGATCTGTACCAAATTCATTTACAAGAACTACTGGATCTACAACATTTCCTTTAGATTTAGACATCTTTCCACCATCAACAAGTAACCATCCATGACCGAATACTTGTTTTGGAAGTGGTTCACCTAAAGCCATTAACATAATTGGCCAATAAATTGTATGGAATCTTAAAATATCTTTTCCTATTAAATGTACATCTGCTGGCCAATATTTATCATACATTTCTTTATTTTCTTGACCATATCCAAGTGCAGTAATATAGTTTGATAAAGCATCAATCCATACATAAACAACATGATCTTCATCAAATGTTACTGGAACTCCCCAGTTAAAGCTAGTTCTTGAAACGCATAAATCTTGAAGCCCTGGTCTTAAAAAATTATTTAACATTTCATTTTTTCTTGATTCTGGTTGAATGAAATGTGGATTTTCTTCAATATGCTTAATTAATCTGTCTGCATATTTGCTCATTTTAAAGAAGTAAGCTTCTTCTTTAGACTTTTCAACTGGTCTTCCACAATCAGGGCAATTTCCATCAACTAATTGAGTATCAGTCCAAAAAGATTCACATGGTGTACAATACCATCCTTCATAAGAGCTCTTATAAATATCGCCTTGATCATATAATTTTTTAAATATATCTTGAACAGCTTTTACATGATAATCATCAGTAGTTCTGATAAATTTATCATAGCTTACATTCATCATCTTCCAAAGATCTTTAATTCCTGCAACAATTTCATCTACATGTTCTTTTGGAGTTATTCCTTTTTCTTCTGCAATTCTTTGGATCTTTTGACCATGTTCATCTGTTCCTGTTAAGAACATTACATCATATCCTGTTAATCTCTTAAATCTCGCTATAGCATCAGCAGCCACTGTTGTATATGTATTTCCTATATGTAGCTTTGTTGATGGATAGTAAATTGGGGTAGTTATATAGTATGTTTTTTTACAATCTGTACACATTTTTTTGTGTTCCTCCCTTTTTATAAATTCATAATTCACAATTAGATTTAGCCTTTTTTTTATTGTCTCTTATGAATAATTTTATAAATATAAAAAAAGCTCTATATAGGTATATTAAAACCTATATAGAGACGTATTATACGTGTTACCACTCTATTTCTTATTTATTTCACAATAAATAACTCATTAGGTGACCATCATCACCCTGCAACATAACGGTTGCCACCGTATTCCCCTAACTCAAATACTTTAGCTCAGGAAATCTGCTCTAAGACCATCTTCATAAAATTCACAAACACTGACTTTCAGCAAATGTCAGCTCTCTTATGGAATGTTTACTTTACTACTCTTCTTTTCATTGCATTTATATTTTTACAACAATATTTTATATTATTTTCTTGGTATAATCAAATATTATTTTCACACAATATATCTTGTATACTTTATTTCAAATTATATACATTATACTCTTAGTTTTACTTATGTGCAATACTTGCTTATTTTTAGATATAGTTTGTTTCTTACATTTTTAAACTTATGCTATAATATCGCTGCTAAAAAACTTTTGTTATTAATCTTATCTTGGAGGTGAATCAATATAAATATTAATCTACCTAGAATCGGTCTTAGAAACTTAAAGACTGCTATTGCAGTTACATTATGTATGCTCATTTTTCAGCTATTTAACCGAGATAATCCCTTCTTTGCATGTATTGCTGCTGTATTTTGTATGAAAGATACTGTTTCTAGCAGCATTTCTATGGGATTAAATAGAACAATAGGTACTATTATTGGAGGAGTAGTTGGAATAATTATTATTTATTTAAATTCTGTATTCCCATTTTTCAATTTAATTACTCCTATAATGACAGGTTTAGGTATCTCTATTTCTATATATATATGTACTATTATAAAAAAACCTGAAGCAGTTGTAGTTTCTTGCATTGTTCTTGTAGCAATTATGATAAATTCTGCATCACAAGCTAATGCTTATATTTATGCAATTAATAGAAGCTTTGATACAATAATCGGAATTATTATAGCTGTTTTAATAAATAAACATATAAATCCTCCGAGTGAAGAGGGGTACTTAACATAAAATATTTAATAAATAATACAGCGGGTATATCAGATTTAAGTCATTCTTTTGATATACCCACTGTATTATTTAAAGAATTTAATATTATTAAATGGATAAAATCTAACTCTAGCTTCTCCTTTAATTTGAGAAGCATCTATATATGGGTTAATCCACCTTCTAGCATCCCACGAATCCGCCCTATTATCACCTAAAAAGAAAAACTTACCTTCTGGTACATCAAAAGTTCCATTATAATCATCATTGTTTTTTACATAGCCTTCATTCAGAATATCTCCATTTACTTTTACTTGTCCATTATTGATTTCTATATGATCTCCTGGTAGTCCTATAGCTCTCTTTATTAATAATTTTTGTAATTCATCTGAATAAAATACAATAATATCCCCTCTTTCAATATTATTTGTATTGTATATTCTAGTAACCATAAACCTATCATCCTTATTTATAGTAGGTATCATTGACCCTGTTGGTACCGTTACATTAAAAAAAATAAATTTATTAATAAGTACTGCTATAAATATAGCAGCTATAATTGGTACTATCCATTCCCTAAAAAAGCTTTCTTTTTCTTTTAAAAAAGACTCATTTTCCATATTACTTCATCTCTTTTCTAAATATTATCTTTTTTACCCAAGACTGCATTATATAATTTTTTAGCTTTAATCACCCATATACTATAAAGAATAGTTGCTATAATTAATGCAATTGGAGGAATTATTCTTAACATAACAAATGGAACCTCAAACCAAAAAGCCCTCCAAAATTCACTTCCTTGCCTTTCCCATAACCCTGGTGTTAAAAATGTTAATTCTGATAAATTAAAATTAACACTAACTAATATAATAATTAAAGCAATTATAAATGATATTGAACAAAGACGAGCTGCTTGTATGAATCTTAGATATCTTCCTGCTTTTGATTCAATATCTGAGAATATATCTTCAGTTGAATCTGATGAATTAGGTAAAAAGTATTGACTTCCTGATTGATATGTTCCGTAAACATGCGTCCAGCCTGCATCTTCAAACAATGATACATAATCATCAAAATCATCTTTTTTCTTAAACACTCTATAATCTACTCTATAGTGTAAATCTTCAGGTTTACTTTCTATGAAATGATATCTCCCCAAAGAAGAATATTTCTTTAGAAAATACCCCTTGTTAGCCATCTCATTTAAATATTTTTCTTCTTCACTTATATCTACAAATACCCTGAACTTCTTCATATAATCATCTCCCCTTTATAAATTTTAAAATTCCAGTTCTTCACTAACTCTAACTAAATGCCTTAATCTCTCAATTTCAAGCTTTATTACTTCTAGCCCTGTATCTGATAATTTATAAACTTTCCTACGTTTATCTTCTGTCTTTACATTCTCAATCAATTTCTGTTTTAATAAATTTTCAATTGCACCATACATTGTTCCTGCTGCAATTCGCACTCTTCCGTTACTTAATTCTTCTACTTTTTGCATAATTGCATATCCATGACTAGGTTCTTTTAATGAAAGTAATATATAAAAAGTAGTTTCTGTTAATGGTAAATATTTATTTAAATTCATATGAATTACCTCGCATTAAATATATATAGTTAAACTATACAGTCTAACTATATATTTATAATATACAGTTAGACTGTATAAGTCAATATATTTTTCCAAATAATACAAGACATTCAATAATATTATCAAAATAAAAATAAGGTTAAAAGCTATTTATCAGCCTTTAACCTTAGCATATCAGTTATATAATTATAAAAAATTTTATTTATATAGTTCTAGTTTCTTTTCTAAGGAATTCTTTTTCCTCATCATTTAAGTATGGACTTAATTTTTCATAAGTTTCTTTATGATAACTATTAATCCATTCTCTTTCTTTATCTGTTAACATACTTACTTCAATACCGTCTAAATCTATTGGACAATATGATAAGGGTTCAAATTTATAGAACTGTCCACCATATTCTGTCTTACTATCTTCTACTATAAGCATAACATTTTCTATTCTTATTCCATGCTTACCTTCTTTATATACTCCTGGCTCATTTGTTAATATCATTCCTGGTTTTAATTCCACATAATTTATTGGACGTATTTGTTGAGGCCCTTCATGTACACTTAAACAGAATCCTATACCATGACCTGTTCCACATTTATAATCTATTCCTTCTTCCCATAATGGTTTTCTTGCCATTATATCTAAGCTAGATCCTATTGAGCCTTGTAAGAACTTACATGTCATAAGATTAATATGTCCTTTTAATACTAATGTGAAATCTTTTTTCTCTTCTTCTGTAATTTTTCCAAGTACAAAAGTTCTTGTTATATCAGTAGTTCCATCTAAATATTGCCCACCACAGTCTACTAATACCATACCTTCTTCCTTCAATTCATAAGCACTTTCTTCTGTGGCAGAATAATGCATCATAGCTGCATGTTCTTTATATCCAGCTATAGTTTTAAAACTCTCTTCTATGAATAAATCTCCCATAGATCTGAATTCTAATAATTTTTCTGATAAAGTAACTTCTGTTATTTTTTCTTTACCAACATGTTCTTTAAGCCATTTTGTAAATCTAACCATGGCTACTCCATCTTTTATATGAGAATTTTTAAAACATTCTATCTCAACATTATTTTTTATCGCT
Source organism: Clostridium neonatale (assembly GCF_001458595.1). Lineage (GTDB taxonomy): Bacteria > Bacillota > Clostridia > Clostridiales > Clostridiaceae > Clostridium > Clostridium neonatale. Next base: position 73,842 of record NZ_LN890324.1, read on the forward strand.
TTAAGATTAGTAGTTATATTTATAGATTCTATCACTCTAACATCTTCATTCAAATTAGTTAATATAAATGCACTAACCTTACTTGGATCTAATAGTACGTTTCCTTTTATTAATTTTACATCTTCAAATATATCCTCATAATTCTTTAAGGTTATTCCATCTCTATTTTCTAATATACTCTTATCTTCACAACCAATCTTATCTTTATCTATATATAATACAGCTGCTTTATCATTTATAAGTGCATATGCTAATGTTACAGGCGTACACTCTACATCATTTCCTCTGATATTAAATAGCCAAGCGATATCATCTAAAGATGATAAAATATATGATTTACATCCTAATGTTTTCATTTGTTCACGTACTTCTTCTACTTTCTCATTAACTGTTTTACCACAATATTTTACATCATGTAAAAATACTTTTTCTTTAGGCATAGAAGGTTTATCTGCCCATATTTCTGCAATCAAATCCTTATCCATTGCAATTTTAATATTCTTGCTTTGTTGTATTTTCTTGAATTCTTTATATTCATTTATAGAGAACACCCTTCCATCGAATCCAAGACATTCTCCTTCTTTCATATTTGTACTTAAATATTCTTCTAAGCTTGGCCATCCTGGTATTCTCATTTTATAGAGTTCTATTCCTGAACCTGCTAATTGTTGTTCTGCTTGAATAAAGTATCTTCCATCTGTCCACAATATTGCTTTATCCATTCCAATTAATGCAGTTCCAGCAGACCCTGTAAATCCTGTAATATATGCTCTTGATTTAAAACATTCAGAAACATATTCACTTTGGTGAAAATCTGCACTTGGCACTATATAATAATCTATATTTTCTCTTTTCATTATCTTTCTTAGTTTTTCTATTCTTTCACTTACTCTCATTGATTATTACCTCTTTCTAAAAACTTCAAATTTCTATTATAAGTCAAATTATATCACTCATTTAGATAATTAAGCATCTAGAATTTTAAAATTTATATTTATGAATTAAAAAATCCTTATAAAAATCTATATGTTTCATCTTTAAATTCATCAAAAAAACTACCCAAAATTTAATTTGAGTAGTTTTTATATAATTTGTATCAAAAATTTATTCTATATTATCAACAGGTTTCCCTATAAAATAAACTAGCGCAAATATCGCAGCTGTTGCTAATGGTAATACAAGCCATATAGAAAGTCCTAATCCTACTGGAATATATCCAAATAGTATTGTAATTGCTGCTACAGATAACGCATATGGCATTTGAGTTCTAACATGACTAATATGATCACATCCTGCTCCCATTGATGACATAATTGTCGTATCTGAAATTGGAGAACAGTGATCCCCAAAAATAGCTCCAGTTAAAACAGCACTCGTACCTACTATAACGTATCCCATTTCAGGCGATATTGAGTATGAAAGAGGGATCGCAAGTGGCATTAATATTCCCATAGTCCCATATGCTGTACCTGTTGCAAATGATATAACTGCTCCTAAAATGAATATTATACTTGGTAATAAAAATTGAGGTATTGAACTTGAAAGCAATTTAACTAAATATGCTGCAGTTCCTAACTCTTTTATCACTGAACTTAATGACCATGCAAGTATTAATATAACTCCTGTTATGATTAATCCTTTCATTCCATCTATCCAGACTTCTACTGCTTCTGAGAATGTAAATATTTTTTTACATACAGCCATAAATATGGCAACAATAGATGCAAATAATGCTGATTGGAATAATGCTACCGATGCATCTGATGCACTAAAAGCTTCTCTTATAGCTGTAAATGAAGCTGGTGATGTTGTCATTAAATTTTGAAGTACAACATCTTCACCACCCATAATTGCAGTATATCCACTATAATAAAAACTTATCAGAGCTGATATCATTAACGCTCCAATTGGAATAATTGCATTCCATACGCTTAGTTTAACACCTTCTTTAGGTGCCATTTCATCTTCTACATCTTTATCAAGAGTAATTTCTTTACTTGCATCTGATATGTATCCTTTTCTTGCATTTATTTCCGCTTTTCTCATGGGACCAAAATCTCTTAATAAAAGTGATGTAGCAACAACAAAAATTAAAATTAATATGTTATAGAATCTATATGGAATCGTACTTAAAAATACTCCAAATGCATCTACTTCCTGACCTATTAATGTGAAACCATCTTTTATTAATCCAACTTCTAACCCAATCCATGTAGATACAATCATAATTCCTGCAATTGGTGCTGCTGTAGCATCAATTATAAAAGATAATCTTTCTCTTGAAATTTTCATCTTATCTGCTACTGGCTTCATTATTGGTCCGACAATTAATGAATTTGCATAATCATCAAAGAATACCAATACTCCCAAGAACCATGTTATTAATTGAGCACTTCTTGGAGTTTTTGCCTTTTTAGCAAGAGACTCTGCAATTGCTTTTGCTCCGCCCATTTTACTGACTAAACTTATAACTCCTCCAATTACCATAACTTGAAGAACAATACCTGCATTCCATGGATCTGCTAATGAGTTTAATGCTCTTTGTACAAAATCTAAAAATGCTTGAATAATAGCCATAAATGGATTACTTCCTGTAATCTGTAATAAAAAACATCCTGATAGAGTTCCTATAAATAGTGATATTACAACATTTTTTGTTATAAATGCTAATGCGATTGCTATAATTGGTGGAAGTATAGTCCAAAGTCCAAATTTTTCTGCATTAACCTCTGCAACGTCAGCTGCAAAAACTGCTGTCGATGCCATTATTAACATAATTAATGTCAATAAAAACACACAGTAGCTTCTTGAATTTTTCATGTTAATGATCCTCCTAATCTTTATTGTGATAAATTTAAAGATAGAATTTAAGTAATTAACTTATAAAATACAATTATGGCTCTAAGAAATTTATTTTCTAAATTTAAAATAAATTCTTAATCAAAAAAATAAGACCTTGAGATAACACCCAAGGTCTTTAAAAAACATAATATGTTTTACATAACCACGAATGATAGCTCACCACAAAGTACTTGTGACAGTTTTGCATATATTCTATGCAACCCCAGCTCTATAACCTTAAAGCATTAGTTATAGACTTCGGCAATATTTCCTTTCATATTACTTCAAAGTGCTTAGCTCCATAATATTACTATTAAATATTGCGCCTCTATCTCTTACTTTATTCACTTTTATATGATATAGGATACCTTATTTTTAATTTTATTTCAATATTTTTTGATTTTATTGTTAATTTTATTTCTTTTTTCGACATTCATTTGCTCTGCTCATAGATATTAGAACTTTTATAGCTAACATAAAAGCAATTGCGTATCCACCTATCCCTATTATTGATATTCCTCTATATAAAGGCTTAACATCATTACTGATAATTAATGATGAAGATAATATTAAAGCAGCGATAACAACACCTTCTGTTAATCTATTTACCATTTTATTAGCTTGCTTAATTATTTCATCTATCTCATTAATTCGTATATCTAGTGTAAGCTTTCCATCTGATAATTTATTCAAAACCTCTATAGTCTTTGTAGGAATTTTCATAGAATCTCTTGTAAAACAATATAGTGAAATTATTAATTCTTCTTTCTCTAAACATCTTAAAATCGTAGTTCTATTATTTGATTTCATAAAATTAGCAATTACATTTACTATTTCTAGATCTGGGTCAAGATAAGCAATTACTCCTTCTAACAAAATTAAGCTCCTTGTCAAGGAAACCAATTCTCTAGGTAACTGTATATTATTTTCCCTCGTAATATTCCATATTTCTTGAACAAGTTCTGATATTTTTATATTTTTTATAGATGTTTCTAAATAAACATCGAAAATATATGAAACTGAATCATATATATCTACTTTATTGACCTTTCCTTTCTTTATAGCTATTGCTAAAATACAGTTAACCAGTTTTTCTTTGTCATGAGTAGCTATAGCTATCATGGCTATGTTAAGCCATTTTTTCATGTTATCACTTAGTTGTCCTACTATACCAAAATCTATAAAACATATTTTCCCTTCTGAAATCAATAAATTTCCGGGATGTGGATCTCCATGAAAAAAGCCATCTTCAAATATATGTTTACAGAATGCTAATGTCAATTTATCAGCAATATCATTTATATCATATCCATTCTGCTCAAGCTCTTTTATATCATTTATTTTTATACCATCAATATTTTCTAATACTAAAACCTTATCACTTAACAACTCTCTAACTACATAAGGTGCATAAATAGGTGCAGTATTTTTATTTAACTCGCTAAATTTCTCTATATTACCAGCTTCTGATATAAAATCAAGTTCTTGAATTGTTGTGAATTTTATTTCTTCCAGCGCTTCTATAGGATCAATTATAGGTATATTTATTCTTCCTTCAGCAATCTTCAATATCTTCATCAGAATAGCAATATCTTTTATTATTTTTTCATATATTTTAGGCCTTTGAATTTTTAAAACAACCTCTCTGCCATCTTTTAATATTCCTTCATATACTTGTGCTATAGATGCTGATGCTATTGGAGCCCTATTAAGATATTGAAAACTTTCATCTATAGTTGTGTTCAGTGATTTTTCAAAAACTAACTTCATATCGTCAAAATTTTCCACTATCGCTGAATCTTGTAACTTAACTAACTCATCTATGTATTCTTTTGGCAATAAATCTGGTCTGGTACTTAATATTTGACCTATCTTAATAAATGTTGGACCTAAATCTTCAAAAGATTTTCTTAAATTAGCAGGAGATTTTTTTTGTTCTTCATCTTTTCTATCGAAAATATATCCAAATCCATATTTAGCAAATACCATTATTATTTCTCTAAATCTACTTGATGGCTTTTCTTTCATAAATAATATCCTCTTTCAAAATAATAACCCATTCAAAGGCAACATATAAATTATTAATTAAAATCTTCACTTTTAAAAAGTATATACTAATTTTATATAAATAGAAGATGTAAAATTCATATAAAACTTACACCTTCTGTTTCTCTTTTACTTATTATTAATTTTTTCTTCAAGTTCATTAATTCTAATTTTTAAGCTCTCTATATCACTTTTAGTAGCTAAGTTTAAATTTTCTAAGACATCTTGAACACTATCTTTTGTCAATGGCTTCATATCAATTGCTTTATTTTTTGCTACTTCTGCCTTAGTAGTAATATTTTTCTTTAGTTCTTCTGATAATTCTTTTCCTTCCTCTACTGTTATTTTTCCTTTTTCAACCAAATCATTTATAATATCAATTGTTTTATCATAGGTAATTGCTGCTACACCAACAGCTGCCAGACATAATTTTTTCATTTCTTCTAACATATAAATCATCTCCTAACTACAATATAACTTAAATATATTATTCTGGTTTATAATTATTTATATTCAAATTTTTAAAGATTATCTATTCTTCATAAATTCTTCTATGTCTTTTACTTCTTTTATCATGTCCTTAGTTAAAACTTCACATCCATCTTCAGTTACTAAAACATCATCTTCTATTCTAATTCCAATCCCTTCTTCTGAAATATAAATTCCAGGTTCAACTGTAAATACCATTCCTTTTTCAAATACAAATTCTCTTCCTTGAGGTTCTAAATCATGAGTGTCTAATCCTAAATTATGTCCAATGCTATGCCAATAATATTTGCTTACTTCTTCTTTTTCTTTAATTATTCCAAGCTTAATACACTCTTCTGCAATTAAATCTTTAGACCATGCATTTAATTCTTTATAAACAACCCCTGGCTTTATTTTTTCTATTACAGCTTTGTTCACTCTTAAAACTGCTTCATAAACTTCTCTTTGCCTGTCAGTAAACTTACCATTTGCAGGGAATGTCCTCGTAATATCTGCATTGTATAAATTCCATTGTGCCCCTAAATCAAATAATATTAAATCATTTTCCTTTATCTCACTATCATTAGATACATAATGAAGTATAGTAGCATTTTTTCCAGCTGCTGCTATAGTTGAAAATGCAAAATCTTTTGCTCCACTTCTTTTACATTCAAAATCAAAATAAGCTTCAAGCTCATATTCTTTAAGACCAGGCTTAGCATTATTCATAAGAGATTTAACTCCTCTTATAGTTATTTCAATTGCTTTTTTCATTTCATTTATTTCTTCATCACTTTTTATCATTCTTAAAGGAATAATTTTATTTGAAAAATTCTTTATAACTATTTGAGGATATTTATTTCTCATTTCTTTTGAAAATTTTAATGCTTCCGAATCATCTTCTTCTATATTTTCCTTATCTAAATCTAAGTATAAATTAATTTGCTCTGTACCTTTAATTTGTGAATTCAAATATGAATAAAAGTCATTCATATAGACTACTTCTTTAATTCCCGAAATATCTTTTCCTTCTGTATCTCTTAATGTTTTTCCATTCCACATTTCTTCATCCAAGTTTATTTCCTTTAAAAATAACTTTTCTGTTACTTTTCCTTTTATTTTAGATAACACAACTATATGATGTGGCTCTACTATACCAGTTAAGTAATAAAAATTTCTATTTTGAGTAAACTGATATAGTTCATCGCCTGTCTTCTTAGGCGCATGCCCTGCAAAAGCTATTAATATTGAATCATCATCTGTTTGATTAATTAAGTTTTCTCTATTTTTAATAAACACACTATTATTCATCGCGCATTCTCCTTAGTTTCTTATATCCTTTTTAGACCTTATAAGAAGTTATTGACTTTTTATAGCTGGTCTTAAATAAAATGAGTAGTATACTACTATTATTATACTACTCACCATATTTTATGAAAATCAAATTATTAATTTATATTTAGTATATCTTACAATTATATCGTGTAATACTTCTACTGCATTTTCTCCTAGTTTATCATTATAGTATTTTGAAAATCTTTCATCAGCTATATACATTTCTGCAAGTCCAGCATGAGCTTCCTTTGAATATGATGGCCATGAAAACTCTAGCCATTTCTTATGCTTTTCATATACCTTTTGGGCTTCATCACATTCTAAATCTTTTGTTTTAATAACTTTTGACAATAATTCAAACATTTCATCTTCAGTCTTCTGCATTTCATTAAAATTTTCTTCGCTCATATTTAAGAATTTATTATTTGAAGCTTCAACTACATCTTCTCCATATTTATTTCTAATTTCCTTGCCATACATAGCTTCATTTTTAGCTATCTTTTCCTTCTTTAATCCTTCAAATTTCTCTTTATCAGACATTTCTATCTCTCCCTTTTTATATGCTAATGTTTTTTCAACCGTCAATATTAATTGATCAAGTTGCTTTCGTCTGGAGATAAGCTTTTCGTAATGTTCCTCTAAAGCTTTTTTAGTATCAAAATCTGGATTAGAAATAATTTTTTGAATTTCTTCTAACTTCATATCCATAGATTTATAAAATAATATTTGTTGTAATAAATCTACTTCTCTTTCTCCATAAATTCTGTAACCAGCTGAATTTATTCTACATGGCCTTAATAAACCAATTTCATCATAATATCTGAGTGTTCGTGCACTAACACCAGCAAGTTCAGCTAATCTTTTTATTGTATATTCCATGACTTTGTACCTCCTGACAATTTCATCATAAGGGATTACGTTGCGTTAATGTCAACATTTAATTTTAATTTTTTTATTTTCTATATTTAAGTTTAACTCTGCTTATTTAATAATCAATAAGTTAACCATTAAAATAGCCATTATCATTGCAGTTATATCAGCAATTACAGCTGCCCATAAAGTATGTCTAATTTTTTTTACCTTAACTGCACCAAAGTAGACTGTTATTGTATAAAAAATAGTTTCTGTAGTACCCATGATTACAGATGCTATAAGTCCTATCTTTGTATCTGGTCCAAAATTTTTAATTATTTCAGTAAACACACCTATTGCCCCACTGCCTGATAAAGGCTTTATAATAACAAGTGGCAGTAACTCTTTTGGCAATCCTATAAGATTTACAATAGGTCCTGCTATGTTGTTTAATGCATCCATGAGTTTTGCTTCTCTAAAAATCTGTACAGCTATTATCATTGCTAAAATATATGGGAAGATTCTCATTACTACGCCAAGACCTTCTTTTGCACCTTCTATGAACCACTCATAAACCTTCCTTTCTTTCAGCATTCCATAAGTTATAATTATAAGCAGTATTATTGGTATTATACTTTTACTTAAATAATTAATCATAATCAAAAGTACCTCTCTAAAAGTTTACACGAACATACTCCAACTATTGCCGCCACAGTTGTTGATATAATTGCTGGTACTATAATTATTCCTGGATTAACTGAATTACAGGCTGCTCTGATTGATATTATTGTTGTAGGCACTAGCTGAATACATGCTGCATTTAATACTAAAAAAAGTGACATATCATTTGTTGTAGTCCCTTTATTAGGATTCAGCCTGTCCATTTCTTCCATAGCTCTAATTCCAAATGGAGTTGCTGCATTTGATAATCCCATCATATTTGCTGTAAGATTCATAACTATTGCTCCAAGAGCTTTCTCATCCTTTGCAGCATCTTTAAATATAAGCTTTAATACAGGTTTTAGTATTTTGGATAATTTTTCTGTAAATCCACTTTTTTCTGCAATTTTCATAACCCCACACCAAAAACACATTATTCCTGCAAGCTCTATCATAAACGTTACTGTATTTCCACAAGAATTAACTATAGATTTTGATATCACTTCACCATTTCCATTAATTAAGCCAACAATTCCCCCTAGAAAAATTAACAAAAACCAAATATAATTTATCATTATACTTATACAGTTAATAATTGATAATTGATACTGAACAATTAATTAAATATGTATTATTCTTTTTAATTAATTACCAACTGTCAACTCCCAGCTATCAACTGTACCCTTCCCTCCTAAATATTATTACTCTTTAAATTTATATTCCTTGAACTTACATTTTAGTAGTGATACCATATAATTATTAAACATAATATAAAAATATAAGGAGAAGTAACTTTATGAAAGATTCCAATTTAAAATTAGCTCAAAACGATGTAGAAGAGGCTTTAAAAGCTGTTGAAGAAATGGAAGCTTGCATTACTAGTGATACTGGATCTTCAAAGGAAGAATTAAAAGAAAAATTTGTTCAATTAACAAGTAAAGTTCAAAGACTGGAAGACATTCTTAAAAGTGAAGGTATACTTTAATTTATCATTATTGAATTTATGTCTATAAAGAATATTGATTAAAATACGGCATAAAATAGCCTCATTAAGAAATTTATATTTTCTTAATGGGGCTCTATTATTTATTTAAATCAACTATTTAAAAATAAAAAATCCCAAAGGAATTTAATTATATAAAATTCCTTTAGGTTAAATATTAAAAACTAAATTGTACTGTCTCTTTCAATCAATTGATGTTCCAAAACATATTGAGATTCCTCTAAAGGTTTTTGGCTTAACATCTTTATTAATATTCTCATAGCTACAGAACCCATATCATATGTTGGTTGTGAAATAGTTGTTATCTTAGGATAGAAAATAGATGCTGCAAAATTATCATTAAATCCAACAACACTTACATCCTTAGGAACTTCAAGTCCATTATCTCTCAATGCGTTTATAGCACCCATAGCAATATCATCAGATGCACAAACTATACCATCAAATTTCTTTCCTGATTTAATAAAGCTAATAACGCCTTCATAACCAGTCTTAATTTTTATTGAGTTAAGATACACTAAATCAGAATCTATATTAAGCTTTGCATCTTTCATCGCAGACTCATATCCTGTATATCTATCGCCCCATGCATTCATACTATCTTTTTCAGTTCCTATAAATGCAATATTTTTTAATCCTTTACTTATTAAGAAATTAGTACTATCAAAAGAAGCCTTTACATTATCAATTGTTACACTTGGAAGTGCGCCATCTTTATCACGTGTTTCAACAAGGACTGTTTTTAAGTCTAATTCATTAATTAAATCTAATATTTCTTCATTAAGAGAACTACTCATGTATAATACACCGTCAACCATTTTCTCTTTTAGCACTCTTAAATATTCTTTTTCCTTTTGTATATCTAAGTCAGAGTTGCATAATATTATATTATAATCATAAATATTGGAAACGTCTTCAGCTCCTCTAACTATCTCTGGGTAAAATTGATTTGATATATCTGGAAGTAGTATTCCTATTGTTTTTGTTCTTTGAGTTTTTAAACTTCTTGCTACTATATTAGGTCTATAACCTAATTTTTTTATTGCATCTAAGACTTTTTTCTTAGTATCTTCATTTACTACATCGATATCATTTAAAACTCTAGAAACTGTTGCAATCGATACACCTGCTTCTTTTGCAACATCTTTAATAGAAGTAGCCATTTTTTATTCCTCCTTTGAATTTTCTAGATACTTTAATTATACTAATATATTGCATAATAAATCAATAATAGTATGCACAAATAATCTCTATTTCTATTATAAAGTTTCACAAAAATTTACTTTTATAATAATTATAGTATATTTATTATAATAATCATAGCTTAAAACTTATTTTAATTTATTATGCAGTTTTTTTCTTTAAAGTATACTAGGAATCTAAATCTCTTAGATCCCTAGTGCACTCATAAGGCAATTACTATTTTATAACTTCAACTGTCATATTTAACTTTTCACCATTTATAGTTACTTCTGTATAATCAGCTTCTAAAGAATATATAACTTCTTCTGTTAAAGTTTCTTTCTTAATTGTATCTTCAAACTTCTTAATTACGTTAATTAACATATCATTATCAGAAACATAAAGTTTTATCTTATCAGCCACTTCAAATCCTTTATCTTTTCTCATGTTTTGAATCTTTGAAATCATTTCTCTTACATGACCTTCTTCTTGAAGTTCTGGAGTGATTGTAGTATCTAACACAACTCCAATTTCACCTTCACCAGCAAATGCATATCCTTCTAAGCCTTGCATTGTTACTAGAAGATTTTCATTAGTAAGAACTATTTCAGTTCCATTAACATCTATAGTTTCTTCTCCACCATTTTGAATCTTTTGAGCTAGTTCCATTTGATTCTTTTCTGAAATAGCTTTTCTGATTTGTGGTATTAACTTACCATATGCTTTACCAAGTACAGGTAAGTTAGGCTTAATTTCAAAATTAACATGTTCAGATAAATCTGCACCTAATTCAACAGCTTTGATATTTAATTCTTCTTTAACTATATCTCCATAATATTCTGGTAAAGATTTAGTTGAAACAAGCATTGTTGAAAGTGGCTGTCTGTTCTTGATATTAGCTGAATTTCTTGCACTTCTTCCAAGTTTAACAAGAGTATATGCTAAATCCATTTCTTTTTCTAATTCTACATTTATAGCAGCCTTATCAGCTTCTGGGAACTTACATAAATGAACGCTTTCTACAGCATCCTTATCTAAACTTACAACTAAGTTTTGATAAATTTCTTCTGATATAAATGGTACAAATGGTGCTGCAACTGTAACTAAAGTAGTTAATACTTTATATAAAGTTACATAGGCTCCAATCTTATCATCACTTAAGTCTTGAGCCCAGAATCTAGCTCTGTTTCTTCTTACATACCAGTTTGATAATTCATCTGTAAAGTCTTCAATAGCTAAAGCAGCTTGAGTAATCTTATATCCACTTAAGTTTTCATCTACAGTTTCAATTAATGTATTTAATTTAGATATAATCCACTTATCCATTACATTCCCTGAAACGAAATCTGGATATTTAGTTGGATCAAATTTATCTATATCCGCATATAGAACATAGAATGAGTATACGTTCCATAATGTTCCTAAGAATTTTCTTTGAGTTTCAGCAACATCATCTATAGAGAATCTTGTTGGTAGCCATGGTGCACTTGCAGTATAGAAGTGCCATCTTGTAGCATCAGCTCCTTGGCTTCCTAATACTTCAAATGGATCTACAACATTTCCCTTAGACTTAGACATCTTAAGTCCTTTTTTATCTAAAACGTGACCTAATACTATACAGTTTTCAAATGGATTTGTATCAAATAAACATGTTGATATAGCCATTAATGTATAGAACCATCCTCTAGTTTGGTCAACTGCTTCTGAAATAAATTGTGCTGGGAAGTTCTTTTCAAAAGTTTCTTTATTTTCAAATGGATAGTGCCATTGTGCAAAAGGCATTGATCCTGAATCAAACCAGCAGTCAATTACTTCATGAGTTCTAGTCATTTCCTTACCACATTCAGGACATTTTAACTTGATTCCATCAACATATGGTTTGTGTAATTCTATTCCCTTGCAGTCTGTAGTAGCTTTTGATTCCAATTCTTCTCTGCTTCCTATACATTCTCTGTGACCACATTCACATTGCCATATTGGAAGTGGAGTTCCCCAGTATCTATCTCTTGAAATACCCCAGTCAATAACATTTTCAAGGAACTTACCAAATCTACCTGTTCTAATGTTATCAGGATACCAATTTACTTTATTATTATTTTCAAGTAATTTATCTCTCATTTGAGTCATGGCAACAAACCAGCTGTCTTTTGGATAGTAAAGAAGTGGTGTATCACATCTCCAACAATGTGGATATGAATGTAGATGCTTATGTTTATCAAATAATTGATTATGCTCTTCTAAGTAATTACAAATGCTTTCATCACATTTCTTAACGAATTTTCCTGCCCATGGAGTTACTTCATCTACGAAGTTACCACTTGCGTCAACCATGTTTACAAATGCGATGCCATTTTGTTTTGCAACAAAGCTATCATCTTCACCATAAGCTGGGGCTATATGAACTATACCAGTACCATCTGTTAATGTTACATAGTCTCCATGAATTACAACAAATGCTTTACCTTCAACCTTAGCAAAAGGTAATAATTGTTCATATTCAGTTCCTAATAGTTCTTCACCTTTATATTCTTTTATTACTTCATATTCTCTATCGCCAAGCACTTTTTCAATTAAGTCTTTAGCTAATACATAAACTTCATCTCCAACTTTAACATCTGCATATGTATAAGCTTTGTTTATACATAATGCTAAATTTGATGGTAATGTCCAAGGAGTTGTTGTCCAGGCAAGTATATACTTGTTATCTTCTCCTTTAACCTTAAATTTAGCAGTAGCAGTTAAATCTTTAACATCTTTATATCCTTGAGCAACTTCATGAGATGATAAAGCTGTTCCACATCTTGGACAGTAAGGCATTACCTTATGACCTTTATATAATAAACCTTTATCCCATAGCTTCTTTAATGCCCACCATTCTGATTCTATATAATCATCATGATAAGTTACATATGGATCATCCATATCAACCCAGAATCCAATTTGTTCAGACATATCTTTCCATAAGCTAACATATGAGAATACGCTGTCCTTACATTCAGTAATGAATTTTTCAACACCGTAATCTTCTATTTGTTCTTTCCCTGAGATTCCTAGTTTCTTTTCTATTTCAAGCTCAACTGGAAGGCCATGAGTATCCCATCCAGCTTTTCTTAAAACTTTATATCCCTTCATAACTTTAAATCTTGGAATTATGTCCTTCATAACTCTTGTTAAGATATGACCAACATGTGGCTTTCCATTTGCAGTTGGAGGACCATCATAAAAAGTAAAATACTCTCCATCTTGATTTGAATCAAAACTTTTTTGAATTACATCTTTTTCCTTCCAAAACTTAGCGATTTCTTTTTCCATATCTACAGTACTTTTAGAAGAATCAACTTTTTTGTACATTAAATTTTCCCCTTTCCATGCGTATAAAATTATCTATTAATTGTTATTATTGCCTAAAACATAAAAAAAACTCCATCCTAAAGGACGAAGTTGAATTCGCAAACCACCTAAGGTCATTGCATCATAATAAATGCTTTAGTTCAAGTACATACATACTCTATCCTTTAACGCAGGTCAACGTGATAACTTATTCAGCGTATAAGCTTTTCAGTCTCCAACTCCTAGGTGATTTTCTCATAGATTTATTATAGCTTTCCACCAAACAGCTACTCTCTAAAAATAAATTCTAAGATACTTTTCCTAATCACAGTCTTTCATTATTTTCTAATTATATATTACCAAATTTTAATTGTCAATTCATGACTATATAATTACTTAGTATTCTTAAAATTTATCAATATGTTCTTAATGCTGATAAATAATCATAACAAAAGAATACTAGTAAATGACTTTGTTAAAAATAAACTTTTGTTGATTTGATTCTTTATATATTTTATTTGTTGCTTATGTGTAAAGCGGCTCATTATTTATATATTGTCCTTATCATTTCTAATGCTGATATCATCAATAACTTCATTCAAAAGATTATTTTCTTCTGAGATCCCATCAGAGCTATCTAAATTACGTTTATCATTATTATCCATGTTTTCCCCCTTGAACATTATTTCAAAATTATTATACCAAACTTTTCATTTTCCCATTATATATTATATTTAACCTTAATAAACTTTAATTACAATTATAACCATGATATAATAAATTGAAATTATTTTAAATTATTAATTAGGGGGATAAATAATTATGGAAAATTCAAACAATATGGGTATTAATCAATACTCAAGTTCAGAAGTTCCTTCTGAAATAAAAAAATGGAATTGGGGAGCTTTTATGATGAATATTATGTGGGGCATAGGTAATAAATCTTATCTTACTCTACTTTGTCTAATTCCACTATTCAATATAATTTGGATATTTGTATGTGGTGCAAAAGGAAATGAATGGGCTTGGAAAAATGGTAATTATTCTAGTCCAGAAGAATTTTTCTTAGTTCAAAATACTTGGAATAGAGCTGGATTTGTTTCATTCATAATAACAATATGTATTTTGGCAGTATATATTCTTTTAGCTGTTGTATTTGCTGCAGCATTCATAGGTTCATTTAATAACTATTAATAGGTTTAATCTTTAAAAGAGGTTTCATGCTAACTGAAACCTCTTTTCTAATTTCTATAATTATAACCTCTTCTATCTAATAACCAATTCCAACCATCTTCTATTTATAAATTAAGACATGTAATCTCCGTTATAACTTACTAAAACAACATTCGAAATACCTTCTAATTTTGATATGGCATTTACAAATTTTGTAGTATTTTTCTTTAATCCAACCTCAACTGTAATTTCAACTCCATTTACAGGTGAAACAGTCTTTGATTTAACATTATACTTTTCAACACTTTTTGAAAGTAAATTTAATGCATTATTTTCTGAATCATCATCTGAACAGTTTATAACTAATATATATGGATTATTTGCAGTTTTCTTATTAACAAATAATATCATTACTATACCTATGAATATTGATGCTATTATTGCAAGTGGTATTAATCCAGCTCCAATTACTATTCCTGAACTAATTGACCAAAAAAGATATGCTATATCAATAGGTTCCTTAATTGCACTTCTGAAACGTACAATAGAAAGAGCACCTACCATACCTAGTGATAATACAATATTAGATGTTACCGCTAATATGATTAAAGTAGTAATTAAACAAAGTGCTAAAAGTGATATTGCAAAACTTTCTGAATACATTACACCTTTAAAAGTTTTTTTGTAAACTTGCATTATAAACAGCCCAACCACAAAAGCTAATAACAACGCTATAGCCATGTCTAAATATGAAATTGAACTTAATTTTTCTACAAAACTAGATTTTAAAATATCGCTAAAATTAATTGCTGAATCAGACATTCTTTTTCCTCCTAAAATTATATGTATTTCGTCTATCCATAAATTCTTGCAGCTTCATATTTTGAAATTGAAGTTGCTCTACGTTCTTTTACTTGTATAATATCTCTTATTATTTGTGGTAAAAACTCATCAAATTTTACCTCTAAAACAATGTATTTATTATCTATGGTTTCTATAGTTGCTAGATTATCATCAAACATATTTATATTATTTAAACCTGTTCTTACCGATTTATCAAAAGTTATCCTCACATTTCCTATTGGATATATATATGCTTCTCTTGTATAGTCAACTATGGTTTTCGGTCTTAATAGATTTCCCTTCATTTCACTATACAAATCAATAAATAACTTTTTATTAGAATCTCTCAAAAATTCTATGTCTCCATTTATTATTTTCTCACATTCTTCTTTTGTGATTTTCTCACTATCTTTAAGACACAATCCTCTTATCTTTGATTTTTTTTCTAGTCTTATAAATTCATGATTATCATTATAAAACCTAATACGAAACTTGTGCCTCTTAGGAACTCCTATAACCTTTTCCATTAATGCCTTATCATAAACATTATCAAAGTATAAGCTTCTTATTTTATATTCATTATTTTCATTAGCATTCTTATCTATGTGCATTATAGATCTTAATCTACTTTTAATTGATATATAATCAGAGAAATTAATATAATGCTTTAGCTCATGTCTAAATTTAACCTCTTCCATCTATACACCTCCGTTTCTTTATCTTATATACTTATTTTAAATGACACGTCTTAACAGTAGCTTAACAAAGTTAAATTTTATATAAACAGAAAAACACCTACATATATTTTCAAAAATACATGTAGGTGTTCTTACTTTTCTTTAATATTAATCAAATGTTTTAGGGATCATCATTGTAAATTCTGATCCTTCTCCATATGTTGAATTTACATTTAATTTAATGCCAAAATTTTTAGAAATAGACTTTAGTAAGCTAAGGCCTATTCCAGTTCCACTAATATTTTTTCCTCTAACTATATCACTTCTATAAAATCTATCAAAGATACGTTCTTGATCCTCTTCTCTGATTCCTATACCATTATCACGTACTGAAATTCTAATATTTTTATTAAACTCTTCTATGATAAATTCTATCTTTCCATTATCATCAGTATATTTAAAAGCATTTTCTATCAATATAATTACAGCTCTTCTTATTTTGCTATAATCCCATAGAACTTCTACATCGTATGCAGGTTTAATCACTTTAAATTCTTTTCCTTGTATATCCGCTAAATCAATATAAAATTCACCTATATCATTTATAAATTCATACAAAGAAAATTTAGTAATATTTATGCCTAAGTCCAAATCTTCTTTAGACAATAATAATAAGTCAGTATTCAATTTTTCTAATCCACGTATTTCACTCATTATCTTCGAAATATGCTCAAAATGACTATCTATAGTATCTTTCGATGAGTTTGCCAACAGTTCTAACTTTCCTTTTATTACAGCTAATGGAGTTCTCATTTCATGAGATGCATCCTGAACAAAATGAATCTGTTTTTCATATGCTTCTCTCACTGGTTTTATAACTTTTGATGCTAAATAAGCAGATAATACTATAGCAACTATTATTAAAATGATCAAACTTATAATTAAAGTTTTAGTTAGCCTATGTATTGAATTCACTTCTGAATCTATATTAGATAATACTTGTATTTTATATGAATCTTTAGAAATAATTATACCTCTAAACTTATATCCATTATCATCAATTGTAACTATTGTGTTTTCTGACTCTTTGGAGAAATCAGGCAAATTATTTTCAGTGAAATATTGGTTTCTACTTATATTTTTTAGTTCATCATCTTTATATACGATCACAATCAAATTAGGTGGAATACGTATAAAATCCTCCTCATGCATACCTGGTTTTCCATGAAAATTTTTAGGAAATGGATTATTCATTTGATTTAAATATCTTTCAAAATCAAATACATCCATATTTATTATATCTCGTTGTTCCAAAAGCTGTTTATCAATATTATCCATTACTTTTGCAGAATATAGTGTCTGTGTTATTACTGCAAATACTATCAAACAAGCAAATACTATTATTGTACTAATAGCAATAATATTTCTTCTTGTAGCTAAAAAGATATCCTTTTTCATTATTTACTCCCCTATACTTTCATCTAATACATATCCCATCCCACGTTTAGTTATTAAATACTTATCATATCCAAAGCTAGCTAACTGTTTTCTTAATCTACTTATATATACTTCTATTATTTCAGTAGAAGCATCACTATTATAGCCACATACATTATCAAAAATTTGCTCTTTAAATAATAATACACCTTTATTTAAAACTAGATATTCTAACAATTTATATAGCTTCTCATTTAATTCTAATTCCATTCCTTCTATATAGGCCTTTTTTATCTTCATATCAATGCTTAGCCCTTTAAATTCAAGAGTATTAGCGTCTTTTATCTTTCCCATGCTTTTTAAAATTGCATTTATTCTTGCTTTAAGCTCTTCCATGAAAAAAGGCTTAGTAAGATAATCATTCGCCCCTAGATTAAAAGCTCTAAGTTTATCACCTAATTCTTCTTTTGCAGTTAATATTATTACTCCTGTATTCAAACATTTTTTTGATATATTATTTAATACAGTCATTCCATCTGCCCCTGGCAACATTAAATCTAAAATAACAATATCATAATCATATAAGCCCAATAAATGAATTGCATCTGTTCCATTATATACAGGCTCAATTTCTAAATCTTTACTTAAATATTCAACTATATTTTCACTTATTTTAATATTATCTTCTACCAAAAGCACTTTTATCATTATTATTCGCCTCCATTTGATTTTAATTATCTTTTTCCCCTATACTTTAAATTTTATAAATATTATATACCTATTTTCTTAACAGAAGCTAAATTATTTTAATAATTTCAAATAATTATTCTCCTCTTGACTCTTTATTAATTTAGTGCTTAAATTATGTAAAATACTTTAAATTTTAGGAGAATAAATATGGATAGTAATGATAATAATTTAAACGAAGCTATTTTAGATAAATTAACCAAAACATGTCGTTGCCGAGCAATTTCAAGAGCTAAAATAAAAGAGGCAATAAGGAATGGTGCTGATACTTTTGAAAAAGTTAAGGCAGCTACCGGTGCAGGCACAGGTTCTTGCAAAGGCAAAACTTGTTCTTATATAATAAATAATTTAATTGAAGAATATAAGAATAGCTAGTTATTTTTAATTATAAAGTAGAGCGCCTCAAATGAGACGCTCTATTTTTTTAAATTTCTATCTTCGAATTTTTATATTCTGGAACAATATCAATTATGCTTTTCTTAGTACAATATGATATATCATCATCTAGCCCTAAACTTTTCATAACCGAATAATGGGTAGCATCTTTAATATAATTCATTACATTTTCATTTGATTTATATATTTGATGTGCTGTTTTAGCTATATCAGTTAAATCTAATTTTGATGATTTTTTTGTCATTTCATCTATTATGTATCCGCTACATATGAAGTCATCCATAGAGAAATTTCCATTAGTTCCCGCATTTATGATTACAACATCTTCATTTATTTCAAGTAATTTTTCTGCAACAGCTTTTGCATTGATCATAGCTGCTATAAAAATTTTCTTTGCAGATAAAGACCTTGTTAGTGTTTTTGTTCCATTAGTTGTTGTCATAAGAACACTTTTTCCACCTACAAGTTCTTTGGTATATTCTAAAGGTGAATTTGAAACATCAAAGCCATCTATCTTTACAGCTTTTCTTTCCCCGCCTAAAATACAATTCTCTCTTTTAAGCTCTTCTGCCTTTTCAAAAGTCTCTTCTATAGTTAAGAAAGGTATTACTTCCTTACATCCATTATTTAAAGCAGTGACTATTACCGAAGTTGCTCTAAACATATCTATAACAATCGCTATTTTATTTTCTATTTTACTTTCTTTGATATCATCCCCACTAATAATTATATCAACTTTCATAGTTATTAAATCCTCTCTTCCATATATAATGTATTTTTAAAATCAAACTTATGTTGTTCTTATTCAATTGACTTTTTAAGAATAAAGTATTTCTTTATCTTCATCAATCCGCATAAAATAAGCAAATTCGTAAGAATTTATATTCTTGTATTCTTAAATTCTTAAATTCTTAAATTCTTAAATTCTTAAATTCTTAAATTCTTAAATTCTTAAATTCTTAAATTCTGGGCATTTTTTCATTCTTCAAATATTTGAACAACTATTTTTTTAATTATTAACCTTTTTATTTAATCACTATTTTTAGATAATTAAATAATCTATCTCTTAAAATTCATCCCCTGATATATATTATTATCCTCAAAGGCCTTGTCTATTGCATTTAATACTTCCCATTTTTTTAAACTCCACATTGGACCAATAAGTTCATTTCTTGGAGCATCTCCGGTTAATCTATGAACTATCATCTCTTCTGGAAGTCTAGAAATACTTTCTGTTATTAAATTAATATATTCTTCTTGAGATAAAAATTTTAGATTTCCTTTTTCATATTCTTTTACAAGTGCAGTATTTTTCATAAGATGCAGAAGATGTATCTTAATTCCTTGAGCTCCACTATGAGCTATATGATCTACTGTATTAATCATGTCTTCTTTTATTTCACCTGGTAATCCAAATATAGCATGAACTACTGTATCAATATTTCTCTTATTTAATCTCTCCATTGCATCATCAAATGTACTTAACATATATCCTCTATTTATTATCTTTGCTGTCTCATCATTTGAAGTTTGTAATCCAAGTTCTACCCATACATATAACTTTTTACTGATTTCCTCTAATAAATCTAAAACATCATCATCAAGACAATCTGGTCTAGTGGCAATAGCTAAAGCTACAACACCTTCTTTTACTATTGCTTCATTATACTTTTTTCTTAATTCATCTACAGGTGCATATGTATTTGTGTATGCCTGAAAATATGCTATATACTTCCCGCTCTTCCATTTGTGCTCCATCATTAATTTAACATCATCAAATTGCTTAGATATTGAAAAATCTCTATCTCCTGCAAAGTCACCTGAACCTCTTGCACTGCAAAATACGCAACCTCCTCTTCCTGCTTTTCCATCTCTATTAGGACATGTAAAACCACCATCTAGTGATATTTTAAATACCTTCTCTCCAAATTTTTCTCTTAAAAAATGATTTAATGTATGATATCTTTTCCCATTCCATTCTTTCATTTTTACTTTTCTCCAATCTATTTTAAATTAACATAAATTCTTTAATTTATTTACTATAATGATTATTGCATATTAATTTAAAAATTCCAACCTTATGCTGATAGTACATATATTCATGATTTATTCTTAATATATAAAATATTATTTTTATTATTGTAACAATTATTTACTTGTTTAAAGAATAAATAAAAAGTCTCCCTTATATATTTAATACTAGGAAGAATTTTAAGGGGGAACGATAAATTGAAAGATGAATTAACCAAAATATTTCAGATAGCCACAGTATTTATTGGTACTATTGTTGGTGCAGGACTTGCTTCAGGAAAAGAAATAACAGAGTTTTTTACCAAATACGGATTAAAAAGTTTTTTAGGAATATTCATTTGTGGCATATTCTATATAATAATGAGCTCAATAATTTCAAAGATAAGTATAAACCACAACCTTGATTCTTATAGTGATGTAATAAATCTAATAAGTCCTAATATACTTGGAAAATTTACTGGACTTGTAACTACTTTTTTTCTTATTTCAAGTGCATCCATAATTCTTGCTGGAAGTGGTGCTTTAATAAATCAGTTTTTTGGTATTCCAAAAGTAATTGGTTCATTAATTATGATTTGCATTGCTGTTTTTTTCTTACTTCGTGGTACTGACGGATTAATAGAGATAAATTCCTTTATAGTTCCTGCACTTGTTTTTACCATAAGTTTAATTACGATTCTCTATTTTTTATTTTGTAAAGATGCAGTATCCTACTCAAATATTTCAAGCTTCGAGCCACAAAAGGACGGCATAGCAATATCAACACTTCTATATGCTGGATATAATACTTTATCTGCATCTGGAGTTATCGTTCCTTTAAGCACAACTATGAAAAAGCCAAAAACCATGTTTATAGGCATAATCTGTGGTGCTTTAGGCCTTACAATCCTTTGCTCAATGATTAACTTATTATTAACTATAAATCAACCTTATATATATAAGTATGAAATTCCTCTTTTATTTGTTGCTAATAGATTTGGGACAATAATTCAAGCCCTCCTTCTTGTTATAATATGGCTTGAAATGTTCTCAACAGAAGTATCAGACGTATATTCCATAAGTAAAACTTTAGAAAATACATTCAATATAAGCTTTAAAAAAGCTATTTTCCCTGTTTTAGGAGTAGCATTTATAATTTCTCAATTTGGGTTTGGAAATCTTATAAATAAGCTTTATCCTTTATTCGGATTATTAAGCTTAGTGTTTATTTCACAATGTATTTACTTCTTTTTTAAGGATAGAATTATTGGCTTTTTCTATAGAAGTAAACACAAGCTTTAATATATTTTGCGTTATATATTTAAAGCTAAGTAATTATAGTTAATTTTCAAATATGCTATACTTTAATTATTATTAAAATTTTAAGGAAGTATAGTCAATGAAAAATTTAGATTTATTAAACGAATGTACTCTTTGCAGTAGAAACTGCAAAGTTAATAGAAATAATAATAGTATTGGCTTTTGCAAAGCCTCTAACACAGTTAAGGTAGCTAGAGCTGCCCTTCATCTTTGGGAAGAGCCACCAATCTCTATGGGAAACGGTTCTGGAACCGTGTTCTTCTCACATTGCAATTTAAATTGTGTTTTTTGTCAAAACCATGATATAAGTCAAGAATTCAATGGTAAAGAAATATCAATCGAAAGATTAAGTGAAATCTTTTTAGAGCTTCAAGAAAAAGGAGCAAACAACATTAACTTAGTCACTCCTACTCATTATGTACCTCAAATTATAGAAGCATTAAAGATTTCAAAATCCAATGGATTAAATATACCTATTCTTTATAACACTAATAGTTATGATTCTCTGGAAACAATAAAATTATTAGATGGTTATATTGATGTTTATCTACCTGATTTTAAATATTTTAATGATAAATATGCATTAAAATATTCTAAAGTGAATAACTACGCATCTAATGCTATTTCAGTAATAGATGAAATGTTAAAACAAGTTGGTACACCCAAATTTGATTCAGAAGGAAAAATAATTAAAGGTGTTATAGTAAGACATCTAATGCTTCCCGGACTTTTATTTGATTCAAAAAAAGTTGTTGATACTTTGTACAACAGGTATGGGGATAGTATATACATCAGCTTAATGAATCAATATGTTCCTATGTTTAACGCTTGTAATTACCATGAAATAAATAAACCACTAAATCCTAAGCACTATGATTCTTTAATAAATTATGCTCTAAATTTAGGTCTAAAAAATGGATTCATACAAGAGGAAGGTACTGACACTATTTCTTATGTCCCAAAATTTAATTGTGAAGGAGTATAAATTATAGAATCTCTAAAGTTTATAAAAAATTATTTTTATATATAGCTATATATAAATATAAGAAGACTGTTGAAAATATTATAGCAACAGTCTTCTCATATTTAATAATAAAAACTTGGAATTTTTATATCATTATCTTTTCTAGGAGCTACAGGTGGCACAAATATTCTATTTGTTGCTCCCCTTAATTCAGCAATTCTAGTAACGCCTACATATACATCTGATATCTTATACCATGTTGCATAATCTACTACACCAGTCTTTGGTAAAGAGAATATTCCTTGGAATGTTCTCACCGCTTCTGCTGTTGTTTCTCCAAAAACGCCATCCTGAGCTACTTTAGGTATTAAAGGATAATTTCGAGCTATTCTGTTTAATTGTTCCTGAATAGTTCTTACAGGTTCTCCTGTTGATCCAATTGTCAAATCATAACCTGGATAAGATTGAGGGCTTCCTTCAACTTTCTCAGCAGTAACAAGCTCAATATCATTTCCATAGTAATACATTAAAATTTCATATGGTAATTTTCCTTGATCGCCCAAATATTTGCTTCCCCATTGACTTAGCCATTCTGGGCATTTGACATTTTTACCATCACAATATTGAGTTAAAAGTGGCTGTTTATTTCCAATTCTTCTTACATAAGTAGAAAATATCTCATCTACAATAGCACTGATACTGTCATAAATATTTCTTCCGTAATTAAAAGCATGATCATAAGCTGTAGAACTTGTAATATCAAAATTCTTTCCTTTTCCTCTATACCATTCAGTATAAATCCTGTTTAAAGTAAATGATATTATGCAAAAAACATTTGCACGTATTGTTGTTTCTGGCCATGTTGAGTAAATTTCACATGATGCAACATTTTTTATATACTCCTTATAATCAACTTTATAATTAGGAGCTGATGCATCATTAGGGCTGCCTTGATGTACTACTATATATTCAGGTACTACTGGTTGCGGTAGCACTACCCCTGATGTTGGTGGTGGTAATGGCTTATCAACCTCTTCTGGTATTTTGGGTGGAAAGTTTCCATATAATGTGTTTGGTAAAATATTTATAACTTCTTGCCTTGTATTTCTTGATCTAAGATCTGTACTTAAATTGCATATTTGATATGCTACTTCACCCGGAAATACCTGGCATCCCCTTATACTTATAGGCTCAAAATCTTCTCTTTCTACAGTTATATCATACAAACTATATGGTGTTTTATTACTATTTTCATTTAGCGAATACTCTATCGGTGGTGCATCAACTTCAATCTCTTCAGTTAACCCAGATGAATTTGTAGTCAGATTTATAGTTCTATTTGTTGCAAATTCTCCTATTCCTCTTATAGTAATCTTAGCTCCATCAATGGGAATATAATCATTTCCTCTAAAGCATTGGACCTTTAATCTTCCTATATCTGCCATAGATACTCCTCAAATATTATTTTTACTTAATCATTATATGTTATAAATTTCTATTTGTTACTATGGAATCCTACAAAATAAATTTCCTATATTAAATTCAATTATGCTATTTCCATTCCTTAATTTATTTAAATCAGAATACGTTAAATACTTAATTTCTTCAACAGTATCTTCTAGATATAAATCATTATTTTTTTCGTAATTCCGTTTTCTTAAAGCATTAAAAACCCCTTCTAAATCAAGCATTCCATATCCCCAATCTTTATTTGGATATGTGTCACCCTCTCTAGTCTTAGCCCCTCTTATTATATAAGCTATCATTTTATTAACATTTATCTCAATATCATTCTTTTCTACAATAGCCCATTGTAATATTAAACAACAGCATCCAGCTAATACTGATGATCCTATTGATGATCCTGTAGCAACAGTAGTCCCACCACCTGGCTTTGTAACTATTGCATCTACACCACCTGCAGCTATATCTGGTTTTACTCTTCCATCTATAGTGTAACCACGTCCTGATTCAGCCACTACAGTATTTAATGATTGATTATAATATGCAGAAACAATAACATTTTTTCCTGTTGCTGGTACAGTTAATGTAGATGTCTGTAGTGGAGAAAGAAATCTAGTATCATCATATAATAATTCTCTTTGCGGTAGCCAAGACCAAAATCTTCCATCAACAATATAATCTCCATATAACCTAAAGGTCCATATTCCTTCCTTTAAGTTTCTAAGTTTAATAATTATTACTTCATTTCCCGATATATTATCAGGAATCAAATAATGTATACATACTATTGTCCCTTCATAAATGAACTTATAATCTGTTATTGATTTAAGATTAGTATTAACTCTTTCTAAAACCTCTCCTGAAGGAGAAACAATTCCAATAGACGCTTTATCTGGCTTCAAAAAATAGAATTGAAAATTCATATCTTTTTGATTTTTTCCAACCTTTACCTCAACTGAAACCATATCTTCAGTTTTATTAATTTTTCCTTCTGTATGTGTTTGAGTATCACCTTGATTTCCAGTCCCCACTACTGGAACAAAACCTCTTCTACCTGACTGACTTTCAAATAATTGTTCTATATAACTATTACCATCATGTGCTCCTGTATTAGTTCCCATAGGTATATGAAAAACAATAGGCATCCCTAATTGCAATGCTATATTGTTCAAATATCTAACAGCTAAAATTATATCAATATATCCATACTTATTAATTCCCTCTTTAGATACGCCTGCATAAATTGATTCAGCTTTACTCATCTCTCTAAGTTTAACAACTGCAAATTTACAATTTGGAGCTGCTCCTAATAATGCCGGATTTCGTCCTCTTCCTCCAATTATTCCTGCTGTCATTGTTCCATGACCAACATTATCTTTACTAGCAACTATACTATATGGATCTCCACCACCCTTATATAGTTTTATAGCTTCATTAATTTGATCTTTGGTATACTCAACTCCTAATTTTATGCCTTGTACTTCTTCTGTTGCTTTAAGGGTCTGATCCCATATTCTTTCAATTCTTGTTGTATCATCTTCTAGCATAAATTCTTCATTTAAATAATCTATTCCTGTATCTATTATACCAACCAATACTCCAGTTCCATCCAATCTTAAATAGGGATTATTCACAAACAAGGGCGCCCCACTAGCCTCTACTGGTGATAGTGCACTTAATGTGTATACAGGTGGATTTATATTAGGAATAATATCTAAATTATAATTTCCTAGCTTATTTATGTCTTTATAAGGCGTTATTACTATAATAAACGCATCTGAAAGCCTAACTATTGCAGCATCTGGCATGCCTTTTTTTATCTGTTCAACAACTTCTGGATTTGATATCTGTACAATTATTCCTATTAGATCATCAGGTGATATGGTTGCATTCTCTGAATCATTCCCTATACAACTCACCCCTAACTTGGATAATATATTATCGGTATTTAAATCTACACTGTTACTTTCTCTATAGTAATCTCTTGTATAATCACGTTGCCTTCCAGCTAAAATTGAATTTATTGTCGATTCAATTAAATAAAAACTATCATATGCACAAACTGCTCCATATCCCCATGAAGAGTTGGGATAGATTATATCAGTTCTTTTTCTAGTAGATCCCTTTACTAAATAATACTTTAATCTTTGTGCATATAAATAAAAATCATTTCCTTTAACAATCCCCCATTCCATAAGTAATGCACAAATCCCTGACACTTGAGGAGTTGCCATTGATGTTCCTGTCTTTCTATCATATCCACCATTAGGTATCGGTGCCATTACATTCTCTCCAGGTGCTGCTAAATCCGGTCTTAGGGGATATCTTAGGTTTTCTGCTCCTCTCCCACTAAAACTAGATAAGTTTCTCGTTACAGGATTATAGCTTCCAACCGCAATTATATTATCTACAGTTGCTGGTATTCCTAATGTATTTGAAGCTACTGGTGATAAAAATTTAGTTTTTTGATTAAGTCCTTTTGAAACTGGAAGCCAAATTGAATATACCCCTTCATAGTTGTTTATCTTATCAATTGATATTGTCCATAGCCCTCCAGTAATATAATTTGATGTTATTGGAGAAAGAACTATTTGAATTTCATTATTAAGTTCAAAAGGTTTTGGTCCCGAAACATATATATCATACCTATCTCTACCAACATTTCCTTGAAAATATCCTTCTCTTATATTTATATTTCCACTTGCTTCTCCCGTTGAACTTCTAATATTTATTGTTATATCTGGCAAAATGGATTTATATAGATTTATAACTATTAGACTTTCATCTCTTGCTATACTAAATGATTGATTTTGAATAATTTCAAATGTTCCTCCAGTATGATGTGCAGAATCTCCCTCATTCCCTGCTGCAATTACAATTGTTATCCTTTCTAAATTTGCTATTGTTCTAATATATTGTTCTAATAAACTACTTCCATTGTGAGCCCCATTATTAGTACTCAAACTAATATTAACAACTAATGGCATATTTAATTCTTTACTTTTATCTAACAAAAATTTTAATCCCTTCATTATTTGAGTACTTAAAACCCAATTTCCTCTTGTGCCCTTGACCATTGCTATAGATGCTTCTGTAGCTACTCCTTTATAAGAATTCGGAATATTTCCTCCACCGCAGGCAATACCAGCAACGTGTGTACCATGTCCAGTTATATCTATTGATGGAACTATTGAGTATGGATCTGTTGCTTCTAGGGCTTCATTAATTTTTTCTTTGTTGTATACTTTTCCTCCATCACTTAAATCATATATATATTCAATTCTTGTAGTTCTATCACTATTCCTAAATGCTGGATGAGTATAATCAATTCCTGAATCTATGAATCCAATAAGTATTCCTTTTCCATTAACATTGTATGTTGATGTTGCCTGCGGAACACATGATTCCCTATTACTTGTTAAATCTGATGTATATAAATTTTGTGGCAATTCAATATATTGTATACTGTTGCTTCTAGCCAAATCTACTATTCTGTCTACTGGGATCCCTACTATTGCAAAATTAAAACCTAAATCTTGAAAAGTTCCTCCTAGACCTTCAATTAATTTTTTAACTTCAATCGGTTCATCTCTATATAAAATTGTTACCTCTATTAAGTTTGCGTCTCCAATTAAATTTAATTTATTATTTAGTCTATTTAACACAGTGCTTGGTACATTATTTAATAATCCTAATGATGCATCTATCTTTGCAGATTTTTGTGGATCTAATTCTGCTATAATAATCACCTCTATAATTGAATAATATTTATACTAATAGTATGAATATTTATCTTCATATATTACTTTGTAAATGTATTACTATATAAAAAATGAGATAGATTTATACATTAACAATCTATCTCATACATATAATTTCATTTATAATTTAATTTCGATTCTTTCTAATTTAGCAATTACATTAACTTCTTTTATTTCCATTGTTTCAGTTATTAAACTGCCAGAATTACTTACTAATAAAATTTTAGAATTTCCTAAAGTCTTTACTTGTCTAACTTTTCTTTTGCCTCTATAATCTAATAAAAAAATTCCATTATTACTAACTTCTTTTACACTATGAGCAAAAGCTAAATCTCCCTTCATTATTCTAAAGCCACTCATTTCATCATCCTCAATTTGCAAATAGCAAACTTTATCTTGAGGGTAGCCTTCTATTTTATTTGAATGTACTGGCATTTCTTTAAATCCATTATTTTTACTTAATGAATAATCATATATAGGTACATTTTTAAGTACTGATGAAAATGCATCTGTCCATACTTCTGATGAAGCTTCTATTTTCTTTTTAGGCATTTCTTTTAACGTTTTTTTCTCTTCCATAAGAGCTTCATCAGTGACTACCATACTAATGTCATTTAAATCAACATTTAGTACTTTTGCTGCTCTATCTATAAATGATTCTGGGGCAACTTTTCTTCCCATTTCAACTTCATTTATAAATTTTTCTGCTACTCCAAGTTTTTTAGCTAGTACTTTTGCTGGCATTCCACTTTTTTCTCTAGCCATTTTTATCTTTTCGCCTACACGACTCATTTTTTATTTCTCTCCTTTTTTATATTCTTCATACATAGTTCTTTCTTCTATTAGATGCTCTAATAAATATTTAAGAGTCCATTTACTTGATTGTTCCGTGACTACAGCTAGAACTCCCCCTTCAATAAAGCCTCTAATAAACTTTATTACGCCTCTTAGCTCTTTATCATTATATCCATTAAAAATAAGTGCTTTCTCACCTACTGGAAGTTCTTCTTCACTATTTTCTACTTCAGTACCACATAAAATATCAATAATTTTATTTGAAGCATCAGAATTTGTAACTCTTTTTACTTTTATTCTTCTCTTTTGAATCTTATCAAATTCTTCATCAGTTAATCCATATGCTAATATACATTTATAGTTTATAGCCAAACTTGCCAACCTCCCTATTCTATTAGTATTTTTATAAATTTTTATTATAAATTCAAGATATCTATGATTAATGAATCTTCATTTTCTCTATTATAATTATAGAAATCCCTATTAAGGGATTTCTATAATATATTTATATTTCCATTTTACACTATGTATTATTCTTCAATTATTTCAGGTTCCTCAATAGCTTCACCATGCATATCAACTGTCATACTCTTTATAACTTGATCTTCATATGGTCTATCATATACATCAGTTTTTTGAGCTACTATATTATCAGCAACTTCTAATCCTTCTATAACTTTACCAAATGAAGCATATTGTCCATCTAAATGTGGAGCATCTGCTACCATAATAAAGAATTGGCTTCCTGCTGAATCTGGATGCATAGCTCTTGCCATTGATAACACACCTTTTGTATGTTTTAAATCATTTTTAAATCCATTAGATGTAAATTCTCCCTTTATTGAATATCCTGGGCCACCCATTCCTGTTCCTTCTGGACATCCTCCTTGAATCATAAATCCTGGAATAACTCTATGGAATATTAATCCATCATAAAATCCTCTGTTAATTAAGTCAACAAAATTCTTTACTGTATTTGGTGCTATTTCAGGATATAATTCAGCCTTAATAACATTGCCATTTTCCATTGTTATTGTTACAATTGGGTTTTTCATTGAAAATTCTCCTCTCAAAGTACAATCTTAAATAATATTATTTACTCAAAATAATCTTTCAATTCATTTTATAAACTGAAGCTTTATTTGGTATTTATTAAATTATAACAAAAATCTATAACTTTACTATCATTATTAGAATTATAAATTTCTATTTTTCCTTTTTCTTTACTGTCATTTAGCTCTCCTTTATCTTTTAACTTACGCTTTAACTCTAAAGATGTACCATGGCCTCCATCTATGATCGCTACATCATCTCCTAAGACCTTAGATATTGTTCTTTTAACAAATGGATAATGAGTACATCCTAACACAACTGATGCTATTTTAGGCTTTAAATAAGGATTTAATTTTTCTTTTAAATAACTTTCCAAGTCATCGCCTTCTAATATACCTTGCTCTATATATTCTACAAGACCAGCACATGGTAATGGTACTAAGTTACCTTTATCATCCAATTTATTCATAAGTTCTTTAAATTTATTTTCTCTAAGAGTCATTGGAGTTGCCATAACAATAATATTTCCTTCTTTATTCAAACTTATTGCTGGTTTTATAGCCGGCTCTATTCCTATTATCGGTATATCTGTGTATTTATTTCTAAGATCTTCTATTGCCGCGCTTGTTGCCGTGTTGCAAGCAATAACTATAGCTTTAACATTTTTCATTAATAAAAATTCAACTGCATCGAAAGTAAGTTTTCTAACTTCTTCTAAAGATTTTGTTCCATAAGGAGCATTTTTTGAATCACCAAAATATATATAATTCTCATTAGGCATTATAGCGATAGATTCTCTCATGACACTTAGTCCACCTACTCCTGAATCAAAAAAACCTATAGGATTATTTTTTATATCCAAAGCACTGTCACTCCACTTCTAAAATTATCTATAAATATTTTATTACTTTATCATTAATAAATCCATAATCAAATAAACATTTAACTCATAAACTTTCCTTACATTGAAATATAATGGAGATATTAATAAATAAGATTCATATTCTATATATTAATTATTGACAGTATTATCAGCTTATAATAAAATTTTCTTAGATGAAAATAACGAATATTAAAAAGATTTTTCTTTTTTTTATTCGATATTATAGAAAGGATGTGAATGTTTTATTACAACAACGGAGTTGTAATAAACACCGTATGAATAATTTAATTTATACAATTGAAAAGAAAAATCATAATTCTAAAGACTTAAGAGAGATCTTAAATAACCATCCAGAAATAAAATTTGCTTCTTTTGTTGGAATAGACTTATCTGGAAATGATACTGATGAAAAAATACCTATGAATCTTTTTTTAGAAGACTTAGATGACTTTTTACAAGGTGTAGCAATACAAACTGATGGCTCATCAGTTGTTTTACCTGGAATTGCAACTCTAGATAATGCTAAAGTAAATATGGTAATTGATTTAGATTGTAAATGGTTGGTTGACTATAATTACAACTATATAGATTCTGAAACAGACAAGCCTATTGGAACATTAAGAATCCCTTGCTTCTTATATCATGATAATAAAGCTGTAGATTCAAGGCACATCTTATCTTCAGCTGTTACTACATTTAAAGAAAACTTAATGACCATCTTTAATACTAATCCTGAAACATTAAAACCTTTTGATATTACAGTTAACGATATAGATGAAGTTGTTGTTACATCAGCAACCGAATTAGAATTTTGGGTTAAGACTCCAAATAATGTTGCAGAGGTTGAAGAATTATCTACTTCACAAGTTTTACACGAACAATATTGGACAAGGACAAAAGGTTCTGTTAGAACTGCTTTAGAAGAAACTTTAATCTTAATGGATAAGTATGGCTTCGAACCTGAAATGGGACATAAAGAAGTTGGTGGAGTTAGAGCTAAATTAAACTCTTCTGGAGACTATGATCATGTTATGGAACAATTAGAAGTCGACTGGAAGTTCTCTGATGCAGTCCAAGCTGCTGATAACGAACTTTTTATAAGAATACTTATTCAAGAAACATTCAGAAGAAATGGACTAGACGTTACATTCATGGCTAAACCAATAGAAAATGTAGCTGGTTCTGGAATGCATACTCATTTAGGTGTTAGTCTTAAATTAAACAATGGTAAAAGAATCAATATATTTAATGGTACTAAAGATCATTTTCTAAGTGTTATAGGTTATGGAGCAATAATGGGACTTCTTAGAAATTATGAAATTGTAAATCCATTTGTTTCATCAACTAATAACTCATTAAAAAGATTAAAGCCTGGATTTGAAGCCCCTGTTTGTACAGTAACATCACTTGGTTTATCTCCAGATAATCCATCAAGAAATAGAACAGTTCTTGCAGGATTAATTAGAGATATCAATTCTCCAATGGCTACAAGGTTTGAGCTTAGATCCCCAAATCCTCATTCAAATACATATCTTGTAATGGCCGCTTCTTACATGGCTATGCTTGATGGTATTATATATGCTGTTGAAAATAATAAAGATGCAGATGCTCTACTAGCTGAATTATCAAAAGAGCCTGGTGAATCTGCAGATTATTTAGAAAAATCTAGAGCATATAGAACTGAAAAGAATATTTTTGATGACTATAGCGAATCTGAAAGAAACAAATTCTTTGGAAAAGCACCTGCTACTATTTACGAAAATATATCTCAATTAGAAAACAATCCTTCAAAACTTCATATTCTAAAGAGAAATGATGTATTTACTGACTCTATCCTAAATAGCTTTAGATTAGCTGTTATTGAAAGATGGACTACTGAAATAACAAAAAGAGTAATTTCTAACTATAAAGATGAAATTCGTAGTTATAAATGTCTTCATTCTTTAGATAAAGCTTTAGATTTAGATGTTTCTAATTGGATGAAGATAAATGATTTAAGATTAGAAATTATGAAAGATACTTATACTAGTAAAAGTTTATTTACTAAAATTAAAGAAGCATTTTCAAATAAAAACTATCCTGAAGCATCAAGATTATATCTTGAATTAGAAGATAAAATGTCAAGATTAAGACAGTATTATTCTGATTATAAGCAAAATCTTTTAGATATTTAATAAAAAAACTGCTAATAACTATTTTTTATAAAATAATTATTAGTAGTTTTTCTCATTTTATAATATTTTTATGATATAATTTAGTTATTAACCAATGAAAGGTAGATGTTGATGCGATTAATTCCTATTGAGTGTGTTAGAGAAAATTCAATATTGGGTAAAAGTATATACGCTTATGATGGAAGAGTTTTGCTAAAGTCAGGATGCGTGTTAACTAAATCATTAATAGATAAAGTTAAATATTTACATATATATTCGTTATATATAATTGATGAATATAGTTCTGAAGAGATTGAAGATATAATAAAGCCAGAACTAAGGCAAAAAGCTATTAGAATTGTTAAGGAAACATTTGCCGACATTGAAAGAATTGCTAACATACATAAATTTGAGAAAAGAAAATTTAATGATTATACCAAAAAAGAACAAGATTATTTTCATTCAATTGATGATTTAGCAGAAGAACTTATTTCAGAAATATTAAATAATAAAAATGTCTTGCTTTCTCTTGTAGATATAAAAAGTATGGACAACTATACATATGCGCATAGTGTTAATGTAGCGGTAATTTCTCTTGTACTTGGAATCAGTTTAAATTTACCTAAGAGACATCTAAAATATCTTTGTATAGGTGCCCTTATTCATGATATAGGTAAATCATTTATTCCTAAAGAGATATTACAAAAACCATCACGTTTAACAGAAGATGAATTTAAAATAATAGAAAATCATCCTAAAGAAGGCTATGATTTTATAAAAAAAACATACAACTTTAGTTCACATATAAATTCAATAGTCCTTCAACATCATGAAAGATTTGATGGATTAGGTTATCCTAATAAATTACTTGGTGAAGAAATAAATCATTTAGCTAGAATAGTATCAGTGGCAGATGTTTATGATGCTCTTACATCTGATAGACCTTATAAACGTGCCTTATGCCCAAGTGATGCAGTTGAATATCTAATGTCAAATGCTGGATCTGCATTTGATTTTAATATAGTGAATATTTTTTCAAAAGTAATAATACCGTTTCCAGCAGGAACTATTGTTTCACTTAGCAACGGTGACATAGGAATAGTTAAAGAAACATTGCCTAACTTTCCACTAAGACCTATTATCGAAATAATCAAAAGTGATAACTCTAAAAAGATTGGTTCAATAATTAATCTTATAGAAAAACTTTCAGTTGTTATATCTAATATTCAATATGAAGTATAAAAAGCAACTCTTATAAGAATTGCTTTTTATATTTTTATATACTAAATTTTTAACTTACCTTTGATCTTCTATATTCAAATGGATTTAAACTAGCTAACTTCTCAGCTTCTTGATATGTCCTAGCCCTAAAAACTATTGTCCATCCATTTTTATCATATTTTCCAGCACACATTATGTATTTTTCTTTTTGATCTATATCTTTAATCGGCCTGTCCACTATTAAACTTCTTATACTGTCGATATTTTTACAATTTAATTTTACAAAAAAATTACCTTCATTGTTCATGGTACACATCCCCTTTTTAGCAAACATATGTTCACAATTTATATTTTTATTATATCGAACATATATTCGTATGTCAATATTTCTATTTTATCTTTCTTATTTAAATAATCTTATTAATAGATAAAAAATGCGACTAAAAAATAGTTAAAATAATTTTTAGCCGCATTTTTTCTACCTTTTTTTATTAGGTTCTATTATATTAGCAATTAAGCCTCTGCTACTATCATATCCAACTAAATAATGACTATTCTTATTTTCAGCCCCATTATTTTTAAACTGATTTGGCTTTAGGTTATTAGTAATTAAAACAAAATCTCCATCAGGCTCAGGAATAAATATATTTTGAATTTGGGTCAATGTTACAGTTAATTCTAATAATGAGTCATTAAAATATCTATATTCTGATTGTGCTATACAATCACTAATAAGTTTTATACATTCAAAGTCGCACTTAATTGCTTTTGATTCTTCATAAAAAATATTTTTATTACTGACAGGATTATAAATTGGAATTTGATCAAAATTAATTAATATTTCTGAATTAATAGGAATCTTTACTTCTAAATTTCTACCTATATTCTTATTAGAATTATTATTAAAGTATTTAATATATTTATGTATATATCCATTTATTGCAAGTCTATTATCTCTATTAAACTTTGGTTTCTTTATAGAAATTTTATTTGATATTATTTCAATTCTTGAACACTTAGTATTTAAGTTTATTCTTTTATTTATTGGAATTGATATTTTTAGTGTTGAAAGTACTACAGGTGCCTTTATAACAATAGATCCAGGCTTTCCCATAGGAATGTAGTACTCACACTTTAATTCATTTAAATCATTCATCTCCGACATTTTAAGCTCCTATTAAGTTACTATAATATAATATATTCATTACAATTTATTAAAATAACAAAAGTATAATATTATTTTGATAAATTAATAGGAGTATTACAAATTGTAATACCCCAAATTAAAAAACTTGCTAACAAAGATTTTCTACTGCAAGTGCAGAAATTGTTCCTCCAACTGTTGTTCCAGCTTGTAATAAAGTTGCTGATGTAACTTCCACTGAATAAGTTACACATCCATTGCATGAAGAACAGTCACAGAATGAGAATGTGAATGAACTACTTGATAAAGCTTCAATTGCATCTGAGAAAGTAAAACTGCCTCCTACTGATTGAGAACAGCCATCTACGCATTTAACAATTCTAAATGTTAAACTAGATAATAAAGCTGCCGGTGTATTGATCAATAAGTTTGCAGTTATTAATACTGAAGGTTTGCATAAATTACAAGTATCTATAGTTACGCTACCTACTGGTATTGGTAATGATGGTATTAGCCCTTGTGTTCCAAGTATTGGAAAAGGACCAGCGTTTGCACAGCCACATCTTAATATAGATTTTCCACCTTCTGTAGAACAACATTCTCTTGAGCTAGTAGTAGTGAAGTCTCTTGAACTAGTAGTAGAACAATTACACGAATTTCTACGCCCTCTTCTTCTTTCTCCTCTACAATCATCAAGTCTTTCATCTTCTGATATTAAATTCATAATATACCTCCAAAAATATTAAACTTTTGTATACTTAATCTTTATCTTCACAGATTATAGTATATATTATGATATTTATATCAAAATGTGTTATATACATGGATAAATATTTCGAAATAGTCAGGACTACCCGTAAAATTTGAACTTTACCCTAAAAAGTAGACAATAAAATTAAAACTACCGTTAATCTTATCGATTAACGGTAGCTCTTCTATATTATACTTCTGCTATATTAAATACTTCTAAATCTTTATTTTCATCTAACTTTTCAAGTTCTACATCTGCTATAGCTCTTAACGTATCTAATGCTGTTATAACTCCTAAGTTTCTTTCAACTGCTGCTCTTCTTATTAAGAACCCATCAGTTTTAGAATCATTTCCTTTAGTTGGAGTATTAACCACTAAATCCACTTCTCTATTCTTGACTACATTAAGTATATTAGGCTCTTGTTCATTAATTCTTCTAACTTCTTCAACTTCTATACCAGCATCTTTTAATAATTTACAAGTTCCTGTAGTAGCCATAAATGTATATCCAACTTTAGCAAGATCTTTAGCTATCTCTAAAAATTCCTGTTTGTTATGCTTATTAATTGTAGCAAGTATCTTTCCTTTTTCCTTTGATGGATACATATTAGCCCCTACAAACCCTTTATAAAGTGCTTCCTTAACATTTCTACCTACACCTAAAACTTCTCCTGTGGATCTCATTTCAGGTCCTAAGCACACTTCAACGTTAGGTAATTTTTGAGTTGAGAATACTGGAACTTTAACTGAAACTAATTCCGGTTCCTTATATATATCTACTCCATACCCTAAATCAACAAGTTTTGCTCCAAGCATTACATTAGTAGCTAAATCTACTATTGGAACACCACTTACCTTACTAATGTATGGTACTGTTCTTGATGCTCTTGGATTAACTTCAATTACATAAAGATTTCCTTCAAATTCTATGAATTGAATGTTTATCATACCTTTTATGCCTATTGCTAAAGCCAACTTCTTAGTATAATCTAAAATTCTGCCCTTCATGTCATCAGATATATTTTGACTTGGATACATAGTAACACTATCTCCAGAGTGCACCCCTGCTCTTTCTAAGTGTTCCATAATTCCTGGTATTAATACATTTTCTCCATCTGATATTGCATCTACTTCAATTTCTCTGCCCATTAGATACTTATCTATAAGTATTGGATTCTTCTTATCTTTAGCAAATGCATTTACTAAATAAAATGTTAATTCTTCTTCATCATGAGTTATCTCCATACCTTGACCACCAATTACATATGAAGGTCTAACAAGTACTGGGAAGCCTAATCTACTAGCTTCTTCTAATCCTTCTTCAAGCGACCAGATCCCTTTACCCTTAGGTCTAGATATTCCTAATCTTTCTAGTAATTCATCAAACTTTTCTCTATCTTCAGCCATATCTATTTGATCTGCTGTAGTTCCTAAAGTTACAATATTTTTTTCTTTTAAGAAGTTTGCTAATTTAATAGCTGTTTGACCACCAAATTGAAGTATTACTCCATCTGGATTTTCTTTTTCTATTATATTTAAAACATCTTCTTCTGTTAATGGTTCAAAGTATAATTTATCAGAAACATCAAAGTCTGTACTTACTGTTTCTGGGTTATTATTAACTATTATAGTTTCAATTCCAAGTTTCTTTAATGACTTTACACAGTGAACTGAAGCATAGTCAAACTCAATACCTTGACCTATTCTTATAGGACCAGATCCTATAACTATAACTTTCTTTTTATCTGATATTTCAACCTCATCATATTGTTCATAAGTTGAATAGTAATATGGTGATAAAGCTTCAAATTCTCCACCACATGTATCAACCATTTTGTATGATGGCTTAATATTCCATATATCTCTTAATCTATAGATATCATCTGGGCTTACTTTTAGCATGTCAGCTATAGCCTTATCTGAGAATCCTTTTTTCTTTAAGCTGTGTAACCATTCTTTATCTAAATCTTCAATCTTACTTAATTTTAATCTTTGTTCTTCTTCAACTATCCATTTAATTTTTTCTAAGAAGAATAAATCTATACCTGTTAATTTATTAATCTTATCAATCATATAATCACGTCTAAGCATTTCTGCTAAAGCAAAGATTCTTTCATCATCTGGCTTCATTACTAATGCTTTAAGCTCAGACATGCTATGTTCTTTAAACTTAGGATGGTCTAAAGAGTATTTTCCGATTTCTAAGCTTCTTATTCCCTTTAGGAACGCTTGCTCGAAATTAGCTCCTATAGACATTATTTCACCAGTCGCCATCATCTTAGTTCCAAGTTGTCTATCTGCACCAAAGAACTTATCAAATGGCCATTTTGGAATTTTTACTACAACATAATCTAATGTTGGTTCAAAACATGCATATGTCTTTTTAGTTACCGCATTCATTATTTCATCTAATCCATAACCTAATGCTATCTTAGCAGCAAGCTTAGCTATAGGGTAACCAGTTGCTTTAGATGCTAAAGCTGAACTTCTTGAAACTCTAGGATTTATTTCTATAACTGCATATTCAAATGTAGTTGGATTTAATGAGAATTGTACATTACATCCACCTTCAATTCCTACTGCATTTATTATGTTTATTGATGCTGTTCTAAGCATTTGATATTCTTTATCTGATAAAGTTTGCGATGGAG
Source organism: Clostridium neonatale (assembly GCF_001458595.1). GTDB lineage: Bacteria > Bacillota > Clostridia > Clostridiales > Clostridiaceae > Clostridium > Clostridium neonatale. Next base: position 113,002 of record NZ_LN890324.1, read on the forward strand.
CAACAACTATACTATCTCCTGTATGTATACCAACTGGATCTATGTTTTCCATGTTACATACTGTAATACAGTTTCCATAAGAGTCTCTCATAACTTCGTACTCTATTTCTTTCCATCCCTTAACACTCTTTTCAAGTAATACTTGACCTATAGTACTAAGTTGAAGACCTGAATCTAATATAGTTCTTAATTCTTCTTCATTCTCAGCTATACCACCACCTGAACCTCCAAGTGTATATGCTGGTCTAACTATTACTGGATACCCTATTTCATTTGCAAAATTTAATCCTGCTTGAAGATCTGTTACAATCTCACTCTTTATAACAGGTTCTCCAATTCTATTCATCATATCTCTGAATAGTTCTCTATCTTCTCCTTCTTTGATAGATTCAATAGATGTTCCGATTACTTTTACATTATACTTATCTAAAATTCCAGCATCATATAAGTCTACTGCAAGGTTAAGCCCTGTTTGACCACCCATTCCTGCAAGTAAGCTATCTGGTCTTTCTTTTGCTATAACTTTTTCAACAAATTCTAAAGTTAATGGTTCTAAGTATATTTTATCTGCAACTTCTTTATCAGTCATTATTGTTGCAGGATTTGAATTTACAAGTACAACTTCTATTCCTTCTGATTTCAAAGCTTCACAAGCTTGAGTTCCTGAGTAATCAAACTCTGCCGCCTGACCTATAACTATTGGACCTGATCCTATAACTAAAACCTTTTTTATATCTTTATTTAATGGCATTTTCGTAACCTCCTATAGTGCATATTCTAAGAATCTATCAAATATATATTCACTGTCTTGTGGACCTGCTGATGCTTCTGGATGAAATTGTACTGAATATATTGGTAATTGCTTATGTTTCATTCCTTCTACAGTTCCATCATTAATATTTACATGAGTAACTTCCATATTCTCTGGTAATGTTTGTACAACATATCCATGATTTTGAGAAGTTATATGAACGATATTTCTTTCTAAATCTTTAACTGGATGGTTACAGCCTCTATGACCAAACTTTAATTTAGTTGTTTTTCCACCTAATGTTAAAGCTAATAATTGGTGTCCTAAACATATTCCTACTATTGGTTTCTTGCCAACAATCTTTTTAACATTTTCTACAACAAAATCTAAGTCTTCTGGATCTCCAGGGCCATTTGATAAGAATACTAAATCTGGATTAACGTTTAAAACCTCTTCAGCTGTTGCTGTTGCAGGGAATACAGTTATTTTGCACCCTCTCTTTTTAAAGTTTCTTATTATATTAGTCTTTATGCCAAAATCCATTATAGCTACATGCTTTCCAGTACCTTCAATTACATATGAATCTTTTGCAGTTACAGATTTAACAGCATTTTTGTTTGAAAAACTTTCAAGTCTTTCTTTTACATATTCATCATCTACATTTTCTAGTGTAATGATTCCTTTCATTGTACCGCTATTTCTTAGCACCTTTGTTAATGCTCTTGTATCTATTCCTTCAAGCCCAATGACTTTTTCTTGTTTTAAATAATTATCTAAATCTAATTCACATCTAAAATTACTTGGTAAGTTACACTTTTCTCTTACAATAAATCCACTTACCTTTACTGAATCAGATTCCATATCTTCAAGATTAATTCCATAGTTACCTATTAGTGGATAAGTCATAGTTACTATTTGACCATAGTATGATGGATCTGTTAATACTTCTTGATATCCTGTCATACCTGTGGTAAATACTACTTCACCAACACTTTCTTTAAGGTAGCCAAAAGCTTTACCTTCAAAAATCATTCCATTTTCTAATATAAGCTTTGCCTTCATGCTTAAGCCTCCTACAATATATATTTTTAGCTAAAACTACACCTTAAATTTGAATAAAATAAAAGGATAACAAAAAGAATACAATAATAAACTGTTTCTTTTTACTATCCTGTGTGACCTTACTATATTATTCGCCTTCAAAAAATAAGCTATGAAATTACCTTTATTATGCATATATGCATAAAAATCATAGTTTTAATCCCTTTCTGGCCTCACAGGACCAAGTTAAAGTGCATCTTAACTTTCTCTTTCTAATAATTCTAGTTCATAGATAATAGTATGTCAAGACATATTAAGGATAGTTTTAATATTTTTATATGAATAAAATATATCAACTTTAATTTTTAAAAACAGAATCTTTATTCATTAACCATTATAGCATATTTATTCATAAATAAGTATAAATATTCATATAACTTATATTTTTATTTCTACTTAACATACTTTTTTATCTATAATTTATCTATTCAAGCTATTCTTCATATACATTTCTACCGCTATCATCCAACTTCTTAGCTATATTTATTATCATATTAAATTCATTTATTAGATCTTTAGATATTTGCTCTGTAGTATTATATTTATTAATAACATCATAATCACCTGATTTTATTTGGGAGATTATCTCCTCACCTAATTTATGCAAATTCATATGTTTATCTTGTATTCTATTCAATACCTCCACTACATCTTTATTCTTATGAGTCATATTATCATAAAGATGACCCAATCCATATTTATGATAATCATTGAATTTATTTTTATTTATGATATAATTAAAATATAAAAATATTCAGAATATTTAGGCAGTTACAGTTATCCTCTTCTGAACTGACCTTATCTGAATCAATGTAAAAGAAAAGATGCTTATGATTCATCATAAGCATCTTTCTTATTTTCTAATATTATCTTATTTGACCATTTCCATAAATAACATACTTTATAGTAGTAAGCTCTTTAAGCCCCATTGGTCCTCTAGCATGTAGCTTTTGAGTGCTTATTCCTATTTCTGCACCGAAACCAAATTCAGAACCATCAGTAAATCTAGTAGATGCATTTACATAAACAGCTGCTGCATCAACCTTTTGCAAGAATTTCTGAGAGTTTTTATAGCTCTCAGTAATAATTGCTTCTGAATGGCCTGTGCCATACTTATTTATATGGTTTATAGCTTCATCTACATCCTTTACTATTTTAACTGCCATAACATAATCTAAATATTCCTTGCCCCAATCCTCATCATTAGCTTTTTCTATATCATCAATAATAGCCTGTGCCTTTTCATCTCCTCTAAGAACAACTCCAGCCTCTCTAAGTACTTTTACTGCTATTGGAAGAAATTCTTCAGCTATATTTTCATTAATTAATAATTTTTCAGCCGCATTACATACTGAAGGTCTTGATGCTTTTGCATTAACAGCAATATTTTTAGCCATATTAAAATCTGCACTCTCATCAACATATATATGGCAATTTCCTGTTCCAGTTTCTATAACAGGAACAGTAGAATTTTTAACTACCGATTGAATTAATCCTGCTCCACCTCTTGGAATAAGAACATCAATATATTCATTTAATTTCATCATATCTGTAGCAACTTGTCTACTCGTATCTTCTATAAGCTGAACACATTCCTTTGGAAGACCTGCCTTTTCTAATCCTTTAATTAAAACTCTAACTATTTCTTTATTAGAATTTATAGCATCACTTCCACCTCTTAATATAACTGTATTTCCTGACTTTAAACAAAGTCCTGCTGCATCACAAGTTACATTTGGTCTTGCTTCATATATTATTCCTATAACGCCAAGCGGAACTCTTTTTTGCCCTATTTGAAGACCATTTGGTCTTTGCCACATAGAAATAACTTCTCCAATTGGATCTTGAAGACCTATAAGCTCTTTAAGTCCATCAGCCATGCCATTAATTCTATCTTCATTTAATGATAATCTATCTAGCATAGCTTCTGACATGCCGTTTGCTTTAGCATTTTCAACATCAATTTCATTAGCATTTAATATTGATACTTTTTCATTAATAAGTTCCTCCGCCATAAATAATAATGCATCATTTTTAGCATTTGTTGATGCATTACTTAGTTCATAAGATGCTTCTTTAGCTTTTTGCCCCTTAATTATTAATTCACTCACTTTATCTCCTCCTATCCTATATCATATTTATAAATACTAGTTAATTTTCTTCTTTGACACAAATAGAGTTCCTATTTCATCACCTTTTACTATACTATTTAATATCTCTGGATCTTCACCATTAGCAAGAACCATATGAACTCCTGCATTATTTGCACGCTTAGCTGCTTGTAATTTTGTTATCATTCCACCAGTACCAAAATTGCTGCCTGCACCGCCTGCACAATCTTCTAGTTCTTTAGTTACTTCTAATACTTCTTTTAATAATTTCGAATCTTTATTTTTTCTTGGATCTTTATCATAAAAACCATCTATATCAGAAAGTATAATTAATAAATCAGCATTAACCAATTCTGCAACTATAGCCGACAAATTATCATTATCCCCAAAATTGCATATGTTTTCAATTTCATCTATTGATACAGTATCATTTTCATTAACAATTGGTACTATACCTTTTTCTAAAAGTTTTTCAAATGTATTACAAACATTTTCTCTAATATGATCATTCTCTACAACATCTCTTGTTAATAAAACTTGACCAACAATATGACTATATTCACCAAAAAATTTACTATATATATGCATAAGTTCACATTGACCAACTGATGCAACAGCTTGCTTCTCAATTACTGTTTCTGGTTTTTTAGATAATTTTAATTTACTTGCACCAACGCCAACTGCACCAGATGTAACTAATGCCACTTCTTTTCCCGAATTCAACAAGTCTGAAAGAACTCTTGTTAGCTTTTCTATTCTTGTTAAATTTATTTTACCATTAGAATAAGTTAATGTTGATGTACCAACTTTTACAACTATTCTATTTGCTTTTTCTACATATTTTCTATAACTCATTTATAACACTCCTAAATATAATCGCGCTTACAATCTATATTTAATTATACGTGCTTTTTTTTATGTTTTCCATATGTATTTATAATGAATTATCGTTATAAATTAAAGGAATACTAATATTTACAATTATATTTAATTTTATTATATAAACATTAAATAATTCCTATTGATTTTTTGTCGTTTTGTATTAAAATGAATATTATTGCATATTTATAAATTTTTTATACATAAATCAACAAATGAAAAGGAGAAGTTATGAAAAAGATTTGGACATACCAAAATAATATAAGATCATTACTAAAATTTTTGATTCCATCTCTGTTAGGTATTGTATTATTTATGACACCAATAAAAATTAATGGTGAGTTTACTATACCAATAGCTCAATTATCTAATTTAACAGTTGCTGCATTAGAAAACATTTTTCCTATACTTGCAGTTATCTTTATAAGTATCTCTGCAATTGGAGGAATAATTATAAAATTTATCTCTCCTGAAAAATTAAATAAGTTTAAGTATATTAATTCACTATTTAATGTATCAACATTATGGCTAATACTAAGAATAATAGGTATGATACTAATAATTATTACATATTTTGAAATTGGTCCTGAATTTATTTGGTCTGTAGATACTGGAGGCATGGTATTATTTAGTTTATTGCCAGTACTATTTTCTGTATTTTTATTTGCTGGAATGCTTCTGCCTCTACTATTAAATTATGGATTATTAGATTTTGTTGGTGCATTACTATCTAAAATAATGAGACCAATTTTTAAATTACCTGGGCGTTCATCTATAGACTGTATAACTTCATGGCTTGGTGATGGAACTATTGGAATATTGCTTACAGGTAAACAATATGAGGAAAAATTTTATACCAAAAAAGAAGCATGTATAATAGGTACTACATTTTCTGCTGTATCAATAACATTTTGTTTAGTAATAATTTCTCAAGTTGGACTTGGACATTTATTTGTTCCTTTTTACCTTACAGTTACTCTTGCTGGGATTATAGCCGCTATAATAGTACCTAGAATACCACCTTTATCCAAAAAACCTGATGTATATATAGATGGTTCAAGCAAAAAAGATAACGAAGTAATACCATCTGGCTATAATTCATTTACCTTTGGTTTAGAAAACGCCATGAAAAGAGCAGAAAAGAACAGTAATATATATGAATTCTTTATAGAAGGATTTAAAAATGTAATGGATATGTGGATTGGTGTTTTACCAACAGTAATGGCAATGGGAACAATAGCATTAATAATTGCTGAATATACAAACTTCTTTCAAATTTTAGGATTACCTTTTATACCGTTATTAAAATTACTCCAAGTACCTGAAGCTGCTGCTGCTTCTCAAACATTAGTAGTAGGCTTTGCAGATATGTTTATTCCTTCAGTAATAGCTACTACTATTCCAAACGCAATGACAAGATTTATAATAGCATGTACTTCTGTAACTCAATTAATATTTATGTCTGAAGTGGGTGGATTATTATTGGGATCAAAAATACCAGTAAAATTCTTAGATCTAATAATAATATTTATTGAAAGAACATTGGTTACGCTTCCTATCATAGTACTATGCGCTAATATAATATTCTAGCCAAAGAAATTAAGGTATTAAAGAAAATACTCTAAATAAATATTTTCATTAATACCTTAATTTTTTATAATAAAACATTTTAAATTATATACTTAAATACACATATAAAGTGACACAATGTTCCAAGCATTATGAATATATGAAATATCTCATGATTTTCAAACTTGCCAATCTTTATTTTCTTAGATTTTAACGCATATATTACTCCACCTATTGTATACATTACTCCGCCTAATACTAATAGTATTAATGCTGGTAGCTCCAGAACTTGTGACATCGGATATATAGCAAATATAGCAAACCATCCAATTCCTATATACATAACACTACTTAACCATTTTGGGCAAGTCACCCAACATAGCTTAAATATAATTCCAATTGCTGCACATATTGTTACTGCTAAAAATAACTTCATTCCAATTTTTCCATGTAATGCAACTAAACAGAACGGAGCATAAGAACCAGCAATTAGTACAAATATCATTGAATGATCTAATCTCTTAAATCTTTTTATAATTTTTTCATTTGCCATTACAGAATGGTAAGTAGCTGAAGCACTATATAATAATATCATGCTTACTCCAAAAAATATTACCGACCCAAGTACTATTTTTGATCCTCCCATTATCCAAACCTTTGATATCATTGCAACTAAAGCAAAAAGTGATAATACAGCACCTATCATATGAGTTATTCCATTAATAGGCTCTCTTATATGTTTCTCCATTCTCACACCTCCATTTATTTTTACATAGTTTTAATAACTATGTGTTGAGTATATATATATTATTACATATAACTGCTAACATTTCAATATGTTTTGTAACTTTTTTTATTTAATATATATTATTTCTTTCATAAGGTATTGAAATCTACCAATCTTTCAATTAATATTTAAATTGTAAATAACATAACATCACGTAGTATTAAATACTATGTAAGGAGTTGAATTTTATAATGAATGATTTTAATATTGATACATTTATAAATGACCAGAAAGGATCTAATAATATCGATCTAAATGATTTTCCAGAATTAGATTTATATATGGATCAGGTAATGCAGCTATTTGAAACAAGATTAGCATATACAAAAAGAAATCCAGATGATAAGGTTCTTACTAAAACTATGATCAACAATTATGCTAAAGATAATCTATTAATGAAAATTAAAAACAAAAAATATACTAAGAATCACTTAATTCTAATGGGATTAATTTATAACTTAAAGGGGGCTTTATCCCTAACTGATATAAAAACTCTTCTTACTCCAATTATTCAAAGCTTTGATAGTGATAAAGAATATCCATTATATGATATATATCAATCATTTCTTGATATGTATGATTTGAATTTGGAAGAACTTAAAGAATCATCTCATAGAATTGAAGAAAATACCTTGAACATTTTAAAAAATAAAAACAAAAATCTTGGCAATTATGAAGAAAAACTTCTTCTTGCATGTTCTTATGTAAGTATGAGTAATTTATTTAGGCGAATGAGCGAAAGAATTATTGACGAATGCTTTGAAGATGCAAAGGAGAAAAAATAGTGAGAACTTCTGTTGATTTAAAAAAGCAACTTTCTTCATTAAATAATAAAAGTTATGGACTTTATAAGACTATTTCCGGAAAATATTTATTTAAGGATTATGTATTAAGCATTGATCATATTCAAGGCGATCCATTTGCCTCTCCATCAAGCATTAGAATAATAATTACTCAAAATGTAGCTGGATTTCCCAGCGAACTTTTTAATAAAAAGTACAAGAGAATTGCCTTAGAAGATTATATAACACGATTATTTTACAATAATATATTTAGGATTGCTTCTAAAGGTTCTGGATCTGGTAAAAGTGGACTTATGCTAATAAGCAAATGTGATCAAGAGGTAATTGAAAGAACATGTGTATTAATTAATGAAGAAGAAATTCAAGTTAGATTTAAAGTTGGTTTTCCTGCAAGAGGTAGAAGTATTCTATCTTCAGAGTTAGAAAAAATATTATTTGAATACATCCCTAAAATCATAGATAATTCACTTAAGTATGATAATCTTGATAAAAATAAGATTAAATCTGTAATTGATTTAAGTGAAGATCAAAATTATATAAGAAGCAAATTACAAGAGCTTAATCTTGTTGCATTTGTTGCTAATGGATCAATTTTACCTAGAGAAAGCGGCATATCAAACAAACCACTAAAAAATTCTATTAAATTTAAATCTCCATCAAATCTCCAAGTAGAGCTTAACCTGCCAAATCGAGGCAAGATTATTGGGATGGGAATAAAAAAAGGTATCACTTTAATAGTCGGAGGAGGATACCATGGAAAATCTACTTTATTAAAAGCTTTAGAACTTGGAGTTTATAACCACATAATTGGAGATGGACGTGAATATGTAATTACAGATGATTCTGCCATAAAAATAAAATCTGAAGATGGTAGGTCAATAAAAGATACAGATATATCACTCTTTATAAATAATTTACCTAATGGCAAAGACACAAAAAAATTTAATAGTGAAAACGCCAGCGGAAGTACATCACAAGCGGCTAATATCATAGAAGGAATTGAATCTGCTACTTCCCTATTTCTTATAGATGAGGATACCTCTGCTACTAATTTCATGATTAGAGATAAGTTAATGCAGAGATTAGTGAATAAAGATAAAGAGCCAATAACTCCATTTATAGACGTAGTTAAAGATTTATATAAACAATTAGATATATCAACTATATTAGCTGTTGGTAGCTGTGGAGATTATTTTAATGTAGCTGATTGTGTAATTCAAATGGATGAATATGAGGCTAAAGATGTAACCTCTATAGCTAAAGATATAAGCTCTAATTTTATATCTGAAGAAAGGCAAAATAGTCAAAATCATATATCTATTGATTTTGATAGAAAGATAAAGAAAGGCACTATATCTGCTGATTATAAAGGAAATGTAAAAATCAAAAGTATTGGCACTGACTCTTTGTGTATAAATAAAGATATAATAGATTTAAAATCATTAGAACAAATTGTAGATCCTGAGCAGATAGATGCTTTAGGATATATAATGAAGCTTGCAGAAGATAAAATAATAAATAATAATAAAACACTTCAAGAAATAGTTACTGATGTTTTAGACTTTATTAATAAGAACGGACTTATAAGTATAAGTTCCACTTCTTATGGGAATGGAACTTTATCTATGCCAAGAAAGCAAGAAATTATTTCGTGCTTTAATAGATATAGAAACTTAAAATTATAAAAAAATATCCACAGATACAATTCTTCTAAAGAATTTTTCTGTGGATATCATTTTATTTTTGTATATAACTCTAAATTTTATTCACAATTTACTTTTGCTGAGCAAATATTTAGATTAAATCTAGAACTTATTATATGAGAGTTTTATAAAATAACAAAGATATTATAATTTTAAAATGAAACTTGATTCATATATGTTCAATAGACTCTCTATTCGCATAATATGCAAAACTTAAGTTCTGTGCTTAAGAATATAAGAATATAAGAATATAAGAATATAAGAATATAAGAATATAAGAATATAAGAATATAAGAATATAAGAATATAAGAATATAGCTATTCTATTATATAATTAATTCAATTCAAATAGATTAATTTAAAATCTTATGATTCAATTTTAGTAATTCTATATAAAATTATTTTCATATTCATATTTTATATAAACTATAACAATATTTTACTTAATCAACTATATCATATATATTCTCATTTAATAGAAATCTATGATATAATAAACAACATGAGTATCGAAACTGATTATGCTAGTGTATAATTTAGAGTTCATAACTAAATAATTATTGTGTACTATAAATTGTGCATTAAAGAGCATAAATTAATAAAATATTAGAAATGAGGTAGAATTAGATTGATAACTGTATCAAACGTTAGTCTGAGATTTGGCGGACGTAAACTTTTTGAAGATGTAAATATAAAATTCACTCCTGGAAATTGTTATGGAGTAATAGGCGCTAATGGTGCTGGAAAAAGTACATTTCTAAAAATATTATCTGGCGATGTAGAACCTAATACTGGTGAAGTAATAATTGCTCCAAATACAAGAATGTCAGTATTACAACAAGATCACTATAAATATGATGAGTATCAAGTTTTAGAAACTGTAATAATGGGTAATGAAAGATTATATCAAATCATGAAAGAAAAAGATGAGATATATGCAAAACCAGACTTCTCTGATGAAGATGGAATTAAAGCTTCTGAATTAGAAGGTGAATTTGCTGAACTTAATGGTTGGGAAGCAGAATCAGAAGCTTCAACAATTTTACAAGGTTTAGGAATTGGCACTGAATATCACTTCAGAAACGTATCAGAATTAACAGAAGCTGAAAAGGTTAAGGTACTTTTAGCTCAAGCCCTATTTGGTAACCCTGGGATATTAATCCTAGATGAACCTACTAATGGTCTTGACTTAAAGGCTGTAAACTGGCTTGAAGACTTCCTAGGTAATTTTGATGGAACTGTTATAGTTGTATCCCATGATAGACATTTCTTAAACTCAGTTTGTACTCAAATGGCTGATGTTGATTTTGGAAAGATTAAGCTATATGTTGGTAACTATGATTTCTGGTATGAATCTAGCCAATTAGCTCTTCAAATGTCTAAAGACCAAAATAAGAAAAAAGAAGAAAAGATCAAAGAACTTCAAGACTTTATCGCAAGATTCAGCGCTAATGCATCTAAATCTAAGCAAGCGACTTCAAGAAAGAAGCTATTAGATAAGATTACTTTAGATGATATCCAACCTTCAAGCAGAAGATATCCTTTCGTAGGATTCAAGCCTGAAAGAGAAGTTGGTAATGATATCTTAACAGTTAAGGATTTATCTAAAACTATTGATGGAGTTAAGGTTTTAGATAATGTTAACTTCATGGTTAATAAAGGTGATAAAATAGCTCTTATAGGTAATGAAATTGCCGTAACTACATTATTTAAAATATTAGCTGGTGAAATGGAACCAGATAGTGGTGAATATAAATGGGGAATAACTATTACAACTGCATATTTCCCAACTGACAATACTAAATATTTTGAAAATTGTAATTTATCTTTAGTAGATTGGTTAAGACAATATTCTGAAGAAAAATCTGAAAGTTATATAAGAGGATTCCTTGGAAGAATGTTATTCTCTGGAGAAGAAGCTTTAAAGGAAGCTAATGTATTATCAGGAGGAGAAAAGGTTAGATGTATGCTATCTAAAATGATGCTTTCTAATGCGAATGTATTAATGCTAGATCAACCTACTAACCATCTTGATCTTGAATCAATAACAGCTGTTAATAACGGCCTAAAGGATTATAACAGTAATTTATTATTTGCATCTCATGACCATCAATTTGTTCAAACTATTGCAAATAGAATTATAGATATTAAAGATGATGGCTCTATAGTTGATAGAACTATGACATTCGATGAATATATAGAGTTTTCAAATAAATAATAAATAATAAATAATAAAATGCACCTGTTGACTTAATATGTTAGCAGGTGCATTTTATTATTTTAAAATTTCATCGACAATCTCATAAACATTATCTATTATATTATTAGCATATGGTTTTACTTTTTCCTCAGCTTCATTGAATGTATAACTATTCTTAGTTATATTAAACATTGAAACATCATTGAATGAATCTCCAACACAATATAGGCAATCAGCATCTAAATTCTCATCTTGTAGAATCATACTAAGTGCATTCCCTTTTGAGCATTCTTTAGGCACTATATCTATGAAGCATTGATTTCTAAATGCTTCTATATAGTCACCATATTCATCAATAATTAATTTTCTTATTTCTTCTGCTAATTCAATAGATTGTTCTACATTAAATACGCTCATCATTTGGCAATCCTTTTTACCATTTAGGGCTTCATTTAGCAAAACCTTATTTGCAAAACTTTCAAAAAAGTCTCTATCTATATTAGATTTATCAATTAAAGGATTGTCTATAATTTTAGTTGCTTCTCCATCATCATAATATATCATTGAACTTTTATAGTTAAAAAATTTATTAATTATATCAATGACTATCTTATTAGGTATAGATTTCTTATGTATTATTTTATTCTCATTATCTAGTATTAATCCACCATTACAAAGAACTAAGTAATCATAATCAAAATAATAATCTTTAAATATAGTATCAACACCCTGTTTCGTTCTTCCTGTAGATACTATAACCTTATTTCCCTCTTCACGAAATCTTTTTAATGCATGCAGATCTTCTCTCGAGATCATATTATTCTTAAATAAAGTTCCATCCAAATCACTTGCTAATAATTTCATTAGTATATACTCCTTAAATAATATCATTACATAAAAATTATACATGTGTTGTGTTATAAATCAAAATAAATATTTATATAGCTAAGAACTATTTTGATCCAATAATCAACACCTGTATAAAATACTAATACTTTTTATGTATACTACTTCTTATATTTGTAATGTAGTAATTTATGAGCTAATCCTTCTCCAGGTTTACCCATATATTCATCATACATCTTTATAATTGCTTCATTTTTATGTGATTTTCTCTTTTCTAAATGTTTATCTTGATTATNAAATCAAAATAAATATTTATATAGCTAAGAACTATTTTGATCCAATAATCAACACCTGTATAAAATACTAATACTTTTTATGTATACTACTTCTTATATTTGTAATGTAGTAATTTATGAGCTAATCCTTCTCCAGGTTTACCCATATATTCATCATACATCTTTATAATTGCTTCATTTTTATGTGATTTTCTCTTTTCTAAATGTTTATCTTGATTATATAAAACTGAAGCTCTAACAGTCTTAATATCTATTTTATCTTTTTCTTTAGCACTAATATGTGGTTGTCCACCACCATTTACACATCCGCCTGGGCATGCCATAACTTCAATAAAGTGATATTGTTTTTCTTTTAATTTTTCACTTTCCATAAACTTAAATACATTAGATGCACCATTTATTACTGCTACATTATAGTCATTTCCACCTATATTAACTGTAGCTTCTTTAATTCCTTTAAGTCCTCTAACTTCTTTATATTCTATTTCTTCTAAATCTTTGCCTTCACAGAAATCTTTTGCACTTCTAAGTGCAGCTTCCATAACACCGCCAGTAGCCCCGAATATAACACCTGCTCCACTGTATTCTCCCATTGCAGGATCAGCTTCACTATCTTCTAATGTAGCAAATTTTATTTTTGCATCTTTAATCATCTTCGCAAGTTCTCTAGTTGTTATACTTGCATCTATATTCTTAATACCATCAATCTCCATGCCTGGAAGTTCTGCTTCGTATTTTTTATCATTACAAGGCATTACAGTTACAGTAAACACATCTTTAGGATCTATATCTTCAATTGATGGGTAATATGTTTTTGATGCTGTACCAAAAATTTGTTGTGGTGATTTTGCTGATGAAAGATTATCTAAAAATTCCGGGAAATAATTTTGTACCTGTCTTACCCACGCTGGACAACAAGATGTAAACATTGGGAATGGTCCACCAGCCTTAATTCTTTGTAAGAGCTCTGTAGCTTCTTCCATTATAGTCATGTCAGCTCCAAAGTTTATATCAAATATCTTATCAAATCCTAGCATTCTTAAAGCTGTATATATCTTTCCAGTTACATCTTGACCATATCCCATATTGAATAATTCTCCAAGAGAAGTTCTAACAGCTGGTGCCATAGCAACTATAACATGCTTTTTAGGATCTTCAATTGCAGCTTTAACTCTATCAATATGTGGTTTTTCAGTAAGTGCTCCAACAGGACATGCAATTACACATTGTCCACATAATAAGCAAGTAGATTCATCAAAACATTTATCTTCTACAGTTCCAACAGCTCTTTGACCATCCTTTTTGATGAATTGTATAGAACAAGTATTTGTAAATTCTTTACAAGCAGCTACACATCTTCCACATAACACACATTTAGTTCTATCTAACATAATAGCACTACTTCTAGAATCAACATATTTTTCTTTATCTTCAACTACAAATGGTTTGCTAGCTTTTGCTTTTGTTTTTATAACTAATTTTAAAAATTCACAATTTTCTCTTCTTGGACATGGTCCACACTTAAATTCATGCTTGTCCAACAAGGTTGAGATTCTTGTTCTTACTCTTTCTTGAACCTTTTCTGAATTTGTATGCACTACCATTCCTTCTTCTGCTTTAGTAATACATGCAAGCGCTAAATTGCTTTTTCCTTCTATTTCTACAGCACAAACTCCACATTTTCCTACATTTCCACACTCATTTAAATAGCATAATGTAGGTATATCAATATCATTTTCCAATGCAGCTTTTAAAACTGTTTTTCCTTCTTCAACTTGAATCTCTTTTTCATCAATTATTAAATTAATCATGAATATATACTCCTTTTAATATTGTTATTTTTTTAACACACAAATAAAAACTCGCACTTGTTATTATTTTATCAAACTTTTCAATAAAAATAAACATATAAATTTATTTTATTCTTAAGTTAACCTTATTATTATCTAGTTGACCTTATAAAATAATGCTATTTAAGTTATAATACATATATATAAATAAAGAACGGAGGATAATTGTCAGATAAATCTATATTTTTGACATAAATAGATATGATTCAAATTTATAATAGAAAAACAAAATCATATGAGGAAGAACAAGTAGTTGGTAAAAAATATATTGAATGGACTTACGAATCTTTAATAGGTAAGAATCTAACTGAGATTTTTTTGAAAAAAAAATTATTTTCTAAATTATATGGTTTATACTGTGATACTAAGCTAAGCTCTAATAAAATAAATGCCTTTATCAAGGATTATAATATTGATATAAATTTATCATTAAAAAAAGCTAATGAATTCAATTCATTTAATGACTTTTTTGCACGTAAGTTAACTTCTTCTGCAAGAGAAATAAATTTTGACCTAAATGCATTAATATCACCTGGAGATGGAAGACTTACTTGTTATACTAATATTTCCATTGATAATCTTGTACAAGTAAAAAATATAACATATAGCTTAAGAAAGCTAATAAATAATGATAATATTGCTAGTAATTATGAAAATGGTGTATGTTTAATACTTAGATTAGCGCCTACAGATTATCATAGATTTCATTTTATAGATTCAGGAATTCCTACTGAAAGTCATTTTATTAATGGTTTTTATTACTCAGTTAACCCAATTGCCCTAAAAAATATTTCAAACATATTCTGTGAGAATAAAAGAGAATGGACTTTATTTAAATCAGATAATTTTGATGAAGTCCTTATGATTGAGGTAGGGGCCACATGCGTAGGATCAATAATTCAAACATATACGCCTGATACTAAAGTTAATAAAGGTGATGAGAAAGGATACTTCAAATTTGGTGGATCAACTATTATACTATTTTTTAAAAAAGATACTGTTAATATAGATGATGATATTTTGCAGCAATCTAATCTCGGATTTGAAAGCAAGGTCTCTTTTGGAGAAACAATAGGATATAAGTCTAATAAATTGTAAACTTAAAAAAATATGCAATGTATATAAGCTCATTCTTATAATAAACAGTTTTATTATAAGAATGAGCTTATTTTTATTATTTCATCTTCGAATTTTCAATTATATTTAATATATCAATTTTAAATATAAGTTCAGTTTCTATCATTAATTATATTACTTAAATTTTTTCTAAATATATTTATATCTGAATTAACAATAACCAGATTTATTCCCATAGCCTTTGCTCTTTCATAAACGCATTTCTTACAAGGAGGCTTTGTTGCTACTAATATTTTCTTAGTATTTTTCCCTCCAATTCTTTTACTATACACTTCTAACTCATTTAATGCATTTTCATCATATTTTTCACTATCCTTACATGATATACATATAAGCACTGAATCTTTAACAGCTAATATATCTAGCTCATTTTTAATTTTTCCATTCTGATCTTTCCATAAAAATGTCACTCCACTTTTTACTTCATCAATTTCTCTTATTTCGTTTATAACTATATTGGTTAAAACCTCCAACCATGTTCCGCTTTTAAATATAAATCCCTTAATATATTTATTTAAAAAAGATACTTCTATGATATTTTTATTTTCTTCATACTTTATAGATTCCAATTTATATAAATAATCCAGGCAAATCCTTAGTATCTTTATTTCTTCTGTATTTAAATACTTTAAATCTACTGTTATCTTAGTATCATTAAAATAATCATGTATAAATGCCTGCGTATTATATAATACCTTTTTATATTTATACCAAACATCTAGGTTCTCATATATCCTTTTTGTTATGCATATAACATTCTTATCATTGCTTAATTCTGAAGAATCCATTATAATTTCTGATCCACTCGTTTTTAAAATATCACCAATATAAAAATCACTAATTTCTTCATTAGTCTTTGATAAATTATCTCCAAATCTATAAATTGTTTTAGTCAATATATCAATATATATAATATTACATTTCTTAAATAATGCTATATTAAGCAATATTAAAGAATTTATACGATCTCCTCCAGTAACATTAACAATAATTTCATCATTAATTCTATTTATTAATTCATTTATACCACTAATATCACCATTTCTAATTCTAAAGCTTTCAAATATCACATTATTAAACATTCTTTTGCAACATTCATAGGTTTGTTCATACAAATCATCTTTCGTATCATCTATTAAGTAAATAACTTTGTCAGGTTTAAATTTATCTATTGCTATTAAACCATTTTCGTTATGTATGTCAAATAAGTTAATTAATATTCTTCTCATAATACTTACACCATTTCTATATTTCGAATTACCTATTATTAAATTATCCATTTTTATAATATTTATGTAATTTATTTTATAAAAAAAAGATTTAGCTTTTATTTAAGCTAAATCTTTAAAATGGCAGAGCGTGAAGGAATCGAACCCTCAATGTACCGTCCGTAGCGGTAAGTTATATCCGTTTAACTAACGCTCCATATATTTTATTAACAAAAATATATTATCACAAGCTACCATAATAATCAAGGATTATAGTAATCTTATAATAATATATTTATATTTATTTTATAAATATATATCAGAAAATTCTATTTCTAATACATCTATCTTTTTTATAGATTCCATTTCTTTAATTTTAGATTTTGCCTCTTCTGCTTTTCTTATTGGAATTTCCAGAATAAATTCACACCCTTTGTTTTCTTCACTTATTAATCTTACATTACCATTATGAGCTTCTATTAAATATCTCACCAAATCTAATCCGATTCCACTACCTTTATGTTCACTATTTTTATTATTACTGGATTGGATAAATCTATTGAATATATTTTTTTGATCATTTAGTGGTATTCCTATACCTTGATCTTTAATTGATAAACTTATTTTATTTTTTCCACACCATGCATTTATATAAATATTACTATCTTCTGGTGAAAATTTTATTGAATTAGATAATAAGTTAGTAATTATTCTATCTACTGCATCGGGATCTATAGCCATTACGCATTCTTCAACATTTGTATCAAAAACAAGAGATATATTTTTTTGTTTTGCATATTTGTCTATTAACTCTATATCTCCTTCTATCAATGATATTATGTCCATATTTATTAAATTTAAATTATAATATTTTTTACAAAGCTTTGTAGTATCTATTAAGTTATTAACTAACTTAAGCATTTTATAGCAATTTCTCTTTATTATATTTAAATGATCATTACATTTTACATCATCATAACATTGCATAGCACTCAGTATTACATTTAACGGTGATCTCAAATCATGAGAAATATTTAACAAAAAATCTTCCTGTATTTGTTTTTCTTCTTTTAATTTTAATATCTCTTTAATTAACTCATCTTTATTTAATTTATATAATTCGTTTTTATCATAATTAACCATATTATCAAATTCTCTGACTTTACTAATGCTCGTTGAAACCATAAATTCTCTCCACCTATCTATATTTTATACCACAAAATTATAATACCATTTTTTACCATAAAAATCAACTATCATGATTTTATATATTATTTTCTTTTTTTCTGCAAAATTATATTATTTTAAACAATATTATTGACGTTATCTTAATTGAATGCTATATTTGTATTTGTAAAAAACACAAATGTTTTTTAATTGTAGACACAAATCTATAGGAGTATATTTATGAACAATTTTTCATTAATCAAACGTATATTTTTTGCTTTAATTTTAGGAATTATCTTAGGACTTGCTTGTAAGCAAATAGAAATTACTTTTCCCATAAGAGTTCTTTCAACATTTAGTTCTCTATTTGGAAATTTCTTATCATTTGTAATACCTTTTATAATTATAGCTTTCATAGTTCCTGGAATAGCAACTCTTGGGAAAAAATCAGGAAAAGCATTAATTGCAACAACTATTTTAGCATACATTTCAACAATAATAGCTGGAACTATAGCCTATTTTCTAGGAATAACTTTTTTACCAAAACTAATATCAGAAGCCACTTTAGCTTCAAATTCATCTTTAAATGTTGATCCTTATTTCATAATAGATATTCCTGCAATATTAGATATAATGTCTGCTTTAGTTTTTGCTTTTATATTTGGCATTGGTTTATCGCAAGTAAAAAATAGTAGCCTATTAAAAGGCTTTGAAGAGTTTAGTTTAATAGTTTCCATGATTATTTCGAAAATAATCATTCCATTAGTACCAATATACATAGGAGCAATATTCTCAAAGCTATCTTTAACTGGTGAAATATTTACAACAATAAAATCTTTCGGCTATGTATATTTAATACTATTTTCACTACAAATATTTTATTTAATATTTCAGTACTCATTAGCTGGATTTTTAAATAAAAAGAATACTTTTAAATTATTAAGAAATATGCTGCCAGCATATCTAACTGCTGTTGGTACGCAATCATCAGCTGCAACTATTCCTGTTACATTAAACTGTGTAAAGGAAAATGAAGTGTCTGAAGAGGTGGCTGATTTAGTTGTACCTTTATGTGCAACAATTCATCTAGCTGGAGATACAATAACCATTGTTCTAACTTCTATTGGAGTAATGTTAATGAAAGGTCAATCTCCTACATTTTCAACTATGATGCCATTCATCCTAATGCTAGGTATAACTATGGTAGCTGCACCTGGTGTTCCTGGTGGTGGGGTTATGGCTGCACTTGGATTACTTGAAGGCATGTTGGGATTCGGAAACTTAGAAAAACCAATAATGATAGCATTACACTCGGCTCAAGACAGTTTTGGTACTGCTACAAACGTAACTGGAGATGGCGCCTTATCATTAATTATAGATTATTTCATAAAAAAGAAAGATAAATGATATATTAAATATAAAAAGTTACTTGGTAATATAAATTCATCAAGTAACTTTTTATATTTAACTGATTCTTCCTAATATCTGTGCTTTAATATGCCTTAATATAAATATTATATATGTTACGGTTCCAATTATAAATACACTATCTAAATCTACATTATAATTAAAACATTCTAATATAATCTTAATTATGAATGGTAATGTCGCTGCATATATAACCATCGAATACAAAGCAGAATATCTAATTATCATCTTCATAAAAATAGCAATTAAAGATGCTATCATTGTTATTATAAAACTATTAACTAACATCCCACACATTTCAATCCATATCGTTACTTTAAATACAACTATTCCTAACTTAATTTTTATATCATTTAATATATTTCTAAGTTGCTCTGAATTAACATTCTCATTTCCCAGGAAATTTTTATAATTCATTTTATATACATTAGAATTATCATAAAATACTATTCCATTTTTTAACCATAATAAGCTTACATCTTGAGTGTATATTCTACCATTTAATTTCCATGACTCTTCAATCGTGTCATTATCATCTATATATATTAATATATTATTATTTTCCAAAGTAATTGGTTCGCAATTTAAAGTTAATTCTCCATCTTCTATATAAATACCATTATTATTTTCTAAGCTATTAATTATGCCAGATATATTTTTATTTATAGAGTGTACTATTATTCCGCTTTTTATGCTAGACACTATTATAGTCATTAATATCATATAAATAATAGCTCTAAATACTCCTTCTTTTATATATTTTGAAAAAACATCTATATCATATATAGATGTTATAAACTTTTTTAAAAAATTAGTTTTATTTTTCATTCTTTCCTCCAGAATACAATATATAATATTGATTTTACCTAGATTTTAATAATTTACTACCTAATTGTATATATAAATTATATGTTTATTATTTATATTTATGGTCAATATTATAAATAACTATATATTATATTTATATACTTTAGGAGGTTAATTTTGAATCTAATAAATAATAAATACTTTAAAAGTACAATAAAATCTTATAAAAAATTATTCATTTATATTATAATATGCTTAAGTTTTTTATTTACTCTATCTTACAGTCATTATAGATATAATAACCTTTTAAATTCTTTTAAAGCAAACTTTAATAATTATAAATTTTCTGAAGCAAATAATTTGATTGTAACAAAAGAATCTTTAAATCCATTTAAAATTATTTGCCTAAAAAATGACTTACATAGTTATTTTAATGATAAATTAAGTATAATGTCTAATAACTTAAAAGATAAGGATATCAATGATATATTAATACAATTAAGGGAAATAGACCATTATAAAATAATATCTCCATCTAGGATCAACTATATAAATGATTCTATATTTAAGTTTACTAATTCGGTTGATTATTATACTCAGGGTATAAACTATTATATCAATAAAGATTATGAAAATGCATTATATTACTTCAATAATGTTAGTTTTCTAGATATTAACTATAGTAATTCATTAGGATATATTAATCAATGTAAAAAAAATATAAAAAATGATATATATCTACAATGTGATGAATTAATAAAAAATGATTATTATACAAAGGCATTAAATCTACTATCTGAGTATTCTTCACTAATCAATGATGATAAAGCTATCTCTAAAAAGATTCAAGAAGTAAAAACCAAAAGACAAGATTATTTAAATAATGCTTCTAGTGTACTTGAAGCTTCTTCAAAAGCATTAACTACAACAATTTCTCCTAATAATATAAATACACTAAATATAACTAGTGATACAAATTTCTTAATAAATGTAGATATAAATAATCAAAAAACATATGTATATGAAGGTAAATCCGATAATTGGACTTTATTAAAGACATTCTCTTGCTCTACTGGAATTGATGGCGAAAATACACCTGTTGGCTCATTCTCAATAAAAGAAAAAGGTGAATGGTTCTTTTCTGATGAGTATAATCAAGGAGGTAAGTATTGGTCTCAAATAACTGGCGATATTCTTTTTCACTCACTTCCTTATTCAAATGATAGAACTACTATTGTTGACTATACAGTAAATAAGCCATCCTCTCATGGATGCATTAGACTTTATTTAGATGATGCAAAATGGATTTATGAAAATGTTCCTAGAGACAGTAAAGTCATAATAAAATAAAGAAATCATGGTTACCTTCCCCAAATCATAACCATGATTTCTTTTTTCATTTTATCTTAGCCTAATATATTTGTCTAAATAAAACGAATATAAATATTTTTCATCTACTTTTTTTCCTATTATTTTAAATATAGCATTACTATAATATTCTAGTTGCTTAATATATTTATTTTTAAATTCATCTTCCTTCTCTTCTTCAATATAATCAGTTTTATAATCTATAAGTATCACTTTGTCTTCTTCCTCAAAGAAACAATCTATAATCCCTTGTAACCTTATATTTTCATTCTTATATTCTTCTGATAGTTCATTATTTACTTCTATGCTACTTATTTCTGTATAAAACGGAACTTCTCTATAGAGCTTATTAGGATTATTTTTATATACCTCAATCATTCTTTTTCCTAATGGGTTATTAAAAAACTTTAGAATCTTATTTACTCTAACAACTTTAGCCTCATCTTCCAACAAAATCTCATCGCTTACCATATTGCCTATTTGTAATTTAATATCTTCTGCTGAATCTACCTTATCCAAGTTTAGCTTTTTCATTACTAAATGAACTATAGTCCCTTTTTCTGATGCTGTTAATCCCTTTTCCTCTTGAAGAAATTTTGGTATAAGTGGCTCTTTTTCTATAAATATTTCTTCAATATCTACTGTTTCTTCAATATTTTTTTTCTTTAAATCTGATACTGAAATATTACTCTTTATTGTAGTAGCTAATTCATAAGGATATTTATACCCTAACCTACTAGATATTTCTTCATAAAGTTCTTTATTTATTTCATCTTTTTTTATAGTTAATTCATTTTCTTCAGCAACTTCTTCATTTTCTTTTTCATTTAGTAATTCATTTTTACTTATTATATTTATCTTCCATGATGAAGAATCATCTTTTGAAAATTCATTAGATACAGCTATTCTTTCTCTTAAAATATTTCCATCGTTATGTTTACATAAAGCTATTCCTATCCAGTCTAAATACGATCTTCCTTTAAGAACTTCTGATGGTAATATTATATTCTTATCTAATATGGATGCATTAAACCATTTTTCTATAGATTTTTCTATGTCATTTACACATCCTGTTATTATTAATTTTTCTTTAGCTCTAGTTAATGCAACATATAATATTCTCATCTCTTCAGATAAAGTCTCTAATCTCATTTTTTTCTTAATTGCTTCTTTAGCTAATGTACCTAGACTTAGTCTTTTCTCTAAATCTATAAAATCTGGGCCAAAACCTAATTCATGATGATATAGTATACTTTTATTTAAATCCATTAAATTAAAATTTTTTCCTGCTCCACATAAAAATACAACTGGAAATTCTAGCCCTTTGCTCTTATGTATACTCATGATTCTAACTACATCTTCATTTTCCCCTAATATTTTCGCACTTCCCATATCACCAGATGACCGTGTTAATCTATTAATAAAGTTAATAAAATTAAATAGCCCTTTAAAGCTAGTTTCTTCAAATTTCCTAGCTCTCTGGAACAGAATCTTTAAGTTAGCTTGCCTTAATACTCCATTCGGCATAGCTCCAACATATCCATAATATGCTGTATCCATATATAACATCCATATAAATTCATCTATGGGCGTATATATAACTTTCTCTCTCCATTCCGTTAACTTTTCTATAAAATAATTACATTTTTCTATTAATTTATCAGAATAAACTTTGTCGCTCTTTTCATCATATTTTCCAGCAATGCATAATATATTTTCATAAAAATACTTTTCTTTATCTTGCAATCTAATATCAGTTAATTCCTCAGCTGTAAACCCCATTATAGGTGATCTAAGCACTGATAATATTGGAACATCTTGAAGAGGATTATCTATTACTTTAAGTAAGGACATTATTGTTCTTATTTCTATAGACTCAAAGTATCCAGAACCTGTGTCAGCATATACTGGTATTCCTTCCTCACCTAATTCTTCAAGGAGAACTTCTGAATAATTCTTTGTTGCTCTTAATAGAATCACTATATCTTTATATTTTAATGGACGATACTCTCCTGTTTGTTTATCTAAAACCATAAACTTACTTTCATTATTTGATGACATTAATTCTTTAATTCTTTTGGCTATTATTTTTCCCTCTAAATTTATTCCTGTTATCTCAGCATCTGAATCATCAATAATACTTTCATCATGTTCTTCAGTATCCTTATATATATTATCATCTTTTTTCCCTATAATGTTAACTTCTATAGGACCACCTAAGGTAATTGATTCATCATTTGATATTTCATAGCTTGCTCCTAAGTTTAAAGATTCTTCTTCTGTATATTCTAATTCTCCAACTGTGTCAGACATTAATTCCTTAAATATATAGTTAACCCCATCTATTACTTCTTTTCTACTTCTAAAATTCTTGTATAATTGAATCTTTCTATTTAGACCTTCATTTATTTTATAAGTATTATATTTATCTATAAATAAAGATGGATTTGCCTGCCTAAATCTATATATACTCTGCTTTACATCTCCAACCATAAATACATTCGGATTATTTAGCTCTTTTCTTGATACAAGATTAATTATAGTTTCCTGTACATTATTTGAGTCTTGATATTCATCTACAAGAACTTCATCAAAAAATTCTCTAAAGTCGTTTGCTACTTGTGATGGTATTATATTGTTATCTTCATCATGATCAATTAATATTTTTAAGCATAGATGCTCTAAATCATTAAAATCCAATATATTTCTTTCTTTTTTCTTTTTTGAAAATCTCTCTCCAAAGTCCAATATAATCTCAGATAATTTTTTAACATATGGATATGCTCCTTGTATACTTTCAATCATCTCTTTAGGCATTAAAGAAAATGCATTATCCTTTAAGTCTGTTATTTTCTTTTTTATATCATCTCTTATCTTTTTTACAATCCCTTGAGCATCTTCATCAGATATCTTATCTTTTTTTATTGTCTTTAATCTTTGGAACTTTATATCAGTTAATAAAGTATATATTTCCTCTAAATTATTATTCTCTAATTTATAGATTCTTTCTAAATACTCTTTTTCATCTATAAAGTTATCTAGATATCCTTCTAATCCATCTGTATGATTTATTATATCAATAGCCTTATCATACATTTTTATATAGCCTTCAACTTCAACCTTTATGCTATTTATTAAGACTTCGGCCCATTTACTTCTATTAAGCTCATCTAATGAGCTTATATTAAATGCTTCTGTACTTTCTTTTAACCACATTTCCGGCCATGGAGCAGACATAATAAAGTTATATAAATTTAATATTAATTCTTTTAAATTATCATCACTTTTATAGCTGCTAAAAGCTTCAACTAAATCAATAAACTCTTGATCATCATTATCATATCTGTCTTCAAATAACTCTTCAATAACGTCAGATTTAATTAATATTGTTTCTGTCTGATCGCCAATTCTAAATGATGGGTCTAAATCAATCTTGTGAAAATTATTTCTTATTACGTCTAAACAAAAAGAATGCATTGTTGTTATATTAGCTCTATTCAATAAAGTTAACTGATTTTGAAGATTTTTAGAATCTGGATTTTCATCTAATGCTTTTGATATTGCATTTGCAATTCTTTCTCTCATTTCTGCTGCTGCCGCATTAGTAAATGTAACTACTAATAATTTATCTATATCAACTGGATTCTCTTCATCTGTAATTATTTTTATAATTCTCTCTACTAATACTGCTGTCTTTCCTGAACCAGCAGCTGCTGCAACTAAAAGATTGCAATTTCTGGTTTTTATTGCACTCAATTGTTCATTAGTCCATTTTGTTTCTCCCATATTATTTCTCCTATCAAGATATGATTTATAAGATTATTTATTTACTTCATTTTTTATATTGTTTAAAACTTCTTCTTTATTTCTTTTTATAATTATCTTATATTTATTATCCTTTATATCTGTATCAAATTGACAAATTGATTCAAAGTCACAATATTCACAGTAAGTTTTATTTGAATCTTTAGATGGTTGTAGCTTTATATCTCCACTAAGCATTTCTTCACATAATTCTTTCATTTTTTTATTTACATATTCTCTTAACAAATCAAATTCTTCTTCTGTAACAACGTCACTATTTGATTTAAAATCTCCATCTTTCTTAAATGCAGCTGGAATCACTAATGAATATCCATCAATATCTTTATCCATAGCTCTAACTACTCTAGCATCTTTTAAAACTAGTCCTTTAAGTTTTAGCGCTTCTAATACTTCTACTTCTATTTCTTCTGTTGTCAATTCTTTTTTACTCTTTATTATTGGATCATCAACTTTGAAATATAATATTGCACCTGGCTTAGCTTGTTTTTCTAATATATATTTTGAATTTCTTATAAGCGCATCTAAATAAACTAATAGCTGAATCTGTAACCCATAGTATACTTCATTTAAATCAAACTTTTTTGCCCCTGTTTTATAGTCTATTACTCTTATATACGTATTGCCATCCAAATCTAAAGTATCTATTCTGTCAATTCTACCTTGTAAGTATACTCTCTCATTATTATCAAGATCTAATGTCACAGCTTCTCCAGTATTGTAATCTCCAAATTTAAATTCAGTTTTGAATACTTCAAACTCTCCCTTACCTATTTGTTCTGATATAACCGATACTGATTTAGCTATAACTCTTTTAAATCTCTTTGCTAGATACTTATATCTTTTGCTACTATTCAATATAGAATTACTCTCTTCTTCCAATCTCTTATCTATTATGTTTGTCACTATTTCTTTGCATTTATCATTATCCAAATCTGACCACAATATTCCATCTTTTTTTACTCTATTAGTAAATGTGTCTAATACTTCATGTACAAATGATCCTAAATCTGGAGGAGCGAATTCATATACTTTTCTATTCTTAGCTTTTAAGCCATACATTATAAAATATGAAAATGGACATCCTGCATATTTTTCTAACCTTGATACACTAAACATTAATTTTCCATTATCATTTTTATAAAGCTCTTTAAGTTTGTTTTTAGACACCTTATCTCCTATATTAGAATATTCAAGTCCTTTAAAAATATTATCCATCTTTTCTTTGTATTCTTCATTATTAGCGAACCATTTATAAACCTCTGGCCAATATTCTTCTATTTCTTCTTTTTCAAAGTCTCTTCTTACAGTAAGTATTAAATCATTAAATGTTGGAATTGGAGAAACAATTCTATTTAGCTTATCTTCATTAATTGATAAATCATTAATGAAACTTTCTTCATTTAGATCAGGAAATATCTTTTTAATTCTTGATATAATTATAGATGGCCTTAAAGATTTTCCTTCAAAATCAGCCATTGGATATGATAGCATAAGATATTCACTACTTATTGTCAATGCAGTATATACTAAAAATTGCTCTTCAAATATCTTTTTTCTAGTAGTTGATGAAAGCTGTATTCCATATTCATTTAGTATCTCTCTATCTTTATCAGATAATATTCCCTCATCTTTTTTTACAGCAGGTAATACCCCATCATTTATACCAACTATACAAAGCGCTTTTACATCACGTCCCTTTATTCTAGCTACATCTCCTATTGTAACTTGATCTAATGCCACTGGTATTACACCAATTTCTTCATTATTGAAGCCAGAATCTAGTATCTTAAAGAACTCATTTGCTTCTAATTTTTCTTCTCCTAATACATTAACTGCTTGATCTAATGTATTTATAACTATACTTTCTACTTGACTATATTCTTTAACCTTATCTTCTTGTAAATTCTGATCAAAATCTTCTATCCACTTATCAATTTTTTCAAATGCCTCTAATTCTACTAAAAATTCATATATTGCTTTACATATATCTTTTACTTTATTTTTTCCTCTAATTTTATTATGAAAATTTAATAATGGTTTTCTTACTTCATCCATTATCTCTGATATCATTATTAAGTTTTGATCTGTATTCATCATTTCTCTAAAATATGGGTCTGTTAATAAATATTCACTATTCCACTTATGTCCCTTGATTCCGTATTCTAAAACAAAATTCTCTAATAAATCAATATACTGATTTTTGATACCTATTAAGCCACTTTTTAAATATTTAAATACACTCTCATAAGACCAATTCTTTAAGTATATTTCAAATGCTGAAGTTATAACTATAATTAATGGATTACTGACTAATTGAATTTTTTTATCTAAAAAGTATGGTATATTATAATCTTTAAATATAACAGAAATTATCTTTTCATAGTCATCTATATTTCTACATACAACTGATATATCTTTAAATCTATAGTTTTTAATTCTAACTAAATTTACTATATTTCTAGCAACTCTATCTATTTCATCATATATATTATTTGCTTTATATAAAACTACTCTATCATTATCAACTCCGCCATATTCTTTAAATGGATAAGAAAAAAAGTATTTTTCTATATGCTCTAACTGAGGAGAATTAAAAAATCTATATGTTTTTTCATTTTCATTTAAATTAATAGGTTTATCGTATGGTATATTATTCTCTTGCATTAATTTTAATATTCTATTTTCAGTATTGTGTATCGGGATAAATACATCTGTGAATTCTTTTGATTTTATATTATCTAAACTTTCCATGGTTAACGTTATATTAATTCTTTTACATCGCTTAGCTAACAACTTTATTATATCTAACTGCTGTGGTGTAAAAGTTGTAAATTCATCTATCCATACTTCAGATTCGTTATATAATGTACAGTCTTGTAACTTATTATATAATAAACTTAACTCATCTTCTCCATCAATATACCCTTCATTAATTTTATCGTTAAAGGCTTCAAATATTGATACTAGCTCTCTTATCTTTATAATCAATTCACTATTATCAATTTTCTGATAAATGCATTTTAATTCATCAATATCTACGTTATATTTCTTAAATTCAGATATAACTTCTGATATTATTTCATTAAAACCTTGTTCTCTTGATATTCGCTTAAAGTATTCTAATGAATCAATATTTTCATTTAATACCTTATGAATCAACATTTTCTTACCAGATTCATTTATGATCTTTTTTATTCGTCCACCACATTCTTCAAAGACTATGCTAGCCATCTTTTTAAAGCTTAGCACCTGAACCTTTAAAAAAGCCGCCTCTCCAATTTCTCTTAATACATTATTTTCTGTGGTAAAGGTATATTGATCTGGCACTATCAATATCAATTTTCTGTTTTCATCTAATTGCAATTTTTTTTTAATTTCATCTATACAAAATCTGCTTTTACCTGTTCCTGCTCTTCCATAAATAAACCTTATACTCATTTTATTTCCTCACTGCTTCGAAACATTTTTATTAATTTTCTCCATTTATAATTAACTTAATTCATCATTTTAATTTACTTCTAATAAATTAATTAAATTTATCTAAATCCATACATTTATTATATTATAAATGTATGGATTTAGATAATCTACTATTTGAGATATAAAAAAAACATCTAACAAAAGTTAGATGTTTTTGGCGGAGAATCCGGGATTTGAACCCGGGCGCCAGTTGCCCGACCTACGCCCTTAGCAGGGGCGCCTCTTCAGCCACTTGAGTAATTCTCCATGTGCCTTCTATATAATTTATATAAATGGCGGAAAGATAGGGATTCGAACCCTAGGTACGCTTGCACGTACGCCGGTTTTCAAGACCGGTGCCTTAAACCAACTCGACCATCTTTCCGTAACTCACAAAACATATTATATCAAGGGTATACATTACTGTCAACATTTTTTATAATAATATTTTTATTAATTTATATTTTTATCTTATATACAATTTTTTAAATTCTATTATATTTATAAAAAATAAAGTAAGATGGATAATAAATATAATGTAAATTAAAAATTTATATTATATACTTTAATCAATATTTTCTATACTAATATTAAACAAATCTATAAGTAAATTATTTCATATATTCAAATTTATAAAACTACCAATAACCATATTTCTACATTTAATACTTTTCATATTTATAAGATCTGACCTCATTGAATATAATAAGTTTAAAGTCTTAAAATTTTATGTTTTATAAATAAAAAACATCTAATAAATATTAGATGTTTTGGCGGAGAATCCGGGATTTGAACCCGGGCGCCAGTTGCCCGACCTACGCCCTTAGCAGGGGCGCCTCTTCAGCCACTTGAGTAATTCTCCATGCGCCTTCTATTTTTAGATAAAAAAAATGGCGGAAAGATAGGGATTCGAACCCTAGGTACGCTCACACGTACGCCGGTTTTCAAGACCGGTGCCTTAAACCAACTCGACCATCTTTCCACGTCTCACGACAAATATGATTATATCAATGAAAATATATTATGTCAACACTTTTTACAAAATAATTTTACAATGATAAATAAAAAATATTATCAAACTGACTTCCTTATTTAAATAGTAAATCATTTAAGATTGTATATATTATAATATAATAATTAATTTTGTAATATCATTTTTACTATGTATTTGCATCCTTTTATTCAATATTTTTAGTACATATAATATCAATTCCTGTATTCATAATATTTTTGCATATGATATCACCAATATAAACTGGTGTACTTATATATATTCTACTTAAAACTTTAGAAGATTCTATCCATAATTCCTTTTCTATTGTATCTGTACTTTTTACAGATACAACTTTTCTATTTGGATTCCCTTTTATCCTTACTAGACTAGTAAAAACATCTTTATTTCTCATAATTAATTCCTCTTTCATAATTAAATCTCATTAAATTCTTTTATTCTACCTATCAATACTTTAGAATTCATAGAATTATCTACTATATTCAATGGGCTCGTATTCATTTCATTTGCTAATATTTTAATAATTTTCATATTACAATTAGCACCATTACATTTGCCTATTCCTACCCCTGTACGCCTTTTTATTCCTTCTATAGTTCTAGCACCTAATGGTCTTCTTATGCAATCAATAATCTCCCCTTCTGAAACATTATTGCAACTACATATTATATTACCGTATCTTTTATCTAATTCTATTATTTCATTTCTTTCTTCTTTACTCATATTTCTAAAAACATAAACATCTCTTTTTTTATCTATATAATCTTTCTTTTTGACTATATTCATATTTTTAGTTAAACTATCTTCTATTATATTAGCAATTGCTGGTGCAATAGTAATCTTTCCATAATGACTTCCTGTCACACTTATATACCCTATGTCAATGTCACTATCATCTATAAACATACTATCTTTAGAATATTCTTCTGTAAATATATTAGTTATCATATCTTTATCTAAATTTTGAACAGTAGATGCAAAAGAATATGCTTCATCTAAATCTAAATCCGAAAATTCCTTTATGCCAATTAGACACCCTTGAGAATCAATAGGTATATTAATAACAAATGATTTTTCATTCAAATTATTCACTATTACTGTATCGATTCTATTGTCTATTTTTTCATTACATAAAATATAGTTCAATTTTCTATCGACTACGTTTTTCCTATTTTCTTCTCCTCTATCTGAAAATAATTGCTCTGGTATTGTATTAACAACAAATTTACATGTAAATTTATTTTTATTTGTAGTTATTTTAAACCCATTAGATAATCTTTTTATATCAAGTACTATTTCTTCTAAACGAAAAGCCACACCATTATCCGCAGCAACTTCAGCATATGAGGTAGCTAAATCATATGGTGGTATAACTGCTGTATTTCCTGAATATAAGGCCTTAGTTATTCCAGGTTTTAAATTAGGTTCTATACTATATATCTCATCCTCGTTAACTATTCTAACGTCTTTTATTCCTCTTTCATTCGCCTTATAATTCATATATTCTAAATTACTATTAAATGCATCATTTGCTCCAATTTGTAGTGATCCAACCTTTTTATATGGAACTCCAAATTTCTCACAATGCTTTTCTATTATTTCTTGACCCAAATATTCTAAATTTGCCATTATATTATCTGATGTCTCAGATCCATCATATATAACTGCAGTATTAACAAAATAAATATCACTAGCTATATCATAATCCTTTTCTATTAAAGCTATATTTATATTATATTTGGATAATTCATATGCAACTGCACATCCTACAATTCCACCACCTAAAATTAAAACATCGTAATCCATTAAAAACCTCCTAATCTGATATAATAAAATTATTCTTTTTTAAATCAGAAATTATTAATTCAATATTTTCATTATTCTCAGCCGAAATTGTATGCAAATGTATTCCATTTGTTAATACAGATAATAATTTAGCTTTTTGATTTTCATATTTATCTATAAATTTTTCCAATTCATTATAATTAGATACCATAAGCATGCCTTTTATTTCTCCATATAATGGGTGTTCAACTATAACATCCTCTACTACTCCACCATATTTAAGAACAATCTTTATCTCATTTATCATGTCTTCTTCCTTATGATTAACCGCTATAATAGCTTTTACTCTATTGTTAGTTCTATTCATTATATACCCATCTGGAGTAGCAATTATGTTATTTCCTTTAGCTCTTAGTATGGCTATATCTTTTACTATAACTTGACGTGTTACCGAGTATTTAGTCGCTATTATGCTTCCTTTTACTGGTGTACTACTTTCTAACAATAATCTAACTATATGTTCTCTTCTTTCTGTGGAATCCATTTTTTCCTCCCAAAAACCAAATTATATAAGATATTTAATTAATATCTTATATATATTCCTAATATTATTCGAATATATAATCATTATACTATAAATTTAGTAAAATAATACAAAAAAAAGTTATGAATAAATTCATAACTTTTCTTGGTGGAGATAAAGAGATTCGAACTCTTGACCCCCTGCGTGCAAGGCAGGTGCTCTCCCAACTGAGCTATACCCCCATAAATGGTGGACCTTCAGGGACTCGAACCCCGGACCTACCGGTTATGAGCCGGTTGCTCTAACCAACTGAGCTAAAGATCCAAACTTACCTGGCAACGTCCTACTCTTCCACACAGTCTCCCATGCAGTACCATCGGCGCTATAGACCTTAACTTTCCTGTTCGGAATGGGAAGGAGTGTTACCTCTATGCCCTCATCACCAGATTTACATTTGATATTATAAACCATACTATTTATAATGTCAATATTTTTTTGAAAGTTTTTATTCTTTCAAAATTGCACATAGTTCCTAATGTATTACAACTTAATATTGGTCAAGCCCTCGACCTATTAGTATCAGTCAGCTAAATACGTTACCGCACTTACACCTCTGACCTAT
>NZ_LN890325.1:0-147500 GCF_001458595.1 Clostridium neonatale
AGTCTGGGCCGTGTCTCAGTCCCAATGTGGCCGATCACCCTCTCAGGTCGGCTACGCATCGTCGCCTTGGTGAGCCATTACCTCACCAACTAGCTAATGCGACGCGGGTCCATCTTATAGCGGATTACTCCTTTAATTGCTATATCATGCGATACTACAATCTTATGCGGTATTAATCTTCCTTTCGAAAGGCTATCCCCCACTATAAGGCAGGTTACCCACGTGTTACTCACCCGTCCGCCGCTAATCCATTTCCCGAAGGAAACTTCATCGCTCGACTTGCATGTGTTAGGCACGCCGCCAGCGTTCGTCCTGAGCCAGGNCGGTATTCTTCCTAATCTCTACGCATTTCACCGCTACACTAGGAATTCTCCTTTCCTCTCCTGCACTCTAGATATCCAGTTTGGAATGCAGCACTCAAGTTGAGCCCGAGTATTTCACATCCCACTTAAACATCCGCCTACGCTCCCTTTACGCCCAGTAAATCCGGACAACGCTTGCCACCTACGTATTACCGCGGCTGCTGGCACGTAGTTAGCCGTGGCTTCCTCCTCAGGTACCGTCATTATCGTCCCTGAAGACAGAGTTTTACAACCCGAAGGCCGTCATCACTCACGCGGCGTTGCTGCATCAGGCTTTCGCCCATTGTGCAATATTCCCCACTGCTGCCTCCCGTAGGAGTCTGGGCCGTGTCTCAGTCCCAATGTGGCCGATCACCCTCTCAGGTCGGCTACGCATCGTCGCCTTGGTGAGCCATTACCTCACCAACTAGCTAATGCGACGCGGGTCCATCTTATAGCGGATTACTCCTTTAATTGCTATATCATGCGATACTACAATCTTATGCGGTATTAATCTTCCTTTCGAAAGGCTATCCCCCACTATAAGGCAGGTTACCCACGTGTTACTCACCCGTCCGCCGCTAATCCGTTTCCCGAAGGAAACTTCATCGCTCGACTTGCATGTGTTAGGCACGCCGCCAGCGTTCGTCCTGAGCCAGGATCAAACTCTCAATAAAAAGTTTAATCTTTGCTCTTACTCTTATAAAAGAATTGCTGGTTTACTAATTGTTTATTATATTCTGTTCAATTTTCAAAGACCATTTTCTTTTTCATAACTTTCGTTATTACTTTGTCGCCCTCAAGCGACTTTCTTAGTTTAACACCGCTTTTTACATCTGTCAACAACTTTTTTTATTTTTTTTATTTGCATCAAACTTTACAATTGATACTTAAAAGTTTTGCCCTCAGTTCCTAGCGACGTATTACATAATAACACATGTATTAATCCGATATTAATACATGTTCTTATTTTTGTTAGATTATTATTATATATCTTTCATTTTCTTTATCTTTCTAAGTTTTTTATATAATGATACACCTGGATAGTAGTACATAGTATACTCCATATATCTTGCTTACATTCTTCTCTAAAGAATAAACAGATACCCTTTTTTATTGAATATCTTTTTAAAACTCTAGTATTTTTATTTAATACTAATCTTAACTATATTCTACAATAATATTCTTCTATGAAATTAAAGAAGGTAATTAATGATTAATTACCTTCTTTATTAATATTATTCTTCTATTGGTCTTTCATCTTTCTGTTCTATAACTTCTGAATCAATTTCTTCTTTTTCATCATCATTACTTAATATTTTCGCTATAGCAACTACTTTTTCAGTATCACTAGTTCTCATTAAAGTTACACCCATTGCAGATCTACTTGTAACTGAAATATCTGATACATTAATTCTTATAGCTACACCACTAGAGTTTATAAGCATTAACTCATCATCAACCTTACAAACTGTAGCACCTACTAATTTTCCTGTTTTTTCACTAATTTTATATGTGATTAAACCTACCCCACCTCTATTTTGAACTTTATATTCTTTTATAGGTGTTCTTTTTCCAAATCCATTTTCACTTATTACTAACAATTCTTCATCATCAACTGCGATATCCATACATACAGCTATATCATCGTCTTTTAAGTTAATTGCTTTTACTCCTGATGCCGTTCTACCCATAGCTCTAACATTTTGCTCATTAAATCTAACAGCATATCCATTCTGTGTTACTACTATGATATTAGCATCTCCGTAAGTGTTTTTAACTTTAAGAAGCTCATCCCCATCTTTTAAGCTTATAGCAATTAATCCATTCTTTCTTAGATTTTTAAATTCACTTATATGTGTTTTCTTAACTATACCTTGTTTAGTTCCCATAAATAGGAATCCCTCTTTTTTACCATCTGCTACAGTTAATACAGTTTGAATCTTTTCATCTTGTTCTATTGCTATAAGATTTATTATATTAGTACCCTTTGCCTGTCTTCCTGCCTCAGGTATTTCATATGCTCTTAATTTATATACACGTCCTCTATTAGTAAAGAATAGTACATCAGAATGAGTAGATGTTATCATAATATGCTCAACAAAGTCATCCTCTTTAGTTGTCATAGCTTGAATTCCTTTTCCACCTCTTCTTTGTGATGAATATGTATCAGAAGGAATTCTCTTTATATATCCAGAATTAGTTAATGTTATTACAACTTCTTCTTCTTGTATAAGATCCTCAATGTCAATTTCATTTACTACTTTTTCAATTTTAGATCTTCTCTCATCTGAATATTTATTTTTTATTTCTATTAGTTCGTCTTTTATTACTCCTAATAGTTTTTCTTCACTAGCCAATATAGAATTCAAATATTCTATTAATTTCATTAATTCATTATACTCTTCTTCAATCTTATCTCTTTCTAATCCTGTTAGTCTTCTAAGTCTCATTTCTAATATAGCTTGAGACTGCTTTTCTGATAGACCAAATCTTTCCATTAAAGTATTTTTAGCTATTTCAGTAGTCTTAGAATTTCTTATAATGCTTATAACTTCATCAATGTTATCTAAAGCTATTTTTAATCCTTCTAAGATATGTGCCCTAGCTTCTGCTTTATTTAGATCAAATACAGTTCTCCTTGTTACAACTTCTTTTTGGAAATCTATATAGTTTGATAATATTTCTTTTAAATTTAATACTCTTGGCTCATTATCAACTAATGCCAGCATTATAACTCCAAATGTATCTTGAAGTTTTGTATGTTTATACAAAAGATTTAATACAACACTTGGATTTGCATCTTTTTTTAGTTCTATAACAATTCTCATGCCTTCTCTATCTGACTCATCTCTTAAATCAGATATTCCAGTAATCTTTTTATCTTTTACTAAATCAGCAATATTTTCTATAAGTCTAGCCTTATTAACTTGATAAGGTATCTCAGTAACAATTATTCTATGTCGTCCACTCTCTTCTTCTATTTCTGCATCTGCTCTAACAACAATTTTTCCTTTCCCAGTTTCATATGCAGCTCTTATTCCTGCCTTTCCCATGATTATTCCACCAGTAGGAAAGTCTGGACCTTTTATTTTAGTCATAAGATCTAGAACACTTGTTTCCGGATTATCAATAAGCATAATAGTCCCATCAATTATTTCGCCTAAATTATGTGGTGGTATGTTAGTTGCCATACCAACAGCTATTCCAGATGAACCATTTACTAAAAGATTAGGAAATCTTGATGGTAAAACTACTGGTTCTTGTTCTTCTCCATCAAAATTAGGCATAAAGTCAACAGTATTCTTATTAATATCCCTTAATATCTCTACAGATATTTTATTCATCTTTGCTTCTGTATATCTCATAGCAGCTGCACTATCACCATCTACAGAACCGAAGTTTCCATGACCATCAACAAGCATATATCTCATTGAGAAGTCTTGTGCCATTCTTACTAATGCATCATAAACTGAACTATCACCATGAGGATGATATTTACCTAATACGTCTCCGACTATTCTTGCACATTTTCTATAGCCCTTTTCTGGTGTTAATCCTAATCCTTGTAGCGAATATAGTATTCTTCTATGAACTGGCTTTAATCCATCTCTTACATCTGGAAGAGCACGACCAACTATAACGCTCATAGCATAGTCTATATAGCATTTTTTCATCTCTTTGTTTATATCTACAGGTATAACTTTTCCCTCATTAAAATCCATGTACTTCACCTCATATTATTCAGTACTAAATATCTAAATTAACAACGTTCTTCGCATTTCTTTGAATAAATTCTTTTCTTGGCTCAACTTTTTCACCCATTAATATTGTGAAAATTTCATCTGCTGCCATTGCATCCTCTATATCAACTCTTAGTAAAATTCTCTTTTCAGGATCCATTGTTGTATCCCATAATTGAATTGCATTCATTTCACCAAGTCCCTTATATCTTTGAATATCAGTAGAGTTATCTTTGCCTCCAATCTCTGCTAATATTTGATCCAACTCTGCATCATTATAAGCATAGTTATCATTCTTATTCTTTGTTACCTTATATAGTGGTGGCTGCGCTATATACACATGCCCATCTTCTACTAACTTTCTCATATATCTATAAAAGAATGTTAATAATAAAGTTCTTATATGTGCACCATCAACATCGGCATCAGTCATTATTATTATTCTATTATATCTAATTTTTTCTATATCAAAATCATTACCGATTCCAGCACCAAAAGCTGCAACCATAGATCTAATAGTATCTGCATTTAATATTCTGTCTAGTCTTTGCTTTTCAACATTTAATATTTTACCTCTTAAAGGCAAAATTGCTTGGAATTTTCTGTTTCTTCCTTGCTTAGCAGATCCCCCTGCTGAGTCTCCTTCGACTATATATATTTCACATTCTTTTGGATCTTTAGATGAACAATCAGCTAACTTTCCAGGCAATGTAGTTCTTTCCAATACAGATTTTCTAGTTAATTCTCTTGCTTTTCTAGCAGCATCTCTTGCTCTTGCTGCCATTAATGCTTTATCAACTATCATCTTACTTACATTTGGATTTTCTTCTAAAAATGTGCCTACATTTTCTCCTACAATTGAATCAACAATACCTCTTACTTCACTATTACCTAATTTAGTTTTAGTCTGTCCTTCAAATTGTGGATCTTCTATCTTTACTGATACTACAGCTGTAAGCCCTTCTCTTATATCTTCTCCTGATAAGTTCTTATCATTTTCTTTTATATGTCCATATCTTTTTGCATAATCATTAAATACTCTTGTTAGTGCTGTTTTAAATCCAACTAAGTGAGTTCCACCTTCTGCTGTATCTATATTATTAGCAAAAGAAAATATATTTTCCGTATATCCATCGTTATATTGAAGTGCTACCTCAACTGATACATTATCTTTTATTCCTTCAACATAAATAGGCTCTTCATGAATTGGAACTTTATTTCTATTTAGATAAGTAACAAATGACTTTATTCCACCTTCATAATGAAAAATTTCTTCATTTTGATCTCTTTCATCAATTAATTTTATATAAATGCCTTTATTTAAAAACGCAAGTTCTCTTAATCTTTGTGAAAGAATTTCAAAATCAAACTCTAATTCCTCAAAGATTTCCGGATCTGGCTTGAAATATATCATAGTACCAGTTTCATTGCTTTCGCCTATCTTTTTAAGATCCCCTAGTATCTTTCCTCTTTTATAACTTTGTTGCCATACATGCCCTTCTCTTTTTACAGTTACTGTACAATCTTCTGAAAGAGCATTAACTACAGATGCACCAACACCATGTAATCCACCTGATACTTTGTAACCTCCTCCGCCGAATTTTCCACCTGCATGTAGAACCGTCATTATAACTTCTACCGCAGATCTACCCATTTTGTGATGTATTCCAACTGGCATACCTCTACCATCATCAGTCACTGTAATTGAGTTATCATTATTTATTTTAACTTCTATTTTCTTACAGTACCCTGCTAATGCCTCATCTATACTATTGTCAACAATTTCATATACTAAATGATGAAGACCTCTAGAACTTGTAGTTCCAATATACATTCCTGGTCTCTTTCTTACAGCTTCTAGACCTTCAAGTACCTGTATCTGATTTTCATCATACTTTTTATTTTCTTGTTCCAAATCAGATTCCTCCTATAACTAATAATTTTAAAACTATATTATACCAATTCTCTTTGTTAATGTTGTAGAAGATATAGGTGATAAATATATCTTACTCACATTATCTACTTCTGCCAAAATAAATGATTTTGGATTTTCATTTGATATTCTTTCAACAAATCCATCTTCTTCTGCAAGCCTTAAAAATTGTATTGTATCAGATCCATACATTGCCCTATCTAAGTCGAATATTCCAATTATATTGTCTATAGAAATTACTATATTTTCACCTAAATGTAAAAACATTTTTAAACCTCCTTTAATCGATTATTTTTCCATTATAAACATTGAAAATCTTCCCATTGTTATCTAGATAATCTTTTAAATCTTCAATTCCTGTACTGGTTATTATAGTTTGGATATCTTTGATAGTACTTAATATATATTTTTTTCTATTTCCATCAAGTTCTGAAAGTACATCATCCAATAATAAAACTGGATATTCCCCTGTAGTTTCTTTAATTATCTTTAAAGAGGAAAACTTTATGGTTAGAATTGCTGTTCTTTGTTGTCCTTGCGAGCCAAATGTTTTCACATCTATTCCATTAATAAAAATATTAAAATCATCTCTATGTGGACCTATCAAAGTTAAACCACGTTCTCTATCCTTATTCAAATTATTTCTTAACTTCAACAAAAAATTCGACTTTATATCATTCACTTCTCCTATTGTTGAAGTATATTTAAGATTGATATTTTCTTTTCCCGATGTTATCTCATTATGTATATCATTACCATAATAATTTATCTTATCTATATATTTTAACCGTTCTTTTATAATATAATCAGCATATTGGGCTAATTGTAAATTATATACCTCAATAAATTCATTATCTAAGGTTCTATTCTTTAATAGTGTATTACGTTCATTTAACACTTTATTATATTGAACTAAATTAAAATAATATTTTTTATTTATTTGGGATATTTCCATGTCTAATAATCTTCGTCTCAAGCTTGGAGATTCTTTTATTACTTTTAAATCCTCTGGAGAAAACATAACAACATTAAAGCTACCAAATAGCTCATCAATCTTACTAACCTTAATTGAATTAACTTTAATAGCTTTCTTTCCATTTCTCAATATATTTATGTCTATTTTTTTATCCAATCTACTTTTGCCAACGAGAATACTTATATAAGCATTCTCGTTATTCCACTTTATGAGTTCTTTATCTCTAGATGTTCTATGTGATTTAGCAAAAGCACAATAATATACAGCCTCTAAGATATTTGTTTTACCTTGAGCGTTATCACCTTTAAAAACATTAACGTTTCTACTTAAATTTAACTGTAGGCTTTCATAATTTCTATAATTGATTAAACTTATATTTTTAATATACATGTAATGCACCTATAACAATTATAACATAAATATAATAATAAATTTTACTATACTTTTTATAACTATATAATTTTATAATCGATGTTATCAAAATTTACAACATCACCTTTTATTAACTTTTTACCTCTTTGAGTACAAATTTCCCCATTAACACTAACTAATCCATCTTGTATTAAAAATTTTGCCTCTGCTCCTGATCCAACAATAGCTGCCCACTTTAAAAATGCATCTAATTTTATAATTTCCGTATTAATTGATACCTCATTCATTTTTACGCATAAATATACCTATGTATACTTTTCTCCTTATCTCATCAATCTAACTGGTAATACCAAGTATTTAGAATTTTCATTATCTTTTTCTTCAAGTACACACGGAGTAATTCCAGATGTCATTTTCATTAATACATCATCACTTTCAATGTTCTTCAACACATCTAAAAGGTATCTAGAATTAAATGCAATTTCTATTTGCTCACCTTGCAATTTTATTTCTATTTCTTCTCTTACCTTTCCCAATTGAGAATTCGAAGTTATTATTAGATTATCTTGTTGGAAGTCTAATTTAATTAAATTGGTATTACCATCCTTAGCCATTAGTGAAGCTCTCTCAATGGCATTTTGTAATTCTTGTCTGTTAACATTGACTAATAATTTGTGTTCTTGAGGTAAAAGTGAAGTATAATTTATATATTTTCCTTCTAATAACCTAGAAATTATTTTAGTTTTTTCTAAATTAAATAATATATGATTATCGGTAAATGTAATATCTACTATGTCATCAATATCTTCTAATATTTTAGACACTTCATTTAATGTTTTTCCTGGTATAACAACTTCTATATCCATATCGCTATCTAAAAATTCACTTCTAATTGCCAATCTATATCCATCAAGTGCAACTAAATTTAAATTTTTATTCTTAACTTCAAATAAGATTCCTTGTAGTATAGGTCTAGTTTCGTCTTGAGCTATAGCAAAAGATGTTCCTTTAATCATGTTTTTTAGTATATTTTGATTAACTGATATTTTTAAATTTTCATTTAT
Organism: Clostridium neonatale; assembly: GCF_001458595.1. Taxonomy (GTDB): domain Bacteria; phylum Bacillota; class Clostridia; order Clostridiales; family Clostridiaceae; genus Clostridium; species Clostridium neonatale. The sequence goes on from NZ_LN890325.1 coordinate 8,430, forward strand.
TTGAGGTAATTCTGGATATTCAGTAGTATTCATATAAACTACATCAAATACTGATTTTTCACAAGTTATTTTAATTAATTGATTTTCTATTGTTTCTATTTTTATTGTTGAGTTAGGTAATTTTCTTATTATTTCTCCAAATATTTTAGCATCTATAACAATAGATCCCTCTTCTATAATATCTGCATCAACAACTGTTTGTATACTAACATCCATATCAGAACCTATTAATGTCAAACCTGAATTATTAGCTTTTATATAAATTCCTTCTAAAATAGGCATTGTTGATTTTCCTGTTATTGCTTTTTGTACTATAGAAATTCCTTCTAAAAATTTTTGTTTTTCACATTTAAAGATCATGAGTTATCCTCCTTATTTTATTAACAAGATTTAAAAAAATATATAGATAAATATATAGATATTTATTAGTAATAATAGTAGTAGGAGCTGTTAATTTGTTGATAAGTACTCTAATCTAAGAGAAATCAACAGAATTTTATGCAAAAATAGTGTGGATAATTTATTGATAATCTTATTATGTTATCCACAGTTATTAACATTCAATTATCTTTTTTATGTTATCCACAATATATGATAAAGTTATTATATACAGCTGTTAATTAATTTTGAGTTAGCTTTTTAGTTATATTATTTACAGTATGTTGTAGTGTGTCATCAGTCTTCAAATTTTCAGAGATCTTCTCGTATGCATGTATAACAGTTGTATGATCTCTTCCGCCAAATTCTTCTCCTATTTTAGGCAAAGACATATCCGTTAGTTTTCTACTAAGATACATTGCTATCTGCCTAGGATATGCAACGCTTCTTGTTCTTCTTTGGGATTTCAAATCTTCTATACGAAGATTATAATAACTTGCAACAATGTCTTGAATTGCATCTATAGTTACATGTTTTCCTTGCTTTTTAGATATTATGTCTTTTAAAGCTTCAGTAGCTAAATCTACACTAACTTCTCTATTAGTTAAAGACGAATACGCTATTATTCGTATTAACGCTCCTTCAAGTTCTCTTATGTTTGATTTTATCTTACTAGCTATATATCCCATAACGTCATTTGCAACATTTAAATTTTCAACATCTGCTTTCTTTTTCAAAATTGCCATTCTAGTTTCAAAATCAGGAACTTGAATATCTGCTATTAATCCCCATTCAAATCTTGATCTAAGTCTATCCTCAAGTGTTGGAATTTCTTTTGGTGGCCTATCAGATGATAGAATAATTTGCTTATTTGCATCATGTAATGCGTTAAAGGTATGGAAAAATTCTTCTTGTGTACGTTCTTTACCAGCTATAAATTGGATATCATCTATTAATAAAACATCTACATTTCTATATTTACTTCTGAATTCTTCATTTTTATCATCTTTTATGGCATTAATTAATTCATTAGTAAATTTTTCAGATGATACATAAACAACCTTTGCATTAGGATTACTCTCTAAAATATAATGTCCTATCGCATGCATAAGGTGCGTTTTTCCGAGTCCAACACCTCCATATATAAATAAAGGATTGTATGCTTTAGCTGGTGCTTCAGCAACTGCTAATGATGCTGCATGAGCAAATCTATTGCTATTACCAATAACAAATGAATTAAAAGTGTACTTTGGATTAAGTGTTGATGACATTTCATCATTAACTATAATTGATCTAGTTGGTTTATCTGATTTTATTTTTGAGTTTTCTTTATCAGAAGCATCAGAAAGTATTACAAATTCAATATCATATAACTTTGAACAAACAGCTTTAATTGAATTTGCAACTAAATCTTTATATCTTTTATTTAAAATGTCTTGAGTAAATGAGTTAGGAACACTTATTTTTATGCTAGTATTAGACATCGATATTGGTTGACAGCTTTTTATCCAAGTATTAAAGCTAACTTCACTTAGTTCACTTTTTATAATATTTAGGGTTTTTTCCCAAAGGTTATTTAGATCGGTATCCATTTATGTTCCTCCAAATAAATAAATTAAAATTTTTTATTTATACATTATGTACATATTATCAACATAGATATTAACATATTATATTTATTTACAATTATGTATATAAGTATACTAACATGTTAATAATTATGTTTATGAAATCAGATATTTATAAATAATGCACAACATTATGAAATTTGTTATAAACAAGGTATATTGCTGAATAATAGAGGGGTTCTATAAATAATTCATAATAAAACAAACAAGTTATGCACAATTTTATCAACAGGTGTGGATAAGTTTTACATTTAAAAGGTTATTCACAATAGTATATTTATCATAACATAAGTAAAACTACTTATTCAATAAGTTATCCACAAAAAAACTGTCATCAATTTATAATTATCAACAAATATTGTTTTCTTGACAGGATTTTAGTATCTATATATAATAGAAAGGTAAAATTTAAAATCGTGATATTATAGTTTTGACTATAAAATATTATTTTAAGGGGGTGCATGTATAATGTTCATGACTTATCAACCTAAAAAGAGACAAAGAAAAAAAGAACATGGTTTCAGAAAAAGAATGAGCACTCAATCAGGAAGAAACATTCTTAGAAACAGAAGAAGAAAAGGAAGAAAAAAATTAACAGCTTAAGGGCCGCAATAAGTGGCCTTTTTTCTGCAAATGCAGGAAAAAAAGGAGTTTGTGAATATCTATGATTTATAGATTAAAAAAAAATTTTGAATTTATGACTCTATACAGAAGAGGAAAATCTTTTGCAAATGATATATTAGTTATGTATATACTTAAAAATAAGAGGAATAAGAATAATGATTTGGGTTATTATAGCAAAATAGGTATATCTGTTAGTAAAAAAGTAGGAAATAGTGTTGTTAGAAGTAGATGTAAAAGATTAATAAGTGAAAGCTTTAGATTAAACTATGAAAATGTAAAAAAAGGATACGATTTTGTTTTTATTGCTAGAAAACCATTAAAAGATAAAAGCTATTTTGAGGTTGAAAAAGCAATGCAAAATTTATTAAAAAAGGCAGGCTTATATAATAATGAAGAAAATATTGATAAGTCTAATAAAATTTTATAGGAAATATATTTCACCAGCAAAACCTTCGTGCTGTAGATTTACGCCAACCTGTTCACAATATGCTCTTGATGCTATAAACAAATATGGAGCATTAAAAGGTGGAATAATGGCATTTTACAGAATACTTAGATGTAATCCTTTTTGTAAGGGTGGATATGATCCGGTAAAGTAAGGCGTAGGAGGGAGTTTAATTAATGTTTCAAAAGATAGTTGACTTTTTGGCTTCTATATTTAATTATTTGTATGAATTTGTTCATGTACAAATGGGAATATCTGATAAGGGTATTTCTTATGTTTTAGCTATTTTTATATTTACTTTAATAATAAGACTATTAATATTACCATTAAATATAAAGTCTGCAAAATCAACAAGAGGTATGCAGAAAATTCAGCCAGAAGTTAAGAAACTTCAAGAAAAGTATAAAAATGATCCACAAAAAATGAATGAAGAAGTAATGAAACTATATAAAGAAAACAATGTTAGTTTAACAGGTGGATGTTTACCTTCTTTATTACCATTACCAATATTAATGGCTTTATATTGGGTTTTTATGGGGATAAACGATTTAGATGGAGTTCCGTTTTTATGGCTTAAAAGTTTAGGTGGACCAGACCAATTGTTTATATTACCTGTGTTAGCAGCATTAACAACTTATCTACCATCATATTTAATGACAAAAGCTCAACCAAGTCCAGCGGAAGGTGGAATGGATATGAGAACTATGAATTTTGTTATGGCCGGAATGATGGGATTCATGTCTATAAAATTTAAATCAATATTAGTTTTATACTGGATTATGGGAAATGCAATTCAAGCTGTTCAAACATATTTCTTGAATTATAGACCAGCTATGGAAGAAATGAAAAAGACACAAGTTAATGAATCAGAAAGTAAAAAAGAAAAGTTTTCAATGAATATTGATGAACCTAAGAATTTAGCTAGTACTAAAAAGAAAAAAAAGAAAAAATAATAAGAATTTTTTATTACTCTTAGGGTGGTGAATTGATATATGAAATCAATTGAAGTAGAAGGTAAAAATATTGAGGATGCTTTAGAAAAGGCGTTGAATGAGCTTAATACTACTAAGGAAAAGATTAATTTTGAAATTATAGATCCAGGAGCTAAAGGATTATTCAATGTTATTGGATTTAAGCCTGCTAGGATTAGGGTTTCAATGAAATACGATTATATAGAGGAAGCAAGAAAATTTATAGCTAATATACTTAAATGTGTGGGATTAACAGCAGAAATATCTATTACAGAAAAAGATGATGCTATAAATATTAATCTTTATGGCAAGAAGATGGGATTAATAATTGGATATAGAGGCGAGACATTAGATTCAATCCAATATTTGTTATCACTAGTAGTTAATAAGTCACATGATATTCCTCATAAGAAGGTTATACTTGATACTGAAAATTACCGAAGCAAAAGAGAAGAAACTCTTAAAGGTGTGGCTATAAAATCAGCTAATAGAGTTATAAAAACAAGAAAAACACTAAAATTAGAGCCTATGAATCCTTATGAAAGAAGAATAATTCATTTTGCTCTTCAAGATAACAATTTAGTTAATACATATAGTGAAGGTGAAGAGCCGTTTAGAAGGATTGTTATAGAACCTAATAATTAGAAGAAAGCCTAGAGGCTTTCTTTTTTTAAGTTATAAAAAAGAATAAGTGCTGTATTTTTGACTAATTAAATTTTGTTATGTAAAATTGATATTAGTTTAAATGGGTATAATAATATAAAAGACTTCTTTAAGAGGAGGACAATATACAATGAAAGAATTTGATACTATTTGTGCAATTGCTACACCAATTGGCGAAGGTGGAATATCTATAATAAGAATTTCAGGAAATAATGCTTTAGATATGGCTAGTAGTATTTTTAGACCTAAAAATAAACAAGATATAAAAAATATGAAAACTTACACCATGAGATATGGAAATGTAATAAATGCAGAAAATAATGAGATTGTGGATGATGTAATATTAAGTTACATGAAAGGTCCATATAGCTATACAGGAGAAAATGTTGTAGAAATAAATTGTCATGGGGGCGTTGTTGCAACTAATAGAGTGCTTAATGAAATAGTTAAGGCTGGAGCAAGATTATCAGAGCCGGGTGAATTTACTAAAAGAGCATTTTTAAATGGAAAGATTGATTTAAGTCAGGCTGAAGCTGTAATAGACATAATAAGAGCAAAGACAGAATTATCGATGAAATCTGCAATAATGCAAAGCAAGGGTTCATTATCAAAAGAGATAGGAGAATTAAGGAAATATTTATTAAATGTATTAGCTTTAATTGAATATGCCGTTGATTTTACAGAAGATGATGAAGATATAATAGACGATAATTTATTATTCCAAATTAAGGATGGAATAAATAAAACAATAGAAAGAATAAAGAAGCTTTTGAAAAATGCTGATGAAGGTAAGATAATAAGAGATGGATTAAATATGGTTATAGTAGGTAAACCCAATGTAGGAAAATCATCTTTACTTAATGCTTTGCTAAAAGAAAAAAGAGCTATTGTTACTGATATTCCAGGTACTACTAGAGATATAATTGAAGAATATATAAATATTGATGGTATTCCTGTTAGAATAATTGATACTGCAGGGATCAGAGATACAGAAGATACTGTAGAAAAGATTGGTGTTGAAAGATCTAAAGAAAAAATAGAAGAAGCAGATTTAGTTGTTTTAATGATGGATTCATCTAGAGAAGTAGATGATGAAGATAAGCTAATAATAGATGCTGTTAAGGATAAAAAATACATAACATTGTTAAATAAAATTGACTTGAATAGAAAAATATCAGATGATATAATAGGAAATTTAAGAAATATAATAGAAATATCAGCTAAAAATGAAATTGGTATAGATAATTTAAAGGATAAAATAAAAGAACTATTTTTCGATGGAGAAATAGATTCAGAAAGTTTAATAATTTCTAATACTAGACATAAGCAAGCATTATATAGAGCATTAGAAAACTGTACTATTGCATTAGAAAAAATACAGTCAAATGAATTTTTAGATCTGATATCTATATATATAACATCAGGAATGAGAGCATTAGGCGAAATTACTGGTGATGAACTAGAAGAAGATTTATTAAATAAAATTTTCAGTGAATTTTGTGTAGGAAAGTAGGGAAGGAGCAAAATGGCTATAAATTATGCGGGCGGACAATTTGATGTAGTTGTCATTGGAGCAGGTCATGCTGGGTGTGAAGCAGCTTTGGCTTCTGCACGAATGGGACTTAATACTTTAGTATGTACTATTAATTTAGATTCTATTGCATTAATGCCTTGTAATCCTAATATAGGAGGAACAGCCAAAGGGCATTTGGTTAGAGAAATAGATGCGCTGGGCGGAGAAATGGGAGTAAACATTGATAATACTTTCATACAATCAAGAATGTTAAATACATCTAAAGGACCAGCAGTACATTCGTTAAGAGCACAGGCTGATAAAAAAGATTATCAATTTAGAATGAAGAGGGTTTTAGAAGAACAAGAAAACCTTCAAATAAGACAGATAGAAGTAACTGAACTTATTGTTGAAAATAATAAAGTTGTAGGTGTAATCACTAAAAATGGGGCAAAGTTTTCATGTAAAGCTGTTATTTTAGCTACAGGAACTTATTTAAAAGGGAAAATAATAATTGGTGAAGTTTCTTATAGTGGGGGACCTAATGGATTATTCCCAGCAAATGATTTATCTCAATCATTATTAGATTTAGGAATTTCTCTTAGAAGGTTTAAGACAGGAACACCTGCACGAATAAATAGAAGATCTGTAGACTTCTCAAAAATGATTGAACAAAATGGAGACGAAAAGATAGTTCCGTTTTCATTTATGAGTAATAAATTAGAAAAAGACCAAGTAGCTTGTTATTTAACTTATACTACTGAAGAAACTCATAACATAATTAAAGAAAATATAGGAAGATCTCCAATATATAATGGAAGTATTAAAGGCGTTGGACCTAGATATTGTCCATCTATAGAAGATAAGGTTATGAGATTTCCGGATAGACCTCAACATCAAATATTTATAGAGCCAGAGGGAAATAATACATTAGAAATGTATGTTGGTGGTTTTTCTTCATCACTTCCAGAAGAAGTTCAAATAAAGATGCTTAGAACGCTACCAGGTTTAGAAAACGTAGAAATGATGAGAACTGCTTATGCAATAGAATATGATTGTATAGATCCAACTCAATTAAAACCTACATTAGAATTTAAGGATATAGAAGGCTTGTATGGAGCTGGTCAACTTAATGGAAGCTCAGGTTATGAAGAAGCTGGTGCACAGGGGCTAGTAGCTGGAATAAATGCTGCATTAAAGATACAAGCAAAAGAACCTCTTATATTAACACGTTCAGATGCATACATAGGAGTCCTTATAGATGATCTTGTTACTAAGGGAACAAATGAACCATATAGAATGATGACATCTAGATCAGAATATAGATTATTATTAAGACAAGATAATGCAGATTTAAGATTGACAGATCTAGGATATAAAGTTGGATTAGTAACAGAAGAAAGATATCAACGATATTTGCAAAGAAAAGAAAATATAAATAATGAATTAGACAGAATAAAAAAATTAAAAATAACTAATAAAAATGAAGTGAATGAATTTTTAAGCTCTTTAAATTCTTCAGAATTAAAGAAAGCTGTAAGTCTATATGAATTATTACAAAGACCAGAATTAGACTATAATGCATTAGCAATATTAGATCCAGATAGACCAGCATTATCTGATGATGTTGTCGAGCAAATTAACATATTAACTAAATATGAAGGATATATACAAAGTCAATTAGAGCAAGTAGAGCAATTTAAAAAATTCGAAAAGAAAATGCTTCCTAAGGATATAGATTATAATGATGTCAGTGGTCTTAGAAAAGAGGCAGTTCAAAAACTTAATGATATTAGACCACTAAGTATAGGGCAGGCATCACGTATTTCAGGTGTATCTCCAGCTGATATATCAGTTTTACTTATATATTTAGAACATCAGTATAATAAAAAATCTTAACCGTTATGAGAGGAGTAAATTATGGAATTTTATGATTTAATGGCTAAGGCGGCTGAAGATGTTGGACTTGAATTAACTACTGAGCAATATGATCAATTCATTACATACATGAGATTGCTTCAGGAATGGAATGAAAAAATAAATTTAACAGCTATATTAGAAGATGAAGAAATTATAAAAAAACATTTTATAGATTCAATAAAGGCTTTTAAAAGAGATGAATTTAAAAAGAATGTTAATATGATTGATGTAGGAACTGGAGCAGGGTTCCCAGGAATTCCAATAGCAATAATGAATCCTAACATAAATGTAACATTATTAGATTCACTTAATAAGAGAATTAAATTCTTAGATATTGTTATTAGTAAATTAGGATTAAAAAATATAAAAACTATTCATTCTAGAGCTGAAGATGGTGCTAGAAATAAGAAGTTAAGAGAAAAGTTTGATATAGCAACTTCGAGAGCTGTGGCAAATATGAGTGTTTTATCTGAATATTGTTTACCTTATGTTAAAGTTGGAGGAAAATTTATAGCATTAAAAGGCCCAGCAGTAGATCAAGAAATTGAAGAAAGTGATGTAGCAATTAAAACTCTTGGCGGAGAATTAGAACAGATATGTGAAGTAAAAATAGAGGATACTGATTTAAGACATAATTTAGTTGTAGTAAAAAAAATTAAAGAGTGTGCTAAGACATATCCAAGAAAAGCTGGAACAATATCTAAAAAACCTATTAAGTAAGGATATAACTATATATTAAAATTAAAGGAAAAATGAGATGATTATAGAATAAATATAGGGGATGTTGCTAAATTTTATTAAACAATGGGAGATGGGTTGAACGTATGAATAATCAAATAACACAGATTGACATAGATAAAGTTATACCTAATATTTATCAACCACGTAAATATTTCAATGAGCAAGCTATAGAGGAATTATCGCAATCTATTCTGGAACATGGAATAATTCAACCTCTAACTGTAAGAATGAGAGGGGAAATATATGAATTAGTTGCAGGAGAAAGAAGACTTAGAGCAGCTAAGTTGGCAAATTTAAAAACTGTTCCGTGTAACATAATTGATATTACAGATACTGAATCAGCAGAGATTGCTTTATTAGAGAATTTGCAAAGAGAGGATTTAAACTATATAGAAGAAGCTGAAGCTTATTATAATTTGATTAATGAACATAATTTTACGCAAGATGAAGTTGCAAAAAGAATTGGTAAAAAACAATCTACTATAGCAAATAAGTTGAGATTATTAAAATTAAATAAAGAAGTAAGAGAGTTGTGTTTAACTAATAATCTAACTGAAAGACATGCAAGAGCATTATTAACAGTACCAGATGAAAAGCTTCAATTAAAGATAGTTCAAAAAATTATTTCTAGTGGATTAAATGTTAAGAAAACAGAAGAACTTATTAATAAAGAATTATTGAAATTAGCAGGGAAAGAATTAAAAAATAATAATAAAAGAAATATAAGAGGAGTACTTCCAGCTAAATTATATGTTAATACAATTAAGCAAGTATTAAATAAATTTGATATTCCAGCTGAATATGGATGTAAAGAAGAAGATGACTTTATTGAAGTAACTGTTAAAATCCCAAAGATAAAAAAATAGTGATATAATAAAGTTTATAGAGTTTAATATATTTATTGATAGAAGAATTAAGTTTTTTTAAACTTAATTCTTTTATAATATTATAAAAAAATATATAATATTATTATGGGAAGGGGGGAGGCTCTTTTTGGGCTATAACTATGAAGATAATTTGTGTTTTTAATCAAAAAGGTGGTGTAGGTAAAACTACTACTACGATAAATTTAAGTGCTTATTTAGCAATGGAAGGTTATAAAGTATTAACTGTAGACATTGATCCTCAAGGTAATACAACTAGCGGCTTAGGTTTAGATAAATATAATTTAGATGTATCTATATATGATGTATTAACATCAGAAGCGAGTGTTAAAGAAAGTACAATAAAGAGTGAGTTGGTTCAAAACTTATCAATTTTACCTTCTACTATAGAATTAGCAGGTGCAGAAGTGGAAATTACATCAATACCTGATAGAGAAACTATTATGAAGAGAAAATTAGAAGAAATTAAAGAAGAATATGATTTTGTTTTTATTGATTGCCCACCTTCATTAGGAGTATTAACTATTAATGCATTAACTTGTGCTGATTCAGTATTAATTCCAATGCAGTGTGAATTCTATGCATTAGAGGGTGTTAGCCAACTTATAAATACTGTTCAATTAGTTAAAAAGTCTTTAAATAAGAACTTAGATATAGAGGGAGTAGTTATGACTATGTATGATTATAGAACTAATCTAAGTAATGAGGTTCTTAAAGAAGTTCAAGGATATTTTAAAGACAAAGTATATAAAACTAAAATTGCGAGAAATATAAGATTAGCAGAAGCACCAAGCTTTGGATTGCCTATTATGTTATATGATGAAAAATGTAAAGGTGCAGAAGCATATATTGAATTAACTAAAGAATTTTTAAATAGGCAGTAAGGATGGAATTGATATGGGAAAAAAATTTGGCTTAGGAAAAGGATTAAGTGCTCTTATTCCAGAGGATATGGAACAGGATAAATATAATGATAATAGAATACTTATACCAATTAATAACATTAAGTATGATTCAAATCAACCTAGAAAAAATTTTGATTATGAAAAAATAGCTGAGTTAGCTGAATCTATTAAAACGCATGGAATAATTCAACCTCTTATTTTAAGGAAAGATAAGGATGAAAATTACATAATTGTTGCAGGGGAAAGAAGATGGAGAGCTGCAAAGATGGCTGGGTTAAAAGAACTACCATCAATAATAATGGAATTAAGCGAAAAGGATGTCTTAGAAATTTCCTTAATAGAGAATATTCAGAGAGAAGACTTAAATCCCATTGAAGAAGCTTTAGCTTATAAAAAATTGTTAAATGAATTCAAGATAACTCAAGAAGAGTTAAGTAAAAGAATAGGTAAGTCAAGAGTTGTTATTGCGAATACAATAAGATTAATTAATTTAGATAAAAGAGTTCAGCAATACGTTATCGACGGTATTATATCAGAGGGACATGGAAGGGCATTACTTTCAGTAGAAAAAAACGACTTGCAGTATGAGCTGGCTCAAAAAGTAATTGATGAAAAGTTATCAGTTAGGGAATTAGAAAAATTAATAAAGAATATTAATTTACATAAAGAAAGAAATATTAATAAAAAAGATTTAAATCCGTATTACAAAAATATAAGGAATCAATTACAAGAACATTTTGGCACAAAGGTAAATTTATCAAACAAAAATAATAAAGGTAAGATAGAGATAGAGTACTATTCTGAAGATGATTTACAAAGAATCTTAGATATACTTAATCTATGATGTTTCACGTGAAACAATTATGAAAGGAATGACAAAAGTTGGAGGCTTTAATTGGCAAAATAAATGAATTATCACCATATATATTGAGCATGTTGGTGATAATAATACTATTATTATTTATAATAGTAATAGTTTTAATTAAGGATATAAATAAGCTTGAATCTAAGTATAGAAGATTAATGAAGGGAACTAGTAGCAAAAATCTAGAAGAAATGCTAGTTGAAAAAATTGATAGTATAGAAGATAATAAGAAAATAGCAGAGGATGCATTAGAAGAGTGTAAGAAGCTAGACAAAAAGATTCAACAATGTATTCAAAAGGTATCTATAGTTAGATATAAAGCTTTTGAAAATGTAGGTAGTGATTTGAGCTTTTCTATAGCATTATTAGATAATAAGAATGATGGTATAATTCTTACAGGAATTTATGGACGCCAAGATAGTACTACTTATGCTAAGCCTGTTGATAAAGGAATTTCAAGATATGATCTTTCTGAAGAAGAATTATATGTATTAAATGAAGCTATAAAAAAAGAAACGGATATAAATGAATAAGAATGTTAATGGTACTTCTAAATGGAAAAATATTTAGAAGTACCATTTTTGTTTCACGTGAAACATTTTTATAAAATTATTACTAAATTATATATCTTTTAAATTGTCATAAGAATATACTTTGTTATATTTTAATGAAAAATGATAAATTCCTTTAGAAATAATATCAGCTAATTGCATTACCATATATAATCTAGTATTTTGGAGAACTAGAAATTCAAAATTACCAGATATATTAACTATACCAAGAATGCTCATATTACCTACTGGAGGAAGATCTTTATTTAATGCTAAACCGGGGGTTAGAGATCTTTTACTAATATATATTTTTCCTATATTATTTATTTTACCTAAGCAAGAATCTATAGCTATTATATAGGGATTTTTAAATGCTAAATTTATTTTATTTAGAACATCAGATAAATTCTTAGCATGAATAGGATTTTCTAAAGAACCATATATATGAATTTTACCTTTACATAAATATTTTAATTTATATCCTATTAATGGACCTAAAGAATCACCAGTTGACCTATCAGTGCCGATGCAGACGAAAATTATTGGTCTGTTTTCTAAAATGATAGGTTGTAGTTCTGAAAAAAGATAATTGCATATTTTTATATATGCTAATGGTTCAGACGAATCAACTGAAAAATTTTCAACCATAAGTAAACCTCCTTATTAGAGTTATTTCCAATAAAGGAGGTTTTATTCAAACTATAAATATATATTGGTTTTAGATAATTTATTTAAATGATAAAGCACATAATCTAAATCTTCTTTAGTAGAAAAATGGCTGATACTTAATCTTACAGTGCCGTTTGGATAAGTTCCAATAGTTTTATGTGCTAGTGGTGAACAATGAAGACCACTTCTTGTCTTTATTCCATTTGTTTCTAAGTAGTAACTAACTTCTGAAGGATCCATGGACTTCATATTAATTGATATGCATGTAGTTATATTTTTTCCAGTCAAATCACCGTATACAATCACATTACTTATATTTAGTAATCCATTTAATAAATACTTTATTAAGTTATGATTATGTTCATATATATTATTTAATCCAATAGAATTTATATAAGATATTGATTCATATAATCCAACAATACCAGGCATGTTATGTGTACCGCATTCAAATTTATCAGGCAAGAAATCTGGTTGTTTTAATGAATAAGATAAGCTTCCTGTTCCACCCTCTAATAGAGATTTACATGCAGTATTATACTTTTCATCTAATATAAATCCACCAATTCCTTGAGGACCTAAGAGACTTTTATGACCAGTGAATGCAATGGCATTAGCCTTTATAGATTTCATATTGATTTGTAGAACACCAGCACCTTGAGAAGAATCAACTAAAAATAATATATTATATTTTTCACATAATGCACCTATTGAATATAAATTTTGTATTGAGCCAGTAACATTAGATGCTTGTGTTATTACTATAAGTTTTGTTTTAGATGTTATCTTACTCTCTATATCATTTATATTAATGAACCCTTTAGAATCAGCGTCTACAATATCAATATCAATACCTATGGAATCTTTAAATGAAAAAATTGGACGTATCACAGAATTATGTTCCATAGATGATGTTATTACATGATCTCCAGATGAGAGAACTCCTTTTATTAGGATGTTTAGTGAAGTAGTTACATTATTCGTAAAAATAACATTACTAGGTGAATCAAATCCAAAAAAATTACAAATAATTTCTCGTGTATTATATAAATATCTATTACTTTCAAGCGAATTACTATAATTTCCTCTTCCAGCACTACCACCTATGCTTAACATGTAATTATAAATTCCATCTAATACTTGTTTGGGCTTAGGAAAAGTAGTTGCAGCATTGTCTAAATAAACTTCCATGTTACACCTCTAAAAATAAAATATTAATGATTATTGTATCACTAATAATAAAAACACTCAAATGATGAGTATACAGAATACTTATTTATATAAATACGTATTTATGGAAATACATATTTATAAGAATAGGTATTCTTGAAAATTAATAATCATTATAACTAGAAGATATTTTATATTAAATATTACCATGGGTTTATATTTCAAAATTAATATCCTTAAAGCTAAGTTGTATATATAAATATGAAATTAGGATGCTATAATTTAAGTATATTAGTATTTATATTGTCTATAAATAATGATATTATTTATAATAAATATGAGAAATATTTATATATAATATTAAAAGAGGTGTTAAAATGGATTACTATATAGTAGTTTTTAAAAATACACATGATGCAATGAGTGCAGAAAAAAAATTAAATGAATTGAATTTTAAATTTAGGATAATGCCTACACCAACAACGATAACAATGAGTTGCGGAATTTGTGTAAGAATAGATGATGAAGAAGAAATAAAATTAATTAAGAATGACAACCTATTTGAATATAAGAATATATATTTAAGAAAGAGTGGAGAATATGTAGAAAGCAATTAATGAAGGGAGAGTATAGTTGAATATAAATTATTTAGTTCACATATTATCAGATAATACAGAATTAAACTTTGGAAGAATATCTATAAGTGTAGGAGAACTAGAGGTATTCGTAAATAAGGGATTAAAAATTTTATTTTTAGTTTTCTTGATGTTTATATCAATAAAAATAGGAAACTATATAATAAAAAAGTTTGTAGATAATCAAATAAAAAGTGATGGAAGATTATCAATGGATTCACAACGTGCAAAAACGCTAGGTGAAGTCATGAAAAGTGTATTAAAGTATTCTGTCTATTTTATTGGAATAACGGCTATGGCCTCGATTATATTTGGCGGAATATCTATCACATTTGCAAGTATTGGAGGAGTAGCTTTAGGTCTTGGAGCTCAAAGTTTAATAAAAGATTTAATAAATGGATTCTTTATTTTATTTGAAAATCAGTTTGGAGTTGGGGATTATATAACAATAGGAAATTTTAGTGGAATAGTTAGCAGTATAGGTATTAGAACTACAATAATAAAAGATTTTAATGGTGATATTCATTGTATAACTAATGGATCCATATTAGAGGTGACTAATCACTCTAGAAGCGATAGCAGCTTTATAGTTGATGTAAATATAGCATATAAAGAAGATATTGATAATGCAATTAGTGTTATAGAAAAAACATGTGAAGAATTTAAAAAAGAAAATGAAAAAGACATAAAGGAACCTATAAATGTTTTGGGAGTCGTAGCATTAGGAGCATCAGGCGTTACAATAAGGGTACTAGGAAAGGCAAAGCCATTAAGACAGTGGGATATGGAAAGAGAACTTAGAAAGCTAATAAAAGTTACATTAGATAAGAATAATATTGAAATACCGTTTCCTACTAATATGATCAATACAAATTTTTAGAATGAAGAAAGGATGGATAAATAGATGGTAGAAAACTTTAATCTTGGAGATATAGTTGAAATGAAAAAAACTCATCCATGTGGAACAAATAATTTTGAAATAATAAGAATTGGTGCTGATATAAAGATAAAATGTGTTGGATGTGGAAGAATAGTTATGATTCCAAGACGAAAATTTCAAAAAGATGCAAAAAAAATAGTAGCTGTTGCAGAAAGTTAAAGAAAATACTTGAAATATTTTGAATTGAATGATAGAATATTTAATTGTAATCCCTGCTGTACAAAGTACAGCCGTTAGTCCGAGGGGAGGAGGTGAAAATGATGAGAAAATACGAAACTATATTCATATTAAACCCATCATTCGATGAAGAAACTGTTAAAGCCAACATCGAAAAGTTTAAGGGTGTTATTGAAAATGGTGGAGGAACTGTAGAAAACGTTGATTTCTGGGGGAAGAGAAAACTTGCTTATGAAATATCTAAAGTAAGCGAAGGTTACTATACTTTAATCAACTTTACTGCTGGAACTGAATTACCAAGAGAATTAGATAGAATATTCAGAATCACTGATGGTGTTATCAGACATATCATAGTTAATGAGCAAGCATAAGGTGGTGTTTTGTAATGAACAAAGTAGTTTTAATCGGTAGATTAACAAAAGATCCAGAACTTAGATTTACTCCAGGTACTGGAAGTGCAGTAACAACCTTAACATTAGCAGTTGATAGATATAACACTAAGACTGGTCAAAGAGAAGCAGATTTTATACCTGTAGTTATATGGGGAAAACAAGCTGAGAGTGCTGCCAATTATTTAAGCAAGGGAAGTCAAGCTGCAATAAGTGGTAGAATTCAGACTAGATCATATGATGCTAAAGACGGTACTAAAAGATATGTAACAGAAGTTGTTGCAGATGCATTTGGTGGTGTACAATTCTTAGGAGGCAAAGGAAACAATGCTTCTGGAAATACCTTTGGCGAAAGTAATGAATATTCAGCGCCAATGAATGATCCATTTAGTGGTGCTAATTTTGATGAGGATATCACACCGGTTGATGATGGAGATATGCCTTTCTAATAATTTTAGGTGAGGAGGTAAGAAAATGAGCAGAGAAGAAAATAATGGCAGAAGACCAAACGGAAGAATGAGAAGATCAAGAAAGAAAGTTTGTGCTTTTTGTTCAGATAAATCTGAATTTATTGATTACAAAGATATCAATAAATTAAGAAAATATGTTACAGAAAGAGGTAAGATTTTACCAAGAAGAATTTCTGGAACATGTGCTAAGCATCAAAGAGAATTAACTAGTTCAATTAAGAGAGCTAGAAACATAGCATTATTACCATTCACAACAGAATAAGAGTAATAATACAGCCCCTGAGAAATCAGGGGTTTTTTAGTACATAAAACAATAAATATATGGGAAATATTAGAAAAAGATTCATAAAATATTGCAATAAGTATAAAAAAAATTTAAAATAAGAATACAGGGTTTGGGGTGAGAGGAGATTGGTTATGAAAAAAGAGAGTTTTAATATAATGACCAATATTAAAATAATAGAAGAGTTGAAAGCACAACTTATCTGTATCATAGGAGAATTTTTCAGGCTTTTAACTAAAGGAAGCAACGTAGCACAAGATGCCATATTAGAATGTATATCTGGAGCTATAATCATTTTATATGTTTTAGGTGAAAAACTTGGATATTCATTTAAAGAAGTAGATAATATAATGAAGTCAAAGCTAGATTTGGGTATAAAAGCAGAAGATCAAGTTGAAAAAGAAAGTAAAAGTCTAAGTAAATTAAAAAAGTATATAAATAACAGAATAGATTAAACTAAATATATTTTAGGAGGCTTTTTATGAATAATAATGCTATACTTAAACGTATGCTTAAACCTGGATTATTAATAATAAGTTCAATTATATTATTTACAAAAAATTATTTTGGGTTAGGCATAATTGTTTTTATTATATATTTAGTGGATAATTTTTATCAGCTAAATTATTTTTGGAAGAAAGAAAATGATTTGCAGAAGTTTGTAAAAAGCATAGACAATGGATTATCTGAAAATGTACTTCAATTTATTTATCCGTTAGCAATAATAAATAATACGGGAAAAATAATATGGAATAACAATATATTTAATTCTCTTAAATCAAAGGATGAATTAAAAGATAGTAACATATTGAGTATAGCTAGAGGATTAAATCTTGAAAAAATAATAAATGGTGAAGATAAATTACATCAGAGATTAGAAATTAATGATAAGCTATATGATGTATATTTTACGCAAGTTACAATGCAAGAAAAAAACTTATACTTGTTATCATTTAATGATATTACTAAGCTTATAGATTATGAAACTACCCAAGAAAGTGTTATGTTAATTGAAGTAGATAACTTTTCAGAGGCTCTAGATAATACTGATGAAAATAATAGGCCTTTATTAGTTGCGGAAATTGAAAGAAATATAAATTCATATGCAAATAATTTAAAAGCAATGATAAAAAAATATGATACAAATAAGTATGTATTATCTATTCAAGATAAATATATAGAAGATGAGATAACACAGAAATTTAAAATTATAGATGATATTTCTAAGATAGATAAAGGTAATAAGCTTGAAATTACTCTTAGTATAGGTGTAGGAAAAGGTGGAATGTCTCCTCAAGAAAACTATAATAATGCAAATATAGCAAAAGAATTAGCATTAGGTAGAGGCGGAGATCAGGCGGTTGTTAAAAATAAAAATGATATAAAATTCTTTGGAGGAAATAGCAAAGAGTTAGAAAAACGAACTAAAGTTAAGACACGAGTTATAGCTAGAGCTCTAAGTGAATTAATATATGAAAGCAGTAAAATATATATAATAGGTCATAAGAATCCAGACATGGATTGCTTCGGTGCTTCTATTGGACTCGCAAGTATTATAAAGCAAATGGGTAAAAGTTGTAATATAATATTAAATAGGGATATAAACGCAATAGAATATTATTTGAATAAATTAGCTAATCAAGAGAAATATAATGAATTGTTTATATCATCTGAAGAAGCAAAGAATAATATGGATGACAGAACTTTGGTTATAATTTTAGATGTTCATAATAAAAGCTATATTTTAGATTTATCTTTAGTTGAGAAAGCTAATCGAAAGGTGATCATAGATCATCATAGAAGAAGCCCTGATATGATTGAACACGATATATTAAATTACATTGAAGTTTACGCATCATCAACTTCAGAAATGATAACAGAAATAATTCAGTATATGGTTGAAAAGCCTAAATTGACTAGATTAGAGGCAGAAGGACTTCTTGCAGGAATATATATGGATACAAAGGGATTCTCCTTCAAAACAGGTGTCAGAACATTTGAGGCTGCGTCATTTTTAAAATCATTGGGAGCTGATATGATTGAAATTAAAAAGATGTTTACTGATGATTTAGATGATTACTTATTAATTGCAGAAACAATAAAGGATGCAGAGGTTAAAGATAATATAGCTATTGCTGTTGCACCTCCTAACATTGATACTGTTATAATAGCAAAAGCAGCAGATGAATTACTCAATATATCAGGAATATGTGTAAGCTTTGTTATAGGTAAGGTGAACGAAGATATATATATTAGTGGACGTTCTCTTGGTGATATAAATGTTCAGATTGTATTAGAAGCATTAGGTGGTGGTGGTCATATGAACATTGCAGGAGCTAAAGTTGAAAATATGTCTGTAAATGAAGTTATAAATCAATTAGAAGAATCAATACAAAAATACTTAAGGATAGGTGAATAAATATGAAGGTTATTTTATTACAAGATGTTAAAAAGATTGGTAAAAAAGGTGATGTTATAGAAGCATCAGATGGATATGCAAGAAACTTTTTATTTCCTAAAAAGCTAGCACAAGAAGCTACAGAATCTAATTTACACATATTAAATAATAAAAAAGAAAATGATAGAAAGCAAAAACTAGCAGAGATAGAAGCAGCACAAAAGCTAGCTGGTGAATTAAAAGGAAAAGAAATAACTATAAAAGCTAAAACTGGTGAGAATGGAAAGCTATTTGGAGCTATTACAAGTAAAGATGTTGCTGAATTAATAAAAACACAATATAAAATTGAAATTGATAAAAAGAAGATTGTAATGGATACAATAAAATTAGCTGGCGGATATGATATTGAAATTAAACTATATCCAGAAGTTAGTACTAAAATGAAGGTTGTTATTGTTCCACAAGAATAGGAGGAATAAATTTTGGATTCAAAAAAAGAAGCTAATTTATTAAAGGATGTTATCTCGTCTAATCTATCTTTAGAATCACAAATCGATGCTATTTATGCTATAACTAAGAATATCCTTGATAAAGGTGCTTTTAGGGCTAGAACTATAAGATTTAAGTTGGAAAAGTATATACAATCCTCAAGTTTGGCAGAAAGACTTTATGCAATAAATACTATTTTAGCAGAAGGCCAAGATTTGAAAATAGTTCCAAAAGAAGATGAATTACAGAAAGTATTAGATAGAACTGTAGAGCTAGTTTCTAATGAATTAGCAAAAAGATATGTACAAAATAAGATAGAAGCTCAAGTAGAGCAATCTATTATGGAAAAGCAAGATAAATATATAGATGAAGTAAGACTATCAGTTATTAATAAACAAAAAGGTGCAGAAAATAAGAAAACTCTTGGTAAATTAGAAAACTTAATTAAGCTTGATAGTAAAGTTACAAGTAAAAATATAATGAGTTTTTTAAGACCAAAAACATTCGATGAAGTGGTAGGACAGGAACGAGCTATAAGATCCTTAATATCTAAATTATCGTCTCCGTATCCACAGCATATTATTTTATATGGACCTCCTGGTGTAGGAAAAACTACTGCTGCAAGGATAGCTCTTGAAGAAGTGAAAAAATTAGATTTTACTCCATTTGATGAAGAATCTAAGTTTGTTGAAGTAGATGGTACTACATTAAGATGGGATCCAAGAGAAATAACAAATCCACTTTTAGGATCTGTACATGATCCAATATATCAAGGTAGTAAAAGAGATTTAGCAGAGACAGGAATACCTGAACCTAAGACTGGGTTAGTGACAGAAGCACATGGAGGAATACTTTTTATAGATGAAATAGGAGAATTAGACTCTATGCTTCAAAATAAACTTTTAAAGGTTTTAGAAGATAAGAGAGTAGAATTTTCATCTTCTTATTATGATCCAGATGATGAAATGACTCCAAAGTATATAAAATACTTATTTGATAATGGTGCACCAGCGGATTTTGTTCTTATTGGAGCTACAACTAAAAGTCCGAGTGAAATTAATCCAGCTTTAAGATCAAGATGTACAGAAGTATATTTTGAGCCGCTTTCTTCAGATGATATAGTTAATATTGTTGAAGATGCAGCAAAAAAACTTAATGTTATATTAGAAGATGGAGTTGCAAAAAAGATAAGCAACTATACATTTGAAGGTAGAAAAGCTGTAAATATATTAACAGATACCTACGGATATGCTCTTTATTCAAATAAAGAAAATGTTAATAATATTGAGATAAAATTATCTGATTTAGATGAAGTAATATCAATTGGAAGATATATTCCGTTTGAAAGATTAGATGATTTAGATAAAAGAGAAATAGGAAATATATATGGATTAGGAGTAAGCGGATTCTTAGGATCAACAATAAGCATAGAAAGCGCTGTATTCCCTGCAAAGAAAAAAGGTGCAGGAACTGTTAGGTTTAATGATACTGCTGGATCTATGGCTAAAGATTCCGTATATAATGCAGCATCTGTTATAAGAAATATAACAGATAAAGACATTAAAGATTATGATATCCATGTTAATGTAATTGGCGGAGGAAAAATTGATGGACCTTCAGCAGGGGCTGCAATTACTCTTTGTATAATAAGTTCATTATTAAAGAAGCCTATAAGACAGGATATAGCTGTTACAGGAGAAATATCACTTCAAGGTAAGATAAAGCCTGTAGGTGGCATATTCGAAAAGATTTATGGAGCTAAGAGAATGGGAATAAATTTAGTATTAATTCCGAAAGATAATGAAAAAGAGATACCAGTAAATAATAGTGGAATAGAAGTAAAGGCTATTGAATCTATAAATGAATTAATGGAAATTGCTTTTAACTAAATTAAATAGGCTTCCTTTTGTTAGAGGGAAGCTTATTTAGATTAAAATAAATAAGGAAGGAGGAAAATATTGTGGAGAATCCAGCAATGAGAAGTTTACCTCAAAGCATAGAAGCGGAACAGTCCGTTATAGGTTCTATGATTATAGATAAAAATTCTATTGCTAAAGTAATGGAAAGTTTAGAAGAAGAAGACTTTTATAGGGATGGCCATAAGGCAATATATAAGGCAATATTAGAGATGTTTAGAAATGATATGGCAGTTGATCTAGTAACGCTCTTAGAATATCTAAAAAGCACTAATATGCTTGAAAGAGCTGGTGGAGTAACATATATAACAGAACTTAGTGCATCTGTTCCAACAACAGCAAATTTAAGTGCGTACATAAAGATAGTAAGTGATAAGTCTACTTTAAGAAAATTGATTAAGGCATCAACTACAATTATTGAAGAAAGTTACAATAAACAGGATAAAGTTGAAAGTGTAGTTGATATAGCTGAAAAGAAAATTTTTAATATAGCAGAGAATAGAACATCAAAGGATTTTGAACCTTTAAGTGATGTTTTAGAAAGAGGATTTCTTCAAATAGAAAAGTTATTTAATAATAAGGGAGAAATCACAGGCGTTGGTTCTGGTTTTACAGACTTAGATTCAATGACCTCAGGATTTCAATCAGGGGATATGATATTAATAGCTGCAAGACCTTCTATGGGAAAAACAACATTTGCACTTAATATTGCTGAACATGCAGCTCTTAGGGAACATAAGAGTGTTGTTATATTCTCACTGGAAATGTCTAAGGAACAGCTTGCATATAAGCTCCTTTGTTCAGAAGCAAATGTAGATATGTTAAAGCTTAGAACTGGTGCATTAGAAGATAGCGACTGGGAAAATATAGCCAGAGCGACAGGGCCGCTTTCAAAGGCAAAGGTTTATATTGATGATACTGCTGGTGTAACTGTAATGGAAATGAGATCTAAGTGTAGAAGATTAAAGCTTGAATATGGAATAGATTTAATAGTTATAGACTATTTACAACTTATGTCTGGTGGAAGTGGAACAGACAATAGACAACAAGAAGTATCAGAGATTTCTAGATCTATAAAAGCCTTGGCAAAGGAAATGGAATGCCCAGTAATAGCACTATCTCAGTTATCAAGAGCTCCAGAGCAGAGAGCGGATCACAGACCAATGTTATCTGACTTAAGAGAATCTGGATCTATAGAGCAGGATGCTGACTTAGTTATGTTCCTCTATAGAGATGAGTATTACAATAAGGAAACTGAAGATAAAAACATTGGTGAATGCATAATAGCTAAACAGAGAAATGGTCCAGTTGGAACTGTAAAAATGGCGTGGCTTGGTCAATATAGTAAGTTCGGTAATTTAGATGTCATACATAAAGAATAGTTAAAGTTATTAAGGTTAGATATAAGAAATATTTATAGTAGATATTTCTTATATCTAAAATTATATATATAAAGAATATGCTATTTACAATAAAGTCTTTATAAAAAATATTACTATCATGAAATATTAGGTAGTTTTAAAATTTTTAATTTAGCAGTATTATTATGATAAATATGAGATATTTCTTTAATATCAATATTATCTAAATAAAATATTCTAGTGAAAATAGTTTTTGTATTATCTTTAGATTTTATTCTTAAGATTAAAAATTTATTTTTATAAAATAATTCGAAATTATGTTTATGTGTATAAAAATTTTTTATAGTTATAAAATAAAATAAAGGTTTTTCAGTAATCTCACATATAGGAAGATTAGATATAGAATCATTCTTGTGTAATATAGAATCTATGAAATTGTCTATGTCTAATATGGAATTATTATAAATCAAAGAAACATTGTTCATATAAATTCCTCCCTTCATCTTATTTATAGTTTATGAGGAATTAAAACAAGCTATCCTATGATTGTGCTGGATTTAATTTTAAATCTTTATATAAAAGCATAAAAAATCAATTTGTAACAAATAAATTAAAAATGGGGGCATAAAAATGAGTAAAAAAATAGGTTTTATAGGCTGTGGAAACATGGGAAGTGCAATTCTCGGCGGATTAATTAAATCAGGTTTTGTTAATGCAGATGAGATTATAGTTTCTACTAAAACAGAATCTTCTTCAAAAAGGTTAAAAGATGAATTTAATGTTTTAACAACTTTTGATAGTAAAATGGTTGCGAGAGAAGCTAAAACAGTAATTTTAGCTGTTAAGCCTAATATGTATAAGCAAATAGTTGAAGAAATAGAAGGTGAATTAACAGAAGATAAGTTAATTATCACTATAGCTGCTGGAATCACAATAAATAATATGGAAGAATGGCTTGGAGATGATGCAAAGATAATTAGAACTATGCCAAATACTCCAGCGTTTGTAGGAGAAGCAATGTCAGCTGTATGTCCAAATGAAAATGTAAGTAAAGAAGAGCTTGCATATTGTATAAAAATGTTTGAAAGCTTTGGAGAATGTGTTGAATTAGAAGAAAAATATTTTGATGGATTTGTTGCAGTGGCTGGATCATCACCAGCATATGTATATATGTTTATAGAAGCTATGGCAGATGGAGCAGTAAAGCTTGGAATTCCTAGAGCAAAAGCTTATAAAATGGCAGCACAAAGTGTTTTAGGATCTGCTAAGATGGTATTGGAAACTGGAAAGCATCCAGGAGAATTGAAAGATGCAGTTTGTTCTCCAGCAGGAACTACTATTGAAGCAGTTGTTGAGCTAGAAAAACTAGGATTTAGAAACAGTATAATTCAAGCTATGGATAAGTGTGCTGAGAAATCTAAGAATATGCACAACTAAAAAATCAGCTATGCTACAAATATAATATTATCAAAAATATTTTTAATAAATGCTGTGGATAATTCTAAAAACTAAATTTTTTAGAATTATCCACAGTTTTATTTTAAAAAAGGATTTTATACACAGTGGATAAAAATTTTTTTTGATTATGTGGATAAATTTTTATAAATTACGATGCTTTAGTAAAATGCGTGTTATATTTTAAATTTTAAGTATATTAAACTTGAGCTACACCACTTTTAATAGCGGCTTCTTTAACAGCTTTAGCAACTAAGTCTTGAACTTTTAAATCAAATGCTTTTGGAATTATATTTTCAGCATTTAAATCTTCTGCAGATACAGAGTTTGCTATTGCATAAGCAGCAGCTACTTTCATTTCTTCATTAATTTCTGATGCTCTTACATCTAATGCACCCCTGAATACTCCTGGGAATGCTAATACATTATTGATTTGATTTGGATAATCTGAACGTCCAGTCCCCATAACGGCAATTCCAGCTTCTTTTGCATCTTCAGGGAAGATCTCAGGAGTTGGGTTTGCCATTGCAAATATTATTCCATCTTTATTCATTGTTTTAACCATTTCTTTTGAAACAATATTTGGAGCAGAAACACCTATAAATACATCAGTACCTACCATTGCATCTTTAAGAGTTCCAGTAACATTATCTGGGTTAGTTATATTAGCTAATTCTTGCATATATATATTATCACTTAAATCTTTATCTCTGCTTATTACTCCATTAATATCACACATAACTATGTTTTTTACTCCAGAAGAAAGTAATAATTTACATATTGCAGTTCCAGCAGAACCAGCTCCATTTATAACTACCTTTATGTTATCTAATTTTTTGCTTACTATTTTTAAGGCATTTAATAATCCAGATAAAACAACTATAGCTGTACCATGTTGATCATCATGGAATACTGGAATATTTAATCTTTCCTTTAATCTTTTTTCTATTTCAAAACATCTAGGAGCTGAAATATCTTCTAAGTTAATTCCACCTAAAGTTGGAGCAATATTTGCTACAGTTTCAACAATTTCATCAACATTTTTAGTATCTAAAACTATAGGAAATGCATCAACATTACCAAATTCTTTAAATAATACACTTTTACCTTCCATTACTGGTAATGCAGCAAGTGGACCTATATCACCAAGCCCTAATACTGCAGTTCCATCAGAAATAACTGCAACAGTGTTCCATTTACGAGTATAAGTATAAGCCTTTGATGGATCTTTATGTATTTCACGACATGGTTCTGCAACACCAGGGGTATATGCTAAGCTTAAATCTTTTGCATCTTTTACTTCACAAGTTGGCTTTATTTCATATTTGCCTCTTTTTTCTTCGTGAAATTTTAATGATTCTTCATATATGTTCATAATGGCACCTCTTTATATTAAATATTTTAATTTGATACTAAGATATGTTTATACAATAATATAATAAATTATTATTATAGCTTGATTATGGCTTGGACCAACGTTTAACATTTATTAATGAATACAAATGAATATCAAAGTAAATGATATACATTGTAGTAATATACGTATAGAAACATTATACGAATTATTTAGAAAAAAATCAAAAAAATATTCGATATGTAGTTGACCATCAAAAGCTACTTTGTTACTATTTAAAGGGAGAGGTAAAAAGTTTTTTTTATGCGCTCTCCAAAGTAGAAGAAAACAATTAATATGTTTATTTAAATTAAGGAGGCAGGATAAATGTCAGCATTTATTGTTTTAGGAGCTCAATGGGGAGATGAAGGTAAAGGTAAAATGACAGACTACTTAGCAGAGGACGCTGATGTAGTTGTTAGATTCCAAGGTGGAAATAATGCAGGTCATACTGTTGTTGTTGGAGATAAAGAATATAAACTACACTTAATACCATCAGGTATTTTATATGATGATAAATTAAATGTTATAGGTAATGGAGTAGTATTAGATCCAAAGGCATTATTTGAAGAAATAGATTATTTAGAAGGTGTTGGAGTTAAAGTTACACCTGAAAAATTAATAATAAGTGATAGAGCTCAACTTATCATGCCATATCATAAAGTATTAGATAGATTAAAAGAAAAAGCAAGAGGAAAAAATGATATTGGTACTACTGGAAAAGGTATAGGCCCATGTTATACAGATAAATTTGAAAGATGTGGAATAAGAGTTTGTGATTTAATGCATCCAGAAGTTTTTGCTGAAAAATTAAAAGAAAATATAGAAATGAAAAATGCTTATATAACAAAAGTGTTAGGTGGAGAAGCATTAGACTATAATGAAATATTAAATGAATATTTAGAATTCGGTAAGAGATTAAAACCATTTATTGAAGAGACATCAGTTAAAGTTTATAACGATATCAAGGCTGATAAGACAGTGCTATTTGAAGGTGCTCAAGGAATGCTATTAGATATTGACTATGGAACATACCCATATGTTACATCATCAAATACAACTGCTGGTGGAGTATCTAATGGTGTTGGTATTGGACCTAACATGATAACTAATGCTGTAGGTATAACAAAAGCTTATACTACAAGAGTTGGTAAAGGGCCATTCCCAACAGAATTACTTGATGAAACTGGTGAATGGATCAGAGAAAAAGGTCACGAATATGGAGTTACTACTGGTAGATCAAGAAGATGTGGATGGTTAGATTTAGTTATAGTTAAAACTGCTGTAAGAGTAAGTGGATTAACTTCATTAGCTGTTACTAAAATAGATACATTAGCAGGATTAGATACACTAAAAGTATGTGTTGGATATAAATTTGATGGAAAAGTAATAGATTATTTCCCAGCAAGTTTAGAAGATTTAGCAAAATGTGAACCAGTATATGAAGAATTTGCAGGTTGGGGCGAAGAAGTAGCTAATGCAAGAAGTTATGATGAGCTTCCAGAAAACGCAAAGAAGTATCTTGAGAGAATTGAAGAATTCACAGAAACTAAGATTTCTATAGTTTCTGTTGGTCCAAAGAGAGACCAAACTATGAGAGTAAAGGATCTATAGTATAGTGATTTAATCTGATATTGACTTTACTTTACGTATAAAATATAATTTTTGGTGTAACATAAAATTTGACTTTTATACATAAAGAAGGTGAAGATATGATAACTAAAGACATGACAATTGGTGAAATTGTAAATGCAGATTCATCTAAAGCAGAAGTATTAATGAGCTTTGGAATGGGATGTGTTGGATGCCCATCTGCTCAAGCTGAAACTTTAGCTGAGGCAGCTGTAGTTCATGGAATAAACTTAGAACAATTATTGGAAGCATTAAATAAATAAGCATTAAAAAGAGAAATCATTTTGATTTCTCTTTTTTTATTTATAAAATATAAAAAAATTATAGAAAATAAGATATATTTACAAGATAAATTTGTTTTGAAACGAGATTATTTCCTTGGAAATAATTTGAAAATATTTTTACTAATTACATTATAATATTTATTATGGTAATATATACTATAATAGATATTAATAAAACTATAAGTTTATTAAGTGAGGTGAAAAATTATATGACTTGGCTTAAGTCATATAAATATAAGATATGGTTAAAAATTATACTAAAACTTATGAAATAAATTATTACGATGTAGATTATAAATTAAAATGTAAGATGTCTTCTATAATAAACTTTATTTGTGATGTTGGAACTCATCAATCAGAATCTGTCGGTGGAGGAATGAAGTATTGTGAAGACAATAATTGTGCCTGGGTTTTTTATAAATATGATATAAAAATGAAAAGATATCCAATGTTTGGAGAAAAAATAAACATAACTACAGAACCAGTTGGATTTAAGAAATTTTATGGATTAAGAAAATATATTATTAGGGATGAAAAAGAAGAAATAATAGGTGAAGCTTTAGCATTATTTTTCTTAATCAACATAGAAAAAAGAAGACCTATGAGAATACAAAAGGAACAGTATGATTTCTATGGAGTAGATGGAGATATAGATTATGATATTTCTATGGAAAAAGTTGAAAAGATGCAAACTGCTGAGTACTCAAAAGTATTTAATATTAGATATAGCGATATAGATTCTAATAAGCATGTGAATAATGTAAAGTACGTTGAATGGGGATTAGAAGTTATTCCAGTTGAAGTTATAACTAATTATGAATTGAAAAGAGTAAAAGTAGATTTTGAAAAAGAAACTACATATGGAGAGAAAATTGATGTTTTTGCAGAAGTGAAGAAAATTGATGATAATCACTTAAAATCTTATCATATAATAAAAGATAGCAATGGAAAAGAGCTGACAGCATTAGAGTTTGATTGGGAAAGAGAATAGATAAAATCAGAGTTTAGTGAATAACAACCGAAATCCAATAAATGATATGATCGATTGTAGGAAAAATTTAGATGAAGATTCTAATAATAGAGGTTATACCAAAACAGTCTACTTTAAAAACAAGTTTTAGAAAAATAATTTTGGAACAACCTCTACTGAAGGATTTAAGAATTCAAATTATTAATATAATACTAAGTACATTTGTATATTGGATTTCTTTGTATTTATCAAAATCATACTTAAGCTGTTTACATAAAGTAAAGCAATCAGAATTTTAGAACTTAATTTTGGTTATTTCTAAACTAATTAAACTAAGTTTATTATTATTTATTATTTGAAGCAGATTTAGCGGATGTGTATCCTGAGCTCCAAGCCCATTGTAGATTAAATCCACCACAATCACCGTGGACATCCATTATTTCGCCGCAGAAGTAAAGATTCTTAATTAATTTAGATTCTAATGTTGATGAATTTATTTCTTTAGTATTTACTCCTCCAACTGTCACTTGAGCATTTGAGAATCCATTTGTATCAATGCATGTAAACTCCCAATGCTTTAATCTATTTATAAATATATTTAAGTATTTCCAATCTATATTGCTACAAGGTGTATGGATATCCTTTATACCACAGTCTTTAAGAATAGTTGGAATAAGCTTTTTATTAATTAATCCTATTAAAGCAGATGACATTTCCCTGTAACCAAACATTGAAAAGTGAGTAGAGAAGAAGTCATCAATTTCTTCTTTTGTTTTATTTGGGAACATATCTACTACTAATTTTACTGTTGAATTTTTGCTTAAAGCCTTAGATGCATAATAAGATAGCTGCATTATTGGAGGCCCTGAAATGCCATAGTCAGTAAATAATACTTCACCTTTTTCTGAGCGGATAAATTCATTATCAATAAATATGGATACTGAACCATCAAATTTTATTCCTGATAAGGCTTTTAGATAAGGATAATCTAGTTTTAATTGAACTATACCAGGAATAGGTTCAATAATAGTATGACCAAATGATTTTGAAATTTTATATCCAGAACCATCAGAACCAGTCTTAGGAGCGACCTTTCCTCCACAACTTAAAATCAATTTATTACATGAAAAATTTTTAAAATCTTCATTATTAGTAGCTATTTTAAAATTTTTACTTTTTGATATATTATTAACTTTACAGTTTAAATATAGAGGTATCTGTTTTTCTTCTACAGCAATTCTAAATATATCTATTACAGATGAGGCTTGTAGTGATTGAGGATACATTTTGCCGTTTTCAAGTTCAACAAAAGGTAATCCTAATGATAAAAATAAACTTCTTGTATCTTCTACTGTAAAATTACTTAAAGTGTCACAATAAAATTTATCATTTTCACTATGATAAGCATTAAAAGGTTCAAATATTGTGTTATTACTTATGTTACATCTACCATTTCCAGTGGCAAGAACCTTTTTACATATTCTGTCGTTACCTTCAACTATTGCTACATCCATTCCAAAATCTTTTGCAACAATGGCGGCCATTACTCCTGAAGCTCCGCCACCAATTATAAGTAAATCGTGATGAATCATTATATTAATCACTCCTTATTTTTTATAAGACATATTAAAGAAGGTAAAAATAAGCTTCAATATGCTAAATAGATTTTAACATAGTAATAAAAATGTTAAAAGGAAGGAATACTAAATTTGGTGATTATATTATGGAAGTAAAAGTAATAAATAATAAATTAGAAGATTTTGAAAGAGTATTTAAAGTAAGAAGAATGAATTATGATCAAGTTCTGGTAAATTATTCTGGTGGAAATGGATTAAAATGTTTTGAATTTAACGATGTAGAATTTATGGGAGAAACAAAAATAGATGAGTTTTTGATAGAAAATAAAGAATACTTAAAAATAAAAATAAAAAGAGGAATTTCGGTTGTCTTCTATAGTGCATTAAAAAATTCATTAGAATCAGAAATTCATGAAGAAGCTAAAAGATTAAATGTATTAATAGATAAATATAAAGTAAATAAGAGAGGCATATGGGAAAAGGATATAGTATTGATGATTAATGAAAAAGTTCCCTTACAAGTTAATGCATCTGGACAAAATTTTAAAAAGGATAGCTACAATATTGATATTAGAATAATTCAGAAAGATGAATTTTTACAATTATGTAATGTAGAAATAGAAAGAATTAATAAAGAAATACGTAGTAGAAGATTAGAGATAGATAGCTTTGAAGCCGCAATAAATCAAGTTTGAAAGAGTATTTCATTTAATATTTAAATTTAATATGGATCAAAAAATGAAGTGATTTTAAAAAAATTTTAAAAAATATGTTGACACTTAATCTAATTTTCTGTATTATAGTCTATGTGGTCAGCGCGACAAGGTGTTAAAAGACATCAAGCGAAGACAATATAAAGCATGGCTCCTTGGTCAAGCGGTTAAGACACCACCCTTTCACGGTGGTAACAGGGGTTCGATTCCCCTAGGAGTCACCATTTCTATCTTATGGGCGCATAGCTCAGCTGGGAGAGCACCTGCCTTACAAGCAGGGGGTCACAGGTTCGAGCCCTGTTGTGCCCACCATAAGATGGCTCAGTAGCTCAGTTGGTTAGAGTGCCGGCCTGTCACGCCGGAGGTCGAGGGTTCGAGCCCCTTCTGAGTCGCCATAAAAAAACAAGCTTTAATAGCTTGTTTTTTTATTTATTATTAATATTTAAGTATTGTAATGATTTATAAAAAAGAAAATAAATATGTATGTATATGATTATTCAAATTAGCTTTATCTAATTTCGTTTTATTTTTATAGACTAAATATAAGATTTTTGCGTATAATTTGATATAAAAGAGGGTATCCTTAAAAAAATAATTTTTAAGGATACCTTCTTTTATGAACAGATAATTAAAAAATTATCTATTTCTATTTAGATTTTGTTTTATTCTTATATCATCTGAATAGAATTTACACAATTTAAAATCGCCTAAAAGTCTAGAAGCAATTCTTTCAGAATAATGTTTGCTTATTGCAGGAAGGGTTAAATTAGTAGAAATAAGCATCTTTTTATTTGTAAGAATTCTTTTATTTATTATATTAAAAAGTTCTGTAACAGAGAATTCATTTATATGCTCTGCACCTAAATCATCTATAATTAGTAAGTCACATTCTAATAATAGTTTTTCTATTCCGCTATCAGCATTTTTAAATCTTAAATCTCTTAATATCTTTATTAACTCTTCTGATGTTTTATAAACTACTAAGTTTCCTGTGTCTAAAATAGATTTTGCTATACAATATGATAAATAAGTTTTTCCACTACCAGGATTACCATAAAATAGTAGGTTGGTATTGATTGTTTTAAAGTTAGGTAGATATTCTTGAAGAATGTAATTTAAATTGTTTTCGATATTTTTTCTTTCAGAATATTTTTCATTTTCATTTCTATGAGATGAAAATAAACTTAAATCAAAATTATCAAAATTACAAGTTTTCACTATATTCTCTAAATCAGAATCTTTATAATACAGGTCAATTAACTTTTGGCTATAGCAAATACATTTTTTATTACCTATAAAACCTGTGTCTTTACATTTTTTGCAATGATAATAGATATTTAGATAGTCAGTAGAATAACCTCTTTCAACTAGCATTTCACATTTTTTAACACGTAAATCAGTGATTTTTTCTTTAAATTCTTCTACGGTTTTTTCGCTGTTATCTGATTTTATTACTGATAGAGCCATTTGTAATGAAAGCTTTTTAATTTTATTATCTAAATCTATTATTTCAGGATATTTTTCAGCTATTTCTGCTTTTCTTTGCTTTAATGCTTTATTTTCAGATGCTCTTATATTATCATATATTTTTAAAAGTTCTGTTTGATAACCATTAATCATCATTATCCCATCCTAATAATTTTTTTTCTAAAGAGTCGTAGTCATATTCTCTAGGTTCAAAGTTATTAAATCTAAGCGGTGGCTTCTCTTTAATATAAGAAGATGTACCTTGAGCCTTATTATACTTATTACTATTGACTTGTTTTTTGTCTTTAGCTGCGATATCTTCTAATGTTCTAAGGTTATTACTATTCCAGTTATTTAAAATACCATCAATATACTTGAAATCTGCTCTATTCAATCTTTCAAAGCATATATCACAGGCTTTTTGAATTATTTCTATGGAATAATTATAAGTTAGTAACCATTTTTCAATCATTTCCTGTTGAGGTTTCATTATATCTGTATTATTAATTCCGAGATAAGATAGTATTTTTCTGATATTTCCCCATTTATCTTCAGTCTTTTTGATTAAATTTTGAGCCTGCTCAATATTAGTTATTTTTAAGTCATGCCATGATAAAGCCACTTTTTCTATATATCTTGGATCGCTTTTACCTTTAGAAATGCAATATTCCATTAGTATTAAAATTAATTCAGAAGAAAAACCAAATTCATTCTGCCAATTTAAATATGTGGACATCTCAGTAGGGGAAAGTGGTCTTGCTAAAAGAGATTCTATATCCTTTAACATATCTTTAGTATTATTGCTATTTAAAGCAGATAGTAAGTCAACTTGATTTTTGTTATCATTATTTGAAGTATTATCTAAGTCCAAGAATTCTATATTAAAGTTTCCCATTTGATCTATCTTATTTAGTCTGATTATTCCTTGATCACTCCAATAATTAAGAGCATTCATTATATCTGATTCTAATAAGTTAAGAGAGGAAGCTAATATTGATGAGCTTACCCCAGGCTCACCTGAAGTATTAAATTTTAATAATAGCAAATAAACTTTTATAAATTCGCCTCTAGCTCCTAGCATATATTTTTCAATGAAAGTATTACTAACAGGAGTAAAGTTTAAAGAATTATTCTTTAATATGAAAGTGCTCATTTTGCCACCTACCTTTTTAATTATATTTATGATTATGTAAATAATTATAGCATATTATACTTCAATGTAGGGAAATAATAAATACTATGTACTCGACAAGCAAAAAAATACAGACCTATGATTAATAGTCTGCATTTCTGTATTAAAGCATGAGCTTTTTTGTATCAACAACTCCTTCACCTTGGATGCTTTTTGAAATATCTTCGATGGGAGTACAAGCAACCTTTAGTAGTGATAAAACATCTTTAAAATTAACTTTAGGATTTTTTTCACATATTAATGCACATAATCCACTTATATAAGCTGTAGATAGGGATGTGCCAGAAAATGTTTTATAAGCTGCATCAAGTTTATGAGGATATAATTTTAAGCCATTTTTTTCTGATATATAGTTCTGATCACAATTTAAAGAAACAATATTAACACAGGCAGCAGATAAATCAGGTTTCACTGATTTTTCATATAATCCACCAGAAGAGTATTCATATGGCCTTAGTGTATTTGATGTAGTATCTAATCCACCAACAGTTATACAATTACTTAAAGTTGATATTCCCATAATTGAATAATTATCTTTTAAGCTGCCTGATGGAAGAACTGGGATTAATCCTTTTGTTATAGCCTTATTCAACATTGAATCAAACAATGATATTATAAATGTATTATGAGATAATAATTCAAAAGGTAAACAGAGAACTTTAATATTATTTTTTTCAGAGATACTTATAACATGTTCTAATGAATAAAGGACATCTGAAGCAAATCCTTTTCCTAATTTATCAAATGCTTTATAGCAAAATAATTTGCTCTTATGGCAGATTCCTTTATATAAATCATTTGATTCAGTACCATTGCTACATAATATACCAGCTATACATGTCCCATGTCCATTATCATCATAAGGATGAGTTAATTCGTTTATTACATCTATGAACAATTCTATTCTATTACTTGGCTTTATTAGATCTTGATGAGGGTAGACGCCACTATCAATAACTCCAACACCAACTCCAGCGCCAGACAATTTTGAATTTGAAGATAAATGAGTTTTATTTGCAGTAGATATACTCATACCACAAAGAAATAAGTATTCATCTAAATATATTTTTTCTATTTCTGGATATTCAATAATACGTTCAATTCCACGAGCTGTCAAATCAGCACTAATTATATTTATGGATTCGATAATATGATAAACTTTACCTTTATATGAACTTACTTTTTTAGCAAGGGAAGAATGAAAGTTCTTATATTTAATAAGTACTCTATAATTTTTATAAGCATTTTTAGATACATAGTATTTTAAATTATTATCTAATTTGCTTTTAGATGAAAACATAATTTTCTCCTCAATATTATTTCATTATATATTATATGAACTTTATCCATATTGTTAATACCAAAATATAGTATTTATTTATGATGACTATATAAAATTTAAGAATATGAAAATATTAAGATATATAAATACAAGAATATGAGAATATAGGAGTAGAAGAATAGAAGAATAGAAAAATATATGCTTCAAATATTTGAGTAAGGTAGAATCTTTATTTAAAGCATATATTTTTAATAGGTTAATTAATGCTTCCATTGAAATACTACTATACCTATTATCATAAGTGAGATTCCTATAAAGTTATGTATGGAAAAACTTATTTTTTCACTATCAAATAAACCAAATGCATCTATAAGAGCTGCTGAAAGAAGCTGAGCAACTAATATAGTGCCTATTCCTACAGTTGGTCCCATACTAGCAACACTCTTCATAACTGTAAAAGTAATTACAACTCCAAGTACTCCACCAAGTAGATATAGCTTATTTGCGTCTTTTATTGAACCGTAGCTTCCTTTGCCAAAAAAGAATGAGATAATTAAAGCACAAACTAATGCAATACCTTGAACTATTACAGTAGTTTCCCAAACACCTACTTTTTCACCCAATCGTGTATTGAATACTCCCTGAATGCTCATTGCTATTCCAGAAATTATTGCAGTTATTATTCCAATCATACTATTTATCACCTCTAATATAGTATTTACAATTGAGAGAAAAATATTAAAGTGGCATTGAATTTACAAATTATAATTTGTAAATAATAAGTAAGAAGTAATAAACTAAAAGTGAGTAGTTAGAAATAACTGAAGTTAAAAAGATAAAGCTATGTATTTCTACTTAGAAAATACAAATTAATGTTTAAAAAGCTGAAGGCTTTTTTCATTATCTATTACTTCTTACTTGTTAGTTTTTATCTATAATAGCTAAATCTAGATTTGTAGCGCAAACAGAAAGGGGATGCCACAGATTATTTAATGCGGTATCCCCTTAAATGATTATTCTAAATTTAATTTTAATTTTTTAGTTTAAATTTTTCGTTAATGACATCTTCTGAGAACCCTAAAAATTTTCCAACAGCCAATATATCTTCAAATAAAGTTATGTAATGATCACGACATGGTGAAACAATTAGATCATTTATATCTATGTATAAATTAAGAAACTGATCACTTAGACAATTTTCATTAGTAGCTACATTTATAGAAGTAATATCATCATAATTATGCTCTATTCCCAATGTTATTAAATTAGATAAACAATTAATATATTTTTCTAAGATTAAATCTGAACAAGTATCTTCAGTATTATTATTTAAGTAAGAATAACAATTAGTTGATTTGGCAAATTCACCCAAAGCTACTTCAAATTCTAAAAGCTTACGAACTCTCAATTTATATGAGTCTAATTCTGGATTAATTGAGATTGAACTGATTATTTTTTTATTTATTTCAAACATTGGATTAATATTCATAAAAAATCCTCCTATAACTTTTAAAAACTAATATTATTTTACAAAATCTTTTAAAGAAAGAAAAGTAGAGAAAACGACTACAGAAAAAATTATTTTAACTTAAATAAAAAATAGCATGAATTATTACTCATGCTATTAAAAAAATCAGAAACTTTTTAATTCATAAGATTTTATAGGTATATTTTTCTTGGCTGCCGGAAGCTTCCAAATTTCTATATTTTTAATTTTCAATTTAAGAAAATTATCTTTATCATATAAATCAGGATAATTTAATTTAATAGTTTGCTTCTTATTATCTTTTGGAACATATGGTAAGTTCCCAAGAAGAATAAAATTATCCTCAAAACATTTTACATTAAAGCCATGTAAAGATAAAGTATCGAAAAGATTACGAGCAATTCGCTTTATATAACCTTTATTATCTAACCTTAAGTTTATACTCTTTGTTTGATCCAGAGGATATACAGTATCGTTTGCATCTACTCTGAAGGTTTTATATGGAGCTATAAGTTTATCTACTAGTGGATATAGTTTATCTAAATCAGGATTTTCTATTGATATTAAAGGTATAAATGGTTGTGGCGAATTTCTATTTGTTCTAAACTTTCTAGATATATTTTTTTGAATTGGTGAAATTACTTGATAAGCTTCCTCATCAAATAATGCAACTATGTAGTATTTCATTATTGAACCTCACACTCTCAATTATTGTTTACTTAATGTTTAATAAATTATATCATATTAATGGAAATAAAAAAATAGAAGAAAATTTAAAAAATAAGTAATAATCATAATTATGTAATTAAAGAATAAATTACATAATTAATACAAAAATAGCCATAATATAAAATAATGATATTTAAATACATAAAAAATAAATTGAATGCCGTTAAATTTAAGTTCTGTTAAAAAAATATATTTAAATAAATTTATATTATGTTATAATAAGTAAGATAGATTTTTATAATTATAATAGGTTAATAATGCGGTTTTATATAGATTATATAGATTTTATAGATAGGGTGAATATAGATGGAAAGATTAATCATAAATGGAGGTAATTTGCTCAAAGGTAGCGTGGAAATTAATGGCGCTAAAAATGCTGCCGTAGCTATATTACCAGCAACTGTAATGGCACATGAAGGTAAGTGCATAGTTGATAATATACCAGATATTGAAGATGTTCATTGCTTAGAAAGAATATTAAAGAGCTTAGGCTGTTCTGTAAATAAAATTGATAACAATACTTTAGAAGTAGATAGTACAAATGTAGATAATTTTGATGCGTGTATAGAAGATGTAAGAAGAATGAGAGCTTCTTATTATTTTATTGGTGCTTTACTTGCAAGATTTAAGGAAGCTAGAGTGGTTCTTCCAGGAGGATGTCCTATAGGAGTAAGACCTATAGATCAGCATATAAAGGGATTTGAAGCTTTAGGTGCTAAAGTTGTAATAGAACATGGTGCAGTTAAAGTTAAAGCTGAGAGATTAGTTGGCGCAAATATTTTCTTTGATGTTGTGTCAGTAGGTGCAACCATAAATGTAATGATAGCAGCAACATTAGCGGAAGGAGTTACTACATTGGAAAATGTAGCAAAAGAACCTCATGTTGTTGATGTAGCTAACTTTTTAAATTCAATGGGTGCAAATATTAGAGGTGCAGGTACTGATGTAATCAAAATACAAGGTGTAACAAGGCTAAAGGGCTGTGACTATAGTGTTATACCAGACCAAATTGAAGCTGGTACGTTTATGATTGCAACTGTTGCTACAGGCGGAGACGTGTATATAAAAAATGTGATACCAAAGCATTTAGAATCCATTTCAGCAAAACTTACTGAAATGGGTGCAACTATTGAAGAGGGCGATGATTGTATTAGAGTAAAAGTTGATAAGGAATTAAAAGGCGTTAATATTAAAACAACACCTTATCCGGGATTCCCAACAGATATTCAACAACCAATGTCTTCGTTATTAAGTGTGGTTCCTGGCAGAAGCCTAATAACTGAATCTATATGGGAGAGTAGACACAAGCATATAGATGAATTAAAGAAGATGGGCGCTAATATAAAGGTAGAAGGCAGAGTTGCTATAATTGATGGTGTTGAAAAATTGACAGGAGCTATTGTAAAAGCTACAGATTTAAGAGCTGGTGCAGCTATGGTAATAGCAGGATTAATAGCAGAGGGAACAACTGAAATAACTAGTATAGAACATATAGATAGAGGGTATCCTCATATAGAAAATAAATTTAAGGCATTAGGTGCTGATATTAAGAGAGTACATGTAGAAGAATAAGAGAATGCTGGGGAGGGTCAAGAATGGTATTTTGTTCTTTATATAGTGGAAGTAGTGGAAATAGCATGTTTATTGGCACTGAAAAGGCAAAAATATTAATAGATGCTGGACTCCCAGGAAAGAAAATAGATATGGCATTTCAAGAGATTGGTCAAAATCCTAGAGATGTGAAAGGGATATTCATTACTCATGAGCATAGTGATCATATTAAGGGAGTAGGTGTCTTATCAAGAAAATATGATATTCCTATATATGCAAATGCAGATACATGGTCTGCTATGGAAGGCTCTATAGGGAAAGTAAAAGAACATAACATAAAAGTAATTGATAAAAGATCACTTACTCAAATTGAAGATATTAATATAAAAGCATTTAATATTCCACATGATGCTAGTTCACCAATGGGATATACTGTTAGTGATGAAAAAAAGAGCATTAGTGTGGCAACTGATTTTGGGACTTTTACTAAGGAAATATATGATAATATTAAGGAATCAGAAATTATATTACTTGAGAGTAATCATGATGTTAATATGTTAAAATTTGGTCCATATCCGTATACATTAAAAAGAAGAATATTAAGTGAGATAGGACATTTATCTAATGATGACTGCGGTACAGCAATAATTGAATTAGTGAAACATAAATTAAATAAAAAGATTATTTTAGGACATTTAAGTACTACTAATAATCATCCCGATTTAGCTTATCAGACTGTATTAAATGTGATAAGAGAAAATGGAATTAAAGAAAATGAAGACATAATTTTAACTATGGCGGATAGACATAGCCCAAGTAATTATATAACTATTTAGTTAAATAAATAAATTTAATATATAAATAAAGAAATTTAAGGGAGGACTTAGACATGAGTTTATATACAAACTGGACTGATATGGTTGTAGAATATGTTAAGACTAAAGGAGAAAATGCTTTCTGGGCAGAATATAGCAAATTAGAAACTGCGATATATAAAGATTTATTAGCTAATCATAAAGAATCTAAGAAAACTACAATTGGAGATTTAGCTATAGATTATGATTCAACTATAGAATTTGCAATGGGGTTTGTTGACGGAATAAACGACAGCTTAAAGAATCCATATGATTTAGAAACTTTAGAAGCTGATACAGAAATAATATTAGACATTGATTTAGAAACTTTATACTTTAACATGTTAGATGCTAAAGCAGAATATTTATATACATTACCACAATGGGATGGAATTTTCTCAGCAGAAAAGAGAGAAGAAATAAAGAAATCATATAAAGATTCTAAGACAGTAAGAAATACTGAAAAAATAGGTAGAAATGATGCTTGCCCATGTGGAAGTGGGAAAAAATACAAGAAATGCTGTGGTAAATAATTACATATAAATGAATATAATTATTTTTAATAAGGAATTCCGAACATTAACTTGGATTCCTTATTTTTTTAAGTTTTTATGCTAAAATAATTCACAAATAAAGGTAGAGATGGTATAATTAAATAAAAATTAAATAAATGGACTGAGGTGATAAGGAGTTATGGATAAAAACGTGCTATGGGTGAATGAGCAAAGAATACTTAGAACCATAAAAGCATTAGAAAAAAATAATATGAATGGTTATATGGTCGCATCAAATGTGGACTTAATAAGTAAGATTGAAGAATTAATATCTCCAAAGTCAAAGGTTTCATGTGGAGGATCAATGACTTTATTCGAAACAGGTGTTATTGATCATTTAAAGAGTGGTAGGTATGAATTTTTAGATAGATATAAAGAAGGATTAACTCAAGATGAAATAAAAGAAATATTTAGACAATCCTTTTTAAGTGATGCGTATGTGACAAGTACAAATGCTATAACTGAGAATGGAGAAATATATAATGTTGACGGTAATGGAAATAGAGTAGCTGCAATGTTATACGGACCAGATAAGGTAATAATAGTTGCTGGCGTTAATAAAATAGTACCTAATGTAGAAGAAGCTATAATTAGAACAAAAGAGTATGCAT
This sequence comes from Clostridium neonatale, assembly GCF_001458595.1. Classification (GTDB taxonomy): domain Bacteria; phylum Bacillota; class Clostridia; order Clostridiales; family Clostridiaceae; genus Clostridium; species Clostridium neonatale. The sequence goes on from NZ_LN890325.1 coordinate 49,165, forward strand.
CGCCTATAAATGCAAAAAGATTAAATAAAGAAACTCCTTGCACAAAAATTGGAAGATGCGTAGAGTGCAATAGTGATAATAGAATATGCAATGAATATACATTAATAAAGAGACAAATTGATAAGAATAGAATACATGTTATATTTCTTAATGATAACCTTGGATATTGATATTTATAAATAAATAGAATGAGTACTATGGCAGTGCTGATAATTGGATTGATACTATCGACCCATTTATCAGTGTTTTTTATTTTCTGGGAAATAAATTTATAAAAGCAATAAGTATTATGATAAAAAATTATTATGATCTCATCAATTAAAAAAGTAAATAATTAAAAATTGATATTAAATCTAGGAGGCTAATTACATGAATTATAAATTAGGTATTAAATATTTTCTTAATAGAAATCTTAAAGAACATTCAGAAAGAGTATTTGAAGGAATATCTAATGGAAGAAAAAAGGCGTTAGATAACTGGTTTAAAGATAAATGGGTTCAAGTTAACAATATCAAAAATTCACTTATTGCATTAGAAAATGATGATGAAGTAATAAATGAATTTTTAAAAGAAACAGTAAGCAAGTATGAAGAATTTTGTGAAATATTTGTGTTGGATAATGAAGGAAAAGTATCAGTTTCATCTTGTAAGATACATATAGGGATAATGATGAATGACTTACCAAATTTAAAGCGAGGACTAGAAGGTAAGCCACTTATGTATGGGCCATATATTGACAAACGAACATTAGATACAGATATAAAAGGAAAGAAATTTTCTGATGAAGTGACATTGATGTTTTCCATGCCATGTAAGAATCATGCAGGGGATATAAGAATATTATGCTGCAGAGCCTTAAATGATGATATGAGTAATGTAATACAAGATGAAGATACTCATATATATAAAGATTCTGGAGACAACTATCTATTTATGGTCAACTCAAATAGGGGGATTAAACCAGGAACTGCTATATCAAGAAGTAGATTTGAAGATAATACATTTACATTAGGTGATAATCTTAAGGATGGAGTAAAGACTAAAAAATGGGGAGTTGTACAAATTAAAGATCATACAGAATTTGAAATAATTTTTAATGATCCATCTACAAAAGAATTGCACCCAGGTGTTGCTAGCACAATAAAAAATGGTGAAAATTTAGATTGCTGGCCGGGTTATCCAGATTATAGACATATTATGGTCGGGGGAAAGGGGACTTTGATATATCCTCCAAACTGTGATGAAACATGGGGAATGATGTGTGAAGGGGATATAGCAGAAATTTATGATTTTAAAGGAATTAATTTAAAGGTCCCAGCTACAATATCTATATTAACGGGTATTTTATTTATAGCTAATGGAATTTTAAATAAAATATTTCCTAGTAAGGAATTTATTTTTTTAGCAATAAGCTGGATTATAATTTGTATATCATCAATGATAATAAGCAGAAAATTAATCGTATCTCCTTTAAGTAAAACAATTGATATACTTCAAGATATAGCAGAAGGAGAGGGGAATCTTACCAAAAGGGTTGATAAAATATCAGCAGATGAAATTGGTGAATTATCAAGGTGGTTTAATAAGTTCATAAATAGTCAGATGACTATGCTTAAGAGAGTTAAAAAATCAGCTAAGACAACTAAAAAGTCAGTAAATATAGTTTCAAGAATAACATCAGAGCTTAAAAGCGGAATGTCTCAAATTGAAAAAACAGTAGTTAATTTACTAGAGAACTCACAAGAACAAAATGATACATTTCAAGAAACTAAGAATAAATTTTCAGATATATCAGCATCAATTCAAGAAATGGATAGCTTGATATTAGAGATCTCCAATGTTGTACATGATACTAATGAAAGTTCACAAAAAGCTGATGGTGTAACAAAGATTGCACTTAATAGTATGGAGGAGCTTGAGAGCTTAATCAAGAAAACAGTAGATTCTATAACTAACTTACAAGAACATTCAAAGCACATAACAAATGTAGTGAATGTAATTAATGATATAAGCCAGCAAACTCAGCTATTGGCTTTAAATGCATCTATAGAAGCAGCAAGAGCAGGAGATAGTGGAAAAGGATTTGCAGTTGTAGCAGCAGAAATATCTAAGTTAGCATTAGAAACAGAAAGTGCTACTAAATCTATAAGTGGCGTTATATCAGATGTTCAAAAACAAACACAGTCTACGTATGAATATGCTGGACGAATGAATGATAAGGTAGATATGTCAATAAGTAGTGTTAGGGAATCAATTGATTCATTTGCAAAAGTCAATGAAGATGTAAATATAATATCTACAGCAATGCAATCTATATCAGAAATAACATCAACTCAAAGTCAGGATGTAAGTGACGTTATGAATAATGTTTCAACTATGGCAGATAAAATTAATGAATCAACAGAATTAAGTTCAAATCAAAGTGAAAGATCACTTGAAACGGTTAAAAGGATATTGGGGCACATAAATCAATTAAAACAAGCAACAGAGGCACTAGAATATTCAGCAGAAAATATGGATGAAATGGTAGGTTCATTTAAATTATCTTAATGTTTAAATTCACAGTTTAAATATATTGTGTAGAATCAGAGTTTAGTGTGAAATAACCGAAATTCAATATATGATATGCTCGATTGTAGGGAAATTCAAGCTAAAAATTCTAATGGCAGAGGCTGCGCCCAAAAATGTTTGCTCCAAAAAGCAGGTTTTTGGACAAACAATTTTGGAACAGCCTCTGCCAAAGAATTTAAAAGCTGAAATTTCCAATACAATACTACGCATATTCATATATTGAATTTCTTTGTTTTCTCTAAAACCATAGATACCTAATTTATTTTTGTTATAATTTATGCTTGACTCAAAAAACAAATGTGTTTTTGACAGAATTAAGATCTCAATGTACGTTTATTACATTCTAAAAAAATTCTTGCTTCATTTTTTGAGCAAGCGAGCCCAATTTGAGAACTTTATTTCGGTTATTTCACTATAAACTTACTACGTCCATTATTTATGTTGTGTGGCATCTATGTTTTTTGCTTTTAATTAATATGATAGAATATTACGTAGAATAAATCGAGATATTAATTAGTATCGAGATATTAATTAACAATAAAGGATGTGCGGTTAATTTATATGAATATAACGGTTATTTCAGTAGGGAAATTAAAAGAAAAGTATTTAAAGCAGGCAATTGATGAGTATTCAAAAAGATTATCACGTTACTGTAAATTAAACATAATCGAACTTGCAGATGAGCAGACACCAGATAATGCATCAGAAAAAGATGAACTGATAATTAAAGATAAGGAAGGCAATAAAATATTAAGTAATATAAAAGACAATATGTATGTTGTAACTCTGGATCTTAAAGGAAAAATGTTATCTTCTGAGGAGTTGTCTAAATTTATTGATAACTGTGGTGTAAGAGGCGATAGTAATATGTGTTTTGTAATTGGTGGAAGCTTGGGTTTAAGTGAAAGTGTTTTAAAAAGAGCTAACTATAGTCTTTGTTTTAGTAAGATGACCTTTCCTCATCAGTTGTTTAGAGTAATGTTGCTTGAGCAGATTTATAGGGCATTTAGGATAAGTTGTGGTGAACCGTATCATAAGTAAAGGCAAAAATGACCTTAACCAAGTAATAGCAATGATTAATACCATTTTTATAAGTGGAAATACTGTATCACAAGTAATGATTTTTCAATAGGGATTAAGAGCAATATTTCAAGAGAACAGTATAAGAAACTGCTGCATATGTTGATTTCAAAGATTAACATAAATGAGTTAAGGAAAATTGACTCAATATAACTAACTATAAATGATAACTTAATAATGTATCTAAATAGTGGAGGAGAACCAAGTCCAGATGGATGAGGTTCTCCTTTTTCTTTTGTATCAAGAAGAAGGTTGATGATAAATCCTGTGAATATAAAAATACACATATAATATCGCTGGAATGTTTATATTTGGTTTTGGTGATTCGGTCTTCGGACCTTCTTTCAATGGGATGCTATCCAAGTCTGTGGATTCTAGTGAACAAGGAAGAAATCAAGGAGGCAGCCAATCTATTCAGGCTTTAGCAAGAGTGATTGGGGCTATCATTGGATGTAAAATCTATGTATCACTTGGGCATGCTGCACCTGCTTCTATGGGTATAATCCTTATAGCAACGGCAATACCAGTTTTGCATAAAGGTATGCATATAAATTAAAACAAGCTTTTTAGATAGGTTCGATAGAGAACGTCATGCTTGGATAGAGATATACAATATATAAATTATAAAGAAGAAAATCTGCGGAAAAAAGATGCAGAAACTGAAAATATGAAAGAAAATCATATGTATAAAAACAATGATGGAAATAATATAGAAGTTAATAATAAAAGTAATAGATATGTTAATAATGAAAGCAATATACAAATTAATGAATACGAAGAAGTAAATTTATTGCAGCAACAAAAACACAATAATAAAAATAGTATCCCAGAAATAAATGATGCTTTGATCAAAGATCGCTTAGTAGTCCGGATCTAGCAGCAAATAATGTAGTAGTACCCCTAATTAAAAGAAGTAAAAGAAAATCTTTAAAAAAGAAAAAACATACTAAAGGTGAGGATTACAATTGGACTCTTGAAAGTAATATGGAAGCTTTGGCAGCAGAAAATTTGGATGAAGACAGTGAAACTGCATGCATAGATGAAGATATAAATGATGACTGCATAGAGGGATTAAGACCTGGTGAAGCAGTTATTCCAAAGGACATGAACTAATGGCAGTTTGGAATTTTGAATAGTGAACTTTGATTAAATATAATATGTCAATATCATACAAGAAAAATTTAATAATTTGTGATATTTTAAAACCGTATAAAAGAGTAAAGAACAAAATAAAATAATTAAAAAATAAAGGAGAAAAAATAATGACAAATCAGGATACAAAATGCGTTATAGTAATAAATGAAGAACTTCCTCTAGGAATTATTGCAAATACCTGTACAATACTTGGGATTACATTAGGAAAACATGTACCTGAACTAGTTGGAGAAGATGCAGTTGATTCTTCAGAAAAAAGTCATTTGGGCATTATCACAATTCCAGTTCCTATACTAATGGGCATTATCACAATTCCAGTTCCTATACTAAAGGCAAACAAGGAATTACTTAGAGCACTGAGAGAAGAGTTATGTACTGATAATTATAAAGATGTTATTACTGTTGATTTTTCAGATGTTGCACAAAGCTGCAATGTTTATAGTGAATATTTGCAAAAAGCCTCAATGACGCCTGAATTAGAACACTCATATTTTGGGCTTGCTATCTGTGGCCATAAGAAAAAAGTCAATAAGCTAACAGGCAGCATGCCATTGTTACGATGATTGTATAAAATATAATACTATAATAATCGTAGGTATCAAAAAGACTTAATTCTATGTCAACATCAGAATATAGAAAATATATACAAAAAATAAATCATGTATAGAGTCTTTTGGTAAAGAAATTCTTGCATTTACTGTATTTATTTCTAAAGAGACATTTCCAGTTTAAAGTGCAGAAAGTGTAGTTTTAGGAAAACTTACATTTACCTCTGATATATAATAATTATTATCAGGTATAAGTATTTTAGCTACATCATTACCTTGTTTTTTTTATGTTTCAATTGCCTCATTAGCTTTATCTTCAGTAAATAGTATATTTTCTTTTTTAGCTCTATCATTTCCTGTAGTTATTTGAATTGGAATTTGTGTGACGGAGCTGTCATTTTTTTCACTTACAACAGGTATGCTAGTTTGTTCATATTTTGAAGTATTGGATTTATATTTTGATGAAGAAGAGCTAAAACTACTTGTAGCTTTTTTATTAAATCTTCCTGTAATAGCTTGGAATTTTTATTCATTAAAGTATCCAATTAATCTAATAAATGAATTTGCATCAGCATTAACTAATTTATAATTTTCATCTGTTCCTATTAGTTTACCATTGTCAGAATCAGAATTGGAAGCTCTATACCATTCAAAGTGTATGGCGTCATTTGTGGTAATATCTCTATCAATTCTAAAAAATAATAAAAAAGGTTGCAATTAAATAAATTATATGTTATCATAAATGAGTAGCAAATTTGCTAACAAAAAAAGTTTCATTTAGGTAAATAGTTTCTCGAAAATTAGAGATTATTATATCAATTTAGAATCTTTAATTTTAGGAGGAATATTTATGACAGATAAGACAATAACATGCAGAGATTGCGGAAGTGAATTCATATTTTCAGTAGGAGAACAAGAATTCTATAAAGAAAAAGGATTCGAAAATGAGCCTACAAGATGTCCATCTTGTAGAAGAGCTAAGAAAGAACAAAATAGAAGATAATTTTAGATTGTTATAGGTTGTAGTTTAGGCTACAACCTTTTTTGATGTTCTATTATAATAAAGATGAATAATATATTAATTTAAAAAGAATTTTAATTTTTAATATTAATAAAAAAATTTTAAAAAGATTGACAAAAGCTAAATATATAGTTATCATTATGTCATAAAATTAAATATATGCCTCACTTTACTGTGAGGTAGAGGCGCAGAATCCAACAGTCTTTAGCAGAGCTAGAGAGAGCAATGAAGCTATGGAGAAGGGGATTTTGCCGAAGTTTGCAATATATCTCAGTGTTGCTTGCTGGGTCTGTAGTTAAGAGCTGCAGGACTGTCTTAATAAACTCCCCAGTTTATTAAGTTGTGCTATCTCAATTAGAAAGATGAGGGGATATTATATGAAATTTAAGCTAGGCCATATAGTAGTAGTTTTTATAAATTCATATAATATTATCTAAAATATTGAAGATAGTACCAGCCCTTTGGGTTGGTTTTTTTATTATAAAAAAGGAGAGGGTAAATATGAAAAAAAGATTATCAGCACTAATTTTAGCTGTGGTAACAGCAACAATGACATTAACAGGATGTGGGACAAAGGCTTCATCAGAAAATGTGTTTAGAGTAGGGATGGAAGCAGGATATGCACCTTTCAATTGGACTCAGCTGGATGATTCAAATGGTGCAGTAAAAATAGAAGGAAGTTCGGAATATGCTGGCGGATATGACGTAGAAATAGCAAAGAAAATAGCTGATTCATTAGGAAAAGAATTAGTTATAGTTAAAACTGAATGGGATGGATTAGTACCATCATTAACATCGGGAAAAATAGATGCTATTATTGCAGGTATGTCTCCAACAGAAGAACGTAAGGAAACAATAGATTTTTCAGATGTTTATTATAAGTCAGACCTAGTAATGCTAGTAAAAAATGGTGGAGCATATGATAATGCAACGACACTAAATGATTTTTCAGGAGCTAAAATAACAGCTCAATTAAATACTTTCCACTATTCAGTAATAGATCAAATACCATCAGTTAATAAACAACCAGCTATGGATAATTTCCCAGCTATGAGAGTTGCTTTAGAAAGCGGAGTTATAGATGGTTATGTCACAGAAAGACCAGAAGCCTTAAGTGCTCAAATGGCAAATGACAACTTTAAAATGATAGAATTTAAAGATGGTTTTGTTACATCAGAAGAAGATACAGCTATAGCAGTTGGTGTACAAAAGGGAAGTGAATTAAAAGATAAGATAAATGAAATTTTAAAAGGAATATCAGAAGAAGAAAGATTAGAAATAATGGATACGGCTATTAAAAATCAACCAGCGGCTCAATAGCTCAGGGTATAGATTATTATAAAAAGCCTAAATCCTATAATTAAATATTTTAAGGAGAGTTTTTTATGAGTCTAGAATGGATAATTAAGATACTGCAAAATAACTGGCCAATGCTTTTACGTGGGGCTGGAATGACATTATTAATTTCTATAATAGGAACATTAGTGGGAACGCTTATAGGTCTTATAGTGGGAGTTATAAGGACAATTCCTATTCCAGAAAAAGGAACTAAAAGAGTATTTCTAAAAATAATTAACTCAATTTTATCGATTTATATAGAGTTTTTCCGTGGAACTCCTATGATAGTGCAAGCTATGGTTATTTATTATGGATCTGCGGCAGCTTTTGGAATAGACATAGATAGAGTTTTAGCAGGACTATTTATAGTATCAGTAAATACAGGTGCATATATGTCTGAAATAGTAAGAGGTGGTATTGTTTCAATAGATAAGGGACAATTTGAAGCAGCGCAAGCAATAGGAATGAATCATTTTCAGACTATGATAAATGTAGTATTACCACAAGTTGTTAGAAATATTTTACCAGCAACAGGTAATGAGTTCGTAATAAATATAAAAGATACATCTGTATTAAATGTTATATCTGTATCAGAACTATATTTCCAAACTAAGACTATATCAGGAAATAATTTCAGATATTTTGAATCGTTCTTTATATCATGTATAATCTATTTCATTATGACATTTACAGTTACAAGAATATTAAGAGCAATAGAAAAGAAACTAGATGGACCAGAAAATTATATTATTGCAGGAAATCAAATGCAAGTTGAAACACCAGAAGATATAGCTAAAAAAGTTAATGGTAATGTGGTAGCTTAAGGAGGAATCGAAATGGAAAAAATAATTGAAATTAAACACTTAAGTAAATCCTTTGGAGACCATAAGGTTTTAAAAGATATAGATTTTTCAGTTAATAAGGGAGAAGTTGTTTGTATTATAGGATCTTCAGGATCTGGAAAATCAACATTATTAAGATGTGTAAATCTTTTAGAAAAACCAACAGGCGGGGAAATTATATATAATGGTGAAAATATATTAGATGATAAACATGATATATATAAATATAGAACTAAATTAGGAATGGTATTTCAGCAATTTAATTTATTTAACAACCACAATGTTTTAAGTAACTGTGTAGTTGGACAAATGAAGGTCTTAGGAAGAAGTAGAGAAGAAGCTGAAAAAGTTGCTATGAAGTATTTAGAGATTGTAGGTATGAGTAATTATATAAATGCTAAGCCAAAACAATTATCTGGTGGACAAAAACAAAGGGTAGCAATAGCAAGAGCATTATCTATGGAACCTGATGTAATATTATTTGATGAGCCAACATCTGCTTTAGATCCTGAAATGGTTGGAGAAGTATTAAAGGTAATGAAGGAACTTGCAGAAAGCGGACTTACTATGCTAGTTGTAACTCATGAAATGGAATTTGCAAGAGAAGTATCAGATAGAGTTGTATTTATGAATAATGGTATTATCGAAGAAGAAGGAGATCCAGAAGAGATTTTCAATAATCCTAAAAAAGAAAGAACAAGAGAATTCTTAAAACGTACTTTAAAAAACTAGGTTTATGCCTAGTTTTTTTGTATATAAACAATAGATTAAATGATGTTGAACATCAAAATTATTCTCTTACTGATGGATTTGCGCCTCATGGAGTCTAGCCTGTACTATTACAAAGGCATGGATTGATGAAGAGAAAAATTATATTTATATTTTTAGAAACAATGTTACAGTAAAATTGGTGATTTATACAAAAATATGTAACATTGTTTTTATATGTTCAAAATATATTGAATATAGATAGTATATAATATAAAGTTATAATTAAATTAGAAATTATATGGGGTTTAAATAAGCATAAATTGGAGGAAGATTGATGCACAAAGAAGTAGTAAAAAATATGACATCTGGTAATCCAACTAAATTAATTATTAGTTTTGCAATACCGCTACTATTGGGAAACATATTTCAGCAGCTCTATAATATGGTTGATACAGTTATTGTTGGAAGATTTATTGGAGTTAATGCATTAGCCGCTGTTGGTTCAACAGGTTCTATAAACTTCTTAGTATTAGGGTTCGTTTTAGGACTTACTCAAGGATTATCAATATTAGTGGCACAATATTATGGGGCAGATAATTATAAGAAAATTCGTAAATCCATAACAATGTCAGTATACCTATATGCCATAGTAGGAATTATAATAACTGTTATAAGTGTAATGTACTCCAGAGAGTTATTGGAGATATTAAGGACTCCAGATAATATTATTAACGATGCTGATTCTTATATTAGAATTATTTTTGCAGGAATAATGGTAACTATTGCTTTTAATTTTCTTTCAGGAATACTTAGAGCATTTGGTGATGGAAAAACACCATTGTATTCATTATTTATATCTTCAATAATTAACATAGTTTTAGATATTTATTTTATAGTAGTTTTAAAGATGGGGGTTAATGGGGCTGCGTATGCAACTGTGATTGCTCAACTTATTTCTTCTATATTCTGTTACTATAAAATTCATAAAATAAAAGAGATAAGAATACATAAAGAGGATTGGAAATTTAATGGATCACTATTTAAAAAGTCATTTATATTAGGAATACCTGTAGCACTTATGAATTCTGTTACGGCAGTAGGAGTCATGGTGCTTCAAGTTGTTGTTAATGGATATGGTGCAGTTTATGTTGCTGGATATTCAGCAGGATCAAGGGTTATAGTTATTTTAGAGCAGATAGGAAATACGTTTGGTTTTGCAATAGCAACATATGCAGGTCAGAATTTAGGCGCAAATAAGATTGATAGAATAAGGGAAGGCGTTAGAAATACAAATGTTATTTTAGGTGTAATAAACATTGCGTTAGGAGTTTTAGTTGTATTATTTGGTAAACAGCTATTAGCTTTAATTGTATCTGGTGGTGAAACAGAAGTTATTTCAATAGGATATCAATATTTAGTTGTAACTTCACTTTTATTGTGGGTTTTAGGGTTATTATTTGTTTATCGTTCAACTCTTCAGGCCATAGGTGATACATTTATTCCAATGATATCTGGAATTATAGAATTTGCAGCGAGAATTGGAGCAGTAATTATTCTATCATCTTTATTTGGATTTCTTGCTATACCAGCAGCAGAAGTTGCTGCATGGATTATGGCTACAATTATTTTAATGATTACATATTATTATAGAATCAGAAAATTTGAAGAAAATTATAAAAGTAAAGAGAGTTCTTAGGAACATATCGTTTCACCATAAAATTTACTTAAATAATAAATTGATACCAGTTTATTAAGTTCAATTTAATAATTTAATGAAGGATTGTGAGTAATATTGAACATAAAATAAGAACTAAATTTATAACAAATAATATTATAGAATAGGGAATGCTTTTAGGAGGTAGCTTTATAGTGGATTATAATTATTCTGATTATAATGAAGGAAATATAGATTTTGAGAGCATTACAGAATATGATAAAGAAGAATTATACTTATTAAACATTCAGCATTCAGCTGATATAATCATTATTTTATCAGATATTTTATCATATGTCTCAACTATTGAGAGCATCGAGTTAATTTATAATAAATATGATAAGAACACCAAAAGGGTACCTAATCCAGATATCCCAGCGGTTCAATCTATACAATTATTAATGTTAGCAAGAGTAGCATACACAGCAATTAGCTTTATAAGGTATCAACATTTATATGAAAGAAAGATTAATGGAGAGTTTGATTTTTCTCTTGAACCAAACGTAAATGCAAATATATCAAATATATTGAGAACCTTAGGAACATATTATGCATTAATAGCAGCTATAGGTATATACAATAGAGATATTAGTCAACCTATTATTGGAATATAGCATATTTGTGAATATATAAATATAAGAATATAGGAATATAAATATATATAAATACAAAAATATAGGAATTTATATATAAGATCGGGAGTATGTTAGCATTAATTAATCTAGTAATACCAACTTAAAACGGGATATTAAATTATACTATATAAGAAAATTCAATATCCCATCTAAATAGCATACCTTTAATTAATAAATGTTATTTTAATTTTGCTTCTAACTCATTGGATATTGCAATATTATAAATATAAGCATTAGATATTTCATTCATAAAATCTACTTTCATATCATCTGGTAGATTAATTTCCCCTAGCATATTATGGTATTTCATAACATATTCTTTGATGTCATTTATATCAGGAAATTGATAATAATTTAATCCTTCTTCGGGTATTTTATAGTTTTTAGTTAATATAGAAAGAAAAGTTCTTCCGCCAAATAAATCTGCTAAGAATCTTGTATACGCATATGGAATTATGAGTTCAGGTTTATATTTAGATATTTCTTCTATTCTTGCAACACATGCTTCTGTTGATGATAATGGCTTAAGGGAATTTAATCCATCTTTTAATAAAAAATCTAAATCTTTTCTCATGCGCTCAGAACGATATAATTCTTTTGTAACAAATGGTTTAATGATTTCATTATCTTTATTCTTATCTAATGCTTCTTCTATTGCCCTGTACATTCTTTCTAAATTATAGATATATTCAGCATATCCTTTTAATGTAGCAGTACCATCTAATATTTTTTTTATATATCCAGTATTTTCAGCTGCACTATGAAGTTGTGCAGTTTTTTCTCTAATACTCATCATAAATTTCATGTTAATTACCTCTTTTATTTGAAATTATTTCTTAATAACAATATAAATCTTATGATAATAATTATCAAGTACTAAATTATATTTATTTAATGTGAAGTATCATTAAAATACTAAGAAATACTAGTGTTTTCTTTATAATTCACTATATATAACAAAATATTAAAATATTTTATAATTATGTATGTAATTTAATGATATATATTTTTGTGGAATCTTTTAGAGTTTATTTCAAATACTAATTTTATTGATTACTTAATATATAAAGAGGTAAATATGAAAAAAACATTATATGATTATAAGGATATAATAAGAAGCGTTCCATTAAAAGATAAGTACACAAAACAAGAATTATTAATAAAAGATTTTTTAATTGAAAAATATGATGATATTGAGATATATTATTCACCACATAATGAATATTTGAATGTAATAGCTAAGATATTTATAATTGGAATAACACCAGGATTTCAACAAATGAGTACAGCTATAGCAACTGCAAGAAAAGAAATTGAAATTAGTGATAATATTGAAGAGATTCAGTATAAGTGTAAAGCTAATGCGAGATTTAGTGGTGCTTTACGAAAGAATATAATAAGTATGCTTGATGATATAAAGCTTAATGAAGCGCTGAACTTAAATAGCTGCGCTGAGCTGTTTGAAGAAAAAGATTATTTATTACATACAGTATCTTTAATTCCTTATCCTGTTTTTGTGAAAAAAGAAAATTATTCAGGACATAAACCTAAATTAATAAATAGCAATTTTTTGATGAGGTATGTTTATAAAAATTTCATAGATGAATTTAATATGCTTAATGAGTCTAAAAATATATTATTAATACCACTAGGCAGAGCCGTTGAAGTTGTTCTGTGTAAACTTCAAGAAGAAGGTATAATTAATGATAATCAAATACTTAAAGGGTTTCCTCATCCATCAGGAGCAAATGTTAATAGAATAAAAGTATTTAGTGAAAATCAGAAGCAAATGATAGATTTTGTTAAAGATAAATTTCTAAGATAATTGGGAAAGGAGAAATTGATGTGAAAAAAGTAAGTAGTGATGAAGATATAAAGCAAGAAATAAAGAACAATATGATGGAAGTAGTATTTTTTACAGGAAGCAAATGTGGAGCATGTGAATCAATAAAGATTAAAATTGAGAGCATTATAAAAAGATATCCTAAAATTCAAGCTTGTGAAATAAATGGAGAAGATAATTTAGAGGTTGCAGCTAAATATAATGTATTTTCATTTCCTATATTTTTATTGTACATAAAAGGTAAGGAGTATTTAAGAATAGGTAGAAATGTGAACTTATTAGAGCTTGAGAGGGATATTGAAAGATATTATAAAATGATATTTTAATTTTTATGTATAAAAACTGATAGGTAAATACCTATCAGTTTTATATTTTTTACGTATTATACATATAGAATTTTTTAAATTAAAATAATATCAGAAGATAAAGTGAAAAGAGGGGAAATGTAATGGATAAAAAAGACCCTAAAGTCTTATGGAAATTATTTAAATCAATGTTTATGTTAAGTGCATGTACATTTGGAGGGGGATTTGTAATTGTCTCTTTAATGAAAAAGAAATTCGTTGAAGAACTTGAATGGATTGAAGAAGATGAGATGCTTGATATCACAGCAATTACACAATCATCACCAGGGCCACTTCCAGTAAATGCATCTGTAATTATAGGATATCGTATGTATGGTATAATTGGTTCACTTGTTGCAATTTTAGGTACTATTATTCCGCCAATGGTTATCATATCTGCAATATCATTATTTTATAATCAATTTAGAGAAAATAAATATATAGCAATAGCTCTTCAAGTAATGCGTGCAGGGGTTGCGGCTGTTATCTTGGATGTTACTATTAATCTTGCAAAGAATGTTTGTAAAACAAAAAGAGTGATGTATATTGCTATGATGGTTATTGCCTTTATAAGTACTTACTTCTTTAATGTAAGCGCAATGCTTATAATATTAATTTGTTTAAGTATAGGGATTATTGATTTATTTGTATCAATGAGCAAGAAGGAGGCATAACTAAGGTGATATTATTATTAAAGCTATTTTTTGCATTCATACAAGTTGGACTTTTTAGCGTAGGTGGAGGATATGCAGCAATTCCTCTTATACAGGCTCAAGTTGTTAATATATATGAACTTATGACTATGGAAGAGTTTACTGATCTTATAACAATTGCAGAAATGACACCAGGTCCGATTTCGATTAATGCATCTACATTCGTTGGAACAAGACTTGCAGGACCATTTGGAGCATTTATATGTACACTTGGATGTATTATTCCATCATTTATAATATGTTTAACTTTAGCTCATTTTTATTACAAATATAGAAGCTTTGGTGGGGTTCAAGTTGTATTAGCTTCACTTAGACCAGCAGTAGTTGCGCTTATTGGATCAGCAGGTGCATCAATATTAATGCTTGGCTTATTCCAAAGTGATATTTTTTCATTTGCAATCAGTGATTTTAGAGTGATAGAATTTATATTATTTGGAGGATGTTTATATATCCTTAGAAAATATAAAGCAAGTGCTATTGCAATTATTTTTGGAAGCGGAGTAGTTGGAACTTTACTTTATGTAATAAAAGATTTTATATTTTAGAGTTATTTAAATAATAGAAATATATAGATAATAGTTGAAATTTATATTATAAAGAAATATACCATAATAAAAGGTTAGAAATGTCATTTAAATATTAAATATAAAAGGTATCAGAAAATTAATTTTTGATTTTAAAATTGATTTAACTGATACTTTTTATTATTTAGAACTCATATTAAAGCTAGAGCATATGTCAATAAGTTCTTCAATTGATTTTGAGATGTATTTATTTTTATGGTATATGAGTTTAATCTGACGTTTTATGCTTACATCTCTAAAACTTAATATTTTTAATTTACCTTTTTTACATTCATTATTTATAAGCATTTTTGATAAGATAGCAATTCCCTTACCATTTGTAACAGCATTTTTGATAGCTTCTGTATTAGTACAGGTCCATTTTTTTACCACATTAATATTATGTTCAGCTAATAATTGCTCAAACTGATTTCTATCAGAACTTCCAGGTTCTCTTGAAAGCAAAGATTGGCCTTCTAAATCTGAAAGTGATAGCTGCTTCTTACTGTAAAAAGGATGAGCTTTACCGACTACCATTACTAATTCATCCTCGCAAAATGGAATTTTCACAATATCTGGATTCTTGATTATTCCTTCAACTATAGCTACATCAAGCTCACTTCTACAAATCATATTTTCAATTTCAAATGTATTATTTATAGTAACAAAAGTATCTATATTTTGAATTCTATTTTCAAGACGTTCAATAATATCATTCATTAAATATGTCCCGACAGATACGCTTCCACCAATTCTTATTTTAGTTGATTTTCCTATGTTTTTCATAGCAAGCTCCATATTTTCAAATGAATCAACAATATGCTGAGCATGAGATAATAGCAATGTGCCTTCTTCTGTAATATGGAGTTTTTGAGAAATGCGCTCAAAAAGCTTAACGTTATAGTGTTCTTCAAGTTCACGAATAGCCTGACTTACTGATGGCTGAGATATGAATAAAAGTTCTGCAGCTTTTCTCATTTTTCCACATTCAGCAACAGTTATAAATATTTTTAGATGCCTTATAGTCATAATATAAACCTCATAAAAAAATATAGTATAAATATTTCTAAGAATATTATACTATATTTTTTATATCCATTTTCTTTTAGATTATACAGAATAATAATTTGCATAATGTGTAGTTAATATATAATCAAGTTATAATAATAAAATTTTTTGTTTTAAAATGAACCATTTTTTAAATAGAAGACTCTAATATGTAGAGATGCATCTCAAACAATTTTGAAAAGAGTGATGTAAGTGAATGAAACAGAAGTTGTGAAAAAAATCCAGGCTGGTGATATGAATGCTTTTGAGGAAATATTTGAAATATACAAAAATCAAGCCATTAGGTATGCATATCTTATTACAAATAATAAATTCACAAGTGAAGATATTGTACAAGAAACATTTGTAAAATGTTATCTAAAAATAAAAGATTTGAAAAATGTTGAACAGTTCAAATCCTGGTTATTTAAAATCCTTACAAGGACTGCTTGGGATTATATGAAAAAGGATAAAGCTGTGCTTCCAGTTGAAGATATTTTTGAAAAAGCAAAAAATGAAAATATCGATAAATCATTACATTCATATATAAGGAATGAAGAATCAAAAATGCTTCGTGCTGAGATTGATAATTTAGAATTAAAGCAAAAAACTGTTATTGTATTATATTATTTTAATGGATTTACAATAAAAGAAATTGCTAAGATTATGGGATGTTTTGAAGGTACAGTAAAATCAAGACTTCATAGTGCAAGAAAGAATCTAAAAGTAGCCTTGATGAATGTTAATAGTGCTCAAAGTAATAGTAAAAAAGGATGTGAAGTTCAATGCAATTAAAATCTAATAAAGATATTGATAAAGAAATTACAGAATACTTAAATAATAAAGCTGAAGAAGCATCAGCGCCAGATGATATGTTTTTTAAAATTAGAGGAGAAGTTCTAAGAAGAAATGAAAGGGGATTTTTAAATATGAAATTTGGAAGATTAAAGATTAAAACATTATTAGCAGCAGGAGTTTTGTGTATAGCAACAACAATAACTTGTATAGCAGCAACACGTGGAGTTTGGATATCATCAAGTTCTCATCTTACTGAAATTACTAAGTTTCCAACAGAAAATGTAGTAAAAGATACAGTTGGCTTTTTACCTAAATATGTAGAAAGTTTTGATGGTGGTTTTGAGTTTAAATCATTTAACTTTAGTAATAATGAAATACAAGGTGATAATGGTAAGACTACATTACAAACAAAGTCAGCAGATTTTAGATATTCAAGAAATGATGAAGAGAAAAATCAATATTTAAGTTTGAGTGCAATAAAGATTGATGAAAAAGAAATCCAACATGAAGCAAATGAAGAAAAAACAAATTATAATAATGTTGATATTTATTATACTACTTTTCAATATAAAGCTGTGCCAGTAGATTATGAAAAAACAGAAGAAGATTTAAAATTAGAATCAGAAGGAAAGCTACAAATTGGATATGGAGCAGATGAAATTTCAGAAGATACTATGCAAAGTGTTTCGTGGTATGAAGATGGTATAAGTTATTCTATTTTAAATTCTAATTATAATGATGTAAGCAAAGAAGATATGATTAAAATGGCTAAAGATATTATAAATAAATAGAGATTTAGCATATATACACATAGTTGAAATCCCATTAAGTGATATTATTTAATCTTGCTTAGTGGGATTTGTTTTAGAGATGATTTTTATATTTACAATGTTTTTATGTTTATTATAGAGTGTATTCTCTTGGGGGATTTCCAGAGAAATCAGCTATTACTGCTTTTGCATTATCTAAATAAAATACTTCAAATATTGGATTTTCAGCATTTTTATATTGCCCTTTAACTATAGGATTTTCCATGCAGCCTTGTTTAACTTCCATGTCATTTTCAAACATTGCTCTACCGTTTAATCGAATCCATACATATGATGGGCTTGATACTGATATTTCGATTTCAGGATTTGCTTGTATATCTTTATAGACATCTTTTGTATTATTTGTACAGAACCATAGTCTCCCTTCTTTTTCAAAGCAGAACATAAATGGACGGCATTTTGCTTTGCCATCACGTCCTACTGTTGCTAGGTATTGCACTGGATTTTCATTTAAAAATTTTACTACTTCATTCATTTTATAATTACCTCCTGAAACTCTTCTTATGAGTTTGTTTCTATGAATAAATAATAAAATATAGATAGAGGCCTGAAAAGTACGCACTTTAAAGTGGTATAGTTTCTTAAGGGATACTCTTTAGAAGGAATGTAGGATTAAGTGTTGAATACAAATTTTAAATATAATAAGAGTATGTAGTCAAAATGATTATAAGTGCCATATTAAGTATTATGTTCAACTTAATATTATCTATAAATTTTTCAATAGTATCTTTTGGTATGTAATATGCTATAATGAACTAAATATATAGATAACTTTAAAAAAGGAGGGGGAAAGCTATGGAAAAGAAACTGCCAGACTGCCCTGTAGAAATTACATTAAAGCTTATAGGAAACAGGTGGAAGGTGTTAATTATGCGTGATCTTCTAACTGGAACCAAGAGATTCGGAGAATTAAAAAAGTCTATTGGAGATATAACTCAAAAGGTTTTAACCTCAAATTTAAGAGATATGGAAGAAAGCGGTCTTTTAACTAGAAAGGTTTATGCAGAAGTTCCACCACGAGTAGAATATACATTAACTGAAATGGGATATAGTCTAAAACCAATTTTAGATGCTATGATTGATTGGGGACTTAATTATAAAAAGTCTATTGAATAGTGTAAATAAAAGATGAAATATAAGAGTTATATTTTTATATGAAAATGTGTAAAATTTTATATTGAGTGATTTTGATAAAAATATATTTGAATGATATAATTACTATTAATAACAATTTTTGCGTGAAGGGGCAATGTATATGTTTACATACAAGCAAATAGAAAGCTTAAATGATTTAGAATTACAAGTATATGAATATATAATTAAAAATCATGATATAGTTTTAAAATTGACAATAAGAGAGTTAGCTAAAAATGTTCATGTTTCAACTACTACTATATTGAGATTTTGTAAGAAAATGGACTGTGAAGGATTTTATGAATTTAAATATAAATTAAAAGAACAGATCGCAGAAACAGATAAAGATTTTAAGTTAAATACAGATGATTATGCTATTATGGATTATTTTGAACGTTCTAATCAGCCTTCAGAAGTACAAAAAATATTAGATGCTACTAAAATTATTCACAAAAGCAAACAAATTATTTTTTTAGGAATAGGGACATCAGGTATTTTAGCTAAATATGCTTCTAGGTGTTTTGTTAATATAGGGAGATTTGCTGTATATATTGATTATCCATATTTTCTTGTTCCTGATGGATTCTATGATGAGATAGTAATTATCGTCTTTTCTGTAACTGGAGAGACAGAAGATATAATAAATCAATTAAGACAATTTCGAAATTTTGATTGTGTAATTATTTCTATAACAAATAGTGAAATGAGTACAATAGCTAAACTATCTGATTTAGTAATTAGTTATTATTTGCCTTTACAAATAAAAGGAGAGAAAAAAGTAAATTTAACTTCTCAAATTCCAGTAATGAATATTATTGAAAAGCTTACTTTTCATCTATCTCAGCTAGAATGTAATAATAAATAGTTATTTTTTAGTAACATGTTTTTTTTTGAGTGACAGGTTTTATTAGATATAACCTATCACTCTTTTTTCTATTTTAATGATTTTGAAAACGATATACTTTATAATTAGCTTGTAGTTGCAATTACAAATTATATTAAAAAGAAAATAGTTATTATAGCAGTTTGTTTTTTATAAATAGAGGAGGTTTTTTATGAATACTTTTTTTGAAAAAATACAAGAAAAGATTGCGCCAACAGCTGGGAAAATAGGAAGTCAAAAACACTTACTATGTATACGTGATGGAATGATGGGTGCAATGCCATTGATTATTATTGGTTCCATGTTTTTGGTTTTTGGTAACTTACCTATTAATGGTTACACAGAATGGTTAGCATCACATGGCAACTTAGATGTTTGGATTGGAAAACTGGTCAACGGTTCATTTGGTATTATGGGATTAGTTGCTTCATTTTCTGTAGCATATAGCTTGGCAAACTCTTATGAAGTTGATGGTTTATCAGCAGGAATTATCTCATTATCTTCTTTTATAATTTCCACACCAAGCGTTATGGCAGATGCAGGAGAAGGAATTCCAATAGGGTTAATGGGCAGTAAAGGATTATTTGCTGCAATCGTTATTGGTATAGTATCAGCAGAAATTTTTCGTTATTTTGTTAAAAAAGATATTGTAATTAAAATGCCAGACGCAGTTCCACCAGCAGTAAGTAAGTCATTTACAGCATTAATTCCTGGAGCTGTAATAATATTATTATTTGGAGTATTATATAAAATATTTGAAGTGACAAGTATTGGAAGCATTCATGATGTGGTTATGATTGTTTTAGGAAAACCACTTGGATTATTGGGAGGAACATTAATAGGAACAATAGTTGTTGTTTCTTTAAATTCATTATTATGGTTGTTTGGGATTCATGGAGGAAGTATAGTCAATTCAATATTCCAACCTATGTGGATTATGAACACAGATGCTAATCGTCTTGCATGGCAGGCTGGCGAAAAAATCCCCAATATAATAACACAACCGTTTATGGATAATTTTGTTTATATTGGTGGTAGTGGTGCAACTATAGGATTAATAATATTATTATTTTTTATGGCAAAATCTACACATACAAAAATGTTAGGAAAATTAACATTTGTGCCTGGAATATTTAATATTAATGAGCCTGTAATGTTTGGATTGCCGGTTGTTATGAATGCAAGTTTATTTATTCCATTTATTTTAGCACCAGTTATGAATGCAGTGATTACTTATTTTGCCATGACCTCTGGTTTAGTAATGAAAACAGTAGGTATTAGCGTAGCCTGGACAATGCCACCAATAATTAGTGGATTTTTAGCAACAGGAGGACATTTTAGTGGTGCTCTATTGCAAATTGCATTGATATTTATGGATGTTTTAATTTATTATCCATTTTTCAGAATGGTGGATAGGAATGAGATAGAGTCTGAAAATAAATAATTAAAATATATTTAAAAAATATTTAATATGGAGGAATTAGTAATGAAACGTTTATTAGATTGTGACAGTAGTGATTTTTTATCAATGACTTCTAAGGAGTTAAAACAATCAATTTTAGCAGCAGAAGGGCGTACTATTTGTGCAGAAATGGTAGTAAGCCGTGAACCGTTAATGAATGGAATCACAAATGCAGAAGTGGCAAGAGCTAGTGGTGCAGACCTTATGTTATTAAATGGATTTGATTTATTAAATCCCCAAATAGGCGGATTACCACAATGTAATGAGCCTATAAAAGAATTGAAAAGACTTGTTGGACGCCCAATAGGTGCAAATATCGAGCCAGTTGACTTAAATGCTGATATGCTTGAAAGTAGGTTAGAAATTCCAGAAGGACGTCAATGTTCAGAGAAAACATTACAAGCAGCACAAGAGTTAGGATTAGATTTTATTTGCTTGACTGGTAATCCAGGAACAGGTGTAACTAATAATGCTATTGTAAAAGCTATTGAGTTAGCTAAAAAACATTTTTCAGGATTAATCATTGCAGGCAAAATGCATGGGGCTGGTGTAAATGAGCCGATTTGTGATTTAAAGACTATTGAAGAATTCATAGATGCAGGAGCTGACATTATTCTTGTACCAGCAGTTGGTACAGTACCAGCATTTACAGAAGAGCAATTAATAAGTATCGTTAATTGTGCACATGAAAAAGGTGCTCTCGTTTTAACAGCGATTGGGACAAGTCAAGAAGGGTCTAGTAGTGCAGTGATTGAGCAATTTGGATTAAAGAATAAAGTATGTGGTGTAGATATACAACATATAGGAGATGCTGGATATTCTGGACTAGCACCTGTAGAAAATATTTTTGCATTATCATCTTCAATTAGAGGGATAAGACATACTTTAACAATGATATCACGTTCTATTAATAGATAGATATTATTAAATAAAATTATAGACGGTTGTGGAATTCCGAAACCGTCTATAATTTTATAATTTTAAGAGAAGTGGAATAGATAATATAAATGGAAATAAAATAGATTTAGCTATTACATCCACGGAATAGAAAGAGTATAAAGTAAAATTAAATTCAGGTAAGACTACAGCTATTTTGTATATTTATATATTCATATTAATTTGTGATTGTGGCATCAATGATAAAAGCACTGTGATTGATTTTTTTCCAATTTGAAGGGGTAAAACCAGATGCATTAAGTAGCGAATAAATTTCATTTTTACTATAAATTTTATAATCTCCAGAATTAGTTTTAGGAAGAAAATAGTTTAATATCTTTAAATACCATTCAAATGGAGCTGTTGGATCACCTAATATAAGAGTTCCAGATGGAGTTAGTACACGTTTTATTTCTTTTAGAACTTTTTGTGGATTTGTATAGTGGTGAAATGAAGCATTACAAATAACGAGATCGAACTTATCATCATCATAAGGCAAATTTTCAGAATCGCCTATATCTAATTGTACTTTATCGTTAAGTTTTTTCTGAGCTTCATAAATCATATTCTTAGAGAGATCTAGTCCAAAAAGATTAGCGTCTGTACAGTCACTAAGAATAGAGAGAATATTGCCATTTCCACAACCTAAATCTAAAATATCTTTAGGTTGTTTTTTTAAAACTCTATCTATAATTTCATCATACATGCACTTTACAAATTTTCCATCATGGCTATTATTATAATTCTTAGCAATTTCATTAAAATGTAGTTCCGAATTCTTTTTTATATTATTTTTCATATTCATCGACTCCTTAATTGAATTTATTTCATAAGCTTTCATACTTAATTCAATCTTTAATTCTTGGCAGTTTAACTTGAATTCTTTTCTTAGAGATTCAGTATTATGGTATTTGCCATCTAGAAACAATTATTTTTTAGAAACGCCATTTTTATGGGTTTAATTACAACATCATATCTGTATAGTATTGTTTAACCAAACAGGATTAATAAATCAATATGATCAGTTCCAAAAGTGTATTTTCATTTTGATTTTGTAGTGCAGAGATGTCTATTTTAGCCAAATATTTTTGATTACATTTAATTTATAATATAGAAAAATTATACTATTGATTTTACCTCTCCCTCTGTTTTTGTCACTAGTTTTCCAAAATATGCTTTTTATTTGTAAAATTTTATTAAATAACATTATACCATAATTATATGTTTTTCTCTTATTTTACCATAAGAATTACACTATTTTGACTTAATGTTAATTATCAAGAGAATTCCTAAAATGACTAAATATCTAAAATTTTATTAGATTTTAATTTACTATTAGTTAATAAGAAAGAAGTTATAAATGAGACTAGAGGAACTGTTAATATAACTCCAATACTTCCTGATATGCCTTGCATTATTTCAATTCCAATTGAATACATGTTAATAATTTGATTATATTGCATATTATAAGAGTAGTTTAGAATAAGCGTATTAATAGATCCACCTGTAAATGCTAATATAAGTGTGTTTGACATTGTCCCCATCATATCTTTACCAACGTTTATTCCAGATTTAAAAAGTTCCTTACCAGATAAATCTGGATTTTTATCGTATATTTCATTAATTGTAGAAGCTACAGACATGCTAACATCCATTACAGCACCTAATGATGCAATTAATATACCTGCAAATAGAAGGCCTCCAATTTTTAAATTAGTGTTATTTGCAACGAAGATTAATTCTTCAATTTCAGATACGTTATAGCCAGATATTTTAGCCAGATGTCCAAAGCCAGCTGCAAAAATTCCAGCAATAATAACTCCGATTACAGTACCCAACATAGCGCTTACTGATTTTATTGTTATTCCATCAATAAGATACATAGAGACAATGGTTACGAGGATTACTACAATAACTGCTGATAGGAAAGGGGAGTATCCTCTATATATCATTGGAATGAACATAAATATTATGCAGATAAATGTGAAGACTAAACCTATAGCAGATTTAAACCCTTTCTTACTGCCTATAATGCAAAGTATAAGTAAAAATAGTCCTATAAATCCATAAATAATAGGCGATCTATCATAGCCATAAACTGATGCAACATAATCATCTCCAGAAACACTTAATGAAACAATAACTCTCATATTTTCTTTACAATCAGCACCATATAAATACCCGTTAAAGCTTGAAGCATAGACATTCTTTCCACGATGTTCTCCACTGAGTATTTTAAGTTTAACTCTTTGTTTTCCGGATGATGAGCCATATTCGCTAGAGTTATCATCAATAACTTCTTGAACAACTGCTTTCTCAAAACTGGTATTTTGCCTGTTTATAAGTTGAGCCTTATCAATTTGATTAAACAAATATAAGAATATGAAAAAGCATATTCCAAGTAAAAGAATTATCCCATGTCTTAAGCTAGCATGTTTATCATTAAATAATTTTGAAATCATTAAAAGCCCTCCAATTTTATAATTAAGATGCAAATAATTAATTAAATAAAAAGAGTGCCGTATTTGATTAATAATTAATCATGTAACGACACCCTTTTTACTACTATTTAGTTTTGGTAATTGTAAATGTATCGTCTATTTTTTCACCATTGTCTGTTCTATATGTGTTTATTGTAAATGTATTATCAGTAATATCTACTATAGAATATGTTGGAACATCTTCTTGCCATCTTGCAGCAATATATGATTGTTGAGTTTGAACTAAATCATAGTATTTGCTACCAGAACCAGAGTTTGCAGCCATGTATAATATTCCATCGGGATTAGTTACATTTATAGATTTATTAGTTACAGCCGATGGATCTTCAATACTTGTTAAATATTCATTATATTTAGAATCAATAGGAGTTTCTCCATCTATATATGCATCAAATTCATCTTCTGTAATAAGTTTAGATTCATTTTTAGATCCACCTTTTAAGATGAAAGATCTTGAATAAGTATGATCATGTCCTGTCAATACAACATCAACATTATTATCTTCTAAAATTGGAATTAAGCTGTATCTTAAGTTTACTATTTCTGGTTCATTAGAATGTTCACCAGAACCGTAGATATCTTGGTGTAAAGTAACTATTCTCCATTTAGCATCTTTATTTTCGCTAATAGCTTTTTCTATTAATTTTTTATGTTCAGCAATGTTAAGATTATTAGTGTTTAGCATTATAAATAATGCATCACCATATGAATAATAGTAATCTCCGCCTGCCATAGTAGAACCTAATTCAGAAGCATTTGGATTATTGAAATGGAAAGAGTAGTTTCCGCTTGGAGCATCATGATTTCCTATTGCTGTAGCAACTGGAAGTGATTTTAATAAGCTTGGGCTTAAGTAACCAGCATATTCAATTTCGTTTTTATCATATGTTTTAGAGGCATTTTTCTTATCTCTTGATTGAATTTGGTCACCAGCTGAAAGCATAAAGCTAGCATTTGGCTGTTTTTCCAAAGCTTTTTTTATTGTGTTATTCCAGTTAAAGCTATCATTTCTTGTAGCTTTATCTTGGCCCTGTTCTTCTGATGAACCTGTAGCAATATTTTCACTTGATGATCCTATTTGAGGATCTCCTACAAATATGAAAGAGAATCCATCGCTGCTATTTTTAGTTTCGTATTTTATTGGAGCAAGCCATTTACCATCAACTTCGTAGCTGTAATAGTAGTTTGTCCCACTTTGGAGATTTTTTACTGTAGCTTTATTAGAAATAAATCCTTCAACAGCATCTTCATGAGAAACATTGATTTCATCTGAGTCTGTTAAATTAATGCTTTTACCAAATCTTAAATGCGGTGTAGCATCATTTTCCTTTGAATACCATGCAAAATTTAATTCTGATTCGTCTTTTCCGGGAGTTAAGGAGATTTGAGTAGGATTATTTTTTATACTTTCCCATTCCTTGCACCATTTATCCCAGTCCCCATTTGCGGCAGCAGTTGTTTTGCTTGCTTCAGTCCAGCCATCATTATCAGCTGCAAAAGAATAGATGCTTGCAGTTAAAAGCATCGTCGTAGTTAATATAAGTGTTATTAATTTCTTAGTACGTTTTATCATTATGATTTCTCCTTTATATAAATAAATATCTCCTTATTCATTTTATTTCATATAAATTTATAACTGAATAAATATTAAGAAATGATAACAATTTTAACTAATCAACAACAGAATATATTAATTTATAACATAGAGAACATTAATTTTAACTTGCTATAGGTCTATTATTAGAACGAGTTTTTATTATAAAAAATACAAGAGACTGTTGCAAAAGATTAAATAATACTATGGATTATTGAACATTTAAATTTCAATAATATATTCATAGTGATTACATTTCTTAATGCGACAGTCTCATGTTCATGAGCAAGTATGTTATTAATCATTACCATATATGTTATTTATAGTTTATTTTTCATATAATTTAAGAGATCATAAGGTAATTGAAACTATAATTGATTATTAATTATTGATAATCGAAAAATGCAATACATTAATAGTCATTAACATCAAATTCTCTATCTTTGAAGTAATATTTTCTATCATCTTCTGTTATTTCACGTATGATTCTACATGGATTTCCTACTGCAATTACATTATCAGGTATGTCTTTAGTAACAACACTTCCAGAACCTATAACAACATTATTACCAATATGCACGCCGGGATTTATAACAACACTTCCTCCAACCCATACGTTATCTCCAATTGTTATGCCTATTCCATACTCATAGCCAGAATTTCTTGACTCAGGATGGATTGGATGGCCAGCTGTATAAATAGATACATTTGGTGCAAACATAACATTAGTACCTATTTTAACTTTGCCTACATCAAGTATTACGCAATTGAAATTTGCATAAAAGTTTTCGCCAACTTCTATATTTTTTCCGTAGTCGCAATGAAATGGAGGTTCGATAAATATATCTTTTCCACATTTGCCTACGATATCTTTAATCATTGCTTTCATTTCATCTTTTTTATCAGGTGAACATGAATTGAATTTATGAATTTTAAGTCTTAAATCTAATCTTTCTTCACTAAGGCCATCAAGCCAAGCCTTATATGGCAGACCTGCTAACATTCTTTCTTTTTGATTCATATTATTATACTCCTTTTATTATTCTCTTTTTAATATACTCAATTAATATTAAATTATCGTGTAAAGTACTAATTCATTAATCTATTTCAATTTAGAAATAGATTAATGAATTAAAATATATTTATAAAATTTATGGTAAAGGTATTTTATAGCGTTAGTTTATTTAATTATATAGGGGTAATTCACTAATCTATATTTCATTTTGTATAAAAATTTAGATGAGTGAATCAAATTTATATGAAAATTACTATTAGCCGTTATTAAATAATTGATATTAAAGTTATTTATTCATTAAAAGAATTACTACTTCACATGATTTTAGGTTAAGTTCATGATCAGCTGATAATCTAGGATTCATGTTAGATAATAAAATTTTATTATTGTCTCTTTCTAACTCTAAAGTAGTGTCAGTTTCACCAAAATTAGCTGCAACTAAAATCTTCATATTATCTAATTCTCTGTAGAATGCAAAGATTTTATTCTTATCTAAATATGCTGGCTCAAAATCACCATAAGTGAATATTTCGTTATATTCTTTAGACTTTCTAAGAGCAACTAATTTTCTGTAATATTTAAGTATTGAATCTTCATTATTTATTTGTGATTCAACATTGATTTCTTTATAGTTTGGATTGACTTTAATCCATGGTGTTCCTTCAGAGAAACCAGCATTTTTACTATCTGACCATTGCATTGGAGTTCTAGCATTATCTCTGCTACGATCACAACATATTTTTAGTGCTTCCTCACTACTTAAGCCTGCATCTATTGATACTTGGTATTGATTCTTTGATTCAAGATCATCATATTCATCAAAGCTGTCCATAGGACAATTTCTCATTCCTATTTCTTGTCCTTGATATATAAATGGTAAGCCTCTAAGTAGGATATTTGTAGTTGCAAGCATCTTTACTCCAGCATCATTTGAAGCATAGTCTGGAAGATAACGAGATGCACCTCTTGGCTCATCATGGTTCTCAATAATATTAGCTAAAAAGCCAACTTTTTTACATTTCATTTGAGAGTCAAAGATGGCATTTCTCCAAGCAGTGAATTCAAAAGGTTTTGAGTCATACCATCCATGTTCTCCTTCTGCAACACAATGTGCAGAGAAATCAAACATTGTTGAGAAATGACCATTATCACCAATAAATTCAGGAAGCTCATCTTCATGCATATTGAAGACTTCAGCAACTGTGAAGGCATCATATTTATCAAAGGTTTTACGTTTCATTTCTTCAAGCAATTCACCAACACCATCAACTTCTTCAACCATTTTTGTTATGCTAGCAAGTCCATCTGGTCCATCTGGCTCAAAACTTGGAAAGTCTAAATCTTTTTTGATATTTATAATAGCATCAATACGGAATCCAGCAAGCCCCTTATCAAGCCACCAATTTATCATTTTGAATAACTCGTCTTTAACTTTAGGATTTTCCCAATTAAGATCGGGTTGTTCCTTAGCAAATGCATGTAGATAATATTTATTTGTTCCAGGCACTGGCTCCCAGGCACTTCCACCAAAGTAAGAACGGTAATTGCTTGGGGGATTTCTATTTTTACCTTCTCTAAAATAGAAATAATCAGCATATTCGCCATCAGGATCAGCCAATGCTTTTTGGAACCATTCATGTTTGTCAGAACAGTGATTTATTACAAGATCCATTACAATATGCATTTCTCTCTTTTTAGCTTCTTCAAGCAATTCATCAAAGTCTTCCATTGTCCCAAATTCCGGTGCAATACTGTAATAATCTGATATATCATAGCCTTGGTCTACGAATGGAGATTTGTACATAGGTGAAATCCAGATTATATCTATGCCCAATTCTTTTAAATAGTCTAATTTTTCTATAATTCCACGAATATCACCGATACCATCATTATTTGTATCATTAAAACTTTTTGGATATATTTGATAAGCTACTTTATCATGCCACCATTGTTTTTTCATAAAAAATCCTCCTGTTTAAATTAAAATCATATATGTTAGCTACAAATTAAAAAATGTATTTCTTATCTTTTTAATATAACTGTATTATATATTTTTAATGGGAGAATTACTTATATAATTCCGCATAAAAAGTTACACTATTTTGACTTCTTATTTTTATCTATATTTTTAAAGAAATAGTATAAAATACAATAAAAAAATAAACCTGACAAAAGCTTAATTAATTTTTGTCAGATTTATTTTCTAAATTTGATTTCTATGATCTTTTCTATACTCTGATGGAGAAACATTTTTTTGCTCTTTAAATCTTTTAATAAAATATCCAATATTGTCATAACCACAACATATTGCTATATCTATAATTTTTGTATCTGTTTTTATAAGACACTCAGCAGCTTTTTCTATTCGGATTTCATTTATATATTCAGTAAGTGTTTTTCCTATAAGTTTTTTAAAATATCTACAGAAGTATTGCGTGTTCATGCCTACAAGACCTGCAATTTCGTCTAAGGAAATTCTTTGACTGTAATTTTTACGAATAAAAGTAAGAACTATTTTTATGTTTTCCAGCTTATATGTATCACTTTCTTCTGTGTTATCAGCATTTAAAAAACTGTCATTTTCATAAAGGCATGCTATAAGCTGATATAAATATGATTTCACCTTCATATAAGAACTTAATTCATCATTATCCGATTCCTTAATAATCTTTTCATATAATTTTTTAACAGGTTTCCATATAGGATTATCTTCTAATATAAAAGGTGGAAATTGAATTTTTCCTTCAATAAGAGGTCTGATAATTTTGTATTGTATAGCATCAAAGTATTCAAAGCTGAGCATTTTTAAATCAAATACCACAGCAGATTCATTACATCCACCATCACTTACAATTGAATGAATATCACCAGAATTTATAAACATAAATGTAGGTTCTGTAATTTTATATTCCTTCATATTTGATGTTACAGTAAATGAACCTTTTTTGAAGAAAATTAACTCGGTTTCATCATGCCAGTGTAGGTTAACGATAAATTGTTTATCTGAATTCCATTTATAATTGGCTAATGGAAAGTTCACAGTACCATGTGTGATATTTTCCTTCAACTCTTCCTTTTCCATTGTTAAAATCCTTTCAGAAATATTATAATTCTTATATTAATTATAACATGTAATAGGTTATAACATATAAATTAAAAGTGAAAATGAATATCTATAATAATAGTATATTCTGTGTGATATTGATGTTAAGGTAAAATTATTAACTAATAATATCTGGTTTTATATGAAATTAATATGTAATATATAAATAAAAGTAAAATAAAATCTAAAATTTATGCATTAAGGAGGATTCTGAAATGGAGAAAAAGATAATCAAGACAGATAAAAATAAAAGACAGCTAGACGAAAACTTAAATGGTAAGTTTCCGCTTAAAGTTTATTATGATAAGCTTTCAGATTTTGTACATGACTCTGTAGGTTGTCATTGGCATCCAGAATTAGAGTTCATGTTTATTACTCAAGGTGAAATGGATTATCAAGTAAATGAATCACATTATATAATTAAAAAAGGTGAAGGGATTTTTGTAAATGCAAATGTTCTTCATGGATCTAATAAAATTAGTGAGGAAGATTGTCATTATAAAGCAATCCTTGTTGATTCATCATTGATAGGTGGAATAACCGGTGGAATCATTTATGAAAAATATATTAATCCAATTTTATCGTGTGCAGAGCTTGCAGCTCAACCTTTATGTATGGATATTGAATGGCAAAAAAGAATTATAGATTTATTAGTAAATTTATCTATGCTGTACAATATGAAGTCTGAATGCTATGAGTTGGACATGCTTAGAGATATACTTTCAATATGGCATATACTGTATGAAAATACAATGAAGAATAAAGTTTATATGCAATCAGAGTCTAGAGAAGTCACAAGAATGAAAAATGCATTGTTATTCATTCAGACTTCATATAATGAAAAAATAACATTAGATAACATTGCAGCAGCTTGTTCTTTAAGTAAAAGTGAAATGTGCAAATTATTTAAGAAAATACTTCATCAAACTCCCATGGAATATATAATGTCATATAGAATATCAAGGAGTTTGCCTTTAATAGCATCTGATAAATACTCTGTAACTGAAATAGCACAAATGGTTGGATTTACAGGTGCTAGTTATTTTACAGAATCATTTCGTAAGATTATGGGAAAAACTCCTTCTCAATATAAAAAAGAAATATTATCTAAGTGATACATATTCAATAATTAGAGTAAAAATTCCATTAAGGAAATGTTATCATAATATTGTTATAAAAAAACCTATAATATTTATATATTAGACAATATAATAATATTATACTTATAATCGGTGTGGGACTGAAATAAAATTAGATTCCACTCCCCTTATAAGTTTTTTTATTCTTTAGGAAATTATATTATTGGACAACCTGTGGATAAGTTATTTAAAAAAATATTGCAATAGACTAATGCATAGTTCCTAAAGAATAAAAAATAAATTATATGCGCTCGGCCTTTTTTTCGGCAAGCTCAGAAAATCCAGAGTGCGCTGAAAAAAATCGACGGCTTAAAGGATTACGTTTTATAAAAGCTATTGTATTCTATTGGATTTGCATTTTTATAGAAGACTATATCATAGTCGCCTTGGCGATTTTTTTATTTTTGAACAGAAAGGTGAGGAATATTGATGAAGGAAAAGAAAACTTCCTATATGCTAGCAGTTATTACTCTTGTTAGCTTAAGTTTTATTTTAGGAACCAGTGAATTTATAATGATAGGAATTCTTCCAGAAATTTCGGAAAGCCTTCAAATTTCTATATCGAAAGCTGGAGGACTTGTTACTTTATTTGCACTTGTATATGCAATAGGGACACCAATTATAACAACATTTGCTGGAAAATATAATCGCTATTATTTTATTTTATTAATCTCTGTAGTTTTTGTTATTGGAAATCTTTTAAATGCAGTATCTTATTCATATGGTGTACTTTTAGGATCAAGAATAATTACTGCATTAGCTTCAGGAACATTGATTTCTTTATCATTAGCATATGCAAATGAATTTGTTCCACAAGAAAATAAAGCTAAAGTTTTATCTTGGATATTTTCTGGATTTAGTATAGCTTCAGTAATTGGAGTGCCAATAGGAAAATTTATAACTAATATGCTTGGATGGAGAGCATCTTTCCTTGCTATAACTATAGTGGCTATAATTATAACAATAGCAATGTGGAGATTACTGCCACCTGCTAAGCCTACAGAAGTTACTAGTTTAATATCACAGCTATCTTTGCTAAAAGATAGAAGAATATTATTTGGAGTTGGACTTCCTCTTTTTAGTCTAGCGGGGACATATTCATTTTATACTTATTTAACGCCAATATTAGAAGATAAATTATTAATACCTACAGGATATGTTAGTATTATACTTTTATTCTTTGGAGTTGCAGCGATTATTAGTAATTTAGCATCAGGAGCTATTGCGGGCAAGCATGGAATAAATAAGATGCCAGTTATATATATTATACACACAGCCTTATTAACAATATTACCATTTTCAGTTAATAATGCGATGATCTGCATACCTTTGATTTTTGTATTATGCGTAATGATGTATCTTACAAATGCACCTATTCAAATGCATTTTATGAATGTAGCAACAGATGATTATCCTCAATCTCTAACATTAGCTTCCTCATTAAATTCGGTATTTGCTAACTTTGGAATTTCATTAGGATCTTTTGCTGGTGGACAAGTGGTTGAATATGCGGGAACTCAGTATACTGCGTTTGCTGGTACAATTCTTCTTATAATTGCAGTTGTATTTGCTTACTTATTAATTTATAGCGTCAGAGAGAAAAAAAGTGTTAAAATCAAAGATATAAAAGGAACTGTGGCAGCTAATTAATATGATTTTTAATTGAAATATTTATATATAAGTTTTAATAAAGTTTCTACATTAAAACCTATAACTAATGTTTTGGTTAACATTGTTAAAGTATTTGATATTAATAAAATACTCTAATGTAAATTCTTAATCAAAACATATATAATTAAATAATTATGAGAAAAAGGACTATACAAATGATATGTAATCATTATGTATAGTCCTTTATATAATATTAAGCTACATCAAATTTAGTAACTTTTCTTTCAGTGATTTTAGCTGTGCTTCTGCCAACTAAAGCACCACTATCCATTAAGAAGATGTCTTTCTCAATGATTAGGTCCATAAGAGCTAAAATTTGATCTTTATCAAGAGTCTGTTTTACACCATTTATGCTGAAGGTGCTTGTTTTGCCACCTTCAGTTGTGAAGATCATAGTTAAGATGTACTCCATAATTAAATTACTCCTTTCTTTTAATTTGTTTATTATCTTCAAGGAGCCTCAGGGACTCTCAAAAGGTAATAAAAATGCAAAGATAATATTAATTATTTACTAAGTCAGAAGAAACATTTAGTAAAGTTCCCCTTGTAGTAGGTGATAAGACGCCTTTTATTGCTTCAGCTACATCATATATAGCTTGAGCATCAGCATTGTTTCTGACATTGGAAAAAGTTTTCTTAGTGAAAACTGGATCTCCTGCTTTATCAACAGAAGTTTGAATTTCTATTGCCATATTTGTTGAGTTTACAATTTTGTTCACAGCCATTTTAAAACCTCCTTTATTTGTGTGCTTCAATTAAGATATACGAAGCTTAAAAAAATTTTTCACAATGTTTTATAAATATTCTAATCAAAGAACATATTTATTTTTCATCATATTCTATAACGACTCCAAGCTTTGTAGAAATTATGGTGTTCAATTTACTAATTGAAGCTGTTAAGGTATTAATTTGCTTTTCAAGTCTTATGAGCAGATAACTGCTTACTGCGACAGGAAAGCCAACATTTCCAATAAGACTTATAAGCTCATTGATTTCCATTATTAATCACTCCTTTCAATGAATATATACGACAATGTAAATGGTAATATAAACAAAATAGGCTTTAAAATAAATTATTTAAATAAGCCTAACATATGGGCAGGCTATGTCCTTTGAAATAGCTTTTAGAAATGGCAGTGTAATAATTATTTATAAAGATACTCTTTAGAGAATGAAGTATACAATATATCAATGCTAGATAAATCTATTTATTCATTTAATAATGACAAATAATTTGATTTTTTGATATATTTAAACAAAATAGTTGCATTATATTAAAAACTATGTTATTATAAATGAGTAGCAAAAAGCTAATAAAAATAATTAAGATAATTTAAGTTTCGTTTGGATAAATAATTTCTCATAAATTTAGAAAGTATTATCATCAAATAGAGAGCTTTAAATTTAGGAGGAATATTTATGACAGATAAGACATTAACATGCAGAGATTGCGGAAGTGAATTCATATTTTCAGTAGGAGAACAAGAATTCTACAAAGAAAAAGGATTTGAAAATGAGCCAACAAGATGTGTATCTTGTAGAAGAGCTAAGAAAGAACAAAATAGAAGATAATTTTAGATTGTTATAAGGCTGTAGTTTAGACTATAGCCTTTTTTGTTATTAAATTTCATATAAAGCGCTAAACTAGTTATTGTTTTTTATACAATCATAATAATGATTTACTGCTAAATCGACTATTGTGCTCACACATACATTAAGGCTTGAATGATTATTTTTTATTTCATTAATTTTTCTTACTGTAGAAGAACGAAGAACATAACATCGCTTAATATCTGGAACTTCATCATTAATTGATGGGATTGAGCCATGACATACAGGAATATTTAAATTATCTAAAGAGTTATAGCTGCTTAAAATTTTATCAACATGAGATTGAGAGGAAGTTGAATATTCATTATTATAAGTTGTACAAGTATTAGAAGATTTATTGATATCATCAAAATTGAATTCTGCAATACATTTACCAACAGGAATTACTGCTTCATCTCCCTCAGCAAAAGTGAATGTATCAAACTCATCTATAACATCAATATTATCTAGTGGCTCAGATTTTTTATAACTCATAAGATTCTCCTTTATAAATACAATATTTATATGTCATTATTTTTATAGTAATAATGCAATTTTAATATACGATAAGAAATATATATTTTTGAGAATAGAAGAATATAGAAATATAAAAATAGATAAAAATATATATATAGTAAACTTGACTCACATGTATTTTTTGAATAAACGATTTATAGTAGATGCAAGAGTTGATCTTTTGGCTTGAGAACATGGGAATACAAGAATATTTAGATAAAATTAAATACACGAATTTGTGAAAACGAAAACAAAGTCGATATTTAAAATATTATGGAATAAATATATAATAGTGATATAGAACAAGTAAAATGTGAGGTGATTTACTTGAAAAACGAAGAAAAGATAAAAATGGTTATAGCTACACTAAGTAGTAATGCTTTAAAGAAAGGGGAACAAGGGATAACAGCACAAGATATTAGTGAGGTTCTTGGAATAAAGAGAAATGTAATAAGTCATTATTTAAATAGGATGGTTGATGATGGACTAGTAATTAAAACAAAGACTAGGCCTGTATATTTTTTATATAAGGAAGTAATTGATCAATTCAATAATGAACAATTAAATCAAGAAGATGATATTTTTAGTAAGGTTATAGGGGCAAACGGTAGCTTAGCTAATGCTATTAAGGAGTGCAAATCTGCGACATTATATCCTGGGAATGGACTACCTATTCTTTTGACAGGAAGTAGTGGTGTTGGAAAGAGTTTTATGGCAAAGCTGATTTATGAATATGCTAAAGAGAAAAAGGTAATAAAGGAAGATGCAAAATTTATAACTTTTAACTGTGCAGAGTATTCAGATAATAAAGAGCTATTATCATCAAAGTTATTTGGTTATGTTAAGGGAGCTTTTACTGGAGCTGATAAAGAATCAACTGGTGTAATTGACGAATCTGAAAACGGTTATTTATTTCTTGATGAAGTGCATAGGCTATCACCAGAAGGTCAAGAAAAACTATTTTTATTATTGGATAAAGGAGTTTTTGAGAGAATAGGGGAAAGTGGTAATCCAAGAAAAGTAAATGTAAGGTTAATATGCGCAACTACAGAAAAACTAGATGAATTTTTAATAGATACATTCATAAGAAGAATACCTATCATAACTAACTTACCTAACATTGATGAAAGGCCAATTGATGAAAGGGTAGAGCTTATATATAGATTCTACAAAGATGAAAGTGATATATTAAAGAATGATATTTTTGTGGATAGTGAAGTTATGAATAATTTATTATTCATGAATAAGGTTGGTAATGTAGGTGCTCTTAAAAATGCTATTAAATATAGCTGCGCAAGTAGCTTTAGAAATAGTGTTTCAGGTGAAATAGTTATTAAGCTAGATAATTTACCAGAGTCATTTATTAATACTGATAAGATAAAAAAGGTGTATTTTGATACAAATTTTCATATAAAGTATGGAGAAAAAATATTTGATATAGTATGTAAAAAAGAGACTACTATAATAATTGAACAATATATAAATATGATAGAAGAAATTTATGAAATTACAGAAAAGTATAATGAGAACTTAATAAAATTTGATGAATATAGAAAAATATTAGTGACCAAGCTGAATACAATTAATGAAGCGATAATATCTAATGATGTTCATGAGAGTGATAGTATCAATTTCAAATTATCTTTAAATGTAGTAGAAAAAGCAATAAGTAAATTAGAAAGTAACTATGGAATAAAATATTACAATAATAGTTCTAGAATAATTACATCGGCATTATTATTATTTGAAAATGCTAAAGAACTTAATAATCCAGAAATAATTAATATGCAGAAAGACATAATTAATATACTGAAGAATAAGAATTTTAAATATAACTATATTGCAGTAAAAATACTGAAATATATAGAAGAAAATAAAGAATTTAATCTTGGGATAAATGGTGAGTTGTATATTACACTATTTATTTATATGCTTACAAAAAGTAATGATATAAATGATACAAATGGTATAATAGTTGCCCATGGTGATTCAACTGCAAGCAGCATAGCAAGCGTAGTGAATAAACTTCTTGGAGACTTTATATTTGAACCATTTGATATGCCAATAGATATGAATCCTGAGGAAGTAACAGGAATAATAAAGAATTACATTAAGAATTTTTCAAAGAGTAAAGGAACTATATTTTTAGTGGATATGGGTTCTCTGTTTGAAATATATCCAAGTATAAAAGATATTATGGAAGGTGAAGTTGCTGTTATCAATAATATAACTACTCAGCTTGCTTTAAGTGTTGGAGATATGATAATTAAAGAAAAGAGTATAAAAGAGATAATAGATACAGCAGTAAGAGATACAAAAATAAGCTATAAGTATTTTGAGAGCAAAGAGAAGAAAAAAGCTATTATTACATGTTGTGCTACTGGTATTGGAGTAGCAACTAAAATAAAAGACATAATAAAGAGTTGTATAGATGATGAAAATATAGAAGTATTGGCCTACGATTACTTTAAGTTAAAAAATAATGGATTAAGTGATGTGGTATTTGATGATTATGAAGTTGAATTAATAATAAGTACACTAGACTTAAAGATAAAAGGATTTGATGTGATTTTATTAAGCGACTGTTTTAGAAAAGATGGTGAAGAAAGACTTAGAAAAGTATTTAGTAAGATTGTAAAAAGCAGAAGTGCAGATGTTTTAATTAAGGACTTAATAAAGCTACTATCCCTTCAGAATATTATAAGTAGAATGATTATACTAAATCCAGAAAGAGTAATAAATGATGTAGAAAGAATAATCAATATACTGGAAATCGAATTAGAAGTTAAATTAAATAGTGACTTAAGGTTAACATTATTTATTCATACGGCAATAATGATAGAAAGGGTAGTATTAAACAGGGACACAAAGCTTGATGATGATGATGAAATACATATAAATTGTGACACAAAGGATTTAGAGTTAGTACAGAATATATTAGACAATGAGTTAAAAGAATATTCAATAAAAGTTCCATCTTATGAAACAGCAGTAATAGTGGGCATTATAAAAAATAGAATATAAAATCTGAATTATTTAAAGAAGCGTTACACAAATGTGGCACGCTTCTTGCTTTATATAAAAGTATCAAAGAAACATATGCAGAAATTATTATAGAAATAAATTAAGAAAGGAATGAGTTTATGTTTTTAAAAGAAAGAGATAGACTGATTAGAAAGTTTGATAATGAAACCGTATGGATAGAGCCATGGGGAGATAATAGTCTTAGAGTTAGAGCAACATTATTACCAGAAATGCCTGATAATAAATGGGCATTACTTGATAGACAAGAAAAAGAAAACGATAACTTAAAAATTGAAATAAAAAATAATGAGGCTTCAATAAAAAATGGTAATATATCAGCAACATTTACATCAAGAGGAACAATAATATTTAGAAATCAAAAGGATGAAGTTATTCTTGAAGAATATATACGTCAAAGAGCGGTTTTAAATGATACTGGAAATGAAGATGTTAATGTAAAAACTATAAAAGCATTTTCATCAACTTTAAAATTAAATCCACGTGAATTTAAGCCAATACTTGGAGGCGATTATAATCTTACAGTTAGATTTGAATCTGATCCAGAGGAAAAAATATTCGGTATGGGACAATATCAACAAACATTTTTAAATCTAAAGAATTGTTCCATAGAATTAGCACAAAGAAACTCACAGTCATCTGTTCCATTTTATATTTCAAGTAAAGGATATGGTTTCTTATGGAATAATCCAGGTGTTGGAAAGGTCAACTTTGCTAAAAATATCACAGAGTGGCAGTTATATTCAACAAAGGTTTTAGATTATTGGATTACAGCAGGGGATACACCAGCTGAGATCGAAGAAAAATATGCAGAGGTAGCAGGTAAAGTACCTATGATGCCAGATTATGCATTAGGATTATGGCAAAGTAAGATGAGATATCAAACACAAGATGAAGTTATGGAAGTTGCTAGGAGATATAAGGAAAAGGGCATAACACCATCTGTTATAGTAATTGACTTTTTCCATTGGACAGAGCAAGGACATTTTGATTTTGATGAAAGATATTGGCCAGATCCAGCTAAAATGATTAAAGAACTTGATGAAATGGGAATAAAAGCAATGATTTCTGTATGGCCAACAGTTTCAACAAACGCTAAGACATATCAAGAATTCTTAGAAAATGGATATTTGATCCATGTTGATAGAGGCGTAAAAATGACAATGCAACAGCTTGGAAATACAGTATTTATTGATACAACAAATCCAAATGCGCAAAAATACGTTTGGAGTAAGCTTAAAGAAAGCTATGTAAGTAAGGGATTCAAGCTATTTTGGTTAGATGTAGCTGAACCAGGATACATGGTATATGATTTTGATAATTATAGATATTATAATGGACCAAGTCTTCAAGTTGCTAACTTATATCCATTAGAATATACAAAGATGGTCTATGATGGATTAAAAGAAGAGGGTGAAGAAAATATAGTCAGCTTAGTAAGATGTGCATGGGCTGGAAGCCAAAGATATGGTGCACTTGCATGGTCTGGTGATATTGATTCAAGCTTTAAAGCATTTAGAAATCAAGTAAATAGCGGATTAAATATGGGAATAGCGGGAATACCTTGGTGGACTACTGATATAGGAGGTTTCCATGGTGGAAATCCTGATGATGAAGAATTTAGAGAATTAATGATACGTTGGTTCCAATATGGAACATTTACTCCAGTGCTAAGAATGCATGGTGATAGGCAACCACACTCAGAGCCTTTAGGTACAGACAGTGGAGGACAATGTTCAAGTGGAGCTCCAAATGAAATTTGGTCTTATGGAGAAGAAAATGAAAAAATATTTACAAAATATATTAGAATTCGTGAAGCTTTAAAACCTTATATTAAGGAGTTAATGAAAGAAGCACATGAAAAGGGAACTCCAATAATGAGACCATTATTCTATGATTTCCCTAATGATAAAACAGCTTGGAATATAGAAAATACATTTATGTTTGGACCAGATATTCTAGTTGCTCCAATTATAAATTACAAAGAAAGAGAAAGAGAAGTTTACCTTCCAACAGGAGAAAATTGGATAGATGCAAATACAGGTAAACAATACAGCGGAGGCAATTACTATACGATTGATGCTGATATTGATTCCATTCCAGTATTTTATAAACTAAACAATGAAGCAGTTAAGCTTCCTATGTTTAAGGACATAGTGAGAGGAGAATAGAAATGTATAAGATTATTATTGCTACACATGGAAATTTAGCACAAAGTATAAATGACACGCTTAGCCTTTTTGTTGGTGAAGATAAGGAAGTATATTCTATATGCTTAGATGACAAAGGCATATCAGAATTTGAAAAAAAGGCAGATAATGTAATTGAAGAAATTGGAGCAGATGAGGTGCTTATTTTCACAGATTTATTTTATGGGAGTCCATTTAATGTATTCTCATCTAAAATTGAAAAGTTTACGAATTCATATGAAATAATTGCAGGTGTGAATATGCCTGGAATATTGGAAGCCGTACTTAAACAAAAGGATATGACACTAAAAGAAGCATTGCCTTCAATTATAGAAGCTAATAAGCCAGTTATATTTAGTGAAAAATTTAATTTAAATAATATGAATGAAGATGATGAATAAAAAGGAGGAAGAAATTAATGGAATTACAATTTTGGCAAATGGCACTGGTTATTTTATACGGCCTATTTATTAACTATGAAAAAAACAGTACAATGTTTGGAACATATCAACCTGTAATGTGTGGTTTTGTGGTTGGATTGATATTAGGTGATGTTAAAACTGGATTATATGTTGGTGGAACATTACAATTAATGTCACTTGGTATTAGTAATTTTGGTGGAGCATCAGTTCCTGACTATCAAACAGCAACTATTGTTGGTACATTTATAACTATATCTACTGGTCAAAAGCCAGAAGTTGGAATTACTATAGGCATTCCAGTAGCATTATTCATGGTTCAATTAGATGTATTAAGAAATACATTTGGTATATTCTTGCAACACAAAGCAGAAAAATATGCAGAGTCAAGAGAATATAATAAAATTCAGTTAATGCAGATGGTAGGCGTGGCTGTAACAATGTTAACTACAGGAATACCAGTATTCTTAGCTGTAGTATTTGGACCAGATCTTGTAAACACTATTTTAAATTATACTCCAGAATGGCTAATAGGTGGATTATCAGTAGCGGGAGGATTACTTCCAGCTGTAGGTATTGGATTACTATTACGTTATCTACCAGTAAAAAGTTATATTAGTTATCTTATT
This sequence comes from Clostridium neonatale, assembly GCF_001458595.1. Taxonomy (GTDB): domain Bacteria; phylum Bacillota; class Clostridia; order Clostridiales; family Clostridiaceae; genus Clostridium; species Clostridium neonatale. The sequence goes on from NZ_LN890325.1 coordinate 90,741, forward strand.
ATAGGTTTTGTTCTTGCTGTCTATTTAAATATACCAATATTAGGAGTAGCTCTATTAGGAGCAGCAATAGCATTACTTAACTATAAAAAGAGCACTCAATTAGAAGCTCAAACTCAAACTGTAGGAGGTATGGATGAAGATGAATAATGAAGTAAAACAACAAGAAACAGTTTTAGATAAAAAAACACGTTATAAAGTTTTATGGAGATGGATATTTACAAGTAGTGTATCATCAAACTATGAAAAAATGCAGGCACTTGCTTATTGTTATGCTATTATGCCTTTCCTAAAATTCATTCATAAAGGTGATCCAGATGGTCTACAAACAGCAGTAAAAAATCATTTACAGTTCTTCAATACAAATCCATGGATAGCTCCATATGTATTAGGAGTAAACATAGGTATTGAAGAAAAAGAAAAAAATAATGCAGCTGAAGCAATAGCATCTCTAAAGACAGGACTTATGGGACCACTTGCTGGGCTTGGTGATAGTATGTTTGTTGTTATACCTTGGACAATATTTGGAGCAATTGCTGCCAATATGGCTCTTCAAGGCAGTGCTATTGGAATAGTTCTATGGCTTGCAGTTGGAATTACATTAAAAATGTTAAGTTTTCCTCTTTTTGAAATGGGATATAAGTCAGGTACAAGTTTAGTAAATTCTTTAGGTAAAAAGTTAAAAACAATTTCAGAATGTGTTGCAATACTAGGTTTAATGGTTGTAGGGGCCTTAATTCCATCAGTTATTAAAGCAAATATAGCTTTCGAATTTGCCCAAGGTGATGTAACAATGAAAGGACAAGATATTTTAAATCAAATTATGCCAGGAATAATCCCAGCAGCGCTTGTGTTTTTAGTTTACTATCTTTTAGGTAAAAAAGTAAAACCAGTTTATTTAATACTATTAGTTATGGTAATTGCAGTACTTGCATATGTATTAAAAATATTAAAATAGGAGTTGATTAGTTATGGAAGGAATTACACATATAAGAATAGATGACCGTCTTATCCATGGTCAAGTAGCTACAATGTGGACAAATGAATTAGGGGCTACACGCATAATGGTTATAAATGATGAAGTAGCAAATAATGATATGCAAAAATCATTACTTAGGATGGCAGCGCCACCTAATGTAAGTACATCTATTATTACTAGAGAAACAGCAGTAAAAAATATATCATCTGGCAAGTATAAAGGACAGAAAGTATTTATTGTTGTTAAATCGCCATTAGATATATTATATTTACTTAATAATGGGTTAGATATAAAAGAAATAAATGTAGGAAATATGTCAGCAAAATCAAATACAGAAGTTATAAAAACTACAATTAGTGTTACTAAGGAAGAAAAAGAAGCATTTAAAGAACTTATAGAAAGAGGAGTAGAAGTGACAGCAATAATGACACCTGGAGCTCCTAAAGTATATCTTAAAGATTCATTATAAAATAAACTAAAGAAAGGAGATTAGCATAAATCAAATAAATTTCATGCTAATTTCCTTTTGCTTTAAATCGAAAAAAAATATATTATAATTTTAAAGTATTATTTTAAACAGGAAATTATTATTTAATTTCTTTAGAACTTATATAATTTTATGTATTCAAATATAGCCGTATAAAGGAGATGAAAATTATGAAGGGTATAGTTCATATAAGAATAGATGATAGATTACTACATGGTCAAGTTGTAGCATTTTGGAGTAATTCATTGCAAATATCAAGAGTAATGGTAATAAATGATGAAGTAGCTAATGATGAGCTTCAAAAAACATTTCTAAGAATGGTGGCTCCAGCCAATATAAGAACGTCTATATTGGGTAAAGAAACAGCAGTAAAAAATATTTTAAATGAGAAATATTTAGGACAAAGAGTAATGATAATTGTTAAGAATCCCAAAGATATATTGGATTTAATGGATTTAGGATTGGATATAAAAGAAGTGAATGTTGGAAATATGGCGTCACGAAAGGATACTATTCAAATAAAAAGATCAGTTAGTATAACTAATGATGAGCTTGGAAATTTCCTACAGCTTGAGAAGAGAGGGGTGCTGTTAACTGCGATGATGGTACCTGATGAAGGTAAAAATTATTTAAAGGATTACTTAAAAAAGGCTGTAAAGGTTTAGTAAATATAAGAATAAGCGAATAAGTAAATATATATTCTTAGGAATATATATTTACTTATTAATTCTATATTTACTTATAAAGTGAACCTAGGTCAATATTTTGAACACATTTATTCCTGCAAATAGCCAGTGTTTTTTATAACAAATGATAGGCAAGCTAATGCACATGCACCAGTAGCCCCTCTATTATAATTGAAGTTTTCAATTTCAATATCCACATTTCTTTTAGTGGGAATAAACATTAATTGATTTTCTATAATTTCTAAAATAAATGTTCTAAATTCATCATTTGTGAATAACTCACTATTTAAGTATATTTTATCTGCATCTTGCATGATTAGAGTATTTGCTATTGATGTACCAAGAAGTTTAATTCCTAATACAATACGTTCTTTGAAATAGGGATCATTAAGCTTATATGCATCTATAATGGTTTTAATATTTATTTCATCAGATGTTTCAACTAGTGAGTGAAGAACTGTATTAGTTGAATTTTCAAAAAGATATTTAGCATTTTTTATTAACCATGATTCAGATATGTATGTTTGTAAACAACCATTTTTTCCACATTCGCATTTAGGCCCATTAATATCTACTACTGTATGACCTATTTCACCTAAATAAAAGTTAGATTTGAATCCAATATGATTCGAATTAAAGAAAGAACAAAATAGGCCATGACCAACATGCAAAAATAAAAATTTTTCTGGTGTTTTTAATGGATTAAAAAGATATTCACCTAAAGCCATACATTCAATATTGTTTTCTGCAATAATTGGAAAATTAAAGTTTTTATTTATTTTTGATAAAGAAAAATCTTTCCACATTTTATTGTTAGATATAATGGATTTATTTATTGAATCAAAGTGCCCTGGAATTGCAATGCCAGCTCCTATTAGCTTAGAAGTATCTAATGTTTCACAGGCAGTATTAATCATATCTATAATTAATTGATTTATATGCGTTACATTAAAATCGTTTAATTCTTTTTTTAGATTATAGACTACATTTCCGCAGGCATCTGTAACTGAAAGAAAAAGGCCTTTCATATTAAATTCAATGCCCAAAAAGAATCCAGCTGAAGGGTTTAGTATTAGAACTTTTCTTTTTCTACCAGAGCCCAGTGCTCCTTGTACTTCTGCACCAGTTTCAATTATAAGGTTTTTGTCTAATAATTCACCTACAATACTAGTAATAGTCGCAGGTGTAATACCAGTCGAGTGTGCTATCTCAATACGAGAAGTCTGTGGATTCCTATAAATAAACTCTAGTACCGTGCTCATATTTAAGTTAAAAGCATCTAAATTTTTTTTATTATACATTATAAATACCTCCGTTTATAATACATAGACTATTTTACTCTATTTTTTGATTGATTTAAAGCTTTTAATATTAATAAATTATAAATTTAATATTTACAATTAAACGATTACGTGATAATATTTATTTATAAATTATAAATAAAAAGGAGATAGAGAAATGAAAGTTTTTTTTGAATTCTTAGAAAAAAGACTGGCACCATTAGGAGAAAAGCTTGGAAATCAACGACATTTAAAAGCATTACGTGAAGGAATTATGATGGCAATGCCATTGGTATTAATTGGATCTATATTTGTTTTAATTGCTAGTTTTCCAATTGATTCGTGGACAAATTGGTTAAAGACACATTGGCAATTAGATGTTTTATTAAATACAATGGTTAACAATACATTTGGTCTTATTGCACTAGTAACAAGTTTTGGAATTGCTTATCGTTTAGCTGAATCCTATAATACAGATGGACCTTCTGCAGGCGTGTTGGCTTTAAGTAGTTTTCTATTAGTTACACCAACAATAACCGATGCTAATAACGCTGCTGGAATTCCATATGGAATGTTAGGGGGAAAGGGCCTATTTGCTGCAATCGTTGTAGCTATTATTTCTGCTGAAATTTATCGATGGTTTATTCAAAAAAATATTACAATTAAAATGCCAGAAAGTGTTCCTGAGGTAGTAAGTAAATCGTTTTCGGCGCTAATTCCTGGAACTGTAATAATTTTATTCTTTTCAATAGTTCTAAAAGTGTTAGATGTATTGGAGTTAGGTAGTTTAAATAATGTTCTTGCATTTGTTATTGGCAAACCTTTAGGCCTTATTGGAGGTACATTGCCAGGCACATTTATAGCAGTTCTTCTAAATTCTATTTTCTGGTTCTGTGGTGTTAATGGTGGACAAGTTGTTGGATCTGTTATGAATCCAATATGGCTTCAATATACAGATGAAAACAGATTGGCTCAAGCTGCTGGAGAAGTTTTGCCTCATATAATTACAGCTCCTTTTATGGATTTATTTGTATATATTGGTGGAGGCGGTGCAACTATTGGATTAGCACTATGTCTAATATTTTTTAGTAAGAGCAATGAGTATCGTACACTTGGAAAGATTTCAGGCATTCCAGCTTTATTTAATATAAATACAGCAATTTTATTTAGTTTCCCAACAGTACTTAATCCAATTATGATAATACCGTTTGTTTTAACACCTGTAGTAAATGCAATTATTACGTATTTTGCAATGGTAAGTGGACTTGTCCCCCTTACGACTGGTGTAACATTACCTTGGACAACACCACCTATTATTGGAGGATTCCTTGCTACAGGAGGAAGCTGGCAGGGTGCAGCACTGCAGGTGGTTTTAGTAGCAGTTTCATTCCTTATTTATTATCCATTCTTTAAATCTGCAGATAAAAGGAATTTAGCTATTGAAAAGAAAAATAATTAAGAGGTGAATATTATGAATTTAAAAATAAGCTTTGATTTAGAAAAAAGTTTTGCTGAATTTTGTAAAGGAGAAATGAAGTATTATTTTGAAAAAATATTTTCTATAAATATTAAAGAAACTGAAAAGGAAAGTGAAGCTGATATTATTTTACAGATTATTCCTGATTTAGACATCAACAAGAATGACTTAATTGAAATAAAATTATTAGAAGGTAAAGGAAAAATTCAATCAAATACACGATCTGGTCTGCTTATTGGTATTTATCGTTTCTTTTCAGAATTTGGTGTAAGATATTTACGTCCAGGAAGAGAAAACGAGTACACAGTAAAAAGAGACATTGAGGATTTTATTAGCAAAAAAATTACTATTTCAGAACAGGCTAGTTTTAAACATAGAGGTATTTGTATTGAGGGCGCTGATTCTTTTGAAAATGTTAAAAATTTTGTTGATTGGTTACCTAAGATTGGTTTGAATAGCTTCTTCATTCAATTTGAAAATCCATATTCATTCTTTAAAAGATGGTATGAACATGAATTTAATCCGTACTTAGAAAATGATGAATTTAATACAGATATATCACAAAAAATGAGTGATTTAATTGATGAAGAGATTTCTAAGAGAGGTATTGTACATCATAGAGTTGGACATGGATGGACAGGTGAAGTATTAGGTTATTCGTCAAAATATGGATGGGAATCTGGTTTAACACTACCTGAAGAGAAGAAACCATTGGTAGCAGAACTAAATGGAAAGAGGGAATTGTTCGGAACTGCCCCTATATTGACTAGTTTGGATTTTTCTAATCCTGAGGTTTCTAGTAAGATGGTACAGTTAATTGTCGATTATGCAAAAGAGAGAAAAGATGTTGACTATCTTCATGTATGGTTATCTGATGCACGAAATAATATTTGTGAGTGTGAAAAATGTCAGAAAGAGATACCTTCTGATCAATATGTGCGTATCTTAAATGAATTAGATAATGCGTTAAATAAAGAAGGACTTGAGACAAAAATATGTTTTCTATTATATCATGAATTATTATTTGCACCATGTAAAGAAAAAATAAATAATCCTGATAGATTTACAATGATGTTTGCACCAATTACAAGAACTTTTGAAAAAAGTTATGCAGATGTAGATTATGAAAAAGGGGTTCCAGAACCAAAAGAATATCAAAGAAATAAAATAGTTCTTCCCAATTCTTTAGAAGAAAATCTATCATATTTATTCAGTTGGAAAAAAACGTTTTCTGGAGACAGCTTTGTTTATGATTATCCGCTAGGACGTGCTCATTATGGTGATTTAGGTTATATGAAAATTAGTAAAATAATTTATAGAGATATTCAATTTCTAGATAAGTTAGATCTAAATGGCTATATCAGTTGTCAAGAATTAAGAGCTGGATTTCCACATAATTTCCCGAATTATGTAATGGGGAAAATGCTTTGGAATAACAAATTATCTTATGAGGATTTAAAAGAAGAGTATTTTGAAGCTATGTATGGGGAAGAATGGATTCAAGTATGTGACTATTTGGAGAAGCTATCAGAATATTCATCATGTGATTATTTCAATGCAATTGGAGATAGACTTAATACAGAACTCTCAATTAAATATAAAATATCTAATAATTTAGCTAATGAATTTCTATCAGAAATAGAAAAAAACACTGAAGCTGTAAGTGGACTCCAGAAAGAACAATGGAGACAGTTAGGTTTTCATAGAGAGTATGTTTGTAAACTTTCAAAAGCTTTACAACTACTTTGTGAAGGAAATAATGAGCTAGGACAAAGACAGTGGAGAGACTTATTAGATTTCATTAGAAGAAATGAACCATATATACAAAATAATTTAGATGTCTATAGAGTAATTGAGGTGGCAAAAAATTACACAGGTTTCATTTTATAGAGTTTATAGAAAGAAGTATGGCATCAAAAGTTTATTTGATGCCATGTACTGTGAGGTAAGTAATGTTAAAGAAAAATAAAAGGTCTATAATTCCTATATTTTTATTACCGTTATTAATTGTTTATGTAGTATTTCAATTATATCCCATTATTTTAAATGTAATTTATTCTTTTCTAAATTGGAATGGAATTACTAAATGGGCTAATTTTATTGGCTTAGAAAATTATAAAGAAATAATATTTGATGGACTTTTTTGGAATGCATTTAAAAACAGTATTTTATTTGCGATTTTTGGAACACTTTTTCAAGTCTTTATTTCGTTTTCTATAGCATATTTTGTTGAATTTAACTCGTTTAAATTTAAAAAAATAATCCGATTAGTTTTTATAATGCCTATAGTTGCCACTTCTGCAACAATTGGAATTATAATGAAGGCGATTTTTAGTTATAATGGGGTTTTGAATATGTTCTTTAAAAAGATAGGAATGGGAGAAATTAATTGGTTAGCGGACCCTGTATGGACTTTTATAATGATTATTCTTGTATCTATATGGAAGGAGACAGGAACGCTTTTTATTTATTGGATGGCGAGTTTTAAATTAGTTTCTACATCAATAATTGATGCAGCTAATTTAGATGGAGCAACAGGAAGAGCAATGTTTATCCATATCATTTTTCCAATAATTAAGCCAGTTGCATTATTTGTTACAATGATTACTTTCTTAAATTCACTAAAGGTTTTTGATATAATTCAGACTCTAACCTCTGGTGGTCCATATTTCTCAACTGATATGTTATCGACCTATATTTACAGGACAGCATTTTCAAGTAGTTTCGGTGCACCAAGACTAAGCTATGCGAGTGCAGCTTCAGTACTGTGTTTAATTTTTATATTAATAATTGCATATACATCTAAGATTCTTCTGAAGAATATTAAAAGGAAGTGAGAGAGTGATGATTAAGAAAATTACCTTAATCTTATTAATGTTTATATGGTTTTTACCATTTTTAATCATGTTATTAATAGCTTTTAATAGCCAGAATACATTATCTTTTAGTGATTTACTTAACATTAGCAATATTACCTTTAGTAATTTTACTAATGCATGGCAGGAAGCTAATTTTTCTCAATATTTTTTGAATACGATTATCATAACAATTTCTTCTGTGATAATTATACTCTGTATCACTTCTTTAGCTGGTTATATTATGGGGAGGTTTGAGTTTTGTGGAAAGAAATTCATATATTCTATTTTGGTACTTTCAATGGGAATGCCTATGATATTTTTTTCAATACCTGTGTACCAGATATTAAGAATGTTAAACTTTGAAAATTCAATAATAGGGTTAATTTTAGCAGAGATAGGTGGAGGGCATGTCATATTTATACTCCTTTTTGTTAGCTTTTTTCGGTCTATTCCTAATGAAATTGAGGAAGCAGCTGTGATTGATGGTGCAAATTCTTACAATATTTTTTTGAGAATAATGTTTCCGCTTTCAAAACCTATTATTGGAACAGTAGTTATAACACAGTCAATATGGACATGGAACTCCTTTTTATACCCGTTAATTCTATCAATTAACAATCCAAGTATTAGGACATTATCAGTAGGATTATATTCATTTCAAGGAGAGAACATTGTAGATTGGGGAAGTATATCTGCTGGAGCTTGCATAACTATAATACCAATAATTATTTTATTTATTATTTTCCAAGACTACTTTATACAAGGAATATCAGGAGCCATAAAGGAGTAGGGTATGATGAAAAAATTATGTGGAGTTGTATTTATTCTATTATTTACATTGACCGGATGTGGAATTGGAGTAGATATTGTTGAATATGGGAATGAAGGAAAAAATTTAGATAATAGTAATGAGATTATTAAGACAGATAAAGAAGAAAAAGTAACATTAAATATTGTAGACTGGAGTGATAGTACAAAAAAATCTAGAGAGAAACTCAATGATCGTTTTATGAAAGACCATCCTAATGTTACTATAAATTACACTACATTAACTCAAGCTCAGTTTAATGAAACAATGTTATCTGGAATTAGATCAGGAAATGCACCAGACTTATTTCCACTTCCTAGTACTGTATTTTTTTCTACTGCTATTAATGAAGGATGGTTCATTCCCTTAAATAGGTATTTAGATTCTAATTTCTTTTCATCTTTAAAAGATAATGTATTTAAGCAAAATATTACAACAAAAGAAGAGAGTATATATCTTTTGCCAGAAGCAGAAGAAATTCCAAGTACTTTAATTTTTTATAATAAAAAGGTACTGAAAGAAGCAGGAATTTCTCTTAATCAACTTCCAACAACCTGGGAAGAATTTCTTAATATTACCAAGCTAGTGAGTGAAAAAGGAAATGGAAAATATTTTGGAATAGTTACAAGTGGAGCTCAAAAAAATAGAATAGATTTAGAATTAAGAAGCTTTGCAGAAGTAGCAGGAGCTAGATTAGGACCTGCTGGTCAAATTTTTTTAAACAATGGAGAAAATCAATTTGATTCTCCTCAAGTAATGGAAGCATTAGATTTTTACAATGAATTATATCAAAATGGCTGTTTTCATCCAGATTCAGCTTCTCTTTCTGCACCAGAGGCAAGGAATATTTTTGCGGAAAATAAGGCTGCATTTATAGTTCAAGGATCATGGTGTATTCCAGTTTGGGAAGAGGATAATCCAGATTTAGATTTTGGAGTGATGAAAATTCCGGATAAAAATAAATCTCAGAGCTCTAAAATGATTCGTCCTTTTACTAAGGGATGGATGGGAATATCATCTAGCAGTAAACATCCAGATATAGCAGCAGAGTATTTGGAATACTTATATTCCTATGAATATCAAAAGGAACTTGTCAAAAAAGGTGGTTTTGTTTCAATTAGGAATGACTTGGGAGAAGAGGATATAGAAGATGAGGTAATGAAGTGTTACTATCAGTTATCTATGGAACAGAGCATTGAAGTTATAAATCCGATAGAAAAAAATGAATATTTAGAATTAGTTTATACAAATTTACCTCAATTAATACCGGATTTTGGAGACATATCATCTAGCATCCTTTCTGGGGATAAGAATTATAAGGATAAAATGAAGGACTATTCAAATAAACTGCAAGAAAAGTTAAAAATGTCTATTGATAGTGTTAAAAAGAAATATCCTGTTAAAATTGATGATTTTAACTATAGTGACTAAAAACTAAAGGGAATAGCTTTTTTGCAGTTATTAAAAGATTGAAAATATTTTATATGTAAGCCAGGAGAAAAGGAAATATAGAATAATTCGAAAATGTTATTAAACCAATTGAATGTCAGTTTTAATACTCAGAATATAAATAATTGCTGAATAAAAATAGGAGGAAAGTTGCATATGAAAATAATTGAATTTAATGAAGAAGAAAATAGTAAGAATCTCAATAGAATTCTTTTAGGGCATTTAGCAGAAAGAACACATCTTAAAACAAGAAATGAAAGTAGTATTTCATTAGCAGCTTTTGAAGAAGATAATTACATTGGAGGAATCACGGCACAAAAAGTATTTGAGACCTGCTTTGTAGATTTATTAGCTGTAGAAAAAAAATATCAAGAACTTGGAGTAGGAAGAAAATTAATTTTAGAATTAGAAAATGAAGTTAAAAGGCATGGGTGCAAAAAAATTTTTTTAACTACACAGGACTATCAAGCAAGAAGGTTTTATGAAAAAATGGGATATAGTGTGGTTTTCGAACTAAACGATATTCCATTTAAAGGAACTACTAGGATTTTCTTGATAAAGGGTGTTTAAATCAACTGATTATTCATACATTTCTAAAGTAAATTAAAAATATAACTGGGAATTTCATTTCTAGTATATTTAATAAAAAATATTTAATAAAGGATTATTAAAAAAGGTTGTAAATGTTTAGTAAATATAAGAATAAGCGAATAAGTAAATATATATTCTTAGGAATATATATTTACTTATTAATTTTATATTTATTTATAAAGATTGCATTTATGTAATATAAAATGGAATAAATATTCACTATAAATAATTCAATTACAAATTAACATCATAATTAGATATTTATTAAATTCATAATAATATATCAATGAGATTAATAATTTTCAGAAATAAATTTATTAATAAATTATTCCTAAATATATAAAATGTGTTATAATATTATAAAATATTTAAAATTGGGGGGCATTTTTTTATGTCAAGAGTGTATAATTTTGCAGCAGGACCAGCTGTTTTACCAGAAGAGGTTCTAAAAGAAGCAGCAGCAGAAATGTTAGATTACAAAGGAACTGGAATGTCAGTAATGGAAATGAGCCATCGTTCTAAGGCTTTCGAAGAAATCATTCAAGACGCTGAACAAGATTTAAGGGATTTAATGAACATTCCTGATAACTACAAAGTATTATTTCTTCAAGGTGGAGGATCAACACAATTTGCAATGATTCCAATGAACTTAATGAAGAATAGAGTTGCAGATTTCATTATAACAGGGCAATGGGCAAAAAAAGCAGCAGCAGAAGCAAAAAAATATGGTAAAGTAAATGAATTAGCATCTTCAGCAGATAAGACTTTTTCATATATTCCAGACTTAACAAAGATAGAAGTTAGCGATGATGCAGATTATGTATACATTTGTCACAACAATACAATTTATGGAACTACATATCATAATCTTCCTGATACTAAAGGTAAGATTTTAGTTGCAGATATGTCATCTGATATATTATCTGAACCAATAGATGTAACTAAGTATGGATTAATCTTTGCTGGAGTTCAAAAAAATATTGGACCAGCTGGTACAGTAGTTGTAATAATTCGTGAAGATTTAATTACAGAAGATGTACTTGAAGGTACTCCAACAATGCTTCAATATAAAATCCATGCAGATAATAAATCTTTATATAACACACCACCAGCTTATGGTATATACATTTGTGGAAAGGTATTTAAACACCTTAAGAAACTTGGTGGCTTAGAAGCTATGAAGAAGAGAAATGAAGAAAAAGCTAAGATTCTTTATGATTATCTTGATTCAAGTGAATTATTCAAAGGTACAGTTGTAAAAGAAGATCGTTCTTTAATGAATGTACCATTTGTAACAGGTAATGAAGAATTAGATGCTAAATTTGTAAAAGAAGCTAAAGCAGCTGGAATTGAAAACATCAAAGGACATAGAACTGTTGGTGGTATGAGAGCAAGTATCTACAATGCTATGCCAATAGAAGGTGTTCAATATTTAGTTGACTTTATGAAGAAATTCGAAGCTGAAAATAAATAACCATTAGAGTTTAGTGGTAGACAATCGAAATAGAGCTCACAATTATGCTTGCTTGGCAGAAACTGTGAGCTCTATTTCTTTGCATCATCTAAACCCATTTGTTAGTTTTATAAGTGGGAAGAAATCTATATAAGTTAAATGAATAGTAGATTTTAAGACAATTAATAAAAGTGAATCAAATAAAGAATTAATAACTCTCACATTAATAATTAAGAATTAATGTGAGAGTTATTTATATGGAACTAATCATAAAGTATTACTTAATTTTACAGTTACAAATGACATTGAGAGTTACAAATGACATACGGTATTATCCATGACTATAGTGCTAAGAAGCATTGATTAAAACGATATCAGAATATAAAATGTGAGTATAGAAAATAAACGGCCGTTAATTAATAGAAATTAAGAATCTATATTTACTTTAAAATAAATTAGAATTTCATTAAATTGAAGTTAGTAGGAGTGATTATTATGAAAAGATATAATGTTGTTATTGTTGGAGGAGGAAGTACTTTTACACCAGGTTTCTTAAAATCATTTTGCAGATTAAAAGAAGAATTTCCACTTAATAAATTAGTTTTATTTGATATAGATGCTGAAAGACAAGAACCAATTGGAGAGTTTGGAAAAATATTAATGAAGGAAAAATATCCTGAAGTTGAATTCAATTATACTACAGATGTTGCAGAGGCTTATACTGATATGGATTTTGTATTCATGCAAATGCGTGTTGGTGGACTTCCAATGAGAGCACAAGATGAACATATTCCATTAAGTATGGGACTTATAGGACAAGAAACTTGTGGAGCAGGTGGAATGGCTTATGGATTAAGATCAACAAGAGAAATGATAAAAGCAATTTATGACATAAGAAAATATGCTCCAAATGCATGGGTACTTAATTACTCTAACCCAGCAGCAATTGTTGCAGAAGCATTAAGAAGAGAGTTTCCAGATGATAAGAGAATTTTAAATATATGTGACCAGCCAGAAAATGTTGTTCGCTCTTGCAGTCGTCTATTAGGTTGTGACTGGGAATCATTAGATCCTGTTTATTTTGGATTAAACCACTATGGATGGTTTACTCATATATATGATAAAGCTACAGGTGAAGATTTACTTCCTAAACTAAAAGAATTAATAAAAGAAAGAGGATTCTTACCACAAGATGCCGAGCAAAGAGATAAATCTTGGTTAGACACTTATGGAATGGTTCAAACAATAATGGAGGACTTCCCAGATTATTTACCAAATACCTATGATCAATATTATTTATATCCAGATTACAAGGTTTCTCACCTTGATCCAAACTTCACAAGAGCTGATGAAGTTATGGCTAATAGAGAAAAACGTGTATTCAATGAATGTAGAGAAGTAATCGCAGCTGGAACAACAGAAGGAAAGGTTAAAATTGAAAGTGATGCTCATGCTGAAATGATGATTGAAGTAGCACAATCAATTGCTTATAACCAAAATAGAAGATATATAATAATTACAGAAAATAATGGAGCAATAAATAATATGCAAGATGATGCTATGGTAGAAGTAGTTGCTGAGCTTGGAATAAATGGACCAAGACCTATGGGCGTTGGAAATATACCTCAATTCTATTTAGGATTATTAGTGAATCAAGTATCATGTGAAAAGTTATTAATAGATGCTTATTATGAAGAATCTTATACTAAAGCACTTCAGGCATTTACTTTAAATAGATTAATAAACGATGCTAAAAAGGCAAGAAAAGTATTAGATGCGTTAATTGAAGCAAATAAAGGCTACTGGCCAGAACTTAAATAATATCTAAAAGTAATATTATTCAATATTTATACTAACAGTACTTTAAGAAAGGTAATTTAACAATATATACAGATTTATTAAAACTATAATAACCACTTATATTTAGTATATTGAAATATTATCATATATTAATTTGAAATCTATGCTATCATAATCTCATGATATAAATTTTATATAAGATATTTTAATAGTAAATTTGTATATAAGTTAATATTACCTTTCCATATGTATTAAGAATTTTTGTAGTGAATCATAGATGATAAATTATAGTATTAAAATAAATTTAGAAAAGAGGAATGGATATGGGTAAGCAAAATAAAGTGATGGATTTCTTTTCTGCACTTGGCAGAAGCTTAATGTTACCGATTGCAACTTTAGCAGCTGCTGGTCTGTTATTAGGATTAACTTCTGCGTTATTAAAACCTCAAATTCAAGAGGTACTTCCATTTTTACAGATAACAGGCGTTTCATATTTTATAACAGCTATAAAAACGATTACTGCAACTGTATTTGGAATGATTCCGGTATTATTTTCAATTTGTATAGCCTTTGGATTGGCTAAAGAAGAAAAAGAAATTGCAGCATTTGCAGGATTTATAGGGTATTATGTTTTCTTATTAAGTGCATCATTAATTATTGGATCAGGATTTTTTGACTTTAGTGCATTAAAAATGGCAAGTATTCTAGGTGTGGCAGATACAATAGAAATGGGAGCATTTGCAGGTATGCTGACTGGTATATTAACAGCAGTACTTCATAATAAGTTTTATAACGTTGAATTTCCAGTTGCTATTGCATTCTATGGTGGCAAAAGATTTGTTGCTATAGTAGTTATTGGTGCAATGACTGTTTTAGGACAAGTGATTCCATTTGTCTGGGTTCCAATCTCTTCAGCAATTACTAGCTTAGGAAATATGATAGCTAGCCTAGGACATTTTGGTGTATTCATTTTCGGATTTTTAGAAAGATTATTAATTCCAACTGGACTACATCATGTTTTAAATGGTATATTCCGTACTACTTCCGTTGGTGGTGTGTATGAAGGGGTTGAAGGCTGTTTAAATATTTTCCTTCAATTCTTTGATAAAGTTCCTATATCTGAGCTAAGACAATATACTGCATTCTTAGGACAAGGTAAAATGCCATTTATGATGTTTGGACTCCCAGCAGCAGCTTATGCAATTTATAAAACTTCACCTAAAGCAAAACAACCAAAAGTAAAAGCGCTAATGATTGCTGGTGTAGCTGCATCTATTGTATCAGGAATTACAGAACCTTTAGAATTTGCATTTATGTTTGTTGCACCACCTTTATTCCTTTTCCATGCAGTTATGGGAGGGATATCTTTTGGATTGCTAAGCTTACTAAATGTTGGTATAGGAAATACTGGAGGCGGTATTATAGATTTCTTAATCTATGGTGTTTTAGTTCCGGGATCAAATTGGTATATAGTAATTCTAGTAGGTATTGTATTTGCGATAATTTACTACTTAGCTTTCAAATGGTACTTCTCAAGCAGAAATCTTTCTATTGATGTAAATGAAGATGAAGTAGAAGACACTTCAATTCAATCAAATGGGCAAGGTGCAAGTGATTTAGCTACAAAAATCATAGATGGATTAGGTGGATTTGATAATATTGTGGCAGTTAATAATTGTATTTCAAGATTAAGAGTTGACGTTAAAGATATGTCATTAATAAATGAAACTTTATTGAAATCTACTGGCTCTATGGGAATTGTAAAACCTTCAGCAACTCATATTCATGTTATTTATGGGCCTAAGGTTGAAAAGGTTGCAAAGCAGGTAAAAGAGGCTATGAAAAGATAAAAATAAAAAGAGCAGCTATTGATGTTGCTCTTCTTTGTTAATCTATATTAGTTTTGCTTTTTAATCTATTTATATATAGTTCTAGAATTGATTCTACAATAAATTGTATAGATAATCTTGACTTAATGTCTATACCATAAAACTTTGTATTTTCAGTTTCACCATGTAGAACTATATTGGCTATTTTAGACAATTCACTATCATAATTTGAAGTTATTGCAACTACAGTGGCAGAATTAGCTTTGCTTAATGCTGCTGATTTTACAATTGGGACTGTAGATCCACCAGAGCTTCCTATTATAAGAATATCATCTGTATTCATATGTGAAGCATCACGATAAAGAAGTGGGGGATCAATGTAAAATGTACATGGTCTGTTTAAGGATAACAGCATGTTATAAAAATATTCTAATGGCATTTGGGTGAGTCCTCTGCCAAAGATATGGATATTTTTATTACTGCATAAACAGTCAACGATATAGTTTAAATCATCTAAATTTAGATTTAATATAGTACTTTTTAATTTATAAAGACTGTTTGAAATAATTTCATTTACTTCAACATTAGAGGGATTATCACTATTTTGGGATAATGAATCAGATTTTAATTGAAATTTTAAGTCGTTAAATCCCTGCAAATTTAATTTTTTACACAAACGAAGAATAGTTGCTGTGGATACATAAGTGTTTTGTGCTAATTGATTAATATTCATTTTTATGACTTTATCTTTGTTAGAAAAAACATATTGCAATACATCCTCTTCATTTGTAGTTAATGTCTGCATTGCTTTAGGATCAAATTTATTTATCATTACCAGTACCCATCCTTTTAAATACTATATATCAATTTTAGATTGATTTAAATAATAAAGATAATGTTGAAGTATTATATCAATAATATAAAATATACCAGTTCTGCTTTTTACATCAGAATTAGAAAATATGCGATCTCTTGAGAAAAAATATAATGTAGTATCTGCAAGTTGAGATAATGGATTATTTGTAAGTGGAGTAATCGCAATAATATGTACATTATTACTTTTTGCTATTCTAGCGGCCTTTAATATAGAAGGATTAGAACCTGTAACGCTTGCTAGAATTAGAACATCATTTTCAGTAAGGTTCTGAGCAGAGTGATATGCTATAGTATCAGTCTTATATAAAGTTGTTGAACGTTCAGTAGCTAAGAGATATCTTTGCATATATTCAAAAACCATACTAGTAATTCCAGTAGAAAATAAATGAACTTTTTTGTCACTTAAAAGATAATTAACAACTACATCTATATTTTTTGTATCAAGTAAGCGACTGGTATTTTCAATTTGAGTATATAAGTCCATTAATACATTTTCATTATTTATAGGATTAATATCGATTACTTCTTGAGAATTTAAACGATTTTTTAAGGAAAATTTTAATTCAGAGTATCCACTGAAATTTAATTTTTTACACAAACGTAGGATTGTAGCTGTTGAGAAAAATACTTTCTCTGATAATTCATGAATACTCATATTTAAGACTTCGGATGTGTGAGTATCTATGTATTGTAATATGGATAATTCGCTTTGTGTTAAAGTATTTAAAATATTATTATCAATAAAATTTAACAATAGATATCACTCCTGTTCCATAACTATAATTTTAAGTTTATCAAAAGGAAATACAAATTGCAAGAAAGAGGAAGAAGCAATGAACATAATGGTTTTGATTGAAACTATGGTGGTGTTATTTGTAATAATGCTAATTGGGTATATATTAAATAAATTGGGGATATTGAGAGCGGAATCAAATGATGTATTATCAGAATTAATAGTAAAAGTAACGGGACCAGTTTTAGTTGTTAGTTCTGTTTGTAGTACAAATGAAATGACAGATAAAAATCAAATTATTAAAATTTTCTTTATTGGAATTTTATTATATGTAGTTTTAATTGCTTTTTCTCAAATCGTAATAAAACTATTCTGTGCAAATGATGAAAGTAAAAATATATATTCATTAATGCTTGTTTTTACTAATACATCTTTTGTAGGATACCCTGTTCTTAGGGCATTGTATGGTGATTATGCCATTTTTGCTTCTGCAATTTTACATATGCCATTTAATGTTTTAATTTACTCTTATGGAGTATATATGATTCAAAATAAAGGTGATTCAAAAAGAAAATTTAGAATTGAAGATGTTTTAAACGTAGGAGTTATTGCAGCAATAATTGCTTTAGTAATATTTTTACTTGGTATAGAGGTGCCGCAAACAATACAAAAGATATTATCTATGATTGGAGATATAACTATTCCATTATCAATGATGTTAATAGGGTCTTCATTGGCACTTATACCAATAAAATATGTATTTAGCAATATAAAAATATATATAGTATCATTTATAAAATTAATAATTATGCCGCTTATTGCATATTTTATAGCTAACTTATTTACAAGTGATAGTTTTATAATTGCACAATTAACAATAGCAACAGCTCTTCCAGCAGGATCAATGATTGTAATGTTAACAACTCAATATAAAGGCAATGTAAAAGCAGCATCTATAGGTGTTTTCATAACTACAGTTTTATCAGTAGTAACTATTCCTTTAATGATTTATTTATTGTTAACATAAGTGAATTTTTAGATAAAATTTAAAAAAATAGAAATGCAATAATATAAAAATATGGCAATACAAGAATATAGCCATATAAGTTTAGCAGTCAGATTGAAATATAAATATTAGATATATAGGAGGATTAACATGTTTTCATTTTTAAAAAAGAAAGAAAAAGGATTAGAATTAAAAGCTTATTTATCAGGAGAAATAATAGATATTACTGAGGTTAATGATGAAGTTTTTTCATCAAAAATGATGGGAGATGGAGTAGCTATAATTCCAACAACTAATTTAGTAAAGTCTCCAGCAGATGGGGAGATAACAGTAGTTATGTCTGAATCTAAACATGCAGTGGGAATTAGATTTGAAAATGGAGTTGAAGCACTTATACATGTTGGAATTGATACTGTATCAATGAATGGACAAGGATTTGAGGTTTTTGTAAAAGAGGGAGACAAGGTAAAGCAAGGTGATAACCTTATTAAATTTGATCCAGGCTTAATAAAAGAAAAGGGATTTGTGGCAGATACGATGCTTGTAATAACTAATCATTTAGATTATCCAAGCATGGAATTAATAACAGGAAATGAAGTTTATGCTGGTGAAAGTACAGTGGTTAAATTTTAAAGGTTGAATTAAAGATATAGGCCATATGATTTTAGAGTAATAAAAATATCATATAGCTTTTACTTTTATATTTTTTTATTAAAGCATTCTTTTTAATATAGTTAATAATACTTTTGAACAAGACAAAAAAATACGATGGTAGTATAATAATATACAAATTAACAATTAATTTTAATAAACTATGAAAAAATTAAAATTTAGTTGAAGAAAGAAGGGATTAATATGTCTCAATTTGAATTATTTAAAAGTGTAATAGTCGGTAAATTTAATAACTTACAGCAGATAGAGCAAGAAAAAAATAATGGGAACGTAATTCATCCAATTGCAAAGCATGTAAATGCAATTGTTAATGATAAAATTGACAATTTACCAGATAATTTTAAAGGTATTTTTGTATTAGAAGAAAGCTATTATACATTTGTTGATGCAGATAGAACAAATATATTACCTCATTTATTTTTATTTGAAGAGACAGAAGATGGTAAGGTAAGACTTACATCTTATGAGGTTCCTAAATCAATAAATAAAAAAGATTTTACAAATTCAAATCCTGATTTAAGATTAGATTATAATGAACTTGAGATATCAGAGAAATTTAATCCTATGACATATGAGTACAGTGAGAAAACTGGATTTTATGGAAAAAGCTTAAGTCAATTTGGACCTGATACGACATTTTTATTAGAAGAAACTTTAGATAAAGATAAATTTGAAGTAAATGAAATACTTAAAAAAGGTGATAGGGTTTTAGTTGGTTTTGAATCGCCAATAATATATTTAAGGTCACAGGAATAACAAGATATCAATATACATGATTATTTAGTTGAAAAAACAAGAATAATGGCCTTATCCTAGATAAGGCATGTTAATATTTTTCATTTTTTGATAAAGAACGACTATAATATTAAGAATAGTAATACAGATTATCAATTTTAAAATTGGTTATCTGTATTTTTTATTTTGATAAATAATTTAATAGACGATGAATTAACTTATATTATAAATGTATATTTGTCAACAAGAATAGCGGGAATATTCTATTTTAGGTTATTAAAAATCACTTAGATATAGGAATGAAGGTACTTTAGACAAGATAGAAAATAAGAAAGATGAATTAATATGTAAAAAAATAGTAGATTTATACCTCGATATATAATACAATAATTTTAATATTTACAAAAATACAAATAAGTGTAAGTGGGTATTATTGAAATTTATTATGGGGAGAGGGAATATTTATGGGTAAAGTAATAAAAAAATTAAGAGAAGAAAGAAATATGTCACAGGAAGACTTAGCAAAACTGACGTGTATTTTTAATCAAACACAAATTAGTAAGATTGAACTTGGCATTAGAGTATTAAAAGAAGATGAAGTAATAATATTTGCAAATATATTTAAAGTCACAATAAGTAAATTATATTCTTATAGTTGAAAAGTTTCATATGATTTAATATTTATTTGATAAAAAGGAGAGCGGGATTTATGGCGGGAAACAAATATTATTGGCTTAAACTTCAAAACAATTTTTTTGAAAAGGAAGAGATAAAAATACTTTTAGCAATGCAAAATGGAACAATTTATGTAATCATTTACTTAAAATTATTACTTAAAAGCATAGAAACAGAAGGCGCACTCATATTTAAAAGAACAATACCATATACACCAGAAATGATATCGTCGATTACGGGTGAAAATATAGATATAGTACGGATAGCAATAGATATTTTTATAAAGCTTAAGCTTATGGAGAATTTAGAAAATGGAGCTTTGTTTATGAATGAAATACAGAACATGGTTGGGGCTGAATCAAAATGGGCAGAGATTAAGAGAAAGCAAAGAGAAGAAAAAAAGCAGATACAAGGCAATAAAAACAATAATGTGCATGAAGGTGATAAGAGTGAGCTCATTGAAAATTATGGGGAAAACAATATAGAAGTTAAGTTTGAGGACAATGTCCAAGAGGTGTCTGAAAAAAGTCTTATAGAGAAAGAGTCAGATACAGAAATAGAGAAAAAGAAGAATAAGATATATATGGATCTCACATTTATAGATGACATTATTGACAATGTGAAGATTACACAGGAAGAATATAATAAACTCGGTATGAAGCATGGAACTGTTAATGTAAATACAATTATTTTAAAGCTTGATAATTATATAGTTAATGGCAAGAAAAAATATAAAGATCATTACAGAGTGATTAATACCTGGTGTTTAAATAATACGAAAAACAATAATAAAACTTCATATGGAAAAAATAATGATAAGACTAAAGAAGTAAAAAGTAGAAGTCATAATATGTTTACTTTTGATTAAGGAGGTATGGATATGGGGCAACTGCCACAAAACATTCAGGTTGAAGTTGAGATATTAGGTGGGATAATGCAAAATCCTAATATGCTTACAGAAGTTTTAGAAAGTGTAACATTTGAGGATTTTTATATTAAAAGACATGTAGTAATTTTTGAAGGTTTATGTAGACTGTTTGCTGAAGGTAAAGATATAAATATAACAATGCTTATTGATGCCATTGGCAGAGAGAATTTAAAAGATGTTGGAGGAGTAACTTACATTACTGAATTAGCTACAAGCGGATTACTTATAAATCCTGAGAAGTATATTGAGATTTTAAAGAATTGTTCATACAGAAGAAAAGCCATAAAGGCAATGCAGAAATATATGAACAAATTTTATGATGATAACGAAAATCCAAATAAATTATCTGGTGAGCTTATTAATCTGCTTGTTGATTCATCAACTGTCCACAGTTCAATATTGAATGACACAAAGTTATTAACATTAACTGTGGAAGAAATAGAAAAAAGATATAAAAACGGTGGACAAATCTCAGGAATGGAAACAGGATTTATAAACTTTGATAGGGCGACTAATGGACTTAAAAAGGGAGAATTAGTTGTAATTGGCGGAAGGCCATCTATGGGTAAGACCTTAATGGCTCTTAATATAGGAGATAAACTTGCAGAGAAGGGATATTGTGTAGGGCTTATGGAACTTGAAATGACTCCGGAATCACTAGGATTTAGAAGGCTCGCATATAATTCCAATACCGAAACACAAAAGCTACAGACAGGCAAATTGAATGATGAAGAATTTTACAAAGTAGCAGCTGCATTCAACAGACTTGCTAAAAATGATAAAGTATTCACAGACTGTAGCAGTTATCAGAGTATACTCACAATAAAAGCAAAAGCTAAGGCAATAAAACAATCTCATGGATTAGATTGTTTTATAGTTGATCATTTAACTCTTATGGACATACCTTCTAAAAATAATAGAAGTCAGGAGATTGGTGATGTTACGAGAGCTTTAAAATTGCTTGCTAAGGAATTAGACATAAATGTAATTCTAGTATGCCAGCTATCAAGGGCAGTTGAATTAAGAAGTAATAAGAGACCTATTATGAGTGACTTACGCGAATCAGGGAATATTGAGCAGGATGCAGATTTAATTGTATTTGCATACAGAGATGAGTATTATTATCCAGATACGGAAGAAAAAAATATTATAGAATGGATTATCTCAAAGCAAAGGAATGGCAGAACAGGTACTCTTAAATTCAGGTATCTTGATAAACTACAAAAAATAGAAAATTTATAATTCATAGCTTTATAAAATAAAAAGCAGATGTAATTTTCAAATAAAGTAAAATTACATCTGTTTTTTGTTGTCTCATTTTTTATGAAAGATAAGAAAGTGAACTATTAGAAATAAGTCGATTGTAAATCTTATTTAAAATAATTTGCTTGTCTTTATAAACTTTACTATAACTTATGTTTTTCAATTCTGAATAAGCTTTAAGTGAATATCCTTTAATAAAAATAAAGTTTATTAATTCTTGTTCTTCAGAGGTAAGAGTTTTTAATGATGCTTTTAATATATCGCAGTCAATTTTATTCATGATTAATTCATCTAGGTCTATTTCTTCTGACTTTAGTATGCTTTGTAATTCATCAGTTAAATGTATTAAATTAGAAGAAGCAATTGAACTCTTCTTTAAATTACATTTAACAAGGTCCTTTAAATTATTTTTTATTGCATTAATTGAATAGGCAACAAATCTATGTTTGTTTTCATCATAAAGTAAAAGACATTTAGCTATACTTTTGTAACATTCACTTTTAATATCATCAAAGTCATAACCATTTAAATGAACTTTACTAGAAATGTTTATTATGAATGGTTCAAACTCCTTTAAAAGTTCCTCTTGTGCAGTTTTATCATTGGCTTTAGATTTCTTAACTAAATTTTCTACATAATCATAATCCAAGGGTAGAAATCCTCCTTAAATAACATAATAAAATATATAGTTAATTTTAGATAAAACCACTATATACAGTATATACGACTTTTAATAGGAGGTACTACTTGTAAATGAATAATAGTCTGAAATAGAATATTGGCTAGGTGAAATAAACGGTGATATAATTAATTTGCTAAATTATAGAATACAAAAAAAGAATGATTATTTTTAAAATTCAAAGGAGGAGGGTTTCTATGACTGGGTATTCTAAAAGATTAATGATGATTAAACAGAGATGGATTAATTCACTTCCAACCATCATAGTTTCTATTTTTTTATTTTTTTCAATTCTTAAATTGTTTGGAATAGTACATGTGATAATGACATCTTTTTTAACACTTGTATTTAGAATTCGCCACACTCAGGATTTTAATTTTAGAGAACTGTTAAGGTCTTATTTACTTATGATATTAGTGTGTTTTTTTTCTTTTTTAGCAACAATAAATATTGAGTTATGCATAATTTGTAACTTATGCGTACCTTTCTTTTTAGTATATATGATGACTAATAAGTTTACTCCAAAATCTTATTTTGTTTATACGATGGAGTTTGTTTTTCTTCAATTAATTCCGATTTCATTTTCTAGTTTTTTAATGCGTTTTGTTGCATTAATTTATGGATTTATTGTGGTTACTTTTAGTTTATATATTCATAAATATATCATGAAAAGAAAGAGACATTTTGGAACAGTACGTAAAGGGATGAAAAATTTATCAGCACAATTGGATAAAATGTTGAGAAATGAAAGCTTCAGTGCTGAAAAAGAAGAATTGGTTCAAATGATGTATCATATGAACCAGGTTATTTACAGTACTCGTAATTATTCATATTTAGCTAATGGCTATGGTAAAATAAATTATTGGTTTATGATTGTTTTTCAAAGATTTCATTATTATATGAACAATTTTATTTCGGGAGATATTTCTGATAATGATAAGGTATATTACAATAATTTAAAGGATATTTTTTCTTTTATGGAGACTAGAATAAATCTAGAAGATAATTCATTTTTAATAGAAAGAATTAATTATTTTAAGAAAAATTATTATTTATCTGATTTGAAATCCGAACAAGCAATGAATTCAATTTTAGGGCTTTTGACTTATGCTTTATCAGATTTGCGATATGTATCTATTAATAAATCAGAAGAAAAATGGAAATTACCTAAAAAAGTATTTTCAATACAAGGATTTCGCAATTTCTTAAGAATTGACCTATTTCAATTAAGATTTGCTTTACGATTATCCCTCGTTTTATGCATATCATTTCTTTTTTGTCGTGTAACAAAATTAAATCATGGATATTGGTATCCAATGAGCGCATTTTTAATGTTAATGCCAAATTCAGAGGAGAGTCTTTTAAAGATAAATAACCGTATTTTAGGGACAATCGCGGGAAGCTGTATAACTTTGGTTTTAGGACATGTTTTTCATGGATTAAATCAATATATGATTATTATTTTATTAATGACATGCTTGATGTATTATGCACCTGTAACATCTTGGACAATGCCTATGTATGCAACTTGTTATGGAATGGCTCTTGCAATGACATCGCTTAAAGTAGAATTAGTTATTGAATTAAGACTTATATATGTAATTTTAGCTGGAATAACTACCATTTTAGCTAATCGTTATTTACTTCCAAATACAATTAAAGTAGAATTTTATAAAAATATTAATTCATTATTTGATTTAGATGTTGAATTAATAGATGAAATACAAAAGAGTGGAAGAGAAGAATGTGACTTTAATATTTTCAGAGATTTGATTATTAATTCACGTTTATTGAGTGAAGAAATAGAAGTTTATATGAAAAATAATTTAAATAGCCAAGATAATGAATTTTATTCAAGATTAATACCAATTCAATATCGTTTTATTGAAGAAATTGAACAATTGAATAGCTATATTTATATGCATCAAGAACAATTAGATTTAGATGATAATATGATTTTGCAAGAGATCTTTAAAAACTTAAAAGATTCAATTAAAAGAATTCGTTTTAGTTATACTCACAATGAGCTGAATTCTTTTATGCAAACTGATAAAAATTTCCGTGCTTTTGGGCAATTAGATGATCATTTATATTTAAATACTATATTTTTTAATTGTATGGAAACAATAGAGAATCTAGAAAAAATAAGTTCTGAAATAAAAATGCAAAATATAATGAAATAGTAATTTAACTTCTAAATTATTTAGATACGACCATATTTATCCTTGAATTTGTGCTGATTTCTGAGTTTGACTAGTAATTGCAACAGGTATATGATATAAGCAATTATCAAACTACACTTAGAAATGGGGGAATAGTGTGGCTAAGAAAAGATACGAGATGGATATGTGCAATGGCCCTTTGACAGGAAAAATTTTAATGTTCACTTTTCCGTTAATGCTCTCTAATATAATGCAATTATTGTTCAATGCTGTTGATATGATTGTAGTTGGTCGTTATTGCGGAAGTAATGCATTGGCAGCAGTAGGGTCTACAGGATCTCTGGTAAATTTACTTATAAATCTTTTTGTAGGATTATCTGTTGGTGCAAATGTACTTGTTGCACGGTATTATGGAGCTCATAATAAAAAAGATTTAAGAGAAATTGTTCATACAGCTGTAGCAACTAGCATAATTGGAGGATTTATTTTAACTATAATTGGAGTGGTTTTAGCAAAACCATTACTTATAATGATGCAGACTCCAGAAGAAGTTTTGGGACAAGCAACCTTATATTTAAGAGTATATTTTTTAGGAATGCCTGTTATATCTTTGTATAATTTTGGAAGTGCAATTTTACGTGCTATTGGAGACACAAGGCATCCATTATATTACCTTACAATTGCAGGAGTAATTAATGCATTATTGAATATAGTTTTTGTTGTATACTGTGGAATGGGAGTTGCAGGATCTGCTCTAGCCACAATTATTGCCGAAGCAGTATCTTCAGGAATGGTTGTTATATGTCTTGTAAGAAATGAAGGAATATGCCGACTTAAAATTAAGGAGGTAAAAATACATAAAGTAAAGCTTAAGAAGATGATACAAATTGGCGCACCAGCAGGAATTCAAGGAACAGTATTTTCGCTATCTAATGTATTAATTCAGTCATCAATAAATTCATTTGGATCAGTTGCAATGGCGGGAAGTTCAGCGTCGGCTAACATTGAAAACTTTGTATATATGTCTATGAATTCTTTCCACCATACAGCTCTTAACTTTACAGGTCAGAATGTGGGAGCTAAGAAATATGATCGTGTTAATAAGATCTTAATATTGTGTATTGGATTAGTAGCGTTAGTTGGAATTATAATTGGCGGCGGAGTATGCTTAGGGGCAAGAACTCTTTTGGGATTTTATACTAAAGACCCAGAAGTAATTAAATATGGTATACTTAGGCTTACAATAATTTGTTCTACATATTTTCTTTGCGGAACCATGGATACTGTGGTTGGTGTTTTAAGAGGACTTGGATATGCAGCAGTTCCAATGGTGGTTTCAATTATTGGTGCATGCGGACTTAGAATTGTTTGGATTGTCACTATATTTGCTAAATTTAGATCACTTGAAATATTATATTTATCATATCCTGTAACTTGGATAATAACCACAATAGCACATATTATATGTTTCTTTATAATTAAAAAAAAGATATTAATGAAGAGAGAGAATCAGTTAATTAGTGAACCAGTATAATATATAGAAGAACTGATTTTTGAAAATTTGATTTTAGCACAATATAATTTGTTTAAATTTAATTATTATATTGTGTTGCTTTTTATTTTGGAAAAAATTTTCTTTTTGTTGATAGTGTAAATCATCAGTGATAAGATGTAATATATATATAGAAAATATGATATTAAATTTGAATGGGAGTGATATTTATGGAGAAAATAGCAAGTTTTACGATAAATCATTTAAAGCTTTTACCAGGAGTTTATGTTTCAAGAAAAGATAAATTTGGAGATGTGGTTCTTACTACTTTTGATCTTAGAATGACTAGACCTAACTGTGAGCCAGTTATGAATACTGCCGAAATGCATGCAATAGAACATTTAGCAGCTACATTTTTAAGAAATCATAAAGAATTTTCAGAGAAAACAGTTTACTTTGGACCAATGGGGTGTAGAACTGGTTTTTATCTAATTTTAAGTGGTGATTATGAATCTAAAGATATAGTAGGGCTTATGACTGAATTATATAAGTTCATTGCAGAATTTGAAGGAGATATTCCTGGCGCTTCTGCTAGAGATTGTGGTAATTATTTAGATATGAACTTACCAATGGCAAAATATTTAGCAAAGAAATATCTTAATGATGTTTTATTAAATATAACTGACGAAAGATTAGTATATCCAGAATAAAATCAGAGTTTAGAGTAAAATAACCGAAATTAAATATATGATAGGCTCGATTGCGTAAATATTTCATCTAAAAATTCCAATGAAAGAGGTTGCATCCAAAACCGTTTGCTCCAATAACAAGTATTAGACAAACAATTTTGGAACAACCTCTTTCAAGGAATTTAAAAGATAAAATATTTAATGCAATACTACGCCTAAGCAGAGAACCCAAATCTGTGATTTGGTGTGAATCGCTTACCCAGCGAATGAATATGAGTGGGGTATTCATATATTTAATTTCTTTGTTTTTCTTTAAACTAATTCTTAATTTAATCTGTAAAATGTATTATAACTGTTAATTTATTTAAAAAGAGTCGCTATGCTACTACAAGTTGGGACTCAAAATATAAGAATACAAGACTATGAGAATATATATTTTTGTATTCTCATAGTCTTGTATTTCTAATGTTTTGAAGTATAGATTTAAATTAATTCGGAGTATAATACTTTTAAGCCTTAAGGACTTTTATATATCTAACAAAATTTCCTTTAGAAACTGAACATTCATCAACAATTGTAAACCCAGCGTCAATAATATATTTATCTAAATCTTCGAAAGTAACTAAAATAACTCTATCTGCAAGTCTATGAGCTGTGTTAATAAGTGCAACTTGAGCTTCACGTGTTGTTGGTGTGAATAATCCATAAGGAAGATCAAGAATTGCAGCATCATATTTTTCTTTTATATCATGCATATTTCCGCTTGTGATTACATTATCATAACCAAAGAATTCTAAATTTCTTTGTGCATTTTCTGCAATGCTATTATTAAGTTCATATCCAACAACATCTATGCCCATAGAGAGAGCTTCGATTACTACAGTTCCAACACCGCAACATGGATCAATTAATTTTAAGGATAAATCATTTTTCACTGCTATATTAACCAAAGTTCGTGCTACTTTTAGACTTAAAGAATTTGAATATGAGCAAGGCTTTCTATCATGAATATGCCATTGAAAATCATTTTTTATATATTCTCCAAAAATCCATTTATCATCAACCTTTGTAATGCCAAGAAGAACTTTTGGATTATGTATATCTGGGAAGCCAGTCACAACATATCCTATTTCATAAACACTTTTTAACCTATCTTCATATGGTATGTTTCCATGTTCAAGTTTTACATAACAAACTTTGAAATCATCATAAGATAAATTATCTTGGGTGATTTTTTTTACTATTTTTTCCAGAGAATCTTCTTTATATATTATAGATATCATTTCTTTTATGAATGTACTTCTAGAAGGATTTACATATATATCTGAGAATAGATATTTATTCTCAGGAATCTTGTTAAACAAACATTTCATTTCCATCATGCATAATTCTTCTTCAAATTTTGGATTGTAATTAATTAAGTATAGGTATTCTTTATTCAAGTTTTTAACCTCATATTTCATATTAGTAAATTTATAGTTTTTATAGTATATAGTTTAACACAATTTTTTTATTCTTTAGGAATTTATATATTATAGGGTTATTATATCATAGTCGACTTGGCGATTTTTTTATTTAACATAAATTGTGAGATTATTAATTAATTTAAAATTTTATAGTTATAGATCTAGAAGGATACCCAAACAAAAGGACAGATAAAACATACATGAATATATGCAACTTACATTGAGAAAATATCTAAATATAATGAAAAAGAATAAATTAATAATTAATATAAAAGTTAAATTATTTAAGGATTAATTATTAAACTTATGAGTATAGATAAAAATACTTATTAAGTGAATACTATTTGATAATATAAGATTTTGTTTAAGAAAATATTGCCATTAACATAACTTAGGTATACAATTAAATTGATAAATAAAGGAGTGATTAAACATGTTAAGTGAAAATTTATTAAAAGCTCTTAATGATCAAGTTAACTACGAATTATATTCTTCATACGTATACCTTGCTATGGCTGGTTATTGTGAAGATATGGATTTAAGCGGATTTGCTAATTATTTTAGAGTTCAAGCTAAAGAAGAATTAGATCATGCTATGAAGTTCTATGATTATGTTTATCAAAAAAATGGATCAATTGAGCTAGAAAAAGTAAATAAACCACAAACAACTTTTGATGGAATTGTTGATGTATTCCAAAAAGGATATGAGCATGAACAAACTGTTACTAAAAAAATATACTATCTATCAGATATAGCTTATGAAGAAAGGGAACATTCAACAATTAGTTTACTTAAGTGGTTCATAGATGAGCAAGTAGAAGAAGAGAATAATTTTAATATGTTACTTAAAAAGGTAAGAAGAGCTGGAGATAATCAAGCTGCATTATATTTATTGGATGATGAACTTGCTAAAAGAGTCTATACTCCTATAACAGCTCAATAGGATTTAAAAAATTAGTTTACTATAATTAATATACGTAGTATATTTTATGAAAACAGCACTTAATCTTGATTAGATTAAGTGCTGTTTTCATTCACTTTATTGAATAATCATGGAAGCTATATAAGTATAATTTATAATACGTATTCTTCTATGGCCTTAATAACACCATTTTCAGTATTTTTCTTAGCAATATAGTTTCCATACTGTTTCATATCATCATTAGCATTTTCCATAACAAAGCTATAGTGAGCAGATTGAAGCATTTCAACATCGTTATAGAAATCTCCAAAAGCCATTGTTTCATCATAAGATATATCAAGATCTTCTTGAAGTCTCTTTATAGCATCACCTTTATTTATATTTTTGTTATTTATGTCAATCCAAACAGCGCCAGATACTACAACCTTATATTCCTTTCCAAATAGAGGATTTAAAGCTTTGTATGAATGCTCCTTAGATCCATTAAAGTCACATATTGTTACTTTAAATATGTCATCATCAATATCAATAAGATCTGAAACTAGTGTCTTTTTTATATAGTATTTATCTATTTCTTTTTTTATTTCTTCAGAGCAGGCTTTATGGTAAGTATTTTTAACACCACACAGAATTACAGCAGTATTAGGCATATCCTCACATGCTCTAACTATATCATTTACAGTGTTCTTATCTATAATGCTTATAATAGGATCTTTACCAGGTTCAACTATATATGCACCATTATCACAAATAAAATATAGTTCATCAGAATGTGGCTTGAAATTTTCATATAAAGTGTGATAAGGTCTTCCACTAGCAACAACAAATCTAATATTCTTTTCATTTAATTTTTCAAGTGTAGAAAAAAAGTCTTTAGGTAGCTTACTGTTTTCATCCAATAATGTTCCATCCATATCTGTAGCAATTAGTCTAATCATAATTTTCACCTCTTAATTTTATCTATATAAAGACTTATTTGTATCAATATTCGACAGGTGGCTTCGACAGGTGACTGTCACCAAATAAAAACGAGAACTTATTAACTTATTAAGTCCCCGTATTATATATATAAAATATAACGCTAGGCAGAATATCCTATTACGCTATTTTATATTCCCTATAAGTAATTATATTATAAATTGAAAACAAAAACAATAATAAATAATATTAAACAATAAAAAACAAGATAAAAAAGAAAAATTATGATATAATTGTATTAATATAAAACTGAGGTGAATCAATATGTTTTTAGAAGAAAGATATGAAAAAATTTTATATAAAGTTCAAGAAGAAGGCAGAGTTACAGTAAAAGATTTAGCTAAAGAATTCAATGTAACAGAGGATTGCATAAGAAAAGATTTACGTGAGCTTGAAAATAGAGAATTATTAAAAAGAGTATATGGTGGAGCAATAATTCAAAGAAATCATGATGATATAAAACCAATTGATGAAAGAAAAAACATTAATGTTGGTGTAAAAAAGAAAATAGCAATAAATGCAGTTAATTTAATTGAAGATAAAGACATTATATTTTTAGATACTTCTACAAATAACCTTGAAATATCAAAGGAGCTTAATAAAAGCAAAAAGAAAGTAACAGTAGTTACAAATATGATAGAGATAGTGTCTGAATTGAAAAATAGCCCATATATAAAGTTGATTTCTGTAGGTGGAGAATTCAACAAAGAGGTAGGGGCAATAGTTGGAGCAGCTGCTGACAGATATATAAAGCATTTTACTTATGATAAGGCATTTATAGGTGTATGTGGAATTAATAAAGAAACAGGGTATATAAGCACTTTAGACCTAGAAGATGGTACAACTAAAAAGACAATAATTGAATGTTCTAATAAAAGCTATCTTGTTATGGAGAAAGAGAAATTTAATTATGATGAATTTTATAAGTTTGCAAGTCTAGATGACATTGCTGGAATAGTTACAGAAGAGGGCGTTATGTAAAGTTTTTTATAAAGAATGCTTTAGGCACAATCAAATAAATAACAAGTCAATTTGCCAGCCTATTTTCCATCATGCTACGTTGGCAAATTGACCTAATAGGCCCGCTATGAGGGCAATTTGCCTCCTTGCCTGATGAAAAATATTCACGGCAACTTTAGAATTGTTATTTATTTTCATGTGCCTTATTAAAGAATATATTATATATTGAGAGAGGATTTAGCTCTATTTATTATATTAATAATTCCAGTTGAGTAAATAATATATGATATATTGTGGTAAATAAAGAGTAATAATATAATTTAAATATACAATATTAATTGAAGGAATTAGTGGCTTCCCAATTGTAATTGAGGCTACTATTTTTTAAAGAGTTTTTTTCCTAACAGTTAGGAAAAATGGTTGGCAGTTAGATATATTTAAATGATGGTATATTAAAAGTATGGGAGGGAAAAATAGATGTTAACTGATCGTCAATTAAATATTATAGATATTTTAAATGATAATAATACTTGGATAACTGGAAAAGAAATATCTAATATTTTGAATGTTTCAGATCGTACTATAAGGCTTGATATTTCAACTATAAACACGTATTATAATTGTTTATTGATTGAATCAAATAGAAGATTTGGCTATAAAGTAAACAAACTTTTATTACATAAACAAGATATTAAAACTAAAGATATAATACCCCAAAATTCTCATGATAGATGTGTTTATATAATTAAGGAATTACTTTTTAAAAGCCAAGAAATAAATTTGATTTCACTTCAAGAAAAAGTTTTTGTAAGTGGATATTCTATTGATAATGATATTAAGAGAATAAGAAAGACCATAAGCGAATATCCAAGCTTAAAGATAGTTCGTTCAAATAATAATATTAAATTATTAGGAAATGAAACTGATAAGAGAATGTTGTACAAGCATTTATTAACAGAAGAAACTCAAGGGAATTTTATGAATCTAAATTCTATTGCTAGTTTATGGAGCAGCTTTGATTTGCTTGAAGTTAAAGATATTTTAGAAGATGTATGTAATAAATATGATTATAAAATTAGAGAATTAACATTACCAATGATTATGATTCATGCTGGGGTTGCTATTGAAAGAATTTTTAATAACAACTTTATTGGTACAATCAGCAGTTATGAAAATTTAAGTGATAGCAAAGAATATATAATTTCTAGAGAATTTTTTGAACAGGTTAGTAAGAATATTAATATTAAATTAGTTGAAGAAGAAATTAGGTTATTTGCATTATTACTTATGGGAAAAAAGAATGCACAATATAGAAAAGATGTAGTTAAGGAAGAATTAGAGCTTGAGGTAGATACATTAGTTGATAATGTAATAGGTGAAATAAAAAGATATTTTGATATAGATTTTTCTAATGACCTTGACTTAAGAGTTGGATTATCTATGCATTTACAATCTTTAATAGAAAGGCAAAAGAATAATATAAATGTTACTAATTTATATCTTCAAGAAATTAAGAGAAGATATCCTTTAGTATTTGAAATGGCAGTTAGGGCAGGAGAAGTTATTCAAGAGGCAGGAAATGAATATGTAAATGAAAACGAATTAGCTTTTTTAGCACTACATTTAGGAACTGCGTATGAGAGAGTAAATACGGTTAAAAAATATCGCGTAATCATGATTATACCCCATAACAAGATGTTATCAGCAATGTGTATTGATAAGCTGAATAATCGTTTTAACGATAGAATGGAGATTGTAGCAACACACAATTTCTTTGAAGAAAACATGATACTTGAAGATGAACCAGATATTATTATAACAACAGCACCATTAAAACATAATCTAAAAATACCAACTATAAATATTAGTCTATTTGTTAATTATGAAGATGAAAGCAAGGTATTCCAAGCATTAAATTTGCTAGATAAGAAACGAAATTATGGAACCTTTGTAGAAGTAATTAAGGGGCTTATGAAGGAAGATTTATTTTATGTAAAAGAAAGCATGAAGAATCCAACTGAAATAATTGAATATTTATGTGATGAATTAATTGATAAAGGATTAGCCACTGATGAATATAAAAGAGATGTATTAAAAAGAGAAGCTGTTTCTGCAACTGCTTTTGTGCATGGATTTGCAGTTCCACATTCTATTGAAGTTACAGCAAATGAATCCTGTATATCAACAATGATTTTAAATAATCCAGTTAAATGGGAAGGATATGATGTAAAGTTAATTATTTTATTAGCAATAAGGAAAACAGATACTCATTTATTAAAGGTATTTTTTGATTGGCTTGGTAGTATGGTTACAGATAAAAATAAATTTAGTCAATTGCTAGAAATAAATTCTTATGAAGAGCTAATAAAAGAAATATTATAATAGGAGGCATAAAAATGACCAATAAGGTTATAGGTAAGAAGGGACAAGAGAAAATTGGAAGAGATCAAGTTTACTTAGGTAAACGTTTCTTAGCATATTTAATTGATTGGTATTTAGGTGGATTATGTACCTCTTTTCCTATTTCTCTAATTTCTCAAAAATTAAATAATACAGCATTGAACCAAAGCATTATGAGCTTTGAAGGAAATTATGGATATATTGCTGGGGTTTCAGCTCTTTTAGGTGCAGTTTTTTATTTTGTAATTATCCCTACCTATATTTATAAAGGACAGACTTTAGGAAAGAAAATTTGTAAGATTAAAATTGTACAGGCGTCTGATGAAGATATTACTTTAAAAAATATGATATTAAGACAAATTGTTGGTATCATGGTTGTTGAAGGTAGCTTAGTTACAGCAAGTTCTATATGGCACACATTGGCAACTATGATTACTAAAGTGAATTTTGTTACTCCACTTATGTATATTGGATTTGTAGTTACAGGAATAAGTGTTATTTTATTAGTATTCAAAGGTGAAAATAAAGCAATTCACGATTATTTAGGAAAGACTAAAGTGATAATTTGCTAGTTAAATTCCTAAGGTTAGGAAAATGCATCTTAACATGGTAAATATATTTCAATATATAATAAGCTTATAGCAAGATTGGAGGAAGAAAATGAATAATTTAGAGTTAAGCAGTTTTAAAATTATTTCATCAGTAGGAATGGCAAAATCAAGTTATATTGAAGCTATGAATGCCGCTGAAAAAGGAAATTTTGATTTAGCAGATGAGAAAATTAAAGAGGGTGAGAAATTTTTTAGTGAAGGACATGAGGCACATAGCGGATTGATTCAGCAGGAATCAAGTGGAGATGATATAAAATTATCATTACTTCTTATGCATGCAGAAGATCAATTAATGTCTGCAGAAACAATTAAGATTATGGCAAAAGAAGTTATCAAATTAAACAATCGTATTCAAAATTTATAAAATATTAAAGATAATATAAAAATGCTAGAAAAAGATTTATTTAAAATTTAAATAAATATATAAAAATAAAATATAGAACTGGAGGTTAATTCATGAAAAAAATTTATTTATTTTGTAGCAATGGAATGTCTACAAGTATTCTAGCTAGTAATATGCAGGATATAGCAAATAAACATAATTTACCTATTGAAGTGGTAGCTTTTCCACACAATAAGTTAGAAGAAATAATAAATAGTAAAAAGCCAGACTGTATTTTACTTGGACCACAAGTCAAATATATGTATGAAGAAACTGTAGAACTATTTGGAGATAGAGGAATTCCTATTTCAGTAATTAATCAAGAGGATTATGGAATGATGAATGGAGAAAAGGTATTAAAGGCAGCTATAAAATTGATTAAGACTAATAAAACGAGTTAGATAGAGGGAGAGATGAATTATGTTAAAGAAACTTGAAAAGGTATTAATGCCTTTAGCAGAAGCTATAGGTAGAAATAAATACTTGATGTCAATTAGAGATGGTTTTTTAATATCAACACCATTATTAATAGCAGGATCAATTTTCTTATTAATAGCTAATTTTCCACTTACAGCGTGGACTAATTGGTTATCATCAGTTATAGTAAATCAAAACACGGGTGAAACATTAGCATCATTTATTGAGAAACCATCTGGAGCAACATTCTCTATAATGGCGATATTTGCAGTTATTGGTATAGCATATTCTTTTGCGAATCATATGAAAACGAATCCAATCTTTGGATCAGCAGTAGCAGTTATGTCATGGTTTTTAATTATGCCTTATACAGTGACAGGAAAAGTAGATGGAGTTGAAGTTAGTTTAACAGGAGTTCCAACAGGGTGGCTTGGAGCTAAAGGTATATTTGTAGGAATAATTTGTGCATTTTTATCAGTACATTTATATGCATGGGTTGAAAAAAAAGGTTGGACAATTAAAATGCCATCAGGAGTACCACCAACAGTAGTGCAGTCTTTTGCAGCACTAATTCCAGTAACAATAGTAATGTCTTTATTCTTTGCAATAAATCTAGTGGCTGGATTCTTTGGAACTGATGTATTTACTATTATATTTGAATTCTTACAAACACCACTATTAAATATTGGTGGAACATTAGGAGCAATGGTTGTTGCTTATATTTTCTTACATCTATTCTGGTTCTTTGGCATAAATGGCGGATCAGTTGTAGGTGCTGTATTTAATCCTATTTTACAAACACTATCAGCAGAAAACGTAGAATTCTTTAAAACTGGTGTAGGTCAAGGCAATATAATATGCCAACAATTCCAAGATTTATTTGCAACTTTTGGTGGAGCAGGATCAACACTATCATTAGTTATTGCTATGTTATTTTTCTGCAAATCAAAGAGAATTACTGAACTTGGAAAATTATCGGGTATACCAGCGATATTTGGTATTAATGAACCAATAATATTTGGTCTTCCAATAGTACTAAATCCAGTAATGCTTGCTCCATTTATATTAGTTCCAACAATAAATATAGTCATATCTTATTTTGCTATGTCAACAGGAATTGTTCCTATATGTAGTGGAATAAATATTCCATGGACAACTCCAGTTATTATTTCGGGATTACTAGCTACTAATTGGGTAGGAGCATTATTACAAGCAGGATTATTAATTCTAGGAGTATTTGTATATATGCCATTTATTAAAATGCTTGATAACCAATATTTAAAAGAAGAAGAAAATGCAAAAAATGAAGAAGATGATGATATATCATTAGATGATTTATCATTTGACGATTTATAGGAGAGAAAGTTATGAAAGTAATTATGATTTACGATCAAATACAATCAGGAGAAGGCATAAAAGATGATCATATGATACCGCTTGGTGCCAAAAAAGAAGCAGTTGGACCAGCTGTTATGATGGAGCCATATTTAAAAAAAGTAGGTGGAAAAGTAGTGGCATGCCTATATTGTGGTGATGGTTATTATGCTGAAAACATTGAAGAAGTGACACGCAAGCTATGTGCTATGGTGGAAAAAGTTAAGCCAGATGTAGTAATGTGTGGGCCTGCATTTAACTATGAGGGATATGGGAAGATGGCAGCAGATATTACATATGCAATTAATGAAAGAACTAGTATACCAGCATTAGCAGCAATGTCTAAAGAAAATGAAGCTACTATTGCAAAATATAAGGATAAAATTTGCATTGTTGAGACACCTAAAAAAGGTGGAGTTGGCTTAAATGAATCATTAGAAAGAATGTGTGAAGTAGCGAAAGCAATGGTTGATAAAGAAGATATTAACTCTATTATTTCAAAATATTGTTTTAAATAGAAGGATACTTTAAGTAGATTTCTATAAAACTAGAGGAGGAAGGCTTATGTGGGGAATAATTGCAACATGGCGTATGGCTGTAGAAGGAATTACAACAGCAAGTAAAATGCTAAAAGAAGGAGCAGATGCAGGTGATGCTATTGAAACTGCTATTAGAGAGGTAGAGGATTTTCCATATTATAAATCAGTAGGGTATGGTGGACTTCCAAATGAAGAAATGGTGGTAGAATTAGATGCAGCATATATGGATGGAGATACTTTAGATATAGGGGCTATAGCAGCAATAAAAGATTTTGCAAATCCAGTAAGTATAGCAAAAAGACTTTCAAAGGAAAAAGTAAATAATCTATTAGTAGGTGAAGGGGCAGAAAAATTTGCTCATAAGGAAGGCTTTGAAAGAAAAACAATGCTAACAGATCGTGCAAAAATTCATTATAAAAACCGTTTAAAGGAAGTAAAGGATTTAGAGATTAAGCCTTATTCAGGACATGATACTGTTGGAATGGTATGCTTAGATAGCAATGGTAAAATGACATCAGCAACATCTACAAGTGGATTGTTTATGAAAAAGAGTGGACGTGTTGGAGATTCACCAATTTCAGGCTCAGGATTCTATGTTGATAGTAAAGTAGGAGGTGCTAGTGCTACAGGTCTCGGAGAAGATCTTATGAAGGGATGTGTATCTTATGAAATTGTAAGACTGATGAAGGAAGGCATGCATCCTCAAGAGGCTTGTGAAAAAGCAGTAAATATGTTCGATTTAGAATTAAAAGAACGTAGAGGAAAAGCTGGAGATATGTCATTAGTAGCAATGAATAATAAAGGAGAATGGGGTGTTGCCACAAACATCGAAGGATTTTCATTTGCAGTAGCAACTGAAAATGAAGAACCAACAGTTTATTTAACTAAAAATGTAGATGGCAAGTGCATTCATGAAGTTGCAAGTCAAGAATGGCTAGATAATTATATGCAAACAAGAATGGCACCTCTAGTAGAAAAGTAATATGGATGATAGTATTTTAAGAGAAATAGAAAACATCTCTAAAGATATGATTGAAAGTATCATAGAGATAGTAAAAATTGATAGTGTAAAAACGGATGATTCAATAGATGCCCCTTTTGGTGAGGGTATAAAGAAAAGTCTAGAAAAGACATTATTGCTAGCTGATTCACTAGGCTTTGAAACAAAAAATATTGATAATTATATTGGATATGCAAGATATGGGCACAGTGAAGATTATGTTTGTGCTATTGGTCATCTTGATGTTGTTCAGGTTGGAGCAGGATGGAAACATCCACCGTTTAGTGGGTATAGTGAAGATGGAGTAATTTATAGTAGAGGTATTTTAGACAATAAGGGACCAATTCTTTCTTGTTTGTTTGCTCTATATGCTTTAAAGCGATTAAATATTAAATTAAAACATGAAGTAAGGATTATTTTTGGTTGTGATGAAGAGAGTGGTTTTGAAGATCTAAGATATTATCTTACTAAAGAAAAGCCTCCTATTATGGGATTTACTCCAGACTGTAAATACCCAGTAGTATATGCTGAAAGAGGACGGGCAGTAATTGAAATAGAGGGAAGAAAAGATAATATAGATGATTTTTTTAACTTTGTGAATGAATTTATTTTAAATGCAAAAAGTAATGGAGAAAGATTTAATATAGATGTTACAGACAAAGAATTTGGGACATTAGAAGTTAGAAACTACAAATTATTTTATAATGAAAATCCGTCTATTCAATTTAGTGTAAGCTATCCAGCTACTATTACAAAGGATGAAATTGTAAGCAAGATAAAAGAGTCAGTTCAAAACTTTAAAGTACAATGTATTAAAAATTTCAATCCAGTAAAATTTGAAAAAGAGTGTTTTTTAGTTAATACATTAAAGGAAACTTATGAAAGAGTGACAGGTAATGATGGAACGCCAGTTACAACAACAGGAGGAACATATGCTAAACTTATGCCTAATATAGTTCCATTTGGTCCATCATTTCCTGGGCAAAAAGGAATTGGCCATCAACCAAATGAATGGATGAATATAGATGATATTATAACAAATGCAAAGATATATGCATTAAGTTTATATCATTTAGCAAAAGGAGAATAAAAGAAATGATGATAGAAGTATGCTGTGGAAGCTATGAAGATGCAATAAATTCTTATAAGGGTGGAGCTAAACGTATTGAGCTAAATGGTGCATTACATTTGGGAGGATTAACACCAAGTATAGCAAGCCTAACATTAACAAAGAAAAATACAGATTTAAAAGTAATATGCATGGTAAGACCAAGAGGAGCAGGGTTCTGCTACAATGATATTGAGTTTGAGCAAATGATGGAAGATGCTAAGATTTTATTAGAAAATGGAGCAGATGGATTGGCATTTGGATTTTTAAATGAAGATTGCACAATTAATACGGAAAGAACTAAAAAGATGGTTGAATTGATTAAAAGTTATAATGCAGAAGCTGTTTTTCACAGAGCATATGACTGTGTAAATGATCCTATAAAAGCTATTGAAGCATTAATAGATATGAAAGTAGATCGTCTGCTCACAAGTGGTTTAAAGCCAAAAGCAATGGATGGCAAGGATATGATTAAGAGCTTGCAGGAGAAGTATGGTGATAAAATAGAAATTTTAGCTGGTAGTGGAGTTAATGCTTCAAATGCAGAAGCTTTAATTGAATATACAAATATATCTCAAATTCATTCATCATGTAAGGATTGGAGTAATGATAAAACAACATCAGGTGAATATGTAAACTACTGTTATGGCCCTGATGGACATGAAAATGATTATGATTTTGTATCACAAGAATTAGTAAGAAAATTGGTGAATTTAAAAAATGAAAAAGAAACCATGGTTTAAATATGTAGTGACAGCTTTAGCAGTTATAATATCATCATTTTTACAAACATATGCCATAAAAGTGTTTGTAGAGCCAGCAGGTCTTCTTTCAAGTGGCTTTACTGGTGTGGCTATTTTGATAGATCGTATTACATCTTTATATGGTAAGAGTTTTTCAACATCATTGGGAATGATTATATTAAATGTTCCAGTTGCAATATTATGTTATAAAAACATTGGAAAAAAGTTTGTTATTTCATCTCTTTGCCAAGTTTTTTTAACAAGTTTTCTTTTAAAAATATGCAGCTTCCCACCTTTATTTAATGATTCTGTGCTAAATGTGTGTTTTGGAGGCTTTGTTTATGGAATGGCTACTGTAATAGCTTTAAGAGGAAATTCTTCAACTGCAGGAACAGATTTTATTGCACTATATGTATCCAATAAAAAAGGAAAATCAATTTGGGAGTATGTATTTATATTTAATGCAATTATACTTTGTATATTTGGATATATGTTTGGATGGATTTATGCTGGATATTCAATAGTATTTCAGTTTATTTCAACAAAAACCATTTCAGAATTTTATCAAAGATATAAACGTGTAACATTGCAGATAACAACAAGCAATCCCAAAAATGTTGTTGATGGATATGTTAAAGAATATCGCCATGGTGTATCTGTTATGAATGGTTATGGTGGATATAGCAAAGAATCTATGAGTTTATTACATACTGTTGTATCATCCTATGAAGTACAAGATATTGTAGCTCTCATTAAAGAAATTGATCCAAAAGTAATAATAAATGTTTTAAGTACAGAAAGTTTTTATGGTGGTTTTTATCAAAGACCTATAGAATAAACTGTAAATAATAAATGGAGTGTATTGAGGAGGAAATATATATGACTAAACGTCTTTTAAATGCAAATGTATCAGATATAGTGAATTTCTCTAATGAGGAATTAAAGCAAAGTATAAAAGCTAATGAAGGAAGAACTGTATTAAGTGAAAATGTTGTTATACATGAACCGTTAATTCCAAACATCACAAATTCTGAGGTTGCAAAATCTTTTGGAGCGGATCTTATTCTTTTAAATGCTTTTGATGTATTTAACCCAATTGTTTTGGGAATGTATGATTACTCAACTATGGACAAAGCGGTTCCAAATGATAATGTAGTTACTGATTTGAAAAAATATACAGGAAGACCAATAGGATTGAACCTTGAGCCAGTTGATCTTGAAGCAGAAATGGCTGAAGAAAAATTAGAGATTGCAGAAGGTAGAAAAGCTACTAAAGAAACATTAGAGAAGGCTAATAAGTTAGGTTTTGATTTTGTGTGTTTAACAGGAAATCCAGGAACAGGTGTAACAAATTCTCAAATAATAAAAGCAATAAAGATTGCAAAAGCTAACTTTAATGGATTAATTATTGCAGGTAAAATGCATGGTGCGGGAGTTAGTGAGAAAGTTGTTGACTTAGATTCAATTAGTAAGTTTATAGAGGCTGGTGCAGACATTATTATGGTACCAGCAGTTGGAACTGTTTGGGGAGTAGGAGAAGAAGAAGTTCGTGAAGCAGTAAGATTAGCTCATCAAAAAAATGCATTAGTGATGAGTGCTATTGGAACAAGCCAAGAGGGCTCAGATGAAGAAACAATTAGAGATATAGCTATTAGAAATAAAATACTTGGAGTGGATATACAACATATAGGAGATGCAGGCTATGCTGGAGTAGCACCAGTTGAAAATATTTTTGCTCTTAGTAAAGCAATTAGAGGAAGAAGACATACAATTTCTATGATATCTCGTTCAATTCTTCGTTAGGTTTTATGATTATTTAAGCATATAATACTTGATAAAATAGATAAAAAACAGTATAATTTAAATAATGAATATTTTGGAAAAAGGAGGGTAATGAAATGAATGGCTTAGGATATAAACCTGTTTGCAGTAGTAGTGCTCATTCAAAAACAGCAAATTTTGGAGTATTACGGGACTACTGCGCCCTTTTTTAGGGAAGTCATTTATATTCATTATCCATAAATATATAAGCAGTAGCTCCTGTAAAGAACATATGTAAATTTCTATATGATATTTCATATGTTCTTTTTCGTATGCAAAAATATTTTGAGATTGCAGAAATGAAGATAGGAGCAAAATAAAATGATAGAATTAAATAAACAAAAAAGTTTTACAGGCAGGGAAAGAAAAAGTGATATTAAAAGAAATGTAAAAATAGATTATGTATATTCATTTATGAAAAATTTTGATATATCAAGCGCTATATGGGTGCTATATATGGTTTATAAAGGGCTTCCGTTATGGCAAGTTGGAGTTGTTGAGGGAATTTTTCATATAACAAGCTTTTTATTTGAAGTTCCATCAGGAGCAATAGCAGACTTGCTTGGAAGAAAAAATGTGATGATAGCAGGACGCATATGTAGTGCTATATCTGCAGTTATAAACTTATTTTCAAACAATATTTTTGGATTTTCTGTTGGATTCATGATATCCGCATTGGGATATAATTTAAATTCTGGATCTGAAGAAGCTTTAGTCTATGATAGTTTAAAACAAACTGGATGTGAGGATGAATATTTAAAAGTAAATAGTAGATTGAAT
This sequence comes from Clostridium neonatale, assembly GCF_001458595.1. Lineage (GTDB taxonomy): Bacteria > Bacillota > Clostridia > Clostridiales > Clostridiaceae > Clostridium > Clostridium neonatale. The sequence continues at coordinate 133,846 of NZ_LN890325.1, forward strand.
TTAATAATTGAAATTTCACAAGGTCTTGCGACCTTTATAGGTGGAATCCTAGCAGAGTATTCATTCGTATATTGTTACATTACATCAATAGTAATAGCAGCGCTTTCACTTATTCCATGCTTCATGTTAAAAGAACCTTCAATAAAAGATGAAGATAAAAAGAAAGAAAGTATATCAATAAAAAAACATTTCAAGCTTTCTTACAATATAATTAAGAATAATAAAAAGATAATAAAAATATTAGTTTATTTTCCAATGGTATTCACTTTTCATACAGTAGTTTATTTTTATGGGCAACAATATTTTAGTATTCTTGGATGTAATAAAATTGAGATAAGCCTTATAATGCTACTTGGAGGAATATCATCATGTATTGGAGCTATAACTTGTGAGAAAATAATTGATTTATTTAAAGATAAGACAAAATATATTGCTTCAATATTTATGGGAATAAGCATTGTGTTTATAAGTGGAAAAAGCTTAATTGTTTCAATATTATTTTTTGCAGTAATGAATTATGTAAATGCAATATTATATCCAATACAGTCTACATCATTAAATAAACTAATACCATCAGAGCAAAGAGCAACTATTATTTCAATAGATAGCATGATTTTTTCTCTCTGTATGATTTGTATGTTTCCGCTATGTGGATTTATGGCTGATAAGTTTGATTTGCATATAACATTTTTGGCTTTAGGCATTGTTCAAATATTACTTATAATATTATTAGTTAATAAGAAAAGAAGTATAACATCTGAATAAGTTTTATGGGGTGATGGAAAAAAGGACTAAATCAAAGTTGAATTTAATCCTTTTAATGTTTTCAAAATTGATTTTTAAATAAAACTAATAATATAATTTTAATGTTTACCTATTTATATTAATTAATATTGATTTTAAAATAAATTTGACACGAATACTAAATAGTGGTAATATAAAGCAAATAAGAATTGATACTAATTGATAATAAATATTAAAGGTGGAAATTAAAATGAGTAAATTATTATATATTAAAGCAAATATTAAAAGCGAAGGCGAATCAAGAACTTTCAGAGTTTCTGATAGTTTTATAGAAGAATATAAAAAAAACAACCCAAAAGATGAGGTAATAGTATTAGATTTATATAAAGAGAATATAGATTTCTTAAGATCAGAAGACTTAGGAAAAATATTTGGACCTAAGGACGAAGAAAGCAAGAATAACCCAATATTAAAATATGCATATCAATTTGCAGAAGCAGATAAGTATGTAATTGCATCACCTATGTGGAATTTAAGTATACCAGCAATTTTAAAAGCTTATATAGACTATGTAAGTGTTACAGGTATAACATTTAAATATACTGCAGAAGGTCCAGTGGGACTTCTAAAGGATAAAAAGGCTGTTCACATAGTATCAAGAGGTGGCGAATATGCAAATGCTCCATATGAAATGGGAGATAGATACTTAAGAACTATATTAGGCTTCTTTGGTATTTCAGAAATAGAAACTATTGCAGTAGAAAATGTAGATGTAATAGGAGTAAATGTTCAAGAAAAAGTAGAAGAAGGAATAAAGAAGGCTAATTTACTAGCACAAAAATTTTAGAATTATATAAAGATTAAATAGCAGCATACTATTCATTTTAAGAATATTATGCTGCTAAAAAAATATTAAGGCTTAAAATAATTGATCCATTGACTAACTGCTGGTGAATTAATCCTTTGCTTATTTACTAATATATAACTATCCATGTTTGGAGGAGTGCTTTCAAGTAGATTTACTTGTACTAGAGAGCCCTCCTTTAAATATTTTTTTACTGTATGTTCTAGCATGAAACTAAAACCAATGCCTTCTTTTAAAAATGTAATAATACCACTGCTGATATTGATATCTAATGGATATGCATAGTTTTTTGGAAATATTGAGTGAAACCATTCCTGAAATTGATCAGTTAAAATTGCAGAGGACAATAGGGGAAGTGTTTTTAACTGATTATCTGTTATGCCAGATGCATTTATCGCATTTTGAGGGCTAGTGACTAAAATAATTTTATCACTATAGAAAGGTTCACATATAAACTTTGGTGATTTTGTATTGAAATATGTAAAAGCAATATCTAACTCATTATCATGAAGCATTTGGAGTAATGTTTCACTATGCTCAATAGTAATTTTCACTGAAATATGTTTATTTATTTGCATATACTTGCAAACCATATCTTGTACATGACAATCGTAAATAGAATGAACAACACCTATGTTAAGTGTATCTTTAAAAGTTTCTAAAGCATTAAGCCTTGAAATAGCGGTTTCATGTATTTTTAATAATTGTTTAGCGTATGGAAGAAAATTTTCTCCAGCAGTTGTAAGTACTACATTTTTATTTGTTCTAATAAATAATGGCTTACCTACATTATCTTCCAGATGTTTTATTCTGCTTGTTATAGTTGATTGAACTACATGAAGCTGTTCTGCTGTTTTCGTAAAATTTTTAAAATTAGCTAGGCATATAAATGTCTTTAAAAGTTCATAATCCATATTTAAATTACTCCTAAGCAATGATTTTTATTTTCGATTATTACTATTAAATATATTCGTTAGACGAATAGAAAAACCTTTCTTATAATCTAATTAAGGAATACTTAAGGGAATTTTATAAAAAAATAGATAAGAAGGGGTGAAATAGCAGATGAGTAATACTGTTTTAATGGTGGTAGATGTCCAAAATAGATTAATTAATGAACATCCTTATAATGAAAAGAAAGTTGTTGGAAATATTAAAAAATTAATAGAAGCTGCTAGAAATAATGAAAAAGAAGTTATATATGTACGTCATGATGATGGAGAAGGCACAGAACTTGAAAAGGGCACATATGGATGGCAAATCTATGGTGAAATATCACCTAATAGTAATGAAAAGATATTTGATAAGAAATTTAATAGTGCTTTTATAAAGACTGGCTTGAAGGAGTATTTGGAAAGTAAGAATATAGATACAATAATATTGACTGGACTTCAAACAGAATACTGTATTGATGCTACATGTAAAAGTGCATTTGAACATGAGTATAAGATAATTATTCCTGAAGAAACAAATACAACTTTTGATAATGAATATCTATCTGGTGAAAAGCTTTATGAATTTTATAATTATAAAATATGGAGTAATCGATTTGCAAGAGTTCTTTCAATGAATGAAGTTACAGAAATGCTTATTAAATAGATTGAAATATAGGGATGACTATGTAAAAATAAGGATTCTTAATTTTTTCATAAAATCCACAAATATCAAATGATAAAACTTTACAGCCATATTATAAAAGTTGTAATATGCATATATAAGAAGCATTAGATGCTGTATTATAGAGGTGTATTATGATTAAAGGGAAAGAAAAAAGCTTTTGTAAAAAGATAAATATAATTATTGATGTAATTTCAGCAATATTAATGATAATAATGATTGCAGGAACATTTTTAATATGGAAAAGTGCTCCCGACATAGTTCCAACACATTTTAATTTCCAAGGTGAAGTAGATAATTATGGATCAAAGGATACTATATTTTTGCTATTAGCTATAGCTGCAGTGTGTTATGTTGGAATGGCTGTTTTATCTAAATACCCTCAAATTTATAATTACTGTGTTGAGATAACTCTAGGAAACAAAGAAAAACAGTATTTAATGGCGAAAACATGTATCAAGATATTAAATTTAGAAGTGGTTATTATTTTTTTATATATTCAATTAAAAATTGGAACTATGATGATTAGTGGGAATGAAAGTTTATCAATAGCACTTCTGCCTATAATATTAATTGTTTTAACAGCTACAATTGGAATATACATATGGAAATCTATAAAGAATAGATAATATAGTATAAAGATTTCGGAGTGATATATCAAATAAATTTTATGCTAATGGGAAGAAGGAGGACTAGTTGTTTTGAATCCTCCTTTTTAGAAACTAATTACATAAAATAAAGTAAAGTTATAAATTTTATATGTATGTCTTAATGAGGTGAGTCATTTATTTTTATAGAAATCTTAGTCACATAATCATTTTGATTTTGAACTGATATTTCATCAATTAATCCTTGCTCATAAGAATAGCCTTCTATGGATAGATTATTTTCACTTATGAACTTCATAAGTCTTTCATAAAGAAATACATTTGTATCATAGTAGCCTTTTATATACCCAACTACATACTTTCCCTTAGGTTTTATAAATATATTCTGTTTTGAATCATTTTTTTCTACTCTGGTGAAATAATAATCTGGACGTGAGAAATCACTTTTATTTAATCGATTAGCATTTATCATTACTCCAACAGGGTATCCGCTATCAAGTTTATTATTAAAACAATATTTTAAGTGCTCAGTATATGTATTTATATCATACTCATCTTCAGTTTCCATTATGTAATCACTCAAAACCAGTTTTTCTTCTTCTTGTTCTTCGATTTTAATATCATCATCGAAATTGATTCCAAGCTGAGTAAGACTAATTTTAGTATCCATGAGTTTTTTTAATCTTTGAAGATTTTTAATTTCTTTATCAATTGCTTTCTTTTCTTCTTTAAAAAATTCTATAGCCATTTCAGGATTTCTATTATCAAGGAAAAATTTAATATCTTTAAGAGGCATTCCAAGTCCTTTTAATTGAGTAATTACATTGAACAATTCTATCTGATGATGAGAATAATATCTGTATCTATTATTAAGGACTTTTTCAGGGCAGAATAAGCCTATACTGTCATAGTGAAATAAAGTCTTCTTATGTACATCAAAAAGCTTTGCAAATTCACCAGTTGTAAAATATTTTTTGAAATTATTACTCATACGTTTCCTCCTATTGACTATCCTGTTACAGGATACGATATTATAAATTATATATGAATTTCAATTAATATTAAACAATAGAAATAACAGAAAATATAATTAATTATGTGGCAGATTTTATCTGTTATTTTTTATGTGAGGAAAAGTAAGGAGGATTAATTATTATCTAGCCATCCATGTTCTCTAAAATGTTTGCATAAAGTTCATCAATTGCTAATATTTATGCAGTAATGAGAGCATTTTAGCTTTTAAATGCTCATAAATTCAATTTATAGAAGTTATGCTATCTGAATCTGATGTTGTTGAAAATTTATTGCTTTTAATTACGTTAGATTTCATTTTGAGCGACTTTTCTGTTAATATATCATATATTTCTTTACTTTGGTCTACAAAATTAGTTTTATAAATTTTAATTGAATCAGAATGAGCAATTTTATTTATTAGTGGAACATCAGCAGAATCAGGAATAAAATTTGCTACTATTGCAGCAAAGAATAGAGCTGAAGCAATGCCTACGATTTTAACTTTTATTTTATCATCCATTCTAAATCACTCCTAATATTTATTCTTAAAATAAATTTTCAATGTTAACAAGCAAAATTTACTCTCTATAATATATAGACAAAATAAGAGGTGAAAAAGTTTCAATAATTTTAATAATTTTTACTATTTGTGAAAATTTCTAAAATGAATATATTTAAAGATAACTTGTATAAAAATTACCTTGTAGCAAGTATAATTAAGGCAAGATTATTTGTAAGGAGAACTTTACTATGTCGGTAAGAGAAAATTATAATCATACAATTTATGCATGCTATATTGGATATATAACTCAGGCTATTGTAAATAATTTTGCTCCATTGCTATTTCTAACATTTCAAAGTACTTACGATATTTCAATGGATAAGATAGCATTTTTAGTAACAATGAATTTTGGGGTACAGCTTATAGTAGATTTTTTAGCTGCTAAGTTTGTAGATAAAATAGGCTATCGTACTTGTGTGGTAGCAGCACATATTTTTTCGGCAATTGGGCTAGCTGGCTTAGCTATATTTCCAGGTATATTTAGCAATCACTACATAGGACTACTCATAGCGATATTCTTTTATGCTATAGGTGGTGGATTAATTGAGGTTTTGATAAGTCCTATTGTAGAGGCGTGCCCTACAGAGAAGAAAGAAGCAGCAATGAGTCTTTTGCATTCGTTTTATTGCTGGGGACATGTATTTGTAATTTTAAGTTCAACATTATTTTTTATATTTGTAGGAATTAAAAATTGGTATATACTAGCATGTTTATGGGCAATTATACCTTTATTAAACACATTTTATTTTTTAAAGGTTCCTATTCAAACCTTAGTAGAACATGATGAAGGATTATCCACAAAAGAATTGTTTAAATTAAAGGCATTTTGGATATTATTACTTTTAATGATTTGCGCAGGGGCATCTGAACAAGGAATGAGTCAGTGGGCATCTGCTTTTGCAGAATCAGGATTAAATGTATCTAAAACAATTGGTGATTTAGCAGGACCGTGTTCTTTTGCAATTCTTATGGGATTTTCAAGAGTTTTTTATGCAAAGTTTAGTGAGAAAATAAAACTAGATGTATTTATGATTTTTAGTGGTGGGCTTTGTATAATAAGTTATTTAATAGCGGCATTATCTAGTAATCCTATATGGGGACTTATTGGGTGTGGATTGTGTGGACTTTCAGTTGGAGTTTTATGGCCAGGAACATTTAGTATTGCATCAAAGAGCTTACGTAGAGGAGGAACTGCAATGTTCGCGTTTTTGGCACTTGCAGGAGATGTAGGCTGTTCGCTAGGACCAACAGTTGTAGGAACTATATCTGGAGTTTTTCAAGATGATTTGAAAAAAGGATTTTTAGCAGCGATTATATTCCCGGTATTTTTAATATTAGGATTAGTTGCGTATAATAAAAAATAAGCCATAAAAAGGTGTCTATATCAAGTTTAATGATTATTTTGATATAGACACCTTTTTATTTTTTAGAAATTTATATAATAAATAAATTATTTTTAAAGTGCATTGATGTGTTTAGATATATATTCTTTTACTTCAATAAGATTTTTAAACTGACAGTTTGAGTATTTGATAATTTCATCAGTAGGTGGTAATAAATCTTCTACATGAAAAGGCAGCATTTGAGCACTGTACGCCGCTATGATTCCGGATGGTGAATCTTCAATAACGATGCATTGTTCAGGCTTTTTATTAAGTTTTTTAGCAGCTTTTAAGAATATATCAGGGTCAGGTTTTGAGCGCTCTACGTCATCTGCACATATAATTGCATCAAATATATTTTGAAGACTGTGTATTTTGAGCTGCATATCAAGTTTGTGCCTTGGTGAAGATGTGGCTATGGCAATTTTATAATCATTTGATTTTAAATAATTTATTATTTCAAGAGCACCTGTCTTCATTGGTACTTGTCCGTTATCTATAGCTTTTTTTAAAGCTTCATCACATTCAGCAAATATTTTTTCTCCAGGAAAGTTATTTCCAAAGTGATCACTTAAAAGTTTAATACATGTTTTACGGTCACGTCCTATCAAAGTTAAATAAAACTCTAGTGTCATTTCATATCCGTGTTTAGGATAAATTTTCTTCCAAATATCAAGATAGATTCTTTCAGTATCAAAAATAACACCATCCATATCAAAAATTACTGTATCTCTATTCATAAAATTAAGCTCCTTACTATTCTGATTGTGTTTTATGATAAATAAGTAGTGTGCCATGTTTAATTATATCATATTGGAAAATGTGACTAATTAAATTGTGAAAAGCTAACACTTTATTTATCAATAGCTTTTTCCTTAAAAAAGAAAGTTACCAACTAAGTATAATATAGCAATATGTATTGGATAGAAAAAATAAAATAAATATTTTAGCCCTGTACCCTTTTTGCCATTGTAGCAAAGCATGAAAGGGAGTGCTGCTATCATCATCCATTGATAATCAACAAATAATAAATGATTTAAATCATGTCCTCCTGCTAACGTGAGAAGAAAATATATAATGCAGAATATTCCGTAAGATTTAATTGTATTTAGTTTTGTATCTTTAAAATAGTACATAAGAACACCTAAAAAAACAAATATAAAAGATCCTTCACAAAATATTAAGTTTGGTAATAATGCAGAAAAAAGCATTATTGATGCACGTAATGGTACAAAAATCATTCCTAAAATACATATTATAGTAGAAAGAATTTGAAAGATAATAAACTTTCTCATCATTTTCTTTCCTTCTATAGGATTCTCTTTTTTATACTCTTTAATGGAAACAATAACTCCAATAAGAAAGAACATAACAAATATATTGTTAGTGATAGGTGCATATGGATTTTTAATAATATTATTTAAAATAAGATCACCTACAGCCATAGCACTACCAAAGAAATATATTCTTTTTAGATATTTTCTTCTATCATGGGTGTAATGTAATCCCCAGACCATAGTATAAATAAATAGTGGGGCAGATAATCTTCCAATCCAATGAAACCATATTGGTATTCCAGGAATGAATTCAGCAATATGATCAATCAACATCAATATTAATGCAATTATTTTAATAGTGGTGCTAGTCATATTTATGACCTCCTGATTATATATTTTAAGTTTTATCTAATGTAGATGTTGCATAATTATATATCCCAGCTAGATAAATAAAAATCGAATCTGTTGTACATATATGTATTTTTATATATAGGAAAATGTATGTATACAAGAATATGAGAATATATAAATAATTATATACCTAAATAAAACAATAATATTTAGGTATATTAAGCCTTTTTGGCTATACGTTTATATTACCATTGTTTAAGTTAATAAAATAATATTAAACTTTTATTATTTGCAAACGGAAATAAATGCTTCAAATATTTTTAATCCATTTTCATGGTTGCTTTCAGCCATCATTTCTGGATGGAATTGAACACCTACAATAAAATTGTTATCATCAATTTTTTCTATGGCTTCTATGATGTTATCTTTAGAGCGAGCAGTTATTTTGAAGCCAGGAGCAACTTTATTAACAGATTGGTGGTGATAACTGTTAGTTACTGTCTTATTACCTAAAACATCATATAGGAAAGAGCCTTTTTCAATATCAATTGTGTGAGTAAGGGCACCCATACTTGTTGACTGGGAGTGCTTAAGTTGTGTTCCTTTTGCATAAGATAGGTCTTGATATAATGTTCCACCAAAGAATATATTTATGATTTGTATGCCTCTACAGATGCACAATATAGGTTTCTTGTGCTTATTTGCTGCATTTATAAGCTTCATTTCAAAGTCATCTCTTTCTGTAGATATTGTTCCTAATTTCTCAGCTGGTTCTTCATTAAATAAAAGTGGATTTGGATCTGGTCCTCCAGATAATATTAATCCATCTAAAATTTTAACTTGCTCTTCAATTACTTTTTCATCAGAAGTGATAGGAAGTATAACTGGTATTCCACCAGCGTTAATAACGGAATTAGTATAATCCATATTAATTCTGCAATAAGTATATGAGAAATATTCGCTTGAGGCCATTTCAGAAGATATGCCACTGCTAATTCCTATAATTGGTTTTTTCATATTCAATAACTCCTTTATTTGTTAGTTTATAATTTGTGTATCATTTATAAATTTTTGAATGATAATTTAATTACTGCATATTTAATAGTTTAAGTGTATATAAATGTGATGCATGACTTGGATAAACGTTTGATTTTTTATTAAAATGAGAAATACAACTTTGCTGTTAATTCTTAATAAATTATCGGAATATTTCGTTATGAGATTATGTGTGGTTGCTAATATTTAATTTTTTATTGTTTCTAGCTTATGTACTTACATTTATTTAAAATAATAAAAGAGTAGGTATATATACAAGTTGTTATGATTTAAAAGTAAAACCCTATTAAGTAATATTTTATTACTTAATAGGGTTAAATTATTCTCCAAGATAAGCATTTTTAATAGCAGCATCATTTAATAAATCTTGAGCATTACCAGAAGTTACTATCTTACCAGTTTCAAGAACATAAGCTCTGTGCGCTATTGCTAATGCCATATTAGCATTTTGCTCAACTAAAAGTACAGTTGTACCACTTTTATTTATTTCAACTATTGTATCAAAAATATCTTTAACAACAAGAGGTGCAAGTCCCATTGATGGTTCATCAAGTAGAAGCATTTCTGGTCTGTTCATTAAAGCCCTACCTATTGCAAGCATTTGTTGCTCACCACCAGAAAGAGTACCAGCAGCTTGTTTTTCTCTTTCCTTTAATCTTGGAAATTTTGAAAACACAATTTCTAAGTCTTGTTTTATTCCAGCCTTATCTTTTCTTAAATAAGCTCCAAGCTCTAGGTTCTCCATAACAGTTAATTCAGGAAAGACTCTTCTTCCTTCAGGTACATGAGAAAGCCCTAAAGAAACTATTTTATTTGAAGGAACCTTATTCAATGGTGATCCTTTAAATGTTATATTTCCTGATTTAATAGGTTCAAGGCCTGAAATAGCTCTAAGTGTTGATGTTTTACCGGCACCATTAGCACCTATTAATGTAACTATTTCGCCTTGCTCTACTTCAAGAGAAATATTCTTTAATGCATGTATTACACCATAGTAAAGATTTATATTGTCTAGTTTTAGCACGTTTATGCCCCCTCTCCAAGATAAGCTTCAATTACCTTAGGATTGTTTTTTATTTCATCTGGAGTTCCTTCAGCAATTTTCTTTCCATAATCAAGAACAGCTATTTTGTCGCATATTCCCATTACTAATTTCATGTCATGTTCAATTAATAATATAGAAAGATTATATTTTTCTTTTATCCAATTTATTAAATCCATAAGTTCCGCAGTTTCTTGTGGATTCATCCCAGCTGCAGGTTCATCTAATAATAATAGAGAAGGCTTTGCAGCAAGAGCTCTTACTATTTCAAGTTTTCTTTGTTCTCCATAAGGAAGGTTGCTTGCAAGTTCGTCCTTTTTTACATCAAGAGAAAAAACCTTAAGTAGTTCAATACTCTTTCTATTTATTTCTTCTTCTTCTCTTTTGAATTTAGGAGTTCTAAGGATTGAATCAAAAAGAGAATATTTAACCCTATAGTTGAAACTTACTTTTACATTATCAAGAACACTAAGACTAGAAAAAAGGCGTATATTTTGAAATGTTCTTGCTATTTTTTTCTTAGTAATATTGTAAGGTTTAAGACCATGTATATCTTCGCCTAGATAATTTATTGATCCACTAGTTGGAGTATAAACGCCAGTCAACATGTTAAATATAGTTGTTTTACCAGCACCATTTGGTCCGATAAGTCCAACTATCTCTTTTTCGTCTATAGTAAGATTAAAATCAGAAACTGCTTTTAATCCACCGAATTCTATTGATAAGTTTTTTGCATTTAACATTAATTAAGCCTCCTTTCCATTTTCAATATCACTATTTTTCTTTAATTTATCTAATTTAAATATTTTAAAAGTAATTTCTTTATCACCTAATAATCCTTGAGGTCTGAATATCATAAGTATTATTAAAGCTAATGGATATAATATCATTCTGAAGTTTTGGAATCCTCTTAATAATTCAGGTAAGAATGTTAATATTATAGTAGCTATAACCGAACCAGAAAGTGACCCCATTCCACCAAATACTACAAATGTTAAATAATCAATTGATTTGTTAAAGTCAAATGCAGTCGGTTGAATATATCCCATGTAATGAGCGTAAAGTCCTCCAGCAAGTCCAGCGAAGAAAGCTCCGATGACAAAGGCCATTATTTTATATTTAAAAGCATTGATTCCCATAGATTCAGCAGCAATTTCATTTTCACGTACAGAAAGCATTGCTCTACCTTGAGACGAATGAATAATATTATAAATAATAACTATAGTAATTACTGCGAATATAAATGCTATTGTAAAATTAGTTTTTTTAGGTATGCCTGTAAGCCCTCTTGCACCACCTATAAAATCTATATTCATAATTACAATTCTTATGATTTCACAAAAAGCTAGTGTTGTTATTGCAAAGTAATCTCCTGTTAATCTTAAAGTAGGATATCCAATTAAAGCTGCTATAATGCATGCTATAATTGCACCAATAAATATAGAAACCATAAATGGAAGCTCAGCTTTTTGAGTAAGTATTGCTGAAAGATAAGCCCCAATAGACATAAAACCAGCATGTCCTAAACATAATTGTCCTGTAAACCCAACAATAAGATTTAATGAAACTGCAAGCATTATATTAATTAATGCTAAATTTATTATTCCAGCATAGTATGAATTTATAACTTTAGTTTTTGTTAATCCATATATTATTACATAAGTTAATATAACTCCAATAATTGTTAGAACTGATTTTTTATTTATTTTATTCTTCATACTTATCACCTACACTTTCACATTAGCCTTTTTACCCAAAAGACCAGAAGGCTTAATTAATAGTATTAAAATTAAAATACCAAATACTATTGCATCTGAGAAGCTAGTTGATATGTATGCTTTAGATAATGTTTCTAAAATTCCAATTAAAAGACCACCAACAAGTGCTCCAGGAATGCTTCCAATACCGCCAAGAACGGCAGCTACGAAAGATTTAAGTCCAGGCATAACTCCTATGTAAGGTGTGATACTTGGATAAGATATTGCAACTAATACACCTGCTATACCAGCTAATGCTGAACCAAGAGCAAATGTGAAAGAAATAGTGTTATTAACATTTATACCCATAAGAGAAGCGGCTTCAATATCTTGAGATGCAGCTCTCATTGCTTTACCTAATTTAGTTTTATATACAATAAATTGAAGAACTATAACAAGTAATGCAGATACTAAAAACATTAATATTGTTTTCCATTGTATTTGAACAGCGCCTATATTAAGAGCCCCAGCATTGATTAAATCAGGGAATGGTTTAGGATCAGAACCAACTAAGATTCTCATACTGTTTTGTAATAATAATGATACACCAATTGCAGTAATAAGCAGAGTTATTCTTGGAGAATTTCTTAAAGGCTTATAAGCAATTTTTTCAATTATTATACCTGCTAGTGATGATACCGCCATGGCTACTAAAAGTGTAGGTATTAACGGTAATTTTAGCGTAGTAGCAGAATAGAAGCCCGCGAAGGCTCCTATCATGTAAATTTCGCCATGAGCGAAGTTTATAAGTTGTATTATTCCATAAACCATTGTATAACCTAATGCTAGGAGGGCATACACGCTACCTAAAGCAAGCCCATTAATAAGTTGTTGTATAAATTCCATAGTGTATTCCTCCTATATATTGATTAAGGTTCTATTTTTGTTACTAATTCTTTTTGGCCTTTATTAACTTTGATAATGGCAGCACTCTTTATAGCACTTCTATCTTCGCCAAATTTAATATCACCAGTTACACTTTGAAGTTCCATTCCTTTTAAAGCGTCTTTAATTGCAGGTCCTTCAGTGCTATTAGCTTTTTCTATTGCTTTAACTAAGATTTTAGAAGTATCGTAAGATAAAGCAGCAAAAGCATCTGGTTCTTTGTTGTATTTAGCTTTGTAAGAATCAACGAATGTTTTAACTGCTTCATCTGTATCTCCTGAATAATAGTGATTTACATACATTGCACCATCTACAGAATCTCCACCGATTTCAACTAATTTTTCAGATTCCCAACCGTCACCGCCTAAGAATTGAGATGTAATTCCCATTCCTCTAGCTTGTTTAGTGATAAGACCAACAGTGTTATAGTAATCAGGTAATATTAATACATCAGGATTTAATCCTTTAATTTTTGTTAATTGAGCATTAAAGTCA
>NZ_LN890326.1 GCF_001458595.1 Clostridium neonatale
CTCATTCGGAGATCTCCGGATCTCTGGCTATGTGCGCCTACCCGAAGCTTATCGCAGCTTATCACGTCCTTCATCGGCTCCTGATGCCAAGGCATTCACCATGCGCCCTTTGTAGCTTGACCTTTTGTTCGTTTATTAAGTCTTATTACTTCGTCAGCTGCATAATTTACTCATTCGCGTACGTAAACTACTACTCATTTCATAAATTATTTGCTTCCTCGTACTAAGCCTTACTAAACTTCACAAGTGTTTATAATTTTATATATTTTGGTAAAACCTTAATATACCTAACATTATTTTTCACTTGTTTTATGATTAGTCTATTCACAAAGAATATATTATCTTGGCTTGTTGTATTTTATATACATTAATTATATGCAATTTTCAAAGAACAACTGGTGGGCTTAAATGGACTCGAACCATCGACCTCACGCTTATCAGGCGTGCGCTCTAACCAGCTGAGCTATAAGCCCTTATTGAGGTAATCCCTCAAAATTGAACAGATCTATAATATTTAGTAACAATTCGAGTAAGTTGTATATTATAGTACATTTTCATGTACTTACTAATTAGACATCTTGCTAATTAGATTTCTCCATAGAAAGGAGGTGATCCAGCCGCAGGTTCTCCTACGGCTACCTTGTTACGACTTCACCCCAATCGCTGACCCTACCTTAGGTCGCTGCCTCGCTTACGCGTTAGCTCACGAACTTTGGGTATTGCCAACTCTCATGGTGTGACGGGCGGTGTGTACAAGGCCCGGGAACGTATTCACCGCGACATTCTGATTCGCGATTACTAGCAACTCCAGCTTCATGTAGGCGAGTTTCAGCCTACAATCCGAACTGAGACCGGTTTTTGAGTTTTGCTCCACCTCACGGTATTGCATCTTACTGTACCGGCCATTGTAGCACGTGTGTAGCCCTAGACATAAGGGGCATGATGATTTGACGTCATCCCCACCTTCCTCCCGGTTAACCCGGGCAGTCTCGCTAGAGTGCTCAACTAAATGGTAGCAACTAACAATAAGGGTTGCGCTCGTTGCGGGACTTAACCCAACATCTCACGACACGAGCTGACGACAACCATGCACCACCTGTCTTCCTGCTCCGAAGAGCTTCCTCCATTACAGAGTAATTCAGGAGATGTCAAGTCTAGGTAAGGTTCTTCGCGTTGCTTCGAATTAAACCACATGCTCCGCTGCTTGTGCGGGCCCCCGTCAATTCCTTTGAGTTTTAATCTTGCGACCGTACTCCCCAGGCGGAATACTTAATGCGTTAGCGGCGGCACAGAGGTCATGACAACCCCTACACCTAGTATTCATCGTTTACGGCGTGGACTACCAGGGTATCTAATCCTGTTTGCTCCCCACGCTTTCGAGCCTCAGCGTCAGTTACAGTCCAGAAAGGCGCCTTCGCCACTGGTATTCTTCCTAATCTCTACGCATTTCACCGCTACACTAGGAATTCTCCTTTCCTCTCCTGCACTCTAGATATCCAGTTTGGAATGCAGCACTCAAGTTGAGCCCGAGTATTTCACATCCCACTTAAACATCCGCCTACGCTCCCTTTACGCCCAGTAAATCNCAATCTTTGCTCTTACTCATAAAAGAATTGCTGGTTTACTAATTCACTTGTTTATTGAATTTTATCACTTCGTCAGCTACAATATTTGTTCATTCATGTACACAGTACTATTCATTTCATAAATATTTTGCTTCCTCGTGCTAAACTCCACTAAACTTCGTGTTGTTTATTATATTCTGTTCAATTTTCAAAGATCATCTCATCGCCCTCAAGCGACTTTTTCATCTTACCATCACTATAACTTCTTGTCAACACTTTTTTTCAAATTTCTAAGTATTTTAACAATTGTCTCTCGCGATGACAAAAAATATTCTATCACAACTTATATTCTACAAAATAACAAATCTCATATCTATACGAATTTATTTCTATAATACTATTATTTTCTCTTATTTTCTCTACTATTCATATATTGATACACTAGGATAAGTTTTCATCAATCTTCCTCATTTTTTACCATATACCTATTCTATCTTGCAGTTTAACATACATTTTATCTCCTTCTTTTATATTATAAGTTTTATAAAATTCCTCAAATTGAGATAAAACTTCATTAACTCTTATTTTTTTAGGAGCATGACAGTCATTATTTAATAAAAATTCTTTCATTTCTTCTGTAGATGTTTCTCTCCATATCTTTGCATAATTTTCAAATAATTGTCTATAATCTGGATTTTCAAGATTATTAGCTATATCTAATACACATGCCATTCCGCCTAAATCACTTATATTTTCTCCTACTGTCAATTCGCCATTAACATGTTTTCCATTTTCAAAATATATATTAGAGTAATACCTCATTACATCTTTGCTTCTTTTTGAAAATTCTTCATAATCTTTTTCAGACCACCAATTTTTTAGTTTTCCACTTTCATCAAATCGTGAACCAATATTATCAAATGCATGTGTTAATTCGTGTCCTATTACAGCACCTATTCCTCCAAGATTTTTTTCTTTGCTTGCATATTTATCATAAAATGGCGCTTGCAATATTCCAGCTGGAAATACAATTTCATTATTAACTGGATTATAATAAGCATTAACTACGCATGCTCCCATGTTCCATTCTTCCTTATCAACATTTTTATTAATTTTAGAAAATTCTTTATTAAGTTCAAAATTATATATAGAGATTAGATTATCAACCAAATTTCCATTATTGCTATATGATTTTAATTTTAATTCTGAATAGTCATCCCATTCATCAGGATATCCTATCTTCACATGCATATTTTTCAATTTTTTTATAGCTTCTTTTTTAGTAGTATCACTCATCCAAGTATTTTTTTCTAGTCTCTTTTCAAAATTTTGTATAATTTCTTTTGTCATATGTTCAACATCTTTTTTACATTCATAATCAAATTTCTTATCAATGTATAATCTACTTACTACATCTTCTAATTGACACATAGTAAATCTAACTGCATTATTTTCATTTAAATCTACGACTCCAACTCCATACAAGGTTCTCTTTAAGTCTGAGCTTGCTTTTCTGAAATCTTCTGTTAATGAATTATCAGTTCTTAACAATATACTTGTTCTAAAGTATATTTTCATATTATCTAGACTTTCTTCTTTAACCAGATTGTTTACTGATTTTAAATTTTTAGGATTCTCCACTATAATTTTCTTTGCTTTATTTACTTTATATTCTTTAAGTAATTTATTAAATTCCAGATTAGGATACTCCTCATTTAATTGCTTTAATGTATATACATTATAACTTTTTTCAATTCTATCTTCTTCTAAGGCTTCTTCTTCCTTAGTAGGAATTTCATTAGCTATCTTTTTTTCAATTTCATAAAATATTTTTGCATTATTAAATGCAGTCATTTTATCTAATCCAGATAAAACATTTAACTTAGTTATATAATCTATATAGCTATATTTAATATCATCGCTTTTATAATAATGCGAATTTCCTAGACCTATTTTACTATTTCCTATATATAGTATATTTTTATTACTATCTTTACAGTCTGTTCCAACGCCTAAATTAACTAGAAATTGAAAGTATGAAAAATCTTTATCTCTAATGATTTTTCTTAAATCATTTTCCGTTTTTATATTATCGATTCTATTAATATATTTTTCTATAGGTTTTATTCCCAAATCATTTCTCATATTCATATTAAAATAGTTATCATATAATGTTATTATTCTTATCTCATCACTATTTGGATCATACTTATCTATATTTTCTTTTATATCTCTAATAATTTCTTTTACATCACATGTAACTTTGTTTGAGACCTCCTGAAATGTACCGTAGCTGACACACCCATCTCCAAGTTTATTCTTAGAAATCCATTCTTTATTTATAGCTTCATAAAAATCATCTTCTAATCTAACTTCATTTGATTTATTTTGTTCATCTGCGTATGCTACAGTGTTTCTATATAATTTAAAGTTTGGTGCAAATAAAACATTAGGAGAAAGAATTAATAATAAAACCATAACTATAAATCTAAATTTTTTAAACATACTAACTTCCTCCTCAGTTTCTTAATAAAATAATCTATAACTATTATTCAATTTTTACTCTAATAAAATACATAAATTCTGCTAGTTTATTTTAGTAAAATATGCTATATAGATATTTTACTAATCCGATTTTCTATTAAATTCAAAAATAAGCATATAATATATTTGAATATAAAAAAAGAACAGTTCAAGAAAGAACTGTTCTTTGGAGCGGGTAGTGGGAATCGAACCCACCTTGCCAGCTTGGAAGGCTGGAGTATTACCGATATACGATACCCGCATATTTATTGTATGTAATTTTTAATGGAGCGCGAGACGGGACTCGAACCCGCAACTTCCACCTTGGCAAGGTGGCACTCTACCATTGAGTCACTCACGCATTATTTGGTGGCTCACCCGGGAATCGAACCCGGGACACCATGATTAAAAGTCATGTGCTCTACCGACTGAGCTAGTGAACCAAATTTTGTTCGTTTACTGCTCTCAATTACTTCGTCAACTGCATAATTTATTCATTCGCGTATAAACATACTGCTCATTTCATAAATCATTTGTTTCCTCGCACTTGAAATCATTAAACTTTACAAGTGTTGTTTATTTATTAAAATAATGGCTGGGATGGCAGGATTCGAACCTACGCATAATGGAGTCAAAGTCCATTGCCTTACCGCTTGGCGACATCCCAATTTTATGGGGTGAACGATGGGACTCGAACCCACGACAACCAGTGCCACAAACTGGCGCTCTACCAACTGAACTACGTTCACCATCAATGGTGCGTTTTAAGGGATTCGAACCCCTGACCCACGCCTTAGAAGGGCGTTGCTCTATCCAGCTGAGCTAAAAACGCATATTTAATATTTTTCTTATTTGTAAGATTTGTTCCTCACAACGAATGTTATTGTATCTTATTTATTCTTTTTTGTCAAAGCTTTTTTCATATTTTTTTATTTTTTTATTTTATATGCACTTTTACTCCCAATTAAATATGCTATTTCTATTTAAATTAATAAATTGATTTAATTTTTTCTAAAACTTCATATTTTAAAAGTTATGAAACTTTAGTTCGATGATTTGTTTTATAATAAAATAAGACTCCAGATATTATTACAAATAATACAATCTTAAGTCTTATAGATTAATCTTTTTTTATTTAAATTTGTTCATCTTTGATGATTGCAGAACAATTGGTTTTGGTGCTCTTGATATGGTATCACTTCCTTAAACTAGTTAAAAAATACTACTAATTATTTATCAAACGTACAATATTGATTTGTCATCTTATATGATACACATTTAAAATCTACAGTTTCTAAAAATATAAAATTATTATGATATTTTTCTTACACTTTTGTATTGGGATTCTTATATTGTCCATGCTTTTTCGTATTTTTTCCATACTGAATTGCAAACTTAGGACAGCGATGCAGACAGCCAAGGCACATTACGCATTTATCCTTCACCCAAACCGGTTTTCCATCTTTAATTTCAATAGCATTGACAGGACATTTTTTTTCGCACAATCTACATCCAATACAGCTATCTTCTACAGTGAAATTTTTAGTTTTTCTCATATTGTCATAGTATGGCTTATAGAAAGGTGCTGTAAATCTTGGAATCTTATTTTTCATAAAATCACCAGAAGATTTATTTTGTATATTTGCAATTATTTCATCTATCTGTGGCTCAGCCTTTCTATTTATTTCTGATACTTTTTCTTTATTAGATAAATTAAATATAGGAGTCCATGTATCTGGCATTTTCACACTAAAATAAGCATCAAATTCTCTTCCTATACTTTTAAATAGATTTTTATTAGCAAAGTAACCATTATTGCCTGGTGTTGTTCCATAAGTTGCTATATAGTACATATAGCATTTCTTATTTTCTGTAAGAGAAACATTCTTTAAAAAATCAATAATTACAGAAGGACACCCCCAAGCATATGTTGGCGAAACAATCCCCACAGTTTCATTTGCCTTTATTGATAAATAATATTTATCATCCTTTATCACATCTAAGATAGACACACACTCCTCATTTGTTACTTTTGCAATTCTCTCTGCGACATATTTAGAATTTCCTGTTGCGGAAAAATATAAAATCATAACAACTTTCCTTTCTTTTCTAATGATACTAATAGGTAGTCAATACTTATTTGCGCTTCTTCTTTGGAAATTAAATCTTTCCTTAAAAAACAAAATTCTAAAATCATTTGCAAGGTATTGCTATAATGCATAACTATCAATTCAAATGGAACGCTCTGGTTATTAATATTCTCACAAGAAGATACTATTTCTTTTATTTTTAAAAGCATAAAGCGTTTTAAAGATTCTGCCATTGCTCCATCTATTTCATTATTAGACATGATACGATCTACAGTATCTTTTTTCTTTTCAAAAAAGGTATATAATCTCTCAAATAATACTTGTGTACGCTCCTCTGGTGTAATACTCTTATAATCCTGAATTTTAATTTCCTTGCTCATATTCTCCCAGCAGTAATCAAGCAAATCATATATATCTTGAAAGTAGTTATAAAATGTGGCTCTTGGATAATTACATGCATTACATAATTCATTTACAGTAATATCTTCAAATTTTTTCTTCTCTACTAGAGAAAATAATGTCTCCGAAAAATCCTTCAATGTTCTCTCTGCAAAACGATTTGTCTTCTTAGTTAAATCATATTTCATAACTGCTATATCTTAACCTTTCTAAAAAAATTTCTTTGTTATCTTTACCATAAATGCAGAAGGTATTATCTTGCTACATATTCTATAAAATTTATAAAAACCTCCTGGTGTATAAACAGCCTTTCCCTTCTCCGCTTTTTCCAATGCTCTTTCTGTAACTACCTTCATATCCAAAAATGGAAGCATATTTATTTGGGGGCTATGTTTTATACTCCCCCTTGGATTCATTTCAGTATCCATATTGCCTGGACATAGAGTCAATATATTAATACCTTCTTTTTGCAGTTCTTCTCTTAGAGCCTTTCCAAGATAATAAGTATATTCTTTACTTGCACTATATACGGCCTGATTTGGTATTGGCGAAAAACAAGAAATTGAACCAGTAATAATTCCAAAGCTTCCTTTTTTCATATAAGGTAGACAAAGTCTGTTTATTGCTGTTATTCCTTTTATATTAACATTGATAATTGAAATAATATCTGACATATCCATATCCTTGAAATATCCTATTCTTTCATACCCTGCGTTATTAATCAATATCTGTATCTCTGGCTTTTCTTTTTGTAAAATCTGCTCCAATTCAGTATAGGATTTATCTTTTCCTAAATCTATTGACACTGGTCTTATATTTACATCCTTATATTTATCTGCAATTTGTACTAATCTTTCTTTTCGTCTTGCAATAACCCATATTTCCTGTAAATCTTTATATTTATTGATAAGTGTTTTAATAAATTCTAGCCCTAAGCCTGAAGATGCTCCTGTAACTATTGCAATTCTCATATGTTTTCTCCATTTCTATTGTAAATTATTATACATATGTCTAACTTAATTTCATTATAAGAATCTAAATAAATAAAAGCAATTTACAATATTTTTCTACAGCCTATATTTAGACACTATCTTTAAATTGTCTAAATAAGATATTTATAAATTCTATATATAAAAACTCCATTTCAGCATTTTATATAATTTCTTTCACGCCTTATGTTCTATGATATCCTCCCCTAAAAAAATACATCTTCCCCCACCTATACTACATATAGTTAAATACAAAAAATCTAAACCATAAATCAATGTAATTTTTCTTGATAAATGATTTAGATATAATATTTAATTTGTTAATTTTTAGATAGCTCTATAGTTACTTGTTCCTGCTACTATTGGATTCTTTTAAACTAAGTTCTTTATACCTTAACAAAGTCTATTGGCTGTAGTATAAAAAAATACCGAGACTCTACTTTTTGTAAAGCCTCGGTATTTCTACGTTTTGGTACACCTAACAAGATTCGAACTTGCGACGCTTGGATTCAAACTTTGCCTATCTATCTATTTGCTTATTATATCCTTATATGGCTATTCTACTTGGCTTACTGTACATTCTTCTCTTTTGTATTTATAGCTTTTTCCTTCCTATTGGTTGTAGTGATGGTTGTAGTAGCACTTGATGGCACTATTTCTTTGATTATTTTATAGCTTTTTCTTCATTTATATATGTCTACTATTCTGAAAAAGTATTAACCTTCTTAACCTAATAGGATTGAATGCTTGTGGTATAACCATTCTTTTTTGGTTAGATATTTATTTCTTAGGTTAAATTCTGTAGAATAAATTAACCTTTGTTATTTATTCTTGATTTATTTATACAGCTATGAGGGAGAGATGTTTTTTCTAGGTAGTACCCCATAGAACATAAGCCGAAGTTGGAATTATTTATTTTGCCCAAATGGAATTTTTGAATTCTTTTACTTTTGCTTCATCCATATATTATATGCTAATTTACCTTTTTCTTTATCATTAAAACATTTAACCCACTGTTCTTCATTTACGTTATTTAACCATGTTTTAACGCTTTCTAATTTTGTCATATTAATTGACTTATCATTTTTTATCCAATACTCGCCTATTATATTAGCCGCAAATCTAGGAACTCCTAACATACTTAATGCTACCGCTTCTTTAGTTTTTACGCCAAAATATATATATGAAGGTATTATAGTATCCATATCTTCAGATTTCTTCAATATTCCATTGATTCTTTGTATTGCAGAGATTCCCCAAGGTAAATTATTTATAAGTCTACTATAGATATAATTTCCACATATATTTAATCTTTCTTCTGTATCCTTCTCTGATTCCAAATTACCTTCTGCTATCTCCCTAATACTTTTTCCTTCTACCCACTGCTTTGTCATTTGAGCTACAAGTTCTGAACTAAAATTACCTCTATCAAATATACCCAAATTAATTTCTGGAATACTATTTACTATTTCTATTAATTCTCTTAAAGTTGTATTATCTTTTTCAAAAATCGTACTGCTATCTATTTCTATACCTCTTTTATTTAATTTAGCTAATAACATATGCATACTAACACTACTCAATCCAGTCTTATCTATTGATTCCATTAACTTCTTTGATTTTAAATCTTTATCTATTGTATAGATATAATTTTTAGTCAATCTTATCAATTTTTCAGCCAAATCATCATGTTCTACTTCCCGTAGTTGATAATAAACTAAACTTCCTCTAAGTAAATCTTCTATTTCTATGTTAGGATCAACTAATATTATATGATATATATACTGTAACAAAGCTGATAATGTACTATATTCTCTTATCCATTTTCCATTTATTTCATCTTCCGGAATATATTTAAGCATAGATATTAACGATGATAATACTTCTTTATTTTTTATAGCAAGATAGTTTTTAAATAAATCCTTATCTTTATCATTATCAGATATTGATATAATATGACCTTCTTTATCAACTAATGCTCTTCCAGCCCTTCCTGCAATATTCCAAAATTCTGCTGAAGTCATATTTCCCCTTAAAGGAACATTCATTGATTGAAATATAACAGTAGATATAGGAAAATTCATACCTTGTGCTAAAGTTGTTGTTGCAGATACTATAGTTATAAGTTGTTTTGAAATTGCTTCTTCAATTTCCTCTCTTATAATTAATGGTAATGACGAGTGATGATACGCTATCCCCTTTTTTATACATTGATATAATAAACAATCATTCCCCATTTCAACTTCTATTAAATTTAATAAAATATCTAATTGTAAAAGTTTTTCTTTACTTAATTCACAGCTTATTTCACTACACTCTCTTGCTGCACTTTCTGCATCTTTTTTGGTTCTGCATAAAATAAGTACTCCTCCAAGTTTTCTATATAATTCAGCAACCTTTACAGCCTTTTCTCCTTTACCAATCCCTTTATTACTACACTCATGTACATGAATCTTAAATTCTGATGAATACATAGTATTTAAACTTGATGGAATATACGTAATTTCTCCTACATGTTTGCCTTTCTTAATTGTCTTTAGTTCATATATTCCTGTAAATTGTTGAGATGGCTTCCAATCAACATGAATCTCAAGTCCTCTACTGCCACCCAGCCATTGTGATATCTCTAAAGCATTCTCTATAAATGGACTTAACATCAATACTCTTAAATTTCTATTGTTTTTTCTCAACATTGCTAATAATAATTCAAGCTTAGCTCCTCTACTTTCATCCTGCAATCCATGAGCCTCATCTACAATAACTAATTTTAAATTTTCCACTATAGGATGTTTTACTTTAAGTAATATATCTAATTTTTCTGGAGTAGTTACTATTATATCAGTATCTTGTAATAATAATTCATCCTCCATATCTTCTATATCACTGTATGGTATTGAAATTTCAACCTTTATCCCTAATCTATTAAAATCATTTTTTAAATCCTTTTTAATTTGATTAACTAAAGCTCTTGTTGGAACAATATATGCAACTTTAGGCTTTGTATATAAATTAAAAGTTTGTAATATATAGAATTTTGCCAACATTGTCTTACCTGCACTTGTTGGCATTTGAACAACTATAGATGTTTTAGTATTATCAAAAAGATTTTTACTGATGGCTTGCTGTTGTGATGGCCATAATTCAAAAATAGGCTTACTTGTGTCTCTCATTGTTAATAATTTAATATAATTATCTATTTTTTCTGATATGCCATTTATACTCGACCAAACTGAATAAGTAACCATCTTAATAAGCACTTTTTCTATTAGAATAAACAAAAACTTTTTCTCGCTTTTATTAGTTTCATCAATTAATTCGTATGATTCTTTACAATATCTAATAATAACTTTTTCAATATCATCTGGTTTCCCTTCTAACAAATATTTTTTATATTCTTCAATCGCGCCTAATATATTTAAAAGTGCAGCTAACCAACATATGCAACTATATCTATTACTTTCATTAATACTCTTTAGATAATCTTCTTCATATTGCTCCTGATCTTTTTTAAATTCTGACAAAATACTTTCAATAAACTTTATATCTTCCCATCCATTAGCTTTTCTAATTAAAACTAATAAAATTAAATATATTGTATTTTCCAAATAAATATCCCATACTTTTTTATCTAAATTCTTATAATAATCATTTAAATTTATTTCAATAAGTATCATTCTTACTTCTGCTAATGAATCACATAATACTCCTGTACTTACTAAATAAAATAATTTCTTTATAGTTTTATTTATATCAGTTTCTTTTGCTGAATACCAAATCACTTTCCAAACATCATAACTTTTACTAAATAATTCTTTAGACTTGTCATTTATTTTCAACCCAGCACCTTGATACATATATGCTATTAATTCAGAATGTTCAGTTACTTTATCATTATTTACTTCAATACTATTTAATTTTAAATTTATATCATTTTCCGTCCAACGGGTAGTTAATTCTTTAGTTTTATTTAATTCTAATAAATTCTTTATTTTACTTTCTATTTCACCATTCATACTACCCCTCCCTTAATTTAGTATATATTTCTTCTGCAAATTCATTTATTTCATAATTTAAATTAACTATATAATATTTAATTGTTGTTTGACCAAATTCATATTCATGTGTTTTGAATTTTCCATAATCATTTGTTGTATAATATTCACTTTTTCGTAATAAGAATGGTACAACTACCATCTTATTCTTAATAGAATCTAAGTTATCGCTTAATTGTAAATCGCACACTAAATTTGCAATCAGCTCAAAATATTCACTTTCGGTCAATTTAGTTAATGCTTTTGCTATTGCTTTTTTTAATCTATCATCAATATTAGATATGCTCTTTAAAGAATTAAACATACTATCTTCTTTATAGTCAACTACCTCTGGTGGACTTTTTTTAGAATCTGAAGCCTTAACTTCACAACTTACTATCCCACTCAATAAACATTTTCCATCTTCTTCGTTGAATATAAATCCAAAATTATCAAGACCTCTTTTAGGCATATCGGGATCTTCTTCTTCAAAAACTATTTTAGATGTAAATTTTACATTATCTATTTTTTTTAACATATCTTTTGCTAAACATTCTGAAATCTTACTACGAGCATTACTTAACCATGGTCTATTAGGCATTTTATGTTTTTCTGGATTTGGAACATTATTTTCTGCTAAAAACTTCTTTATAATATCTGTTCTAGGTGTTTTATCCAATTTTTCCTCAAGGCTAATTCCAAATCCGTACTCTTCTTTAAGTACTGGTAGTATATAATTTAAGAATTCTTTATTTTCTTCTGAATATTCTAACTCATATGTTATATATTTATGTTTACCTTTTTCATCTTCATCTATTACTTTAGTATTAGGATACATAGTTTTACCCCCACTCCCAATATATTCTTATGAAAATTATACCATTTATACCTTTGTTTTTCTATAGAAAAAGATGGCTATTTCACACCATCTTCTTATGTTCATTTACGCTTATTGTTTTCTCTAATCAATGTACTTTTACTAATCCCCAATAATTCAGCAACTTCGTTATATGATTTTTCTCCACCATTTACACTCAGCATTGAAAGTGCATTATCTAGCTGTTTTTGAGTATATTTTGGAGGTCTTCCCTCTTTGAAGCCAGGCTTTGTTTTTGCTATTGCCTTACCATTTTGAGTACGCTCTATAATCATATTTCTTTCCATTTCAGCAACTGCAAGCAAGGTAGTTAAAAAGAATCTCCCCATTGTTGTATTTTCTAATAATCCAACATTAAGAACATGAACTGATACTCCCTTTTTAAATAGTTTCTCTACTATGTCTATTCCTTCAACCGTATTACGTGCTAATCTATCTAATTTACTTACAACTAAAATATCATTTTCCTGTAATGAATCAATTAATTCATTGAATTTTGGTCTATCAGTTGTAGTACCTGTAAACTGTTCCTTAATTATTATTGCATTTTCATATTTATTTAAAATTTCTGTTTCCTGCTGTTCGAATGAATTATTATCTAATTGTCCTTTTGAACTTACTCTACAATATCCATATATCATTTGTTAATATCTCCAATCAATTTCTATCTTTTTAAGCCTAATTTATGACACTAAGTTTAGACACCAGTGTATAGCTTGATTATACGTTATGATTTTATCGGTGTCAATTCTTAAAAGTTATAAAACCATTGAAAGATAATTCATTATATGTTTTCTCTATCTTTACTTTGACTATGCAAAAATCAAAATACCAACAATCATATCTACAACTATTGGTATTCCTTTTCTTAGTTGATTCAATTAAAAAATTATTATATTGCTTATGAATATAAACCCCAATCTCTTGCTAAAAGCCATTTAATAGGAGTCCAAGTAACGCATTGAGCTGGATCGAAACCTTCTTCCATAATATCAATACTTAAGATTTGTGATGGTAAAATAGATAAATTATAATTACCTGGAGGACTATCTAAATCATAAAAATGATATCTATCTTTCCCATCTCTATACCTTCTACTAGGACCAAAATCAAAAGGTATGCAGTTTCTTGTAATTATCCCCTTTTCATTTGAATCAAATACAACTTTTACTATCTTCTTATTATTAATAGTTTGTACAAAATTATTATTCATATATCAAGCATCCTTTCATATCATTTAACTTATAACACCATATTTTACATATAGTATCTATTTATTTGCATATAAACAATAAAATTCTAAAATAATTAAAATAAGATTTTAGATACACTAATATCTAACCCCTTACTAACTTACTTTATTCTTTATATTAAAGGTTATTAAAAAGAATGCTATTTGATGGGAGTATTCTTTTCTTTTGCTTTAACTAATATTTTAAAACATTAATATTCCAATAATCATATTACTATGCTATTTATTGTATTATTGGAATAAATCCATATCGTCCATAATTTTTATCTTTAGTAAATACTATATGATTACATTTGCCTTCTACTTCTTCAGGGATTTCTTTATTTTCAATTATTATAACTTGTTTATTTTTACAATTCTTTGCTAATGATATAAACATTGAATCTTGCAGAGATTCTTCAATCATATCCCCTTCTTCAATATTACCTTTGTTTATCTCTTCTTCTTTTAAGGTGGTAAGAGGTGAATCTAAAACCAAGACTCTAGTATATGGATAATTTTTTTCTAATAAATAATCCATTAATGTTACAACAAAAGCAGCATAGAAATATGCCCTATATCCCTTTCCATTGCTTAGTCGTTCTTCACCATCAACAATAATGTCCTGTTTCTTAGTATCGAATTTCACTTCATTTACACTAGTATATTTCCAATCTATTAATGTATTTTTTATACTTGTACAGAACTTTCTATATACCTCATCACTAGCATTTAATTCATAATTTAATTTAGGCTGTTTTTCTTTCTTATTTTCACTAAAAACTATAATATCTTTTTTCTTATTTATAATTTTTTCTTCTATTTGTAATTTTCTATCTTTTAGATTTGAAATCATAATTGTATCTCTTATTATTTTTTTTAATGGATTCAATTTATTATTCAAGATGGATGCAATATTATCAGAAAGATTAGTCACGTCATTGTCATATATATTAATTTTTTCATCTAATGATCTTTTTTCAAGAATTAATGATTCAATCGTTTCCTTTAAATCAATTAAATTCTTTTTAGTCTTACTACTTTCTTTACTACATGCAAGACTGACATCTTCTATATCCTCTGTATTAAAATTTACTTTACTATTACATATTGGACAATAATTTATCTTTATTTGATTCAAACATTGATTCCCACTTTGTATAAAATTCAACCTTTTCAAATCACTTTCATACTGATTTTTTAATAACTCAAATTTATCTAATAATAATGCTACTCTATTTTTTTTACTATTTAATTCGTCTTGTTTTTTTATCTTTTCCTTTAGTTCTTTTTGTTTTGCTTTAATAATAATCTCTAATGTTTTTACCTCTTGCTCATACTCATTAATGTTTTTAAATTCAGCCAATTCATTTAATTTTCCTTCAATGTCCTTTTTATTTATTTCTAAATCTTCAATTTCTTGATTTACATATTCTATTTTTGCATCTAGCTTAACAGCTCTAATTTTCTTATCTTCTATTTCTTCACATTTTATATCATCTTTTTGAGTTAATAAATACCTAAAAAGACACTTATAATATGTATTATTAACTTTTTCCCCGTTAAAGACAGGCGAATTTACTTCTGATATAATTTCAGTTTCACTTATTAAAGATAAATTGGCCAATCCTCTAAATCCCAGAGTTTTCTTTTGTCCCTTTTCATTACATACAAGAAACTTATTCGTATCTATCCCTATTCTTTTTAGCAAAAACTTAGAAATATTATCTTCTTTATAAGGATCATGCTTTTGCTTTAACTCCTCTATATTTTTTTCATTAAATTCATTAATTGTACCTAAATAAAAATATATATTTTTTTCTTTTATCATTCTTATTAATGTTATTGCTTCATCATTATCAAAATCTCTTATTTCTAAAAAAATTTTCTCATAACCATTAATTTGCTTAATATTTTTTAATGATTCAGCCCCCAAAACATAATTTATGCATTGTAAAATAAAGGACTTCCCTGTATTGGATGGTCCATTTATTACATTTAATCCTTTTGTAAATATAACTGTAGCATCACTAACTGAGTTGCCTTTAATAGTTAATTCTTTTATATAAAATCCACTCATTTATAGTTCCCCCTCTTTATATGGGAATAAATATTCAAATTTCTTTTCTTTATTTTTAGTTCTTGTTTCTATTAATTCTTTTAATTCTGAATTTTTATAAACATTAAATTTTTCTTTTATAATTTTAGCTCTTTTTATCAGTTCTTGTGAATACTCCTCATCTACTAAGCTATCTAAAAACCAATTTGTATTAATATTTCCACTATAATTTATTCCATTAGCTGAACATTCAATTGTAATTAAGCTCTTACTTCCTATATACAGTAAAGACCTTTTTAACAACTCTTTTTTTGCAAACAATTCTACTAACATCATTGGATACTCTGGATGAAGGCTATTCATCTGCATTTCTCCATCATTCATATATAACATTAAGTAATCAAAATAATTTAATCTATCCAAATCAACTTTTTCAGGTTTTAACTCATCTAATATAAACATTATCCTTAATCCAATTTCTGATATCGTATTAAAAATTAAATTTTCATTTTTCATAACTAATCAATGCTCCAATCTATTATATTTTCAGTTGCATCATCATTAGCTATTTCATGACATAATCCTTTTTTATCGTCATTATTTACAAAGTGCAAATCCCTATCAACAACACTAACTGATAAATTTACCCTTGTTGATTCATGCATTGTCTTTTTTAATCTTACATACCCATCTTCAAAATATTCTTCAATAAAATCAATTATTCCAGAATACATTTCATCTTTCAATTTATTAAACTCATCTTCTTTAGTGAAAATTTCCCTAATGCAATGTTTTAACGACTCAGCACTATAAAAGCATCTCCTTTGTCTAATAAAATCTGCATTCAAATCAGAATATCTATTCAAATTATTAATATTAACATCTTCACCCTTATTTTCAGAATATGCTTTAAATATTTTTTTAACATATAGAAATTCTCTACTATTAATATCTTCTGGTACTTCAATTTTATAAGTTCTATTAGGTTTATTAACTCCACCAAATCTAAAATAGAAATAATCAGTTTGTCTATGTTGCTCTATTATCTTATTAATTGAACAAGTATCTACAATTTTAAAATCAAATTTATTTATGTAATTAAGTAATTGAGAATCTAATTCTATAGATTTTTTTTTACTTATTTTTTTCTTACATTTAGTGTTCCAAGAATCAATTAAACCCTTTCTAATTTGTTTTTCATCTTTTATTAATTTTAGCATTTTAGGTCCTAAACCTTGTGATGCTATAATATAATATTTTTTAGGCATTGGTATATCTTTATTATATGTATAATAACATAACTTTCCAAATTCCACCCAATATTCACTTGGATTTAGTTTTCCATCATATCTTTTACACTGATAATAATCATATTCTCCATTTCTATATTCTCCTATAACATCTCTCCCCATATCTCCTGCTCCACCAATTCTATAAACATCTTTATATTTAGTCTTAGCACATGAAATAACCCATTCTAATATAAATTCTTCAAATTGATCTGGTGAAAAACTTTTAACTCGTTCCATTGGTGGAATCACTATTGTAAAAACATTAGGATCTTGAATAGGCTCAACATTATTTATTAACTCTATCTGGAATGTAGTATCAATCATATATTCTCACCTTCTAATACTTTATTATATACTTATATATTACATTGTTTTTACATAAATTACAAAAACAAATATTATTTTCAAGTTATCTAAAAAACCCATTTAGGGAAAAAATATAATTACTACTGCTCCTTATGTTCTATGAACACAATTCAAAAAAAATATATTTCCCCCACTAGCTCTATTAAATAAGCAAAAAAATCTGAACCATCACCAAGCATTCCATTAAGTTTGTATCTTAATGATGCTTTAATAATGATTCAGATATATTAACTTCTAATACTTTTTAAATAAATCTGTAATTAAGCGTGCCTGCACATATCTGTTCTTTCATTCTTTTATATTTTTCCTCTGCTCTGCTTCTATCTTTTATTTCATCAGCCCATTGTTTAATTTTATAGTACCATTCCTTTTTTATTGGATAATATGCAGTGCCATCTTGAAGAATGTCACCCTCAATTCCAAGCATATACATACAATATTTCAAATCTAGATTGCTTATATCTGCATCTATAATATACTTTATCAGTTCCAGAATATCTTCACTACTATATAAATAATTAATCTGTTTTCTAATCCATCTATATCCTTGATCTAAGAAAAATTCATATAGTATCGGAAGGTTTTCTGTTATTTTTTCTCCTTCTACAACATTTATTCTATCTAATACACATTGTTCAATCTCCATATTACTTTTCTCCTCTTATCTTTTGTTATTTATTATAATTTTTCTTGACATCATATGTCTTAATCATTTAAACTACTAATTGTGACTTATAGTGTTTCCTTGCGAAACGCTATTTTTTTATTTAATCATAATTCCATGAATCGTTTCTTTATTTTGTGGTTTTGTTATTTTTAAATTATAAAATACTTCAAGCTTACTTCTAAATGATTTTCTTTTACAAGCGTTATATCCTTCTTCCATGCAGAATACATCGTATTGATTAAATAAAGCAGAAAGTATAATTTTATCATCATGATTATTAGTAATTTCAAAATTATTTGTTATAAATGCTCTTACGCTATCCTGCTCATTCTTTATATTTTCCCTTAAATTCGATATAACCTTTGTTTCTGTAAACTTATATCCATTAGCTATCACTCTTCTAAGTCCTTCTAAAGCCCATTTAAATACATATTCACTCTCTTCTTCGAATATTTCATCAGCTAAAAATGGATTTTGTTCACTCTTAGATATTACGTTATTACATTGCAATATATTAAATCTATTATAAAAATGTTCTCCCTTGTCATTTCCCAAATAGGGCATATCATTACAAGCAAATACTATGATGCCTGGAAATCTATAATTAAAACTATCAACCCCTTTAAATTCAATTGAAATAATATCTCCACCAGATAACTTTTTTATTACATCTACATTTGATAATGGATCAGATGGTAAATCTCCATCAAAAACTATTCTCTTACCATATATAGAGCTGCCTATAAACTGTGAGTTTGATAATTTCTGCAATGATGCTGTTCCGACTAAATCATTACCCAAAATCTTTCCGATTATATTAAAAAATTGAGTTTTCCCAGAGTCACCTTTGCCCTGTAATCCTATAATAGATTTTAATCTAAAACCCTTAATATTAGACAATATAGCTCCTGCAACTTCTTGTAAAAATAATATACTTTCTTCATTTCCTTGTGTAAGGTCTTTAATATACTTATCCCATTTACCTGCATTATAGGGATTCTCATTATAATTACATTTCAGTTGAACACTTGACACATACTCTTTACTATGTGGTTTTAAAATATTATTTTTTAAATCATATAATCCATTCTTTAAATTAATAATACTCTCATCCCCATGAAGTACATCAAACTCTACTGATTGAATTTGCCTAAGACCATCAGCAATACTCCTTACAGCATCCGGGGATTGATTATCTATGTATATATACGGCTTTATATATGGTTCTAATCTATATATTGGTATATAAGCACCATCCTTATACATATGAAATATACCATTCATTACTCCATTACTTGCAACTAGATAATCCCATTGCAATGATAGATGATGTGTAAGTCTGTTTCTATTAAGTGTTACTTTTCCATTCTTACTCACGTTATACCATTTTGCATATTTAGGTGATACTTCTTTTAATTTCTCAAATAATTGTGCTACATGATTCCCTTCTTCAAACCAATCTGATATATCACCTTTTTCTTTATCACTTATAATTAATGTTTTTACTCTATAGCAATAATTTAAAATGGATTCCTCAACTTGTTTAGCAAATTCAATCCCACTTTTATCGTTGTCTGGCAAAATAACTACTTTTGCACCTTTAAAATACTGACTATAGCCATCATTCCATTTATCTTTACCAGCTCCACCACCTGTTGATGTTGTAGTTGCTATTAAATCATTTTTTATTAAATTATCTGCATCCTTTTCTCCCTCAACTATATAAATTGTTTTATCTTCTCTTATTCCTTTAATTACATAATCAAGATTATATAAAACTTTATTCTGCTCTTTACACAGTATTTTTTTAGTATTTTTTATATTTGATGAAAATATATTTGAGCCTTCAAAAGTTTCATAATATTCTCCACCTTTAAGTCCCCATACTAAATTATTTTCAATTAATCTTACATGCAGAAACTTCTTTTCTTTAGTTCTTATTTTCAGATAAACAATCTTTCCATTTTCATCCTTAAATTTATAAATATTTGATATTTCATCTGTCCCAATTGGATTCTCTTTTAAATACCTAATTATATCATTATAGCTTTTAAACCCATCTTTATAATTAAATTTTTCTTTTTCTTCTAATGTTTCATCAAATAAATCTGATATGCTTAACCCTACACATTCTAAAACATCATTAGTCTCACATCCTGCACCACACTTCATAAGCGTTTTCTTATCAGCTCTGTTATATGTTATTGATAAACTCGCTATCCTATCATTATGAGCTGGACATCTGCACATACATTTATCATTATTATTTCTAACAACATTAAACCTTCCAATTATTTCTTCATACCTCATTAAACGGCTTCTCCATCTTTTAAAGTATCTAAATAACTCATTAAGTCTTCATATTTCACAAACCATTTGTTTGCTAGTTTAAAACTTGGAAATTTAACATTATGAAATAGTTCTAATGTTGAGCACCTCCCTATTCCTAATAACTTCTGTACTTCTTTAATGTTTAAAATATTCTTTTCCATTTTTATCTCCTCTTTTGTAGTTTCGAAATGAAATATATATAAATTTTTTATTTCATTTTGTTATTATAATAATATCGTTTTGAAATATTGTCAATAAAAAATGTATCATTTTGTTTGTTTATATGCTAATATAGTATTATCTTATCTAAAGGAGGTTATTATCTTGAATGATAGTAATAAAAACATAGGACTTTCAGAGCTTGAGCATAAAATTGCAGCGAGAATAAAAAAAGGGCGTATTGAAAATGGATTTACTCAAAAAGAAATTGCGAATATACTTAATGTCTCAACTGCTGCATACACTAATTATGAAAATGCTAAACGTTCATTTCCTCATGATATTCTATTTAAGTTATGTCCTATTTTAGGACTAACAATAAACTATATATATACTGGAGAAAACATAGATAATCCTTTTGGATATCAAGCTGATTATATTGATTTTGATATTAGATATAATAAATGGATTGCAGCTCAAAACTTTTTTGCAGCACTTGGATATAAAGTTGAATTTTTTTCGGCTACTTATCCAGAAGAAGCAATAATAATGATTGATTATGTTGAATTTACACCTAGCAAGTTTAATGTACTTATGTCTTCTATTGATAATCTAATACAGACTGCTATGAGCTTTGTTGAAAACTCTGAAGATTATGCAAGTGTATTGAAACCAGACTTGGAAATAGTAGAAGATGATGCTAAAAATAAATGAGGTAATCTAAATGGCAAGAACAACGTACAAGAAGAGATTGATTGATGGAGTTGAATACTTTTACGAAGTAGTAGAACTTCCTCGTAAATCAAATGGAAAACGTAATAGAAAACATGTTTGTGCAAGAAGTGCAGCAGAATTAAAAAAGAAATTAGATAAAATACATAATGATTTATATAATGGCGTTGATATTTCAAACACTAATACTTTTGGCTCATTATTTTATGATTGGTTTTATAACACTCATTTGAAAAATAAAAAAATTTCTACACAAAACAGATATGAAGGTGTTTATAATCTTTATATTAGAAATTCAAACTTAAAAAATAAAAAAATAAAATCATTAAAAGCAATTGATCTACAGAAATTTTATAACTCTTTAGAAAATGAAAATGTTTCTGCTAATACTATAAAAATAATACATAATATTATAAAACCATTCTTGCACTTTGTTTATATCAGCGGTTTAAATATAAGAGATTTGAGTATATCTGGAACAGTTAAACTTCCAAAGATAGTTAAGACCAATAATTACAAAACTGTTTTAAGCTTAGAAGATCAGCAAAAATTCATAGATTATCTAACTGCTACAGACAATTCAGATAGATTAATTTATATGTTTGCATTAGGTACAGGATTACGTCTAGGTGAAATATTAGCTCTAACATGGGATGATATTACAGATGGCATGGTTAATGTTAATAAAAATATTAAATGTGTAAAAATAGATGATAAGTGGACTATAATTGTACAGGATACTCCAAAAACAGAAAAGTCAAATCGTATTGTGCCTATTCCAGATAATATTTTATCTGAACTCGCATTACATCAGAAAAAGCAGAATGAATTTAAGAATTTCATAGGAGATATGTACACTGATAATAATATAGTTTTCCCTACTGAATTAGGTACTTATATTGATCCTTCAAATCTAAATAGAAGATTCAAAAAATCTTTAGTTAAAGCAGGTCTTAATCCAATAAAATTTCATAGTTTAAGACATACTTATGCTACAAGATTATTCGAAAATAATGTTCAGCCTAAAGTTGTATCTGATTTATTAGGTCATAAAGATATTACTACAACCCTAAATATTTATACTTGGGTTATGGAATCTCAAAAAAATAAAGCTCTTGAAGCCATAAATAATATATTTTAATAGCAAGGTTAATTTTTTTAACCTTCTATTTTTTTATTTTAAAAATGTTAATCATGTCTGAGTCCTCAACATTACTGGCGTCACATTAGGTTGGTTAGAAAAGTTAGGTTTTTTTGCTATACTTGTGGCTTCTGTCAAACCAAACTTTTTTTATTCTCTATTAAATTCTAATGGTTGTAGTAAGGGTTGTAGTAAAATAAAATACCGAAGATCTACATTGCGTAAATCCCCGGTATTTCTAGCCTTTGGTACACCTAACAGGATTTGAACCTGCGACGCTTGGATTCGAAGTCCAACGCTCTATCCAACTGAGCTATAGGTGCATATCTTAATATTTTCTTCTGTTTTTATATAAAAATAAAAACAACTGATTTCAGTTGTTTTTTGGAGCGGGTAGTGGGAATCGAACCCACCTTGCCAGCTTGGAAGGCTGGAGTATTACCGATATACGATACCCGCATATTATTGTACATAATTTTTAATTAGTGGAGCGCGAGACGGGACTCGAACCCGCAACTTCCACCTTGGCAAGGTGGCACTCTACCATTGAGTCACTCACGCAACTTGGTGCAGATGAAGGGAGTCGAACCCCCACGCCGTAGGCGCTAGATCCTAAGTCTAGTGCGTCTGCCAATTCCGCCACATCTGCATATATTGGTGGCTCACCCGGGAATCGAACCCGGGACACCATGATTAAAAGTCATGTGCTCTACCGACTGAGCTAGTGAACCGTAAAATGGCTGGGATGGCAGGATTCGAACCTACGCATAATGGAGTCAAAGTCCATTGCCTTACCGCTTGGCGACATCCCAATTTTATGGGGTGAACGATGGGACTCGAACCCACGACAACCAGTGCCACAAACTGGCGCTCTACCAACTGAACTACGTTCACCATCAATGGTGCGTTTTAAGGGATTCGAACCCCTGACCCACGCCTTAGAAGGGCGTTGCTCTATCCAGCTGAGCTAAAAACGCATATTTTACAAACTTAATCGTTTGTATGGAGCGGGTAGTGGGAATCGAACCCACCTTGCCAGCTTGGAAGGCTGGAGTATTACCGATATACGATACCCGCATATTGCATTGTCCATAATTTTGTTTAAAAATGGAGCGCGAGACGGGACTCGAACCCGCAACTTCCACCTTGGCAAGGTGGCACTCTACCATTGAGTCACTCACGCATTATTTGGTGCAGATGAAGGGAGTCGAACCCCCACGCCGTAGGCGCTAGATCCTAAGTCTAGTGCGTCTGCCAATTCCGCCACATCTGCATATATTGGTGGCTCACCCGGGAATCGAACCCGGGACACCATGATTAAAAGTCATGTGCTCTACCGACTGAGCTAGTGAACCGTAAAATGGCTGGGATGGCAGGATTCGAACCTACGCATAATGGAGTCAAAGTCCATTGCCTTACCGCTTGGCGACATCCCAATTTTATGGGGTGAACGATGGGACTCGAACCCACGACAACCAGTGCCACAAACTGGCGCTCTACCAACTGAACTACGTTCACCATCAATGGTGCGTTTTAAGGGATTCGAACCCCTGACCCACGCCTTAGAAGGGCGTTGCTCTATCCAGCTGAGCTAAAAACGCATATTCAGACTCTAATAATTATAGAACATATTCTGATTTTTGTCAACTTTACTTCCACCAGAACGTATTCTATTTTAATATCTTAATAGATATTTGTCAAGATTTTTTTCAAATTCATTTGATAAAATCTTTATTGGAGCGGGTAGTGGGAATCGAACCCACCTTGCCAGCTTGGAAGGCTGGAGTATTACCGATATACGATACCCGCATACTGAACTTTAATCATTTATTATGATTATTGGTCGGGGTGACAGGGATCGAACCTGCGACCTCATGGTCCCAAACCACGCGCGCTCCCATCTGCGCCACACCCCGCTGTTTTTTTACATACCGTTCAGCGACAATGATTATTCTACAATATCACGTTCAATTCGTCAATACCTTTTTTAAATAAATTTATTAAAATGCTTCTTTTTATATTTTAAATATGCTTAATAAATTATTTATTCATAGTTTATAACACTCTAAATACATATACATAAATTTTGAGATTATTATACTATACTTCTTATTATCTAAATAACAATCAACTAGTATAATAACCTCTTTTTTCATATCTTATACTATATATTTTATGTAATTACACTACACATACATTTCTCTGTACATAATACACTCTATTTATTGCTATTCAATTTCTTTTAAATAGACTTCTATCTCTCCATTATTTATGTTTATAAATCCAACACTTCTTTTTGATAGTCTTGGTAACGATGTACTACCAGGATTCATAAGAATAAGTTCATCTGTTCTTTCTATCACAGCTTGATGTGTATGTCCAAACAAGACAATATCTGCTCCTATTTCTCTCCCTTTATAATATATATTATTTAGCCCCATTTTAACCCCATAAAGGTCTCCATGTGTCATAAATATTTTCTTACCTTCAACATCTATAAGTCTATCCTTTGGATATTTTCTAGAGAAATCACAATTCCCTGCAACTATGTAAACATCGCCTTTAAATTCTCTTTCTAACTCTTCTGCATCCTCTACGTTATCACCAAGATGAATAAGTATATCAGCATCTTTTATTAACATCTTAACAGATTTAACATACGCATCACTTCTATGTGTATCACTTACAACAGCTATTAGCACATATATCTCCTCCTACAAACTAGTTATATATAATCAAATTTCAAATTATATTAAATCAATTAAAGTATCTTTTAATTTAATAAGAGCAATACCTCTATGACTTATTTTATTTTTTTCTTCAGCTTCAAGCTCTCCAAAGGTCTTATTGAAAGGTTCATAGAAAAATAGTGGGTCATATCCAAATCCACCTTTTCCCTGTATACTTTCAATTATAAATCCTCGCACTTCACCCCTAACAGTATAATATTCTCCTTTATCAGTAAATAGAGATAGCTGACACACAAACTGAGCTCCTCTTTTTTCTTTAGGAACACCTTCTAAGTTTTCTAATAATTTTTCATTATTTTTATCATCATTTCCGTGTTCACCGGAATATCTTGCTGAATATATTCCTGGCTCTCCATTTAAATAATCAACTTCTAAACCTGAATCATCTGCCAGAACTATAAAATCTTTTTTCCCTTTAGATAATAAAAACTCATATATTTCTTTAGCTTTTTTCTTAGCATTTTCTTCAAAAGTCTTCCCATCTTCAACTACATCAATATCAATTCCTTCATCTTTTAAAGACTTTACTTCTATAGGTAGTCCTTCTAATATTTCTTTAATTTCTTTTACCTTTTTTGCATTATTGCTTGCTAATATTAATTTTTTCATTAATTGCTTCCTCCAGTTCCTATCCAAAGCGCATCCATCTTAAGCGCATCCTTTTGGGCTTGAATCATTTGCTTTATTCCCTTTTCCGCAAGATCTATTAATTCATTTAGCTCTGTTCTTGTATAAGGAGCTTCTTCACCAGTCCCTTGAACTTCTATGAATTCCCCTTCATCTGTCATTACTACATTCATATCAACTTTTGCTTCCGAATCTTCTACATAGCATAAATCTAGCAGCTTCTCATTATTTAATATTCCAACACTAGTTGCAGCTACAAAGTTTCTGATTGGATACACTTTAAAAGGCTTAGACTTATGCATCTTATTAACAGCATCAACAAGTGCTATAAATGCTCCTGAAATAGATGTTGTTCTAGTTCCACCATCAGCTTGAATAACATCGCAATCTATCCACAAAGTTTTTTCTCCAAGAGCTTTTAAATCAACTACTGCTCTTAATGCTCTTCCTATTAATCTCTGTATCTCCATAGTTCTTCCATCTATTTTTAATCTAGCGATATCTCTTATTTTTCTAACTTCTGTGGATCTAGGTAGCATATTATATTCCGCTGCAATCCATCCCTCACCCTTACCTTTTAAAAATGGTGGAACCTTCTCTTCAATTGAAACATTACATAGTACTTTTGTATCTC
The DNA here is from genome assembly GCF_001458595.1 of Clostridium neonatale. Classification (GTDB taxonomy): domain Bacteria; phylum Bacillota; class Clostridia; order Clostridiales; family Clostridiaceae; genus Clostridium; species Clostridium neonatale. The sequence goes on from NZ_LN890326.1 coordinate 26,464, forward strand.
CTACCTCAATAAGAACAGATCCTTCTGCATATTTAGTATAATTTCTAATTATTTTTGTATGTCTAATTTGGTCATTCTTTCTTCCATCAACTCTCAAAATGTCACTCTCCTATATTAAATAATTCATCTCTTTTAGGTGGATCCACCTTAATTTTTTTGCCATCTTCTATTAAAAAACCATCTTTTTCGGTTATCTTGCCTATTATAGTAGCTTTTATGTTATAACCTTCAAGTTCTTTAACTAATTCTTTTCCTTTATTTGTAGTAATCATCATACTGCCAGATGATATTAATCTAAGATAATCTATATTAAATTCTTTACAAATCTTTTTTGTAATATCTAGTACTGGCACCTTGTCTTTATATATTTCAAATCCTTTATTAGCAGCAGCAGATACTTCAAATATAGCCCCTAGAAGTCCACCTTCTGTTATATCATGCATTGAATGTGCACCTAATTTTCCTGCTATTCTGCCTTCCTTTAAGACACTCAATTCATCTATTAATGATTTTCCAATATCTATTTCTTCTTTTGATAAAATCCTATTTAATCTCTCTTCATGATCATTAATTAAAATGCAAGTTCCTTCGAGTCCCATGGTTTTTGTTACTACTATATCATCTCCAACCATCGCACCTGCAGTCCTAACTGATTTTCCCCTTGGATTTTTTCCTATCACAGTAACTGAAATAATCATTTTATTAACTGCACTGGTAACCTCCGTATGACCACCTATAATCTCAACATTTATTTTTTCTGCTTCTTCATTAATTTCTTTCATAACATCATTGATTTCATCTAAGCTTGATGTAGTAGGTGCTAAAATAGTAACTAAAATTCCTATTGGTTCTCCACCTGCTGAAGCTATATCATTACAATTTATATGAACAGCAAGCTTCCCCACGTTCTTATCTGCACCTGTAATTGGATCTGTAGAGAATATTGCTTCACTTTCTCCAAAATCAATTATAGAACAATCTTCACCAACATCATTTCTAACAATAACCTCATCTCTTTTTATTGATTTATTATTAAAAATAATGTTCTTCAGATCATCAAAGTTTAATTTTCCTTCCTTAATCATTAAAAATCTCCCCTTTTAGTTGTTTTTTATGCACCTTTTCACTACTAAATTCATATTAATGAATAAGATTAGAATTTTATGAGAGGTGTATACATTGAGATATATAGGACCATTTTTCAGGATGAATAGTCTTTCCCAAAAAGAAATTAGTGGTCAACTTTTTTACTTATCAAAAGAATCAGTTAAAACTTTAGTACTAAATTCAAAATGTGGACTTATAATTCCTCCAGTAAGGACTTCAAAAAAGTCTTCTATAAATGATATTAACACACTAAATAATTTTTCACCACTATTATGCTTATATAGAAAAGCTTCTCCTATGTTCATCCATAATAAAACAAGTCATGGGTTTGATGAGTCAACTTTTAAGAAAGAGATATCACCTACTACTAATGCCCTTATGACATTATGCCTTCTTGAGTTAAGTAAATACTACTCGCATTTTACTGAGGGTAATAGAAATATCAATTCTCTTGAAAATGCATATAAATATTTAGCTAAAGAGCAGCTCCAATTTTATTCAGAGCATTTAAGAAATGCAGAAGGTCTATTTGTTCCCAAGAAAAATATATCTGATGGTAATTCAAAAGGATATGAATTAGTAGATAAAGATAATAAATTCAAGTTTTCAGATCAAGCATTTATGATGGATGCATATTTATTATATTCAATATACAACCCTTCTGATGATGCCTGCGAAGATTACAAAATCTTTTCATATGAAATTTTGCAAGTGTTTAAGGAGTATAAGGATTCTCTTTATGATTTATCATTTACAGAAAGCATAGAAATATTCTTAGCACTTAATGTTTTCTACAAATATTCAAATTCATTAATAGCTAGAGAACTTATTCTTGACTTAGGTGATTATTTAGTCAATAAATTTCAAGAAAAAGATTACTATATAGATTCCCTAGACGATTGCGCTTTATTCGCTATATGTTTAATGGAAGCTTATAAACATACAGATATTATTTCCTTCAAAGAGACTGCTAAGGAAATAAACGAAAAACTTCTCAGCTTATATGATAATGATAAAAATATCTTTTTAAAGATATCTGATAAAAAAGATATTAAGTATTCATGTACAGAAATAAATTTCTATCTAATTTCATTAATTTTGTACTCTGAAGAAACTGATAAAACAAATGATTTAAAGCCTATTGTATCAGGAATATTTAAAAGATTTTATGTAAATGGAGGTCTATTATCCAGCTGGCCTGAAGCACCTACTTTAGATGAAGTAGAAAGATATAAAAGATTAAGTCTTCGTGTTGATGATATGATGGATGAAAGTTATTTTAGAATGTCGGTACTTCCAACTCCTAAGAGTACAGGATTAGCACCTATATTTGTAAAAAATCTAGAATATTCTAAAAAGAAAGATAATCTAAGCAAAGGTAGAATTACATTTGATAGCAATAAAAATATGACTAATTTCTTTTTAATAATATATCTTTTTAGAAACTCTGTTGAGGATACTATGGAATTAAATCTTCCGCTTGAAAAGCAAGAAGCTTTAAACAATTCACTTAGAAAATCATCATCTTCAGAATCTAAAAACGCTAACTTAGATAACAATGAACCTTCAGATATAGAATCAGAAATTTCTGAAATAAAATCCAATGACTCAGTTATTGATACTACATCAGAATTAGAAAATATAAGCAATAATTCAGAGCCTCAAATAACTTTAAATGGTCTCTCTGAAAATAAAGCTTCCAGTAGCGAACACCCTAATTTATCTAAGAATAAAAAATCAAAGAAAAGATAAATTAAATCACTATAATTGCAGGGATATATCAAATTTAATGGCATTTCTGATATATCCCCTTTATTTATGTTTAAAATATGCAATGATTAATCTTTTTTTATTTTATACTACTAAAATTAATATTTCCATTACCATCTATCTTGAGTGTAGAAATCTCATCTGAAAATCCTATATTCTCATTATAAAACGCTAATGGTAATATACTATAATCACTAAATAATGTTTCCTCTAATAAATTATAATTTCCATTCGCTTTATTAAATAAATCTTTTTCGCTATCACTCATATAATTAGAAAATCCATTAAATAACCTTTGTTTGTTATTAGAATCTGCCTCAGAATTTATCAATACCATATCATATCTGTTTCTTAATTCTTCATCATTTATTTCATCTTTAACAAAACTATATCTTATAGTAATATGAGTATTATCTTTAAACCATTGTTCAATTGCTCTACATAAGTTTCTGTTTTCAGTATTATCTTCAGCCAGTATAGTTAATATTTGAGGCTCACTCCATTCCTCTTTCTTATTCAAATTTACTTTTCTTTGTTGTATATTTGTTAGATTGTTCTTGTCTTCTCTAAAATAACTACATTCAGCTAATTCAAATTCTTTATTATCATCGCCATAAAATCTACTTAAAGCTTCACATATATTGTTATATATATCTCTTCTCCCTGCTAATGGGATATCGCCATTCTTATCACTTATATAAACATACGTAGATTTATTTATTGGTAATGTTATTAGTTTTTTTTCTTCTGCTAACTTGCTTAGCTCACTTTCTGGAGGATCAATAATTATATCTCTTTGTTTTATTTCAAATGCAGCCATTGATAATTCAGTATTTTCATCTTTTACTATATTTATAATCTCTTTATTTTCTGAATCTTTCTTTACGCTGACCAGTTTCATATTTTGATTATCTGCACTCTCTATTTTGTAATCTCCGCTATAAACTAAATCATTATAGTTTTTATTCATGTCTCCCCACATTAATATATTCTTTCTCAATCTATATTGAGGCTTTGTTAATTCATTTATAAAATCCTTATTTGGCTTGTTTAACCTCATAACAACTTTTCCATCATTATTTGTTATAGCAACTCCAGTCATAAATGTGACCTTGCCATCTTTAAACTGTTTAGCCCCATATACGTCAAGTAACGCTTGTATATTATTCTCATCTTCTTCTTTTATTAATTCCTTAAAGAAGGTTACAATATCATCACAAGTTATTTTGCTTCCGTCACTCCAATATATATCATCTCTTATCTTAAATTCATATTGTATTCCATCAGAGCTTTGTGTTATTTCACTACATAATACAGATATAATTTTATCATTTTCATCCTTCTCTATTAGCCCTTTACTTAATGCACAAAGAATATCTTTATCTCTAATTGATAGATTCGTTACAGTTCTTAAATTCTCTGGTATATTTTGTACGCCATAAGTAAATGCATTTACAGAGTCATCACTAACCGTTTTATCATCATCTTTATATACAAATCCTAAACAAAATGATACAAATATTAGTGTTATAGACATAAGAATAAAATATTTTTTCAAATTTTATTCCTCCCTTTTACATTACTTTAAGATATTTATTATAACTTTTATTTCAAACTAAACTATATTACGTAGTATTTCCATTTTTTAGCTCTAATAAACAGTTATATTTTTTTTATTATTGTGATATAATTTTAATATCTTATTTGGGAGGTTTTTCAAATGGAATATTTATTTGGAGCATTTGCAATAGTTTCTATAGTATTTATGTGTGTATTTATGTTTTTGGGAATATGGCTTTTTGTTGTAGCATTAAAAGCTTTCCGTCATCAACGTTATCACAATTACATATTAGAAAAAATATATCAAAAAATATCAAAAATATCTGACAGTTTAAGTGATGACAATAATAAAAATGATTATTCATATTTAATTGGTGAAGAAGATTTTGACATTTCCGATGATAAAAATGATTCTAAGATCGATAATGTGACTGACTTTAATAAACAAGAAAAATTCACAAAATAATAAAACTGCTTATGACTATAAATTACTATTTTACAGTCATAAGCAGTTTTTAAATAATATGCCTCATTTACCTTTATTCATTTTTACTTTTTTGTAAGACAATTCTTTGAATACTCTTCTCTGATAAAAAATATTTTTCTGCAAGAATTTTTATCTTTACTCCAGTTTTATATTCTTCATATATCATAGAATTTCTTTTTTCTATTTCTTTTCTATAGTCAGTATTCTCTCCCCAACTCTTTTTATTGTCTTCTTTTCTTGGAATATAAATGTACTCTCCATCAACATAATTTTGAATCAATTCTAAAATTTCATCTGGCAATACATCTACAGCCTTTACATAGCTCACTACTTGCTCTCCTCCTAAATATAATTTCTTTCTTTAATTAGGATGAGCAAAGGCTATTTTTATCTGTTATTAAACGCAATAGCCTCTGCTATGCATTTATAGATGGTGTTGTCATGAAAAACTCCCCCTTTTTATAATTTTCATTTTTCATGTTAATTATTATAACACTACTTAAAAACTATTTTATCATAAAGCATCATTTTTCTTACTATTATTTCCAAAATAATTTTGAATAAAAAGGCAGCAAATAATCTTATAAACTATCTGCTGCCATTTCTAAAAAGTGTCTTATCTCTTTTTAACTTCTTGTTCTACTAACTTATTAACAATTCCTGGGTTTGCTTGACCTTTAGCCATTTTCATAACTTGACCTACAGCAAATCCAAGTATTCTATCTTTTCCAGCCTTAAATTGTTCAATAACTTGTGGATTTTCATCTAAAACTTTATTAACCATTTCAAGGATAGCACCTTCATCATTGTTTACTTTTAATCCTTTTTCGTCGATTATAGTTTTAGGTGATTTTCCACTTTCAAACATATCTTCTAATACTTGCTTACCTATTGCTGAAGATATTGTACCATCTTTAATAACTTCTATTAATTCTGCTACATCATTTGGAGTGAATTTAAGTTCTTCAATCCAAATACTTTCTGCCTTCATAAGCCTTGATATATCACCCATTATCCAGTTAGATGCTGCCTTTGGATCTCTTGATAATTTAGCTGCTTCATCAAAGAAATCTGCCATAGATGTTGTTAACGTTAATACATGAGCATCATACTTAGGTAATCCATATTCTTTAATAAATCTAGCTTGTTTTTCATGTGGTAATTCAGGTATAGTCTTTCCTATTTCTTCAATCCATTCATCAGAAATATTAAGAGTAACTAAATCTCCCTCTGGGAAGTATCTATAGTCATTAGCTTCTTCCTTACTTCTCATAACTACAGTTAAATTATTTGCTTCATCCCATCTTCTTGTTTCAACAAACATTTCTTCGTTATTCTTAACTGCTTCAACTTGTCTGTCAAATTCATAATTCAATACTTTTTCAACAGATTTAAATGAGTTTATATTCTTGATTTCTGTTCTTACGCCTAACTTCTCATCGCCTTTTTCTCTTACTGAAATGTTAACATCACATCTTAAAGAACCTTCTTCCATCTTACAGTCAGATATTCCTGCTGCCGAAAGTATACTCTTTATCTTTGTTAGGTATAATGTAACTTCTTCTGTAGTTCTCAAATCTGGTTTTGTTACAATTTCAATAAGAGGTACTCCTGCTCTATTAAAGTCGATTAGCGCCCCTCTCTTAGTATGTAATAACTTACCAGCATCATCTTCTATATGAATTCTTTCGATTCCAATTCTCTTAATTTCTCCGCTTTCAAGTTCAATATCCACATATCCATTTCTGCAAAGTGGTAATTCATCTTGAGTTATTTGATAGTTTCTAGGACAGTCTGGGTAGAAATAATTCTTTCTATCCATTCTTCCTACTTTAGTTATTTCGCAATTTAAAGCTATACCTGCTTTAATTCCTAATTCAACAACCTGTTTATTTAGTTGTGGAAGTGAACCTGGAAGACCTAGACATACTGGACAAACATGAGTGTTTGCCTTTCCACCGAATTCAATAGCACAACCACAATACATTTTTGTTTTAGTTGAAAGTTCTACGTGTGTTTCTAATCCAATGACTGATTCAAATTCCATTACTCTCACTCCTTCTTCCTATAAATTTGGATGCATTTCATGCCAATTAGTTGATTGTTCATAGCTATAAGCTAAGTTAAATAATGTATCTTCTTTGAAGTAGTTACCCATGATTTGCATACCTACAGGAAGACCATTTGATAATCCGCATGGAAGTGAAATTGCTGGAATACCTGCTATGTTTACAGGTACAGTATAAATATCACCTAAATACATTTCTAATGCATTAGCTGTTTTTTCTCCAATTTTATAAGCTGGAGTTGGTGCAGTTGGTGATATAATTGCATCAAAATCTTTAAATATCTTATCAAAGTCACCTTTAATAAGATTTCTAACCTTTAATGCCTTTTTATAATATGCATCATAATATCCTGCTGATAAAGCATATGTACCAAGCATAATTCTCTTCTTAACTTCTTTTCCAAATCCTTCACTTCTTGATTTGAAATATAACTCAACTGCATCCTCTGGATTTTCTGTTCTATGTCCGAATCTAACTCCATCAAATCTAGCTAAGTTTGAAGAAGCTTCAGCACAAGCTACTAAATAGTAAGCTGCAATAGCATAATCTGCAAGTGGAAGTGATACTTCCTTAACTTCTGCTCCATTAGCTTCAAATACTTTTAGAGCATCATATACAGCCTTTTTAACATCTTCATCTAATCCTTCTTTAAAGAATTCAGATGGTACTGCTATTTTCTTTCCTTTAATATCTGTATTTAAAGAATCTAAATAATTAGGTACATTTACATCTACACTTGTAAAATCTCTATTATCAACACCTGCAATTGCTTGAGTTAATAAAGCACAGTCTTTAACGTCTCTTCCAAGTGTACCAACTTGGTCTAATGTAGACCCATATGCTACAACACCATTTCTTGAAACCCTTCCGTATGTAGGCTTAAGTCCAACAATACCACAGAAAGAAGCTGGCTGTCTTACTGATCCACCTGTATCTGTTCCAAGCGCTATTGGAACCTCTTTTGAAGCTACAGCAGCTGCTGATCCACCTGATGATCCACCTGGAACTCTTTCTAAATCAAAAGGGTTCTTAGTTATCTTAAATGCTGAATTTTCAGTTGATGAACCCATTGCAAATTCATCCATATTTAATTTTCCTAAAATAATTCCGCCTTCTGCTTTTACTTTTTCAGAAACAGTTGCATCATATGGTGAAATATATCCTTCTAATATTTTAGAAGCACAAGTATTTTGCATACCCTTAACGCTTATATTATCTTTTATTCCTAGAGGAACTCCGCCTAATATTCCTAAATCTTCACCTTTAGATAACTTTTCATCTAAAGCTTTTGCTTCATTTAATGCTTCTTCTTTAGCTACATATAAAAATGCATCCACTTTAGAATCAACATTTTCAATTTTATCTAAATGAGCTTTTGTAATTTCTTCTACTGAAGCTTCTTTTTTTGCTATTATTTCTTTTAATTCATGAGCCTTGTAATTTGAAAACTCCATTGAATCTGCCTCCATTTCTACACTATTCTTTAATTATACTTGGAACAACAACATATTCTTCTAATGCATCTGGTGCATTTTTCACTACATCTTTAAGGTCTAGAGATGGTACAACAACATCTTCTCTAAATTTATTTTCGATATAAATTGGGTTTACTATTATATCTTCGTTTTCTGTATCTAATTCACCTAGTTTTTCTACATAAGCTAATATTTGATTTAAATCTTCTGCTAAACCTTCTTTTTCATTTTCATCAAAGCTTAATCTTGCAAGTTCAGCAACATATTCAACATCTTTTTTGCTAACAGCCATAATTAAAACCTCCTGTTTTTATAGTTAACAGTTGACATATAACAAGTTGACAGTTGGAAGATATAATTGCTTTTCTCCATTAATTGTCACTCGAACATTGTCAATTGTAAATTGATTTCATTCTAAATTAACATATTAAATTTTATCATAAATTTCGTTATTTTACTATTTAAGTATTGTGTACATTAATTTTTATTATTTTATCCAATTAAGTGCAAAATAAAGTAAACTTAATGATATTACAAAGCTAATTCCAGAATACAACATTCTTTTCTCTATAGATTTATCTAAGATAAATCTAAGACCAAGAGCTGCCATAGTAGCACTTACTCCGAATTGAAGAGGGACATATGAATTAAACATCTGACCTACATAATGAAATTGGTATGTTGTTAAAAATGTACATATTACTATTATGCTAGTTATTATAGTCAAAACATACACTAATGCCTCAACTAATCTTTTCATATACATCACCCTTTCAACATCTCTTCAAATTCTTCTTCTGAAAGCACTTTTATTCCAAGCTCTTGTGCCTTTGTAAGTTTGGATCCCGCTGCTTCTCCAGCTATTACATAATCTGTCTTCTTACTTACGCTTCCTGCTACCTTAGCTCCTAAACTTTCTAATTTTTCTTTTATTCCAGTTCTTGAGTAATTTTGAAGCGATCCTGTTGCAACCACTGTTTTCCCTTCAAAAGGACTTTGAATAACTTCTTTTTCTTCATACATAGGATTAACACCTAATGATAATAACTCATCAATTGTCTCTAATACTTTTTCTTCTTTAAAGAAAGCTAATACATCTTGTGCAACTATATCACCAACATCTTGAACACTAACAAGTTCATCAAACGTTGCTTTCTTAAGACCTTCTATTGATTTAAATTTATTTACCAAATCCTTAGCCGTTTTTGCACCTACATTAGGTATTCCTAAGGCATATATAAATGAATGTAATTGACAATTCTTACTCTTTTCTATGGCTTCTAAAAGATTTTGTGCCTTCTTTGGTCCAAATTTCTCCAAATCAACTAACTCTTCTTCTTTTAATTTATATAAATCAGATATTGATTTAATATTTAATTTTTCAAATAATTGTTCAGCAGTTCTCTCTGAGAATCCTGCTATATTCATAGCTTCTCTTCCTGCATAATGAACGATACTCTTAACCATTTGTGGTTTACAAGACAGAGTATTTTCACAGAAATAATGCGCTCCATTTAATACTAAGTGACTTCCACAGGCAGGACATGTTTCTGGTACTTTTATTTCTTCTGAGCCATCTAATGATTCTGGAACCACTCCCATGATTTCAGGAATAACATCATTACTTCTTCTTACAAATACATCAGCACCTATTCTTACACCTTTTCTTTGAATATCATCCATATTATTAAGAGTGGCCCTCTTAACAGTTACTCCAGCAAGCTCTACTGGTTCTAATATAGCTGTTGGTCCAACTCTTCCGCTTCTACCAACATTCCATTCAACATCTAAAAGCTTAGTTGTTGCTTCCTGAGCTTCAAATTTATAAGCAATGGCCCACTTAGGGAACTTAACCGTGTAACCAAGTAGTTCTCTGGTTCTAATATCATCAATAGCTATTACTAATCCATCAATATCATATCCTAATGTGAATCTTATTTCCTTTATATGTTCTATTTGTTTTTCTATTTCTTCTATTGTAGTACAAACTTCCATATAATCATCAACTGGAAGACCTTTTTCTTTTATGAATTTCATCATTTCTAAATAAGATTTAAATTGCTCGCCTTCCTTATAACCCACATCATAGAAAAATGCTGATAAATTTCTTCTTGCTGTTTCTTTAACATTAAGATTTCTAAGAGCTCCAGCAGCTCCATTTCTTAAGTTCTTTAATGGAATTTCTGAAGACTCATTATATTTATCAAATGCTTCTTGCGTCATGATTGCTTCACCATGAACTTCAAACACATCATCACTATCAATCTTAAGTGGAATTGATTTTATTGTTTTAACTTGAGCGGTTACATCTTCTCCAGTCTCACCAGTTCCTCTAGTTGCAGCTATAGAAAGAACTCCTTCTTCATTATAAGTAAGGTTAATTGTTAATCCATCGAACTTTTTAGTAAGAACATATTTTAAATCTGGAAGCTCTTCTCCTCTACTTCTCATTTCCTCTACAAATTTCACATTTCTATTGTGCCAATCTTTCAATGCTTGCACAGTTTGAGCTTTATCCATACTCCATAGTCTTGCCTTATGTGTATATTTGTTAAATCCACCTAAAACAACATCACCAACTCTTAACGTCGGAGAATAAGGAAGAACATATCCTGTTTCTTCCTCCAACTTTCTTAACTCATCATACTGTTTATCATACTCTTTATCTGTTACAGATGGGTTATCTAAAGAATAGTATTCATACGAATATCTATTCAGCTTTTCAACTAATTCTTCAATTCTTTTTTTACTATCCAAAATTACTATTCTCCTTTTAAAAATAGTTAGTTATACTGATTTCAGTTTAGCTAATGATAGCATTAAATTCTTTACTCCTTGCTTATCAAACGCTATTGTTAATTTCTTATCTCCACCATTCTCTTGAACCTGAACTATTGTTCCAACACCAAACTTCTCATGTATTACTTTTCTTCCAAGTGTAGCTTCACTTGCATTTAAATATTTCCCTGAAGATTGATTCATATTATTTGGAGTTATATCAAATCCGTTTCTGCTTAAAGATAACCCACTTTTAGCTACTTGATTATTACCTGTTAGATTATTTCTTAAACTATGTGGATTATTATAACTACTTGTATTAACAAAACTATCTCTACTCTTAATTTTTGCTTTATCATTTGCAACATACTCTTTAAGTTCTGGCTTTATTTCATTAATAAAATCTGATTGAGGATATGCAACAGTTCGACCAAATACTCTTCTTACTTCTGCTGACGTCATAAATAGTACTTCTTTTGCTCTTGTTATACCAACATAACAAAGTCTTCTCGACTCTTCCATCTCTGATTCTTTTTCAAACGACGCATTTCCCGGGAAAATACCATTTTCCATTCCAACCATAAATACAACTGGAAACTCAAGTCCCTTTGCACTATGAACGGTCATAAGTACTACACTATCATCTTCATCCTCAATTTTATCAGTATCCTGAACTAAAGATACCTTTTCTAAGTAAGCAGACAATGTTTTATCTTCACTGCTTTTTTCAAATTCAACAGCATCTGATACTAGTTCTTCTAAGTTGTCAATTCTGCTTTTATCTTCAATTTCCTTTGATTCTTTTAATTGCTTTAAATAACCAGTTTCTTCTAATATTGTTTTAATAAGTTCAGATACCGGTATAACCTCACTTAACTCCATGAATCTTTCCATTAATCCAACAAATGGTTCAATAGTAGATACATTTCTAGCTGTTAAAGTTGGAATAGTTCTTACTTCAGCTAAAGCATCCCACATATTTAATTCAAAATTTTCTGCAAAGTCCTGAACTTTATTTACTGTAGCATCTCCTATGCCTCTCTTAGGAACATTTATAATTCTTTTTATACTTATATCATCTTGAGGATTAATAATTACCTTTAAGTATGCAAGCATATCTTTTATTTCTTTTCTATCATAGAATCGTGTTCCACCAACTATCTTATATGGAATTCCTTTTCTTCTAAAGCTTTCTTCAAAGATTCTTGATTGAGCATTGGTTCTATAAAGAATTGCAAAATCATTATAATTCTTGCTTTCAGCTTCCTTTATCTTTGAAATCTGCATTCCTACAAAATCGCCTTCATCACTATCTGCATAAGCTCTATAAACTTTAATTTTACTTCCACCCTCTTGCTCAGTTCTTAAAACCTTGCTTTTTCTGTGAGAATTGTTAATTATAACTGTATTTGCAGCATCTAGTATATTACCTTTTGATCTATAATTTTGTTCAAGTTTAATAACTTTTGCACTTGGATAATCTTTTTCGAAACTTAAGATATTCTCAATGTCTGCTCCTCTCCACTGGTATATACATTGGTCGTCATCGCCCACAACGCATATATTCTTATATTTAGCTGCAAGTAATTTGACCAATTCATATTGAGCACCATTAGTATCTTGATACTCATCTACCATTATATATTTAAATTTATTTTGATAAAAATCCAGCACTTCAGGATTCTTTTTAAATAATTCTACAGTTTTAAAAATAAGATCATCAAAATCTAAAGCATTGTTTTCTTTAAGTCTCTTTTGATACATCTCATATGCATCAGCAATTTTCTTTTCCCTAAAATTGCTTTCATTTTCTAGCATAAAACTTCTGACATCTTGCATTCTATCTTTAGCCTTACCTATTTTACCCATTATTTCTTGCTCTGTTATATCTTTTTCATTAATATTAAGTGTCTTCATACACTCTTTAACTAATGTTTTCTGATCCGAGCTGTCATATATAGTAAAGCTGCTTTTATATCCTAATTTATCTATTTCTCTTCTTAATATTCTTACACAAGTTGAATGGAAAGTGGATATCCACATGTTTTCTGCTCTTTCACCAATAAGAGCTTTAACTCTATCCTTCATTTCTTTTGCTGCTTTATTGGTAAAAGTAATTGCTAATATGTTATAAGGCGGTATATCTAAATCATCTACCATATGAGCAATTCTATGTGTTAACACCCTTGTTTTTCCTGATCCTGCACCTGCTAAAATTAACACCTGCCCATCTATAGTCGTAGCCCCTTCATATTGTTCTTTATTAAGTAATTTTTTTAAGTCCATCATTACTTATTCCTCCTTTCCCAATCCTTAAAATATTATACCATAAGTACAATAAATTGAAGACTATATAAGAAAATTTATGTTGTTTGTAATACTTTCTCCTAATTGCAAAATTAAATATATATTATCTAAATAAAAAAATTATTAATATACTCTATAATTAATCTTTCCCCAATAAACAAATTTTAATATTTATAATAAAAGATGCAAAAAATCTGAATTATAAATTTCATTAATATTAATAAATGAAATTTATAATTCAGATTTGCTATTTTTTTGTTAATCTAACTTTTATATAATATTTTATCTTAAATTTTTAGGCACAATTTTTTGTTATCGTATTCATATTTACAAGTAAACATTTTCAGTTTACAAAATAAAAAAAACGCAACCCTTGGGGCTAGGTTGCGCTTCAGCAATAAGCAATAAGCAATAAATAAAAAGGGGGCTATATATTCCTTTTATTTATCCTTGCATGATTATTATAGAGTATCTCTTAAATAAATGCAAGTAATTTATTTAAATTTATTAATTTTTTTATTATAAATGAATGATTTTATTGCAAAATGATTTAATATTCGTTAATAGCTTCTTAAAAGTGCTAATTCGTCATCTGTCAATTCTCTATATTCGCCTTCTTCTAATTCTGGATCTAAAATCAATCCTCCAAATTCCTCTCTTTTAAGATAAATCACTTTTTTCCCTACTGCTTCAAACATTCTTTTTACTTGATGATATTTTCCTTCTTGAATTGTAACTCTAACTTCTGATCCTTTTTCTGTAGCAGATATTATTTCAAGCTTTGCTTCTAAACATTTATATCCATCATCTAATGTTATTCCTTTTTTAAACGCTTCAATATCGCTCTCATCAACTTTTTTATCTATCTCAGCATAGTATATCTTATCTACATGATACTTAGGGGATATTAATCTATGATTAAGTTCTCCATCATTTGTAAGTAATAACAATCCTACTGTATCCTTATCTAACCTACCAACTGGAAATGGATCAAATACTTGATGATCTAGTTCAAGTAAATCAACAACTGTTTCATCTCTATTATCATGAGTTGCTGAAATAACACCATCTGGTTTATTCATCATTAAATATATGTATTTACGATATAATATTTCTTCGCCATTTACTTTTATAATAGAACTTTCAGGATCAACTAACATACCATTATCTTTAACTACAACTCCATCGACTTCTATTAATCCTTTTTTAGCAAAAGACTTCACATCTTTTCTACTTCCATATCCTAAATTAGAAATAATCTTATCTAATCTTTCCATAATATACACTCCAATCCACTATTTATTTACCAGCTCTAATTTATTTACTTCAAAATGATTTTACTTTCTAGATATAACTCTATTTATTTTATCATAGTGTTACACATTGTAACATATAAAATTCATTTATTCTCAAATGCAAAAAGACTAAATCAAAATAATAATTTAATTTTGATTTAGTCTATAAATATATATCGAATTGTAATTTAAAAGGCTTAATTGTTTATTTTCTAAAATTAAACCCCACTCTTATAATACTTAAGAACACTTGGTACATAATTTTGAGTTTCTGCTGGCATTTTGTATAAATCATTTTCAGAAGCAACTCCTCTTTTTTGCATAGTGCCAGAGCCTGCATTATACGCCATTAAAGCCATATCTATATTTCCATTATACTTATCAAGATTTTGCTTTAATAATTGAGTTCCTCCATTAACGTTTTGATTAACATCATATGGATCTGAAATTCCTAAGCTACTAAAGTTAAAAGGCATTATTTGCATAAGTCCCATAGCTCCTGCGCTTGAAACTGCTGTAGAATCAAAATTTGATTCCTGCTTAATTACAGCTAAAATCAGGTCCTTATTTACTCCATACTTCTTTGAAGCATCATCTACTGCTGCATAAATCTTTTCCATGTCAGCTGGAGTTGCATTATTAGATATATAATTACTATAATCTGCTCCTCTTTCATTAACCATCATAGCTAATTTTTCTAAATCCTGTCCTGTTGGACAATCTTGTTGAACAGCACTATTTTTTGTATCGTTAGAGCTTTTTGCTGATTCTTGAACTGACTTCATCATCAATGCATTAGCTAACGTCATTTGATTTGACATATCCTTTGATTCAGAGCTGCTGCTATCATCACTGCTTGTTAACTGACCATTACTCATTAAAGACATTGCCATTAATTGTTCTGCTGATATATCATTAGTTGAAGATGTAGATGTATTCGAGTTCTTTGATGAGTTAAGCATATTGTCCATAACTGTTTGAAAAGCTATATCCGATTCATTAATACCTGAAGATGACGAATCACTTCCAGTTAATTGACCGTTTCCACTTGTTGTTAAAGCTAATAATTGTTCTGTTGAAAGTGAATTCAAACTATCTATTGCCATAAGTTTGTTTCCTCCCTAAGTTTTTCTCTAATTTATATTTTCGGAATACAATTAAATATCTTTAACTTCAAATGATAATTCATCATAATCTTCATAATTAACTTTCTTATAAAAACTCTTAACCAAAGCTAAAATTTTATATTTTCCTGCTGTGAAAGGAATGAAACTATAATATTTCTTTCTGCTATAAGCCTGCACCCTTTCCCATGTATTATTCCTCATTAAATAGAATTCATAACAAACATCTTTTCCACCTTTATTAAATACATCAAATGTAATTTCCTCATTAATTTTAAATTCTTTTTTGTTAGTAACTATATTTGTATTAATTACAGGCAAAGCTTCACTAACATATATGTTAACTTGCTTTTTAAAATCAAATTCATCTTTGCATTTAACATTCTTGGCATAAACGTCTATTGTATATTTTCCAGCTACCTTTGGCGTAAATCTTAACTTTTTATCTTTAATATAATCAGTTTCTTCTACTTTACGTCCATTTATCTTAGTTTCATATTTCATAAGTATGTTTTGAGTATCTTGAACTATACATTCGAATGATATAATATCTCCAATTAAATGGCTCTCTTTATATGGCATTATAATATAATCTATTTTGGCCGGTAAATAATCCAAAACTTTTAAATATACAAATGTATGAGCATCGTATTCTTTTTCTGAATACTTATCTTTAACCATTATTTCTATTTCATATTCTCCCGTTTTGTTAGGTGTAAAATCAATCCAATTAGATTTATTGTAATCACTTTTATTTATAAGCGAACCATTTCTCCTTATATTGAAACAATATAATACATGTGCATCACTTTCACATTTCACCATTATATTAACAGGATCATTTATTAGAGTATTTCTATCCTTATCTACTATAACATCAACTATCTTTATAGGTTTTTCACCTTTCTTTTCAATAAGGAAATTAATCCTTCTACAATCCTCATAGTCTCCATCATAAGATGAATCCTTAACATACATTATTATTTCATATTCTCCAACTTCTTTAGGGCTCCATATATACTCATCATCACTTATGAATCCTGTATCTTCTTCTATAACGCCCTTCACAACATATCTGTATAATAATTTTTTTCCACCATCAATTTCTGAAGTCAACCTAATATCACTTCCAATAGCTTGAGGCGAATTTAAATCTGCTATGAAATTCTTTATACTTATATCTTTATAAGCTTTGGCCGTATATACAAATATCGCCCTATCATCATATTCTTTATTAGAAAGAATATTTTTAGCCAAACAAAGTATTCTATAATTTCCACTTTGACTCTCATCATAGCATACTACATTATTATTTGAGTATTCTTGAATACATGTTGATCTTCCATTTTCATATATTTTATAGAACTTATATAATACTGTTTCATCATGATAATTAGTTTCTACCTTAAATCTTAACTGTTCTCCTACAAGCAAATCTTTATTTTCACATTTAAAGTTATTTATTGTGAGTTGTCTCATTTCTTTTACATTTACCTTAATAGTTCTATAGTCATCAAAAACCTCATTTGATTCTATTCTTTTACATTGTATTAAAAATTCCTTTTCACCAACTTGTGTTGCAGTATATTTAAGAATATTATCAGTTTCATAATCTCTTATAATATCCCAATCTTTATATCTTTTAATATAAAACCTATATAGCATATTGTTATCGTAATAAGACTTTACTTCAATAGAGCATTTCTCACCAACTGTTATTTCATCTTTGTCTAAAGCAACTTCTTCTATAATTTTTTCCTTTGAAGCACTAATCTTTACAGATTCTTTATTCTGAAAATCTTCAGTAAGAATTTTTTTCTCATCTGTATTTAAAGAAGAAATACTAATAATATCTTCTTTTTCCTTGTATTCTATTATATCTTCAAACTTCTCTTCTTCCGTTTTCATATGGTTTATATCCTCATTGCTCAAATTACTATTGTTATTATAATTATCCATAGATTCTTCATCACATATTATATAATCCTGCTTTGCTAAGTAATCTAATGGCTTTTTACCATCCTTTTCTCTTGCTTGTACCATAACTATATAATTACCAGTAGAGTCTGGTACCCATAGGCATTCATTATTTATAGAAAAATCTTGAATTGTTTTCCATATACCGCCTTTACCAACTATAAATTTATATTCTAAATTACTTATATCTTCATCTATCTTTCCTATTATCTTTATTTCTGTACCCATAGATTGTGGTTTTTCTTTATCGAAAATAACTTCTACATATTTTAATTGCATATTTTCCATATAATCACTCCCATTACATAATACCATATCTTTATAGTACACCTTCTACCATTTTTTGTAAATATATTTATTTTATTTTTATTTAAATTCTATCATATTTATCACGTTTCCTTCATATAATGTTATTTATCTATAAAAAAAGAAGCCATTAATATAGCTCCTGACTTACAATTTTATTGTCTATTAATTTTATAAGATTGCTTTCTAATCTTATATCATCTTCTTTATTTCTTTTTCGCGGTCCAGAAGTTCTTCCTCCTGCATTCCTAATTTTTTGTGATATATGTCTCTCTTCTAAAAGCCTTTCAATATTTTTCTCTGTATATATATATCCTTTTGGATTTATTACACTGGCTTTTTTCGAAAGGCATATGGCTGCAACACCATAATCTTGAGAAACAACTATATCATTTTCTTTAGTTTCATTCATTATATACATATCAGCACTTTGAAACCCACTATCTACAATCCTTACATCACTATAATCACTTCGAATAAAATGATTTATATCGCAATATAAAATAACCTGCAATGAATATTTTTTTGCTATTCTTTCAATAATAGAGATGCCCGGGCAGGCATCTCCATCAATTATAATTCTCATTAATATTAAAGTCTCTTTTCTAGTTCAGCCTTCATATCTTCATATCCTGGCTTTCCTAATAATGCAAACATGTTTTTCTTGTATGCTTCAACACCTGGTTGATCAAATGGATTAACACCTAAAAGATATCCACTGATTCCACAAGCTTTTTCGAAGAAATATACCATATATCCAAAATAGTATGGAGTTAATTCAGGAACACTTAATACCACGTTAGGTACTCCACCATCATTGTGTGCTAATAAAGTTCCTTGGAATGCTTGCTTATTAACAAAATCCATAGTCTTTCCAACTAAGAAGTTCAATCCATCTAAATCTTGTTCATCTTTTTCTATTTCGATTTCATATTTAGCCTTTTCTACATTAATAACTGTTTCAAAAAGAACTCTTCTTCCTTCTTGAACATATTGTCCCATTGAGTGAAGATCAGTTGTAAAATCACATGCTGCTGGGAATAATCCTTTGTTGTCTTTTCCTTCTGATTCTCCATATAATTGTTTCCACCATTCATTGAAGTAATGAAGTGATGGTTCATAGTTTACTAGCATTTCTACTACTTTTCCTTTATTGTATAATGCATTTCTAACAGCTGCATATTTATATGCATCATTTTCTTCTAATGAAGGATTAGAATATTTTTCTCTTGCATCTGTAGCACCTTGCATCATAGCATCTATATCAATACCTGCTGCTGCTATTGGTAATAAACCAACTGCTGTTAATACTGAGAATCTTCCTCCAACATCATCTGGAACAACAAAAGTTTCATATCCTTCTGAATCAGCAAGTGTCTTTAATGCACCTTTTGCCTTATCAGTAGTAGCATATATTCTCTTTCTAGCTTCTTCTACTCCGTATTTCTTTTCAACATAAGATTTTAAAATTCTAAATGCAATAGCTGGTTCTGTAGTTGTACCTGATTTTGAAATTACATTTAAGCTTACATCTTTTCCTTCAATCGCTTGCAAAAGTTCTGTCATATATGTTGAACTAATATTGTTTCCTACATAAAATATCTTAGGTGCTTTTCTTTGATCTTTATCTAAAGCATTGTGGAAATTGTTTGTTAACATTTCTATTGCAGCTCTAGCTCCAAGATATGATCCACCTATACCAATAACTATTAATACATCTGAATCACTTTTTATTTTTGCAGCAGAATTTTTTATTCTGGCAAATTCTTCTTTATCATAATTTACTGGAAGGTCAACCCATCCTAAAAAATCACTACCTGCGCCAGTTCCATTATGCAACTTTTCATGAGCAGTCTTAACCATTTCTTCCATGTAAGTTATTTCGTTTTCTTTTAAATAAGGTGCTACTTTTGATAAATCTAATGATATGCTTTTATTCATTTTCTGATTTTACCTCCATATACATAAAAAATAATCATTTCTCGTCATAATTATATCACAAAATACATCAAACTTATGTACTCTTTTTATTATTTGTATTATTATATAAATAATTCAGCATAATTATAAAAAGAGAAATGAAGCATTTCTCTTTTTATAATTAAATTATTATTTTTTGTAATTTAACAGTTCTTTCAACAACACCTATGACAGCATTTACAGCAGCATTTACGCCTTCTATTTCTCTTTTTTCTTTTATTTATATAGTCAATAACTTCCTGTTTTGCCTTTTCATAACCAGCAGTAAATCCATCTGAATATCCCTCATCATATATACCCTGGCATTTGTCTACTTTAGTGCTACATTCGTCTTCTTGATTCTCTTCTTCACATTCATACTCTTGATTTTCACATTCATTTCCTAGATTTGGAGTATCTTCACTACTACATCTACAGGTATAATTACATTCTGTATAATATGCCTTATCTTCATTATCTTCTTCTCTTTCTTGAGAACAATGTATTTCATGATGTTCTTCATGAAAATCACAATCATCCTCCTCATCATCCGAATCAATTAAATTAAGAATTAATTCTTCTTCATTCTGGTTATCAAAAGAATCATTTGTGCAATAAAAATCATCATTAAACGCTTCTTCATTTAAGTTCATTCTACAATCATCAGAAAAATCATTATCTACAAATTCTTCTTCTAGCACGTCTTCATCCATAAATTCATCACGGTCATACCTTTCAGAGAATCTTATAATATCATCCATATTCCTAGTTTTTTTGTTCATCTTCTTCTCTCCTTCATTGTAAAAGATTAAGATTTTTAAACTTATAATTATCTGATACTATATTATGCTATTGAACCCTATTTGCTATCTTATAATTTTCAATTTTTTCTATTTCTTAATAGTAGGTTTACAGATGATGTTTACCTAATTTTAAGAAATAAATTAAGTGATAACTGTTTATATGTTTTATATTCGAAATTTCATAAGTCACTTATAAACAATCTTTCTAATTATCTCTATAAAAAGATAATATTTATCTCTCAATGCCACATTTTATTCTTAAAAATTCTATACCTTAATTGATTTTCTTCTTAAAATAAATATGTATGTTATAATTACTTTTCTACATTTTATATGCTGGTATTTACTTAGCCTTTAAACATGTTAAATAAAATTTTATTATTGCAACATATATATAATGGAAGATAATTAACCTTCCCGATTAATTACCTTCCCTTATGTTTCTCTTTACGTTTCTGCTGCTTCAATTGAAATTTATATCTTTCCTCTTGCTCTTTTTGCTCACGAGTTCTAATTTTTCTGTCAGTTTTGCTTTCTTCATGTTGAAGCTTAAGAGCCTGTTGAGATTTTGTCCCCACTCCAACTTCTTTTACCTGTTTCTTTATTTCTCGCTGTAAGCGCTTTGGATTGATTTTTTCTTTCTTTTTTACAACACTTTTAATTGTTGGACTAAATCGAAGTTTATAGTAATTTCTTAAAACAAATTCTTGAATTTCATTCTCCTTTGGTTCTGGTCCAAAGACTATTTTGCATACAGATAACTCATCTCTATACACATATTCAAAAATACCTATCCAAAAAGGTTCTTCAAAAAATACTTGTAACTTTCCACTTACTTCGTCCATTATAATTCCTCCTTAAAATTCTAATGAACAAAGAATGGACAACCAAGGAGGCAGGTTACTGACAGTATAACTGCGTCTGGACTACCAACCAGAACTGTGTTTTTATCTTTGTATATCTATATTATAAATTTCTTATTGAAAAAAATAAACTTAATGTGATCAGTTTTCTTAATTCATTATCATAATAAGAATCTCTTCCAATCTAAAAACTTTGTTTATTTCAAATATTTGTGCTAATTCTTCTAAATTATCTTCTGAATGTTCAATATCTTTTGAGTACATATGCATTAAATCAATTTGATCCTGTTTAGTAAGATTACCTTTATTATCAATCCATCTAACAACATCTAATTCTTTTATAATAAGATAACTTACTACAGCTAGTTTAACTTTAGCCAACACATCATAATCATAAACTGCCTTCATAAAATATCTAAATATAAAATAAACAATCAAATGTTCATATTCATATTCTTTTTCTTTATAATATTTATTAAACGCATTATGTTTATCAATATAAAGCTCATAGTCATTATTTAGTTTATAGAAATATTCAAAAGTATGATCTACTATCTTAGGCCAATTTTCATCTATATGTTCTAAGCTTTTATAAACTTGAAAATACTTATGCATATTATCATATTTAAATTTTTCCCTATCTTTATATCTATTTAATTGTTTAATAGAGCTTTTTATAAAATCTTCGTCTAAGTAACTTTTTCGTACTTCTTCAACCTCAAATACTTTATTTGCATCTATCTTATCTTGTATATCATGAGCAAAACTAATCAATAATGCAATTCTATTTTTTAATGTCATAGATCGATTTTGAATTATGTCTAGTGCAATTTTCCTTGCAGGCATTAACTGTAAAAACAAATCATAATTAACATCGTCATATACACTTACCATTTCATCATCTTCATTTATTTCAAATTCAACCTTTTTATCATTATCTAATATTATTCTTGCAGCTTCTGGACATGATATAGATATTCCAATTTCTCTCGTATCTCCATACTCTTCTATGAACCTTGGGAACTGCTTACATGTATTGCACAAGCTTTCTTCACCAAGTTCACTATATATATCACAGAGTTTGTTTTTATTTAAGAATGGACAGTCATCGCCCTCTAATATAAAACCTGGCTCTCCATCTTCATATAACGTTATCTTAGATCTTAATATTTCTCCGAATTTTCCTGTTGCATTTTTATATTTTTCATGTGTATCTTCATCAATTATTATTTCCCATCCTGCGCAACATGTATCAGGACATTCTGAAGCTATACATTTGAAATCTTTATAATAATATGGTACTTTTGTTTTCATTCTACTACCTCTTTAAATAAAATACTTCTGTCAAACATTGTATCATAATATTAATTATAAACTCAAAATTGGTTTATTCAAGTACACCGCAAGCAGCTATTCTAAATAGATAATTACTTTAATTTAATGAAGTAGTCTCTTTTATTCCTGTTTCATATTCATACTGTTCAAATACATCTCTTTTATCTATTATTACTAAACAATTCCACGTTCTTGAAATCATATTATACCTTAATTACGAAACATCAAATTCCATAATAACTTTATCGCCTTTTTCTTCCTTAAAGCACCCAAATCCCTCCCAAGTTTCTGATACATATTTTTCTTTTAGATCTTGGAATCCATCCTTAACTATGTTATTATTCTTTTTCGAATTACTCTTCTTTCTTTTATCCACAACCACTATATTTTTATCCACATTTTTGGTATCATTTATCTGGCTTTTGTTTATTTTTGAATTACTTAGATTGTTGTCTAATTTATTATATACTTGTTCCATTCCACTCTCTTTCTGTTCTTTTATATTTGCTACTTCTTCGCCAATAAGATTTTTTGTGCCTAAAATAACCATATCTTCATTAAATTTACCATCTTTTATTTTGTCTATCTTATCACTATTGCACTTATCTCTTTCACCTTGATTTGTATTTATGCATACATTATTAAATTTTAATTCTTCATCATTTAATTCTTTATCCTCGTCATTTATATCTTTTCCCATACTTTGACTTTCTGCTTCTATATCATCTTCTATAGTTCCTTGATTATTAACTAATGTATTCTCATCTTTTATATAATCCAATTCACTATCTTGCTCTTTCACTTTTATATTTTGATGCTTTGCAAAATTTTTTACTTTATAAGCATTATGTTTAGTGAGTTCAATCATCTCTAATTCTAAAAATACATCTAAAGCTAATCTTACTTGTTTATCATCTCTGTTAAATTCTATTGCTAATGTTTCTAATGTATATGCTATATTTCTTGATAAATATAGCTCTCCTTCTTTATTTACTTTTCCAGCCAAAAGCAATAATTTAATCCATATACAATATATAAGATCTCTTTCTGGTTTTCTGTCTATTATTTTGAATTTAGTATCCTCATTCATATCAACTCTTAATTTTATGTTTTTTCTTTCTCTCATTTTACCTCTCTCCTTCTAATATCTAATACATTTATCTGTGCACAAACTTATTTACTTAATTATTTTTCCTTACATATAAGATATATGCATAAGTTAGAAAAAACACAGAAATTTTTATGATTTTTCGTTCGCCTTTTTCTTTCAAAATGTTACATTCGAATATTATTTGGCAAAAAATAAAAGCAAACTAAAATGTCTAAACATTTTTAGTTTGCTCTTCCTGATTCTTTAACTTTATAAAGATTTTTATCCACTACAAATAACTCTTCATAGGGTGCCCCTGTATTTGATTTTCTATTAATCCAGCTTATTCACTTTACAGAAATACTCATAAAAATATTCTAATATTTTATAACGCTCTTCATCTCTTACAACTTTCTTCATGTCATCTAAAACTTTCTGCATACATGCATTTGAAAAGTATTTCATTTCTGTATTACCCCATTTTAAATTTTTAGTATTTGATTCGAAGTAATCCCAAAATAGAAGTTCTTCTTTTGTTTTATTAAGAAATATCCGATATACATCATGACTATTTATAATTCCATCTTCACATTTTTTCCCTTCGAAATCATCTTGTACCATAAATGCTCCTATAATACGTCTTTCCTTTTCTTTCATCCCATCTGGTAACTCAGTGAGCAAGCAAGCTGAATTTAATCTAAGCCTATTAGGAACTCTTGGTTTACCCTTTGAATTTCCACTTATATATTTTCCAGTACAAATTGACCATGTTTTCAACACTTCACTTTCACTATTTTCAATAAGGCCAAAGGCAGCTTGTGAATTTGCACTTACTTTTAATTGTTGTATTCTCTGTATACGCTCTTGTTCCATTCTTTCCCGCTCTTCTTTCTGTCTTTCTATTTCTAAAGTATCGTTCAAAATAGTCTCTATTCCCGTTTGAATTTCACTATCCATGCATGTAATAAATTTATAAAAAGCATCAGGAAAATGAAATTTTTTATTACTTCCAGAAAAGTCTATTTCTATTATATCGCCTCTTTTATCTGTTACAATTCCTTCACCAAATTTTATATGTCTAACCTTTTTAGCAATTAAATTCATTTCTTATTCCTCCTTGTTATAAAAAAAGAAGAGCTTTCCATATTCATGTCAATTGACACGATACCAAAAGCCCTTCTATATTTAGACGGTTCTTTATCTATTTTTTGCTTTCATTATACCATGAAACCAGTATAATAACAAATTCCACCAATTTTAATATAGTACTCTCATTATAAAACGCAAAAAAATCCTGCAAATCTAATATCAATTAGAATGCAGGAATCTCTTATCTATTCAAATTCTATAGTAGCTGGTGGCTTTCCTGTGCAATCATACATTACACGATTAACACCTTTAACTTCATTTACAATTCTAGTTGTTACTTTACCAAGTACTTCCCATGGAAGTTCAGCACTTTCTGCTGTCATGAAATCACTTGTAGTTACGGCTCTTAAAGCTATAGCATAATCATAAGTTCTTTCATCTCCCATTACGCCTACTGAACGCATATTAGTAAGTGCTGCAAAATATTGACCTATTTCTTTATCAACACCTGCTTTTGCAATTTCTTCTCTATAAATTGCATCTGCATCTTGAACTATTCTTACTTTTTCAGCTGTTACTTCGCCTATTATACGTATTCCAAGACCTGGACCTGGGAATGGTTGTCTGTATACTAATTTTTCAGGTATACCAAGCTCTAAACCAGCTTTACGTACTTCATCTTTGAATAATAATCTAAGTGGTTCAATTATTTCTTTAAAGTCTACACAGTCTGGAAGTCCTCCAACATTATGATGTGATTTTATAACTGCTGACTTTCCAAGACCACTTTCAATTACGTCTGGATAGATAG
The DNA here is from genome assembly GCF_001458595.1 of Clostridium neonatale. Lineage (GTDB taxonomy): Bacteria > Bacillota > Clostridia > Clostridiales > Clostridiaceae > Clostridium > Clostridium neonatale. Next base: position 52,669 of record NZ_LN890326.1, read on the forward strand.
TTCCTTGTACTAAGAAATCAACCGTTCCTATTTTCTTAGCTTCTTCTTCAAATACTCTAATGAATTCTTCACCAATTATTTTTCTCTTTTGTTCTGGCTCTTCTACACCAGCTAATTTTTCATAAAATCTTTCTTGAGCATTTACACGAATAAAGTTTAAGTTATATTGTCCATTAGGTCCAAATACTTCTTCAACTTCGTCTCCTTCATTTTTACGAAGTAAGCCATGATCAACGAATACACATGTTAATTGATTTCCAACAGCCTTTGAAAGTAATACAGCAGCTACAGATGAATCAACTCCACCTGATAATGCACATAATACTTTACCATTTCCAACTTTTTCACGTATTTCTTCAATTGTTTTTTCAACAAATGAATCCATTTTCCAATCACCAGAACATCCACAAACATCATACACAAAGTTTGAAAGCATCTTTGTTCCTTCTTGCGTATGCATTACTTCTGGGTGAAATTGAACTGCATATAAGTTCTTCTCTACACATTCCATACCTGCAACTGGACATACTGGAGTAGTTGCTGTTATTGTAAAACCTTCTGGTGCCTTTTCTATGTAATCTGTATGACTCATCCAGCAAATAGTCGATTCTGATACACCTTTAAATATCTTAGAATCTACGCTAACATCAACTTTTGTCTTTCCATATTCACTTACAGGAGCAGTAGCAACTTTTCCTCCAAGCATATGTGACATTAATTGTGATCCGTAGCATATTCCAAGTATAGGAATTCCAATTTCAAATAACGCCTTATCACATAAAGGAGAATCCTCACCATATACACTATTTGGTCCACCTGTGAATATTATTCCCTTTGGATTCATTTCTTTTATTTTATCAACGCTTAAAGTATATGGATGAACTTCACAATATACATTACATTCTCTAACTCTTCTGGCAATTAACTGATTATATTGTCCACCGAAATCAATAACTAAAATTAATTCTTTTTTCATGGTTTCCTCCTAAAAAATTATTCTACTTGTATTATTAACTAAATATATCATTTTATCAATACAAAACACGAATTTTTTTTATCTTTTTGTAGTTTTTATTCGCCCTATTTCTTTAAATAACACAATGCACAACGTGCATTATATTTAATTACTAAAATATATAATAATTAAAATTGTACATTGTGCATTATTTAAATAGTGATTATTGTCCTACACTATAGTTTGGTGCTTCTTTAGTAATGTTAATATCATGTGGATGACTTTCTCTAAATCCAGCAGCTGTTTGAACAACAAATGTAGATGTTTCATATAAAGTATCAAGATCCTTTGATCCTAAATATCCCATTCCTGATTTAATTCCACCCATGATTTGGAATATTGTATCTGCCACATATCCTTTGAAAGCAACTCTTCCTTCAACACCTTCTGGAACTAACTTCTTATTACCTTCTTGGAAATATCTATCCTTAGATCCCTTTTCCATAGCAGCTAAAGATCCCATTCCTCTATAAACCTTGTAGCTTCTTCCTTGATATATTTCAAGTTCTCCTGGTGCTTCTTCACATCCTGCAAATAATGATCCCATCATAGCAACTGATGCTCCAGCAGCTAAGGCTTTAACTATGTCTCCAGAATATTTAAGACCACCATCGGCAATTACTGGTATGCCATATTTTCTTCCCATCTCTGCGCAGTCCATAACCGCTGTTAATTGAGGTACTCCAACTCCAGCAACTACTCTTGTAGTACAAATTGATCCTGGTCCTATACCGACCTTAACGCAGTCAGCACCTGCTTTGATTAAGTCTTCTGTAGCTTCAGCTGTAGCAACATTACCAGCTATAACTTGAAGTTCTGGATATATTTTTTTGATTTCTGTTACGGCATCTAATACACCTTTTGAATGACCATGAGCTGTATCAAGAGTTATAACATCAACATTAGCTTTAACTAAAGCTTCAACTCTTTCCATCATGTTTCCTGTAACACCTACAGCTGCTCCGCATAATAATCTGCCCTTTTCATCTTTAGCTGCATTTGGGAACTTTTTAACTTTTTCAATATCTTTCATTGTAATAAGTCCCTTTAAACATCCATTTGCATCTACTAAAGGTAATTTTTCAATTTTATGTTTCTTTAAGATTTCTTTTGCTTCTTCTACAGTTGTATTTTCTGGTGCAGTAATTAAGTTTTCCTTAGTCATTACTTCAGATATTTTTCTATCATAGTTTGTTTCAAATATCATATCTCTATTTGTAACTATTCCAACTAATTTACCATTTTCATCAGTTATAGGAACACCTGATATTCTATATCTTCCCATTAAATCTTCAGCATCTTGTAATCTATGGTTAGCTGATAAGTATATAGGATCTGTGATTACACCATTTTCTTGTCTCTTTACTCTATCAACTTCTCTTGCTTGTTCTTCTATAGTCATATTTTTGTGGATAATTCCGATTCCACCTTCTCTAGCCATAGCAATCGCCATTTTAGATTCTGTTACAGTATCCATACCAGCACTCATTAAAGGAATATTTAAAGCAATCTTTTTAGTTAAGTAAGTTTTTGTAGTTACTTCTCTTGGTAATATTTCTGATTTGTTAGGTACTAATAATAAGTCATCGAAAGTATAAGCAGTTTTAATAATTTTAGCCATTTTTAATCCTCCTAATTTTTGAAATATTTATTGCATTTTTATGTTTTTTTGAATGTATAATTGCATTTTCACTGTTAATTTTATGTATAAAAAAAAGCATACTAACCTTATAGTGATGTTAATATGCTCATAAAGTCTAATTTATAGCCAATACTAATACCACTCATAGTCGGAAGTTTACGGTTTCCGGTAGATACGCCCTGCCTTATTCAAGGTATATACGAGTTATTAAATATATCTGATTTTTTAAATTAAACCTATTATAATGTATGTACATTCTAAAGTCAATAAATTTGAAATTAAAATTGCATTTTTTTAAGCAAAATTTTTCATGTAATTATTTATATTCTGCATAAATATATTTATATACAACATTTTCAACTCTTATCTTTGCTGTATAGATACTATTTTCTTTCTTCAATAAATTTTATACTACTAGAATTTAATATTTCACTATCACTATTAAAATCAAATTCAGCCCCATTTACTATATCATAACAATTTTGCACTGTGGTGGTTCCTGTATTTATATTTTTAAATTCTTCTTCATTTATATATTTTTTTATACCGTCCTTATTTATAATACTACTAACACTTTGATTCTTCTCTAATGGTATATATCTTAAATTATATGATTCTGTTGCCATAACGATTTTTCTACATTGATCTACTACTTTTAATTTCTTAGCTTCCTGAACATACCCTAATACTTTTGGAAACAATACTCCTGATAAAATCATTATTATCGCTATTACTGCAATTAACTCAATTAATGTAAATCCTGAACTCTTTTCTTTTATATTAATGCTTAATCTACGATTACTTTTTATTTCATACTTTACTTTTTTTATTCTCTTCATCTCCTTATAAGATAATTGTATCTTAAATATTAACTTAATTTTGATTTTATATACATTAACTATATAAGCTATTTCAATATAATAAAAAACCTTGAGGAATTGAATTCCTCAAGGTTTTTAAAATTCACATATGAATTTATTTTAATACATTCCATCCATTCCCATTCCTGGTGCACCTGGCATTGCAGGTTCTTTTGCTGGAATATCAGCTACAGCAGCTTCTGTTGTTAAGAATGTAGATGCTACTGATGCAGCATTTTGAAGTGCTGATCTTGTTACTTTTGTAGGGTCAACTATACCACTCTTAATCATATTTACATATTCACCCTTTAATGCATCATATCCAACGCCTGCTTCACTTGCTCTTACTTTTTCGATTATAACTGAACCTTCATCCCCTGCATTAGTTGCTATTTGTCTTACTGGTTCTTCTAAAGCTTTAACAATTATATTTATACCAACTTGTGTGTCAGGAACATCTGAAGTTAATTTTGCTACTTCATTAATTACATTAGCATAAGCAGTACCACCACCAGCTACTATACCTTCTTCTACAGCAGCTTTTGTTGCAGCTAAAGCATCTTCAATTCTTAATTTCTTTTCTTTTAATTCAGTTTCAGTTGCAGCACCAACTTTAATTACAGCTACTCCACCAGCAAGTTTTGCTAATCTTTCTTGTAATTTTTCTTTATCAAATTCTGAAGTTGTTTCTTCAACTTGAATCTTTATTTGATTAACTCTATCTTTAATATCAGCTGAATTTCCTTTACCGTTAACTATTACTGTATTTTCTTTGTTAACTTTAACGCTCTCAGCTTGACCTAACATCTCAAGAGTAGTTTCTTTTAAATCTCTTCCTAATTCTTCAGAAATTACTTGACCACCTGTTAATATAGCTAAGTCTTGTAACATTTCTTTTCTTCTATCACCAAATCCTGGTGCCTTAACAGCTACGCAAGTGAATGTTCCTCTTAACTTATTAACAACTAATGTTTGCATTGCTTCGCCTTCAACATCTTCAGCGATGATTAATAACTTCTTGCCCGCTTGAACTATTTGTTCTAATAATGGTAATAATTCTTGAATGTTTGAAATCTTTTTATCTGTTATTAAAATATATGGATTATCTAAAACAGCTTCCATTTTTTCTGTATCTGTAACCATGTAAGGTGATACATATCCTCTGTCAAATTGCATACCTTCAACAACATCTAATTCAGTTCCCATTGATTTAGATTCTTCTATAGTTATAACACCTTCATTACCTACTTTTTCCATAGCATCAGCTATTAGCTTACCAACTTCTTCATCAGCAGCTGATATAGCAGCAACTCTAGCAATATCTTCTTTGCCTTCAACTTGTTTAGAAATCTTCTTGATTTCTTCAACAGCTTTGTCAACTGCAGTTCTTATACCGTTTCTAATTAACATTGGATTAGCTCCAGCAGTTACATTCTTTAAACCTTCTCTTATTATAGCTTGCGCTAATAATGTTGCAGTTGTAGTTCCGTCTCCAGCCACATCATTAGTCTTAGTTGCAACTTCTTTAACTAATTGTGCTCCCATGTTTTCATATGGATCTTCTAATTCTATTTCTCTAGCAATTGAAACTCCATCGTTAGTTATTAATGGTGCTCCGAATTTCTTATCTAATACAACATTTCTTCCCTTAGGTCCTAATGTAACCTTAACCGTATCTGCTAATTTATCTACTCCAACTTGCATACTTCTTCTAGCGTCTTCGCCGAACTTTAACATTTTAGCCATTTCAATACACTCCTTTTATAAATAATCTATTTAAACATTCTATTAACTCATGTAATTATAATTTTAATCTGTCTTATACTTAATTTATAATTAAGCTATATATTAATTCTATAAAATATAGTTTATTCAACTATTGCTAAGATATCATCTTGCTTTAAAATTGTATATTCATCTCCATCTACTTTTACGTCTGTTCCTGCATATTTAGAGTATAATACTTTATCTCCAACTTTTACTTCCATTTCAATTCTTTTTCCATCTGTTATTGCTCCTGGACCTACTGCAACAACTTCTGCTTCTTGTGGTCTTTCTTTAGCACTTCCTGTTAAAACTATTCCGCTTTTTGTTTTTTCCTCTGCTTCTAATTTTTTAATTACGACTCTGTCGCCAAGTGGCTTAATATTCATAAAAAAACCTCCTTAAAATATATATTAAATTGATTATTGCATTTCTTTGTTAGCACTCATTAAAGTTGAGTGCTAATACAATTATTATAATATCCTTTATATCCATATAATTCAAACAGGACTTATAATATTATATCCCGTTTTAAAGCGAATATTCTTAATTATCTCAAAATATATTTAAATTGCTCACTTTTTCTTTAATTTTCATCTATTAATCTTTTTAATAATTTTCCATGGAAGTCTATATATTTTTATTACTAAAGAAAGGAATTTAATCTATATATTTTTAATATCAAATTATTGTAATTAATATATATTATTTGATATAATCTAAATAAAATAATTCTAAAATTCTGATAGGAGATTTGTATGAAAGAAACTCATATATGTGAACTATGTAATAGAGATGTATCTATTATAACTAAGCATCACCTAATTCCTAAGCAAAAAGGTGGCAAAGATTATAAGACAATCCATTTATGTACTACTTGTCACAAGCAAATTCATGCACTTTTTACTAATACAGAACTTGCCACATTATATAATTCTATAGATGCATTGAAAAACAATGCTAGAATAATTAAATTCTTAAATTTTGTAGAAAAAATCCCTGGAGATTATAATGTTAACATAAAAAAATCTCGTCGAATACGAAAAAGCAGTTAACTAATCATAGTTTAAATATATATTCATATGTATTATAAGGCAGCTACTTTAACTGCCTTATATTTATAATGTTATAAATTTGATTTTCTACTCTTCAATTTTTATTTTATTTTCTCTTGCATAGTAAAATAAATATTGTTGAGCAAATCCAGATAGCTTACCAAACTTATTTCTACCAAAGATTCTTATCTTATTTAAAGAAGCATCTTCAGCGCCATAAAAATAAACCATAGCACGTTTAACCCATACATCTACAGGAAATGCAGAATACTTTTCCATGGAGAACAGCATTATGCAGTCTGCAACCTTAGCCCCTACACCTTTAAACTCTTGAAGTGCTACATGACATTCATCATCATTTAAGCTTTTTATATAATCTAAACTATATTTTCTAAACTCATTTATTGCATTTACGTCACCGCTTTTAATTGCTTCCTTGCTTTTATAAACATTAGAAATTGTATCTACTATATATTTACTTCTAAATGATGCTCCTGTTTCTTGTATTTCTTCTAATGTGGCATCTTTTATTTGATCTATTGTAGGAAATGCATAATATATAGTATCTTTATATTCAATTTCTCTTCCATATTTAATCGATATCTTATTGATAGTTTTCATTATTGATGGTATGCTGTTTCTTGCTGATATAATAAAGCTTATTAATATTTCAAACGGATCTTGATTTAATATCCTAATTCCAGGACCAAATTCTACACTTTTTCTTAACAATTCATCTTTGGATAATTCTTTTTGAATTTCCGAATAGTCTCGTTCTAAATCAAAATATTTAATCCAAATATTTTTAACATCTTCTTCATTAGAATTATATATAAAAATATTATTTCCATCTTGCTTTAATTCAATCACTTTTTCAAAAGCAACTACTATATAATTAGTATCATCTATTTTATAAAATCTAAAACATTGACCACATTCAAAAGTTTGTTTAATATTAAAATTCTTAACTTCTTCTATGGCAATATAATTTTCATATGATTTTATTCTTTTGTAATCCATAAGAATCTCCTCCATTTATTTTTCATAACTATATTGTACTCTAAACACTATATTTATACTTACATAAAATTTTAATATGTATATGATCTATACCAAAAGCAACTTCTTATTACTAAGTTATTACTAAGATTTTATTAACTCTAAGTTAAGTAAGTATATTTATAGTAATATTTTAAATTTTGATTAACCTTCTTTTATTATACTTTCTAATATCTCTACACTTACTTCAATCATATGGCTACAAGCTTTTTCCTCTGGATTCACAATCTTTGTTTTTAAATCTCTACAATCTATGTATCCCATTTCTTCTTTAAATCTTTTTATAAATTCTTGCGTCATAGCCCTTACTTTAGGGCTCTTATGTCCTCTTTCCTCAGTAAACATAATTCCGAGTACTGCTACAGCACCAGATATAGCTCCACACACTTCACCAGATGCCATACCTCCTCCAAAGCCAGCCATAGTCTTAAATGTTTCATGTGATAAATTTAAGTTATATTCTTCATTAGCTGCATACATTATACATTCTGCACAATTCAAATCATATTCTTTAGTCCAGTATCTTTTTGCTGTTTCTGTTAGCATTTTTCTCTCTCCTTTTATTAATAATGCAATTACCTTTCATTTATTATATCACTATATTTATAATATGTAATCTAATGAAGGATATATACAATGTGGAGTATTTGTTATTATAATACTATAAAAAGGAGTATCATAGATTAATAATGAACCGACCCCAAAAAGTTAGACCAAAAATCTAATGATTTGGAGGTCGGTTTTTTGGCAAAATATAGTTATGAATTCAAAAAAGAAGTTGTTCAAGCGTATTTGGATGGTAAAGGTGGTTATAAATTTCTTGCGAAAGAGTTTGGTATTCCTTCTCCAAGCAAGGTTAAATTATGGGTTGATAATTACCGTACATTAGGCGATGAAGCGTTGATGCGTTCAAGAAAAAATGAATCTTTTACTTTCGAATATAAACTTCATGTAGTAGAATTATATCTAACAAGTGAGGTCTCATATCAGGAGTTAGCCCTTCAAGAAAGGATACATAATCCAACGCAAATAGTTAAGTGGGTAAATGATTTTAGAATTGCTGGTCCTGATGCTTTGCGGCCGAAGAAGAAGGGACGAAAGATATCGTTGGAATCATCAAATAAATTGTCTAGTAAAACAGAATCCGCCGAAATTGTTTCAGTTGACACTACTGCTGAACATGTAAAACAGCTTGAAGATGAATTGCTCAAGCTCAAAATTGAGAACGCATATTTAAAAGAACTGAGGAGGCTGCGTTTAGAGGAGGAAGCTCTTCTGAAAAAACAGCGAGAATCATCCACAGCCTCCGAGGAGAATTCAAATTAAAAGATATTCTCGCAGTTGTAGGCTTTCCAAAAGCGACATACATGTATTGGCAAAAGCGATTTAATAGAGAAAATCCTAATAAAGAACTAGAAGAAAAGATCCTTGAAATACGTAGTATTAATAAAGATTGGGGTTATCGACGTGTATACGGAGCACTACGTAAACAAGGAATACTTATAAATAAAAAGAAAGTTCAGAGAATTATGCAAAAGCTTAATCTTCAGGTGACTTCCTTTACAAGAAAGAGTCGTAAGTATAGTTCATACAAGGGTAAAGTTGGAAAGGTTGCTCCTAACAGAATTCATAGACGTTTTGACACACAGATTCCTCATCAGAAAATCACAACAGATACTACTGAGTTTAAGTATTATGAGGTTGATGATAAGGGACGAATGATAATAAAGAAACTATACTTAGATCCATTCATGGATATGTGTAATAGAGAAATCTTAAGCTATGGAATATCTCAACATCCGTCAGCGGCCAATATCATGGGAGCACTAAACCAGGCAATTGAAATCACAGCTGATTGTCCATACAGAAGAACTTTTCATTCTGATCAAGGTTGGGCTTACCAAATGAAAGCTTATGTACACACTCTTAAAGAAAATCGAATTTTTCAAAGTATGTCCCGAAAGGGCAACTGCCATGACAATTCAGTAATGGAGAACTTCTTTGGAATAATGAAACAGGAAATGTACTACGGCGTTGTTTACTACAGTTATGATGAACTCAAAGAGGCAATAGAACAATACATCAAGTACTACAATGAACAAAGAATTAAAGAGAAACTAGGATGGATGAGTCCCGTAGAATACAGGCTCAACCTCTTGGCTGCATAAAAATAGCGTAGCAGCCATTAAAACTGCTACGCTTAAAAAGTCTAACTTTTTGGGGTCACCTCATAAAAATCATTCTAAGATACTCCTTAAAAATTAAAAATCACTTATAAATTAAAAATCAACCTTTGTATTATAATATGTGCAAGTAAATAGCCTCTCCATTGTTTCATCATTTATTTCTCTAGGATTAGATCCTGTACACGCATCTAATACGGCATTATGAGCTATAAATTTAAGATTATCCTTAAATTCGTCTTCACCAACACCATATTCTTTCATTGAATGAGGAATATTTAATTTATCATTCATTTCATTTATCATAGTTATCAATGAATCTGTTAATTCAGAATCATTATTTCCATCTAGTTTTAATACTCTAGCAATATCTGCATATCTGCTTTCACATTTAACTCTATTGTACTGAATTACATATGGTAAAAAGATTGCATTTGCACATCCATGAGGTATATGGAATACTGCCCCTACTTTATGTGCCATTGAATGCACTATTCCAAGAAGAGCATTTGAAAATGCCATTCCTGCTAAACATTGAGCTTCATGCATTAAGTTTCTAGCATCTTTGTCTCCACCATAAGATTTGAATAAATTTTCATTCACCATTTCTATTGCCTTAATAGCTAATGGATCTGTAAAATTAGAACTTTGTGATGCAGTATAAGCTTCTATAGCATGAGTCAATGCATCCATTCCAGTATGTGCTACTAGCTTATCTGGCATAGTTTGAGCTAATGCTGGATCAACTATTGCTATATCTGGAGTTATATTAAAGTCTGCTAAAGGATATTTTATCTTTTCTGAATAATTTGTTATTACTGAAAATGCTGTTACTTCTGTAGCTGTACCACTTGTTGATGGAATAGCTACAAACTTAGCTTTTTGTCTAAGCTCAGGTAATCCAAAAGGCACTACTGCTTGTTCAAATGTAAAATCTGGATATTCATAGAATATCCACATAGCTTTTGCTGCATCTATTGGAGATCCTCCCCCCATCGCAACGATCCAGTCTGGTTCAAATTTTCTCATAGCTTCTGCGCCCTTCATAACAGTCTCTACAGATGGATCTGGTTCAACACCTTCAAATAGTTCAATCTCCATTCCAGCCTCTTTTAGATAATCCTCAACTTGTTTAAGAAACCCAAACTTTTTCATTGATCCGCCACCAACTACGACAAAAGCCTTATTACCTTTCAAAGTTTTAAGCACTTCCAAAGTTCCTTCTCCATGATATATGTCCCTAGGTAATGTAAATCTCATAACGCCTCTCCTTTTATTCAATTTATTTTTACACCATATATATTCTATATATTTTTTACAATTCCTCCAGTATTTAATATATATTTATGATTCTATATATATATATATATATTAAAAAATAAAAAAACTCCCAAAGAAATAATCTTTGAGAGTTTTTAATATTATTTAGAATAATCGAAGAATCCTTTTCCGCTCTTTCTACCTAACCATCCTGCTCTAACATATTTTCTTAATAATGTACAACATCTGTATTTGTTATCTCCAGTTTCATTGAATAAAACATCCATGATAGCAACACAAACATCTAATCCGATAAGATCTCCTAAAGCTAAAGGTCCCATTGGGTGATTAGCTCCAAGCTTCATAGCAGCATCTATGTCTTCAGCAGATGCAACACCTTCTTGAAGGATGAAAGCAGCTTCGTTAATCATTGGGATTAAGATTCTGTTTACAACAAATCCTGGTGCTTCAGCAACTTCTACTGGAGTCTTTCCGATTTCTTCTGATATAGCTTTAACAGCATCAAAAGTTTCTTGAGATGTAGCAGCTCCTCTGATAACTTCAACAAGCTTCATTACTGGAGCTGGGTTAAAGAAATGCATTCCTATAACTTTATCTGGTCTCTTTGTAGCAGAAGCAACTTCTGTTATAGATAAAGATGAAGTATTTGAAGCTAAAATTGTTTCTGGCTTACAGATTTCATCTAATTCAGCAAAGATTTCTTTCTTAATTTTCATGTTTTCGATAGCAGCTTCAACTACTAAATCGCAGTCAGCAGCTAATTTCATATCAGTAGTTCCTGAAATTCTTGAAAGTATAGCTTCTTTATCAGCTTCTGTAATCTTTTCTTTAGCAACTAATTTGCTTAATCCTTTATTGATTCCAGCAATTCCTCTTTCAACAAATTCATCTTTAATATCTCTAACGATAACTTCGCATCCTTTTGCAGCAAATGCTTGAACAATTCCAGCACCCATAGTTCCTGCACCAAGTACAAATACTTTTTTCATGGTAAAACCTCCATTAACTTTATTCATAATTTTTATTAATATCATGCTCTTTATGACATTATTAGTTTAATTTAAATCAAGTTTTAAATTATCATTTATCAATTCTCAATAATCAATGAATGATTAAATCACTACGCGATTTCTTTAAAATATATATTAAAAATTTTGCATAGCAAAATAAATCTTCATTGAAAATTGATCATTGTACATTGTTGATTAAAATTATTCTGCGTCTTTAATTGCTTTAACTTGAGCTATTAATTCAGGAATAACTTTTTTAAGATCTCCAACTATTCCGTAATCAGCAACTTGCATGATTGGAGCAGTTTCATCTTTGTTAATAGCAATGATAACTTCTGAATCTTGCATACCAGCAACGTGTTGGATAGCTCCTGAAATACCACAAGCAACATAGATTGTTGGTTTAACAGTCTTACCAGTTTGACCTACTTGGTAAGCATTTTCTACCCATCCTTTTTCAACTGCAGCTCTTGAACCTGCAACAACTCCACCTAAAGCTTCAGCTAATTCTTTTACTAGATCGAAGTTTTCTTTAGATCCAACTCCTCTACCACCAGCAACTATTATCTTAGCTTCTGAAATATCAACGATATCTTTAGCAGTTTTAACTGTTTCTAAAACTTTAGTTCTAACATCACTGTCACTTAATTGAACTGCAACTTTTTCTATTTTGCAGTCAGCTCCATTTGTATTAACTTTTTCAAATACACCTGGTCTTACTGTAGCCATTTGTGGTCTGTGATCTGGGCATGCAATTGTAGCCATTAAGTTACCACCAAAAGCTGGTCTTGTAGCTAATAGATCACCATTTTCAACTTCTACATCAATTGATGTACAGTCAGCTGTAAGTCCTGTATTTAATCTTGCAGCTACTCTAGGGCCTAAATCTCTTCCTATGAAAGTAGCTCCAACAAATAATATTCCTGGTTTTCTTTCATTTGCAAGATCACAGATAACTTTAGTGTAAGCATCAGTAGTGTAATGTGCTAAGTTTTTATCTTCAGCAACTAAAACTTCATCAGCACCATGTTTAGCTAATTCATCAGCTAAGTGAGCAACATTATCACCTAATAATAAAGCTGTTAACTTAACTCCTAATTTATCTGCTTGTCTTCTTCCTTCTCCAAGTAATTCTAAAGATACTTTTTGTAATTCGCCTTCTCTTTGTTCAGCAAAGACCCAAACGCCTTTATAATCTGCTATATTCATAATAAATTAACCTCCTATTATCTTAGATGTAGTGTTTTTCTTTTAATTTTCCTAAAACGTAAGTTGCAGCAGTTTTAGCATCCTCTTTAACTAATTCTCCAGCACCCTTAACTTCTTTAGTCATTGACTTCTTAACCTTAGTTGGTGATCCTTTAAGTCCTAATTCTTCTACAGCTACATCTATATCAGCTGCACTCCAAACTTTGATTTCATCATCAGAAGTTGAGAATATGTTTGCAACATTCATATATCTAGGTTCATTTAATTCTTCAATTGCAGTTAATAAACATGGCATTTTAACTTCTACAACTTGATGTCCGTCTTCTAATGCTCTATTAACTATTAATGTATCTCCTTCAACTTTAACGTCTTGAACGTAAGTTACTTGAGGAATGTTTAAATGTTCAGCAATTTCTGGTCCTACTTGTGCAGTATCTCCATCGATTGCTTGTCTTCCAGCAAAGATTATATCGTAATCTAATTTCTTAATCATTCCTGTTAAAGCTTTTGAAGTAGCTAAAGTATCAGCTCCTCCTAATGCTCTATCTGTTAATAGGATGGCTTCATCAGCTCCCATACATAATGCTTCTCTTAATGCAGCTTTTGCAGCAGGAATACCCATGCTCACAACAGTCACTTTAGCACCAGTTTGTTCTTTTATTTGTAAAGCTGCTTCTAGAGCATGTTTATCTTCTGGATTTATAATTGCTGGAACACCATCCCTGATTAATGTACCAGTCTTTGGGTCTATTTTAACGGCTGTAGTATCTGGAACTTGTTTTACACAAACTACTATATTCATTCTAAAAGTCCTCCTATCTTAAAATGCTTCCTGCGATAACCATCTTTTGAACTTCTGAAGTTCCTTCATAGATTTCAGTTATCTTAGCATCTCTCATCATTCTTTCTACTGGATATTCTTTAGTATATCCGTATCCACCAAATAATTGTACTGCCTTAGTTGTTACTTCCATAGCAACGTCTGCAGCAAATAATTTAGCTCTTGCAGCATCAACTGTATATGGTTGCCCTAATTGCTTCTTACAAGCAGCTTTATAAACTAAATGTTTTGCAGCTTCGATCTTAACATCCATTTCAGCAATATACCATTGTAATCCTTGGAAAGCTGAAAGAGGTTTTTTAAATTGTTTTCTTTCTTTCATGTATGCAACAGCTTCTTCAAAAGCGCCTTCTGCAATACCTAAAGCTTGAGCAGCAATACCAATTCTTCCTCCATCAAGAGTCTTCATTGCTATTCCAAATCCTTTACCTTCTTTTCCAATTAAGTTTTCCTTTGGAACTATACAGTCTTCAAAAATTAATTCTGTAGTAGAAGATGCTCTGATTCCCATTTTGTTTTCAAGTTTACCAATTGAGAATCCTGGGAAAGATTTTTCTACTATGAATGCAGAAATTCCTTTTGTTCCCATCGACTTATCAGTCATAGCAAATACGATGAATGTTTCAGCAACTCCACCATTTGTTATGAATATTTTTGATCCATTTAATACATAATGATCTCCATCTAATACTGCAGTTGTTTGTTGTCCAGCAGCATCTGTACCAGCACCTGGTTCAGTTAAACCAAAAGCACCAATCTTTTTGCCTGAGCATAAGTCTGGTAAGTATTTTTCTTTTTGAGCTGGAGTACCATGTTCGTTAATTACTGAAGCACATAATGAAGTATGAGCTGAAAGTATAACCCCTGTTGTTCCGCAAACTTTTGATAATTCTTCTACAGCTATTATGTAAGAAAGAACATCTCCGCCTGCACCTCCAACTTCTTTAGAAAATGGAATACCCATCATTCCTAATTTTCCCATTTTCTTTACATTTTCCATTGGGAATTGTTCAGTTTCATCGATTTCTGCAGCTAATGGCTTAACTTCATTTACTGCGAATTCTCTAACCATTTGTTGTACTAATTCTTGTTCTCTAGTTAATTGGAAATTCATTAAATTACCCTCCTTGTTAATTGGAGCCTACTAGTAGGCAAACTATATATAAATCTCTAATAGATTTTTGACTAAAAAAATTATTTGTTTTGGAAATTCTTTTCTTTTCTTCTTTCTAAGAAAGCGCTCATTCCTTCAGTTTGATCTTCTGTTGAGAAGCATTTACCAAAGTCAGCTGCTTCTATCATAACAGCTTCATCTATTGCTACTTGCATACCTCTGTTTATAGCATCTTTAGCTAGCTTAACAGCAATTGGTGCATTAGATATAATTATTGAAGCCATTTTCTTTGCTTCTTCCATAAGATTTTCTAAAGGTACTACCTTATTAACTAATCCTATTCTATAAGCTTCATCAGCTTTAATATTTCTTCCTGTATAAATCATTTCCTTAGCTTTTCCAAGACCAACTATTCTTGGTAGTCTTTGAGTTCCACCAAATCCTGGCGTTATTCCAAGACCTACTTCAGGTTGTCCGAATACAGCTGCTTCAGATGCAATTCTTATATCACAAGCCATCGATATTTCACATCCGCCACCAAGTGCAAAACCTTGAATAGCCGCTATAACTGGCTTGTCCAAGTTCTCAAGTCTTAAAAATACTTTGTTTCCAAGCTCACCAAATTCTTTACCTTGAGCTTCATTTAAATCTTTCATTTCAGCTATGTCAGCACCAGCAACAAAGGATTTTTCTCCTGCTCCTGTTAATATAACTGCATATATGTCGCTATCTTTTTCTAAATCATCTAGAACTATATCTAAGTCTTTTAATGTTGCCGAATTTAAAGCATTTAATGCTTTTGGTCTATTAATTGTAACAACTGCTAAATGTCCTTCTTTTTCAAGGATAACATTTTCTAATTCCATGTTTTTTACTCTCCCTTTAAAATCATATTATTTATTTTTTTAATTTTCTTACAATTTTAAAAATATTAAATATGCTTGTTATAATATTAACAAGCTTGAACAAAAAAACAACGGAGCTTAAATCTCCTTATTTAAAATTATAATACGTAGTTACATTATTTGCAATAAAATATTATCTTTCCATCCAACTTTTTTATACCTTTTATCTGCATTGTTCATACAAAAACTCATATATGAATAAAAAATAAATAATTTATATTAAAAGCTTATATTTTTTCCTTTTAATATAAATTATTTATTTAACAAATTTATTCGTTTAGTAAATAAATTAATGTCATTAAACTCTCACTTAAATGAACATTTTCTACCTTTACATCACTTGGAACAACTAAATCAACTGGAGCAAAATTCCACATTGCTTTAACTCCGCCTCTTATTAATTCATCAGCAACATTTTGCGCATTTTTTTGAGGAACACAAATTATCCCTATATCTATTTTCTTACTATCTAGAGTTTCTTTTAACTCATCTATATCTCTTATTTCTATATCTCTTATTTTCATTCCAACTAATTTAGGATTAACATCAAAAATAGTACCTATATTAACTCCTAAATCTTCAAACCTAGTATAATTAGCAACAGCCTGACCTATATTACCTGCTCCTATCAATACTGCTTCATACCCTTTATCTAGTCCTAATATACATCCTATCTGCGTATATAGCTCTTTTACATTATAGCCATAACCTTGCTGCCCAAAGTCTCCAAAACAATTTAAGTCTTGACGAATTTGAGAAGCTGTAAAACCTATTTTTTCTCCTAATTCTTTTGAAGAAATCCTATCAACATCGTTCTTCATTAATTCACCAAGATATCTATAATATTTAGGTAGTCTTTTAATTACTGCCATCGATATACTTTTGCTTCTCTCCATTCCGTTTCTCTCCTTAATCTAATATACTCTATTTAAATTATCCCCCAATGCATAATTAATTATTATTTTATATTCAACAAATCATATAATATACTATAATTTATAATTTTATCATATCCATCCATTTCTATGTCAAGTTTATTATAACTTTTTATAAATATGAGTTATATAAATCATTAATAAAATCGTGTATATTAATATGGAGTAAAATATTATCAACTTTTATTATTAAAAATAATAAAGACGTACATTTTAGTATATTTTTAATTAATACATATGTCAACTTTTATTAATTATTTAACTCAGATTAATGTCAGAAGCAAACAAGAAAAAATGTGATTAATAGTTCAAAAAAGGTGTTTACATTATTGGCATAGATCCAGCGACAACGGACTTTCAATGTCAAGTTATTGCCATGCTTGGCATGCAAATAGAGAGTAGATAGTTTTGTTTTTACCTAAAACTATCTACTCTACCTTCAAGTTATTAAGTTATTTTTTAAATATCATTTTCTAAATCCGCACCATTTGTTGCAATTAATTTTTTATAATAATAGAATGATTTCTTTTTACTACGCTTACCAGTTCCATTTCCATAGTCATCTATATCTACATAAATCATGCCATATCTCTTTGTCATCTCTGATGTACCAGAAGAAATAAGATCGATTGGTCCCCACCAAGCATAGCCAAAGACATCTACTCCATCTTCAATAGCTTCTCTCATTTGTTCAACATGTCTCTTCATATAATCAATTCGATAATCATCATTGATTGAACCATCTTCTTCGATTTTATCAACTGCACCTAATCCATTTTCTGAAATAAAGATTGGTAAATGATAACGATCATATATATGATTTAAAGTAATTCTAAAACCAATAGGATCAATCGTCCATCCCCAATCAGACATCTCTAAATTAGGATTTTTAATATCAGAAACCAATCTTCCTGTTGGTTTAGGTACTGTTTCACCTTTATAGCGCATAACATAAGTCATATAATAACTAATTGTAATAAAGTCAACAGATCCTTCTTTTAAAATCCTTTCATCATCTTCTCCCATCTCAATATGGATATCATTTTCATCAAAAAATCTTTTCATATAATATGGATATTCACCTTTAGCTTGGACATCTGTAAAAAACCAGTTAAAATGATCTTCAAACAAAACTTGTAATTGGTCTTCTGGTTTAGAACTTTCAGCATAATTTTCTAATCTACAAAGCATATTACCCATTTTAGCTTCCGAATCAATTTCGTGACATTTCTTAACTGCTAAGGCACTAGCGACCATTTGATTATGCACTGCTTGGAATTTTAGTTTCCAGTTTCCTAAATAAGGATTACAGCTATTTGGTTCAGGTGCTCCTTCTAAAATAACACCACTACTTGTAAAAGGATTAGAAAGAACATTATTAATTTCATTAAAAGTTAACCAGTATTTAACTTTACCTTTATAACGTTTTAAAACTGTTTCAGCGTATTTGACAAATGCATCTACTGTATGGCGGCTTAGGAATCCATTATATTTTTCTGCCAAATGTAAAGGTGTATCAAAATGCGATAATGTTACTAATGGTTCAATATTATATTTATGCAATTCATCAAATACATTATCATAAAATTGTAATCCTTCTTCATTAGGCATTTCATCATCTCCATTAGGGAAGATACGTGACCATGAAATACTCATACGAAAAACTTTAAATCCCATTTCAGCAAATAATTTAATATCTTCTTTATATGTATGATAGAAATCAATTCCTCTACGTTTTGGTAGTTCCCAATTTTCAGGATGTAATTTCATGTCTTCTACCATTTCTTTTGAAGCAGCATTATGTGGTACATGAACATCAAATGAGCCTTCAGTGTCACGAATTTCTTTAGTTATCAATCTTGCAAAGTCAGATGTTGCTAAACCTCTACCTCCTTCATTATAAGCCCCTTCAATTTGATTAGCAGCTGTTGAACCGCCCCATAAAAATCCTTCTGGAAATACTTTATTTTTTATTATCATAATTCTATTCTCCTTTACTTCGTTGATATAGTGCTTTAAAGATAGGCTCCATTTTTTGAACCATTCTTAATTCTGTGGTAATTGTCATAACTGTATCTTGTGCATGAACAAATAACAATGAATATTCAAATTGTTCACCACTTACCTGTGCTTGAATAACTTTTGTTTGAGCATTATGTGCCTGTAAAATTTCTTGTTTTGCTTCTTTTAATAATTTATCAGCATACTCGAAGTCAAAGATAGCCATTTTTTCTAATGCCTCATCTATTTTCATTCTTCCATCACCTGCATGAAGAATAACTTCCATTGCTACTTCATTAATATTTATTATTTCTTCCATATTTAATCACTCCTATTCTTGTACAGCTAATTTTTTTGCAGCCTTTTTTGATGCTTTTTGTTTTTCTCGTTCAGCATCTTTAGTAACTTCAAATTTTTCTGATGCTTTAAAAAATGGATACCAGATTAATGTTGCTAAGACTATATTGATCAGTACTAAAATTACATTTCTAAAATCTCCACCAGACATCATAAATGCAGAAATAGCATTTGGTAAAAAGTTCATATCAAAGTTTACATAATTTATAGTACCCCAACCAAATTGGAACCATAAATAAGAGAATCCTGGAAGAATTATACTAATTAAAACAACTGGAATAAACATAAATGGATTATTAACAACAGTACCATAAACTAATGGTTCATTAATATTGAAAATAGAAGGTATAATTGTCGCTCTACCTAATAATTTATATTTTTTACTTTTTGAAAATAACATCATAAAAGCTAAAGGAAGTGTTGCCAATTGTCCTCCAATATGATGATAACGGCTAAAACCATAAGCATAAATATTTGTAGCAGTTCCTCCAGCAGCAACCATAGCAGCATTTTCAGCAATGGCTGCTTGTGTAATAGAACGTGTTACAGGCGTGAAAACCCAGCCACTAATACCAAAAAAGTAGAAAATATTTTGTAAGAAACAAATCAAAATTACACCAGGTAAGCTTTGTGCAAACCCTTTAATAGGACTCATAACAACTTGTACCATTGCAAACACATCAATATTAAATGTAAATGTTAGTAAATAACCAGCCAATAAACTTAGAAAGATTGAGATAATATTGTCAAACCAATTCTTAACAAAGTCTGGAATTACACTATCTTCTCCAAAGAAAGAAAACCTTACCATACATTTATAAATAAATGCTACAATAAATCCTATAAACATTGATGTAAACATACCGCCTGCACCAAATTGTGATATATTAAATAGAGTTCCTTCAGCAACTGTCTTTGCATTCATACATAACATGAATGCTCCAATACCAGTAAATCCAGCAATCATTGCTCTATCTTTCTTTTCCTCTTTAACTAATGTATTATAAGGAATAATAAATACAACAAAGAGACCTATTAATCCAAAGGAATATGTATTAAGTGGTGTTAAATCTGGTAAGCTTGGTACAAAACGTCTAAGAATAGACCATAAACTTGGAATTGTACTTACCATTGAAAATGGTACGATATATAAAATCGCATCAGCAATAATACTAAACCAATAACTATTTGTGATTTTGTTGATGATTGGAACTAAATAAGTTTCAATCCATGCTTGTATTGCTTTCATGACTTCTCCCCCTCTTACTCTTCATTATAAAATTCAATCGCTTCATCTAAAATGCTTTCCCCATCTAATGATGCATAATAATCTGAATCAATAGAAGTTACTTTAACATGATGATCCTTTAATTCTTCTTGGTATTTTGGAACTTCAGCAGCAAAATGAGGTCCAAGTAAAAGAACATCAATTTTATCTGCATACTCCATAACTTGAGATTTGCTAACTGCATTGACCTTAACATCTAATCCTCTTGCTTTAGCAGACTTTCTCATATTTGCAGCCATAAAACCTGTTGAAGCACCAATTCCGCAAGCTAATAAAATTCTAATCATAATTCATTCTCTCCTTTATACATTTAATCTTTATTACTGCTCTCCTTTTCCTTTATTTGCTTTCATTGTATAATCAATTTAAAATAATATATAACATATTTTTTTCCGCATACACTGCAATATATCGAAATTACCTACATAATAGAAAATTCTTTATTAGCAATTTATAGTTAAAAATTTGTATTATTATAATGTAAACAATGTCATTTATATACTGTTTATTGGGAAGGGGGGAATTAGTCATGAAAAATATGAGGATAGACACGCTAATTAATGTTTTAGAAGAAACAAATGATGATATATCATCTACATCATTGGCTAAAATTATAGGCGTTAGCGAAAAGACAGTAAGAAATTATATAAAAGAGATTAACCAACAAGAAATATATAATATTCAATCTTCCAAAAATGGATATAGATTAATAAAAATGTCCGAAAATCCTAATGATTTTACTATAAATAGTATAGAATACAGAGAGAATTATCTTATTTCTAAACTTTTAACGAACAAAAATGGAATTTCAATATTTGAGGTGGCAGAAGAATTATCAGTAAGCGAAAGCACAATTATTAATAATGTACTACCTAAAATTAAGAGGTTGGCAAATAAATTTCAATTATCAATTCAATCACATAATTATCAATATAGTCTAATTGGAAAAGAAAATCAAAAGAGAAAATTCATCGGTTATATAGCTACTCATAATAGCTATGGATACTTCACTTCAACTGAAACATTAGAAAAATTATTTCCTTCTATAGACATTAGAAAAACCTTAAATCAATTACATAATATTTGTCAACAATCTAATTTATTCCTCAATGATTACTCTATGAATAACTTTTTGATTCATATTTTAATTATGTGGATTAGAGTGCAATCAAATAATACAATCAGTGTAGTAGATAATTACAAAAGTATTGAAAATATTATTTCTTTTTCTGAGCAAAAAGAAGACATAATTAAATTAGCCGATTTAATTCAATCACTATTTGTTGATATCCATTTCTCAATTCCACAAAATGAATATCAACAGATAATTGCATTAATAACTCTATCTATTGATAATAGTTATAACAATTTAAAGAATTTAATTGAACCCAAATTTATGGATAACATATTAGAGATAGCAAAAGAAGTTTCAACACGCTTTGATATACCTGAATTCGATCATAGTTTTCTAATGCAATTTTCTAGACATATGTATACTGCCTATCACAGGGCAAAAATGAATATGAGTTATCCTAACCCTATAGCACATCAAATCAAATTGGATTATACTCCTGTATACGATATGAGTGTTTATTTTGCTCATAAATTTTCAACAATTTATAATATAACATTAAATGAAGACGAGATTGCTTTCATAGCACTTCATTTTGGTGCATATCTAGAAAATAATAAAAATAAATTAGATATGACATCATGTATCATAATATGTGAAAAATATCATAATATCACTAAAAAACTAGTATCTAAAATCAAGCTTAACTTTCAAAGTGACCTTATTATTTTAGATATTATGTCATTAGATCACTATCTTTCCATTAAGCCTCAAAGTGATTTATTAATTACAACTATTGAAACCACAATACCATATCCTTATAAGATACTTATAAATCCAATTTTGACTAAACAAAATATACGGGATATATGGCAAGGTATAGAACAAATTGAGGAAAAAAAATCATTAAAAAAAGGAAAATTTTTTTTAGAAAAAGCTTTATCCGATTGCTTATATGCAAGAAATGTTTCTTTTAATAACGTCGAAGAATATATTAGATTCATGGGCAATATTTGCTATACAAATGATTATATTTCGCCAGAGTTTATTGATGATGTATTATTGAGAGAAGCTGTTTCATCTACTGCTTTTACAAATTTCGTTGCTATTCCTCATACAATAAGTCTATATGCAAAAAGTTCATTTATATTTATATTACATAACGACTCACCAATTAATTGGAATAATAAAAAGGTTAATTTTATTTTAATGATAGGTATTGCTGAAAGTGATATAAGCTCTTTTAATGATACACTTAATTTTTTGATAGATATATTCTCTTCAACTCAAAAAACATTGAAGATTATGAATACAAATACTTTTGATGATTTTAAAGAAACCCTTATGAATTTATAATATGAATTGTCAAGCGAAGTAAACAATTAACTTATTCTTTTTTTATGCTTCATGGTATTTCTCTATAATAAATTCCATCATAAAAATAACAGCTCCAAGTTTACGTTTCCCTTGGAGCTGTTTATTTTTATTCAAAATCAAAATTATTCACAATCTCTGTAGTTTTATCCACATAATTTTCAACAGCTTGGTCAATTTCATCACAAATATATTTTAAACTGCATCCTTCACATTTATTAAGTATGCCTTCCTCTAACAAAGAGCATTTTAAGTCATCCTCAAAAGTGGAATTTCTAATAGCGAGAGCTATTTGCTTTTTATCATATACCTCTCCTTCTTCTGATTTAATTTTAATTTCATTCTTAAACATATCCACAACACACTCCATAATTTATTTGCAGCTTAAAAATTTATTCAATAGCTAGTATCTGTAAAACCACCACTTCTTCAAATAGAAGTTAACTGTTACACACTAATGAATAGGCTAAACTTAA
Source organism: Clostridium neonatale (assembly GCF_001458595.1). GTDB lineage: Bacteria > Bacillota > Clostridia > Clostridiales > Clostridiaceae > Clostridium > Clostridium neonatale. The sequence continues at coordinate 76,110 of NZ_LN890326.1, forward strand.
TCTGCTACTATTATGGATATATGTTTTAAACTTAAACATTACTGGCATCATTCAATTCAAACAGATTTCCTTCTGGATCTCTGAAATAGGTGCAACGCATCCCCCATGCTTCAATGTGTTGTGGTTCTCCAAGAAACATCACCCCTGCTTCTTTCAGACGCAGATAATCTCCATCTAAGTCAAGTGTTGGGATGACTGCCACAACAGTATCTGGCTGTGTGCTGACATTTGGTTGTTCATACCCTTGAAACATTGGCATAGCTTCTCCTGCAAAAATAGCAAAGCAAGGTGGTGTATTGTTACTTGTGGCAAAAGAGGTGTACGGTCCATTTCTATCGCCCCAAACTGCAATCAAGCCAATTTTCTCTGTGTAAAAGTCAAAGCATTCTCCATAATTTTTTCGCACTAGAATACGAATTGTTGTTTCATTAAATTTCATTTCTATAACTCCTCTCTTTTTGTTTAATATTACAAAGATATTATAGATTTAAAATTTTGCTATTTCACTGTAAAAATCGGACATATTATTTCTATATTCTTGAGGTGTAATACCACATACAATTTTAAAATCTTTTACAAAGTGAGAAACATCATAATATCCTAGTTTCTCACATATGAAAGCTAATCCATTTTCTTTTTTATTTAGAAGCTGAATAGCTTTGTTTATTCTCACTAATCTGGAAAAGAATTTCATACTCATACCGAGATATAGATTAAACAACCGATTTAGGTGTCTTGAACAATAAAAGACATTATTTGAAATTTCTATAGAAGTCATAACCCCTTCCATTTGAATGATGCCTTTGATAGCAAGTTCAAGCTCCTTAGGATATCGAACTTTAGTACTTAGAATTAGTTTTTTTTCAAATTCCAGTAATAATTCATCTACAGATAAAGAAGTTATAAAAATATTTCGCATTGCTATATCCAATGAATTATCAATCAATGAAAATGGTATAATCTGGTCAGTCAGTTTCTTTTGATTTATTTTGGTAAAAGGAAAAAATCCTGCTGGTTGAAATTCAATAATGAATATGGCATCACATTTATTTGCAATATCACCTACTTTGATTGACTTTGTGGTTGGTCCAAATAAAAAACTATAAAGTTCAGCATTGTAATTGAATAGTACAAGAGTAGCACTACCATGAGGCATAATAGTATAATCATCTGAAATAATTGATTTATTAGGAAAGCTGATTGTGAAATTGGATATCAAGCTCCTAAGTTGCTCACATGGTAATAAGTAGACAAAATTTTCTTCACGAATAAGTATCTTTCTACCTGTAGATATATTCTCAAGACTTCTCTTATTTATCATTTTCTCTTTTTTCCTTTTTTTAGATTTGTTAACTAAAATCACTCATATACATATATGATACATATCATTTAAGAACTTTAAAAGAAGTTTTACCTAATAATATATAAAAAATTATTCACAATCTCTGTAGTTTTATCCACATAATTTTCAAAAACTTGGTCAATTCCATCACAAATATATTTTAAGTCACCCTTCACACTTATTAAATATGCCCTTAGCCAGCATTTTATAAGCAAATTCTTATATTCTTGAGTTCTCATATTCTTAAATTCTAAAAAATATAAATTCTTAAATTCTTAAGAACTTTAGATTTTATAATAAATACTCATATATCTTTTAAGAGGGTACATAAAAATATCTCTAAGAAACTTCCAAAGAAAGATACAAATAATGCATAGGAAAATGATATCAAATATAACGAAGAATACTTGAAAATATTATTTAAGAACTGCTAAAGGAGGATATAGTTTATGCCTAAGAAAAGAACATCAAAGGTTGTTAAAAATGATTTTGAATATGATGAAGGTGAAGTATGTGGATTTACCAGTGAAGTTCCTACAGATGGTAATTGTATATCTTCCTTTTCTTTCGATGATGATTCTGATGTTAAAGATTTTGAAACTAACTCCAAATCTAATATTAATACTCATATTAGAACAGATAATAAGCCCAATTCTAAAATTGATACTATTTCATCTAGTAACACCAATAATCAAAATAGCATAACTGATTCTATTAGAATCAAAAATCCTCGTATCTCTACAAAAGAAATATTTGATAACAGAAGGACTCCACTTCCTAATGGTGCTGCCCCTGCTATTGATGGTGAAACTCCAACTATAAAAAGAAGTTACACTCTTAGAAGCTCCACAATAAGAAAAATAAATGAATTAAAAAGTATACATCCTGACATTAATGTATGTGTAAGCACAATAGTTGATATAGCTATAGATTGCTACTATAACCACATTGTAAATGAAGGTGGAAATCAATAACTGAATTTTTAATATATATGTTCTAATTATGATTCTTCATTTGAATCTACGCTGAAGCTAGTTAGGATTTATATGCTGAATGTAGAAAATTTATTAGAACTTATATATGAAATAATATTTTTTCTATCATATATCCTTTATAGGAGGTGAAAAATTATGGAGGTAAATGAACTTATGAATCTTATTGTTAATAATGGTTTTGCTATAGCTGTTGCTGCATATTTGCTGATTCGCTTGGAAAAACAGATTAATAACTTATCTAATTCAATTAACAAATTAAATACCATAATATCAACCAAGCTTGGAGTTGTTATAGATAATGATGATTCTGATAAAATAGCTTGAGAAAAAGGCATGAAACACTTTAAATAATTTTCAAAGTGTTTCATGCCTTTAAACTTGTCTACATTTAAAATTACAACTTCCCAAGTATTAAGTAATTTAAATCGAAATATTTTATATTTTCATATACATAAAAAATCAAAAAAATTGCCTAAATTTTAGGCAATTTTTTTGATTTTATATAACCTTTTTAATCTTACTTTCATTAGTAAGTACATTATTTAAAATCATATTTAAGATACTGTCACAAACATAGTATGCGAACGTTAGATCATTATTAAAATCTATCACACTCTCATATTGCTTTTGTAAATCTATCAAAAAATCTTTAGTGGCATTTGGATTTATTTTCGCAGTTAATATACCTCCCGGTATAAATGTTTTGCTTTTTTTAGCTAATCTCTTCTCATATAACATATGATCTTTCATTATTTTTGTACTAGTACATTCCCATCTATAATAATGTGGAGCACAAAAATAATCACATAAAAAATGGCAAACAACACCTAATTCTTCACTGAACTTAGCCATCGTCATTCCATAGTGTACATCATATATAGTAAGAGATGATAAATATAATATCTTATTAATTACCATATCTATACTTTCATCAAAATAGTGTCTTATACGTTTATATTGTGGAACACAGTCTGGTTTTACGTTCCCCCATATAAATCTATTTTTATTAATTAGAGAGATAGCTTCGGTATTAGAATACTTAAGTATATTCCCTCCCATTAGTTTATGATTATTTATCATCAAGATTTAATCACATCCTTCATTCTCTAATTACAATAATAATATTAAAATAACATAATCATTTCAATGCAAATTTTATTACTAAATTGTAAATTTAATATATATTATTATAATAATACTATATCAGGATGTTTACAATAAATTCATAATTAAAAATTTATTAAATTAATTTACTAACTTCTTCTTCCATTAATATAGTTACATCTCTATGCATATTAAGCATAGTTGATGGATTATTAGTTGTGATCACACCTTTTAATAATTCTCTTACAACATCAGCTTTGTTTGTTCCTTTAACTATTAAAATTATTTTTTTTGATTTTAAAATTTGACCTAATCCCATAGTTATTGCTTCTGTTGGCACATCTTCTATTTTATCAAAAAATCTTGAATTCGCTTCTATAGTACTTTGTGTTAATCCAGTTTTATGTGTACCTGCTATTAATACTTCATCAGGTTCATTAAATCCTATATGGCCATTAACGCCAATTCCAAGTATTTGTACATCAATTCCACCTAGCTCGTCAATTTTCTTATCATAGTTCTTAGCTTCTTCTTCAATATTTTCTGCTACACCACTTGGTACAAAAGTTCTTTCCTTATTAATATTAATATGATCGAATAATTTGTTATTCATGAAATATCTATAGCTTTGTGGATTATCTCCATTTAAACCTATATATTCATCTAAATTAATAGTTGTAACATTTGAGAAATCTATTTCTCCATTTCTATTCATTTCAATAAGATTATTGTATAAACCTTCAGGAGTACTTCCTGTTGCTAATCCTAATACAGAGTTTGGTTTTTCATTAACAGTCTCTTTAATCATGTTTGCTGCTAACTTACTCATTTCATTATAATCTTTTGTAATAATAACTTTCATAACATATCCCTGCTTTCTTTATATTCTTAATATTTATGTAGAATCTTAGCTAAAGTTTTATCATTTAAACTTTAGCTAAGATTTCTTCAACTCAACTTAATACTGTTATACTGTTACTTGATTTTCTACTTTATTAGCTGCTGCATTTTCTTGCTTAGCTGCCATAGCTACAAATGGAAGATATATTACCACTGCTGCTGCTAGACAAATAAGTGCTGTTATACCACCTCTGATTGAGTTAGTAGAAAGTATTGCCCCTAGAATTGGTGGTGTTGTCCAACCAGCCATAACTACAACTTTTGGAGCAAATCCGATTGCTGTTAATGCATAAGCTATTACTGTACATGCCATAGGTGCTAATATAAATGGTACAAAATAAATTGGATTTAATATTATTGGCATACCAAAAATTACTGGTTCGTTAATATTGAAACATCCTGGTGCTATACCTAAACCTACCATCATTTTTTGTTGCGCACTCTTTCTTTTTGCAATTATTAATATTGCTATAAGTAACGCAATTGTTGTTCCAGATCCACCCATGTTTACATATGAATCTATAAATTGACTGTTTAGTATATATTCAGCTGGCTTACCATTTGCAAAAGCTTCTGTATTTAATATAGTTAATGGTAATAATAATGCATTTATAATTGGAGCCATGATATTTGAACCATGTAAACCAAAGAACCATAATAAATGAATCATAAATACTATTACTAGAACTCCGCCTAAGCTTCCAGCTACACCTTGAAGTGGTGCTTGAATAACATTAAATAAAGCTTGGTGTATATCTGGCAATCCTAATACTTTAAATATTTCTAAAATTCCTGCTGTAACACATAGAACTACAATAGATGGAATTAATGCTGCAAAAGATTTTGCTACTGCTGGTGGCACACCATCAGGCATTTTTATTACTAACTTAGGATTTCCTATTAACTTAACAAAGATTTCTGTTGCAATAATTGCAACTATAATAGCAACAAACAAACCTTGTGAACCTACAAAAGTAAGTGGTAATGTACCATCTTCTGTTGTTTTATATAACATCCATGATGCTGCTACTGATACAACACCTGCTGATAAGCCATCTTTATCATAAGATCTTGCTAAATGATATGATATTGAAAAAACTACCAATATTGACATAAGTCCAAATGAAGCATTCCAGATGTCACCACCAAAGTTCTTCCAGTTGGCTGGTAATAACCAATTCATAAAGTTTTGATAGAACTCAAACCCTAAATTATTAAATAATGTAGCAAAGGCACCAGCCATAATTAATGGAGTTAAAGTAGCAAATCCATCACGAATTGCAACTAAATGTCTTTGTGATCCTATTTTAGCCGCTATTGGAATAAAATGTTCTTCCATCCATTCAAAAAACTTATTCATAATATATTCTCCCCTTTATTAATATTATTTTTCTTCTATAAAACCAAAACTACTCCATGGCTCTATATAATCTAATAGGAATTTTTCTTCGTCAACTATTTTCCCTATAACATTAGTTTTACCTTCGTTTTTCATTTCCTTTAAGGCTATTTGAAGTTCTCCTGCATATCTAGTATACAAATCAGAATCTATCAAAATATCCCCTCTTTGAATATTCGGCGTATTTATAGGAGGAAAACTTTCATTTTTATACTTAACTCTGCTTTGAGTAGATCTTATCATGTACTCAGAAACATCACCTCTATTATAGTGATATTCTTCTAATACAATCTTTCTATCTAACTCTCTAGCACTTTCATCAAATTTGACTTTGAATGTTATTTTTTCCTTATTAAGTTCGCTTAATAATTTTAGTTCCTCTTCACTAGCAAAAGAATTAGCTATTATAATATCATCCACAAAGCCTGTTGCCATTAAATGTTTTGCTTGAACATCAATTGGAAGCTCCCTATGCATTTCTAATGTACATAGTCCCTCTGATACTGGCCAAGGACCATATTTTGCACTTGGAGAATTAACAAATGCTGCTACATTAATCCCTAGTTCTTTAAATTGTTTTGAACATTTAATGAAGTGATCTAATGACAGTCCTGTATATCTATGTGGATAGAAATTATGACATCCATATAAATTATTTAAATTAGCTTTATATGATAATATATTATCTATATATCTTGTACCATTGCTTACATTTAACTCTATTTTCAATCCATATTCATTAAATGACATTATAGCTTCTTCTTGGCCACTAAATCCCATATCTAGTCTTATACCATCTAATCCCATATCTTTGAATACTTTTAAGTCATATATAGATGCGCCTAAATTCTTGAAGATAGTTGGATCTAAATCTGCAATAACTTCCATATTTTCTTCTTTTGCAGCCTTAAGCATAACCTTAAATTCACTTATTACATCATCTACATTCTTATCCGCCACAGATAATAAACATGTAAAAATTCTTTTAAAGCCATATTTTCCTGCCAAATGAATATAATCCACTATTTCATCTATTTCTGTATGATTTGGATAAACCGAAATTCCTAACCTTTTCATTAATAATCACCTCTATTTACTTTGGTTAATGTATATATAGTATGCTCCCTTGGTTGGTGAAATATCATCATCTACTATTTCATCAATACACATATTTTCTCTTAGATAATTTTCAAAAGCGCTTCTAACAACTTTTGCTTTTCTTATTACGCCACCAACTAATGCTACTGAACAACTTTCAAATCCTAACTTTTTGTATAACTTTTCTACTGTTTTAGCTAGTTCTATTCCTTGCTCACATAAAATATTTTTAGATATATAGTCGTCGTCTTCTCCAAGTCTTGCAACTATAGGGGCTATTGATGCAATGTCGTCCTTAGTTGATGAATATACAAATTCAGTAATATCATTAACACATTCAATTTGTAATTTTTCTAATATGCTCTTTGTTAGTTTTGATTGTGGTAATGATTCTTCTTCTTCTTTTATCATTCTTTGGATAGCACATATTGCCACTTTATATCCGCTACCTTCATCACCTAGAAGATTTCCCCATCCACCACATCTTGAAGATCTTCCGCTATTTATACCAAATGCAATTGATCCTGTTCCTGCTATAGTTAGAATTCCATCTTTTCCTTTTAACATAGCTTTTAAAGCAATCTCAGCATCATTCATAACTTCTACTGTTACGTTTATTTGCGACTGTATCTTTTCTTTTATTAACTTAGAATTATTCCCTACTTCTGCTCCAGCTGCCCCGATATAAATTCCATCTAAATCTTCACAACCTAAGTCAGAAGCAATCTCTGTTATCGCATCTGATATATTAGCTAAAGCTATTTCCGTATTGTTTAATAAATTTCCAAAACCTTTTATAGAGCTTTTTATACATTCACCATTTAAGTTATAAGCTGCTGCTTCTGTTTTTGTACCTCCAGCATCAACACCTATTACATACTTCATACTAAACCCTTCTTTCTTACTCAACTGGAAAAGTAATTCTACTTACTTTGAATTATTTCGTGTATATCTATCAATTCTACTGCTAAATCCTTCAAAGTCATACTTGTCATTAAGTGATCTTGTGCATGAACTAATAACAATGATACTTCTGCTTTATTTCCTGCTGCCTCGTTTTGTATTAATGAAGTTTGAACCTTATGAGATTCCACTTGTTCTTTATCTGCTTTCTCAATTAGCTCTTTAGCTTCCTCTATATTACCTCTTTTGGCAGCCTGAATTGCTTCCATTGAATAACTTCTTACTTCACCACTGTGTAATATAAGATTCATTATTATTTCTTCCATAACTATTCTCCTTCTATGCTACGTCCAAATACTCTGTAATATCTTATTATTTAATAAGATCTAATGCTTGTTTTAACACTTTTTCACCATTCATTGTTCCATAATCTACTGCATTTATAACTTCTACTGGTATGCCTTTAGATTCTACACTCTTTTTTATTTTTGATAGTAGAAATCTTACTTGAGGTCCCAACAATATTACGTCTGTATCATCAATTCTGTCTTTTAGTTCAGCTTCTGCAGTTGCATTTATTTCACATTCAATTTTTTGATTTTCTGCTGATGCCTGCATTTTAGATACTAATAAACTTGTCGACATTCCAGCTGAACATACTAATAATATTCTTTTCATGATAACTTCCTCCTTATTATTTTTATTTACACTAATATATATAGCAATTATCATGCCAAAGTCCATAAATCTTATCTTCCATTATAAATGCCTGTAATCGTCATCTTAGGTGTATTATTAACTGTGTAATTTAAGTTATTTAGTGTGTAATATATAAATACACACTCTTTATTTTACACACTATGATGATTATTTTACACAGTTTATTAGTTCTCTATAATCATCCTTACTATATGAGCTAATTCATCATCTCCAACATTAATTTTATAAGTATTTTCGATTAGCTTAAGTGCCTTTTTAACTAATATAAACTCTCTGTTTTTATTATGTCTGTAGTTTTCTAAGTCCTTAAACTTGACTTCTTTCTTTCCATTTACTAATCTTTCTATTAAGAATGCTGTGTGAATTAAAATTCCAATTTTAATTTCATGTTTTATTTTGATTTGCAAACTCTCTTCTATATTAGTTATAGTATCTCTTATATTTGCAACCATATTTTTACAATTGATATCTTTTATGTGTATTTGCCCTTCTAATGATCTTGTAATCTTTAAAAATTCTTGTTCAACTTCAATTAAATTTTCTAATTGTTCAATTCCTTTATTCAAAAACACTTCTTGAGCTGATATAAATGGCACTCCATCTATAAATATATTTACAGTACCAACTATAGCAAGTATTGTGTATTTTTCTTTTAATGTTTTTACTTTCTTCAAAAAGTCCTTTTTATCTAAAATGTTTAATGGTATTACTTTAATCTTGTTAGAATCATTTAAAGATGAAAGTATTCTATCTTTTATTTTTTCTGCTGCACCTTCTCCTGTAAAGCATGTTGTTATTATTGCAAGTTCTTTATCAACTGTATAATCTTCTTTTTCCATCTGTATTGATAATCTTCCTATCTCTTGACAAGAAGTATATATACTTTCAAGATTCCTACCATTTAAAGCCTTTCTTCCCGCTTCAAGTACTGTTAATGTTGTAACCATATCTATTGTTTTTATTTGTATTCCTAACTCACTTGATATAATTTCGCCAAAATTAATTAGAGACCCCATGTCAACCAGCATCAACACGCCTTTATCATTTTTCATTTTTGATATTTCTTCTTTTGCAATTTGAAGCATATCTTCTGCTTTCATTGTTAATGGCATATCTAATGCTTTTACATATTCTTCTCCAATTAATGTATTAGCAACTTCAACCATACTTGTTGCAGTATTTCTTCCATGCATAATTACTAAGACGTTTACCTTTTCTTCAAGCAGCTCATTATTTTCTTCTCTACTGGCTGCTAAAAACATAGTTATATAACCAATTTCATCTAGTGGTGCTTCTATATTAAATTTATTTTCTACTATTTTGACTATTTCCATTGCTACCATAAATTCTTCTCTGTATTGTGCTCTAATTAAGTTGATCTTTGGATGACGTATTTTTATTCCTAATGTCATTCTTTCAATACTTCCTTGCAAATGTAAAGCCAATCCAAAATAAACCTTTTGTTCAAATTCTCTGTTTAGTTTATTTGATGCTATTTGTAACATCTCTTCAACTATATTTATTAGCTTAATATCGACTACTTTTGAAAGTTCACTTTTTTCAATTTCATTACTTAAGCTACTTATATATTTTTTAAAATGTTCTTCTAAATCAATGTTTAAAAGATCATTCATTTTTTCTTCATCTATTCCTTGTGCCTTTAACTCTTCCATTTTCTTTTCTATCATGGAATAAAAGCTTAAGTTCGTTATATCCTTGTCTGAATCATTTTCTAAATTCAGTGGTATTAAAACATCTTCTTTATTTGAAAATTGTACAATATCACTCATATTGTTTGATATTTTTTCTACTTCTTTTCTATGTGACTTTAAATTTATGATTCCTTTTTGAACTCTTGATTGTAGTTCACTTTGATCTATTAATATGAAATTACTTTTATTAACCTTATAATTTAAGAATGCCTTTGCACATGATAATTGTACATCGCTTCTTAATTGCCCTATATTGTTATTACAATCATAAAGCAAAAATGATATTATTGAATTTTTGCTTATATATATGCTCTTTCCGAGTCTAACCGACTCTTCTTTAATGAAAGATTCTAAAAGTAAGTATCTTTCTTCTAATGTTCTCTCTCTTAATGGCGGTAAAATTATTGTCATAGGAATTCTTCTTGTGAAAGTCTTTAAAATAAATTATTGCGGGTCTTCAGTAGTTTCCNTGCCCTATATTGTTATTACAATCATAAAGCAAAAATGATATTATTGAATTTTTGCTTATATATATGCTCTTTCCGAGTCTAACCGACTCTTCTTTAATGAAAGATTCTAAAAGTAAGTATCTTTCTTCTAATGTTCTCTCTCTTAATGGCGGTAAAATTATTGTCATAGGAATTCTTCTAGTGAAAGTCTTTAACATAAATGATTGCGGGTCTTCAGTAGTTGCCGAAATTATTTGAACTTCAGCTTTTATTTGTTCTTCTGTGTCTCCAAGTCTTCTAAACGTTCCTTTATCTATAAATGTAAATAACATTTCCTGACCTTGTGGAGATAATCTATGTATTTCATCAAGAAATAAGATTCCACCATCTGCTTTTTTTAATAGTCCCTCTTTGTCTGAATCCGCACCTGTAAATGCTCCCTTTTTAACTCCAAAGATCTGTGCAACAACTAATTGAGGATTATCAGCATAATCTGCGCAATTAAATCTTATAAATGGTGCATCTTCATCTATAACTCTAGATTCCTTAGCAAATGAATACATCATTTCTGCAAATAATGATTTTCCCACACCAGTTTCACCTAAAATTAATGTATGGAGTCCTCTTGGTGGATAAAGCATTGCTGCTTTAGCTTGCTGTATAGGTAGCTTTAATGATAATTCTGCACCCACAAGTCTATCTAAGCTATCTTTTTTTACAACTAATTCATCTTCTCTTTCTCTTTCTTTTATAACCTCTTCTTCTTTTTCTTTTCCAGTATCAACATCTTTGAGCTTAAAACTACTATATAGAACCGGTCTTCCGTTCGATTTATTAACCCTTTTTTCCTTATATAAATTATTTAAATATCTGCTTACATTGGCTCTATCCATTTTCATATATTCACTAAGCTCATATGCACTTATTCCTCTATTTTTTTTATTTTCTAAATATACTAATGCCTCTATAATTTTCTCTTCTTTTCTTACATCCATATAAGTCCCACCTTGAATAGAAATCTAAAGTATAAGCAGTTTTTAATATAAGCTGTGGCAAAATCCACCTTATCTTTTTACCACAACTTATAAATATTCATAAATTAATCTTTGTTATTTTTTCTTAAATATATTATGTCAAACTACTTATAATTTAGAACTTCTCTTTTCCATTAATAAATACTTTTTTAATGTTTATATTATCGTCAAATAAAATTATATCTGCATCGTATCCTTCTTTTATTAATCCCTTATGATCTTCAACTTTGCAATGTCTTGCGCCATTATATGTTGCCATTTTAACTATTTCATTTAATGGAAGTTTTGAATTCTTATATATGTTTCTTACTGCTTTGTCTAAAGTTAAAACTGATCCAGCTAATACTCCATCTTCAAGTGTAGCAACACCATTTTTAACAGTAACTTTTTGTCCTCCTAATGAATAGTCTCCATCTGGCATACAGCAAGCCATCATAGAATCACTTACAAGTAAAACCTTATCTGTTCCTTTTTGCTTATATGCAACTCTTAAAGCGGGATATGATATGTGAATACCATCTGAAATGGTTTCTGTTGTAATATCTGTATCAAATGTAGCTCCAACAACTCCTGGACTTCTATGTTTGAATCCTGTCATTGCATTATATAAATGTGTGCTATGCGATGCTCCAAGTTTTATTGCCTCTATACACTCTTCATATGTTGCTTTAGTATGCCCTATAGAACATACTATTCCTTTTTCAGAAATATATTGGATTAATTCTCCTGCACCTTCTACTTCTGGGGCTAATGTTACTGATGTAATCACATCTTCATATCCATCGCTTATTTTCTTGAAGTTATCAATAGTTGGTTCTAATACATAATTTCCATTTTGTGCTCCAAGTGCCTCATAACTTATAAAAGGTCCTTCTAAATGCGCTCCTAAAACTTGCGCTCCTTCAGTTCCATTTTCCTTTGATTCTTTTATAGCTTTTAATGAATTTCTTATTTCTTCGATTGAAACAGTCATTGTAGTTGGTGTAAATGATGTAACACCATGTTCTACTATTGCTTTCGAAATTTTATTAATTGATTCGACTGTTCCATCCATGGTATCACATCCACCTGCTCCGTGAATATGTACATCGATAAATCCTGGCGCTAAGTATAATCCCTCAGCATCTAATACATTGTCATCCAACGTATCTGTGTTTATTTCCTTTATCTTTCCATCTTTAATTAATACTGATCCTTTTTCAATCCTATCGTAATATACTATATTGCAATTTTTTATTAACATTAAATCCCCTCCTTTATAAAACTATAAAAAGCAGAACTGGACATTACCACTCTTTAAGTTTATTATAGATTCTTAAGTAATAAATTGCAATAAAATTTATTATCAATATAAATAATTTAGATTTATTCTCACATGTTTACGTTTTTATAATATTTAGCGATAATTTAAATGAATTTATTAAAATTATTTTGTAAGGATAATTGTAATTACCACTTTTTCATTAATTATTCTTAAAATTATATTGTATAATTTATAATAAAATGCACACATAATAAGATTTTCGCCACTAAATATAGAGCAATTCTCACATTCGTCTGTATATATATTTTGAATAAAAAATGTAATTATTCCTCAAATCTACAATATACATTTAAAATATTCACTTAATAACATAAAACTGTACTAGTATAATCGTATTTTTATCTTCTTGAATAAAACTATCTATAGATATAACATGAACTTACAGAACTATTTAAGGGAGGTTTTAGATATGAAAGATAAAATTAAAATAGTAACAATTGGCGGTGGATCAAGTTACACACCAGAATTGATAGAAGGTTTTATAAAAAGATATAATGAATTACCAGTAGGTGAAATATGGCTTGTTGATATTGAAGCTGGAAAAGAAAAATTAGAAATAGTAGGAGCTTTAGCTAAAAGAATGGTAAAAAAAGCTGGTGTTCCTATAGATATTCATCTAACTTTAGATAGAAGAGAAGCATTAAAAGATGCTGATTTTGTTACAACACAACTTAGAGTTGGTCTTTTAGATGCTAGAATCAAGGATGAAAGAATACCTTTAAGCCATGGTGTAATTGGTCAAGAAACAAATGGTGCAGGTGGAATGTTTAAAGCATTTAGAACAATTCCAGTAATATTAGATATCGATAAAGACATGGCTGAATTATGTCCAAATGCTTGGCTTATTAACTTCACAAATCCTGCTGGAATGGTAACTGAAGCTCTTCTTAAATATGGAAAAAACAAGAAAGTTATTGGATTATGTAATGTTCCAATTGGTATGGAAAAAGCAGTAGCTAATCTTTTAGATGTAGACCATAGCCGTATTAATATGACATTTGCCGGATTAAATCATATGGTATTTGGAAAAGAAATTTACCTTGATGGAAAAAATGTTACCGAAGAAGTAATCAATTCAATTGCAGAAGGTAAAATGGGTTCAATAGTTAAAAATATTAAAGACTTTGAATGGAGCCCAGAATTTATTAAGGCTCTTGGAATGATGCCTTGCCCATATCACAAATATTATTTCCAAAGAGAAGATATGCTTAAAGAAGAATTGGCTGAGTTCTCTAAAGGTGAAACTAGAGCAGAAGTTGTTCAACGCCTAGAAAAAGATTTATTCGAATTATATAAGGATGAAAACTTAGATATTAAACCACCTCAATTAGAAAAACGTGGTGGTGCATATTATTCTGATGCTGCATGTAGACTAATTAATTCTATTTATAACAACAAACGTGATATTCAACCAGTTAACACGCGAAATAATGGTGCTATTGAAGGAATTGATGATAATTCAGCAGTAGAAATTTCATGTATTATAACTAAAGATGGTCCAAAACCAATAGCTACTGGAAAACTTCCTGTTGCAGTAAATGGTCTTGTTCAAACAATAAAATCATTTGAAAAATTAGTTGTAGATGCGGCTGTTGAAGGAGATTATAATAAAGCACTTCTTGCATTAACAATTAATCCATTAATTCCATCAGAAAAAATCGCAAAAATATTGTTAGATGAATTATTAGAAGCTCATAAAGATTATTTACCACAATTTAATAAATAAACTTTACTTAATAATAGGAATTTAAATGTTTAAAGCATTTAAATTCCTATATTCTTATATAATTGCCAATCTTAAAATTTCTTCATAAATAATATTTAATGCTATTTTTAATTGATCAATATTTAACCTGGCACTACTTACCCTTATACTATTATCAAATTTATTTATATTATAATAAGCTTCTACATTTGATGATACAAATACATTTCTTTTCTTTAAATTCTCAATTAATTTATCACAATTAATATTTTCATTCAAAACTAATGTTGAATAATATCCAGAAACTCCTCCTATCACTTTAACAATATCTTCATCCCACTTAGAAGTTATTTTTCTAAATGTTCTTAAAAGGTCTTTTATATTTCCAGCAAGTATTGTTGTATGCTTTTCATATATATTGCTTTTTATATATGACTCAAATGTAGCTTGAGAAACTAATGAAGGCATATAATATGAATAGTAATATGAATAATCAATCCATTTTTCGTATGTATCAATTAAGCTATCAGGAATTACAGCAACCCCAATCCTTATATAAGGTATTGTTTTAGAATAGCTTTTTAAATATATACAGTTTTTTAACTCTGAATAATAATATATTGGTGAATAGTGAGACAAATTACATAAATCCGAAAAGTAATCATCTTCAACAATATATACATCATATTTTTCTGCAAGCTTAGCAATTGTTTTTCTAGTTTTTAGAGAATAATATGTTCCTAATGGATTATGATTTCTAGGTATTGTATAAAAAAATTTGATTTTTTCATTTTTAAATATTTCTTCTAATTCCTTTAAATCTATTCCATTTTCATCTCTTTTTATAGTTTTTACCTTTATATTATCGGCTTTTAAAAAATTTATATAGTATATATATGATGGCTCTTCAATAAGTATTGTATCATTACCATTAGGAAATGGCATTTTTGATAATAATGTTAGTACTTGCAAGACTCCTTGTGATATATATATATTTTTATTCTTACAATAAATATCGCTTTTAACTAATAAATCAGGAAGTATTTCTAATACTGATGGAACTCCTCTTGATCCTCCAGCTAAAGAAATATTACTATAGAGCTCTACTGCTGAATTTAAACAATGCTGAATATCTACTACTGGGATGTTACTAACTAATGGATTTCCAGTAGACAAATCATATATACCTGAACTTTCTTCACAAAAACGCATAAGATTATCTGCTACAAAAAAACCTCTTTGAGGTGAAGAATATACTATGTGTTCCTTGCATAATGTATCATAAGCTTTGATAACAGTTCCTTTACTACAATTATATTTTTCACACAATTTAGTAATAGACGGCAGTTTGTATCCTTGAAATATCTTATTAGAAACTATATATTTTTTAATATCTTCTGCTATTTGTTCATATATCTTCATATTAATTCCGCCTCCTCTAAATAAAGTATACTATATTTTGTAGTAGTTTAAACTTCTCTATAATTATATTCATTTACCAAATTTGAATATACTTGCATACTATCTTCTTTATAATTACTACTTTCTAATTAATTATCTTTAATAATATGTAAATTTTATAACTAAATAATAAAATGCACACATTTTCATAAAGTCTAATTATGATAATGTGTGCATTTTTATCTTATAAAAATTTATTATATTCACTTTTTTCGTTCAATTTATTTAATAGATGTTTTATTTCTTGATCTTTATTTTTATCCATAACAAGTATTACATCTCCGGCATCTACTATAACCAAATCCTTTACTCCAAAACCTATTATAAGATTTTTACCACCAAATATAGAGCAATTCTCACACTCGTCTACATATACATTTTGAGATACATTATTATTTCTATGACTATTTAACAATCTACTTAGTGCTCCAAAGCTACCCATATCATCCCATCCAAAATCACTTTTTATTACATAAGCTTTTCTAGTTTTCTGCATAACTCCAAAATCAATTGATATTCCATCTATCAGCTCATATTGTTCTTTTATTACTTTTTCTTCCTCTGGTTCGCCTAAATTTTTATATATCTCCATTAATGGTTTATGCAGTTTAGGAAGATACTTTTCTATTTCTCTTAATATAACATCTGCTCTAAATATAAAAATTCCAGAATTCCATAAATAGGTTCCTTTTAGAATAAAATCTTTTGCAACTTCTAAGTTTGGTTTTTCTGTAAATCTAGCTATTTTATAAGTTGGTATATTTCCATTAGTTCTCTCACCCATTTCTATATATCCATACCCCGTTTCAGGTCTGCTAGGTTCTATTCCCAATGTTACAATACACCTTCTCCTATTAGCAATTTCAATTCCTTGAGATAAGGTATTTGTATAATTATTCTCACCTTGAATATAGTGATCAGATGGTAAAACCACCATAACTGCATTAGCATCTTGTTTTAAGAGCTTTATTGCAGATAAGCCTATACAAGTAGCAGTCTCTTTATTAGCAGGTTCAGCAAAAATATTCTCTCCATTAACCATATCCGAAAGTTCTTCTCTTATTTTTTCTTTATAGTCTTTGTTTGTAACCACATAAATATTTTCTTTATCTATTATTGGGGTTATCCTCTCAACCGTATTAACTAAAAAACTTTTATCATTAATTAGTTTTAGAAATTGTTTCGGTTGATCAGCTCTTGATAGAGGGTATAACCTGCTACCTTTACCACCAGCTAAAATTAGCCCGTATATCACCTATTTTCAACTCCAAGTACTGATATCATTTTATTATATGTCTTAATATAAATAATTGTGTTTGTAAATTTTTAAGCAGGGAGGCCAACTCTTGTATTTGGTACTAATCGCTTACACCGGCATATAATGTTTGGTGAGGCACGAGCCTAACAGTATAGCCCATCTTCATCTACTGATGAAGATGTTTCCCTAAATATTTTCTTCTAATCCCCATAAAATAAGCAAATTCGTAAAAATTTATATTCCTATATTCTTGTATTCTTAAATTCTTAAATTCTTAAATTCTTAAATTCTTAAATTCTTAAATTCTTAAATTCTTAAATTCTTAAATTCTTAAATTCTTAAATTCTGGGCATTTTATCATTCTTCAAATATTTGTGCAAGTATGTTTTATACAATATATTTAAATAATTTCTATACATTATGAAAATTCTTGTGAAAAAAGTATTGTATAGGATGAATTTTATTTCATTCTATACAATACTTATTAAAAGTTTTCTTATTAAAATTTATACAGCATTCATTATTTCATACTGAGCCATATAAAGATTATAGTACTCTCCATGATTATTAATCAACTCATCATGTGTTCCTTGTTCAACTATTCTGCCATCATTTATAACCATTATTCTATCTGCATTCTTTATAGTAGATAATCTATGAGCAATTACAAATGATGTTCTTCCTTTTAATAGTCTATCTAAACCTTCTTGTAAAGCCTTTTCTGTTTTAGTATCTATACTTGAAGTTGCTTCATCTAAAATTAATATTTTAGGATCTGCTAAAAGAGCTCTTGCAAATGATATTAGCTGCCTTTGACCTACAGATAATCTACTGCCTCTTTCATTTACCTGAGTATTATATCCATCTTTTAAATTAATAATAAATTCATGAGCTCTTACTGCTTTTGAAGCATTAATAATCTCTTCTTCAGTTGCAGATAAGTTTCCGTATCTTATATTTTCTAGTATAGTTCCTGAAAATATAAATGTATCTTGAAGCATAACTCCCATTTGTTCTCTCAGAGAACTTAGGGTTACATTTCTTATGTTATTATTATCTATTATAACCTCACCTTTTGTTACATCATAAAATCTGCTCAATAAGTTTATTATAGTTGTTTTTCCTGCTCCTGTTGGACCAACTAAAGCAATGGTCTCTCCAGCATTTACTTTAAAAGATACATTTTTTAATATTTCTCTCTCTTCATCTTCATATTTAAACACTACATTTTTGAATTCAATATTTCCTTCTATAGATGGCATCTCATAAGCATTTGGCAAATTAGAAATACTTACCTCCTCATCTAGAGTTTCAAATATTCTTTCTAGGTATGCCATAGCCATTATTAATGTATTATAGAAATTTGATATATTTACTATAGGATTCCAGAACCTCCATATATATCCCACAAATGCTACTAATGTACCAATGGTTATAACCTCTCCAATAGCTTTTATACCAACTAAGTATACTAAAGATACAGTAAATACTGAAATATTATCTATTGCAGGCCATAGCATAAGTTGATATTTTACCGCTGTCATCCATGTACTTCTATTTTCTCCACTTACAACTTTAAATTTCTCTGCATTAACTCTTTCTCTTACAAAAGCTTGGGTTACCTTCATTCCACTAATACTTTCTTGAATATAAGCATTCAAATTTGATTGTTTATTACTATATCTTTGAGTTGTTATTCTTTGCACCTTTGCAAGAAGTGCTACTACTAATGCCAAAATGGGCATTCCGATCATACAAATTAATGTAAGTTTAGGGCTTATAAATACCATAAATCCTATTATTACAAAAATACTAAATAAATCAGTTAACAAATTGATCAATCCATTTGACAATAAATCGCTTAATGAGTTAACATAATTAACTACTCTAACGAGAATCTTACCATGTGGTCTGCTATCATAATATGAAAATGGAAGTTTTTGAAGATGATTAAATAAATCAGATCTAATATTTCTTACAACTGACTGCCCTACAAATGTCATTGTTTTTATCTTATACTTCATACATATTGAACTTATAACAATTGTAGTTACAAATATAATACATATTAAAACAAGTCCCCTCATATCTTTACTCGGAATATTTTCATCCATGGCTATTTTTACAAGATACGGCCCCATTAAGCTAGCTATACTTGATACTAGCATTACTATAAGAGTTATGACCATTTCCTTTTTATAAGGTTTAACATACGATAATAACCTTTTGCAATATTCTAAATTAAATTGAATATCTAATGATTCATCTACATCATATTTATTCTTAGCCATCTATATTACCTCCTCACGTCTACTAGTATCCTTTATATACTCACCATATTGTTCTTTGTATACTTCATAATAATGTCCATGTGCATTTATTAATTCCTCATGTGTACCGCTTTCAACTATTTCTCCATTATCTAAAACTAATATTAAATCTGAATTTTTTATTGATGAAATTCTATGCGCTATTATAAATGTTGTTTTATCTTTATATATTGTATTCAAATTTTTCTGAATTACAGCCTCAGTTTCAACATCTAGTGCTGAAGTTGTATCGTCAAGAATCAATATAGAAGGATCTTTTATTATTGATCTGGCAAGTGTTATTCTTTGTTTTTGACCACCAGATAATCCTACTCCTCTTTCACCAACTATAGTTCCATATGACTCTGAAAGCTTGTTTATAAAATTATCTGCATCAGACATCTCTGCTGCCCATGCAATCCTTGAATTTTCTACTTCTGGTATTCCATATCTTATATTATCTTCTATAGTATTTGAGAATAAAAATACATCTTGCATAGATATTGATATATTTTTTCTCAATGCATGTATGTCATATTCTTTTACATTTACTCCATCTATTAAAATTTCTCCAGATGTCACATCATAGAATCTTTCTATTAGATTTATTATTGTAGATTTTCCAGAACCAGTTTGTCCAAAAATAGCCACTCTTTGTCCAGGTTTAATATGAAAGTTAATGTTTTTAAGTACTGTCTCATATCCATATTCAAAGTTTACATTTCTAAATTCAATTTCACCATTAATTTTTTTAGGTTTAATTCCATCTACCGGATTCTTTATTTTTGTTTCTTCACTAAGAAGTATTCTTATTTTCCTAGATGCTGCTATAAATCTTTGAACATCATTTATTAGCCATCCTACCATATTCATGGGATTATTTATCGCCCAAATCAAGCCATTAAACATTACAAGTTCACCTATGGTTAATTTATCATTTATTATTAAAATTCCACCTACTAGAATCATAACAACAGTAAACATATTTGATAATCCATTTAATATTGGCATATATTTTTGAGTAACTTTTGCAAGATCCATATTGGAATCCATATAGCTCTTATTTCTCTCTTCAAATTTTGATATTTCGTATTTTTCTTTTGCAAATGCTTTAACTACTCTATTTCCACTTATATTTTCCTGAACTACTGTATTTAATTTAGAAAACTGTTCCCTTATATCATAAAATATAGGATTTGATTCAATCGTCATCTTATATGCACAATAAGCAACTATTGGTGTCAATAAAAACATGAAGATTGTAAATTTAGCATTTATAATAAACATACTACCTATTGCAAATATAAACACAGTTACATTTTCAAATATATTGTACATAACCCAAGCTACAAAATGCCTTATGGCATCCATATCACCAGTCATTCTTGCCATTATATCTCCAGTTCTTGTCTTATTATAATAATCTAAATCTAATTCCTGTAGTTTATTGTACATTTGCTGTCTTATTTCAAATATTACATTTTGAGATACACGCTCAAAAGTCATCTGGTAAGTATACCTTATTATTGCTTTTATCACTGTTACCAAAATCATTATTCCTAATATATAAATGAGCATATTTAATTTATTTTTCATTATTACTTCATCAACAAGTTTTCCACTTAAATACGGATTAATCATTGATATAAGTGAACTTATCAATACAGCTACGAATGCGAAATAAAATCTAATCTTATACTTATTTATATATCCAAATATCCACCTAATACTACCCATTAATAATTCCTCCTTATTGCGTTTAATTCATCATTTTTAACATGTTAATTATCTAATAAAAAACTTCAAATAAAAATGTACTTTTTTATTTATATGATGTATATTCTTATATAAAAGGGGAGGAAATTATTAATGTGCAATGTAGGAATTTCAATAGAGAATTTTAATCCTGAGATTTTATATTCATTTAATTGTAATAATACAGATAGCTTTGAAGGGCAATATCATTGCCATGATTTTATAGAATTTAGTTATGTTGTATCAGGCAATGTAAATTATAAAATAGGTGATAAATTTTACACAGTAAAAGAAAGAACTTTACTTCCGTTTAACCCTGGCGTATATCATAAAGAATCATTTACAAAGGGCATTAACAACGATATAACTGAACTCCATATTGGCTTTAGAAATGTGAAAGTGGATGGACTTCCTATTAACCATATTTTAAAAGATTCTTCAGATGTACCCATGCAATTTCAGCAATATGGTGAGGACTTTCATAAATGCTGCTTGGAAATAATAGAGGAACAGGAAGCTTGTGAAGTTGGAAAAGAATTAATTTTAAAAAGCCTTATTATGAAACTTATAGGTCTTTTTTTAAAGGAAACAAACTATGTAAAGAACACAAAGAAGATTAACAGATGTAATTTACCTTTTTACGATAAATCAAACATAGTTAAAATTATTATAGATTATTTTGAAAATAACTATACTGATAATATCTCTTTAGATGATATAGCAAGAAATATGTATATGAGTTCTGTATATATCTCTAAGATATTTAAAGAAAAAACTGGAGAGCCTCCAATAAATTATTTGATAAATCTAAGATTGGAAAAAGCAAAGAACTTATTGCTTACTACTGAAGCACCTGTAAAGGTTATTGCTCAGTCAGTTGGATATACTGATGCTTATTATTTCAGTAAATTATTCAAAAAATATTATGACTACTCTCCTCATAAATTTAGAATTATAAATTCAAAATAAAAAGATAAGATATCTTGAAGTTAGTTTTCTTGGATATCTTATCTTTTTCAGATCTTATTTATTTTTTCCACAACATTTTTTATATTTCTTACCGCTGCCACAAATGCAAGGTTCATTTCTTCCAATGTTTATTTCATTTTTTACTGTAGATTTTAAAGCTTTAATATCATTAATGCTATAGCCTTTATATTTCCACATTCTAATCTTATTGGCAAACTTACCCATTAGATTTGCTGCTACATTTCTTACATTGTCTTCATCAACTTCCATTACATCAAGTATTTTATCAATTGACTCATTAACTTCATTTTCTTGGATATCTATTGATAAATCATCCATTATTGCTTGCAACATTTCTCTATTTGAATTAAAGGTATTGCTAAATTCCTTGCAAAAAGCTTTACCAGCTTTAGTAGAAAAACCATAATCTCTATTTGACATTACAAGTAATTCTTCTTTTGAAATTTTGGCATATTCTAATTCAGCACACTCTTTTTCTATAGTTTCAACTAAACTATCAATATCTTGTATCTCATTGTTCACGAATAGCTTGCTATCTTCTCTATATTCAGAATAATAATATCCACTTTCTCTAATTAATTCTTCAATATTATCGTTATATAAATCATACTGGCTCAATATACTTTTAATGCTTTCTATATTTAAAATTCCATAAGCCTTATTCATTCCTCTATACACATTAATTATTTCACCATTTTGTTTAATGATTCTTCTATAATCAAGTGTATTCTTATCCTCAATAATCTTTTGAACTATTTGTGGCATCAAAAATACTGCTATTCCATCTTTAAGCGTAGGATAAATAAATCCTTGTTGAATGAAATATGCACTCTTTTCAACTTCTTCTTCATCTATATCATTAAATATTTTTACTCCATCTTTATCTAAATAGCTTCTAAGCAATCTATATCTCTCTTCTTCAAATAAAAGAAGTCTTTCTTCTATTAAAGACTCGTAGTTTTCAATTAAATTGTTAAGCAATTCATCTTTCTTTAATCCTGAAATTTTTGCTAATCCTAAATTTCTTGCTATATTATATATTTCATCTTTAGATAAGCAGTTTAGTAGCTCTGCTATATCAAATGAATATACTCTTTTATTAAATTTCTTTTCTAATCTTTCTGAAATCTTTTCTAACTCTTCTTCTTCATTTTTGCAGTTTTCACATAACCAGCAATTCAATTCATCAATATAATATAAAGCTTCTGCTCCACATTTTTCACAAATGTTATTTTCATTTAAACTCATGTCCTTAGTATCCAAAAATCTAACTCCTTTTTGCAATTTTGCTTATCTCATCTTTATGTCATAATCTTGATTTTATATTTTCTTTATATTTTAGTCAACAAGCTTCAGTGAAAAAAGGGTTTACTTTGCTGTTAATAAATTGATTATTTGCTCAATTTATAAAAATTCTAATATTTTTTCTTTATTTTCTATAACTAAGTCATATCCATTATTATATATATTTCTTAATTTAACTTTATCACGTTCAAATCTACCTACATCCATTGGAATCGTTGGCCTTAAAACTATTGCATTGCCCTTATTTTCTAATTCATTACAAAATTCAAGTTCTTTATTATATTCTATGTGTCTTTTGGCTAATACTTCAGCTAACTTAGGATATTTCTTCTTATATACTTTATAAGCTATTTGATTTGCTTTAGATTTTTTCTTTCTGTAATCTATATTTCTAGTTAAAACTATAATATTTTTATCATTTCCATCTTCTATTGATTTATAAATTGGTATAGGATTTGACAGTCCACCATCAGCATAATATTTATCTTCTATATTTACAAACGGAAATAATAATGGTATTGAACAGCTTGCTTTTAATATTGTATTCTTTTCATCAAGTTTATCTTTATCAAAATATTCAACTTCACCAGTTTCAACATTAAATGCTCCTGCTAAAACTTTTCCATCATATTTATAAAACTCATCATAATCAAATATAGAATGTTTATTAGGTATTTCATTAAATACATAATCAAAATCCATTAACGAACCGCATCTAATCAAATTTCCATAACTAATATATCTTTTATCACCCATATACTTTTCCATAATTTCTAAATTTCTTCCTCTTTGTTTAGAAATATATGAATAAGCATTAGTTATACCTGCTGATACACCTATTACATATTTTAATTCAGCTTTTATATCTAATAATCCATCTAAAACTCCTGCTGTAAATAAGCCCCTAAAGGCTCCTCCTTCTAATACAAGTCCAGTAGACATTATCAATACTCCTCTCTCTTAATTGCTCTGAAATTTTCCTTATTTAATTATTATACCCTAGTGTTGTCAATTTTAACACTTGTCTTTACACTTCACATTCCATTAGGTATATTTATACACGGATGATTTACTTTTGAAAATATTATTACTAGCCCGCATAAAATAAGCAGAGAGCCCAAATCTTTCATTTGTTGCGAATCGCTTATACCTACGAATGTATATGAGTAGGTGTTTCCTTGGCATATAATGCTTGGTGAGGTACGATCCTAGAAGTATAGCCCATCTTCATCTACTGATGAAGATATTTCCTTAAACAAAGAAACTATATAAATGAGTATCTCGTTATCTCCATCAAACCCGCATAAAATAAGAAAAGATCCGTATTGCAGCATAGCTGCTCTTTTTATAAGTGCATATTCTTATATTCTTATATTCTTATATTCTTATATTCTTATATTCTTATATTCTTATATTCTTATATTCTTATATTCTTATATTCTGGGTATTTTAATTTTAAATAAGTATTTGTGCAATAATTTTTTAAATGAAACTCACTATTCACATTCGTTCATAGGAGTAAGTTCGATCAGCCAAATATAAAATTTGGGTTCTCACTTATATTCTGGACATTTTATCTTGCTGCAAAATATTATTCAAGTATTCTTATTTAATTTTATTGATTTTTAAATATTTAAGCAGCTTACCTTTAAAATATAATAAATGGATCAAATCAAATTTAAAAAGTAAAACTTTATAATTTCAATATGATCCAATTCTAAAAAATGAGGTATTTTTATGATAGCTATATTTATTTTAAATTAAATTTTTCAAAAACCTTATCAGATAAATCACTATCTATTTCTTTTAAACTATTAATATATAATAAAGCACTACCATTATATTCTTGTTCTTGTCCTGTAAGAATTATTTCATAACAATTTCTTATTATATTTATAATACAATTTTCAAAATGGTCTTCTCTGCAACTTTTGCATGTCTTAAGTATATCTACAATTCCATCAACAGCAAATTCCTTATCATATAATTTAGTATCTAATAATGGAATATTTTTATATCCATCTAATACACCGGTAGTTTTATTTATCATGCAATATTTAAGACACTCTTTTCCATAGCTGATTAGACATGTACTTGAGTTGCATTCTCCACAAACCTCTTCTGATAGACAACATTCACACAGCTTGTCTACAACATTGCTAAAATTAACTTCCTTAAATTGAATGCTCATTAAAATATCTCTCCTTCTAAAAATAATCAAATTATTAAAAAATAACAATTATTATCTAATATTTTAATTATATAGATTGAATTTCCATTGGGCAAGCATATCTATATCTTTTTTCAATATTCCATGCAAATAATGCCTATAATTTCATTAACTATTTCTTCTACAGATTTTCTAGTTGTATCTATTTTTGTTGTATCCATGGATTTATATAAGTCAAATCTTTCAAGACTTCTTTTTATATTGCCTGTATCTCTTGCTCCACTTTTTATATCCTTACCAATTCTTTTTACAAGTTCATCCTTGCTACTCATAAGTGTAAGTTTATAGATTTGAATATCTTTTTCAGTGATTTTATCTAATAAATCCTTCATTATATAATCAGTTGGAATTACCCAGTTGAATAATACATACTCTGTACTTGAGTTTTTCAAAAAGTTATTTAAAACATGCACAATATTATCTAAAACCATAGCTTTATTCTCTTCATTAACAACAAATGGATTCATCATCCAGCAGTTATCTCCATCAAGCCAAAATGAATTATTCAACTTCTTATATAGCACTTTACATATAGTTGTTTTTCCCACTCCCATTACCCCATTAATTATTATTAATTTTTTCTTCATGTAAATCTCATCCCCTAAAATTGGTATTCCATTATTTAATTGTACATAATTAAATAATAATATCCAACCTCAATTATCTATATTAATTAATTTATATATATAAAAAACAGTATAAAATTGAAGATTTTATACTGTAGATTAAAATTATATCTTATATATGAATTTATCCCCTCTATAAATTATCTCTGTATACTCTAATATTATATCTGTATCTTCATCTTTACAATTCCTCTTTAATTTAAGAAGTGGTACTAATTCTCCACAATCTAACAACTTCCGTTCCTTTGATGTAGGATACAATACCTCTAATATACTCTTTTCTGTAATATAATTTATAAACCATTTTTTCTTATAGTAATCAAACATAGATGTAATTTTTCTTCCTTCTGCCGATATATCATTAAATACCTTTTGTGATACATATGAAAAAATAATTATTTATTATTTTTCATTTTTGTTCTTAAGAATCTCATAAGCAAATCCCGATCTTATTAAAGTATTAATAGTAGCTACATCAAATACTGATCCTAATAAATGAACATCTACATTTAATCCCTCTTTTAATTTTTCGTTCAAACTCAAAGACCTATAATCTACCATAAATTCTCACACCCTTCACCCTTTTATACTTTTAATATATACCTTTATTGTTAATTAGATATTATTCAACTGTTAAATAAATGTTACTATTTTAAAATTTCTATAATAGTTTTCCCATCAACACTTTCCATGGTAAATTCTAAAAGTTCAGTGCATGTTTAGCTACATAAATGTCATTACCATTTTCTACAATTTTTACTGTTAAAATAAAATTTATATTTTTTTATTGACAAGCTAATACAATTTAGATTATAGTAGTATTAATTAGATATGCTTTTTTGTTAAAGGGGAGTAATCAAAAATATAACGTCAACATCCGCGGCTAATTTTAGTCTGGTGTTATATACCCAAGTGGTGATGAGACTTTTAATATAACTTCAATAATACTAATCTTGAAGTTATATTAAAGGTCTCTTTTTTATTATGAAAAATTAGACTTTATTCAAAATTGGAGCAAATATATATTTATTTGAAAGGAAGATTAATATGAGTAACTTTTTTAGTAAAACTACAGATGAATCATTGAAAGAATTAAACTCATCTCTAGAAGGACTATCGAGTAACAAAGCTACAGAACTATTAAATACTGTAGGAGAAAACATCTTAAATGAAAAAGAGAAAAAAAGTATGTGGTCCATATTTTTTGATCAGTTTAAAGACTTCTTAGTTATAATCTTAATTATTGCCGCTATTATTTCTGCTGTGACGGGTAATATGGAAAGCACTATTGTTATTATTGCTGTTATAACTATGAATGCTATATTAGGTACAGTTCAATATATTAAAGCTGAACAATCTCTTGATAGCTTAAAAGCTTTATCTGCACCTAATGCTAAAGTAATTAGAGATGGCAAAAAAATTGAAATTCCATCAAAAGATGTTGTCCCAGGAGACATTCTTCTCCTCGAAGCTGGTGACTTAGTTGTTGCTGATGGAAGAATATTAGAAAACTATTCTCTAAAAGTTAATGAAAGTTCATTAACAGGTGAATCTGAAGCTGTTGAAAAATTCTCTGATGCTATAAATAAAGATGAAGTAGCCCTAGGCGATCAAAAAAATATGGTATTTTCAAGTTCCCTAGTTACATATGGTAGAGCTACAGTCTTAGTAACTAAAACAGGAATGAATACTGAGCTTGGTAAAATAGCTACTTTAATGGAAGAAACTCAAGAAAAAGCTACTCCGCTTCAAGTTTCTTTAGATGAATTTTCTAAAAAATTAGCTATCGGTATTATAGGTATATGTATTCTAGTATTTGCATTAAGTATGTATAGAGGAACTAATTTATTAGATTCATTAATGTTTGCTGTAGCTTTAGCTGTTGCTGCTATTCCAGAAGCACTTAGTTCAATTGTTACAATTGTACTTGCCATAGGTACTCAATCAATGGCTAAAGAAAATGCAATTATTAAAAAACTTAAAGCTGTAGAAGGACTTGGTTGTGTATCCGTAATATGCTCTGATAAAACTGGAACATTAACACAAAATAAAATGACTGTAAAAAAGATTTTTATTGATAATAAAACAATTGATTGTGAAAAAATTAATGTAAATAGTCCAATTGAAAGTTTTCTATTAAATAGCTCTATTCTTTGTAGTGATGCAACTTCACTTGATGGAAATGAAATTGGTGATCCAACTGAAGTAGCTTTAACTAATTTAGGACATAAGTTCTCAATAAACGAGATTGAATGTAGAAAAGCTTATCCAAGATTAAGTGAAATACCATTTGATTCTGATAGAAAGCTTATGAGTACTCTTCATAACATAGATGGAAAATATATAATGATAACAAAAGGTGCCTTAGATGTGCTTTTAGATAGAACTACATCAATAAGGACTTCTTCTGGATTAAAAAGATTTACCAATGAAGATGCTAATCATATTAATTCTGCTAACAAAGAGTTATCTTCACAAGGGCTTAGAGTTTTAGCATTTGCTTATAAAGAATTAGATGATAATAAAGAACTTAATTTAGATGATGAAAATGGATTCACTTTCCTTGGTTTAATCTCAATGATTGATCCACCTAGAGAAGAATCTAAAGCTGCTGTTGCAGACTGTATCAAAGCTTCAATTAAACCAATAATGATCACTGGCGATCATAAAATTACTGCTTCTGCTATAGCAAAAGAAATTGGAATACTTCAAAAAGATGATATGGCTGTTGAGGGATTAGAGCTTGATAAAATGTCTGATGCTGAACTTGATTCAAAATTAGAACACATCTCAGTTTATGCAAGAGTATCCCCTGAGCATAAAATAAGAATAGTTAGAGCATGGCAAAATAAAGGTAAAATCGTTGCAATGACTGGTGATGGAGTTAATGATGCTCCTGCATTAAAACAAGCTGATATTGGTATAGCAATGGGAATTACAGGTACTGAAGTTTCAAAGGATGCTGCTTCTATGATCTTAACTGATGATAACTTTGCTACTATAGTAAAATCAGTTACTAACGGAAGAAACATATATGCTAATATTAAGAATTCAATAAAATTCTTACTTTCAGGTAATATGTCTGGAATATTAAGTGTTCTTTATGCTTCATTACTTGCTCTTCCAGCTCCATTTGCACCAGTTCACTTATTATTTATAAACTTAGTAACTGATAGTTTACCTGCAATTGCAATAGGAATGGAAAAATCTAAAAAAGATGTATTAAAAGATAAACCTAGAGATTCTAAGGAATCAATATTAACTAAAGATTTTATGGTAGATATATGCGTTCAAGGATTGATTATTGGAATATTCACCATGATGGCTTACCACATAGGATTAACAAAAGGTTCTAATGGTGCAGCAATGACAATGGCATTTAGTACTTTATGTTTAGCCAGATTATTCCATGGTTTCAACTGTAGAGGTAAAAAATCAATATTCTCACTTGGACTTTTCAGTAATAAATTTAGTTGGATGGCATTTGGAGTAGGTATTATTTTAGTAAATTCTGTACTTCTTATACCTGGTCTTCAAGGATTATTTGAAGTTACACCACTTGCTATGAAAGATATAGCTACAGTTCATTTACTTGCTTTCATACCAACTATAATTATTCAACTTGTTAAAATAGTAAGAGACTTCATTGAAAGAAAAAATGAAATAACTATTGAATCAAACAATACTGTTTCAAATTCAAAAATAGCATAATAATTTACTATTTATATTGAAATAAAAGTTTTATTTAATCAGACTGTATCAAAATTATTATTAAAATTTTGATACAGTCTATTATTTATAATTTAAAAATTCTACTCTCTTAATTTCAATTCGTTGTAATATTCTTCTATTCTATAGTATACTAATTCTAAATCAAAAAATTATTTTTGTATTTAAGTTTAACTTACATTTAGGAGATGCAAAGTTTATGAATAAAATAATAGAAAAAGCTAAACTTACACATGAATTAACTAAAGATGAAATATTAATGTTATTAGAAAATGATAATATAAATGAAGAACTTTTTAAGGCTGCAGATTATATTAGAGAAAAATATTTAGGAAATGTAGTTAATCTCAGAGGATTAATTGAATTTACAAACATATGTAAAAGAAACTGTATGTATTGTGGTTTAAGAAGAGATAATAAAAATCTTAAAAGATACAGATTAACTGAAGATGAGATTTTTGATTTTGCAAGCAAAGCAGTAAACTATGGATATAAGACAATTGTTCTTCAAGGTGGCGAAGATGACTACTTTGATGTAGATAAAATGACTAATATAGTTAAAAAAATAAAATCACTTGGTGTTGCTTTAACTTTAAGTTTAGGCGAAAAAACATATGAAGAATATAAAGCATTTAAAGCTGCAGGTGCTGACAGATATTTAATAAGAATAGAAACTACAGACAAGCAGTTATACACAGCTATGGATCCAGGCATGAGCTTTGAAAACAGATTAGAATGTTTAGATAATCTTCGTAAGCTGGGTTATGAAGTTGGTACTGGAATATTAGTAGGATTACCAAATCAAACTTTAGATTCAATCGCTAATGATATATTATTCTTTAAAGAAATAGATGCAGATATGATAGGAATTGGTCCATTTATTCCAAATGCTGATACTCCTTTAAAGGATGCTGAAGGTGGAAATCTTACATTATCATTAAAAGTAATGGCAATAACAAGATTAATACTTCCAGATATAAATATTCCTGCTACTACGGCTATGGAATCCTTAGCCCCTAATGGTAGAATTAAAGCACTTCAAAGTGGTGCAAATGTTGTAATGCCTAATGTTACTGAAGGTGAATATAGGAAGTTATATGCTCTATATCCTGGTAAGATTTGCACTGGAGATACTCCATCTCATTGTAGAGGATGTATTACTGGGAAAATAACTGCCATAGGAAGATCTATTTCAGATGGATATGGATTTAGAGGCAATAGTAATGTAAATTCACATGACTGCTAATTATTTATAGAACTGTTGCAAAACTAGAATTTGTCCAGCAATTCTCAGTTATCAATGCTCAATGAATGATGAAAAACTTTTAGTTTTTCTAAGATTATATTATTGCATCTACATTTGCTAATACAAATGTAATCCGCTTAAGGCGAATGTTATGGCTAATGCTATAACGATGCAATAATACAATTAAAAAGCTATAAGCTTTTTTTCCTTAATTGAAATTTTATCATTGATAACTGATCATAAAAAACAAATTCTAATTTGTAATGTAAACATAAAATATTACAAATTATTGTGCAACAAACCTATAAATGTAAAATTAATGATAAAGATAATTTTCTCCAAACATTTTAAGTGGAATCTTAAATTCCCTAATTCCAGCTACATATGGTGCAATTTCATATAGTTGATAGTATATTATTAAATTTTCTCCAGTAAGGTAGTAGCCTTGATTATCTTTTATTCCCTTAAAATCTTTTCCTGAATCAAAATATATATCTGGTTCTAAGTTAATTTGTCTCACTATCTCCTTATTTATTATATCTTTATAATTAGAGTTTTTTATAAATAAGTCTTGTAGCATTAATAATCTTACATTCTGCTTATCAACATTATATGACGTTCTAATAGTATTTCCATGCGCTCCACCTAGGTATTCATAATAATCGTTGTATATACTAATTAATTTAGGATTATTTAAATTTACAGTATAATTTGACATTATTTCAAATGGGAAATTTGGAATGATTACATTACCTGTATTATCAAAATATTCTCTTGCAGTTTTCTCAGCATCAGCTACTTTAGGTAATATATCATTTTTAATGCTACTATTTATAGAATCTACTCTCTCTTTAAACAAATCACTTTTTAAATATGGTATCTTTATATCTTCTTTTAAATATTTATAATCATTTTTTATTACTTCCTCACTAACTTCTATTTTATTTTCAACAATTAATCCACAAGTTATCAACACATTCTGTTTATAACTTGTGGTGAAAGAAGAAGTTATCAACAATCCTATTCCTATGCCTTGAACTATATTCATAATTTATTCTCCTTAATTATAAATTAATGCTTTTTACTACTAATATATTCACACAATTCGCTGTAAATATATGTATATTAACATTTTTATAACATGTTATCCACATGCACTTGTGGATAATGTTAATAAGTTGTACTATTTTCTTATTATTGTATACTTTTTATATTTTTAGTCTAAAAGTTATTAAATATTCTGTTAAATAATACAATAAATTTTTATTTATAATAATCTTTTTAGATGGCCTCCTAGTATTTATATAATTTTTTATTTATAATGTATTGTATATTATATAATAGGAGGAAATTTAATGAAGAAATCATACCTATTGATAATATCAATAGTTACTATTATTTCTGTATTTATTGGATATAAATTTATTGATACAAACACAAGTATTATTAAAGATAATAATCAAAAGGATTACAATGAAAAATCTAATATCCAAGATGATATAAGAATAAACAATAACGACACTAACATAGATGACACTAAAGAAGATATTCTTAAAACATATAACTCTGGTTTTTCTGAATCAGATAAATTAATTAATGATAATCGAGGCATTCCAGTTTTATACTATCATTCTGTAAATATAGACTCTACTAATGAGGTTATAATAACTCCTGAACTTCTTAAAGAACAGCTTTCATATTTAAAAGATGAAGGATATGTTTCGTTAACAATGAGTGATGTAGCAAATTATTTAATAAATAATAAGCCAATTCACGAAAAGAGTATACTAATCACATTTGATGATGGATATATGGATAATTATTACAATGCCTTTCCATTATTAAAAGAATTAAATTTGAAAGCTACTATATTTTGTATTACGAATGCTTTAGACGGAAAATATTATCTATCTGAAGATGCCATTAAAGAAATGTCTGATTATGGTATAGATATTCAAAGTCACACCGTTAATCATCCTAATTTAGATAAATTAAGCTATGCTGATCAATTAGCTGAAATGATTAATTCAAAGAAAACCCTGGAAAAAATAATAAATAAAGAGGTATATGCTATCGCCTATCCTTTTGGAGATTTTAATGATGATACTATTAAGGCAGCAAAAGAAGCTGGCTATACACTAGGATTTACTACTAACAGAGGATTTTCAGATAGAGAAGATAATCTTCTTAAGCTAGATAGAATCTATGTAAGCTCAAATTATGATCTTAATACACTTAAAAATATTTTAAACGAAACGAAGAAATAAAAAATAGAACAAGATATACTTTACATATCTTGTTCTATTCTTTTATTTTTCATTAATATTATCTTCTAATTTCTGCTGAACCCCTGAATTATTGATAACGACCTTTATATCATTTTCTATTATAAATTTATTAGTCTCTGATAATTCTCCATATTTTAACGGTTGTCCTGCGACGGTTATATACACAGTATTTTCTTTACTTACCATTTCATTTTTTAAACCATATTTTAAAATATCTGTTATTACATCATCAATTTTTCTATTTTCCGCATCTAAATTTGAAACCAGTACCTTCCCTTTTTCTGTTGGAGAATGTGAATAAATTACCCTATCATATATATTGACATGCAACTTTATATTAGATGTAGTTTGAACAACTATTATACTGCTAGCTGTTGTATACTTTGAATATATGTTAAAACCAAATATCATTAAGAATAAAAGTAAAATACATACAGGTATTTTATATATTGCTGATCCAATTTTTTTCTTACCTTCACCCACAGCCCCTAAAGTTAATTCACCCTTTAATTTTATTTTTTTAAATTCTCCTGTTGAAGTTAATATGCATGCTGAATTATGTAATAGTAATTTTATTATTATTCCCCTATATGTCTTCTGCTTAATAATATTATGTCTTGTTTCTCTGTTTCTTTGCTTTAACTTAATTTTTAAATATTCTTGTATAAACTTATATTCAGGGTTATTTATTATAATAAAATATGCAACAATATAATCTTTCCATTTTTTTATGTAATCACTTTTTATTTTGGTTGCTCTTGATAATTTAGGTATATTTAAATGTCTACTTAAATTTAAATTATCTCTTAATTCCTCATTCTCAATAATATAATAAGCAATATTTAAAGCTATATTTCTTTCCTTTTCTTTTAAAGGAAAATTAACTAAATCCTTAAGAAAAACATTATACATATTTAAATCTTCTATTAATAAATTAATTTGTTCATTTCTATTATCCCTATCTGCTGAATCCATTAATATAATTGGTGAAGCAGAAGTAAATTCGTATTTATCCTTCATAAATTTTATATTTTCCATTATTTATATACCTCACACATTGATATCAAAATACAACTTCGCTCATATTATATTATTATAACATAGAAAATTATAAGTTAGTTCTAAATCAATTATTATGGAGCATTTTATGAGAAAAAAAGTTATCTACGTAAATTTCACAAAAAAAAGAAGAGTTAATTTTATATCTTTCATTTTCTACAGAATTGTTAATTTCATATTTAATAAATTTAAAGTCAAGCATAAATCTCAATGTAATCAGCATTTAAATAAACAACGTATATCTAACTAATTTTTCATGAAATTTATTTTTTGTGATAAAATAAAAATAAAAATAATAATAATAATAAATCAGAGGTGAAAGTATGAGAGTTGGATTAGGATACGATGTTCATAAATTAGTTGAAGATAGAAAATTAATTATAGGCGGTGTTGAAATACCATATGAAAAAGGACTATTAGGTCATTCTGACGCTGATGTTCTTATTCATGCCATAATTGATTCAATTTTAGGTGCCTGCGCTTTAGGCGATATAGGTAAACATTTTCCAGATACTGATGAAAATTATAAAGGAGTTTCAAGCATGGTTTTATTAAAAGAAACTGCTAAACTAATTTCAGAATCCGGTTATAAAATAAATAATATAGATGCTACTATAATAGCTCAAGCCCCTAAAATGTTACCTTATATAGATAACATGGTTGTTAATATATCAAATGCTCTTAATATAAATAGAAACCAAGTTAACATTAAGGCTACTACTGAAGAAGGTTTAGGATTTACTGGTGAAAAACTGGGTATCTCTGCTCAAAGTATAGCTTCTATTGACTAAATTTATTAAATAAAAGATGAGTAAGTCACTACTCATCTTTTATTCATACATATTTAAAATACCTCTGTAAGTTTTCTAAGCAAAACCTTTCTAAATTTTTCTCCATTTACTTTATTACCAATAGCTGTTCTACTAATTTCTTTCCATTCATCAATTGACATTCCCAACTTCTCTTCTAATTCCTCTTCTGTACTTGTCATTACACTAGAAGAAATTACAAAGTCAGCTAACTCTTCAGGAGTTGTAAAGAATTTTATATATATAAATTCCTCATTATCTCCCATCCATTTTTTATTAAAAGCTCTTGAAAATTTCTTTAATTCTCTTTGAATATTTGAAGACCTCATTTCCCAAAGCTTTGATAAAAATTCATAGTCTTCTTTCATTTTAGAAACTACATCTTTATCTATAATATTATCTTTAGATGCATTTCTTATAACATTATCAACACTCACAAAAGGAATATTAGTTATAGTCTTTAATTTTCCATATATCCATTTATAAAAAGACTCCTGCAAAAAAGAATATTGAATATATCCTAACAAACTCTTTGTATTAGGAAAATAACCCCAGACATTGTTCAATCCATTATTTTTACTGAACATCATTGTATGAAAATAAAAAGATTTCTCTGTAGGTGAATCCTTCATAAACATATGCCCACGTATAGTTTTATTTTCTCTGACAACGTTTTCCCAAAACTTAATGGAATTATAATTTTCTCTCACCTAAATCACCGTCCTATTGTGGTTTATTTCTAATTAAATTTAAAGGTCTATATTTATTCCTTCAATTACATTATATAGTATATTGTACTGTTTATTCAAGTTAAATATACATGTTTATTTATTAAAATTCTCTTCTTATAAGGTAAATTTTAACTTGTAATTATTTAGTAATTATTGTTTGATATAGTAACATATTATTAATTCTAACCATAATGATATAATAAAATTGATATTTTTTATTCATTAATTTATAATATTATAGGTTAAGTTTAATAATAAAAAATCAATTTTATCAAAATTCTAAGGAGGATAAACTATTGCCTTTATGTGAAATATGCAATGCACCAGCTGACATACACCATATTGTTCATAGAAGTGAAGGTGGACTTGATATAGAGTTAAACTATAAATATCTGTGTCCAAGACATCATAGAGGAAAGTGCGGTCCTCATCATTGTAAAGAAGTGGACATTAGATATAAATTAGAATTACAGAATAAATTACTTTATATGTTAAGAAAAGAATACTACTCTTTTAAGGAATTATCATTAGAACTTAACTTACCAAATAATGCCCTAAAAAGAATAACTAAAGATTTAAAATTATATAAAGAGGGCTATAAAAAGAATGATGTTATATTAAAGATTATGGGTGGAAAACTATATTCTGAAGATATGATAGTTAATTTAACCTTAGATAGATTAATTAATAATATAGATTAATGTACAAGTTAGGAGCCATCAAATCTTATAATATTTTTGATGCTCCTTATTTTTTAATATTTTCTAGAATTATTGACATAAAAACATCTAATGATTATAATAAAAAATAATATGATAACACGTTGATGAGGACAGTAAGCTAAAATCTTATTTTCAGAGAGAGAATATGCTGGTGTGATTATTCTTAAATAAATTTAGTCTGAAAACCACCTCTGAGTGGCTCTAATAAAGCCCGTTTTTATCACGTTACGATAAATTTAAGTGACCTAATATAGTTATATTATTTTATATCTTATTTTAGGTAATTAGAGTGGAACCACGGATATTACTTCGTCTCTATATTTTTGAGACGGAGTTTTTATTTTGTAAATTATTATAAACATCATATAAAACAATTAATTTCATATTTTTGAAAGGAGTCTTAAACAATGATAAAAGTTACTTTAAAAGACGGTTCTATTAAAGAATTTGAAGCTGAAATATCAGTTCTTGACATTGCTAAATCAATAAGCGAAGGATTAGCTAGAAATGCTTTTTGTGGAATAGTAAATGGTGAAGTTTGTGATTTAAGAAAAATTATTAATGAGGATGTTGAATTAAGTATTTGTACTTTTGATTCTCAAGAGGGTAAAGATGCTGTAAGACATAGTGTATCACATGTCTTAGCTTATGCTGTTAAAAGATTATTCCCTGAAACAAAATTAGCTATAGGGCCTTCTATCTCTAATGGATTCTATTATGATTTTGATAGAGAAACTGCATTTACTACTCAAGACTTAGAAAAACTTGAAGCTGAAATGCAAAAAATAATCAAAGAAAATCCTGAAATAACAAGATTTGAGCTTCCAAGAAATGAAGCTTTAGAATTAATGAAAGATGAACCTTATAAGGTAGAATTAATTAATGATCTTCCTGAAGATGAAGTAATTTCATTCTATAAAATGGGTGATTTCACTGATCTTTGTGCTGGTCCTCACGTTATGTCATTAAAACCAATAAAAGCAATTAAACTTACTAGAAGTGCTGGTGCTTATTGGAAAGGTGATGAAAAGAACAAGATGCTTACAAGAATATATGGAACTGCTTTCTTAAAGAAATCAGAACTTGATTCATTCTTAGAAGCATTAGAAGAAGCTAAAAAGAGAGATCATAATAAGTTAGGTAGAGAACTTAAATTATTTACTACTGATGAAAAGGTAGGTCAAGGTCTCCCTTTATTAATGCCAAAGGGAGCTAAAATAATTCAAATTCTTCAAAGATGGGTTGAAGATGAAGAAGAAAAAAGAGGTTATGTTTTAACTAAAACTCCATTTATGGCTAAGAGTGATTTATATAAAGTATCTGGTCACTGGGATCACTACAAAGATGGAATGTTTGTATTAGGTGATGAAGAAAAAGATGATGAAATATTTGCTTTAAGACCTATGACTTGCCCATTCCAATATACTATATATAATGCTGAACAACACAGCTATAGAGATCTACCAATAAGATATGGTGAAACTTCTACTCTATTTAGAAATGAGGCTTCTGGTGAAATGCATGGTCTTATAAGAGTTAGACAATTCACTTTATCTGACGGGCATTTAATAGTTACTCCAGAACAATTAGAAGATGAATTCAAAGGAGTAGTTGAATTAATAAAATATATAATGGATACTTTAGGAATATCAGATGATATAAGCTATAGATTCTCAAAATGGGATCCAAATAATACTGAAAAATATATTAATGATCCAGAAGCTTGGAATAAAACTCAAGATATAATGAGAACTATTTTAAATCATTTAAATATAGATTATGTTGAAGCTGATGATGAAGCTGCATTCTATGGTCCAAAACTTGATATTCAATTTAAGAATGTTCATGGTAAAGAAGATACAATAATTACAGTACAAATAGACTTTGCTTTAGCTGAAAGATTTGATATGACTTACATTGATAAGAATGGTGAAAAGAAACGTCCATATATCATTCATAGATCATCAATTGGATGTTATGAAAGAACTTTAGCTATGCTTATAGAAAAATATGCTGGTGCATTCCCAACATGGCTTTCTCCAACTCAAGTTAAAGTATTACCAATCTCTGATAAATATAATGATTATGCAGAATCTGTTACTAGAAAACTAAGAGATAATGGAATAAGAGTTGAAACTGATTATAGAGCAGAAAAAATTGGTTACAAGATTAGAGAAGCTAGACTTGAAAGAACTCCTTATATCCTAGTTGTTGGTGAAAAAGAAGCTCAAAACAATGAAGTTTCTGTAAGAAGTAGAAAGAACGATGATGAAGGTGCTATGAACCTAGATGCATTCGTTGAAAGAATTGTTACTGAAGTTAAAAATAAAGAAAGATAAAAATAATGACCGCCTTACTAAATAGTGAGGCGGCCAATTTTTATTACTTAACTTATTAGCTTATCTTCTTCTAAATTACATTCATCAATTGTTTCCTCTTTATCCAATTCATCATCTATAATGTTCCCCATATTATTTTCTTCATTGTCTAAAATTTCTTCATTGACTTTAAACTGCTTGACTTCTTCTGTTAATGAATCAGATTCATTTAATAGTAAATCTGCTTTTTGACTTACTTTATCACCAAGTTTAGATAAATCAATAGCAGAAATTGTTATTTGATCTATTGATTTAGATGTGTCTTCAACCATATCTGATAATTCATCAACTGTTTTAACTATATCTTCTTTGCTATTTGTTATATTGGCAAACTCAGTATCTATGTTAGATATTTTAGGTGCTATTTCTTTAACTAATATATTAATTTCTGAAAATGAACTCAAAACATCGTATATTATTTTTCTTTGCAACTCTAATTCTTTTTCCATTTCCTTAGAATCACTAACTATTTCTTTTGTCATAATCATTAATCCATTTATTATCTTATATATATTGTGAGATGAGTCTTTACTTTGCTCAGCAAGCTTTCTTATCTCATTTGCTACTACATTAAATCCTCTTCCTGCCTCTCCTGCCCTAGCTGCTTCAATGGCTGCATTTAATGCTAAAAGATCTGTTTGTTCCGCAATTCCATTTATAATATCTGTGATTCTATTTACCGTCATCATTTGCTCTTCTATTTGATTTACACTATTAGAAAAGACTTCAAAAGTAGAATTCACATTTTCAATTCCATCATTTAAATCTTCAATATTTTTATTTCCACTACTTGCTTTATCATTTACTATAAGAACTCTTCTATTTATTGAATTAATATTCGATTTTATAATATCAAACTTTTCACTAAACATACCTAGTGTATTCATTATGCCTTTAAATTCATTATCCTGTTTAGCTGTGCTACCCGCAACACGTCCTATTGATAATGATATTTCATTAGTAAACATTGATAATTCTGAAGAAATTTCCGATAAATCTGATGATTCATTTTTAACTTTATGTGCGTTATCTCTAACAGATTTTATCATATTTCCTACAGACTCTTTAGCATTATTTACGCTTCTACAAATCTCACTTATTTCATCTTTTCCTTTAAGAAATTTTTCATTTAACCTGCTCTCAAAATCTCCATTTGCTATAGTATCAACATAATTTTTAGCTATTATTAGCTTTTTAGTAACCCTAAATAAAAAAATTATTATAATACTTGATATAATAACCATCATTATTATTGTTGCTATAACATCTACTAATTTTAATCCACTTAATGCTTTAAACAAATCTTGTTCTTCAACTGTAATTCCTAATGAGAGCCCTGTATTCCCTATAGGTGTATATGACATATATCTAAACTTACCACCATAATTATATTTTCCTATACCACAATCAGTAGCTATAATCATACTCTTTCCTATGTTATTTAGTTTGTCTAAAACTTCATTTTCAGATTTCATATCTGTAATATTCTTATTTTCTTTAATCATTTCACTATCGCTTGAAACTATAATATTTCCATAACTATCTACAATAATTATACTGCCTGTCTCTAAAAATTTTATTTCATCAACTAATGATATAAAATCACTACAATCCTTAGTTGATGTTATCATTCCTATAACTTCATTTTCTGAATCTACTATGGGTGCTGAATATGTTACAACTTTTTTATTCGTTTCAGGATCTAAATATGGATTCGTTATAGAACTTATTCCTGTCATAGAATTAATATAACTTTGAGATGTTTTAGTATTCTTTATTTTACCTGATGTAGTTATAAAGTTTCCTTCTTTGTCCCCTACACTCATCTCAATAAGGCCTTTCTTTTCTGCTGTTTTCTTTAGAAAGTTCACCTTTTCTTCAATACTAATTTCTTTATTTGTCATAATAGGAGTACAAGCCAATGCTTCTATATTATCAATCTCTCCATTTATTCTATCATTGGCCTTACTTGCAGCTACTTTTGTCATCTCCTTCATTATTTCTAAATTACTACTACTTAAAGAATTACTAGCAAATTTATATCCTAATGTTGATATTGTTGTGAATGCTAGCAATAAAATTGGAATTAAGAATATGAGGATCTTTGTTCTTATACTATTAAATTTAATCATTTTTCCTCCTATAAACTTATGAATTATATTATTTCCAATATATATAATATTCCATTCTCATAAAGTTCCAATTAAGTTTATATTAAAGTTCTGTTAAATAGAATAATAACTATGTTCATTAATATTAGCTAAAAAATAAGCTGAATAACACTTGTTATTCAGCTTATTTTTATATTATAATTCTTTAAATTCTATAGTTTCTCTTGTTACTTCTAATGCTTCTTTGCCTAATCCCATATGCTCGTATTCAGCTTCTCCTCTTTGATTATCATATGGATCTATCCTTAAAAACTTCTTACTTGGATATAATTCATACTGAAATTCTGAATTTGCAACCATTCTAAACGGATCTATATTTCCAAAATAGAACTTCCATCTTTCTTTATCTCCTTTTCTATATGCAGAACCTCCAAAAGAAGGATCTGCAAACAACCATCCATATGGTGCTATATAAAATTGTGCCCAATCATGACAACCTACTGATAAAGGTGATGCAAATAATCCTGACTGCCATTTTGCAGGTATTCCAGCACATCTACATAATGTTATGAAGAGTATAGCTTGAACTCCACAATCTCCTTTTAAATTAAGTCCAGCATATTCTGCTATATTTTCTATTGTAAAATATTCTCTTACAAATGAATATTTTACTTTTGTTGTTACAAATTCATAAATCTTTTTTGCTTTTATTAGCGGATTTTTTTCATCTTTAACGATTTCTTTACATAACTCTCTTATATATGGGGTAAACATTATATGTGGTGGCAGTTCATTTATTTCAAAATCAGGCTGTATATCACTTACTTCTTCAGGTTTAAGCTCCACATAATTTACGGTGCTTTTATATGAATACTCCACTGAAAATTCTCTATTATTATCTGTTATATTTTCCTCAAAATAAACAGTTCTTTGTTTATAATCTTCATCATTTATATTTTTAGCTTCTGGGACAGTATTTATTATCTTAATATCACTTAATTGTTTTGATTTAGCAGGAATAGGAATATGAACTTTTATTTGTTTGCCTTCCTTTATAGAATCATCTTTTATTTTCATTTTACTCCTTAAATGAACAAAATATGATTTAGTGCCTTTTTCTTTTATTTCTCTTATTATATTATTTAAAAATTCATACTCTTTTTCATTATTATTTATTTTATCTTTATCCATAGCTCTCTTCGCGAACTCTTCTCTTGTCTTTATAATAGTTCCACAAAAGCTATCTTGAAAATAAACTTCACCATTAATAAAAATCCAATCTGCAGTACCATCCTCTTTTAACATTATTAATTCCTCTTCTGTAAAGTCTTCTATATTTTCTTTTCCAACTTTAAGAGCTTCTTCAAATGTATATGGATACTCCCCCTTAATTATTTTTATAATCTCTTTCTCTAGGCATAATTTTTTCTTTAATACTTCTGGAATATCTCTTTTCATAAGACTGTTAATTAACTTTTCTTCTTCATCAAAATTGCCATTACATTTTAATTTCATTACATCTTCTGGTAAATTAATTTTTAAATATTCTACGTTTTCCATACCAATTCTCCTAACTCTATGCTTTAAATAAAATTTGAGCCACACATTGTGTGTTTCTTCTATTTTCTAAATATATACACTGTAAAATAA
The DNA here is from genome assembly GCF_001458595.1 of Clostridium neonatale. Lineage (GTDB taxonomy): Bacteria > Bacillota > Clostridia > Clostridiales > Clostridiaceae > Clostridium > Clostridium neonatale. The sequence continues at coordinate 119,452 of NZ_LN890326.1, forward strand.
AAAATTATAGTTTAAAAAAACAAAAAACTAACAATGACAATCATTAGCCATCATTAGCCTTTTATATTTTAAACTTCTTCTAGTGCCTGTTTAACATCTTCAATTATATCTTCAATATTTTCTAATCCCACAGATATTCTTACAAGTCCAGGAGTTATTCCCGCTGCAACAAGCTGCTCATCATTAAGTTGTCTATGTGTTGAACTTGCTGGATGTAATACACATGTACGTATATCAGCTACATGAACTACATTTTCAGCTAATTTTAAACTATCCATAAACTTTATGGCATTTTCACGTGGTCCTTCTATAGAAAATGATATTACTCCACTGCATCCCTTAGGTAAATACTTTTTAGCTAAATCAGCATATTTATTCCCATCAATTGTTGGATAATTAACAAATTCTACTTTATCATTAGAATTTAAGAATTGTGCTACCTTTTCTGCATTGCTACAATGCTTTTCTATTCTTACTGGAAGAGTTTCAAGTCCTAAATTTAGCAGAAAGGCTGCTTGGGCAGAAGGATAACATCCTAAATCTCTCATTAATTGAACTCTTGCTTTAGTTATATAAGCTGCTTTTCCAAAATCTCTAGTATACATAACACCATGATAAGATTCATCTGGTTCAACCAGTTCTTTAAATTTACCATTATCCCAATTGAAATTTCCACTATCAACAATTACTCCACCTATTTGAACCGCATGTCCATCCATATATTTTGTTGTTGAATGAATTACTATATCAGCTCCAAATTCTATTGGTCTACAAAGAATAGGCGTTGCAAATGTATTATCTACAATAAGCGGCACATGATTCTTATGTGCTATTTTTGCAAATTTTTCAATATCAAATATTGCTATTGCTGGATTTGCTATTGTCTCACCAAACACCACTTTAGTATTAGGTTTAAATGCTTTTTGTATTTCTTCTTCTGATGCATCTGCATCTACAAATGTACATTCAATCCCAAACTTTTTAAGAGTAACTGCAAAAAGATTTATTGTTCCCCCATAAATTGTTGCTGCACTTACTATATGATCACCTGCATTAAGTATATTCAATATACTTATTAATGCAGCAGCTTGTCCAGATGTAGTACAAAGGGCTCCAATTCCACCTTCTAATGATGCTATTTTCTCTTCTACAGCTGCAACTGTTGGATTAGATATACGTGAGTACATATGCCCATCAGCTGTTAAATCAAATAATTGACCAATTTCATCTGTACTATTATATCTATATGTTGTACTCTGGTATATAGGTAATGCAACTGGTTCTCCATTTTTAGGATGATACCCTTCATGCAAACATTTAGTTTCTATATTCATAATATATAGCCCCCTTGTTATAAATAAATCATATTAATTATACATTAAATATTCATCTAAGTTAATATCAATTTATTTATACCCAATATGATGCTTCCATGTCTGGATATATATTTTTAATTACTTGGATTTGTTTCCTACATTCTTCAAGCTTCTCTTTTGTATCTTTTAATTCTTTTTCTTTAATTTTTAATGATTCTTTTAATTCCAAAGTTAAATCATTTATACCGTCTATAGTATTTTGAAGATGAATAATTTCTTGGTATTCATTTTTAAAATGCATACTTCTCTTTGCTTCTTCAATAAGCAATTTTTCTACATTATTTATATTAGCATCATTAACATACTTAGCATTCTGCGCTTTCCATATTCCAGTTGACATAGCGCTTTTAATTGCTCCAAGCTTTTCTTTCATTTCATCTATTGTTTGATCATGTTCTTCTTTTTGAGCTATTAAATTTGTATAATTCAAATATGATGGCAAATACTTAATTTTGTCTGATGATAATACATTCTTTTTAAATTTATCTAAATCTTTTACATATTTATTACTCATTACAATATAATCTTTAGAATTTTTTTCAGTATCTAGCTCTAATTTTTTCTTCTCATTAACTAATTTTATTAAAGACATTTGGCTTTTTTTCTCATATATAATTAAATCATTATACTGCTGTTGCTTTAATATCCAAAAATCAGATATTTCATTATAGGATTCTAAATCTGTGAATTCCTCTATAATCTTATCTGCACATGTAACCATAAATACGAAAAGTGGCAATAAAGCTTCCTGCTTTGCCTCAAATTTATTAAGCGATAATCCTCCTTCTGAAATAAATAAATCAACAATTACTCTTTTTTCTAAAAACTCTTTAAGTAAACTTCCATTAGTAATTATAGCCTCTAAACCTAAATCATTATTAGAATAATATAGTTTAAATAGTAATCCACAAGCTAAAGCATATGCAAATTTGCTATCCATACTACAAAGAACATTAATAAATCTAAATATATCAGAACTAATACTATTCCTAATATTAATCTCATCAACAACTAATACGTTTAATCCCTGATAAATATATTTTTTTTCTTCTTCATTAAATTTTTTAATGTTATTAAATATATCGTCTATTAAATTAGATTGCATTACTATTTGATTATTATAGTAATTTGATTTAATATTATTTGTTATTCTTTGTAAATAATAAATACTTATAGCTTTTAGATAATCCGAATATCCCTTAACCCATTCTCTGCTTTTTAAAAATTCATGTGCTTTCTGTACTATATTATCTAAATTTTCTGTGAAACCTTTTCTATTACACACACATTTTACTTCAACCTTAGCTATATTAATCAATCTATAATAGATATGCAATTTTATTTCTGCATCAGAAACATCTGAAATTTCTTCTATCTTTTTATTTATATATTCATCAATTCCTTCTTTATCAGGTATTCCAAATATATTCTTTGCTGTATTCATTAGAATTGATTGTACACTGAATTTATTACTTAGTACATACAATCGCTTAAGAGAATTTCCCCTTAAATTTAAGAACCCTTTATAAAACTCATAATATTTAATCTGTTTGGTTATTTGATCATTTAAAATCTTCTTTAAAACTCTGACATTCTTATTAGCTTCATCTATATTGTTGAAATATATAATCATTTCCTCTTCAAAAAGCTTATCTTCTTTATTTATATTTATTCTTGTCCTACTTTCTTTCCCTATCAAGTCATTCTTATATTCATCCTTATAAGAAAAGGTGATTGTTGCCAAAATGTCTTTATATTCCTTACATAAGATACTAAGATTCTTATATCCTTTTCTTAACTTATCTAATGATTCATTTATTAATAACTCATATTTTATTATTTCATCTTTATTACCCTCGAAATTGCTTGCTAGCATCTTGAAATCTTGATTATTTATTTCAACTTTTACTAACTTATCTTCCTTCTCGCTTATTAACGTCTGAATCTTATCCCATTCACTTCTCAATGTGTTAAGTTCTTTCATTTCACTTTCATAACTTGATTCTATATCCAAGATACTATCTTCATAAATTTTAATTTCTTCAGATAAATACTCCTTTTTTTCTTCTAAAAGAGCTTTTTCCTCTTTTATAGCAATCACAACTCTATTCAATCCACTAACATTTTGAGAATTATTAGCTAAATCTATAACCCTTTCTCTAAGAGCATTTATTTGATTTTCTTTACTCACTATATCATCTATAGTTTTTTCCAATTCTTCTTTACTTACGTCCAAATTATTCGGTAAAATGATTACAGCATCATCTTCATTAAAATCAGATACTTTTTCAATGTCCTTTATATACCATATAAATATTCTATTTGCCATTTTTAAAAGATCTGTAGAATTAAATATTTTTGCATTCTCAATATCATAATTTTCTTTATTTATCCCATTGAATCGTATTGTATTAATACATTTACATATTTGTTCAGGAAAACATATATTAAAATTATACTTTATACTTGTAATTAAATTTCTCATATTTTCCTTTGAATATATACCATACTTTTTGGCAACTTTTCTAACAATGTCTTCTACTATTTTTCTTAATAATATTTTAGTTATCATTGGATACTTATCAGAAGCGCATTGAGCCTTTATTATATCTGTATAGTATTCGCTTAAACTAGTATTTTTTAAATAAAAAAAATTTCCTTTCTTCATAAATTTCCACCTTAATTCGTTGTACTACATGCATATAGAAAATTTAGTTTATATTAAAGCTTGTAATAAACTTATAATATAATTTTAGAAGTTGTTATTATAGAGTCAACTGGTACATCATTCTTATCCATTGGAACATGATCAATTATTTGAAAATCATAAGCCAATGCAACTTTATTTATTCGCTTATAATATTTCTCGCTAATCTTACTAAAATATCTATCATAATACCCTGCACCATATCCCATTCTGCCTTTATTGTTATCAAAAGCAACTCCAGGAACAACTATTAAATCCAATTCATTTGGATCAATAGATAATTCTTCATTTGATGGTTCTAAAATTCCATAAGCATTCCTTATTAATTTATCGAACGAAATAATGTTTACTGCATCCATATTCCTAGTCTTTATTTCTGTTCTTGGTACATATACATTTTTATTATCTTTAATTGCTTTTAATATTATATTTTTAGTATTTATTTCTGAACCATATGATATATAAATAAATATATTTTTAGCACATATATATTCTTTACTATTCAGAAATTTTTTTTCAATTATATTATCCATCTTTTTCTTTTCATGTGTATCTAGATTATTTCTTGCTTCTAATATATTTTTTCTTATACTTTTTTTGTCCATAATAACTCCCCTCTATTTATTCGAACCACATAATTGCTATATACACATAATTATAGATTTATACATATATTCTTATAGGTGTATATTTTTTATTATTACTGGTGTCTTCTTAAATGCTATATCTTTTCTTATTTCTTTTGTTTCTTTATCTATAGTTATTTTATATATATTAGGGCAGCCTTCTTCTCTCCATTTTCTCATATATTTTGGTGTTGCCTCTATTTCATTATAATATCTTTCATCAAATTCATCTGAAAACTCTAAATAGCTTACTAAACTATATCGATCTATATTTATTTTTTCTTTATCATAATTTTTATATATAGGGAAAAAGAATCTTAGAGGAACTTCATAATCATATCTTGATCCCTCTTTTAACTTCTTTGATTCCATAATTGCTCTTTTGAATAAATTATTTATATCACACTCTTTAATTTTTAATTTAAATAATATTTTTCCGCTTTTATTTTTTTCTAATTTAATTTTTATCATTTGCCTCTCTCCAATTTATTTTTTAGACAACTAATATACTATCATGATTATATCTAGATTGTCTAAAATAAAAGTGGATGGTTAGATACTTAACCATCCACTTTATAAAATTATTTATTCTTCTGTAGATATATACACTATTGGTAATGCTAGAAGTATACCACCACCGATTATGTTTCCAATAACTACAAAGAAAAGGTTCTTTAACAATAACATCATTGGAAGTCCGCCTAATGCAAAGTATCCTACTGCAAATACTCCTACATTTGCAATACTATGTTCAAATCCAGCTATTATAAATGTAAATACTGCAAAGAACATCATTGCAAGTTTTCCAAATTCTGTTTTCATTTTTATTCCACTTAAATATGCTAAACAAACACTAAAGTTACATAGAGCCCCTCTTAAAATCATTTGAGGAATTGATAATTCTAATTTTGAAGCTACAAGTGGCTCAACATAATTTTGAATTGCACTTAAAGATGCACCACTTTTTATAAATAAATATCCAAATATTATTAATCCTATTGCATTTCCTAAAAAGCTATAAGCCCATATTTTTAAAGATTTAGCTAATGTAACTCTTTTTTCATACATTCCAACACACATAACAAAGTTATTTCCAGTAAATAATTCACCACTTAAGAACACAATCATAGCTATAGCAAAACAGAATGTTGAAGCAACTATTATCTTAGCAACTTCATGTGATACAGGATACATTATTCCTCCAGTTGTATAAGATAGTATTATAGCTACCATTATATAAAATCCTGTTAATACAGATCTCCCAATATATTTTCCTGGCTGCTCATCAGCATATCTCACTTTTTTTTCTGCTAATTTGTTGATTGTTTCTACATCACTTCTGTACATATTGCCCTCCTAAAATTTCATTTTTTCTTATGTATCTTAATTTAATGAGATGTCTCCATTAAAATTATAATTAATATTAGAATTCTCTAATATATTGCTTTGTATGCATCACTTAAAAAGTCCAACTACTTTATTCTACATCAAATTTTAATTTTGTCAAAATATATTTAATTTAATTAATTTTGTAATCGTTATTTTTTACTTTTAAAGTAATTAAATTAAAATTTGTATTTTTATTACTAAAAAAATAATAAAAGCTATTTTAAGTTCACAATTTACATGTGATTTGTAGTAAAATATTCTAAAAGCATTATATAAGTGGAGGCGAAAACTTTGAATTATGATATCAAGATAATAACCAAACAAGAAAATACTCCAACTTTTTGGTATGGTGGAATGTCAGCTGAATTAACAACATATCCTCCTTCTTCTAGCTTCGCTAAAAGAGATTTTTTATGGAGATTAGGATTTGCTAAGATTGATATCCCAGAGTCAAACTTTAGTGCATTACCTGGAGTTTCTAGACATCTCATGGTTACGAACGGTAAAATGACTATTGAACATGTAGGACAATATACTAAAATACTATCAGAACTTGAAGTTGACAATTTTATTGGAGACTTTGAGACAAAAACACATGGAATATGTTCTGTTTTTAATCTAATGACAAGAGAAAATTATAAAGGTAGTTTATTTCCATTAATAATAAATCATAAATCTAGTCATGAATTATCACATTCTATTTCATATAATGAAGAAATTGTTTCTGTATGCTTGTACCCTCTCGCCGGATCATTTAAAATAATAATTAATAATCATAGCTTTGCGATACATACAGGTGATTTATTAAGAATTGACTGTATGGAATCAGATTCATCTGTTAAATTCAATTTAGTAAATGAATCTTATGAGCATTGCAAAATAATAGTAAGCATAATATACAAATAATTATATAAAAATTTTATTATAATAAATGACTGCATTAAAGTTCTTCATTAATGCAGTCATTCTAATTACATGTTTTAAAATTTCAATATCATAGTTTCCATACTATTTAATTCTATAAAAGATTTAACTTCTACTAATTTTTCATTAATTAAATCCTTAGCAATAAACTCTTCATTTAAATCTATTATTTTTTTGCAATCATTATTATTTATAATAATAATAACATTTTCATCTTTAAAGCATCTTTTAAATGACACAATATTATCTTTACAATAGATTTCTTTATAATCACCATAAATCAATGATTTGTTTTCTTTTCTTATCTTTATTAGCTTTTTATAAAAATCTAATAATTCTAAATTTTGTTTTTCTTTGTTCCATATCATGCATCTTCTATTATAAGGATCATCTCCCCCGTTCATTCCAATTTCATCACCATAATATATATACGGAATTCCTATATAAGTAAATTGGAACGCTATTGCAAGCTTAAGTGAATTTATATTTTCATTACTTTCTGTTAAAAATCTTTTTGTATCATGACTATCTATTAAATTCCACATTTGCCTTGTAATTGAATCCATATAAAGCATTCTTGTTATTCCCAATATATTTGAGAATTCTTCACTACTTATGACCCTTTTAGCAAAAAAATCTGTTAATGCATTCTTAAATGGATAATTCATTATCCCATCTAACTGATCACCTTTAAGAAATGAGTTGGCTTCATGCATTATTTCCCCAATTACAACTGCATCTTTCTTTGTATTCTTTATCCTCTTTTTAAATTCTCTCCAAAAATCATGTCCTATTTCATCACATACATCTAATCTCCATCCATCGATACCTATTTCTTTTACCCAATATTCCCCTACTCCTAATAGATAATCTCTTACTTCACGATTATTAGTATTAAACTTTGGCATATTCCTATGATTTTTTCCAAAGGTATAGTAATTTCCTTTATTAAAATTAACAGGATAATTGTCAACAAAATACCAATCAGTATATTTAGACTTTTCTTGATTAGTAAGTAAATCTTGAAAAGCAAAAAAATCATCACCTGAATGATTAAATACAGCATCCAGTATTATTTTTATATTTTTTGAATGACACTTATGCACTAATTCTTTTGCCACTTCAACAGTGCCAAACTCTGGATCTATATTAAAATAATCACATGTATTATATTTATGAGCAGTATTTGATTTAAATATTGGTGTAACATAAATCACATCTACACCTAAGTCTTCTAAATATTCTAACTTATCTATTATTCCCTTAAGATCACCACCATATCTAGAATGATATGATAGATTTTTTTCTTCCCCCCAAGGCATTACATATTCTGGATTGATACTTGAATCCCCATTGCAAAATCTCTCAGGAAATATCTGATAAACAATGCTCTCCTGCATCCATTCTACTTCTTCATATACATCTTCATGAGCTATATAAGGAAAAATGAAAGGATAGCTATTTCCTTCTGAAACGCCTCTTTCTGTTAGATAGTATTCTTTTTTATCTGTATCTATTAATTTAAAGTAATACTCATATCTATTTCTATCTGTATTAATATCGCATTGAAAAAAATCAAATAATTCCGATGTAGCTACAACATCCATACTTTTATTTTCATATGGTGAGCTTTCAAAATATTTATCTTTATAAAAGACGGTACATTCTTCTATATCTTTTGCTGCTGTTCTAACCCTTAAAGTCAATTTATTACAATCTTTAGCATAGCAATAAGGTGCCTCTGTTACATGATATATTCCATATTTATTCATTTAAAAATCGCCTCCAGAAATTCTCTTTACTTTGGTGGCTAGTACCTATAACATCCCCGGGTAAGAAAAGTTACTATACCTTAATTCTTACATTTCAAATTATATTGTTATTATAGCAAATACTATTGATTAAAATTGTATATATTTAATATAATATGTATATACATAATCTTAGTTTATACATTAATTTATATTTTAATATTTCAGGAGGCAGTACTATGAGTGAATCTTTTAAATCTGATAATAATATTTTTAATAACAGAATAACATTTCTTATAGGTTTAAGAGCTAAACCTGAAATACTTGAAATAATAAGAAATAAACATATAGGTGAAAAAATTGATGAGATTTCAATTCAAGATAAAAAAAATGATTTAATCATTTGGAATGCAATCTATACAACTGAAGTTGTTAAAAATGGTGTTTTAAAGAAATATCTTCATCCAATATATAATAAGTTTTATGATTTAATTCCTACAAAAAAGACATTGGAAGATTTACAACAACTAGAGATTCAGATGATAGACACATATATAAACCTTTTAATAAATGATATAGAAGTAACAGATAACTTTGTAATCAATAGGATTTTAAAACATCTTCATTTAAATATCGAAAGTCATGTTTCTCTAGAAAAACTGTCACAAGACCTAAATCTTTCACAAGGATATATATCTGACTGCTTTAAAAAGCATATGGGCATAACCATCATGAATTATGCTAAAAAAATAAGAATAGAAAGAGCTAAAGTTTTACTTCTTACTACTAATGAAAGCATATTAGAAATAGCCTTAACTCTTGGATTTCATGATCAAAGTCATTTTTACAAAGTTTTTAAATCTTTTACTGGAATGTCCCCATCTAAATATAGAAACACTAACTTTGGATAATTATTTCTATAAAACAAAGCTTTGAAGAGTAAACTCTTCAAAGCTTTTCTTAGAAAATAATATTTTTAATTATTAGACTCATTATAACTTTCTGTATCTACAAGTACATATGAACTCTTAGCTGGTAATATAACTTTTGAACCTTCAACTTTTCCTAATGTTTCTACCCCTGCCTTGTTACCATCTACTACTACTGTCCAATCTTCAGATGATAATTGGACTTCAACCGCTTTATCAGTTGAATTAAACATTACAGCTATTTTATTCCAAGAGTCGCCTATATTTTTCCCATTTAAAACATATGCTACAACATTATCTCCTTTAAAATCTTTGCCATTCTCTAAGAAAGTAAGATTATCCTGAATTTGTTTTGTAGTATCCATTCTAAATGCCTTATGAGAACTTCTAAGTTTTATTAATCCTACATAATATTCATATAGATCTTTATATTCACGAATTCTATTCCAATCAAGTTCATTAACTGAATCTGGAGACTTATAACTATTCCCTTCCAAGTTACCATTCTCATCACGTTTAGTTCTAGCAAATTCTTCTCCTGCTTGCATGAATGGAATTCCTTGAGATGTCCATACTATTGTTGCTGCTAATCTATTCATAGCTAAGCGGTCTGATTCACTTGCATCCGGCGCACTTAACTGTAATCTATCCCATAACATATGATTATCATGAGATGTTACATAATTAATTGTTTGATATGGTTCATTAGCCCATGCCTCTTTTGAATAGTTTACTTTAGAATAATCTATTCCATCATGCTGAGTTGATGCAACTATACCAAATTTAATTGTATCCTCTAAATCTTCCTTACCATTAATATAACCAGGCGCATTCTCTGTAAATACATGTCCTTTAAGTCCATCTCTTAAATCATCACTAAACATTGCTACTTGTGATTTTCCAAATTTAGGACCATTAGCCTTTAATGCACTATTTTCTGGAACCAATTGTGTTGTTCCTCCACTCCATCCTTCACCATACATTATTATTGATGGATCAATTTTATCTAGTTCACTTCTTATCTTTTTTACTGTATAAATATCATACACACCCATTAAGTCAAATCTAAATCCATCAACATGGTATTCATTAACCCAATATTTTAGTGAATCTATAATAAATCTTCTAGCCATATATCTTTCTGTTGCAACTTCATTACCAGTTCCCGAACCATTTGAAAAATTTCCATCTTTATCAAATCATTAATATTAAGATCTTATAAATAAAGTTATAAAAACTAGCTTTTATTTTTCATAGCTTCTTTTCTTATCTTCTTAAGAGCTTTTTTAGATCCTCGTTCTATATCTCTTTCCAGTTTCCTTTCCTTAAAACTCATAAATAATTGATTTAAATCATATCCTTCCGGATATAATTCTTCAGCTTTTATTTCCAATTTAATCCTCTTGTAATTAACTTCTATAAACTCTTTATTCAATAAAACGACAATGTTATTAAATTGATCTATCCCTTTATAAACTATTGCACTTATATTTTTGTCTAGTAATAAAACTTTATCTCCAACACTGTATTCATATTGTTTTTCATCCTCAGCCTCATCTATCTTTTTCTTATTAATTTTAGTGCTATCTATAGATGAGTAATTATAATTTTTCTTTTCTATATATTCCTTACTTCTTTGAATTATATTTTCGTTAATTCCCATTTTTCTTGATATATATAAAGCATTACTATTTCCACTTTTTCCAATAGAAAGCTTATAAAGGGGTTCTAATGTATCCTTCTTAAATTCCATTGCAGCATTCTCAAAATCAGGATGATTCTGCGAGAAATTTTTTATCTCTCCATAGTGAGTGGTTGCAACTGTTATACATCCCTTGTGATAAAATTCTTCTAAAATAGCAATAGCAAGTGCTGCCCCTTCATTTGGCTCTGTTCCGCTGCCTATTTCATCAAATAATAATAGTGTACTTTTGTTGCTTTCTTTTAATATTTCAGAAATATTCTTTATATGGGATGAAAATGTGCTTAAAGAATTTTCAATACTTTGATTATCTCCTATATCAACGAATATCTTATCAAATATAGATAATTCACTATTATGGGAAGCTCCTATATGAAATCCACTTTGGACTGCAAGAGTTAAAAGTCCTATTGTCTTTAATACAACAGTTTTTCCACCAGCATTTGGACCAGTTATAACTAAAGTTCTAAAATCTTCTCCAATTTTAAAATCCAATGGAACAGGATTTTTTATTAATGGATATTTAGCATCCTTTATATTTATATAACCATAATTATTTATTGCTGGTGCTATACCATTTATTTCTTTGCTATATTTAGCCTTTGCCAGAATCATATCATACTCAGCTATTACTTCTATATTGACTTTAAGCTCCTTGCTTCTTTCATATATCATTTCACTGATAGTTGATAATATTTTATATTCTTCTATACTTTCGTCTGCTTTTAAACTATTTAATTCTGTAGTATATTTTCCTATTACAGACGGTTCAATAAAAATTGTATTTCCCTTAGAAGATGTTTCAACTATAGTTCCTTGTACATGATTTTTATATGAAGATTTTATGGGAACAGTATATCTTCCATTCCTTTGACTTATAAAATTCTCTTGAAGATATTCTTTATTGTTTGGATTTTTAATAAACTTTTCTAATTTATCTTTAATCCTTTCTTCACAAATACTAATTTGTTTTCTTATCCTCTTCAATTCTTTGCTTGCATTTGAATCAACCATACTTCCACTTATACATAAATTTATTTCTTCTTCAATATAATTTAATTCTGTTATATTCTCACCATACAAGCTTAAAGTCTTTGCATATCCTTCCTTGTCTTTAATAAATAATTTTATTTTTCTACATCCTCTTAAAAAATCATTTATAGTTGTTAATTCCGAAGGTTCAAGAACACCGCCTTTTTCTAATTTATCTAATAGTGTGCTTATATCAAAAATTCCTTCAAGAGGTATATTATAGCCTGCATCTATAAGTCTTCTGCCTTCTGATGTTTCATCTAACATCCCTTGTATCTGTTTTATATTATTACTTGGAGTAAGTTTATCTATTAACTTCTTTCCAAGTCCACTTTTGCAATAAGATTTAACTATTTCTTTTAATTCATTATAATGTAATTTTTCTAAACTTTTATTATTCATTTTTTCTCCGACTTTCTCTATAGTATTCAAGTCTACGAAAATCCATATAGATTTCATATTTTTAAAAGCTTATCCACAAAATTATATTTAAGTTTCATACTTTTCCACAAATTGTGTTATAAGCACAAAAAAACTGTGGATACTTCCACAGTTTAAAAACTTCATAATTATTAAAGGATAGTAATATCCTTAGAAGTAAATTTCGTAAACTCGTAGTATCATAAATTATAGTTAATTAATTCAACAACAAATAAAGGTAGAAAAATACCTATTTTGAATTAATTATTAAGTTACTATAAATTGATACTAGACACTCACAAAACAACATCCTTTTCTTTGAAATCTATATAATTAGATAATATTATACTCCGATGCTACTGTCAATAATAAAATAAAATGAACTAAATAGAATTTAACCTATTTAGTTCATCTTCATTATTTCATCTTATAGATGCCAAATATCTTCATTATATTGTGCAATTGTTCTATCTGAAGAGAAGAATCCAGCCTTACTAATATTTATTAATACTTTCTTATTCCAAGTTTCTCTATCTTCATAATCTTTAAACGCAATATCTTTAACTCTAATATAGTCTTCAACATCAAGTAATGTCATAAACCAGTCTTTATTTATTAATTCTTGATGAAGTCTTGTTAAGTTTTCTTTATCTCCAACTTTAATCATTTCATCGCTTACTATAAAATCTACTAATTTCTTAATTTCAGATTTTTCATAGAATTTTTTAGAAACATAATCAGCTTTCTTATAGTGTTCTATTACTGATTCTGGAGATTCACCAAAGATATATATATTTTCATCTCCAACTAATTGATGTATTTCAACATTTGCTCCATCTTCTGTTCCAAGTGTTAATGCACCATTTAACATAAACTTCATATTACCAGTACCTGATGCTTCTTTAGATGCAAGTGAAATTTGTTCTGATATATCACAAGCTGGTATTAATTTAGATGCCTTAGTTACATTATAGTTTTCAACCATAACTACATTTAAGTACTTATTAACTTCAGAATCATTATTAATTATCTCTTGTAAGCAAAGTATTGTATGAATAATATCTTGTGCAATTATATAAGCCGGTGCAGCCTTTGCTCCAAATATCATTGTGATTGGAGTAGTTGGTACCTTACCACTCTTTATCTCTAAATATTTATTTATGATGTATAAGACATTCATTTGTTGTCTCTTGTACTCATGAAGTCTCTTAATTTGGATATCAAATATAGAGTTTTCATTTATTTCTAAACCTTGAGTTTTATTTAAATAATTCTTTAGTTCAATTTTATTATGTTTTTTAATTTCACCAAGTTTATTTAATACATCTTTATTATCCACAAACTTAGCTAATTCTTCTAATTTATCTGCATCTTTTTTGTATCCATCACCAATAAGTTCAGTAATATAGTCAGCTAATTCATTATTACAATGTAATAACCATCTTCTGAATGTTATACCATTAGTCTTATTATTGAATTTTTCTGGATATATATCATAGAATGGTTTTAATTCTTCTTCTTTTAATATATCTGTATGAAGAGCAGCAACACCATTTACGCTGTATCCATAGTGAATATCCATATGAGCCATATGAACTCTTCTTTCATTATCTATAATATATACTTTTTCATCATTATATTTAGCTTTAACTTTATTATCTAATTCTCTTATTATTGGCATTAATTGTGGAACTGCTTTTTCTAAATAATCTATTGGCCATTTTTCTAAAGCTTCTGCTAATATTGTATGGTTAGTATAAGCACAAGTTTTAGTAACTATTTCAATAGCTTCATCCATTCCAATTCCTTTTTCACCTAATAATCTTATTAATTCAGGAATAACCATTGATGGATGTGTATCATTGATTTGTACTGCTACGTGTTCATGTAATTTATGAAGATCATATCCATTTTCTTCTGCCTCAAATAAAATTAATTGAGCAGCATTACTTACCATGAAGTATTGTTGATAAACTCTTAGTATTCTTCCAGCATCATCACTATCATCTGGATATAAGAATAACGTTAAGTTCTTTTCAATATCAGTCTTATCAAAATCAATTCCTTCTGTAACCAAAGATTCATCTACTGTATCAATATCAAATAATCTTAATTTGTTACAAGGCTTGTCATATCCTGTTACATCAATATCATAAAGAGTTGATTTAACTTTGAATCCACCAAATGGAACTTCAAATTTAATATCTGTTTTATTTAACCAGCTTTCATCTGTAAGCCATGGATTTTTAACTGCTTTTTGTTTATTATCTACAAATTTTTGTTCAAATAGTCCAAAATGATAATTAAGGCCTACCCCATCTCCATTTAAACCTAATGTTGCAATGGAATCTAAGAAACATGCTGCAAGTCTTCCTAATCCACCATTTCCTAGAGAAGGTTCTAATTCCATTTCTTCAACTTCAGTTAAGTCCTTACCATTTTCATCTAATACTTTTTTCACTTCATCATAAAGACCTAAGTTAATTAGATTATTAGATAATAATTTACCTATTAGGAATTCTGCTGAAATGTAATATAATTTCTTTTTTCCTTTATTTGTTCCCTTTGCTTTTTCAGTTGATTTTGTTAATTGTAATAATGCTGAATAAATTTCTTCGTTAGTAGCTTCTTTAATAGTTTTTGAAAATTTCTTTTCTAAGATTTCATTCAAATTCTTTTCTACCATATTCATATCTCCTATTCATATAATTTTATATTTAGGTTATTATATTCTTTAATGAAAACGCTTGCGTTGATTTATATTTATTTTATCAAGTTTTTCAAACCTACTTTTGTACATTTCTCTTTTTTTTTGTACATTTATTATATAACTTTTTTATTTTTTATTTTCTTGTATAATCAATAAAAATTTATGAAACAAAAAAACATCCAAATCATATATGATTTGAATGTTTTTGAATTTATTCTTCATTTTCTTTTTGTTTTTCTTCACTAGGCTTCCATTCATCATTGTTATCTGAATTCAGTAGTTCTTCTGATGCTAGTTCTGGTTTTATTTCTGTTTGTTGAACTTCTAAATTTCCACATACATTATTTATATTTAATTCATTATCAAAATTATATATAACAAAAGTATCACATAGTATATCATGCAACCCACGCTTTTTTGAATCAACAGCAATCATTATATACCCTATAAAGATTATTAACCCACTTAAATATCTACCAATACTTTCACGATAAATCACATCGACTAAAGATAGTTTTTCTCTATTTTGTTTTATAACCTTAATTTTTAAAGCCTTTTTTCCTAAAGTGGCTCCATAAAAATAAGTCATTAAAACAAAATATACTAATGATAGCAAATACAATATTATATCAACTGCTGAAAATTTAAATAATATTGGTTTACCAATAAATATATCTGGATTTATTATAGATATAAAAAAGTAGGGTATCTTTATTACTAATAAAGCTAGACCAACAAGTATGCAGTCAATGATATATGCTGCTAATCTTACAAAAAAGCCAGCATATAATGTATTCTCATTATTCTGGTTTAGCATAGTACATCAATCCTCCATTACCCTGTTTTTCCAAATATTCAGATATTACTTGTGCATCTGACTTAGATTTTAAATCTCCAACTTTTGAGAAAAGTGATGCAAAAATATTTTCTTGTTGTTCTGGAGTATATATTGTTATATCTTCACCTATAGCATCCATCATAGCCTTTTTCATATTTTCATAAGTATCGATATTATCAATTAAACCTAGATTTAAAGCTTGCTTTGCAGTGTAAATTCTTCCATCAGCAATAGGCTTAACTGTATTTATATCCATGTTTCTTCCTTCTGCCACAATACTAGTAAATTGTTCATAAGACTCATCAACCATACCTTGAAGTATTTTGCGTTGTTCATCTGTCATCTCCAACCCACTTGATCCAATAGCCTTATTAGGACCACTTGTTATATCTATTTCTTGAATTCCAAGCTTATCATATAATCCCTTAACATTAGTCAATGACATTATGACACCAATAGATCCTGTCCACGTATTCCTATTGGCATATATTTTATCAGATGCCATAGATATATAATATCCACCTGAGCAAGCTCGTGATCCCATGTAAGTCCATATAGGTCGTCCTGTTTCTTCTTTATATTCTTTTAATTTAAGATAAAGTTCATCACTTTCGTAAACTCCACCACCCGGGCTATTTACATATAAAATAATTCCTTTATTATTTGGCGCATCAATCATAGAATCAATATAATTTAATGTACGTTCATGATTATATGAAGCAGGAGTTGAAAATAATCCTTGTGATTCTGATGTATTCATTATAGTTCCTTCTACATCTACTACCCCAACAAAATCTTCTGATGGCAAAGACACATCATTAGTAGTAAGCATAGATTCTATTGATTCCTTAGCTTCATTTTTACTAGCAATGCTATTAGCTAATGTATTTGTAAATACACTTATTGCTCCAACAAAGGCAAACACTGCACCTGCCACAACTAGTCCTATTATTTGTTTTTTATTCATTAATAAATTTCCCTCCATTAAATCCATCTACTATTCCTATACTAATAAGTATACTAAATATAATATTATAATTATATATTATTAATCTTAAATACTTCTTAAAATCTAATTTTATTATCATTATTTAATGAAATTTAAAAAGCTTATAACTGTAACTGAACTATAATCCATATATAATTTTATAGTATACTCATTATTATAAATGCGTACATTCTAATCTTTAACTTACTAAAAAGTGTAGCCATAATATTATGGCTACACTTAAAATTAATAAATTTACATATTTTCTACTTTCATAGCTCTCATAGCATTTAAAACTGCAAGAAGCGCTACTCCAACATCTCCAAATACAGCTTCCCACATAGTCCCCATTCCAATTGCTACAAGTCCTAATATTATAATCTTTACACCTAAAGCAAAAACTATATTTTGCATTACTATACTTCTTGTTTTCTTTGCTATTTTTATAGCAGAGGCAATTTTTGAAGGCTCATCTGTCATTATAACTACATCAGCAGCTTCAATTGCAGCATCTGAACCAACACCGCCCATTGCTATTCCTATATCTGCTCTAGCTAAAACTGGAGCATCATTAATTCCATCTCCTACAAATACAATCTTGCCTTTAGGTGATTTTTCTTTAAATAATAATTCTAATTTTTCAACTTTTTGATCTGGTAATAATTCAGCATAAACTTCATCTAATCTTAATTCCTTAGCAATTTTACTTCCAACTTTTTCATTATCACCTGTAAGCATTACTGTTTTCTTAACACCTATAGCTTTTAAATCCTTTATTGCCTTTGCTGAATCTTCTTTTAATTCATCTGAAATAACTATATAACCTGCATATTTTTTATCTATTGCAACATGAACTAAAGTACCTATTGTTTCCACTTGTTTATAAGGTATATTTTCTCTATTCATTAATTTATAGTTACCAGCAAGCACCTCTTTACCATCAATAATAACCTTAACACCATGACCTGATATTTCTTCATAATTCTCAATTTTATATTTATCTATTTCTTTACCATAAGCCTTTAATATTGAAGCTCCTATTGGATGATTAGAGTAATTTTCTGCATAAGCTGCATAAGCTATAAGTTCATCTTTTGAAATATTATTTTCTGAATTTATTTCTGTTACTTTAAATATACCTTTTGTAAGTGTTCCAGTTTTATCGAACACAACCATCTCAACATCA
Source organism: Clostridium neonatale (assembly GCF_001458595.1). Lineage (GTDB taxonomy): Bacteria > Bacillota > Clostridia > Clostridiales > Clostridiaceae > Clostridium > Clostridium neonatale. The sequence continues at coordinate 138,030 of NZ_LN890326.1, forward strand.
TTTAATGCTTCAAGATAATTGCCACCTTTAACAAGTATTCCATTCTTTGATGCTCCTCCTATTCCTCCAAAGAATCCAAGAGGTATAGATACAACTAAAGCACATGGACATGATACAACTAAAAATGATAATGCCCTGTAAACCCAATCTGAAAATGTTGCACCTTCTATGAAAAGTGGTGGAATTATAGCTAATGCTAATGCTGCAAAAACAACAGTTGGTGTATAATATCTAGCAAATTTTGTTATAAAATTCTCTGTTGGAGCTTTTTTGCTGCTTGCATTTTGGACTAAGTCTAATATTTTTGCAACAGTAGAATCTCCAAATTCTTTTTCAACTTCTATAGTTAAAAGTCCATTTTTATTAATAACTCCACTTAAAATACTATCTCCTCTTCCTACTTCTCTAGGAACACTTTCACCAGTTAATGCAGCAGTATCTACCATGGAACTTCCCTCAATCACCTTACCATCTAATGGTACCTTTTCACCTGGCTTTACTACTATAATATCTCCAATGCTGACTTCTTCTGGATCTACTTTTTTAATGTCACCATTTATCTTTAAGTTAGCAAAGTCTGGTCTGATATCCATAAGAGCTGAAATAGATTTTCTAGAACGATTAACAGCCATATCTTGAAACATCTCTCCTACTTGATAGAAAAGCATAACTGCTACACCTTCTGGATATTCACCTATAGCAAAAGCACCAATAGTTGCTATACCCATTAAGAAGTTTTCATCAAACACTTGACCTCTGCGTATATTTCGTAAAGCACCTAAAACTACCTCTCCACCTACAAGGACATAACTTATTAAATACAATACTAATTCTATTGAATTAGAAAATTTCATTACAGTTGCTATTCCAAAAATCAAAGCACCTATAATTAATCTAATAATCTCTTCTTTATTATTTTCCTCTTCAACTTCTTCATTTTTACTTTTTGATTGACTATCTTTACTATCAATAACAACTACATTGACATCTGGTTCAATCCTTTTAACTATATCCTTAACCTCATCAATAATATCACTTTGTTTTGAAGAATCTTCTATCTCCATGATTAGTTTTGTTGATATAAAGTCTACTATGGCAGATTTTACTCCATCTATATTATTTGACTCTCTTTCAATTTTTGCTGCACAGTTACCGCAGCATAATCCTTCAAGTAAAATCTCTTTTTTTAATATCTTATCATTAATCTTTTCCCTAACCTTTACCTTACTCTCAATATTGGTAACAACATTAATCACAGATTTTATCAAGTCTTCTACTTTATTAACTTCTTTTATTTCTAATGTTAAAGTTTTTGTCATAAAATTTACATTAGCATAATGAATTCCATCTAATCCATTTACCTTTTCTTCTATTTTAGATGCACAGTGTGCACATCCAAGGCCTTCTAAAATAAATTCTTTTTTTACTGGTGTCTGGTCATTTTTATTTCTCAATTTAGCATTAATAGGACTATTTACTGTTTTTATATTACTTGCCATAATTCTTTCACCCCCAAATTTAATACTAATTTCTTTCTGATATATGAATCAGACCTTGATCAAAAATACTTTTAACATGTTCATCATCTAGTGAGTAGTAAACTACTTTACCTTCTTTTTTATATTTTACTAATCTCGCTTGTTTTAAAACTCTTAATTGATGTGAAATAGCTGATTGAGTCATTCCCAAAAGAGCTGCTATATCACAAACACACATTTCTGCTTCAAATAGTGCACATAATATTTTTATTCTTGTTGAATCTCCAAGAACTTTAAATAAATCAGCTAAATCATAAAGAGTTTCTTCCTCTGGTATAGATTTCTTAACTTTACTTACTATATCTTCATGGATTATAGTACAATTACAAACTTCTATATTATCATTCATATCTATCACTCTTTTCATTTGAATATATGAATATCTATTCATATATTTATTATATGCATTATAATTATATTTTGTCAATAATAACCGAATTTTATTTTCAAGTTTTCAAATAAAAATTATACTTATAATACTTGTTATGTTTTATAACATATATAACAATGATGAGTCTTATATTTTATTAGCTATAATTAATACACAGCTTTAAATTCATTTTTGATTCACTTCCTTTAACTATATAAAAAATAAGACATAGAGTATCAGATATATTCTGTACTACTCTATGTCTTATATATTTATACATACTTATTTTTAAACAAATTTATTATTTATCTTTATTCTACTGTAACGCTTTTGGCTAGATTACGAGGTTTATCAATATCGCAGCCTTTAAATTTAGCGATATAGTAAGATAATAATTGAAGAACTGCAACTCCAAGCACTGGTGCAAATATATCTATAGTTCTTGGAATATAAATAACTTCATCTAGAACTTCTTCCACACCTTTAGTTCCTTCATAGCAAACTCCTACTACTTTAGCTCCTCTAGCTTTAATTTCAACAATATTGCTTATCATTTTTTCTTTTAAAGCTTCTTGAGTTAATAATGTTACTACCTTAGTGCCTTCTTCTATTAAAGCTATTGGGCCATGCTTTAATTCTCCACCCGCGTATGCTTCAGAATGAATATATGATATTTCTTTTAGCTTAAGTGATCCTTCAAGTGCTAATGCATAATCAAGACCTCTTCCTAAATAAAACATATCTTTTTCTTCATATAAATTCTTAGCTATATCTTTTATCTTATCTTTATCTTCTAATACTAATTCTACCTTTTCAGGTAAGTTTAGTAATTCTTCTTTTAACTTATTTATTCTTTCACTCTTAACTCTACCTAATATTTTAGCAAATGTCATTGCCATCATATACATACCAATTATTTGAGTAGTGTATGCCTTTGTTGAAGCAACAGATATTTCTGGTCCAGCTAATGTGTATAATACATGATCAGCTTCTCTTGATACTGAACTTCCAACAACATTAGTAAGTGCAATTATTGTAGCGCCAATATTTTTGCAGTTTCTCATAGCAGCTAATGTATCTGCTGTTTCTCCAGACTGGCTTATTACAATTACTAAAGATTTTTCTGTAACTAATGGATTTCTATATCTAAATTCTGAGGCAATATCAACTTCTACAGGTATTCTTGCAAGTGATTCAATTAAATTTTTTCCTACAAGTCCAGCATGATATGCAGTACCACAAGCCACTATAAATACTCTATCAGTATTTAATAAATCTTCCTTAGTTATTTTTAATTCATCAAGTAAGATTTCATTCCCCATAGATACTCTTCCTGCTAAAGTATCTCTTATAGCTCTTGGCTGTTCATGAATTTCTTTTAACATGAAGTCTTCAAATCCACCTTTTTCAGCTGCATCTTCACTCCATGTAACATGATATATATCTTTTTTAATTTCATTTCCTTCTGTATCTACAAGCTTAACACCATTCTTATCTATTACAGCTATTTCGAAATCCTCTAAAAGATAAACATCTCTAGTATAGCTTAATACAGCAGGTATATCTGATGCTATAAAGGATTCTCCTTTACCTAACCCAACTATTAATGGACATTCTTTTCTTACTGCTATTAATTTATCAGGTTCATCTTTGCAGATTATTCCTAAAGCATAGCTTCCTTCAAGTCTTTTAAGTGCTTTAGTTACAGCTTCAAATAAATCTCCTTCATAATAATAATCAATTAAGTTAGGGATTACTTCTGTATCAGTTTCTGATTTAAAAGTATATCCTTCTCCTTTTAGCCAAGTTCTTAATGCTAAATAGTTTTCAATGATACCATTTTGAACTACAGCTATTGTTTCTTTGCTATTTAAATGAGGATGAGAGTTTGCATCTGATGGTGCACCATGAGTTGCCCATCTTGTATGACCTATACCTATACATCCCTCAACTGGATTTTCCTTTATATTATCTGCTAAATTAGATAATCTTCCTTTAAATTTTCTTACCTCTAAATGATCTTTATTAAATACAGCAACACCTGCAGAGTCATATCCTCTGTATTCTAATTTTGATAATCCATTTATTAAAAATGATGTTGCCTTTCCACTTCCTAAATATCCAACTATTCCGCACATATTAAATTCTTCCTTCCTTATTTCACAAATTAAGAATGCATTTTAAACATACGAATTACTTGTTCATTAGCTTACTAAGGAACAAGTGTTAAAAATTCAAGTGTTTAAAAAGTTCCTTTTTCCTAACAAACATATCTAGCTAGGCTTCTTTATTCATAATTTTATCTAAGTCTTAAAACTTTATACTAGTAATACCAAAATATTAAAATATCATTGCAAATTACTTTACAATTAATAATCATATTAAATAAAAAAAGGGCATAATAGTCCTAGTACCTAAAAGCCTTAAACTTTAGAAGGTTTTAACACCAGACTGGATTTGTTCTTTAAATCACTTTAAAGGTTTGCCAGCCGTTAACGGTAGTGCTTAATACCGTGGGGCACCCGCCGAAGTTTCGATAACTCCCCAACCTCGTCAACTTCTTTCGAAGTTCTGGCGCTTTAAATATAGATGCTTTTTAAAACTATCCCTATATAATTCCACCTTTCTATTTCTTATTTCACACCCTTTTATATATTTTATCATATAAATTAGTTTTGTCTATAATATATAATATTAAAGTGCTTTTAATTATGTGATTAATAATAATTTAAGAATTTATCTATAAAAATTGCATCCTAAGTTATTTAGGATGCAATTTAAAATTCATTAAATTTGTATTATTGTCCAGCAGAAGATGAACTGCTTACTGCCCAAGGTTTTTCAAATACTATCTTCAATTGATAATATTGATTTAATGTCTGTCTCAAACTAATATCTAATTGTCTATACCCTGTTGCAGCTGTATTATAGTCATTAGTAGTCATCAATCCTAATTGATATTGTAGCTTTGTATTCGCTAAGCTTTTATTAGCTATATCAATATTAGTTATTAATTGATCAATTCCATCTTCCATTGCTAGAATATTAGAGTAATTACTTCGTAACATATTTTTATATGTTTTCTCTTTTATGTTTACTCCAGCACTTGCAGATTCACTACCCTTTTTAGCCTCTAAATAGCCTTTATATGCAGCTAATGCTCCATTTTTAGCAGTATTATATGCTTCTTCATTAAGATCATATCCTATAACATTTCCATCGGAATCTGTTTTAGGAATATTATAAAATTTATCTTTATCTGGCATTTCTAAATCATCTAAATCATCATCTTTCATATCGTCTACAGCATCTTCTAGAAGATCAGCTAATTCTCTATCATACTTAGTAATAATGCTTATTTTATCATCAATATAACTTTCAAGATCACCATCTAGTTTCAATTTTTCATAATTTAATCTATCATCAAATGTATAGTTATTTACATTTATTCCTGTAGCTAATTTTAATTTTTCTTTTAAATCATTAAGTGAGTTTATTTTAGCCTGTAAGGTATCTTTTTCAGTCTTAAGAGAAGCTTCTTGCTTGGACATAGAAACAGAATCAATTAAACCTTTATTATATTTTAATTTCATATTACTTGTTTTTGTTTCTTCATTATTAACAATCTCTCTTTGATATTCAACCTGCTTTTCAGCTAATACTATACTGTTATAAAGATTAGTTATTTCATACTCTACTGCATCTTTTCTAAATTCTTTTGATTGCTTAGCAGAATCTATATTTACATCATTTTGGTCTTCTCCATTATCATTATCAGCTTCATCATAATAATCCTGCAAATCTTTATAATAATTTAAATTGCTTGATAATATTTTCATTTGATCATCATTATTTAGGCCTGCTTCTATCGCTTTATCTAAAGTGAGGATTTTCAAACTATTTTCTGAAGCCCCTGATATTGTGTTTATCTTACTATCTCTTATAGTTTCAGTTGCCAGTACAGGAGATACATTTCCTACTATTACACTTAAACCAATTCCAATAGCTATTAATTTATTAATGTTTTTCTTCACTTTCATACCTCCAAATGTATTATTTATACAATTAGCAATGAAGACTATACAAAATGTACCTCTTCATTACTATAAATTCATTCATTTAATAACTCATTCTTTATAATCAACTAATAAATTCGCTTAAGCTCTAATGCTTTAAATCTTAATATTTTTTTAAGTTAATCTATATAATTCCACCATTTTATTCTCTTATTTTACACCCTTTTATATATTTTACCATACAAATTAGCTTTGTCTATAATATATATTATTAACATATTATTAACGATTTAAGAACTTACTTAATAATGCTTTTCTTAACTTTCATACCTCTAACTATATTATTAGATATTAGTAATGAAGACTCTGCAAATTGCATGTCTTCATTACCATAAACAAATATATTTATTTTTTTAATTTTTCTTTTCCATTTTTTATTATATTTTTAAAACTATTTTTTAATTTATTATTGTCATTATAATCTGAATCATTAGAGTCTTTTTTTAATATTTTTCTTAATTTTTTCTTAAATGAATTTTCAATTCTATCAAATATCAAATATAAAGTCGGTATTAGAACTAATGTTACTAATGTTGATACAGTAAGTCCTCCAATAATTACTATCGCAAGTGGCTGCATCATAGCTCCACCTTCACCAAATGCTAATGCACTTGGAATCATGCCAACTATAGTTGTCAATGTTGTCATCAATACTGGTCTAAGCCTTGCTGCTGATCCCTTAGCGACAAGCTCTTCTAATGTACCATCAAATTCTGATTCTCTAAGCTGTCCAATATAGTCTATTAAAACTATACCATTATTAACAACTATACCAACAAGTAATATGGCACCAAGCATACCTACTACATTTAATGTAGTTCTTGAAATTACCAATGCAAGAACTACTCCAACAAATGCAAATGGTATACTAAACATTATTATGAACGGTTTATTAAATGATTCAAATTGAGCTACCATTACCATATATACCAGAATTAATGCTATTATCATTGAAAATACAAGCCCACTCATAGATTCATTCATCATTTCAGCTGTACCACCAACATCTATTCCATAGTCTCTAGGCATATCAACTTGATTAACTGCTGCAACTGCTTTGGCTGATGCAGAATTGGTATCTAACCCATCTGCTTTTGCTGTAATTGATATTGAATAGTCGCCATCTGTTCTTGAAACTGATTTTAATCCTTCTGACATTTTGATATCTGCAAAAGCACTTAAAGGAAACTCTTGTCCTGTTGCTGATTTTATTTTTATCTGTCCTATATCATCTACGCTATCTATACTTGAATCTTTAAATTTTAAGTTAACATTATAATCATATCCGTCTATTGTTACTGTACTTGTATCTGAGCCACTTATTGCTGTACGTAACGTTGATGCTACTGATGCTGTATTTATTCCATATAATGTTGCTTTTCTTTTATCTATTTTAAATTGTGCTTCTTGATTTGCATCTGATAATGATGTTTCTACATTTCTGAATCCTTGGATCTTTTCCACATTAGCCTTCGCCTGATTAGCTATTTCTTCTAATACGTCTAAATCAGGTCCCTTTATATCAACTTGAACTTCACCAGATCCTCCCATAGACATACTACTGCTCTGACTTACATTAATTTCGCAATCAGGAATTACCTTTAATCTTTCAATTACTTCTTGTTCTATTTCATCAGTTGATCTATCTCTTTCTTTAGATGAAACTAAATCTAAATTTATACTTGCACCTGAACTCATTAACGAGCTCATCCCTGAGCCTGTTCCAAATGAAGTCACCATCGTTTCAATTTCTGGTATATCTGCAATCTTTTCTTCAGCCATTGATACATAATAATCACTTGGTTCTAAGTCTAATCCTTCAGGTAATGTGATTGATATGCTTAACATACCCTCATCACCTGTAGACATAAAATCCATACCTATCGCGCCAGAAAAGCCTAAAATTATTGAACCAATAAACATTCCTATACTTATAAGTACTACTACTGTCTTATGCTTTAATGAAACAGTGATGAGTTTTTTATACATTTCACTAACCTTATCAAATATAGGAGATTCTTTCTCTTTCATTTTAGCAGCATTTTTCCCACCACTTAATTTAACAAATATACTAGGCACAAGAGTTATTGCAACTATCAATGATAATGTAAGTGCAAAAATAAGAGTTTTAGCTAATGATCCAAACATTATCTTAGTAAAGCCTTCTGTAAACAGGATCGGTAAAAATATTGCTACCGTTGTTAATGTTGAAGCTAAAACTGCATTAGAAACTGTTTGTGTTCCTTGAATTGCTGCTTCATCTAATGGTAAAGCATCATTTTGTCTATATTTAAATATGTTTTCAATAACAACTGTTGCATTATCAACAACCATGCCAACTGCTATTACAAGCGAACTTAATGTTACCATATTTAAAGTTTCACCAGTGAAATAAAGCAATGCTATAGCACCCACTATTGACGTTGGTATTGATACAGCAACAACAAATGAAGCCCTTCCACTCTTTAAGAAAAGTAATATTACAAAGAAGGCTATCACTGCACTTAATACCAGGTTATTCATTACATCTTTTATAGATGTACTAATATACTCGCTTGTATCATTTACTATCTTTAAATTATATTGTGGATTTTCTGAATTCAACTGCTCAACAATTTTATTTACATTCTTCATGACTTGTACTGTATTTGAATCTTGTTGTTTTTGAATATCCATAACCAAACTTTCTTGGCCATTATATCTATATACTGATGTCTTTTCTACAACTCCATATTCCACATCACATATTTTATCTAGATTAACTGTTTCTCCTCCAGATACAGGCACTTGAATTGACCTTATATCTTCTATATTCTCAATTTTATCTACTCCTCTAATTACAATTTTATCTTCACCTTGAGTTATAGATCCATATGGATAACTTTTATTAGCTGCTGATAAAAGCCCTTTTATAGTATCTAATGATACACCATAGTTTGAAAGAACTGCTGGATCTGCTGTTACATTAATTTGAGTCTTTTCACCACCATTAATATCAGCAGATGTTATCCCATCTACAGATTCTAATTTAATTTGTACTGTATCTTCAGCATATTTCATTATGTCATCTGTACTTCCATCACCATTTACAACAATTTGTGCTATGGCTTGGGCATTCATGTCCATTTTTAATATACTTGGTGATTCTACATCATCCGGCAAAGTCATTTTGACTCCATCTATTTTAGTTCTTACATCATTAAGTTTCTCATCTACATCAGTTCCATAATCAAACTGCGCCACAACCATTGATACACCTTCACTTGACTGTGATACTGTTGTTTTTACTTTAGATATACCTGAAAGACTCTTTTCAATTGGCTCTGATATTTGATCATCAATATCTTCTGGTCCTGCACCTGGCCACGTAGTCATAACCAGAACTACTGGTATCTCTATATCTGGCATTAAGTTAGCTGGCATTTTCATATATCCTATTCCACCAAACATCATAACGACTAAAAATACCATTATTATAGTAAGAGGACGCTTTACTGAAGTTCTTGTTACACTCATGCTGTTAATCCTCCTTTACTACTGGGAATAACTTGCTGCCATCATCAATAAGTGATGTTCCTCCAATGACTATTGTATCGCTATCACTTACTCCACTTGTAATTTCAATTTCTTCTGCTGTTTCAATTCCTGTTTGGACTTCTACTTTACTTGCTTTATTTTCTTTTGTAACTATGTATACATATTTTTTATCATCTTCTTCGATAATTGCTTTTCTAGGAATTGTAATTACTCCAGATTCTTCTTCGATGCTAACTTCAACTTCAGCTGATACTCCTGCTTTAAATTTGCCTTCTCCATTATCTACAAGTATCTCTACATTATATAATGATGATGAATTATCAACAGTAGTAGGAACTGTTTTAACTGTACCAGTAGTTTCATCATCTCCAATTATAACTTTAACTTCTTTTCCAACAGCAAATTTATCCAAGTCATTAGCTGTTATTTTTAAATCAACCTGTAATATATTAGGATTAGATATAACAAATGCAGCTCCTTGTTGACTTATAAGTTCATTTTCATTACAATTTTTAGCAGTTATAATCCCATCAACTGGTGCAGTTAATGTAAGTTTATCTATATTTCTTGCTGCAGAATCATAACTAGCTTGGGCTTGTTCAACTCCTTTTTGGCCTGCTTCTACAACTTTTGGAAGTAATTCATCATAACTCTTTATTGCACTATCTAATGCATCTTTAGCCTGATTATATCCCTTTTCAGCTTGTTTATAGGTATCTTCGCTTATTACATCTGCTTCATAAAGCTCAGTCTGTATATCATAATTTCTTTTTGCTTCATCATATGCTAGTTGTGCTGATTTTAAACTTGATTCCATTTGTATTTTGGTTTGCTCTATGTTACTATCACTACTAGCCTTAGCTGACTCAACAGCTGCACGAGCCGTATTGACTCCATCCCTTACATCATCACCTTTTATCGTTAATAAAACATCCCCTTTATGTACTTGTTGTCCAACTTCAACTTTTATCGATTCTACGGTTCCACCTATTTCTACTGAAACAGCCGTTTCATCTTTAATCTTTGTCGTTCCTATAAAAGTATTTGTATTTTTTATTTCTCCATTTTTAGCTGCTTTTACTGATACAGCTACTGACTTATCTTCTTGTTGAACTTCTTTACTTCCACATCCAACCAAACTAAATGCAGTAATACTTACTAAAAATAACGCCAAATATTTTTTCATACTTTCCTCCCCAATCTACCCAATTAATAACTTTTACTATGTTATACAATTGTTTACACTTCTTACCTTTTTCTTTAATATCAGCTTAAACAGAATATATATATTTTTTATATTGTATACTATACTTCTTTTAAGTGTATTATGTAATTGATTATAATTTTATAACTATTCTAAGTCAATAACTTTTGTCCTTGTTAATAAATTATTCATAGTCTATAATAATATTAATGAATTTTTAAAATTTAAAGTATGTTATAGGAGCCTTGATATATACTATGGATGAAATTGTATTAAAAACATTAGCAGATTCTTTATTTGATTTTTTAATAATATCTAGAAATAATGTTACGAATGGTGATGAATTTCTAAAAACTTTCCTGCGCCACCAAAACAATTTCAAGAATATATAGAAAAGTGCCCTATGCTGCCACCTTCACATATAAAAGTTATTATTTATCTTTATGAAATAAATTCAGCTCCAATGTCTCAAATTGCTTCTACTATAAATATTTCTAAATCAAATATGACACCAATTATAGATAAACTTATATCTTATGGACTTGTTAAAAGATATACTGATGAAAAAGATAGAAGAATTCTACGTATTGAACTAACTGAATTAGCATTTAATATATTCAATCATTTTAAAAATTATGCGAAATCAGTCTTGTTAAATAAAGTATCAATTCTTCCTGATGATGATCTTGAAGAAGCATAATATTGCATTGAAAAATTAACTTCTATTTTCTTAAAGCTGTCTTAAATCCAAAAAATAAATCTCAAACTCCACAGGGTTTGAGATTTATTATAAAATTCTTTTATGTAAAAAAAGCATTTTACATAAAGACTATACCGTTAATCAGAAGGAATAGAATTTGTTCATTGGTACGTAAAAAGAAAAAATCCATTACAAAAATCAATTTAAAACCTTGAAGAATATCTTTCAAAATCGAACTAAAAATCATTTATTTGAGTTAAATAAAATTGCATAAACTTATTTTTAAGTCTTTTAATTAAGATTGTTTAAGTGTATCTATTTATATAAAAACTGTAAGTTCAAAAAATCAGCATGAAAAAATAGCGCCCTAAATAATTTAGGATGCTATTATGAATTTATTGATTATCTTTTTGTTGCTCAGAATCTGAACTGCTTACTGACCAAGGTTTTTCAAATGTTGTTTTTAATTGATAATATTGATTTAATGTCTGTCTCAAACTAATATCTAACTGCCTATACCCTGTTACAGCTGTATTATAGTCATTAATAGTCATCAATCCCAATTGATATTGTAGCTTTGTATTCGCTAAGCTTTTATTAGCTATCTCAATATTAGTTATTAATTGATCAATTCCATCTTCCATTGCTAGAATATTAGAGTAATTACTTCGTAACATATTCTTATATGTTTTCTCTTTTATGTTTACTCCAGCACTTGCAGATTCACTTCCCTTTTTAGCATCTAAATAACCCTTATATGCAGACAATACATTATCTCTAGCAGTATTATACTCTGTTGTATTAAAATCATTTCCTATAACATTTCCTTCAGAATCTGTTTTAGGAATATTATAAAATTTATCTTTATCTGGCATTTCTAAATCATCTAAATCATCATCTTTCATATCGTCTACAGCATCTTCTAGAAGATCAGCTAATTCTCTATCATACTTAGTAATAATGCTTATTTTATCATCAATATAACTTTCAAGATCACCATCTAGTTTCAATTTTTCATAATTTAATCTATCATCAAATGTATAGTTATTTACATTTATTCCTGTAGCTAATTTTAATTTTTCTTTTAAATCATTAAGTGAGTTTATTTTAGCCTGTAAAGTATCTTTTTCAGTCTTAAGAGAAGCTTCTTGCTTGGACATAGAAACAGAATCAATTAAACCTTTATTGTATTTTAATTTCATATTATTTGTTTTTGTTCCTTCATTATTAACAATCTCTCTTTGATATTCAACCTGCTTTTCAGCTAATACTATACTGTTATAAAGATTAGTTATTTCGTATTCTACTCCATCTTTTCTGAATTCTTTTGACTGCTTAGTAGAATTTATGTTTACATCATTTTGATCTTCTCCATTTTCATTATCAGCTTCATCATAATAATCTTGAAGATCCTTATAATAATTTGATTTACTTGATAGTATTTTCATTTGATCATCATTATTTAAACCTGCTTCTATTGCCTTCTCTAAAGTGAGGATTTTCAAACTATTTTCTGCTGCCCCTGATATTATATTTATATTACTATCTCTTATAGTTTCAGTTGCCAGTGCAGGAGATACATTTCCTACTATTACACTTAAACCAATTCCAATAGCTATCAACTTATTAATGTTTTTCTTCACGTTCACACCTCCAAATGTACTATTTATACAATTAGTAATGAAGACTATACAAAGTGTACGCCCTCATTACTATAAATTTATCTAGATTTTATTTTTTCTTTTCCACTTTTCAATATATTCTTAAAATTAAACTTCATCTTCTTATCATTCTTAGGTTCATCATCTGAATCCTTATTGAATATTTTTCTAAGTTTTTTCTTTACTGAAGTTTCTATATTATCAAAAATAATATATATTGTTGGTATAAGCACTAAGGTTACCAATGTTGATACGCTAAGTCCACCAATAACAACAACAGAAAGTGGCTGCATCATTTCTCCACCTTCGCCAAATGCAAAAGCTGAAGGTAGCATACCTATTATAGAAGTTAATGCTGTCATTAAAACTGGTCTTAATCTTGTTGAAGATCCCTTTGCAACTATTTGTTCTAAACTTCCTCCAATATCTGATTTTCTTAGCTGCTCAATATAATCAATTAATACTATACCATTATTAACAACCATACCTATCAATAATATTGCCCCCAACATTCCTATTACATTTAATGAAATTCTACTTACTACAAGTGCTAGTACAACTCCTATAAATGCAAATGGTATGCTGAACATTATAATAAATGGTCTACTAAATGATTCAAACTGAGCTACCATTACCATATATACAAGAACTATAGAGATTAACATAGCAGATACAAGGCCTGACATAGCTTCATTCATTTGTTCTGCATCTCCACCAACATCTAATCCATAATCTTTAGGGAAATCTAATTGCTTTATTGCTTGCATTGCTAAATTGTTTGCTTTATTAGTATCCATTCCATCTGCTATACCACTAACAGCTATAGAGTAATCTCCATCTGTTCTTGATATTGATTTAACACCTTTTGCGATTTGAATATCTGCAAAAGCGCTTAATGGTACTTCTTTTCCACCTGCTGATGTTACAGTTATTTTTCCTACATCCTCTATACTATTTATACTATCTTCTTTTAGCTTTAAGTTGATGTCCATACTATAACCATCAATTGTTACAGTGGTTGCATCAGTTCCAGTAATTGCAGTACGTAATGTTGATCCAATACCCACAGTATTAACACCATACAATGCTGCTTTTCTTTTATCTATTTTAAATTGAACTTCTTCTTTACTATCACTAAGGGTAGTTTGTACATTTCTAAAATTTGGAATTGCTTTCAATTTTTCCTCAGCTTGATTTGATAACACTTCTAAAACATCTAAATCTGGTCCTTTTATGCTTATCGATACACTTCCACCGCTGCTACCACCCATACCACTTGAACCAACTGTTATTTCGCAGTCTGGAATAACTTTTAATTTTTCTGCAACTTCCTTTTCTATTTCAGAAGCACTTCTATCTCTTTCTGTTCTAGGTGTTAACATCATATATATCGAACCTGAACTTTTGTCTACTTCAGTTAACATTCTATCAAGTTCTGGAGTATTCATTATTTTTTCTTCTGCCATTGATACATAATACTCACTTGGCTTTAAATCCAAGCCATCTGGTAACTTCATGCTTATTTGAACCATACCTTGATCCCCCATAGACATAAAGTCCATTCCTATTAATCCTGAAAAACCTAAGACTATAGACCCTATAAATAACCCAAAGCTTGTCAACACTACTATTGTTTTTCTTTTTAATGACCAAGATATAAATCTTTCATAAAATGCACTTATTTTATCAAATAATGGTGTTGGCTTTTCTCTCATTTTAGCTGCATTTTTTCCACCACTTAATTTAGCATAAATACTTGGTACAATAGTCATAGCTACTATTAAAGATAATGTTAAAGCAAAAATAAGTGTTTTAGCTAATGCACCAAACATTATTTTAGTAAATCCTTCAGTGAACATAATCGGTAAGAAAATTGCTATTTTAGTTAATGTTGATGCCATAATAGCATTTGATACTGTTTGTGTTCCTTTTACGGATATTTCCTCTACATCAAGCATATTATCTGATCGCCTATGCTTAAATATATTATCAATAACAACTATAGCATCATCAACAACTATACCAACTGCAATTACTAGCGAACTTAATGTAACCATATTTAAAGTTTCACCAGTAAAGTATAGTAATGCAATAGAGCCAATTATTGATGTTGGTATTGCAACTGATATTACTAAAGATGCTCTTAAACTCTTTAAGAACAAAAGTATAATACCAAATGCAATGACTGAGCTAAGAACTATGTTTAACATTACATCCTTTATAGATGCCCTAATATATGATGATTCATCATATGCTACAGTGAGCTTGAATTGTTCATTTTCTTTATTTAATTGATCAACAGTTTTGTTTACTTTATTCATTACTTGAACAATATTTCCATCTTGTTGTTTCTTAATATCCATTCTTAAAGCAGGTTTTCCATTGTATCTTTGTATTGACTCTTTTTCTTTAGATCCATAATTAACGCTACATATTGTTCCTAAATTAACAGTCTCACCTTCATTTGTAGGTATTTGAATTAATCTTACATCTTCTAAAGATTCAATTTTATCAACCCCTCTTAAAACAAGAGAGTCCTCTCCTTGAGTAATAGAGCCATAAGGAGTAGTTTTATTTGAACTTGCTAAAATTCCCTTTATTGCATCCAAAGAAATTCCATAGTTTCTTAATACGGCTTGGTCTGCAACTACATTTATTTGAGTTTTATCTCCCCCTTGTATATCTGCTGCATTTACACCATCAACAGATTCTAACTTAGGTTCAACTATATCTTCTGCATATTGCATTATGTCATCTGAATTTCCTTCACCTTCTACTATAATAAAAGATATCGCTTCTGAATTCATATCAAATTTTTGAATAGTTGGTCTATTTACATCATCCGGTAATGAGCTTTGAACTGTATCTACTTTTGATCTTATATCATTAAGTAAATCATCAACCTTTGTTCCATATTCAAATTGTGCAACAACCATTGAATAGCCTTCTCCTGATTGGGAAGTTGTTGTTTTTACACCTTGAACTGATGAAAGAGCTTTTTCTATGGGCTTTGATACTTCTTTATCAATATCCTCTGGTCCTGCACCTTGCCATGTAGTTTGTACCATTACGACTGGGATATCAATATCAGGCATTATATTTGATGGCATTTTTAAATATCCTATTATTCCAAATAAAAGTACTATTACAAATACCATTATTATAGTAAGTGGACGTTTAACTGAGGTTCTTGTTATGCTCATATATTAGTCCTCCTTTACTACTGTAAATAATTTACTTCCATCTTTAATACGTGATAAACCTGAAATTACTATAGTATCTTTATTGTTTACACCACTTTTAATCTCTATTCTTTCTGCTGTTTCAATACCTGTTTGAACTTCGACTTTTTTAGCTTTATTATCTGCTGTTACTACATATACATATTTTTTATTATCCTCTTCAAATACAGCTTTTTTAAGTACACTAATTGTGTCATTTTTATTTTCTGTAGTAACTTCAACATCTGCTGCCATTCCGCCTTTAATTTTACCTTCAGAATTATCAGCAATAACTTCCACTGTATATAATGATGTTGAATTATTAACTACAGATGGCACTGTTTTTATTGTTCCTTCTGCATCCTCACCATTAACAGTAACCTTTACTTTATCCCCAACTACAAATTTATCTATATCATTTGATGTTATTTTCAAATCTATTTGGATTATTGATGGATTTGATATAGTAAATGCCGGAGAACCTTGTGCTATTAATTCGTTCTCTGTGCAATTTTTAGCAGTTACAATTCCATCAACTGGAGAAGTCAATGTAAGTTTTTCTAAATTTCTTGCTACCGAATCATAACTCGCCTTAGCTTGTCCAACTCCTTTTTGACCTGCTTCTTCAACTTTAGGCAACAACTCATCGTAACTCTTTATTGCACTATCTAATGCTTGTTTTGCTTGATTATACCCTTGCTCAACTTGTTTATACGTATCTTCACTTATTGCATCTGAATTATATAATTGTGTTTGTATTTCATAATTTCTTTTAGCTTCATCATACGCTAATTGTGCATTCTTTAAGGCTGTTTCTAAACTAATTTTAGTTTGCTCTATATTACTGTCACTAGTAGCCTTCGCAGATTCAACAGCTGCACGTGCCGTATTAACTCCATCCTGTACATCATTTCCTTTTATTGTTAAAAGTACATCTCCTTTATGAATTTCTTGCCCAACTTCTACTTTTATTGATTCTACAGTTCCACCAATCTCTACCGATACATCTGTTTCATCTTTAAGTTTTGTTGTTCCTGAAAATGAATTTGTATTTTTTATTTCACCTTTTTTAACAGCTTGTACAGATACTGCTATAGATTCTTCTTTTATTTCAATTTCCTTGCTACCACAGCCTACCAGCGATAATGCCGTAAGCATTACCAAAACTAATGCTAAATGCTTTTTCATATTTTCCTCCCCAATCTACTATATTCAATGAATTCTAGTATAATATTATTGCTTTTAATACTATATCATATATCATAGCTTATACTCCTTATTTTTTTCTTAATATTAACTTAAATAGAACTTATGATTTATTTTGTATTTATATTCCATATAATTCTCGTTTATATTACATATAAACCCAGTATATAGCTGATTATAATTTCATAACTATTCTAAGTTAATAACTTTTTTCTTGTTAATAAATTGTTCATAGTCTATAATAAATACTAATGACTTTATAAAATTTACATTATATTATAGGAGTGTTGATATATATTATGAATGAAATATTATTAAATAGACTGGCAGATTCTTTATTTGATTTCTTAATAATAGCTAGAAATAATATTATTAATGAAGATGAGTTTCTAAAAAATTTTCCTATTCCGCAAAAAAAGTTTGAAGAATATATGAAAAAGTGTCCTATGCCGCCTTCACATATAAAAGTAATTATTTATCTTGCTAGAGTTAATTCAGCACCCATATCTCAGATTGCTTCTACTTTAAACATTTCAAAGTCAAATATGACTCCAATTATAGATAAATTAATATCGTATGGACTTGTTAATAGATATACTGATGAAAAAGATAGACGAATTTTACGTATCGAATTAACTGAATTGGCATTTAAGTTTTTTAATTCCTTTAAAGATTATGCTAAATCTGCATTGTTAGATAAGATAGCAATTCTTCCTGATGATGATCTTAAAGAAGCACAATATTGTATTGAAAAATTAACTTCTATTTTTTTAAAACTATCTTAAATACGAAAAGCAGATGACATCTAATAATGCCATCTGCTTTTTATTTTATTCATATCGCAATGCTTCAATAGGATCTAATTTTGCTGCTTTTTTAGCTGGATAATATCCAAAGAAAACCCCTATTCCCATAGAAAATACAAGACTTATAAATATTGTTGGTATTGAAACAGATACCGGTACTTTTAATACTAAACATGCAATTATTCCTGTTCCTACACCTAAAGTAATTCCTATAACACCACCTATTGCACATATAATAACTGCTTCTGTAATAAACTGCATTTTTATATGAGAACTCTTAGCCCCCAATGCTTTTCTTGTTCCAATTTCTCTTGTTCTTTCTGTAACTGATACAAGCATAATGTTCATTACACCTATTCCACCAACTAAAAGTGAAATAGCAGCTATAACTGAAACCACTAATGAAACTATACTTAGCATTTTGGTAAATCCCTCTACTTGGCTCTCACCATTGTATACATCAGCTGTAAAATATTTATTTGTCTTATATTTATTTTCAAAATATTTTTGTAATTCTTCAGTTAATTTATTCGAATCACTTCCTGGTTTAGGCTTTATTGTGAAATTATCATAATTCTTCTTATCAGCTGACTCCTTTACTGATGTTACAGTGGTATAAACAGCTGTAGGCATATCATCTTCATTTCCCATTCCACCCTCAAACATTGATTTCTTATATTCATATATACCTACGATAGTATATGTAGTAGAATTTTCTCCTAAAGAATCCGTTACTTTAAACTCTTTTCCCAAAGGATTGGGTTCATTTTTAAATAACTTTTTCACTAATTTATCTGATACTACTGCTGTTTTTTTATTTCCTTTTACATCTTTTTTAGATATAAATCTTCCTTTTAATATTTTAAAGTTTTCTACACTTTTATATCCTGCATTAACTCCTGTTATATATACATTAGCTGTTGATCTCCCTGATGTTTTTGCTTCCCCACTTATTCCTCTTTCACTCACTTCAACGTCTAATATTTCACTGTTAAATCTTTCTTTAACACTATCTAAGTCTTCAAGTGAAAGTAAATCATTATCTTCTGCTTCTCTATCACTATCACCTTTTTGATACACATAACCATATATATTTCCCGCTCCCATATCGGACATTAAACTGGTAACTGATGCGCTAAGTGCACTTCCTATTGAAACAATAGAAATAACTGAAGATATTCCTATTATTATTCCAAGCATAGTAAGAAGCGATCTCATTTTATTTGATTTAAGACCAGCTATAGCTAGCATTATATTTTCTTTTATAAACATGACTTTTCACCTTCTGGGAAACGCCTTATGAAATTACTATTTTGTCTTTCATTTACTATCTTCCCATCCCTTACAGTTATAATTCTTTCAGTCTCATCTGCAAGTTCACTGTTATGAGTTATAAGCACTATAGTTTTACCTTCCATTTCATGTACCTTATGAAATAGATCCATAACTAATCTTCCTGTTTCAGAGTCCAATGCTCCTGTAGGTTCATCTGCAAGTATTATACTAGGATCATTAGCTAAAGCTCTTGCAATTGCAACTCTTTGTTTTTGTCCTCCTGATAGTTCATTAGGTAAATGGGTCATTCTTTCCCCCATATCTACTAATTCAAGTAGCTCCTTAGCTTTTTCAATTCTTTTCTTTTTATCTATTCCAGCATAAAGCATTGGTAATTCTACATTCTTTAACGCTGTACTTCTAGGTATTAAGTTAAATGTCTGAAATACAAAGCCAATTCTTTTATTCCTTATATCAGATAACTCATCATCACTTAGCTCATTTATATTAGAACCATCTAAGAAGTATTCTCCTGATGTTGGTCTGTCTAAAGCTCCAATTATATTCATTAGTGTACTTTTCCCCGACCCAGAAGCTCCAACAATAGATAAAAATTCACCATTCTTTACATCTATATCTATTCCTTTTAATATATCCAACTGGTTTTCAGTTCCAATGTAAAAGCTTTTTATTATATTTTTCATTTCAATTACATTATCACTCAACAACTTCACCACCCTGATTCATCATCATCGGATCAGCTAATTTCACTTCAGTACCAACTGTATATGATGTAGGATCATTTACAACAATTAAATTATCTTTTATTTTATCTCCTGATATTTCTATATTTACATCCGACTCCATTCCTGTGATTACTGGAATTTCCTTAACTATATATTTATCCTTATCAGTTTGTTCTAGAATATATATACTTTGTCCATTTTCTCCATCTACAATGCAATCAAATGGCACTGTATAAATATTATTAGATTCTTCTACAACTATTTTAGTTCTAGCATTCATACCAATCTTAATCTTATTATCTGGATTTTTCAATTTTATTTTGGCTTTAAATGCTGAACTAGTACTACTAGAATTTGATCCAGAATTTGACTCTGATGTAGAAATCTCTTTTTCTGCAGTATCAGTGACACTTGCAACTTCACCATCTACAAATGCTTCATCCTCCATAGCATCAGTCCTTATTTCAACTCGTTGTCCTGCCTTTACATCTAATATGTCTACCTCTTTAATAGGAACCTCTATATATACATCATCTAAATTCTCAATTACAAATAATGTTCCATTTGCAGCTTCTCCTTCTTTGGCATTAACACCTGTAATCGTTCCACTAACAGAGGCTCTTATTTGACAATTTTTCAAATCTTCTTGCTTATCTTTTAAAGCCGATTTTTTACTATTATCATTAGCTTTGATTTTAGCTGACTCGTAATCTTCTTTTGCAGTTTGAAGTTTATCTTTCGCATCTGTTTTAGCATTTTCCAAACCAATCACAGCTTCATCATATGCCATTTTTGCTGCATTAAGATCTGTTTCTGATTTTTTAAATACTTGCTCTGAAACTTCTCCGTAATTAAATAACTCTTTATTATATTCATAATTGCTTTGCGCTTCTTCCAATGCAACCTTCTTTTCATTCAAAGTTGATTTTGCTGTATTTACTTCACTATTCATATCATTTTGTTCTTTATATAGCGTATTTTCATACACTCTCTTTTTACTTTGTAAATCTAGATCTGAAGACTGATCATCCTGCTCTATACTCTCAGTTTCCTCTTTAATCTGTCTTTCAAGTTTTTCACTATCAATTACCGCTAAAACATCGCCTGCTTTAACTTTATCTCCTACCTTAACATTTACTTGTTTAATATTACCTTCAACTTTTGAATATATATTAGTTACCTTTTCACTTTCAACAGTACCTGTTGCATCTATACTGTTTACTATTTGTGACTTTGCTAAAGTAGTGTAATTTGAAATAATAATATCCTTAGGTATTAAGAAGGTTTTTGCTACAAATCCAATTATTATAAGTACTATTACTCCTAATACTATAAACTTCTTTTTTATTTTAAACTTTTTTATGTGTATATTTTTAGGCTTTAGCTTACTCAAATCTGGCTTAGTTAACTTCATTTTTTTCTTCCTTTCTAAATCAAGTATCCATCTTTCATTTGCATATATTTAAAGTAGTTTACATATAAGGTATTTTTTTCTTTTATATATTCTGATTTTTGATTTATTAATTGTATATATGCTTCCTCACATTCTTTGTTAGATATATAACCATGATTTAATTTTACCTTCTTAATATTGAAAGCATTTTCTTTATCAGTTAACTTATTCATGCTATTTTTTATACTATTATAAGAATTCATTAGATTATTATAATTATCTTGAAAAGTTAAACGTAAATCACTTTTTCCTTTTGTCAATTCCAATTCTGCATTATCTATTTCATAGTCATCACTATCATCATTGTCTTCAACTTGATCCAGCTCTATCTTTTTAATTTTTATGTTACTATTATTGTTAATCACTTGATTAAAATCTTCTTCAAAGTCTATATTGGCAATTTTACTAATATCAAAATCTAAATTTTCATTTACAGTTATATTTTCATCATCTATTCCTAAGGCACTTTTTAATTCCTTTAAACTCATTTCTTCATCTGTTATTGATTTATTATACGTATTTTCTATATCTATAAAATCTACAGTATTAGTCAAGTACTCATTTCTTGAGATATATCCCATGTCGTACTTAGCTTTATTAATGTTATTTTTATCTTTATTGTAATTTACTTCTTCTTCTTTTATATCTTTAAGAGATTTATTATATAAATAATCTATATATTTTTGTTGAGCAGTTGTAACTAAATCTCTAACTTTATTTTGATATGTAATTCTAGCAATCTTTAAATCATCTTTTTTCTTATCATATTCCTTTTCTAAATTAGATAATTCTGCTTTATTTTGATCTCTTTCTTCTATTTTTTTATTTTTACTTTCCTCATCAAGATCATTTGTAATAGAATTATTTAAGCTAGTTATCTTTTTTTGCACCTTACTTATATCTTTATCCAAATCATCATAATATTGTATTTTACTTTCAAGAGAATTCTTTGCAATTTTTAATTCGATGTTGTTGTCTATTACAATCTCATCAATATTATCAATAGAAACAATAATCCCCTTTTCACTTGCTGAAGCCGGAATTATATTGATTATAAGTAATAGCATACATATAAATGATGAAATTTTCAGTTTCATGGTAATCTCCCCCTAATTATGTATTACATTTAATTTTTTGCATAATTTTATGCAATATATTCATGGCTTTATTGTACCATTTACTAGCAATGTTTTCCCTTAAAGAATTATTAAATTTTTCATAAATATAAAGAAAAAAATCTTTAGAATTGTAATGTACCTATTCTAAAGATTTTTTAATATAAAATCATTCTCTAAATGATTCTCTATATATGATTTTCGACTCTACTATGTAATGATTAATTTTCCTTTGATTATCTTCTAAATAATCAATTAATATTTTAGATGCATAATATCCAAGCTCATGAGAATTTATATCTACTGATGATAATTTAGGAGTTTGAAACTCTGCCAATGGACTATTATTAAAGCCTATAATTGAAATGTCTGTAATGTTTTTTTCTTTAAATACATTTAATACCCCAAATGCTAAGACATCATCTTCAACTATTATTGCTGTAGGATGACTATTTTCTAATAATATATCAGCTGCTTTAGCGCCATCTTTTTCATTGAAATCAGGCATCATTATAATATTTTTATCTTCTATTGGGATTCTATTCATTTCACATGCCACTTTAAATCCATATAGTCTGTCCCTTGTAACGTTCCATTCTTCTCTCGCTCCAATAAAACTTATGTCTCTATGCCCCTTTTTATATAATTCTCCTACTAGGTTATAAGTGGTTTGAAAATTATCATTATCAACCCATAACATTCCATCAGCTTCCTCTGGTCTTCCGATTACAACAAAAGGAAAATCCATCTGCTGAAGGTATTTAATACTTTTATCCTCTGGTCTAGCACGAAGTAAACATACACCATCTACCAAGTTGCTGGTTATAAAGTTATTTATATTATCATACTCACTTTTTTCATCTTCACTAAATGCATAAGTTATATAGTACTTCTTCTTTTGAGCATATTCACTCATGCCTTTCATAGCTTGAATAAAAAATGGATTTGTAATTAAATCTTGATCTTCGTTAGGTAGAACTACACCAATAATCCTACTTTTATTATTTGCCAAACTTCTAGCTATAGCATTTGGTTTGTATTTTAATCTATTAATAACCTCTCTTACTTTTTCCTTAGTCTTATCACTAATTTGTGGACTATCAGATATAACTCTCGATACCGTTGAGGGAGAAACATTTGCTTCTTTAGCAACTTCCTTGATTGTAACCTTCATACACTTACCTCCTAATTTTATTTATTCTAGCCCTCAAGTTTGATTATAAATATTATAAAGCTACAAATTATTTAAATTCAATATAAATATTTTTAAATACTATAATACATAAAGAAAGACTATCATTTATCATTTTACTTAATATTGTTAAATGCATCCAATTATACAATAAATATATATTATATTCTATAATACAATTGATATATTGTATATAAATATATTAGATAACTAATAAAGTAAATGAGATCCCATGATAGTCTTTTTTTAATACATCATTTATAGAAGTCATATTTAATTATAATTGTTTGTCTTCTTCTACATATCTTCCATAAATCTTTGTCATTTCTTTCATTCTTTTAGCTAATTTATTATCATAAGCCCTAGCTTTCATTCTCCAACGCCAATTTATACCTAGTGTAGATGGTAAATTCATTCTAGCAGAATTGCCTAAATCCAAGAAATCCTGCATTTGTGCTATAGCTATATCTGCAACGCTACTCCAAGCACTTCTAATAAATCCCCATGAATATCCTTCTTCTTCTGTCAACTTTAAATACTCAATTGCTTTTTCAACATGCTCTTTTTCTCCTGTTTTCTCCATCCATCCTCTTACAGTATCATTATCATGTGTTCCAGTATATACTATAAAATTCTTATCATAATTATGTGGAAGAAATGGATTATTATAATCACTATCAAAGGCAAAAGTTAATATCTTCATTCCAGGATATCCAGTATCATTTCTTAATTTTATTGTTTCTTCTGTTAATGTCCCTAAATCTTCAGCAATAATATTTACATCCCCCAATGCATCTTTAATTGCATTAAATACTTTTATACCGGGGCCTTTTACCCACTCACCATTTTCAGCAGTTTTATCACCATATGGAATTGACCAATATGATTCAAATCCTTTAAAATGATCTATTCTTAAAACATCATATATTTTGAAACTTTGTCTTATACGATCAATCCACCATCTATAGTGGTCCTTCTCCATATGATTCCAATCATATATAGGATTTCCCCACAATTGACCTGTTGCTGAAAATATATCTGGTGGACATCCGGCAACTTTTAATGGTCTTAAAGTTTCCTTGTCCAACATAAACGCATCTGGGTTTGCCCAAACATCTGCGCTATCCTCTGCTACATATATTGGCATATCTCCAATTATCTCAATTCCTAATTCATTTAAATATGTTTTTAATTTTGTCCATTGCTTAAAAAATTCAAACTGCAAGAATTTCCAATAACTAATATCATCTTTTAGCTCTTCTTTATATTTAAACATAGCTTCTGGCTTTCTTAATCTTATATCCTCATCCCATGTCTGCCAGCTTCTTAGGTCAAAACTATTCTTAACTGACATATATAATGCATAATCATCTAGCCATGCATCTTCTTCTTCTATAAACAGTTTCAATTCTTTAATGTCTTTTGATTTAGAATTTTCATATGCCTTTCTTAAGACTTTCATTTTATTTTGAAATATAATTCCGTAGTCTATATCTTCTTCATTACTTCCAAAATCAACTGACTCATAGTCTTCTTTCTCTAAAAGTCCATCTTTTCTTAATAAATCAAAATCTATGAAATAAGGATTTCCTGCAAAAGCTGAAAAAGATTGGTATGGTGAATCTCCAAAGCTAGTCGGACCTAAAGGTAGTATCTGCCAATACTTTTGTCCTGCTTCCTTAAGGAAATCTCCAAATTTATACGCTTCTTCACCAAATGTTCCTATTCCATATTTTCCTGGCAAAGAAGAGATATGCATTATAACACCACTACTTCTGTCCATAAAAACCTCCTACAATAATTTAATATTAAAACTCTTACTACTTTTAGGTTATAAATTCACTCAATCGGTTGCATTATTATATGTAAATATAGAGCTTCACTAGATGTAAGTTTATATATTTTTATACACTTTCTTTCATAGAAACCCTATATTTACATTATACACCTATTTTATTGATCCTTGTACTATTCCAGCAATTATTTGCTTTTGTACAAAGAAGTAGAAAATTATTATTGGGATTATTGCCATTATCAATGCTGCCATTGCTAATTCCCATTGCTTTGAAAATGCTCCAAAGAAATTATTCATTGCAAGAGGTATTGTATTTATTTTTCCATTAACAGTTAAGAAAGGTAAAAGGAAGTCATTCCATATCCAAATACTATTTAAAACTGCTACTGTAACTGTTGTTGATTTTAATAATGGAAAAACAATTTTTCTAAAAGTTTGGAATTTAGTACATCCATCTATTACTGCAGCTTCTTCAAGTTCTGCTGGTATACTTTTAATAAATCCATGATATAGGAATATACTCATACAACATCCAAATCCTATATACATAAATATTAATCCATAGTGTGTTCCAATCATACTTATGGAACCGAACCTAAATTTTCCCATCCATTGTACAAGTGGTATCATTACAGCTTGGAATGGTACTATCATACCTGCTGTAAATATATAAAATACAACCTTGCTCTTTGTAGTCCTATCTCTCACAAGAACCCATGCAGCCATTGCTGAGAATACTATTATTAATATTACACTAAATACTGTTATTATCATAGAGTTAGCAAATGAGCTAATAAAGTCCATTCTATCTATGGCTGTAGCATAATTACTAAAATTCCAATTTGCAGGCAACCCTGTTGTATTAGCAAATATCTCTCTTCTTGTCTTAAATGAATTTATAAACATTAAGTAAAAAGGAGTCATATATAGTATTAATAGTACCCATGAAAAAACTTCTAATAATTTTAGCTTTCCAGTATAACTATCTAATGTCTTTAATTTTTTATTCTTTTTATTTTCTACAGAAGTTTCTAATGTCTTATTTGCTTCCATTATGCTTCAACCTCCTTCTTCTTATTGAAATAAACTTGTGTCAACGAAATACATGCAACAATTAAGAAGAATATTATAGCTTTAGCTTGGCCAAATCCCATGTTGTTTACAACAAATGCTTCTCTATATATATTTAACGCCATCATTTCTGTCGCTTTTCCTGAACTTAATGAGAAGTTTAAATCAAACATCTTAAATGATTGTGATAATGTTAGGAATAAACATACTGTTATTCCTTGTCTAACCATTGGTATTGTTACATTATTAAATGTCTGCCATCCATTAGCTCCATCTATATGTGCTGCTTCTATTAAATCTTTAGGTACATTTTCTAATGCTGATACATATATAACCATAATATATCCGGCATATTGCCATGTTGAAACAAATATCATTGCAAATACTGCTGTTCCTGTATTCTGAAGCATTGAAGTTGAAAGTACTGTACTTCCTAATGTCTTACCTAAATTCACAAATACTGAGTTAAACATGAATTGCCATATAAATCCTAAAATCAATCCACCTATTAAGTTTGGCATAAAGAAACCAGTTCTTA
This sequence comes from Clostridium neonatale, assembly GCF_001458595.1. Lineage (GTDB taxonomy): Bacteria > Bacillota > Clostridia > Clostridiales > Clostridiaceae > Clostridium > Clostridium neonatale. The sequence continues at coordinate 165,534 of NZ_LN890326.1, forward strand.
AGAAATTTTTTGTTTTTAAATTTCTTGTAACCGCATATGCTAAACCAAATCCAACTAGGTTAATTACTATGACACTTATGAATGTATAAACAATTGAAACCTTAAATGAATATATGAATTGTGCATCAGTGAAAATACTTGCATAATTTTTTAATCCCACAAAATCATATTTCGGATTAGCGCCATTCCAATTTGTGAATGTATAATATATACCAATTATAAACGGGATTATTACTACCATTGTAAAAGCGAATAGACAAGGACCTATGAATATCCAAAAATCCCTACTATCTCTTGTTTTCTTAGTCATATCTATACTCCTTTCCTAACTACATTTAATACATACCCAAAACAATCTTACTAACATAATTTCTTTATACCACTTAATATTAATTGTTTAATATATAAGGGAATCATATATGTTCCCTTATATATTTTAATTTCTATATTATTAAATTATTTACTTACTGGAGTAGCAGCTTGAATATCTTCTAACATTTGTTTCTTAGCAGCATCTCCCATATCTGTCTTTATAAATTTAGAGAATACTGGTCCTATATTATTCATAGAGAATCCATCTGGGAAGTTTGTAAATGTCCAAGGAAGAGTCTTTCCTGCTTTATTGAATTCACTAATTGATTTGTTTAACGCATTATCACTTTCTACAGCAAAGTTTGTAAATGCTGGAATCATATCCATATTCTTAACTATAGCTTCTTGACCTTCTTTACTTTCAACCATCCAAGTTAAGAAAGCTTTAGCTTCAGCATTAACTTTTGAATCCTTGTTAACAACCCAATACATAGGAACACCTACTGGAATACAAGAACTCTTTTCACTATCATCAATACTCATTGGTATGAATCCCATATCAAATTCAGCACCCTCAGTTAATTTCTTTAAATCTCCTGCTGTCCAGTTACCTTGTTGCATAAATGCTGTTTTTCCTAATGCAAAATTACCAACTTGAGTACTATAATCAATAGTTTCTAATTTTTCTTTTCCACCATATTTACACATTAATTCAACTAAGTTCATCCAGTCATTAAATTGTTTATTGTTAACTACATCTGCTTTACCAGCAAAATAATCATCAGCAAATTTTTCTGGGTCATCTTGCATTGCAAATGGAATGTTAAATGTATGGTTACCAGTTACCCAAGTTTCCTTTGTAGTATAAGAGAATACGTCATCAATACCTAAATCAGCTTTTTTACTGTCTAGCTTTTCTACAGCTTCTTTTAATTTTGTGAAGCTAGTTATTGATGCAGGATCAATTCCTGCCTTGTCCAAAATTGATTTATTATACATTAAGCCATAACCTTCAGTTGCAGCTGGCATACCATAAACTTTTCCGTCTACAGTTACAGTATCAAGAGTTCCATTAACTGCATTCTTAATCCAGCTTTCATTGCTTAAATCGTCAATTTTATGTTTCCAAACCTCATAATCTCCAGCCCCTTGAATCATAAAGATATCTGGTTCTGTACCTTTTGCAAATTCTGCCTTTAATGATGCACCATAATCAGCACCACCACCAACTGATGTTATTTCAACTTTAACTCCAGTTTCTTCTTCATATTTTTTAGCTAATTCTTGAAGTGCATCATTAATTTCAACTTTTAATTGGAATACTCTTACTACTTTTCCGTCACCACTTTTTGCTGTATCTCCACCTGCACTTGATTTTGAAGAATCTGCTGTTCCTCCACCACATCCTACAATAGTTCCACATGCTAATGTAGTTGCTAAAATTGTTGCTAATAATTTTTTCATTTTCATATAAAATACCCCTCCATTTAAATTATTATTTATTAAAGTCAAAGGTTCTATAAATTTATTTATATTATCTATATGGTTAAATATAGATTAATATTCAATTTAAACAATCGTTTGCATTATTATCGAAAATTATTCAAGTCATTTGTTATAATATGTATCATATCTAATATAAGTAAACTTTTTCAATGAATAATATATGAATGCTTATGCTTTACTTTTTGCAATCGGTTGCGATTTGTTGCAAAAAAATATATTTAATATTCAGCAAACAATTATATTTCAGAATATTGTTTTTATTTCCTTTATCTGTTTTTATTATATCAGTGTAAGTAAACTTTTACAAGCACTTTTTAGAAATTATTTATTTATATTTTAGAAAATTTTTTTGAACTGCTTTTTATAAGCCATTCCTTCTTACTTCTAGTATATTTTTTTATTTCATACTCCCTTTTCATTGCATCTTTCTTATCATCAAATTCTTCAAAATATACTAATTCAACCGGACCTCTCCCTCTAGTATACTTTGCCCCAGTACCATTAGAATGTGCTTTTATTCTTTTTTCTAAATCGTTAGTCCAACCAGTATATAAAGTATCGTCTGAGCATCTTAATATATATACATAATTCATTTTTATCCTCCGTAGATTGAATTATTATTGTTTAAACAAATCCTATCTATATTTTATAATACATAAAAAAGCGGCTATGCCACGCTTTTTAAGTAAAAATTAAGTATTATTAGTGAATAATTTTTTAGATGAGAACCTTAAGCTTTTTATAATTTTACTTTGAAAATAACACTGCTGTTTTTTCCTTAACTCTTACACAATAAAAAAGAGATAGCATAAATACATGTACTACCTCTATTTTATAAATTGGTTATTTACTAGTCAATTAGATAATTCAATATAATTTTATTCGGTTATTATCTCATTAATAGGTGCACCTGGTGCTACCATAGGAAAAGCTTTCTTATCAATATCTATTACATAATCTATAAGAACTGGACCTTTTTCTTGTATAGCTTGTTTTAACACAGGTTCTAATTCTTCTGGCTTAGTCACTCTAAATGCTTTTCCACCAAAAGCCTCCATTAGCTTTACATAATCTGTTGGTCTATCAAGAGTTGTTTCCGAATATCGTTCTTCGTAAAATAAATTTTGCCACTGTCTAACCATTCCTAGACAGTTGTTATTCATAATTATTTCTATCATTGGCAGTCTATTTTTAACTGCTGTAACAAGTTCCTGACAGTTCATTCCGAAACTTCCATCACCAGCAATGTTAATTACTTGTTTATCAGGATTACCAACCTGCGCACCTATAGCAGCGCCCAATCCATATCCCATTGTTCCTAAACCACCAGATGTAACAAATGTTCTTTCTGATTTAAAGTCAAAATACCCCGCTGTCCACATTTGATGTTGCCCAACTTCAGTTGATATTATAAAATTGTTATCATTTAATTCATTTAGTTTTTTGAACAACAATTCTGGAGTATTATAATCCATTGAAACTTCTTTATCTTTTTCTTTTAATGATTCTATTTTTTCAATCCATTCAATATTCTTTTTTTCATTAACTAATGGATATAATTTTTCCAATACTACTTTTAAATCACCAATAACACATTGATTTACCTTAATGTTTTTATTAATTTCTGCTGGATCTACATCTATTTGAAGTATCTTTGCATTTCTTATGTGCTCTTGCTTGCTTATAACTCTATCACTGAATCTTGCTCCTAGTGTTATTAATAAATCACACTTAGTAGCTCCTATATTAGAGGCCTTTGTTCCATGCATTCCGATCATTCCAGTATATAGTTCATGATCATTAGGGAAACCATCCATACACATTAATGATGTCGATACAGGTGCATTTATTTTTTCTGCAAATTTAATTAATTCTTTAGTTGCACCTGATATAACAATACCACCACCTGCATAAATAAAAGGTCTTTTACTATCATTGATTAATTTTACTGCCGCTTCTATGCTTTTGGCTTTTATAACCTTATCTTCTCTATTTATTTCTTTAGGAATTATAGGTTTATAAACTGTTTTATCTGCTGTTATATCCTTTGGAATATCTATAAGAACCGGCCCCGGTCTTCCTTCTTGAGCTATATAAAAAGCTTCTCTAATTATATTTTGAAGGTCTTTTACGTCCTTAACAATATAATTATGCTTAGTTATTGGCATAGTAATACCTGTAATATCAACTTCCTGAAAACTATCTTTACCAAGCAATGGCTTAGTAACGTTTCCTGTTATTGCAACCATAGGCACAGAATCCATATGTGCTGTAGCAATACCAGTAACTAAATTTGTTGCTCCTGGACCTGAAGTTGCTAAACATACTCCAACCTTACCAGTTGATCTTGCATATCCATCAGCTGCATGTGCTGCATTTTGTTCATGCGCTGTTAATACATGATTTATTTTCCCTCTATATTTATATATTTCATCATATATATTTAATACAGCTCCACCTGGATATCCAAATATGGTATCTACACCTTCATCAATTAACGATTTTATTAATATTTCAGCACCTGTCAATAACATATTTTTCCCCCCCATTGGACAATTCAAAATTCAAAATTCATACCCTTTAGGGCACCCAGATGGGCAATTCACAATTAAAAAAGGATTTATCCCACAATTGTGAATTGTGCATTGTGAATTCTGAATTACTTAAGTATTGCTCCTTCTGCTGCTGAACTAACTAGTTTAGCATATCTTGCTAAATAACCTTCTTTAACCTTTGGTTCAATTGGCTTAAATGTCTTTCTTCTTTCAGCAATTTCTTCATCACTCAACTTTACATCAAGTTTACAATTATTAATATCTATTGAAATTATATCCCCATCTTCAAGTAATCCAATAACTCCACCGTCAGCTGCTTCTGGAGATACATGTCCTATTGAAGCTCCTCTTGTAGCTCCACTGAATCTTCCATCAGTAATTAATGCAACTGAGGAATCAAGCTTCATTCCTGCAACTGCTGCTGTTGCTTGAAGCATTTCTCTCATGCCAGGGCCACCTTTTGGACCTTCATATCTTATAACAATAACATCTCCTGGATTTATCTTTTTAGAGAAAATAGCTGCATTTGCTTCTTCTTCTGAATTAAAGACTCTAGCTGGTCCTTCATGAACAAGCATTTCTGGTAAAACTGCTGCTCTCTTTACAACAGCACCATCAGGAGCTAGATTTCCTCTTAATATAGCGATTCCTCCAGTTGCACTGTATGGATTATCAATTGGTTTGATAACATCATAATCTGAAACAGTTACACCTTCAATGTTTTCTCCAATAGTCTTTCCTGTAACAGTCATACAACCTAAATCTAGAATATCCTTCTTAGCAAGTTCACTTAATACTGCTGATATTCCCCCTGCTGCATATAATTTTTCAATATGAACATCAGATGCAGGTGCTAATTTACAAAGGTCTGGAGTTTTAGATGATAAATCATTTATTATATCTAAGTTCATTTCAACCTTTGCTTCATTTGCAATTGCAGTTATATGAAGCACACTATTAGTTGAACATCCAAGTGCCATATCAGCCTTTAATGCATTCATTATACTTCTCTCATTAATTATATCTCTTGGCTTAATGTCTTTCTTTAAAACATCCATAACAGACATACCTGCTTTTTTAGCAAGTCTTAATCTTTCAGAATATACTGCTGGAATTGTTCCATTACCAGGTAATGCAATACCTAATACTTCACATAAACAGTTCATTGAATTAGCTGTAAACATTCCAGAACATGAGCCACATGTTGGACATGCAGAATTTTCTAATTCACATAGTTCTTTTTCATCAATAGTTCCATTTTCATATGAACCAACCGCTTCAAACATAGTAGTAAGAGAGATATCCTTGCCTTTATGTCTTCCAGCAAGCATTGGGCCTCCGCTTACTAAAACTGCTGGAATATTAACTCTTAGTGCTGCCATAACCATTCCTGGTACAATCTTGTCACAGTTAGGAATTAAAACTAATGCATCAAATGCATGGGCCTTTGCCATACACTCTATTGAATCTGCAATAAGTTCTCTTGTAACTAAAGAATATTTCATTCCTTCATGTCCCATAGCTATACCATCACAAACACCAATAGCAGGAATCACAATTGGTGTTCCTCCAGCTACTAATATACCTTTTTTAACAGCCTCTGTAATCTTATCAAGATTCATATGTCCAGGTATAATTTCGTTTTGAGCTGATACTACTCCTATTATAGGTCTTTTTATTTCTTCATCTGTTAATCCTAGTGCTTTAAGCAGTGATCTTTGCGCTGCTTTTCCAGGACCTAACTTTATTGCATCACTTTTCATTAGCCTCTACTCTCCTTTAACAATTTTTTTACAAACTAAGTCTCCCATTTCCGTAGTTCCAACCTTAGTTTTTCCTTCACTCATTATATCTCCAGTTCTATAGCCATCTTCAAGAACTGATAACACCGCATCTTCTATAACTTTAGCTTCTTCATCTAAATTAAAACTGTATCTAAGCATCATAGCAACTGATAATATTGTTGCTAATGGATTTGCAATTCCCATTCCTGCAATATCTGGTGCACTTCCATGGATCGGTTCATACATTCCAAGTGTTCCATCTCCAAGTGATGCTGATGGTAACATTCCAATTGAACCAGTAACCATACTAGCTTCATCTGATAATATATCTCCAAACATATTTGAAGTAACAATTACATCAAATTGAGTTGGATCTTTAACAAGCTGCATTGCAGCATTATCTACATACATATAATTAACTTCAACTTCTGGATAATCCTTTGTCATTTCTCCAATAACTTTTCTCCAAAGTCTTGAACTTTCAAGTATGTTTGCTTTATCTACACAAGTTAATTTCTTATCTCTCTTCATTGCTGTTTCAAATCCAATTTTAACAATTCTTTGGATTTCTTTTACATTATATCTTTCAGTATCATAAGCAGATTCTAAACCATCAACAGTTTCTCTACCTCTTTCTCCAAAGTAAATACCACCAGTTAATTCTCTAACTATAGCAATATCTATTCCATTTCCAACTATACTATCTTTAAGTGGTGATGCATTCTTAAGTGGTGCATATAATGTTGCTGGTCTTAAATTACAATATAGATTCATTCCACCTCTTAAGCCTAATAAAGCTTGTTCTGGTCTTACCTTTGCATCTGGATCATCCCATTTTGGACCACCGACAGCTCCAAGTAATACTGCATCATTTCTTTTACATATTTCTAAAGTTTCTGCTGGAAGTGCTTCTCCGGTTTTATCTATAGAACATCCACCAGCTATTGCATATTCATATTCAAATCTATGTCCAAATTTTTCTCCAATTGTTTTTAATACTTTTATAGCCTCTGCCACTATATCTGGACCTATTCCATCTCCTGGTATTACTGCTACGTTACATTTCATTATAAAAATCCCCCTCTTTATCAGTTCACAATTTACAGTTTATAATTAATCAAAGTTTCAAATAAATATAATATTATTTAACTGTGAATTGTAAATAAATATGTTTAGCTTCTATTTTTGCTTATTTATATTAACTATGCTTACTTACCTTTGTTTTACTTCTACTTATTGTTTCTGATATATCCAATAAGTCCATCATTATCGATTATTTTTTGCATGAATTCAGGGAAAGCTTCTCCTTGATATTCTTGGTTCTTAGTTAAGTTTTTAATTAATCCTGTTTTAAAATCAACTTCTAATTCATCACCAGCATCAATATTCTTAACTGCTTCATCACATTCTAATATTGGTAATCCTATGTTTATTGAATTTCTATAAAATATTCTTGCAAATGTTGATGCAATAACACAGCTTACCCCTGCTGTCTTTATTGCAAGCGGAGCATGTTCTCTTGAAGAACCACATCCAAAGTTTTTATTCGCTACAATTATATCTCCATCAGTTACATTTTTTACAAACTCTGTATCAATATCTTCCATACAGTGTGCTGCAAGTTCTTTAGCATCTGATGTGTTTAAATATCTTGCCGGAATTATTACATCTGTATCTACATTATCTCCATATTTGAATACTCTACCTTTTACGCTCATTACTAAATACCTCCTACACTAATTCTGGATCAGTTATTTTTCCAGTTATTGCAGATGCTGCTGCAACAGCTGGACTTGCAAGATAAACTTCCGATTCAACATGTCCCATTCTTCCTACAAAATTTCTATTTGTTGTTGATACACATCTTTCACCTTTTGCTAATATTCCCATATGTCCACCTAAACATGGTCCACAAGTTGGAGTAGAAAAAGCAGCTCCAGCTTCAATTAAATCTTTAATAATTCCTTCTTCTAAAGCTTGTAGATATATTTTTTGAGTTCCTGGAATAACAATACATCTTATTTTCTTGTTAACCTTCTTACCTTTTAATATATCTCTAGCAACTCTTAAATCTGAAATTCTACCATTTGTACATGAACCAATTACAACTTGATCAATTTCAACATCGCCAGTATTATCAATTGTTCTTGTGTTATCTGGTAAGTGAGGGAATGAAACTGTCGGTCTTAATGTACTTAAGTCAATTTCATATACTTCATCATATTCTGCATCTTCATCTGCTTCATACTTCTTCCATTCTCTCTGTGCATGTTCTTTTAAATATTCTTCTGTTTTATCATCTACAGGGAAAATTCCATTTTTTCCACCTGCTTCAATAGCCATATTAGCCATTGTGAATCTATCATCCATAGAAAGATATTGTAATCCATCTCCTACAAATTCCATTGATTTATATAATGCACCATCAACACCTATCATTCCAATTATATGTAGGATTATATCTTTACCACTTATCCATTTAGCTGGCTTATTTTTAAGAACAAACTTTAATGCTGAGGGAACCTTAAACCAACATTTTCCTATAGCCATTCCAGCTGCCATGTCAGTTGATCCTATTCCTGTTGAGAAAGCTCCAAGTGCTCCGTAAGTACAAGTATGTGAGTCAGCTCCAATTACTACATCACCTGCAACAGCTAATCCTCTTTCTGGTACTAAACAATGTTCTATCCCCATTTCTCCAACTTCAAAGAAATTTTCTATTTCCATCTTATTTGCGAATTCTCTGATATATTTTACTTGTTCTGCTGCCTTTATATCTTTATTAGGAGTAAAGTGATCTGGCACTATAGCTATTTTGCTTTTGCTAAATACCTTATCTGTTCCAAATTTCTTAAATTCATTTACAGCTACTGGAGTTGTAATATCATTTCCTAATACTAAGTCTAGATTTGCTTCTATTAATTGTCCGGCTTTTACGCTTTTTAATCCAGCATGTGCTGCTAATATTTTTTGTGTCATTGTCATACCCATCTTAAAATCATCTCCTTAAAAATATGTTTCTAATTTTCTTTGAATATCTTTAATTAATTTATATTCTATTGAATCTACCAAAGCTATCCAACTAGCTTGAATTACGTCTCTGGATACCCCAACTGTACTCCAATTTTCTATACCGTCTGTTGATTCAATTAAAACTCTAACTTTTGCTTCTGTAGCACTTTCAGAATCTAAAACTCTAACTTTATAATCTACAAGTCTTGTTTGTTTTAGTTCTGGATAAAATACTTCTAATGCCTTTCTTATTGCCTTATCTAATGCATTTACAGGGCCTTCACCTTCTGCAGCTGTCATTTCAGTCTGTCCATCAACTGTAATATTTATTACTGCTGTCGAACTAAATTCTTCTGAATTATAAGGCTGTTCTCCAATTATCTTGAAATGATTTAATTTAAAGAACGGTTTATACTTTCCAATAATTTTTCTTATTATAAGTTCTACAGTTCCTTCTGCCCCTTCAAACTGATATCCTTCAAATTCCAAGTCCTTCAGCCTATCAGTAATCTTTTGAACTTCTTTATCATCTTTAGATATATTAGGAAAGACTTTTCTTATTTCCTGTAATATAGTGCTTTTCCCACTAACTTCAGACACTAAAAATCGTCTTTTGTTTCCAACCAATTTAGGATCTATATGCTCATATGATTTAGGTGATTTTGTAACTGCATCAATATGCATTCCACCTTTATGAGCAAATGCTGAATTTCCTACAAATGGGCTTTGATCCTCTAATGTAATATTGCATATTTCTGAAATTGCTCTTGCTGTTTTTGTTAATTCCCCCAATTCATTATTTCCAAGCACATTATAATTAAGTTTTAACTTTAGTATTGGAATTATGCTGCTTAAATTAGCATTTCCACAGCGTTCCCCTATTCCAATAAAAGTTCCTTGAACCTGATTTGCACCTGACTGCACTGCTACTATAGAATTTGCTACTGCCATTCCCATATCATTATGACTATGGATTCCTATTTCAATATCTACTTGGCTTCTCACAAATTTAGTAATACTCGCTATTTCTTCTGGAAGCATTCCACCATTTGTATCACACAGTACAACTGCCATTGCCCCATTTTCTTCGGCAGATTTTACTGTTGACATTGCATATTCTTTATTAGCCTTAAAACCGTCATAAAAATGTTCTGCATCAAATATTACTTTTTTCCCTTTATCTGAAAGATATTTTATTGTATCTTTTATCATCTCTAAATTTTCATCCAAGGTTGTCTTTATTATATCCGTAACTTGAAAATCCCATGACTTGCCAAATACAACAACTGTATCACATTCTGCAGAAAGTAAATCTTTTAAATTTTTATCATCTTCTACTTTAATATTTGGTCTTCTAGTAGAACCAAAAGCAACAACCTTTGAATGCTTTAAATCTATTGTCTTTATTAGCTTAAAGAATTCCATATCTTTGGGATTAGATCCTGGATTTCCAGCTTCAATATAATCTATCTTCATTTCATCCAGTAGTTTTACTATTTTTATCTTATCCTCTAAAGAAAATGAAATTCCATGGCCTTGAGCTCCATCTCTTAAAGTAGAATCAAATATTTTTACCGACCGCTTGTCCATATATTGAATTCCCCCTTAACTTATTGCCATTCATTAATTTTTACAGCTTAAATTACTCTAAATCTAATTCTTCAACACTTTTCTTTAGTGTTTTTTCCCCTCTTTGAAGAGCTGTTATTCCAGTCCTAACCAATTCCTCTATTCCATACTCTTCCATAAGACTTATTAATGCTGATACTTTATCTTCATCCCCAGTTAATTCAATAGTTAATGTATTCGTAGAAAGATCTATTATTTTACTTCTAAAGATTTTTACAGTTTCATTTATTGCTGCCCTATTTTCAGCATTTGCCCTAACCTTTATGAGCACTAGCTCTCTATACACTGATTCATTGTCATTTAAATCCGTTACACATATAACATCTTCCAGCTTATTCAATTGTTTCTTAACTTGTTCTAATACATCTTCGTCTCCGTTCAAAGCAATAGTCATTCTAGAAATATTTTGATCTTCAGTTCTTCCTACAGTTAAGCTATCGATATTATATCCTCTTCTAGAAAAAAGACCACTTACTCTGCTAAGCACCCCTGATGAGTTTTTAACTAACACAGACAACACATGCTTATCCATATAATTCCTCCTCAAAAATAGTTAAAAAAAACCCACCCTTAATGATATAAATCATAAGAAGTGGGATAAATTTCCGCCTTACATAATATCACTAGGTTCTAACAAACCCTTGCATATAACGGATGCACACCGGATATCTTTTACTCAAGAATTAAATTCTCTTTCTGGATTCTGCTCTGGAGTGATAATTATAAAATTAAAGTATCGATTCTCACCTGCCATCGACTCTCTGAAACTTTTTATCTTTTTTATAACTTTCTCCTTCTCAGCATTTTTTGCTAAAGGATATATTAATTTTTTGTTGTTACGTTAAAGTTTACTACTGTAAATAATCTATGTCAATAATATAAAAAAATTTTTCCACTCTGGTTTTTTAAGATAAGTTTTTTGAAGATTATTTATCTAATTGTTATTAAATTCTTTATTTTTTTAACATTTCGATACATGTTTTCTTATAAATTTAGTATTTTATCTAAATGTATCATATATACTTTTTATTATGGTAGAATAATAATTTTATTTCATTTCTCCATATGGTTCCATAATATCAACCGATTCAATATCTGCTAAAACCAAATCTAGATTGTAGTCATTTATATTAAAATCTATATCCTTTTGGATTAATTTTGATATTATCTCTTCTTGTTCCTCTTCAAATACTATATCTGATTCTATCTTTTTTATAAAATCATCTATCTTATAAATTTTGCAAATTCCTGTCTCAGCACCTGCTTGAGTACATATATTAACTCTTGGTGCTTCTCCTCCAATATCAGTCAAGTCATTATAATCATTTTTTACTATTTTATGATCAATAAATCTTTCATAATACATATTTACATATGATTTTGCCCCTTCATAATCAGTAAATCCCTTGCATGTTCCATCTGGCTCTACTAATAAATACTCATTATAAGATAATACTTCACTCATAACTAAATTCTCCTTACATAATTAAATTTCAAAGCATAAAAATTGTCCCTATTATTATTCCCATGAAAAATATTAATTATAGCAATTATTAATCTATTATAATAAAGTCAGCATAAAATGAGCATATTCTTATATTCCTAAGAATTTATATTATTGTATTCTTAGGCATGGATCTCAAATCTTGCATTTAGTGCGAATCGCTAGCATTTAACACTTAGTGAGGTACGAACTTAGTGGTAAAGCCCGCATTTTTCTGCAAGAAAAATACGTTTCTACTAATATGAGTAAGTGTTTCCTAAAAAAATCCCCTCTAGACCTCATAAAATAAGCAAATTCTTAAATTCTTAAATTCTTAAATTCTTAAATTCTTAAATTCTTAAATTCTTAAATTCTTAAATTCTTAAATTCTTAAATTCTTAAATTCTGGGAATTTTATTTTACTTAACAATGTTTGTCTACTTTTTATTTAAAAATATTTTCACTATATGTTTTTATGTATGCTATAAAGTAATATATCAAAAAAATAGATAAAGATGTAACTAAAAATAAATTTTTTTAATTACACCTTTATAAAAAAGACTACATTTTATTTTAATATACAAAATATTTTGCTGTTTCCAGAGTTAATTTTTATTTTGGTATCATTTTCTTCTAATATAAATTCTGCACCTTCTACAGATTCTACATTAACAACATCTTTTAATACCAATGTCCATTCTTCCTCTGTCCCTGTTGATTCAATTACTATTTTATTACCATTCTTTAAAACCTCAACAGAAAGTTTTTCTTCATTGTTCATATCAAAAACTTTTGCACATGCTTTAGTATTTTCTTTTAATTCATATGCTAATAATGAAACATCTTTTCTATAATCATAATCAGGTTTACTATCTTCAGCACCAACTGCAATAATACTATTTTCTTTAATCATCATAGGTACACTTAAGTAGTCATGTTTTTCTTTAATCCATCTTCCACCTTCATATTTCTTTCCAGTGATGAAATTTGTCCACTTTCCTTCTGGTAAATAGTATTTTGCTTTACCTTCATCATTAAATATAGGTGCTACTAAAATTGATTCTCCAAGCATATATTGTTTATCTAAATAAATACATGCATCATCATCTTGATATTCTAAAACCATTGATCTCATAACTGGAATACCAGTTTCATGAGTTATCTCTGCCATTCTATATAAATAAGGCATTATGCTACATTTTAATTTAGTGAAGAATCTAACTACATCACAAGCTTCTTCATCATATAACCATGGTACTCTATATGATTTACTTCCATGTAATCTACTATGAGATGATAGTAATCCAAATGCAACCCATCTCTTATAAACATCAGCTGTAGATGTGCTCTCAAAGCCTCCTATATCATGGCTCCAAAATCCAAATCCAGACATACACAATGATAATCCACCTCTTAAACTTTGCTCCATAGATTCATAGTCAGCTTCACAATCTCCTCCCCAGTGTACAGGGAATTGTTGTCCACCTGCTGTAGCTGACCTTGCGAATAATACAGCTTGATCATCACCTTTGTATTTCTTAAGTGTTTCAAATACCACTTTATTATACATATAAGTATAGTAGTTGTGCATTTTCTTTGTATCTGATTTATCAAAGTATTGTACATTTTCTGTAGGTATACGTTCGCCAAAATCAGTTTTAAAACAGTCTACTCCCATATCAATTAATTCTTTAAGCTTTCCTGAATACCATTCACATGCTGATGGATTTGTAAAATCAACCAATCCCATTGCTGGTTGCCACATATCCCATTGCCATACATCTCCATTAGGTTTCTTTAAAAGATAACCATGTTTCATTCCTTCTTCAAATAGCTTTGATTCTTGTCCTATATAAGGATTTATCCATACACATATATTTAATCCCTTTTCTTTAAGCCTCTTAAGCATTCCTACTGGATCTGGGAACACATCATCATCCCATTCAAAATTACACCAGTTAAAGTCTTTCATCCAGAAACAATCAAAATGAAATACTCTAAGTGGAATATCGCGTTCTGCCATTCCATTAACGAAGCTTGTTACTGTTTCTTCATCATAATTTGTAGTGAATGATGTTGTAAGCCATAATCCAAACGACCATGCTGGTGGTAATGCCGGCTTTCCTGTTAATGTTGTATAATTCTTAACAACTTCTTTCATTGTTTCTCCACCAATTATAAAGTAATCTAAGCACTCTCCTGGAACACTAAATTGAACTTTATTAACATTTTCTGATGCTACTTCAAATGATACCTTTTCTGGATGATTTACAAATACACCATAGCCTTTATTAGTAATATAAAACGGAATATTTTTATATGATTGTTCTGTACTTGTTCCTCCATCTTCATTCCATACGTCGATAGTTTGCCCATTCTTAACAAAGGCTGTAAACTTTTCTCCTAGCCCATAAACTAGTTCTCCTGCACTTAAACGTAACTGCTCTCTCATATAAACACCATCTTCTACAATGTTTATAAAATCTTCCTCTTGTATAGTTTTGATATAAGCAAGTCCTTTATTTTCGCTACAAGTTAATTTTTTATTACCTTTATAGAATGCCATTTCCCATTTTTCTTTACTGAGTATCATTTTAGTATTTCCAGATTTAAATATAACTTCATTTTCATTATCTTCAATTAATACTTTAGTATCTTTGTTTTCATGTATTTCAAAACTAGGTGATTTCTTTTGTTCTCCCATAAAATGATATGCTCTAACTCTAATTACATCTTCCATTGGTGATGTAATCTTATATGTGATGACCGCACCTCCTAAAGTATCACCTCTTGTATTTATTTTAGTACAAGGTGCAGATACTGTTAATGTATCTCCTTCTATTTTTATTCTATGAACTTCTTTTGGGCTATAAATTTTTACTCCTTCTTTATCTAACCAACATCCATTACTAAATTTCATAAAGTTCTCTCCTTTTCATAAATATAATCCTGATTTAAAAATCGTATTCTATGTTATAATATCCCTTTTCTAAATTTATAATTTTCACTATTTTTTATTAAATCATTTAGAAGATATATTAATTTTTATCCCTTTACAGATCCTGCTGCTACTCCTCCAACAATATATTTTTGACCTAAAATAAATACTATTAATACTGGAAGTAATGTTAGCATAATGTCTGCACTAACTAGATTCCATGAATTTTCAAATGCTCCAAAGAAGTTATAAACTGCTAGAGTCATTGGCCATTTTGCTGAATTATTTAAGTAATACAATGGCATTGTGAAATCATTCCATACAGCCATGAAATTTAAAACAAATAATGTTGACATTATAGGTTTTAACAAAGGTAATATTATTTGTACAAATAATTTAATTGGACCACATCCATCAATTACTGCCGCTTCATCTATCTCTCTTGGAATAGTTGATATAAATCCATAGCATAAGAATAAGCTAAGTGGTATATTTATAGCTGCATAAACTAATATAACTCCAATTCTTGTATTAACAAGATTTAATGCTTGCAAAACTTTCATTAATGCAACATTATTAATTGGTATTGCTATACCGGAAATAATAAAGTAGTAGATAAGATTATTTATGCCTTTACGATTTCTAGCAATAACAAAAGCTGCCGCTGATACTACAATTACTATTATTACTACACTTACTGTTGCATATAGAAGACTGTTAAAAAATGAAGATACTAGCTTTCCTTGCTCAATTACTGTCTTATAATTTTCAAACTGCCATGTACTTGGTAAGGCTAGAGACATCTTATTAGATTCTCCCTGTGTCTTAAAGGAGTTAAGAAATAAAACCACTAATGGTATTAATATTATTAAACTTATAAATATTGTTGCAGTATTTGCTACTATTGACTTTATAGTTTTCTTTGAACTCTTCATTAAGCTTCAACCTCCTTATTTTCCATGGATTTAAGAATATAATATAACAGTAGTAGTAATATAAAGAATAGAATACTAGACAAGGTTGTACCCATTGCATAATTTCCTTTTGAAAATTCTTTATATACTGCCGTATTAATTACTCCAGTTGCATTTCCTGGTCCACCATTTGTTAGTGAATAGATCATATCAAATACTCTAAAGCCATATGTTACGTTAAGTACAGTAACATTCACAATAATTGGTTTTAATAAAGGTAATGTTATGCTCTTAAATCTTTGCCAGAATGTAGCTCCATCAATACTTGCTGCTTCATAATACTCTGGTGCAATTGACATTATCCCAGCTATTATTACAACCATTATATATCCCATACCTTTCCAAGTATCTACTGCCATTACAGTTGGGAATACAACCTTTAAGTCTGTTAACCAATTTTTTGTTAAAATATCTAAGCCCATTGTTCTTAGGAAATTATTTAAGAAACCTGTTGTTGGATGTAACATGCTTTTGAAAACAAGACCAACTACTAGATAAGACATTACTTGAGGAGAAAATATAATCATTCTATGAAGATTTTTGAATTTTATTATTTTCTGCGTTAATAAAAGTGCTAATCCTAACCCTACTATTGTTTTTAATGCTGTTGTGACTACTGTAAATATAACCGTATTCCAAATATATGTGCGATATTCTGGTTTACCTCTAAATACTTCTATATAATTCTTTAATCCAACAAAATTCACTTCACTAGAAAAGTTATTCCAATCAGTAAAAGAATAAAAAATACCTATAATTCCTGGTAAAAAGCAAAGTAAAAAGAATATGACTAATGCACCACTTGTAAAATACCATGGATATAACTTTTTTCTGTCCATAATTATGCCTCCTATTTTTAGTAATTTTTTATTTAATAGTCCTGCTGACAATGAAGGAAATCAAACTTATTATTTTCATTCCTTCATTATTCATTTTTTTGCAGAACCCTATGAGCAAACCTTAATATAAAAAATCATTTCTGCTCATTATTATATTGTTAATAACTTCTAAACTTTGTACATAGTCAAAGATTATTTTGTCCAATACTCATCCTTTTGTAAATTTGCTTGTTCTGTCCTTCTATCTATTATTGTTTGTAGTACTTGTTCTGGAGTCATAGCACCAGTATACATAGACTCTAAATCCTTACCAACTTCCATCCATTGGCTATCAACATATTTAACACCAGCTTGAACAACCATGCCTTTTTCCAAAGAATCAATATAAGCTTGGTCTTCATCTGAATATTTTGATTTTATTTCAGGCCAGCATACTTCTGACAATCCTGGTTGTCCATCTAAACGTTTTTGTAAATTTTCTGGTTTTGCTAAAAATTCAAAGAACTTTAATGCAGCATCTACATTTTTTCCATTTTTATTTATAAAATAAGCATTACTAGCTGGATTTACACCAATTGTTTGATTATCACCCCAAGGCATTGTAAAAATGCCTAACTTACTAACATCAAAATCAGGGAAATCTGCTTTTACTTCATCTCTCCAAGCTGATTCAGCCATGAACATTGCTACATTACCATTTGCCATAGCTTCTTTAGCATTTTCAACTGAATTACTTAAATAATCATCACCATAAAATCCTAACTCAGAAAATTCCTTTAATTCTTTTATTATTGTTAATAATTCTGGAACAGAATCTAAGTCAACTTCGTTTTTATTAAGCTTTTCATATAAGTCAGGATGCTTTGCTTGATACATAGCTCCTGTTTCAAATAATGGAAGAACTTGATGCCATCCATTTTGAGTTCCTTCATAAATAGGAGTTGTTCCCGAATCTTTGATTTTTTGACATACATTTTTAAACTCTTCATATGTCTTTGGAATTTCTAATCCTAACTTTTCAAATATTTCTTTATTGTACACATAAAAATACATTTTCTTTCCCGGGAATGTTATACCATATACCTTATCATTATATGAAATTGATGGAATAACATTTGGATCCATTCTTGATACCCATTCTTGATCAGTTACATCCACACAATATTTTTCTGGATTTACCCTAGTAACTAAATTTAATGGATCAGCATCTGCACAAAATATATCTGGTGCTTCACCTGAGTCTAGTTTTACCTTTAAAAGATCACGCCATTGGGCATCTGGTGAAATTTGAAAGTCTATCTTTATTCCTGTCTCTTTCTCAAATTCTTTCGCTAAATCTTGTACCACTCCTGATGTTGGAAGACCTGATTGATGAGAACCAAAAGTTAACGTTACAGAACTTCCGTTGCCAGAAGCTGACGAATCAGATGAGCCTCCACATCCTGTAAGAATACTCCCTGCCATTACCCCCATCATAATAGCACTTAACACTTTTTTTAAACCTTTTACCATATTAAATACCTCCATCCTTTTAATATTTTCATTTACCATGTTTATCATTGTCCATAGCTTTATGATATCATTTACATCACCTATATTACATAGACAAAACAGAACTTTCCTTTGCACTTTTTTGAACTGTATTATATAATACACATTAAAAGGAGGCTAAAAAATGAAGCGTGAATTTTATTATTCTCAAAAGACTTATTTATTCTTTATTTACGGGCTTTTAGTAACAACATTACTATCAATTTTCTTCATTTGTTTTTACTCATTTTACAAGGATAATATAGTAAGTGATTCAAAAATAAAATCCGAATCATTATGTACTTCTATACAGAACTCATTAAATAGTGAATTAAATAATATGTCTACAATATCCATGAATATTGTTTACTCAAATGCATTAAAAAAGAATTTTACTAGCTTTTATAAGAATTATAATTCTAATGAACTAAATACATCAACATTTTCAACATCAAGAGAAAACGTTTTATTAATATATGATATTATTACTGCTATTATAGGCCCATTTCAATCTGCTACCCAAGTAAATATTTACACATTAAATGGGACATGCATCGGTTCTGGTTATTTTCAAGGGGTAACTCAAATTAATTTAGCCGAATTACCTTGGTATGAACCAACTATAAATAAAAATGGATCTAAGCATATATCCACAATATCAACTCTTCCAAATAGCAAAAATTTATATACTGGAATATCTAAATATATCACTTTAACTCGCTTATTTTTTGACAGCAGTGGAGAAGCTGAAGGAATAGTTGAGGTAATACAGGATGGCGATATTGTATTTTCTTTAATTTCAGAATTACAGCAGAAAAACCCATCTACATCATTTTATGTATATAACGAAAATAACGAACTAATATATCCATACAACGTTAAAGAAGATGATAACATAAACTACTTAAAATTAATTAATGAAAATTCACTCATCCCATCTTCTGCTCAATTTGTGAATACAGGTTACATGAAGGAATTTCTAGTATCATATGAAAAAATTCAGCCATATAATTGGACAGTAGTTATAAGTGAACCTAAAAATATAGTTTTTGAATCATTAAATTCTTTTAAAATAAGCTTTATAGTTATAATTTTTCTTTCAGTTGGATCTACACTAATTTTATGTTTCATTATTTCTAGTCGAATTACACACCCTTTAAGCAATTTAAGTCATGCTACTAAAAAAATAACAATTAACAATGTACTTGATGAAAACGAAACTATAATTACTCCTATTCATTCAAATATTCAAGAAATCTCTGAATTGTACACATCCTTTATAGATATGTATAGCAAACTTAGAGATTCTTCACATGAAATTTTATTATTAAAATCTGAAGAAACACGAGCAAAGCTACAAGCTACTCAATCATTATTAAATCCTCATTTCTTATATAATAGTCTAACGAATATAAGTGTTATGGCAGAAGAAAACATGAATAATGATATAGTACGTATGTGTGATTCTCTTTGCAGTTATTTTCGATATATAAGTACTAGTGATGAGACTATAGTTTCTTTATTTGAAGAAATTTCATTTACAGAGCAATATATAGAATGTATGAAAATAAGATATGGTAATGATTTTATATACCATTCAGATATTAATGAAAATACAAAAGACATATTTATTCCTAAATTAATAGTTCAGCCATTTGTTGAAAATGCCTTTAAATATGGCTTCAGCGCTTCTCCACCTTGGTATCTTAAGATAAGCTCAAATATTGAAGATGAAAAATGGATAATTTGTATTGAAGACAATGGCGGATGTTTAACCAATGATAAACGTATAGAATTATTATCTAAATTCTATAATCTAGATAAAAACAAAGAGCTAAAGTCTTTGAAAATAGGCGGTATGGGATTAAAAAACGTATATATTCGTTTAAAGATTCTTTATGGAGATGAAAGTATCTTTTATATAGATAATTCAATTTATGGTAAGACAGTATTTATAATTGGAGGTCCAATTTATACAAATAAGGAGGAGTTTTATAATGACCACACACAAATATAAGTATATTGTAGTAGAAGATGAACATCTTATTAGAAAAAATCTAATTAAAAAAATCGAATCTTTATCCATTCCTCTTGAGTTAGTTGGCGAAGCTAATAATGGAGAAGATGCTATTGGCTTGGTTAATGATTTATGCCCATCCATTGTTATTACTGATATTAGAATGCCTCGTTCAGATGGATTAGAGTTAATAAAATATATCCATCATAACTATCCATATATAAAGACAATGGTACTTAGTGGATATAATGATTTCAAATATGCCCAAACTGCACTTAAATACGAAGCCAAAGATTTTCTTTTAAAACCAGTAAAAATAGATGAGTTAAACTCTTCTCTTCAAAACATTTTAATTTCGCTTGATTCAGAAAATAAAGAAGAAGCTAGCTTCTCAATTGATCCACATAACTTAAAGCCAGAAAGGTTAAGCAAATTACTTGAAAATTATTTGATTAACAATTATTCATCAATAACTTCAATTAATGATATTTCTGATAAATTTGGATTCACAAATGAGTATTTAAGCAAAATCTTTAAGAAACATATTGGAGAAACTCCACTTAAATACATCACAAAAATTAGAATAAACAAAGCAAAGCAACTTTTACTGAATCAACCAGAATTAGAAATCAAGAAAATTGGTGAATTAGTAGGTTATAAAGATGCATTTTATTTTAGTCGTGTATTCAAATCAAATGTTGGTCTATATCCTTCTGATTATCGTGAACAAAAACTCAAAACTAATAATAAGTAAAGCAAAAAATGCACTAGAGAACAAATCTCTAGTGCATAACAAAATCATGCTCTATAAACTCTTCTCTTATCTCTAGTCTAAAATGACTACAGGAATTAGCACCATATAAAATAATAAATGAATAATTTTATTGGTTGCCGGGCTTCAAAGGGCCAGTCCCTCCACCTATCTTGATAAGAAATATTTATTTTTTTAAATTATATACTTGTCTGATTATTATTGTCAAGTATGTTAATTAATATCTTCTCAATTCTTTTTTCATTAAATTTATCTATTTTAAAGTTTATATTTTTATAATTAATATCCATCTCATCTTCTTTAGATGGGATTTTTCCAATTAAATTTATAATAAAACCACTTAATGTGTCTACTTCCTTGCACTCTAGTTCTAATTGAAGTTTTTCATTTATTTCATCTAGTGGCGTTATTCCATCTACTAAAAATGTTTTTGAATCTATTTGCTTTATTTCATCATCATCATCATCGTCACAGTCATTTAATTCACCAGTAATTTCTTCAATTAAATCTTTTACTGTAACTATTCCTGAGAAGCCACCATATTCATCAATTACTACTGCCATATGCATTTTAGATGACTGCATTGACTTAAGCAATGAATGTATATTTTTCCCTTCATGAACGAAGTATGGCTTTTGAAGTATTTCTCTAATATTGACATTTTCAAATCCCTTTTTCTTAGCCTCTATTATAAAATCTTTTATATAAAGGATTCCTATTATATTATCAATACTTTCCTCATATACTGGAACTCTAGAAAATTTTGATTCTAATAATTCATCTAAATATGATTCTAATTCATCTTCTATATCTATACAATAAACTTCTGTTCTAGGTATCATTATCTTTTCTGTCTTTTTATCATTAAATTCAAAGATACCTTCTATCATGTCTTTCTCACTTTCATTTATTGCACCATATTCTTCGCCCTCTTCTATCAGTGATTTAATTTCTTCCTTAGTAACCCTCTGCTCATCACCTTCACTATCTAATCCTAAAAGTTTAACTATTAAATAAGTTGACATAGATAGAATCTTCACAAAAGGTAACACTATTTTACTTATAAGCAATATTGGTTTAAGAGATAACATTGCTATAGTTTCTGATTTTTTTAGTGCTATTCTTTTAGGTACCAATTCTCCAAATACTAATGTGAAATAAGATAAGATAATTGTGACTCCTGCAAATGCTATCTCACTTCCATATGGTATTCCCATATTACTTAAGAATTGTCCAAAATCTTGAGATATTCCTGTTGCAGCTGAAGCACTGGCAAAAAATCCAGCCAATGTTATTCCTACTTGAATAGTAGATAAGAAATTTGTTGGTTCTTCTATCAGTTTGTACAAAATAGCAGCTTTCTTATTTCCTTCATTAGCTAGCATCTTCATCCTATTTTTGTTCAAAGATACTATAGCCATTTCTGCTGATGCAAAAAAAGCATTAATTGCTGTTAATAAAAATAGTATTGAAATTTGAAATAAATAATTGTTGGTCAGGACCGATTCACCGTCCATAGTTTTCCCTCCTAAATTTTTATGATTATAAATTATTATATTTTTAATAATATCATAATTAGAATACAATCGGTATATTTATTTAAATATTTTACATAAATTTCATTTATTATTAAGACTGTATTCATAATTCATAACAAAATCGCCAAAGCGACTATGATATAATCCCTATAAAACATAAATCCGATATAATACGATAACTTAAATTTAAAAAAATCCTTTAGCCATCGATTTTTTTCAACGCATACTGGATTTTCTGAGCTTGCCAAAGAAAAGGCCAGGCGCATATATTTTATTTTTTTATTCTTTAGGTTCCATAGTATTAGTTTATTACAATATTTTTCAAGTCAGTCTATCCACAGATTTTCAATGAATATAATTTCCTAAAGAATAAAAAATAAGCATTTAAATATCTTGAAATGTTTAAATGCTTATTTAGTAATTCATCCATCTATTTAATTTGCATATTTCTTTTCTATTAACTCAGCTAATCCATGAGCCATCTTATCAATTTCTTCTTGATCTTCACCTTCTAGCATTACCCTTACTAGTGGTTCTGTTCCTGAAGGTCTTATAAGAACTCTTCCTACTCCATCAAGAGCATTCTCTATTTTTTTTATTTCTTCTTGGATTTCATCATCAGCTAGGTATAAGTTCTTCTTTTCATTTGGAATTGTCGCATTAGCAAGTACTTGTGGTAATTCCTTCATCACTGAACATAATTCTGATATTGAAGTCTCTTTTTTCTTTGCTATTGTTGCAATTTGAAGTGCAGTAACAAGACCATCACCTGTTGAATTATAATCTAAGAAAATTATATGTCCTGACTGTTCCCCGCCTAAAACATATTTATCTTTAAGCATTTCTTCTAAAACATATCTGTCACCAACACTAGTTTTAATCAATTTAATGCCTTCTCTTTTACAAGCAATGTCTAATCCTAAGTTACTCATAACTGTTACTACAATTGTATCATCTTTTAGCTTTCCGATTTCTTTTAAGTACATTCCGCATAACATTAAAATAAAATCACCGTTAATAAGATTTCCTTTTTCGTCAACAGCTAAACATCTATCGGCATCTCCATCAAAAGCAAATCCCATATCGCATTTTTTTCTAACCACATAATCCATTAATTCTTCTGGATGTGTTGATCCGCAATTTTCATTTATATTTGTTCCATCTGGATTATCGTTGATTATAAATACATCTGCACCTAAATCTCTAAATGTCTTTACTGCTACGTTATAAGCAGCTCCATTTGCACAGTCTAAAGCTATTTTTAAACCTTTTAAACTATATGGAACTGTACTTTTAGCAAATTCTATATAATCATCTAAAGCTGTTTTTTCAACTTTTTCTCTTTTTCCTATTTCAGTTCCTGTTGGACTTGGTACATTCTCAAATCCGTTTTCTATAACCCTTTGTATTTCATCTTCCAATTCGTCTGAAAGTTTATATCCTCTATCATCAAAAAACTTTATTCCATTATATTCTACCGGATTATGTGATGCAGAAATCATAACACCTGCATCTGCCTTATACTTTCTAGTTAAATATGCTACAGCTGGTGTTGGAACCACTCCAAGAACTACAGCTTCTGCTCCTACTGATAATATTCCTGCAATTAATGCAGCTTCAAGCATATCTCCTGATATTCTTGTATCCTTTGCAACTAATATTTTAGGCTTATGAGCTCCTTCTGTTAATACATATGCACCTGCTCTTCCTAAATTATATGAAGTTTGAGCTGTTAATTCTGTGTTAGCTATGCCTCTAACTCCATCAGTTCCAAACATTCTACTCATATTTTTCCCTCGCTTTTTATAATTATATTATTATACTTTATTCTATAGTATTTATTATATTCTTCAAACTCTACACTATTTTATCATATTCCTTATAAAGTATAATATTTTTTATAATTTTTTACAACGCTATCTCCTAAATAAACAATTAATATGTGTCTATTTTTATAAATCATTATCCTTCATTCTCTCTAAAACCAAATTATACCCATCACTTCCATAATTAAGACATCTATTTACCCTACTAATAGTAGCCGTGCTTGCTCCTGTTATTTGGGCAATTTCAGAGTATGTTTTCTTTTCATCAAGTAATCTAGCTACATACAATCTTTGTGCTAAAGATTTAACTTCATTTATTGTCGCCACATCCTCAAAAAATTTATAGCATTCTTCTATATTTTGAAGCTTTAATATACCTTGGAAAAATAAATCTAATTCTTTACTTTTTATTTTTGATTCTAAATCACTCACACCTATCACCTCTACTATTGTTCTTTATCTAGATTATACATATATATCATTCTCTTTACAACTTTAATATAGCAAAGTAATAAATATCATTGTGTGTAACCTCCCAAAATATTACTTTCTATAATTACTCACTTGATTATTTGTAGTATTAAAGTATAATAAAAATGTTCAATATGCTAATTTATTGTAATTGATATTAATTATAGAAAAAAATCAATACAAAAGTTCCTTATATTTGTAGTGTATAAAACTTTAGGAGGAAATATTATGACATTTAACTCGCCAAACTTTCTTATATTTTTCCCAATAGTGGCTCTTATCTATTTTTTGATAGTCCCAAGATTCAGATGGATATGGCTTTTAGTATCAAGCTATTATTTCTATATGTGCTGGAACCCTAAATATGCAATAGTTATTGTATTTTCAACAATAGTAACATATATCACCGGATTATTAATACATAAAAGTAATTCTATCATTAATAAGAAAAAATCTATTTTTTATAAAAACTTTTTTCTTTTATCCTGCTTACTTATAAATCTAGGCATATTATTTCTATTTAAGTACTATAATTTCTTTTCATCAATTGTAATAAGGCTAGGAACATCACTAGATTTAACAATTAATCTTCCTACATTTGATTATATGCTCCCTGTAGGAATATCATATTATACGTTCCAAGTAATAAGCTATTTAATGGATGTATATAGAGATGATATTGAACCAGAAAAAAACTTAGGAAAGTATGCTTTATTTGTTTCTTTCTTTCCATCTATAGTTGCAGGTCCAATTGAAAAGGCCAAGCATATGATTCCTCAATATAATTCAGTTCATAAGTTTGAGTATGACAGAGTAAAAAATGGCTTACTTCAAATGTTATGGGGATATTTCAAAAAGGCCATTATTGCTGATAGAATAGCTTTTTTAGTTAATACTGTTTTTAATGATCCTAGTAAATATTTTGGATATCAAATAGTTATTGCTACATTAATGTTTACAATACAGATATACTGTGATTTCTCTGGTTATTCAGATATAGCAATAGGATGTGCTAAAGTTATGGGCTTTTCACTTACTACCAATTTTAAAGAGCCATACTTTGCTACTTCTATTAAAGATTTTTGGAAAAAGTGGCATATAAGTCTTACATCTTGGTTTAGAGATTATTTATACATTCCTTTAGGTGGTAATAGAAAAGGTAAATTCAGAACTCAATTAAATGTTATGATTGTTTTCTTAGTAAGTGGATTATGGCATGGAGCAGCCCTTACATATATATTATGGGGATTTTTACATGGTGCCTTCCAAGTCATTGAAAACTTATTAAATCCACTTAGAGAAAATCTAATTAGGAGATTTAAAATAGATATAAATTCATTTTCATATAAATTTGGTCAAATATTAGTCACTTTTTTACTTGTAAATTTTGCATGGATATTTTTTAGAGCAAATTCAATACATGATATAAAAATTATATTTAGAAATATGTTTGTTAATAACCCTTGGATCTTTACAGATGGTTCTCTATTTAATTTAGGATTGAACTCAACAGAATTTATGCTTTCAATTATTAGCATTATCATTCTTATTTTAATAGATTACCTAAAAACAAAATTTGATTTACTTGATGAACTCTCTAAACAAAATATAGTTTTTAGATGGTGTATTTATATTCTTGCAGTATTATCAATACTTCTATTTGGAGTATATGGTTCTGGATATAATGCGCAGCAGTTTATATATTCTCAATTTTAGGAGGTGTTTATCTTATGGTAAAAAAATTTCTTTTTAAATGTTTAATAATAATATGCATAATATTAACCTTTATAATAAAAATGGCACCATATGTTGTAGATCCTGGTCATACAGAACAATTATATCAAGGATTGTATAATAAAGATTCATCATATGATGTATTATTTATGGGATCTAGCCATATGAATGGTATGATGGATCCAAGTGTACTTTATAATAAATATGGTATCACAAGCTTTAATTACGCGACTGGAGGCCAGCCAGTTAATGTAACTTATTATTTATTAAAAGAAGCTTTAAAGACTCAATCACCCAAAATAGTAGTTTTAGACTTATACTATTTTGGCCTTACTGATGAGTATGGTGATGAAGGCTATATAAGATATGTTCTTGATAATTTGAAGTTCTCTAAAAATAAACTTGAAGCTATAAACAATTGTGTTCCTAAAAATCAGAGATTAGAATACTTATTTCCATATATAAAATACCATGATAGATGGAGTACACTTACAGAATCAGATTTTGCTACTGATATAAAATTAGATCCATCAATAACTGGATATGGAGCTGGTGATAATCTGTATGGTGAACCTTTGGTAGAATATCAACATGGATCCGAAACAGGTGAACTACCTACTGAAAGTGAAAAATATCTAAATAAATTTATAGAGCTATCTAAAGAAAAAGGATTTAAATTAATATTTACAAATGCACCTTATGATTACTCGGCTAATAATACAGATTCCTGGTATAAAGATGATTCTGTATTATATAATACGATTTCATTAATAGCAGATAAAAACAATATACCATTTTTGAATTATTCTACAGAAGATCTCATGTCTGAAATAAACTTTGATTTTCCAAATGATATGAATAATGTAGGTCATACTAATATTTATGGTGCTGAAAAAGTAAGTTCAAATTTTGCAGATTTTCTCCATAATAATTACCAGCTAGAGGATCACAGATAATGTATGCAATACATGTTATGAATAACTAGTTTTTATATTATATTTATGAGTAAACTCTGTAGATAAAATTCGTCACAGATACCCTCCTAAAATCAATATAATGTTTATAAAAAATAGAAAAAGACCATTGGAATAAGAAATACTCCTATTCCAATGGTCTTTATATGTTATTAAAATAACTAATATATTAGTTATTTATTAATTTGTCATTTTCATTATTCCAGCTGTAAAGCTTACGAATTTCTTCTCCAACCTTTTCAGATTCATGTTCAGCTGCTAACTTTCTCATAGCTTTAAAGTGAGCTTGTCCTCCAGCTTCAGACATATCTAATAAGAAATCTTTTGCAAAAGTTCCATCTTGGATATCCTTAAGGATCTTTTTCATAGCTTTCTTAGTATCTTCAGTTATAACCTTAGGTCCAGTGATATAATCACCATATTCAGCTGTATTAGAAATTGAATATCTCATTCCAGCAAAACCTGATTGATAAATAAGATCTACGATTAACTTCATTTCATGAATACATTCAAAGTAAGCATTTCTTGCATCATATCCAGCTTCTACTAATGTTTCAAATCCAGCTTGCATAAGTGCACAAACACCACCACAAAGAACTGCTTGTTCACCAAATAAATCTGTTTCTGTTTCTGTTCTAAATGTTGTTTCAAGTACACCAGCATTTGCTCCACCAATTGCAGCTGCATATGCAAGTGCTTTTTCTAAAGCCTTACCAGTAGCATCTTGATGTACTGCCACAAGACAAGGAACTCCCTTACCTTCTTGATATTCGCTTCTTACAGTATGTCCTGGTCCCTTTGGAGCGATCATTGTTACATCAACATCTTTAGGTGCTACGATTTGACCAAAGTGAATGTTGAATCCATGAGCAAACATTAACATGTTTCCTGCTTCAAGATTTGGTTCAATATCTTTCTTATACATTGCTGCTTGTAATTCGTCGTTAATAAGGATCATGATTATATCTGCTCTTTTTGCGGCTTCTGCTGCAGTATATACTTCAAATCCTTGTGCTTCTGCTTTTGCCCATGACTTACTGCCTTCATATAAACCTATAATCACATTGCATCCTGATTCCTTAGCGTTTAATGCATGTGCATGTCCTTGGCTTCCGTAACCAATTACAGCTATTGTTTTACCATTTAATAATGATAAATCACAGTCTTGTTGATAAAAAATTCTTGCTTCTGCCATTATATAAAACCCCCAAATAATAAATTTTGTCTTAAATTTGCATTACTTACAATATATTAGGTTGTAAGTTATGTAACTTTAAAATTATGATTTAATTTTAAAATAGGTTATCAAACTTCTAATAATTTAATAACTTTTACTTAAGATTTTTAACGATTTTTCATCATTTCGTTATTATTTTTAGTATAACAACGGCAATGTTTTTTGTCAATCCATACTTTTAATAACTGAAACTTCAGTGTTTATATTAGCCTATTTTATCATATATTGTATAAATCACCTTAAACACCTATACCAGTAAAATTCACACGATTATTTACACTTCTGTATTAATATAATTCTGCGATTTTATTAAATCTTCCATTGGTTTTGTTCTTAATTTATTATAGATATTTTTTGTTGGAATAAGCCAAACCTCTCCAGATCCTCTATATACATTTACAAATCCCTCACCACTTGTTAATGATCCAACTATTGATTTAGATGATTTTTCTACTGAAAATTCTATATTCCCAGTTCTTAATATTGCAAAATTTCCATCAACTTTTAGCGTATCATTTATAAGAACACACTTAAATATTTCACTCTCAGGCACAGGAATTTCAAGCGCAACTATTCCACTTCCAGATAATTTAGTTTGATACAACCCCTCATTTCCTAATAGGCTAGATGATAAAGTTCTTTGCATAGCCACTCCTACTTCAACATCTTCTTCACATGCATAAAACATTCCATCGTCAACTATAATTTCATCATCTTCTAATTCAATTAATGCAAAATGTCCAAACGATGGCTCTAAAAATATTTCTCCTGTTCCCCTATAAGAGGGCTTAAATGCTGTTTCTCCTGTTAATTTGCTTGAAATTATTTTTTTCCCTAATCCTAAAACGCCACCCATTTTACTATAGATATTAATATCTCCCTTCATGTAGCTCAACGCTCCAGGTTCTAGCCTTACTGTACTATCATCTAATATTATTCTAATCTGCTTTAACTTTATTCCGCTTTCTTTCATTATATTTAATCCAAAAGCTGTTTCAATGTCTGTAGCTCCATCTAAACTATCATATTGTAATATTTGAAACTTCGAATCATTTTCCATTTCATACAGCATTCTTAACTTATTACTAAAATTTAATGAACTTCTCATATGTCCTCTCCTATTTCATCTAAATAATATTATTTTCATTATATAATATTATAGACAGGTTGTATAAAAGTTTATTCATTAGTTCTAAAAATTATAGTTAGTGACTAGTCTAAATTATAATAGTGTCTTATCATTTTTTATAAAAAAAAGAACTATACAGAGCATAATTCACTTCATATAGTTCTTTTTAATTAATATTTATTCTTAATATACTTTTGCTTTTTCTTCTCCACTTAAAACACTTATAGCACCTTGAGCTAATGCTAATAATTCATCTTCTCCTGGATATACAGTTACTGGTGCAATCCATTCAACATTTGCTTTTAAATCTGGTATAAGTGTTGGCGAATATGCAATACCTCCAGTCAAAATGATTTGATCAACTTTACCGTTTAAAGCTGCTGACATCTCTCCAATTGCCTTAGTTATTTGATATAAGAAAGCTTTATAAATTTTTTCACATTCTTTATCTCCAGCTTCCATCTTATCAATAGTTCCTTTAACGTCATTAGTGTTTAAGTAACCAACAAATCCACCTTTTCCAACTACTTTGCTATATACTTCTGCTTCAGTATATTTTCCACTAAAGCACATCTTTATTAAATCTCCTGCTGGAACTGATCCTGCCCTTTCAGGTGAGAATGGACCATCTCCATCAAGTGCGTTATTAACATCAACAACTTTACCATGTTTATGAGCTCCAACAGAAACCCCTCCGCCCATATGAACAACAACAAGATTTAAGTTTTCATATCCTTTTCCAGATTCTTTTCCATATCTCTTAGCAACAGCTTTTTGATTTAAAGCATGGAACTTACTCTTTCTTGGGATATCAGGTGTTCCAGATAATCTTGCTACATCAGCAAGTTCATCAGTAACAACTGGATCAACAATATATGAAGGAATACCTAACTCATCAGCAATTGATCTTGCTAAAATCCCACCTAAATTTGAAGCATGTGGTCCTTGAACTCCAACTTTTAAGTCTTCTACCATTGCATCATTAACTTCATAAGTACCGCCTTCAACTGGTTTAAGCATCCCACCTCTACCAACAACAGCATTTAATGTTTTTATATCAAAGTTTTTTTCATTTAATACTTTTAATATTACATCTTTTCTAAATTGGAATTGATCAAAGATTGTATCAAATTGTTTTAATTCTTCATTAGTATGTCTTAAAGTTTCTTCAAATAATTCTTTTTCATCTTCATAAACACCTATTTTAGTAGATGTTGAACCTGGATTAATTATTAATAATTTGTAAGCCATTTTCTTTCCTCCATATATCTTTATAATTTATTTTTTATTTCATTCTGAAATATTTTTAAAATTACACTCCAAATTTTCCCATTTAATTTGAAATAAATTATTTATTTTTTGCTGCAACTAAAGCTGCTAAGGCAATTGAATTAACTTTTGTTTCAAATGTATCAGCTCTTGAAGTTAATATAGCTGGTGCAGATGTTCCAACTAAAAGACAACCATTCTTAGTTGGTGCAAAATATGTTAATGTCTTATACATTACGTTTCCTGTTTCAATATTAGGTAACATTAAAATATCAGCTTGTCCAGCTACTTCACCTTTAACACCTTTATGATGAGCAGCCTCTAAAGATATAGCATTATCTAAAGCAAATGGTCCATCAACTACGCATCCTTTAAATTGTCCTCTATCACTCATTTTAGCTAATAATGCTGCATCTATTGTTGATGGCATATTAGGGTTTACAACCTCTACTGGACATACAACACCAACCTTTGGATTTGGAAGACCACATGCATGAGCTACAGAAACTGCATTATTTATTATTGCTACTTTATCTTTTAATTCTGGATATGTATTGAATGCAACGTCTGTTAAGAAGAATAATCTATCCCATCCTTCTATTTCAAATACAGAAACGTGAGACATTACTTTTCCTGTTCTAAGACCGACTTCTTTATTTAATACACTTCTTAAAAATGTAGCTGTATCAACTAATCCCTTCATTAACATATCTGCATTTCCACTTGATACAAGCTTAACTGCTTCTAATGTTGCTTTTTTAGGATCTTTTACATCCATTATTTCAAAGTCTTTTAGATCCATATTGATTTTATCTGCAATCTCTTGGATTTTTACTTTATCTCCTACTAATACTGCCTTTGCTATTCCTCTTTCATTAGCTTCTTTTATTGCTTCCAAAACTGGTTCATCTTGTGCTACTGCTACTGCTACCTTTTTAGTTTCAATTTCTTTTAACTTTGAAAATAAATCATCAAAATTCTTACTCATCTTTGCACCTCTTATTTTTTATAATAAATTTATTTATATTTTACTAATAGATTTAATTAACTTCATACATTATTAATTATCTCAATTCGTTAAAATTATGTCAATCAAAACTATCATTATTTCTTATCTAATTTAATTTTAACAAATTTATTTTAAAAATCTTGATTTTTCAGAATATTTTTATAAACTTTTCTAAACTACAATCATTTACTTTCTTTTTAGTGGTATTTAATGAAATAATTTCAACCATAAAATTGAAAAAAATACACAAGAGTTATTGCATAATCAAAACATTCACGTTAATTATGTAACAACTCTTTTAATCTATATAATTATTTTTTTCTTATTGCATAAATATAGTCTTCTATATATTCTCCAATTATATCTTTTAGTAAATCGTAAGCATTTAACTTTAAATCTCCTTCTCTTACCTTTTTATATTGATTATGCATATACTGACTTAAAACTGTAAGAGGAATCTCTGCATTTGATAAATTATCTAACATTTT
This sequence comes from Clostridium neonatale, assembly GCF_001458595.1. GTDB lineage: Bacteria > Bacillota > Clostridia > Clostridiales > Clostridiaceae > Clostridium > Clostridium neonatale. Next base: position 198,560 of record NZ_LN890326.1, read on the forward strand.
ATTTAAAGCAAATTCTACATCTTCATCTGGCATATAATATCTGCATCGATCTGATAAACTATATTTTCTTTCTAATTTAACTTTATATCCAGTTCCGCTATAATGTTTACTCCATTGAGCAGGATTTTTTATCATGGTAAAATCTAATATTTCCTTAAATTTTGATAGCTCAATATTGGAATCATATTTTAATAATTCTTCTTCAATGCAATTCAATAAAAAAGCTCCTTCTCTAAATGCAAATGTAAGTGCTGGACCTACTTTTAATATTATATATCCATCTTCCACCATCTGCCTTAGTGCATATCTTGTTTGATAATCAGTTGAATGTGCTTCAAAAACTAAATTATCATATTCTTTAATAGCTTTTGATAATTCTGATGCTGCCTCTCTGTCATATTCCCAAACACTATCAGAACCGTATTCAACACCTGGTTGTACAACAATACCAACAACATACCCAAATGCATTTTCCACTCCATGCTTCTTAAAAGATTCTTTAAATGTTTCTACTGTTTTCTTAAAGTGTTCTACCTTAGTAACCTGCATTCCTTCTTCTACTTCTTCTTCTGCTTCAGCACCTCCTGGAATAGGTACTTCACTACCAATAATATATACTGGATGTACTGCATCAGTATCTTCTTTTAATAAATCCTTATATGCATCTTCAGCTACTTTACATAGTATTCCTGCTCTTTCGGCTATAATACCATCTCCAAAATGACCTTTTTCAATATCACCCTTTATCGGCATACTCGTATCTATATGAATTTTTGTAAATCCAACCATAACATATTGTCTTATTAACTCTTTTGCATTTTCCATAGCTTGTTTTTCATCTGTTTCTTTCCAAGTTAAAGGTCCTAGGTGATCTCCTCCTAATATAAGCTTATCCTTTGGAAAATCATTTTTTTCACATAAATCATATATAAATTTCTTATACTCTAGTGGTTTCATACCTGTATATCCACCAAATTGATCAACCTGATTAGCAGTTGCCTCTACAAGTAAATACATATCAGTATTCTTTATTTTATCCATAGCAGCTTCAATGACAAACTTATTTGAACAACAAACAGAAAATATTCCATCATGTTTTCCTGATTTATAATTTTTTATTATATCTATTATTGGATGTTTATACATATATTTACCTTCTTTCATTGCATTAATAAAAATATTTTTCACATAATAGCATTTCAATTCAAGTTACCTTTATTTATTGTTTATCATCAAAATTACAGCGTAGGTTGTAATACCTACGCTTCACATTATGTCATGTCTATTAAAGTTTTACGAGAAATTTACTACTATTGTATTTGTATTTTTTTTATTATAAAATATAGTTGCTTATTTGTTTTATTACTTAGATGTACTAAGTAATAATCATTATTATCAGCTTAGGATTTATTTGACCATTTCCTAAGCTATTTTTTGTTTTAATATCTATTTGCACTTCCACATACTTCAATCTTATGTTTAACTATCTCTTTCATAGCTTCTTTTCCTGGTGTCATGTATTTTCTTGGATCATTTTCTTTTGAGTTTTCGTTGAAGAATTTCTTTACTGCATTAGCAAAAGGTATCTTTAAGTCTGTCGCAACATTTACTTTACATATTCCAAGCGAAATAGCTTCTTTTACTAATTCATCTGGTACATCAGAAGCTCCATGTAAAACTAATGGAATACTCACTTTACTTCTGATTTCTTTTAATCTTTCAAAATCAAGTTTAGGTTCTCCTTTATATAATCCATGTGCAGTTCCTATCGCTATTGCTAATGAGTCAACATTTGTTTTATTAACGAATTCTGCTGCATCATCAGGATTAGTATACCTTGTATCTTTCTCATCAACTACTAAATCATCTTCTCTTCCACCAAGTTTTCCAATCTCAGCTTCTACAACTGCATCATATCTATGTGCATATTCCACAACATCTTTAACAATTGCTATATTTTCTTCAAAAGGCTTTTTTGAAGCATCTATCATACATGATTTAAATCCAATATCAATATCCCTCTTTATAGCATCTACATCTTCAAAATGATCTAAATGTATCGCTATTGGGACATCATATTTGTTTGCTGCTACTTCTGCCATAGCTTTAATATAATCAGGACCTGCATAATCCTCTATTGTTGAAGGTGTTCCTGCTATAATTACAGGTGATTTCATTTCCATAGCAGTTTCTGCTACCACTTGTAATGTTTCCATATTGTGAATGTTAAATGCAGGTACTGCATAACCTTCACGTTGTGCTTTTAAAAGCATTTCTCTTGTTGATAATATCATTGTAAATTACTCCCTTCTTACTAGAATTAAAATTTTTAATAACTTTAAATTCCATCATTAAGATTCTCATCATCAAGTTGTTTTTCTTTTAGTTTAAATATGTTTATTCCATTAGCACCAGCTTCTTTTGCTGTTTCTATTAAATCTTTCAGCTCCACATTATCTCTTCCAAGTACTACTTCTAATAACATAGGTATATTGGTTCCAGATATAACTTCTATGTTTTTATTTATTAATTCTTCCTTTAAAAGTACAGAGTTTGTAAATGGAGACCCTCCTGCTAAATCAGTTAAAATAAAGATATCATCTCCAAAGTTGTTTATAGTTTCCTTAATATTATTTTTCAATTCAGCAGATCCTTGCCCATCTATAAAATCTATTCCTATGACATTTTCTTGTTCGCCTGCAATTAATTTTAATGTGCTTAATAAGCCTGAAGCAAAATTTCCATGACCTGATACTATTATTCCCACCATATACCTTAACTCCTTGTCCTATTTGTATTGATGAATTACAACACCTTTAACAACTCTATTTACAGTTCCATCTGGCCTTGGATTATCTGGAGATATATTAAGTTTTAATGAACTTAAATATCCAAACATTTGACCAAATATCATATAGTTAAATACTTTATATATATTAGGTACACTTTCTCCATTTATGCAGATATAATTACTACAATTTTCTTTCATAGCTTCATCATTTTCATACGTAATTACTGTAAGTTTATGATTTCCTAAATCATTATGAATTTCTTTTATTAAATCAATATCATATAATTTTGTGTATTCCTCATTAGTTGCCATAATTATTACTAAAGTTTTATCATTAATTATTGATTTAGGTCCATGCCTGAATCCCAATACTGATTCACATACTGTAGTTACTTTTCCACTTGTAAGTTCAAGATTTTTTAATGCCATCTCCTGACATAATCCTTTTAGCATTCCAGAACCTAAATAAACAACTCTATCACATTCATAATCAACTAATTCTTTAACTTCTAGCCATCTATTGTCTAATATTTCTTCTGCTTGTAGTGAAACTATCTCAATAAATTCTTTATTTTTTTCTATATTTTCTATATCAAAAACAAGTAATGTTGCAAGAGTCATACAACTAAAAGAGCTTGTCATTGCAAAACTTTTATCATTAGATTTTTCAGGCATTAAAATCAACATATTTTTTTCATTATTTATACATTTTTTAGCTAAATCTCCATCCTTGTTGCATGTTATTACAATTTGAAAAATATTATTCACATTATTTTCAAATAAATCATATGCACCTATACTTTCTGGAGAGTTTCCAGATCTAGCATACGAAACTAATATAGTTTTAGTGTCTTTTTCTATATATTCTTTTGGATTGGAAACTATATCTGTTGTAGCAATTGCCTCAACTCTAGCATTTAATTTTTTATTTAATTCTAAAACAACTGTATCTCCAACATAATCAGATGTACCTGCTCCAGTTAATACAATTCTTGTATTTTCATCTACATTTTTATCTATGAATCTTTGTATATTTTCTTTTTGATCTAATATCAATTTATAAGTTTCTCTCCAAAGTTCTGGCTGCTGTCTTATTTCTGTTGCTGTAAATATAGCTTTTATTTTTTCTAGTTCTTCTAAACTTTTTCCAAAAATCATTTTTCTTCTCCTTATCTGTAATTTTTAATTGATAAGTTGTAATTTAAAAATATCTAAATCACAACTTATCAATTAAGAAAATTATATTCAATATAGATTAATATTCTTTATCGTATCAATCAATATTATCAGCATCATTTATTAAACAAACCCTATATTTAAACTTATCTCCTCTAGTAATACTTACTGTATACTCAATTATCTGTTGATTTTCATATGTAAGCCTCTCCACCTTTAAAGCACATTCTCCTTCTTTTATCTTTAAATATATACTTTCAAGCTTATTTACTAAGATAGGCCTAAACAATTCTTCTGCATATGTTATTTTAGTATGATAATTTTTATTGAAAACATCATACATAGAATTTTCTTCTAACATTTTTTTATTTAAATCTTCAAATCTGTTATATGGAAGATATGATATTTCATATATCATAGGTACTCCATCAGCTAATCTTATTCTAGCAATCTTATATACTAAATCATTTTCTCTTAATTTTAATTTTGATGCTATTTTTTCATCTAGCTCTACAATTTCAAATGTTAATATTTCTGTAGTAGGCACCTTTCCTTTCTTTCTCATATCTTCAGAGAAAGAATAAAATTTTGTTAGATTTTGTTCCATTGTACGTTCGGCAACAAAATTACCTTTACCTTGGATTTTATATATATATCCATTCTTTTGAAGATAATCAAGAGCCTGCCTCACAGTTACTCTGCTTAAAGAATATTGCTTACTAATTTCTCTTTCTGTATCTAACTTATCATTTTCATGCATATTTTTTTCAATATCTTCAATAAAAATATCAGCTAATTGTATATATAATGGAATTTTTGAATTCTTATCAATTTTTTGTTTCATGGTATGGCCACGCTCCAATTCTACAGTATATTTTTACTTATTATATCATTATATAGTAATAAATATATCATTTTTCCAGGCATTAAATCAATACCAATTTCGCAGCATAACCATACCAATCTTAAATTATATTTTATAATATAGCGAATCCTGTAAATTGTTGAATAGCTTTAGCTACTATTCCCATAATAACTGTAATTGTTATTAATTTAACTGGTGAATATCCCTTCTTTAACAACTTATACATTAACAATGTATAACCAAGAGCTAACATATTAGGCATTACAGCATCTAAAACGCCTTCTTGAACCTTAACTGCTGAATCTCCAACTGCTGAACCTACTGCAATTACCATTGTAGTTTTTAATTTTACCATTGAAGCTATTAATCCTCCAACAACTGTTAGACCAACAATTGATGCTGCATGAGAAATCTTCTTTGTTTGTTCTTTCAATGTAGCTATTGCATTAACGCCAGTATTGTATCCATATTTCATTAAGAAAAATCTTAAGAAGAAATGTAATGCATTAAATAAAATCAAGAATACAAATGGTCCTGCTATATTTCCTTCCATTGCAATTGAAGCACCAATACCTACGCATATAGGAAGTGCAGTCAGCCAAAATAATGCATCTCCTATACCTCCGAGAGGTCCCATTGTAGCAACCTTTACAGCTCTTATTGTATTTCTATCTTCTTTATTTTCTTCCATAGCAAGTATTAAACCCATTATAAAATTAACTAAAAATGGATGTGTATTAAAAAACTCCATATGATCTTTCATTGATTTTGAAAGGTCTTCTTTATTTTTATGAATCTTTTTTAATCCTGGTAATAATCCATATAACCAACCACAAGCCTGCATTCTTTCATAGTTAAAAGATGCTTGCAATAATAATGAACGCCACACCATTTTATTTAAATCACCATTAGTAATAACCTTTTTCCTTGAAGGGTCTTTATAAGTATTAGATTCCATCATCATATACCTCCTCTACCACTTTTTCTCTTGAATCACTATTATTTTTTGAGAAATAATCATATAAAGCAATACATACTCCTAGTAATGCTAATCCTAAAATTGGTAAGTTGAAATATGTTACTAATAAGAATCCTAAAATCATAAATCCAACATATTCTTTCTTTAACATTATCTTTAATAACATTGCGAAACCTATTGCTGGCATTATTCCACCTGCTACTGATAGTCCATCTATTATCCATGTTGGAATTGAACTTACAATAGCTGCTGCCTTATCAGCACCTAATAATATTGGTAAAAAAGCTATAGTAAAATAGAATATAAATAGCACTACTAGTCCTAAATAATTTATTCTTTCGATTCCTGCTGTATCGGCATCTTCACAATACTTGTCCGCTTTATGCATAAAGAAAGAAAAAGCAGTAAATAGTAATGTTATTGCAGCTTGTACTGCTACAGCAAATGGTACAGCTATACCAATAGCTGCTTGTGCATCTAATTTGCCTAAAATAGCTATACTAGTTCCTATGATTCCCCCTATAACAACATTTGGTGGTTGTGCTCCTGCAAGTGGTACCATACCCATCCAAACAAGTTCAAGTGATGCTCCAACTATAAGTCCAGTTTTCATATCTCCTAAAATCAATCCCACTACAAGGCCTGTTACTATTGGTCTATGAATATGTGTTAATCCATCAAACATATCCACACCTGCTATACCAGCCCATAGCCCTATTAATAGCGCTTGTACAAACATAAAGTTTCCTCCTTAAAATTAATTCTTATTTAAATATGTTTATAAATATCTTCATCAATATTTTCATCTGGTACTCTTCTTATTTCTAATGCTATTCCTAATTCTTTTAAGTTTCTAAATGCTTCTTTATCATTTTCATCTATTGAGACTGTTGATGAAATTTGTTCCTTACCTTCTGAGAAATGCATATTTCCTATATTTATCTTGTCAATTGGTACATTACCTTCTGCTAACCTCAAAGCATCTTGTGGATTTCTTACTACTAGAAAAATCTTTTGTCTTGGTGCTGCCTTATGAATTACATCAATTGTCTTTTGTATAGAAAAAAATCTAATTCCTATAGCATCCGGTATTACCATTTCCATCAGATTTTGTTGTACCGGATCTTGGGACACTTCATCATTCGCAACTACAATTAAGTTTGCACCTAGATGATTCACCCAAGTTACTCCCACTTGTCCATGTACAAGTCGATTATCAATTCTTGTTAATAAAATATTAGGCATAAAACCATTCCCCTCACTTATTTTGGTATTAACCAATTTATATTTTTATTTTATATCCAGTTATATAAGTTGTCAACATTTTCATAGGAATTTTTTCAAATAATTATTTTTACTTTTTAAACCAGCTACTATGCATAATGTTCTTAATATATTCCTTATATTTTTAATTTAAAATAATACTTGTCCAGATCTTATTTATAAAACATATAAATTTTTCTTGAAAGCAGTATCATGTATATTCTATAATTAGAATATACAATTGGATAATACCAATATTAAAATTTCAAATATATATAAAATTGGAGTGATATAGTATGTTAATAAAAAATTGTAAAATAATTAAACTAGACCATATCGAATTAGGATCTGTTCTTATTGAAGATGGAAAGATACAAGAATTAAATCCCGCAAATTATGAATGCAATGAAGTTATTGATGCAAATGGCTTATTTTTGTCACCAGGCTTTATAGATATACATATTCATGGTGCTGGAGGCTATGATACAATGGACGGAACTGTTGATGCCATTGATTCTATATCAAAAACAATAGTCAAGCACGGAACAACTTCTTTCCTTCCAACAACAATGACAGTTTCTGTTGAACAAATAAATAAATCAATGCATGCAATAAAGGAATTGAAAGAAAAAGGCACTTCTGGTGCTCAGGTGCTGGGAGCTCATCTCGAGGGGCCATTTGTAAGTCCTTCTGCAATAGGTGCTCAAAATCCTAAATATCTTCTAGCTCCTTCTATAGAGACCTTTAATGAAATGACTGCCGAATGTGAAGATGTTGTTGTATCAATAACATTAGCACCAGAATTAAATGGAAGTTTAAATCTTATAAAGCATTTATCTAAAAAAAATATTAATTGCTCATTAGGACATACAAGAGCTACATACGAAGAAACAATGAAAGCTATAGATGCTGGTGCTAATCATTCTACTCATCTTTATAATGCAATGCCACCATTTAATCATAGATCACCTGGCATTATAGGTGCATTATTTGATAGTTCTAAAATAACCATAGAAACAATATCAGATGGAATCCATATTTCTTACCCAGCATTAAGAATAGCTTATAAACAAAAAAGCTCTGATAAATCTATTTTGGTAACAGATGCTATGATGGCCTGTTGTATGCCTGATGGTAATTACACACTTGGAGGTCAAGATGTTATAGTTAAAGATAATGCAGCAAGAATTAAAACAGGATCATTAGCTGGATCAGTTCTAACATTAGATGCTGCTATAAGAAATGTTTATAATAATTGTAATATGCCTTTATATGAAGTTGTTAAAATGGCTACTTATAATCCCGCAAAATATTGTAATGTATCAGATCATAAAGGACTAATAAAAAAAGGCTATGACGCAGACTTAGTATTATTTGATGAAAATATAAATGTTAAGCAAGTATTTATTGACGGAAAATCCATTTTTAATGCATAATAAAATAGAGATATGCAGATTATTTCTGCATATCTCTATTTTATTAATTCTATATAATTATCTGGTAATTCATTATCTGATAGTAAATAAGCTAACAATGCAGCTCCATGCCATGGTTTAAGTTTAGGCTCTATTAATATACATTCTATTTTGTCGTTTTTTAACATTTCCTTTAAAGGATTTAATATAAATTCTCCAGCTTTAAATACTCCACCACTATATGAAACTAAAAATCCATTTTCTAGATTCAATTCATTTTTCAATACTTTTATATGAAAAAATAATTCTTTAGCTGCCTCTTTAAATATATTTCTACAAGTCTCACATCCAGCTGATGCCGCTAAATAAGCTATTTCGGAAAATTTAGCAATATCTGTTCTAGAAAATTTTAATCTATTAAATGCTATGTCAACAATTTCAAAATAATCTTTTATATTATATTCTTTTTCTAATGTATCAACTAGAACAGTCTTTTCATTTCTGCCATCTTTCTGTTTTGTATATTCATTCAATATCTTTAATCCAATCCAGTATGCACTTGCATCATCACCAATGCCAGGTCCCCATCCTCCACATCTAGCTTCATTTCCTTTTTTATTTCTTCCATACGCTATACTTCCTGTTCCAGCAACAATGTTTATACCTTCTTTACATCCGGTTCCAGCTGCCCATCCAACAACAGAATCATTTCCAATAACGTAATTAATACCATCAAAAACCTTCTTAACCGAATATTTTATATCTTCAATATCGCTTTTACTTTCTCCATATCCAGGTATACCTAAAAATGCATATTCAATTTCATTCTTATTTATACATCCCTTCTCACAAATTAACTCCAAATTTTCATTTAAAACTTCAATTAATTTTTCTTTTCCAATTTGATGAATATGGGTTGTACCACTTTCTACATCACATATAACTCGTAGTTCTTGATTTATTAATAAATACTTAGTCTTAGTTCCACCACCATCAACTCCTAAAAAGTACATAATCTCTCCTTTATTACTTAAAAAGGGAATATAAATATTCCCTTTTTATTAATAGATTTATTTGATTATTGCTTCTCTTAATTTAGCACTTGTTTCTTCAAGTGATTTTTCCCAATCTTCTACTGTTTTATTTCCAGACATGATTGAATCTATAGTTCCAAGATAAATATCTGTCCAGCTTACGCCTTCAACAGCATTAGTAGCTACAAATCCACCCATTATAGGTAATGCACCATTGTCATATATTTTAAATAACTCTACTTGTAATGGATCTAAATAATCATTAGCAATTTCAATGGCACCTTTAACTGGTACAACTGCTTTTGCATTTTCAGCTATAATTTTAACTGCTTCATCACTATACATATAAGCCATAAATTCTTCTGCTAGTTCTTTATTAGCAGCATCTTTAGGAATATACATTTGTTCAAGGAAACTTACAGAATATTGTTCTTTTCCATTTTCAAATGCTGGATATGGCATGAATCCCCATTCAAAACCTTTACTTCTTGGTGCATCCTTCATTTCATCTGGAAGCCAAGTTCCATTTGGTATAAATAAAGCTTTATTATCTAAAATTAATTGTTGATTCTTTGTGAATCCTTGATTGTTTGCATTTGCAACAACTGATGGTTCTAAGTAATCCTTAAGTTTTCCAACTACACCTAAAGCTTGCTTAGCTTCTTTTGATGTCCACGTACCTTCTTCATAATTATAAGCCTTATTAACTAAATCTAAACCACCAGCACCAGCGAGTAACGCAGGGACTGCACAATCAAAATATCCACTTGTTGAGTAAGTAAATAATGATATTCCATCATTTTTAGCTTTATCTCCAAGAGCAAACATTTCATCCCAAGTTTTAGGAACTTCATATCCCTTTTCTTCAAATAAATGCTTGTCATAAAACAATCCTGTTGGACTATAAAATAAAGGTGCTAAATATGTCTTTCCATCTCCGTATGGATTAGTAGCTGATGTATCTAAAAATCCTGGTAAAATTTTTTCTCTTACAGTAACGTTTTCACCTGGTACTTTCTTATCAAGTACTCCTGTTAAATCACTTAAAGCTTGGTCTTTTATAAATGTCTCTGTTAATGCGTCAGGTCTTCCAGTTGCTAAATAAACTAAATCTGGTATATTTCCTGATTGTATTTGTGGACGAATTACCTCTTCTAAATTTGAAGCTACTGTAAGTTCAACTGTAACTCCTTCATGGCTTTTTTCGAAATTTTCTTTTAATTTGTCCCAATAAACTTTTCCATATCCACCTTCAAAGGCAGCTATTTTTAATACTTTTCCTTCTGCTGTATCTTTTGATGCCTCACTATTACTTCCGCACCCAATTAACCCTGAAACCATCATTAGTGATGCAAGCATTGTTGCTATAATTCTCTTTTTCATTCTAAATCCCTCCTAATTTTTTATTTATATTTATTTTTTATAGTTCACATTGTCTATTAAATATTAAAATATTATTTAATTCATTGTTATTGGTACTGTTTGTTATACAAATAAATTTCTGACAATATTCCTATTAGCCCAACAAACATCATTGCAAGTCCAAAATAGTTTGTTATGGTTCTACCTTTAATGACTAGAAATAAGCTTATAATAAAAGTTATTAAGTATATTATCTTTTTCATATAATCATCTCCTATAAACGAAAGATTATTTTATTTTGAACCATCTTATAGCTGCTGGTTCTAATTCTATTTCAAATGCATTTTTAGAACCCTCATATACTTTTGTTTTTTGTTTCTCATTAGAGTTATTAATAACAGCATATTTGTTAGATTCTATGTATGCCGATACTTCACAATAAATATTGTCACAATACCATTCCTTTAAATGTTCTTCTTTGTTTGCAGCATAATAACATGATCTCATTAATATTCTAGCATTCTGTGATGAATACGGAAGCCCTGCAATGTATACTGCTCTACCTTTTCCATATACATTAGCGGCCATCATTACATCATCATTTTCTATTTCTATTATTTCTGTACTGTCAGAATTAGCATATATATTCTTAACACTTTCTCCAAAATCAAGTTCAGAATTTATATCTTCAGTTATAAAATGCTTTTCAATCTTTGTCTTAAAATATTTATCTGTACTTAATGAAAATCCAAGTTCTTTATCTACACCAAGCGCATCTGCCATTTGAAAGAATCTTCCTCCATTTAACATTGCTGATGGTTCACCAATTCCTACAAATCCTCCACCATTAAAGATCCATTCTCTTAAAGTAACACTTATTTTTTCATCAATCCATTTTTCTCCACCACTAAATGCAGTTCCTGAATCTCCAGCATTTATTATTACATCAACATCGCTAGATATTCCATTTTCTTTTATATCATCAAAGCTTATAAACTCTACATCGAAGCTCATTCCGCTTAATGCTTCTATAACTCCAAGATAAGTATATATTTGTTTATACCAAAGTGAATGTGCCACCATATGTGTTTGCCAAGTGCGAAGTTTCCCCCAGCAATTTAATATTGCTACTTTCAGCCCACAATATGGTTTAACGTTATTTATATTGTCATATATTTCTCTAAATTCATCACAAACTTTTCCAACATATTCAACAAAATCAGGAAATTTATATGCAAGTGATAAATATCCACCGTATCCTATTCTATCTACAGGTTTTCTCATTATCGCTCTTCTTGCTGTTAACCAGTTTTCTCTAGCTTCTATAATAGGATCATTACCTTCAAAAAATGTATCTGGAAAGAAGTATGGCAAAAAACGTCCTTCTGTATATTTAATCCCTGATATATCAGATATCATTCTAAGAGTTGCACCATTCCCAACAGATCCTACTACTGCATCCAATCCTATATTTTCAAAATATTTTCCGTAAGGTTCAGTTCCAATCCACGTGTCTCCTAAAAACATCATTGCTTCTCTACCATGCTCATGAACTACATCAACTAATTTCTTTACATTATCTGCAACAAACTTTTGTTGAAAATCCATATAATCTAAGTATGCTTTCTTAGGTACTCTAAATGGCGAATTATAATATCCTTCATCTATAATGTCTTCCGCCCTTAATTTGTAACCCTTTTCTTTTTCAAATTCTCTTAAAGCCTTTGCACTTACACTTGAAGAATATCCAAACCAATCAACATATTTCTCTTTTTTTAAATTATTAAATACTAAAGCAAAGTGATAAAAGAAAGTGGTAAATCTAACCACGCTAGTTCCTGGATGTTCATCTAACCAATTATGCATAGCTTCAACTATATGCTTGTTAGTATTTTCATTTCTAACATCAAAAGGAATATCATGTGGTTTGTCATTCCAATCATTAGTTATATGATTATACATCTGAGTTGGATCCCATATACAATAAGCTAAAAATGAAACTGTATACTCGTGCCATTCTTTAGTACCATGTACTATAACTTTTTGTCCTTCTTCCTTATAATCCCAGTTATTTGTATCAACGACTTCATTTGTTGTTCTATCTATAACTTCCCAGAATTCTTTGATGTCATTTTTTATATCTGGCTGAACTTGTTCCTCAAAATACCCGTCCATAATAGATATTTCTAATACATCACTAGTTGCTAGGTTATGTCTGCTCATTAAATATGTCTGCTGAAGTTCATCCATATGTTCTTCTGCCCAGTTATTGTCTCCACGACTTACAAAATATGTCGAATATATCTTTTCTGCTAAACCTTCAATTTCAGGTGTTAGCTTAAATCCATCACAGTCTCTAATTGCATCCGCTCCCCATTTTTCTAATATTTCACATGTTTCTTTTATAAAATTATCATCTGTTGGAATAGTTATTCTTCCTTTACTCATTTTTTTCCTCCTTATTCTTTGACCCCGCCAACTGTCATTCCTTCTGTTAATTTCTTTTGAACTAAAATATATAAAATTATTGTTGGAATCATAACTATAACAAGTCCAGCATACATAGCACCATAATCAGTTGCTGTTTTTTGTACTTGCATTAAGTTTATGAGTCCTAATGGCAACGTTTTTGATTTATTTGGTAAAAGTGTTAATGCTATTATATATTCATTCCAAAAGGCTAAGAAATTAAATAATATAACTGTAATTATGCTTGGTTTAGCCATTGGTATGATTACATGAATTAATGTTTTTAACTTACTACATCCATCAATATAAGCAGCTTCTTCATATGATTTAGATAATGTTCTAAAATAATTTATCAATAGATATACAGTAAATGGTATTGCTGTTGCTGCATAAACTATACTTACTACTATTCTGCTATCCAAAAACACTGTCATACTCGACGGTAATGCAAAAATATTTTTGATAAACTTTTCACCATCAAGTATTAATAAAAATATTGGGACTACTATATAATTTACATTTACAAATAATCCTGCTGTAAATAAAGCACTTATTATTTTCTTACTTTTAAATTCAAATCTAGCTAACACATAAGCTGCTGGTATAGAGACTAAAAGTAATATAATTAAAGCTAAAGCTGTTATAAATACAGAATTCAAAAAGTACTCTCCCATGTTTGCTTCTACAAATGCCCTTCTAAAATTTTCCAAATAAATCCCTTTTGGTAATGACCATGGGCTTCCATAAAATTCTGTTTTATGCTTTAATGATGCCAAAAACGCCCATCCAAGTGGAATTATTATGCTTAATGCAAAAGCCCATAAACAAAAATACATAAAGAACTTTACTAATTTCTTTTGTAATTTATTATCATTCATAAAATTCACCTCTTAAAACTCTATTATATCTCTTTGTGTTATCTTATTAATAACTAATGATAAGACAAATGAGAATATAAACACTACAACACCAATTGTCATACCATACCCATAAGAAGAATTACTATAAGCCTGCTTGTACATATAGCTTAAAAATACTTCTGAAGATCCATCCGGACCGCCAGAGGTCATTACCTTTACAAATAGAAAGCTCAAATTTATTGTACTTATTACAAAAAAAGTTAAAGTAGTTCTTATTGTATTCCAAACCAATGGTAACGTTATCTTAAAAAATTGCTGTACTGCAGTTGCACCATCTAAGCTTGCTGATTCATATAAACTTATAGAAATTCCACTTATACTCGACATGTACATAACCATATAGTATCCAATAGCTTGCCATATCATAGCAAATGCAATACACCATATTACAACTTTCTGATCACCTAGCCACATTCGAGTTAATGAATTTAGATTTAAAAAATTTAATGTTGAATTTACTATTCCTTGATTAGGATCAAGTATTGCTGAAAAGATTGCTGAAATTACAACTACAGATAAAATATTAGGGAAATAAAAGATTATTCTGAAAAAGTTTTTAAATTTTGTATCTTCTCGTACTAAGATTGCCGCAGATATTATAGCCAGAATCATAGTAACTATTGTTACTATCACTAGTAAAAAAATTGTATTTTGAAATGACTTCAAGAAATTGCTATCTTTCAACAACATCTTAAAATTATCTAATCCAACAAATTTTTTATTATTTACAAGTCCGCCCCATTTGAACATAGACATCCAAAATACATTTATTGTTGGTATAATCATAAATATAATAAACAGTATTACTGCTGGCGCTAAAGATAATCCAATAAAAGTCTTGTTTCCTTTATTCTTCACGTTTTTCCCTCCATTCTTTATATGTTTATGATATTACTTTGTAATCATTTGCACAACAAGATTGTTGTTATATTCTTTAGTTATATTGCTATAATATCATTTTACTTTATTTATCTATATAGTATAATAATTGTATAAAAACCAATAAGTAACACAACGCAATAGTCCTTGAATCTATAAAGTAAGAGGTGTATTATGGGAAATATACGATATTTAATTGATGATAAAAATTTCTCTGATTTTAATTTCGAATTACTCTATATAACTAAGTCAAAGTTTGAAAACGATTGGCATAGCACAGCTCATATTCATCCTTTCATGGAAATATTTTTTATTACAGAAGGAAATGGTGCTTTTCAATTAGAAGATAGTATTGTTAATGTTAAGGAAAATGATTTAATAATAATAAATCCAAATTGTCTTCATACAGAAAAATCAAATTTAAATGATTCCCCTCTTGAATATATCGTTTTAGGAATTGGTAATTTTTCTATCAACTTTTTTAATTTAAATAATACAAAGTTTTCACAATCTGACATTAAAACTTATCATATAATAAATTTTAAAGAAAATAGTTCTAACATACTTAATCAGTTAAATCTAATAATTGATGAAATCAAACTTAAAAATTACAAATATGAAGTTGCTTGTAAAAGTATGCTTTCTCTATTTATATTGAATATATTAAGAACAACTCCCTCAGTGTCAATTCTTCAAAATGAAAAAAAGAACTTGAACTTAGAATGTGCTAAAATAAAGAATTATTTAGATGCACATTATTCAGAAAATATAACTTTAGAAACTTTATCAACTCTCTCATACATGAATAAATTTAGTTTAATACATACATTTACAAAACAAATAGGAATGTCTCCTATTTCTTATTTAATTGAGAAAAGAATTAATGAAGCTAAAAGTCTACTTGAGACTACTAATTATTCGATTAAAGATATAGGCTCAATTGTTGGTTTTTCAAATTCATCATACTTTAGCCAAATGTTTAAAAAACAAACTAATCTTTCTCCTAAACAATATAGATTTCAAAAAAGTTCTTACTAGAAATAAAATTATCTTAGAAAATAAATAAAGCATATATTTTTAGTACATGCTTTATTTATTTTCTAAGATAATTTAGAAATATTAAATTTTTTAATTATATATTCAGCCGATTTCATACCATCAACAGCTGCCGATATTATTCCACCTGCAAATCCAGCGCCTTCCCCTGAAGGATATACTCCTTCTACATTAATACTTTCAAAATATTCATTTCTATTAATTCTAACTGGAGCTGATGTCCTTGTTTCAATTCCTGTTAAAACTGCATCTTCCCTACCATATCCTTTGATTTTTTTATCAAAGTCTACTACTGCTTCTTTTATTGCTTCTACAACATATTCTGGTAAGCATTGTTTTAATTCCTTAAATTCATATCCTCTAGTATAGCTAGGTGTTACTTCTCCTAATTTAGTTGACGGTCTATCCTTAATAAAATCTCCCAATAATTGTATTGGAGCTTTATATTCTCCACCACCTAATTTGAATGCTAAACTTTCATAGTATCTTTGAAATTCCATTCCTCTTAAAGGTGAATTTCCTTCAAAATCGTCTGGGGATACTGTTACTACTAATGCTGAATTCGCATTTTCTAAATCTCTCGCATGATAACTCATTCCATTTGATACTAATCTTCCATCTTCTGATGCTGCTGCAACTACAACTCCACCTGGACACATACAGAATGAATATACAGCCCTCTTTAATTTCTCACTCTGATAAGTTAGTCTATAGTCTGCTGCCCCTAAACGAGGATTATCATAAAAATCACCATATTGACTAATATTTATCATTTTTTGTGGATGTTCAATTCTGACCCCTACAGCAAAAGGCTTAGCTTCCATTTCTATGCCTTCTTTATGTAACATTTCATACGTATCTCTTGAACTATGACCTATTGCAAGAACTAAAGCTTCACAAGGTATATTTTCGCCATTAACAACAACACTATCTAATTTTCCATCAATTATTTGAATTTTTTCTAATCTTGAGTTAAATCTAACCTCACCGCCTAATGACTTAATTTCTTCTCTTATATTTTTTACAACACCTTTTAATAAGTCTGTTCCTACATGGGCCTTACTTTCATATTTTATTTCTTTTGGTGCTCCAGCTTTTATAAACTCATCTAATACAAATGAGCATCTAGGATCTTTTATTCTAGTAGTTAACTTTCCATCTGAAAATGTTCCAGCTCCGCCTTCTCCAAACTGAACATTAGATTCTAAATTAAGTTTTCCAGTCTCCCAAAACTCATCTACTGTCTTAGTTCTATTATCTACATCTTCACCTCTCTCTAATACAATAGGTTTATATCCTTCTCTTGCTAAAACTAAAGCAGCAAAGATTCCTGATGGTCCAAACCCAACAACTATAGGTCTATGATTAAGTTGTTTATTTCCTGGAATTAATTTCTCTAATTCCTTTCTTTCATCTATTTTTATATCTTTGTCATGAAGCTTTGATAATATCTTTTTTTCATTATTGCAAAAAACATCTACACAATATTTAAATTTAATATCATTCTTTTTTCTTGCATCTAAACTTTCTTTTATCAGCTCAATATTCTTAATATTATCTTTTGATATTTTTAGTTTTTTACAGACTTTTCTTTCTAAATCATTAAAATCTTCATCTATATTTAAGTTTAAATTATTTATTCTTATAGCCATATGAATCTTATTCCTTTCTAAAATTATATAATAATTATATTAGAAAAATTATATCATAAAATAACCACAGTATATAAATACTGTGGTTATTTTAATTATTTTTTTATGGTATATAATCCTATACTTTCTTTTTTAGTGTAACTTCTGCATTTTCAACACTTATTACAGTAACACTATCATTATTTGTTTTTACTTCTGGAGTATATGTGAATGTACCCTCTTCTGTAATATCAGCTAGATTCACAGTCACCTGTATATTTTCTGCATTAACTTTATCTAATTGATCTTTTAGCCCATGTAAATTAACTTTTACACCTTCAGTAGAATTTTCTAATATAAATCCTTCAGGTACATTTATATAATTAACATTTCCAACTACTTCCTTGGATACTGGATCTTCTTTTACTACAGTAAATTTTACATCAACCGTATCACTAGCATCCTTTAACGTAATTCCATCAGGAACATTTAATTTCAGTGTAAGTGTATTGGTAGATGTCAAGTTTGATATATCTATATATTCAGTATCTATTTTATCAATAGAATTTAATACATCATCATCTCCACTTATATTAACAGTCGCTTTACTCAATTCACTTTTTTCCAATACATATCCTTCTGGTAATGTTCCTGTTGTCCTTATGTTTATTGGAACAGATTTCCCATTTTTAACCGTTACTATTAATTGGGCATTTGTATTACTTGGTTCTAATCCAGTTACTTCATGTCCTGCTTCGTCTAAAAATTTAATTTCATATGTTTTACTGAAATTTGATTGTATATCTTTTTCTTCTCCTAATAAAACAGCCTTAGATATTTTTTCCACCTGGCTTTTTCCCCCTGAAACCGAAACAGTTCGTGGATTTATGGATTTGCTATTTTCATAAATATGATCTTTATATGATAATTTAACCTCTGAAATAATATCAAAGTTCTTACTTATATATTTCTCTAACATAACTTTAATTCCTAAGAATCCATTATTTTTAATTGTTACATTTTCCGGATATGTTATTATTTGAACCGGAATAGTATTTTCTCCTTCTCTGAGTGCATATGTTTCCATATCAGCTACTATCTTAAAATCATCTTTTTTTACTTTAGACATTTCACTAGAAGGCCCCTCTAGTTTTAAATCGACTGTAAATTGCTGATCATTAACCACAGAAAAATCTGAATTTTTTAAAATATCTGTATTAACTAGTTCTACTGGTACTTTTTTAATTTCATAAGTTCTAACTGGATTTTCAACATTAGAGATGTATAACCATAATCCAAAAGACAGAAGTATACATACAAGTTTAACAATTAGTGTTTGGTTTTTACCTTTATCCACGAACTCACCTTCTCTCTAGCTGTTTTTACAGTTTTATCACTTCTCTTTTCTATTATTTTAGACAATACCATTTTTAATTTTTCTTTATCATATCCTCGTGTCAATTTACCATTAATAGCCAATGAAATAGTTCCTGTTTCTTCTGAAACAATAATAATTAATGCATCTGATACTTCTGACAAACCAATCGCAGCTCTGTGCCTAGTTCCTAGCTTTTTATTTATATTTACATTATTTGTAAGTGGCAGAACACAGCCTGATGCTAGTATTCTATTATTTCTAATAATAGTTGCTCCATCATGTAGTGGTGTATTTACCACAAAAATATTTTCTAAAAGATTTGAGGTTATATTTGCATCAATCAAAGTGCCTGCTCCTATTACCTCATTAAGACCTGTACTTTGCTCTAATACCAATAATGCACCTGTTCTGCTTTCAGATAAATTTTGTACTGCAGTTACAATTTCATTAATTGTTGTATCTACTAACTTTTTATCATTTACATGAGAAATATCATCAAAAGCAGTTCTTCCTAAATGCTCTAATGCTCTCCTAATTTCAGGTTGAAAAATTATAACTATTGATAATACTCCTATAGTTAGTGTTTTATTTAATATAAAATACAACATATCTAACTTAAGTATATAACTAATTGGTATAAGAAATCCTATTAAAACTATGCCTTTTAATAATTGTTCAGCTCTTGTTTCTTTAATCAAAGTATAACCTTTATAAAAAATATATGATACCACTAAAATATCCACTACTGACCAAATTGACATATTAGATAAACTTTTACTAACCATACTTATAATTTCTTGCACTTTGTTCACCTCTTTTCTTTACACTTAAATTATATAACAATTTTTTATTTAATACACTTAAAATAGAATTACTATTTTCTTACTTTTTAATTATTTTTATAATAAATTTAAATTAATATAATATATTTATTATTAAGTATACAAATCTTTATTGTACTAAAGGAGGATATTATATGATTAAATTCAAATACAGAGATATTAAATTTTCTATAATTACTTTGAGCATGTTATTTATTTCTATTATAGTATTAACTTTATCCTTCAAAAATAATGATTTACATAAATTATCTATTGTTTCTCAAGAGATTTGTAATGTAAATAAAGACTTAGGTAGTACCATAAATAATAATGATTTTAATTCTAATGAATCTATAAACATTTTAAAAGAAAATCTAATTAAGCTACAAAAGCTTAATAACTCATTAGAAAATATTAATGTGAAAGATAAGAATATTAACTTAAAAAATCAATTATCATCTTATATAGAATCTAATATCAAGCTTTACGAATCTTCATTATCTATATTAAATATGCAAAATCCAGACAATTTCTCATCTCTTTATAATAATTTACTTAAATCAGAACAAAATATATTAATAAATACAGATAGCTTTAAAAATAGTAGGTTAAATATATCTTTTCCTAAAGAAGCTAATATATTTTTTATAAAACTAAATCAATATGTTAATGATTCATTTAAAAGCACTCGTGAAAAAGATATTGTTTATTCTCAGAAACAAGATTTCTTAATCGAAATCAATTCAATATTATCTGATTTTTCTTATTTGAAAGAAGATTTAAATCCTATTATAAATAATATTAAAGATACCAAAAGAAGCCTATTGATATTAATAAGTGATATAAACACAAAGCGTTCTAAATATCTAGAAATCAGAGAAAAGTCATATTCTATGATTCTTCCTACTGGCACTCAAGAATGTTATGAATCACTAATTGAAATGCTAAATTCTTATGAAATTTATTTAAATAGCATAGAAAGTAGTATAAAGTACGATATAGAGAATTCAAAATTAGATGACAATAAATTAAATACAGTTATTAATAATAATTATAAAGATTCCTTTGATAAATATAATACGTTTTTATCATGCTATGATACTTTAAAAAATAATATAAAAATTTATAAAAAACATTAATGTATATAATTAATACTTATTTAAAAATATATGTAGTAGTATAGCCATTTATAAGGGTTTTTCGTAGCTTGTTGTATCAGTTTTGCCCCTTTTTTGCCCCTTATAACTTTTTTATAGCAAAAAAAGAGGCTTTATTTAGCCTCAATTTCATTAAATAAATTTTCTAATTTTGATACTGTTTTTTCCTTTTCATCTTCCAGTACATGAGTATATGTGTTTAAAGTTATTGATATATTACTATGCCCTAATAATGTTTGTACCTTTTTAGGGCTTTCCCCTAGCTCAAATAATCTAGTTGCATATGTATGCCTTAAGTCATGAAATCTTCTTTCTTCCATTCCATTATTGGCCAATACCTCTTTTAATTTCCCGACTACATGACTAGGCGATAAGTATTGTCCTTTTCTATTGGCAAATACAAGATTGTTATTTTGATATATTCCATTACTTTTTAATATAGTTTCAGCCTGTTTTATCTTATATTTTCTTAATACATTTACTAATGATATTGGAATATTAACTTTTCTGATACTTCCTTTTGTTTTAGGTGTCTGTACTATTGATTTGCTTTCCCCTCTGCCTTCTTCCGATACGCTTTTAATTCTTGATGTAGTTTTGTTTACATCAATGTAACATTCATCAAAATTAATATCGTCCCAGGTAAGGGCTAATATCTCCCCTCTTCTTAATCCACTATATAAAGCAGTTAAAAACAATACTTCATATACATTACCTTTTATAATCTGAATAAATTTCTTCTGCTCTTCTAATGTAAATGGATTAATTCTATCAGCCTTTTCAAGTTTTGTCTTTTCATTTTCCTTTGGCAGCTGAATTGCTCTTGCAAAATTTTTTATTATAATATCATTGTCATATAAGTATCTTATGAATGGATTAATTAATCTATGAACCTGTCTTACTGTATACGGAGTAACACCCTTTTTAATGAGATTATTATAGTATCTTTGGAAATCTGCCACGCATAGATCATTGACTTTTATATCTGACAATTCACATTTCTTAATATGAACCCTATAAATACTCTCATATGTGTTTTTGCTAGTTTCCTTCAATTTTATAAAATGAATATTAAAAAGCCATTCAGTAAAAGCCGTATCAAAATATTCTTTAGTTTGCTTTATATTATTATCTAAATCCCTTGTTATACTTCTTATTTTTTCTTTGAGCCCTTCCACTGTGGGTGAATATATATCCTTAGGCTTTCTTAAATTCTTATGTCTTAATCTGAAGAAGTAATATTCTTTACCGTTTTTTATTTTTTTCTTATAGATTGTCCTGGCCATAATATCACCTACCTAAAAATCTTTTTAAACTTCATCATTCCATCAAATGAAGGTTTCTTTTTTAATTCAACGCATGGCTGCATATACTTGTCCATTAACTTAAAATTCATAACTATTACCTTCTTTCTTTTCCCACCATAAATAATTTATATGCTCCATTCTTCTTTTAACTTATTTAAAAATTGCATACCAGCTCCATCATCTTTTATAATATCCGGATGTAGTTTTGCAGCTGCAGCTCTATAGATTTTCTTTAAATATCCTTTTTCTTCTTCTGTATAATTAGTTGTAGTGTTGCCACTACAAAAGCTATTAAAATATTCCTGGTATTGATATTCTTCTTTGTATCTTCTCTCTGCTTCCTCCTGTTGCTTTTTTCTTTCTAAATCCAATAAGTCATATCTAATATTTGTAAACTTATCATAAACAATATCGTTATAAATATCCTTATCAAACCCCTTTTCTTTACATTTCCTTGTGATAGCTCTGCTTATAGCTTTAAGCATATGAGTATCAATCATATAATCATAAGGTATTGATATTATTAGCTTATCACTACATTTTATTTTGCCTGTTTCTTTATCTCTTTTTCTTTCACATAGATAGAATCTATATACAATATCATCTTTTGTATTATATTTCTTCACTGAACAAAACATATAAATACAACCTCCTTGTAGTGTTATCACTACATTTTTATTAAAATTGAAGAGGTACCCTAATATTATTTGGTAACCTCTCCATCACGCCTATTCTTCTATCTCCCCTATATATCCAATGCACTCATGTTCTTCATTCTGTATGAGATAGCACCATTTAAAATCTTCAATAATTTCTTTTACTGGTACTTTAATTAATGCTCCATAGCAACAATAATAAAATGTACCTCTTGATAATTGCTCTTTTAATTCTTCAATTCTAATATTCATAACAACACCTTCTTAACTTAACTAGAATACCTATTATCAGTGAAATCAAATTCAACAATATTATTTTTATTTGATCCATCCTTTAGTCTTTCTGTAATCAATCTAATCAATTCTAACCTATCACATTCCGGAATTCCAAGTTCACCATTAGCAATAATTCTAATTGTTTCAATTATGGATAATCCATAGGCTATCTGTTGCATTCTTATATCATTTGATATCATTCCTTCTAGTTCTTTTTGAAATGAATTATCACATGCATTTGTTGAATTAAATTTTAAAATATCTTCTGCCATATTCTTTAGTTGGTTATTAACTATCTTCATATTTCTACCTCCAATACAACCATAATCATTTAACTTTATTCATTGCTCTTATATATCCATATATAAGTTGTAGCTTACGATAATCTTGTATACCTTTAATCTGCTCTGTTATTCTTTTCTATATATCTTTTCCTAATTCTATATATAATAAAAACTGTTCCGCTTCATTCATTAAATACATCTTCCTCACTTTCTTTTAAATCTTCTTGATATGCCTTGTCCCATTCTCCAATAATGCCATCTCTTAAACTTTCTAATGCTTCAATATGTTCACATATTCCGTTATATCGCCATAAATATTTATTATGTGTTTTTTTATTAAGCTTATTGTATTTATCTGCCATATCATAAAGATAAGTTAATTTATTTCTTAATCTTTCTTCCATTGATAACTGCTCTTTTAATTCTTGAATATCAATCATGCTACATCATCTCCACTTCTAACATCTATTTTGTAATTTTTTCATAGCTCTTACATAAGCTAATATATATGTCAGCTTATCTTTATCCTGTATATCCTTAATAACATTTACAATCTGAATCTTATGATTATTATCTAGTATTTCACATAAATATTTTTGTGCCTCATTCATTAGTGTATAATCTCCTATCTATTTATAATCTTATATAATTCAATACTTTTACTTATTTGCTTTAATGTTAGATTTTGAACTCTGATTCCTTGATCAATAAGCTCCTGAACAAAATTTCTATACAATTTAGCATTCATAAATATATCCTCCTTTACAGGAGCGAAATTAAAAGCTATAATCATATTGCGAGTATGGTTGTAAGCTTTTAAGTTTGCAGCCCCTTTTTATTATTCCAATGTGCCTAAATTCCACAACATAACTTTGTTGTTCCTTATCAACATTTATCATTATTGAATTAATTCATAAAATCCAGTATATCAATTACTTTGCTTTTTTTACGAAATTTTATTTTTCTGCTTTTATAGTAGTCATATGTTATCTGACGTACATCTTCTATTATTTCGTCCCTAATTTCTCTATATTCTTTTAGTTTTAAACCAAAAATACACATAGATTCTTTAGTAGTAGTTGGATTCAAATAGTGAAACTTAATAATATGTCTATATGTTCTATTCTTTTTTGAATAATAGTCTTTAACTAATTTATCTATTTCACTATTATCACTACCTAGATTAATAATTCCAAACACATCACGCAAATTTCTAATTTCTATCATTCTTACTACCTCATGATCTATGGAATATTATTAATACGTGATTGTATTTGATGTCTCTTTTGTTCTCTGATAGCTCGTTGTATTGCATTATAATAAAAATCAAAAAGTGATGTAGCAAACCTTTCAGCATATTCAGTCAATATTTCAGCAGCATAACAAGCATTACCCAAATGAAAATAAATACTACTACGCTTTATTATTTTTAAATCTTTCAATACCATTAAAACCAAGCCTTTATCATTTAAATCTTTTCTTATAAAATCCATAATATCTCCGTGATCTTGTGCTATAGCTATTAAATCAACTTCTACATATGAATATTTTTTAGTTTTCTTTCTTACTGTTATATATGGTATCATCAATTTTTCACAATATGTGAAATGTGAATTTTCATCATATGGTGAATTATTTATAATTTTATATTTAACATATTTAGCCATCACTTTTTCTCCTTAATTTTCTAAACTTCACTAAACCGTTGTTGCTGCTCCTGTGGCTCTTCATCTTTCAACTCTATTGAGTCATCTTCTTCAATACTAAAATTCATTGGAGGAACACACCACCATTTTTTTGACCCTTTATATCCTTTTACTCTGAATGTTCTATTATCCTTTGGTGGTATTGCACCAAACTTAACTAATGATGTTCTTGTTTCAGCATTCATCTTGAGATCTAGCTCATTACATATATCAGATAATGTTTTATATATCCAATATTCTTGAGGTGCTGACCAATTATACATATCCATTATTTTAATATCTGATTCTGTCTTTGCTTCAAAATTAGAGTTTATTATATATAGCTCCTTTTCTTCTTCCTTGCTTAGCCAATGGGGTTCTTTATTATCTCTTAATAAATGCATTACTTCGCCCCATAACTGATTGATATCAATATTATGATTAACTATCATTGACTCAACTTGTATACACCAATAACGTCTATTCCCTGTATTATCCTCTAAAAACTCTTCATTGTTAATTGTCGCGTAAAATGATGTAGTACGTGGGTATTCTTCTAAATTTACTCCATATGGTCGCCTATATCGGTCTTTTGTTCTTGTAAAAAACATCTTCAGCATATCAACTGTATCTTTTTTTAAACTGGTTTTTAGTTCTCCCAGTTCTACAATCAAAGCTGATGTAACGTCGACAACATCATCAACTTTTTTCGGATTAATAAATTTATCTGTATCAATCCAATGTAAATTAGGTAATAATGTTTTTATCCACCGTGTTTTTCCTATACCTTGCTTACCTTGAATTACAAGTACACCATTTGTATTTTGTGTACCATCATTAAACGCTATATTCGTAGTACCAATCAGCCATTTTCTTAATAATAATTCTTTGAAACTATCGTTATAACTATCCGGAGTAATTATTGTATCAGCAAGCTCTTTTATATATCCTTCTTTGTGATTCCAATTTTTGTAGCATTCTTCAAAATACTCTTTGGCCGGATTATATGAATTTTCTTGAGATACTCTAAATATAAAACTTTGAATGTCTTTTCTTGATATAGAAGTAAAGTACTTATTCAAACATAATTGATACAAATCTTCAAAACAGGCTTCGCTTTTATCCGATAATGAAAACATATCGCCTTTAAATTCAACCTTTTTTGATAATTCATTATACTTAATGGATATATTGTTAAGTTCACATATACGTTTGAAATTTCCCCATACCTTTTTTGGCGTTCCTTTGCTATTAACATATTTGAAATTCTTATTTTTTATATAATCCCATTTATCGCTAAGTGCTGCTTTAAAATGCTCTAATGTTTTACCACTTTGAAACCAATCAGTAATATCTTTATTGTCCCCTAGCTCCTTCAAGCCTTTTGGATAAATAACATTAAATTCTTTTACATAATCTTTCATTTTGTAGAATAAATCATCTTTGTATTTTTCCCCGGCCTCTCCGGTATCCGGAATTATATAAACAATTGAATCTTGAAATATACTATAATTAAAATCAGTAACCCCTTTGAATGATGTTGCTATATATCTCATGTATCGGAGTGTTTCACAGTCTTTTTCTCCTTCACATATAAATATAGCTTTATCTTTTTTTAATCCTTCTAATAGCCTATAATAGTTATATGGTAATTCTTTGTTTGGACCACGTCCTGGAACGATTTTATTATTTTTGTTAATGTGTAAATATCTGCTTTCACTAACATTTTTACTATTTTTGAACTTGATTTTAAAATATACAGGATTGTTTTGCTGATCCACAAATATATATGTTTTTATATAGTTTAATAATTTCCCGTCATTGTCTTTAAATCCAATATTTTTAACAGATAGCTCTACCTTATCCAATAAGGATAAATAAGTTCTGTATTCCTTGCTTACTTCTAAATTTAAGTATTTACAAGCCTCATTATATGTCATATGCTTATATTCTTTTATAAAATCAATAATATCACCCTTACGGCCACAACCGTAACAATAATATCTCCATTTATCATTGTATTTCTTTACTGAAAAGGACGCCGTTTTTTCATTATGAAACGGGCAGCATATTGAATTATTTCTATTAAATTTTTGACCTGTTTCAGATTCAATTAAATCTTTTAAATTGATATTTGATATTTCTTCTTTTGAACTCAAATTCTCACCTACTTTAACTAAGGTTTAATATACTCAAACCTTCCAGTAATATAGGTTTGTTGCATTTTCTGCATAAATATATATTATTGGTCATTAATTTCACATACATATGATCCCTCGCTTTATCTTTTATTTGTCATATTATCTATCCACTCCTGGAGCTTATCGGCATTAATGAACCATCTGACTCCAATTCTAAAAGCCGGAAAAGTATCATCATTTGCTAAAATATCATATATCGTATTTTTGCTAAATCCAAGAATCTCCCTTGCCTCTTCCGGTGTTAATATCAATTTCTTTAATTCTTCCTTTACTTCTTCTCTTGCTATTTCTGACATATAGCTTTCTCCTTTCAATTTTTTATTTATATCGTTGTAATGCATCTCATACCGAGTGTGATTTTTTATGCCTTTAACTCTGAATTGTCATAATTAGAATTTTATAGATGTGAGATTTTAGATAAATTATTAGGTTTTCGTCATTTTTGACAATATTAATTGATTTTCATATTTGTTTTATAAGTTCCTTACAATCTTGATAGATATTTTTATATTCAATCCCTTGTGATATCTTATATAAAATACAATTTCCTATGATCTGCTCTATTCTTTGAAGCTCATCCAAAGTTTTGGGAGCTAATAAATTTCTATCTGATATATTCAGTTTTCCATTAATCATTTTAGTAAATATCGTATAGTATCTATTGGAATGTTTACTCCCATGTTCTCTAGCATAATCAATAAATGTCTTTAATATATCGGTAAAGCTCTTTCTTACTTCCTTTGCTTCTGCCCTCATATGCTGCCAATAAGAAGTATGAGTTTCCATCAATACATTCTTCATATCATAGAACTGTTTTACTAGATTTAATTTGAACTCTCTTACAACATCATTATTTTCTAGTAATGTTATTAGATAAGTCGCTTGTGGTTCATTAAGTAAATATATTTTTGTCTTTCTTCCTTTTACTTCTGTTTTATTTACGGATGTGGTATCCATAAAACAATTATTTCCATCTGATGATTTTAGATCAATATTACAATATCCAATCTCACCAAAGATTTTAAAATCCTCTTCAAAATCCCTAATCTTTCGAGTTATACTATGATGTTCATAGCCTGTCCCTTCTGCAATAATTAGACTATTTGTAAATACATCATCATTTTTAACCATTACTAAGCTATCCACAATAACACCTCCCTCATTCATACTCAATCATTATTATCCAAATTATTCTTCATCATCTGAGAAGAATAGCTCCGGCACTGTTGTATCAAGTGCTTTTGCTAATTTTCTTAATACTGCTACTGGTGTATTTTCTATTCCATTTCTTTCAATATTAGAAATAGTTACTCTGCCAACTCCTGATTTTTGGGAAAGTTTTTCTTGAGTCAAATTTTTTTTCACTCTTTTTAATTTTAGAGCCAACATGTTTATATACACTTCCTTTTTAAAGTTTATCTTCGTTTTTGTTCAGAGTATTGAACATTTACGCACTTTTATATTACACCTGCTTTTGTATTTATGCAATACTTTTTTTAATATTTATTGTATTTTTGTTCAATGCACTGTACAATTAGTATAGAGGTGATGACATGATACGATGTAATTTATCCGTGCTTTTAGCTGAACGAAATTTGAAAATATCAAAAGTATCAGAAGAAACAAAATTATCAAGGACAACATTAACAGCCCTTGTAAGTAATGTAAGCAAAGGAATTCAATTTGATACCATTAATACATTATGCTGCTATTTAAAAGTAACGCCTGAAAAATTAATCTCATATATTCCTGTAGATATAATAATTACTCGAGCCAATCTAAATGGAGAGATATTACAGATAGATTTAGATATTATAAAAAATATGAAGACTTACAAGTGCGAATTAACAGGCTATTGCTACACTTCATATAATGATGATAATGAAATAAAATCTTTAGATATAGAAATTCTACTTTATGATGATGAATCGAATTCCGACGATGAAGAACTAATCGAAAACAATAAAGTACTAATAAACACTTTTACTAAACTTCCAGTGCCTTTTAGAAATGATATACGAAAAGAAATTCTAAAATATATGGGACGTACTTTTAGATGGGCATTAGCAGAAGATTGCACTATGCACTTTACTTGGGACAATAAATTAATTGATGTTGAATAATCAATCATGCACCAATAATATATAGATAAAAAATTCTGCGATATATTAGAACTTGAATTTTATAAATTAAATAAATAACTGCAGTTCCATGATCCTTTACCTATGTAAGGGATTTTTTCTTTGCCATTACAGATAGGAAATCACACTTTGAATCAGATTCATACTATTTCAGTAATTTAGAATTGACTTTTAGATGTATTTTAATGAATTTTTAACCCAAAAACATAAGTTTTTTTGTTTTTTTGATGTAAAAACACTAAAAATTCATTAAAATTTGCACAAAAAACATAAAAAATGATAGCCAATAAGGATAAAATTATATAGGTTTTAGGCTGATATTATCCAGTTTTTAGGATTTCAGTGCATTTTGTGTCCCTACTTTGTGACCCTACATAAAACACTTAAAAGCCCTATATTTTGAGGGTTTGAGAGGTTGTGACCGTGACCTTAAAAAATTTTTTCTACGAGCGTATATATGTATATATACTATACTACCTATTATATTAAATATTATTATTATATATATAAAATAACAAGGTCACATATATAGCCTAAAACCTTATGTAATGGGAGTTTAAGGGTGTGACCTTACAAGTCCACATAAATACACAAAAGTCACATTTATAAAATATATACTAATATATTTATTTTATTATATATATAGTAACAAGGTAACATATATAGATATAAGTCTTATATATTGAGGGTTTAGAGGGGTGACCTTATAAAGCAACATTAAGGTTACAAGGTGACATTTATAAAATATATTAGGTTTAGGAGCCAACCAAAATTTTTTGGAGGGGTTACAAAGTAACATTTTATAAATTACGGATTTTAGATCATGATATTCTTTTCCCTTTACTGGCATTTGTAAGAAGAAGGTTTTATATTTCCAATAGCTTTAAAATGCTCTCACAATGATTTTAGAGTCAATGTAATTAAACATACGTTGAATTATTTAAATCTTCTCTATGGCTTTAATTTCAAAGCAGAATAAAGGAATAAAACATATATTCTTCATCATAAAGAAAAATATTCTTGCTGCATAAAAATAAGAGTATCTACTTTTTAGTAAATACCCTTTTAAATATAGATCATTAAGCTATTTTATATATTGGTTTCATGAAGAAGTTAATTTATAAAACTTATGCTGCAGCATATTAATAATTCCAATCGCTTGGAGATTTGGTCAAAATTTAATCCAGGTAAGAATAATTTACCGAGCTTATTTTATGTTAGTCCGAAAAACGGACTATGTTGTTCTAATGTAGGAATTTCATACTTTTACTATATTCACAAATTCATATATGAATAGCACTAGGAATATAATAAAACCCACTAAGATAATACCTAGTGGGTAAATTATGTCTCATCCATTTGAGCATTGTTAAACACAAGAGGCTTGATGAGCTCTTTAAATAATTTCTATTGGCTTGCACGGTTCGCACTGTTAGTAGGCGCTACAAACTCTGTTAATATTATATTATTCATTTTTACAACTTTTGTACATATATTTTGTGATCTAATAATATTTATTAGACACATTTTTAGTCACTTTTTCTTCTTTAATCTCTTTTTTGCTACTTATAGCTAATTATTTCAACTCACACTATGTTCGATTATTCTTTTCACTGCTCCAGTTGGTTTTATTCCATTATCTATAATATATTTTATATAAAGCCCCTGAATTTCTTCCATAGAATAATACTGTTTCTTTTCTATACATGGATTGTTGCAACATTTTCTGAATATTTGCCCCCAATCTTCATAATAAAACGGTATTGATTCATAGGCTAATTTATCAAATATAGATCTTTTTAATTTCCTCTTATTCTTAGCACTGCATAATTCTATTCCTAAATCCTTGAATGGTATTATTGGACTCCATTCCATTTTAATCCCTCCAATATACTAATTATACTTTATTAATTGTTAATTTTTCGGCTTACTCTTCTTTAATTTCAGTATTATTAAGTAACTCTATTGGATCCACTTCCAGGATATCAATCATTCTTTTTAGAGTTTCTAATCTTATATTTTGATAATTGCCCTTTTCATAATTGCAGTATGTATTTTTGTTTAATTTTAATTGTTTGGCCACTTCTTCTATAGTTAAATCTTTTTTTACTCGTGCTACCTTTAATATTTTAGTATCCATCAATTTATCACCTCTATGATATTGTATCATATTTGTTACTATATTTTAATATAAATTATATATTATAACTACTATTATTCTATTTTAAGGTATGTTGATTACTCAAAATTATTTCGAGAAATACGCATTTCCCGAAATTTTTATTAATTTAGAGTATATTTATTACCTATATTTAATATTTATTTGTTATAATTTGCAATTATTCTATTCGCTTCTTCCTCTGAAATATGTTCAAATCCATCTTCAAGTCCTATTATAGCTTCTATGGCATTATTATTTACTTTCCATGTTCTTCTTTGAGATGTCCAATCTTCCGTTACTCCGTCTCTATATCTAACTAAATAATTTCTATTACCAGGTAAAGTTGGTAATGTGGTTTCCATCACATTTTCCCATAATATGACCTCTATATCTAATATAAAAACAACTCTTCACAATTAGATTACTTTTTCCTATAGCATTGAATAATATTGAACTTTCTAAAAGCCTATACCAATATAGAAAACAAAGGGAATACAGATAAAGTTGCAAAAACTATCTATATTCCCAAAAAGCTTTGTAGGTTATATGTTATAGAATTTATTTTAAAATCCCTTGCATATCCATTTGCTTTGTGTTCCTGTTCGTTCTTTGTAATAAGAACATCTAGTACATTTACTTCCAGTCACATAAGTACGAACTTGTTCATAATCATGACCATTTGAATATTCATGTTTACAGTTTCTTGATTTACCAGAATAGTGCCAATTACCATAAGTTGGTGAAACATTAACTAATCTACCACCACATGCACAATCGGCAGATCTTGTTTTGCTATTTTCATGTTCTGAAAAAGGTATTCCACAACTGCATATAACACCATATTCTTCATCATATGTTATATCATCTTCAAAATATAGTCCATCAGCTTCTTCTGATGTTATTTCGTGGCAATCATCAGAAATATTGAATTGAACGGCGTCATTTGTAGTCACATCATCAGAAGCAATAGCTGGAAGCATAAAACTACTTATTATTCCTGTCATAGTTAATAGACATGCAATTAATTTTTTCTTATGCATTTTTTTCCCACCTTTTAATATGTTTTTTTAATTGTAATACGTATTACTAATTATAGTATATAACATTATATTTGATAAATTTGACAAAAAATGAAATGTAAGCAGTATTAATTATTTTCATTATTTTTTTTAATTCTACATATAATTTATAAAATGTATAAATGTGTAAACTTTTATATGCTAAATAAGTTAATGTTCCAAAAATATAAATTAAAAGGGTGGGGCAACTAAATTAAATAGTTTTAATCAAATCTTATTAGTTCTATATATTGTGAATATATCTTAAGTAAACTTTAAAATTAAATAAACAAAAGCATTACCTTTGAATGGAGTACTCCGTATTTTCTTTTGGAGTACTCCAAATAAAAAAAGTGTGCAAAAAAATCTTAGTGTTTCTTAGTGTACAGCATTATAACGTTTCAGACAAAAAAAATTATCTAATTCCTTTAAAATTGGCCTTGATATAAATTGATAGTTAAATGAACGCTTCAAAAAAGTTAGGGTTTGTTATGGTGCAACGTTCGGAAAAATACTAGCATTTTATACGGAACGTTCTTATAGAGCACTACATAAATATACTGCTCCAAAGCCAGTAATAGACAGGTATTTCAATGTAGTACTTTTTTATTTGTTCGTTTTGTAAATTTAATGGAACGTTCCATATTTATCTTAGCAAATCCTAGCATTTTAAACGAACGTTACTTTTAAGAAGCTCCGATTTGAGAGTGTTTACAATGTTGTACAACATATTCGTGTTGTTTTGTAAATTTTAATAAAGTACTCCATATCTTTCATGATCTAATTCAAATTTCTTTTTTAGGGTTGCCGAAATTGCCGAAATATTATTTGATATATTTGTTATAAGGTTGTAAGATTTCTGACAAGGCTGAAATTCACAATATGACGACTCAAAAATATAATATAGCTCCATATACTTCTTTTTTATAGTGGGGAAAAATTATTTTTGTATACATATATAAAGTCAAGTTTTGACAAGTTCTTGATAATAGAATACTAAGTTTTCTAAGCTATATATATTTAAAACTTTTAATAATTTCTTTTTTTAGGAGTTCAAAAAGTTCATTTACCCTTTTTATGGACTCAGAAAAGTCAGAAATGTTTATTCTAATTAAAATATTTTAAACTCTTTTTCTATAACTTCTCTCCCCTTTTTGTGGCCTGTAAAAACTGTTGTTCTTTTTTAGAGACTCCAAAAACTCAATATATTATTTATTAAATTGATTATTGTAATATGATATAAGCATAATATAAGTCCTATATATAGCTATTATTGAGCTTTTACGCAATTTATTATAATTTAAATTTTTGCCCTATTTTTTGCCCCTTATTATATGTGACTAATAGGGATTTTAAAATATTATCTGATTAGTTAATTATGACTTTTTGAAGGTTTAAGAATGATAGGAAATATACAAAATCGAACAATCTCACCTTTTTTAATGTATATAATTACTCCTTCTGGCAATAATATTATTTGTCGTGATAAGCGAAGGAGGGTTTTATGAAAAAAATATATAGTATTTTTTTTGCTACATTAATAATCTGTCTTTGTGTTATTAATATCAATACAGCTTATGCTAAAAGCCAAAACTCAGGTTTTAGTACAAATTTAATTAAATCTGATAATTATTCAAATAAATCAGTATTAACTAATAAAAATAATTATACTGATGTTAGTGTTTTTAGCTATGCAACACAACAATTATATATAACACAAGATGACATAGAGTTAATGGCAAAGCTTGTTGCAGCAGAAAGTATTGGCGAGCCATATACGGGTAAAATAGCAGTTGCATCTGTTGTTCTAAATCGTGTCGCTAATCCAAAATTTCCAAATAGTATTCAAGGAGTGATTTTTCAAAAAAATGCTTTTTCATGCGTTAGAAACAACCAGATTATAAGCACTCCTAATGAGGACTGTTATAGAGCTGTATATGAAGCAATAAATGGTAGTGATCCAACAAATAAAGCTTTATTCTTTTACAATCCTGCTATTGCTACATGCAATTGGATGAAACAAAGCAATAAAGTTAATGAGACAATAATTGGTCATCACACATTTTTCAAAATCGAATAGAATATAATTATATAAAAAATAGACTATCCTTTAATATGAATTTAGGATAGTCTATCTTAATTTTTATTCAAAAATGAAAATTAAAAACTTTCTATTCAAAGTACCCTTTAACTATAGCTTTTCTATTTTGAACCATTATTTTACCTTTAGCAATTACAGTTTCAATCTCTAGTGATTCCTTATTAACCATTACTAAATCTGCATCTTTTCCATTTTGAATAATCCCTTTATCTTTCAAGCATAATCTTTCTGCTACATTAGATGTGATAACTTTTAATGCTAACTCTATTGAAACATCAAAATCTTTGATTGCTGAACATACTTCATCATATAAAGATTTAACAGAACATATTCCATAACTTATTAAATTACCATCTTTATCAAAGTTGGGTAGGCTTCCATTTCCATCAGATGAAAAAGTTATATTTTCTATAGGTACATTATTATCAATTAAAAATTTTAATGCTTTTCCTGCCCTAAATTCTCCTTCTTCTAAATTATCTGGATCACAGCTAGTAGTCAAATCTATAAATCCACCTTCTTTAGTGTATCTTATTCCATCTT
Source organism: Clostridium neonatale (assembly GCF_001458595.1). Taxonomy (GTDB): domain Bacteria; phylum Bacillota; class Clostridia; order Clostridiales; family Clostridiaceae; genus Clostridium; species Clostridium neonatale. The sequence continues at coordinate 234,169 of NZ_LN890326.1, forward strand.
GAAGTAAATCACTATTTCTATTTATATGGGTAGGTAATAATTGTGATGCAGGTATCTCAGTGCCCTCTATTAAATCAAACAAGTACTTTAATCTTCTCGCTCCATCTCCTAAATGAATATTAACTATTCCACATTTACCAGATAAAATTCCTCCTACTCTACTTTCTGCTATAGTCCTTAAAAATTCTTCATATGTAGCCTGTGAACTTCTATTGTCCGATATAGCTATTTCTCCAACACCTATAAACTCTTCTATTAGCAATAAATCTCCCTTTATAGATCCTGTTAATGTTTTTACTGGAATTTCATATGATCCGGTGTAGCAATACACTGATAATCCAAGGTTTTTTAAAGATTTTGCTTTAGCAATTAAAGATTTAGAACTTCTACATACGTTATCTGTTCCAATACATCCAACCAAAGTAGTTATTCCTGATTCTGTTATTGTTGATAGTCCAATTTCTGGTGTTCTTGTCTCATATCCACCTTCTCCACCGCCTCCAAGTATGTGCACATGTGAATCTATAAAACCTGGAAATAATAATTTTCCGTGTCCATCAATTATTTCTATATCTAATTCTACATTTTGTATATTTAGTGAATCATAAATCCCTTCTATTTTTTCTCCTACTACTAGGACATCTTTTACCCCGATATATCTAGGTGAATATACCTCACACCCTTTAATAATAGTTATCATATATACTTCTCTCCTTTAAATTTAAAATAAAAGATAATCTAATGATATATAAAATCACATATCATTAGATTATCCTTAAAAAGCAATTCAATTCAGTTTTTATTAACTATTTAAAATATTAACTATATAATCATTTATATATATTGATCCTGGAAACTTAATAATTAATTCATTTGCATATGCTTTACTTTTTTCTTTATCTACAGAATTAGTTAACATAGCCAATTCATATAAAGCACCTTCTGTATATGCTCCAATTGGATACTCTTTATAATATTCTTCATATTGCTTTATAGCCAACTCATTTTTCATAAGCATAGATAAGTTACTTGCTCTATAAAATAAAATGTGCTCTTTATAATCATTATTTTCACAAAAATCGTATGCTTTATCGAATTCTATCTCTGCATTCTCATAATCCTTTTGATTATAATATTCTAATCCCATATTATAATAGTTTACTACACCTTCTGAATTTATTAAATTAACAGCCTGTCTATATAAATATATATTCTCACTTCCGATATTTTCTTTATTTATTCCTCTTACTTCATCTACAAGAGCATCAATATTTTTATTTGATATTAGTCCTTTTATCTTTTCAGCATCAAAAACTGTACCTGTATTCTCATTATCATTGTTATTATCTTCATCACTATGCATTTCTTCATCAGTTTCAGCCTTCTTATTATCCATTTCATCTTTTTTATCTTGTTTCCTAGAATCACTATTTTCTTTATTTAAATTTTTTTCTTTATCATTACTTGTAATTAAATTATTACTGCTTTTATTATTAAATAAATTTTCATAATTATTTCTCATGAATAGAGTAATAAAACTGCATATAATAATTATTGTAATAAATAAAATAGTTGATAATATAATTTTTTTTGAAGATTTCTTTTTTAGTTTATATCCTCCAAAATCAATCAATTCTTTTTGAATTCTAATAGCCTCTTTATCATTACAATCTATCTTTAATGCTTTCTCTATATAATCATAAGCCTTGCTATAATCTCCCTTTTTTTGATAGCAAATAGCCAGTCCAGTATTTACTTTTATAGAATTAAAATCGCTTAATGCACATCTTGAAAGCAATTCTAACGCTAGTTCAATATTCAATTTTTTCAATGCTTCTTCTGATCTTTCGTATAAATCTAATCTCTCAAAATCACTTTGAGCATCCTTTATATAATTTGATGCAATAGTATCGTTGTTTAATTCCTTATTCAATTTCCATACTGTTATAGCTTCATTTAATCTTCCTTTTTGATACAAGAGCATTCCTTTAAAATTCAAAATTGAAGAGTTATTTAATTCTTCTGAAAGCGCTAATTCACAGATATCTAATGCATTATCAATCTTACCTTGTTCATATAAACTCATAGCTTTCTCATATAATTTTCTCGATTTTTTTTCCATAAACAATCCCCTTATTTATAAGTAAAATCTGTGCTATATATAGTATATAATTTAATACTAATATTTACAATAAAAGCCGCCCCAAAATACTTGAGACGGCTATTAAAAGAATATATATTATTCTTGTTCTAACATTATTTTTTTAGCATTTAAGATTGAAGTAGCACTCATTGAGAACTCATCTAATCCATATTCAACTAATGTAGGGATAGCAGCTTCATCTCCTGCCATTTCTCCACACATTCCAACCCATTTACCGTGCTTATGAGCTCCATCAATTGTCATCTTTATTAATCTTAATACAGCTGGGTGCATTGGATTGTAAAGATATGAAACTTTTTCGCTCATTCTATCAGCAGCTAATGTATATTGGATTAAGTCATTTGTTCCGATTGAGAAGAAATCAACATGTTTAGCTAATTCATCAGCATAAACTGCTGCAGCTGGAATCTCAACCATGATACCCCATTGAATATCTTCTGAATATGCTTTTCCTTCAGCTTTTAATTCTGCTTTACATTCTTCAACAACTTCTTTCGCTTGTTCGAATTCTTGTAATCCTGAAATCATTGGGAACATAACTGCAAGCTTACCAAATACAGAAGCTCTAAGTAATGCTCTTAATTGAACTTTAAATATGTCTTTTCTATCTAAACAAAGTCTTATTGCTCTATATCCTAAGAACGGATTCATTTCTTCTGGTAATGGTAAGTATGGAAGAGTCTTATCTCCACCTATATCTAAAGTTCTGATAACAACTTGCTTACCTTCCATTTTTTCAAGAACAAATTTATAGCTTTCAAATTGTTCTTCTTCAGTTGGTGCACTATCTCTATCCATATATAAAAATTCAGTTCTGAATAAACCTACACCATCACCACCGTTTGCTATAACTCCAAGAACATCTTCTGGTTTACCAATGTTTCCGCAAACTTCTATTCTTCTACCTGATTTAGTAGTAGTTTTTACATCTATTAATTTCTTTAATTCTTCTTGTTCTTGTCTAAATTTTTCTTTCTTAGCCTTATATTCAGCTAAAATATCATCTGAAGGATTTATGATTACATCACCAGTTAATCCATCAACTATAACAGAATCTCCATTTTTAACACTGTCTGTTATATCTCCTAAGCCAAGAACTGCTGGTATTTCTAAAGTTCTAGCCATAATTGCTGCATGTGAAGTTCTTCCACCTATATTTGTGATAAAACCTACAACCTTACTTCTATCTAATCCAGCTGTATCTGATGGTGTTAAATCATGTGCTACTACTACAGTATTTTCTTCTGTTATAGCTAAAGAATCTCCACCTTTTCCTGCAAAATTTGATAAAATTCTTTTTGAAACGTCTTTTATATCAGCCGCTCTTTCTCTCATATATTCATTATCCATTGACTCAAATATAGCAACGAATGTATTTGTAACATTTTCAATAGCTTTTAAACCATTTAAATTGTTGTTTTCGATTTCACTCATCATAGCACCAGTAAATTCTGGATCATCTAATAATGTGATGTGAGCTTCGAATACTTCTGCTTTTTCTGCTCCCATTTCAGTTGCAGCTTTAACCTTTATAGCCTCTAATTGTGATTTTGAATCATCTAATGCTTTTTGCATTTTTGCCTTTTCTGTATCAACATCAGTAATTTTTGCATCAGTTACAACTATTTCTTCATCTACGTGCAAAAATACTTTTCCTATTGCATATCCTTTAGAAGCAGCAATACCTTTTTTCATAATATGGAACTCCTCCTTGAATGTATATTTTCTTCTCAAATTAATTAATTTAGTACTCTATATGGTGTCTGCAATTACTATTTTAGTATAAACAACTACAATTATAACATACTTTTTGTGAATTTTAACAGTTTGTTATAATTTTTTTTATGTAATAAACTATTAAATTATACATTTTTTATTAATTCAATGTATTATATTTAACTTATTTTTTAAAATTTGAGCATATAAGTTAAATATAATACATTTTGTATTTTTTCTATAAATCATCAACTAATGTCGCAGCTTTGGCATAAGCCGTAGATCTTGCTTCAAAGAAATCAGTCTTAACTGAATTGGCATTAGATAAACTATCCACCCATGAGGCTGGATTTTTATCATACTCAGTTGAATATAGAGGCTCTAAATTTATCTCTCTAAGTCTTTTGTTACCTAGGTATTTTATGTAGTCTTCAATTAACTTTTTATTTATTCCTTGTATATTATCTCCAATAACATAATGTCCCCAAAGAATTTCTTGGCTTACTCCATATTCCATCATCTCTCTTAATTCACTCTTTATTTCATTTGTGAATAGTTCTGGATTTTCATTTTGTAATTCTTTTATTATATTTCTAAATAACCAAAGATGTGTATTTTCATCTCTGTTAATATATCTAATCTCCTGTGCAGATCCAGGCATTTTCCCATTTCTTTCTAAATTATAAAAGAACATAAATCCTGAATAGAAATAGATTCCCTCCAATATATAATTAGCCATTAGCGCCTTTAATAGGTTTGTTTCTGTTGGATTATCTATAAATTGATTATATAAATCTCCAATAAATTTATTTCTATTTAAAAGAATCTCATCATCTTTCCATTGATATAGTATTTCATTTCTCTTTTCTGGAGAACAAATGCTATCAAGCATATAGCTATAACTTTGAGAATGTACTGCTTCTTGGAAACTTTGTATTGTTAAGCATAGATTTACTTCACTAGCAGTTATATAGTTATTAATATTTCCTAAATTAGCAGTTTGAATCGAATCTAAAAAGATTAAAAATGATAATATCTTATCATAAGCAGTTCTTTCTTCCTCAGATAATTTCTTATAATCTTTTAAATCTTGAGAAAGATTAACTTCTTCAGGTATCCAAAAGTTATTCATTCCTTGCCTATACCAATCTGACACCCAAGTATATTTCATATTATTAAAATCATTTAAATTAGTAGTATTTCCATTTATAATTCTCTTCTTACTTATTTCCCTATCCCCAAATTCGTTAAAAAGGGGTTTTTTTTCAATTTTCATAAAATATTACTCCTATCATTAATTAAACATTTATATTTATCAATTTAAATGTATATCTTTAGAATACTTATTCTTGTATTCTTATATTCCTAAGAATACATATTTCTAAGCTGAACAGCTCTCACATTCTGACACTTCTAAGGATTTTGATCTTACATAATATATAGATTTAACTTTACATTTACATGCCTCTATATATAAATTCATTATTTGTCGCATTGTATAATCACTTGTTATATAAAGGTTAAAAGATTGCCCCTGATCAATATGTCTTTGACGTATCCCATTTATTTGTACTGACCATTTTTGCTCTATATTATATGCAGAATTATAATACCAGTAATTATCATCACAAAGGCTTGGTGCTGTTTTAGGAATTATGCTTCCTTTTTTCTCTTCCAAATAAAATCTAGACATTATTGGATCAATACCTTCAGACGTTCCTGCTATAGTCGCAGTTGATCCATTAGGTGCTATAGCTATTAAATATCCATTTCTAAGCCCATTCTTATTTACTTCTTCTTTTAACTTAATCCACTTTTCATCATTATAATGTCTTAATTCAAAATAAGCTCCATTCTCCCAATCTGAACCTTTAAATAATTCATATGCTCCTTTTTCTTTAGAAATTTTCATACTTGATTTTATAGCATAATAATTTATTTTTTCATAAACTTCATCTGCAAAATTCTTATGTTTTTCTTCCGTCCAATGAATTTTATTATTAGCAAGCATATGATGATATCCGCTTGTTCCAAGTCCTATTGCTCTATATTTTTTATTAGTTATCTCTGCAAATGGAACTGAATAATAATTTAAATCTATAACATTATCCATTGCTCTTATTTGAGTTTCAACAACATATTCCACTTCTTCATCGTTGCAAACATCTATATTTCCAAGTACTACTGATGAAAGATTACATACTACGAAATCACCTGGAATTATTTTATTAATTACAGAATATCCTTCTTCAGACTCTACAATTTTATTGCCCTCAATTTTCATAGGACTCATATTTTGCATTATTTCTGTACACAAATTAGAAGAATATATCATTCCTGCATGTTTATTTGGATTCATATCATTTACTGTATCTCTAAAGAATGCAAAAGGGGATCCAGTTTCAGCTGCACTTTTTATTATTAATCTAACTATATCATTAACTGACATAACTCTTTTGTCAATTCTTTCATCATTTACGCAATCATAATATTTTTCTTCCCATTCTTCTCCATAAAAATCTTCTAGAGAATATCCCTTAACTAATTTTATCTCGTGAGGACACATCATATACCAGTCTGCATCAATATCATTTTCTGCAAGTTTCCAAAACAAATCTGGATAACATATCCCGGGAAATACATCATGTGCCTTCTTTCTATCGTCTCCATTATTAGTTCTTATTTGTAAAAATTCCGGAATATCTTTATGCCATGCATCAAGCCATATTGCTACTGAACCATTTCTTACACCCAATTGATCTACAGCAACTGCTGTATCATTAAATAGCTTTACCCAAGGAATAACTCCTCCAGAAGCACCTTTAAAACCTCTTATAGAAGATCCCAATGCTCTAACTTTTCCAATATATATTCCCATTCCGCCACCGAATTTTGAAACCTCCGCAAAATTGTCAAGTGATTTATATATTCCTTCTAAACTATCTTCAACACTATCAATAAAACATGAACTTAATTGATAAAATGGCTTTCTAGCGTTAGACATAGTTGGTGTTGCCATAGTAGCTTTTAATGAACTTAAAACATCATAAAATCTTTTTGCCCAATATACTCTATTTTCTTTCTTTTCTGGAATTGCTAAATGCATTGCTATACCCATAAACATTTGTTGTGGAAGTTCTATGACATCTCTATTAAAATCTTGAACTAGATATCTCTTTGTGATTAAATCTATTCCACTGTAATTAAATATAAAATCTCTCTCTGGCTTTATTTCTTTTTCTAACTCTAAAATATCTTCCTTTGAGTAATTATCTAATATATATTTCCCGTATAAATTCCTATTAGTCAATTCTTCTATAAACTCATAATAATTTTTATATAGATCATTTATGCTTTCTATTCCCCTTAACTTTTTAACCTTCTCATACAATTCATATGTATATAATTTAGACGCTACGTATTGCCAATTAGGTTCCATATCATTAGTTAGCTCTAGAGAAACTTGTATTAATGATCTTCTTGTTTCACTATAATCCATGTTTTCTCTAACAATATGTTTTAGTGCTTTTATTAATTTATCTTCTGTATATATTCCCTCATTATCTTTAATTCCGTCAACAGCATCTTTACACAACTCTTTTATATCAAACATTTCTACCTCCACTATATCTTGTGCATGTTTTAGATTATTTCATACAATATATCGTATATTATAATTATTTGTTTAATATTTGTAAAACTTTAAAATTTCTAAATTAAGCTAAGAAAAAGCAGCTAATCTCTTCTTTTCTACGAATTAACTGCTTAAATAATAAATTTTATTTACTAGTATTTTTTCTTAATTAACAGGTAATGATATATATAGTTTAAACATATCTCCTTCTCTCTTTATATTAACTTCTCCACCATGTAACTCAATTATACTTTTGGTTATTGCAAGTCCTAATCCTGATCCTTCAACTTTTGAATTTCTAGACTTATCACCTCTAGCAAACCTTTCAAAAATCTCACTCTCATTAAAATTCATCTCATAATTCGCAATATTTTTAACAGAAATTTTTACATTGTTTTCTTTCTTTTCAGCTTTTATATATACTCTGGTATTATCCATAGAATATTTCAATGCATTCACAATCACGTTCTCCAATGCACGAGACATCAATTTTCCATCTAACTCCATGTATATAAATTCTTCTTCTGATGTAACTTTAAAAGATATGTTTTTTTCTTCATATAGTGTACTATATTCTCCTACTTCTTGATGGATTAATGATAGTAAATCTATTAATTCTTTATTTAATTTAATCTTTCCACTATTAATTTTAGACATCTCAAATAGATCTTCTATTAACGATTTTAATTTTAATGATTTTTTTTCTAAAATTAATAAATACTCCGTTCTTTCTTCTTCTGTTATATCTGGATTTTTTAATATATTAACATAATTGATTATTGATGTTAATGGTGTTTTTAAATCATGTGAAACATTTGATATAAGTTCTGTTTTTAATTTCTCATTTTTTACCCCTTCATATAAAATATCATCATATATTTTCTTTATTAGGTTTATATTATGAGCTAATTCTTCAATTGCAGGAGAACCTTCTAATTTTATATCCTCTTCCCAATTCCCCTCATTCACCTTTTTAAGAGCATCATTAACTATAATTACATCTAATGTCTTTTTTATAATATAAATTGTCGCCAGGAATAGCAATACAATTATAAGTATAGTTCCTTTAAATGGATAAGTCTTAAAAAAGCGAACAAATATATTATTTTCATATCCACCGGTTGCAAGAAAGTATAAATACGTAATTAAAAGAATTGTTAATACAGTCATAGATATAATCAAAGTTTTTCTAGTATCATCATAATTAAATCCATTTTTCATGACATAGACTATGTTATTTATTAACTTAGATTTTATTTGTGGCGACTTTGGATTCCTTTTAATTATTATAAAGAGCTTAATAATATATACTATGTAAATAACTAGAATCATTAATCCCACTATTAAATTTTCGCCTAACTTGTTTCCTATCTGATAGTCTATTCTATTATTTTTAACGTAATCCCCTATTTCTGATATTAAAAATAATGTTATTGTGGAAACTACTATTACATCAAAAAGATATATGCTAGAAAAATACTCTTTAATTTTCTTTTTCAATCTTATATCCAATACCCCACACCACCTTAATATACTCTGGCTCCTTTGTATTTAATTCTATTTTTTCTCGTATTCTTCTGATATGTACTGTAACTGTATTTTCACTTTTATAAAAAGGTTCTTCCCATACCATCTCATATATTTCTTTAATTGAAAATACTTTTCCTAAATTAGAGGCTAATAAGTGTAATATCTTATACTCTGTTGCAGTAACTTTTACTTCTTCTCCCCTTAATGTTATTTTTTTAGCTATGGTATCTATAACTAAATCTTTAACTTTTATAACATCTTCACTTTCTCCACTATTCAACGGTTTTTCATATCTTCTTAATTGTGATTTAACTCTTGCAACTAATTCTAAGTGATTGAATGGCTTTGTCATATAATCATCAGCACCTACATTTAGCCCTAAAATTTTATCCGAATCTTCTCCCTTTGCAGATAACATGATTATAGGTAAATTTTGCTTTTCTCTTATTTTAAGGCAAGTTCTTATTCCATCCAATCTCGGCATCATTATATCTAGTATAATTAAATGAATTTTTTCCTCTTCTAATATTTCTAGTGCTTCTATACCATCTCCAGCTTTAAATACCTTCAAATTTTCGCCTCGTAAATATATCTCAATTGCATCTCTTATTTCTTTTTCATCGTCAACTACTAAAACATTAAACATACTTTAGATCCTCCCAAATAATTTTCTAAACAATAATACTACTTTAATTATATACTACTTTTTGAAATTCTTCAGATGATCTTACTGGTTCAAAATCATGCTCATTTTGTGCAACTTCTTTAGCTGCCGGATCAATTTCTATAGCTTTATTCAGATATTTCATTGTATTATTAATATCACCTCGTCTTCCATATATAGATGCAATGCCATAATAACTCCATACATAATCTTCTATTTCTAAATCTTTATTATACCACTTTAATGCTTCATCCATATTTCCATATAGTTCATAGGTGAGTGCTTTATTAAAAATTGCATAACCATAATCATCTTTTATAGATAGAGCCTTATCTATATCATTCATTCCCTCTTCATAATCACCATTATATGCTTTTGCTATTCCTCTTATGTTATATCCCATATAATTATTAGGGTAATTATTTACAAGCTCATTAGCTTTATTTATTGCATTTTCATATTCATTAGAAAAAAATAATCTATATGCCTCATTATATATATTATTTTCCTCTTCTGATATAGTATATATGCCATCCATATCATTAGGCTCTTTTCTATTTTCATTATTTTCTTCAATATAATCGGAATTATTGCTATTTATAATCATAGTATTTGAACTATTATTTATTTCCTCTCTATCTTTAAATTTTCTATTCATTATTCCTTCATATATCAATATTCCAATTGCTATTATTAATAGGGTTATTAATAATACTTTTTTCATTTTATCACTGCCAGGTAATTTAACTCTCATAATTAATCTCCTTATTAATTTAATTCGATTCTAATTTATAGTTATTATATAAATAAATTATACAAATACTATCAATATACAATAAAGATTATTATATATCTGTTACAGTATTTTGTTTTAACATTAGAATTATTATTTTTATATTTTTATCCATTTATTTTAAACAAATAATTAATAATGTTTTTTATTTTTTCTATTTTAATATAGAAATATTATCTCTTATTAAAATTATTATTTCAACATTATTTATCCTTTTATATTATTTCTTGATTTTTGTCTTATAAAAGTGTATTAATATATTGACTATACATATAGATAGTAAAGGAGCATTTAAAATGAATACGTACTACAAATATAAAGCTACATTAATTGATGTTATCTTCATTTTTTTAGGTTGCACAATAGCTTCACTCGGAGTTAACCTATTTCTATCACATGCAAAATTATTAAGTGGTGGAGCTACAGGATTAGCATTAATTTTAGAGTATACAATAGGACTTCCTGCCGGAATAGTCGTATTTCTTTTGAATATTCCTTTATTAATAATAAGTTATAAAAAATTAGATAAATCATTTACTATATATACTACACTAGGAATGTTATCTCTTTCAATATCACTTATGCTTACTAAACCATTAACTAATTTAATACCATTAGAAAATGATCTACTTATTTTTTGTATTTATGGTGGTGTATTATGTGGTATTGGATATGGATTAGTATTTCTTAGAAATGGTTCTACTGGCGGAACAGATATAATAACAATGCTTATTAGAAAAAAATTTTCTAATTTTAATATAGGTGCATTAGGATTTTCTCTCAATATAATAATCATTATATTAGGTGCTATTATATTTGGAATTCCCCAAGCTTTATACACTTTAATTTCATTATTTATTCAAAGTACAGTACTAGATAGGATGCTAAAAGGATTTAGCAGTAAAAAACTACTTCTTATATTAACTGAAAAAGAAGAAGAAGTTATAGAATACGTAATAAAAGATTTACATCGTGGTGTTACTTCACTTGTTGCTGAAGGCGAATATACTCATGATAGAAAAAAGATGCTTTACTGTATTGTTACGTCACGTCAAATGATTTTATTAAAAAATATTGTTCATCAAATAGATCCAATGGCATTTATAACTATAATTGATATATCAGAAGTACGAGGCAAGGGTTTTATAAATATATAATATATTTATAAATTTAATTCACTAAATTTAAAATTAATCCACAATAAAAAAATAATCTATTGTTTTTATCCACAATAGATTATTTTTTTGTTGTTTTTGTTGATTATTTTTACTTTACTGATTCTAAATAACTTTTTTGTCCTATATCATAAAGGTTATTACCTTGTGGATCTATAATTACAACTAAAGGCATATCCTTTACTTCCATTCTTCTAATTGCCTCCGCACCTAAATCTTCATAGGCAATTATTTCAGACTTAATTATACTCTTCCCAATTAAAGCTGCAGCTCCACCAATAGCTCCAAAATATACTGCTTTATTTTTCTTTATAGAATCTATAACCTCTTCATTTCTTGCACCTTTTCCAATCATTCCTTTTAATCCAAGATCCATTAATCTAGGTGCATAGGCATCCATTCTATAACTAGTAGTCGGACCTGCTGAACCAATTACTTGACCAGGCTTTGCTGGTGATGGTCCAACATAATATATTGTTTCATCTTTTATATTTAGAGGCAATTCTTTTCCTTTATCTAATAATTCAATTAGACGTTTATGAGCAGCATCTCTTGCTGAATATATAACTCCACTTAATAATATGTTATCTCCAGCTTTTAAATTTGATATTTTATCTTCTGTAAGAGGTGTATGTAATTTAATATCCATAATCCAATCTCCTATAATATTATTTCTTTGTGTCTAGTTGCATGACAATTAATATTTACTGCCACTGGCAAACCTGCTATATGAGTAGGATAAACCTCTATATTTAGACCTAGCGCAGTAGTTCTTCCCCCGAAGCCTTGTGGCCCTATACCAAATTTATTTACTTTTTCTAATAATTCTTCTTCTAATTCTTTATAAAACTCATTTTTGTTTCTAATATCAATAGGTCTTATAAGAGCCTTTTTAGCCAAATATGCAGCTTTGTCAAATGTCCCTCCTATTCCTACTCCAATTACCATAGGAGGACATGGATTTGGGCCAGCAGCCTTTACAGTTTCTAATATAAACTTCTTTACTCCTTCAATTCCATCTGAAGGTTTTAACATTCCTATCTTACTCATATTTTCAGATCCAAATCCCTTTGGTGCTAATGTAATTTTAACTTTATCTCCTTCTACAATATCATAGTAAATTATAGCAGGAGTATTATCCTTAGTATTTATTCTTTCTATTGGATCTCCTACAACTGATTTTCTTAAGTATCCCTCCTCATATCCTCTTCTTACACCCTCATTTATGGCATCTTCTAGCTTTCCTCCTACAAGATGAACATCTTGTCCTATTTCCATAAAAACACATGCCATACCAGTATCCTGACAAATAGGCATCTCATCTTTACATGCAATTTCAGAATTAATAATTATTTTATCTAGTACATCTTCAGCTAGCTTCCATGTTTCTTTCTTCTTAGATATCTCTAAAGCTTCTTTTATATCATCTCCTAGATAATAATTAGCTTCAATACATAAATTCCTTACTGCCTCTGTTATAACTCCAACATTTAATTCTCTCATCCTAAAAACTCCTTTGCTTGTACTAAATATAAGTTTAAATATATTTCTTAATATTTACAAGCAAAAAACAAATTAGATTATTAACTAAAATTATCTAAACTACTATAATTTTAAATTGTTAAATAAATTTTTATTTTTCCTTCATAATTTAATATTTTCTTTATTATATTTAAATTATAAATAGTTATATTTGAGGTGATTTATGAAAAACTCACTACTTAACAAAATTGCTAATATTATAATATATTTTTTAGTCATCTGCCTAATATGTCTAATAACTTATAATATATTTCTATTAGTACATAGCACCTATTATATCCAATCTCCACCTAAGAATAGCATAGAAGTTGGTCCAAATTTATAAATAAATTATATATAAAAAAATTACCATCTTATTTTTATTGTTAAATAAGGTGGTAATGTTTAATTTACTTATTATCTTCAAAATATTTTTCTATTCCTAATGCTATCCCTTCAACTATTTTATCTTGATGATTTGAATCTTTTAATCTCTGCTCTTCTTCATGATTAGATAAAAATCCACATTCAACTATAATACTTCCACCTTCATAACCATCACGCAATATCTTATATTGATTTTTAGCTGCCTTAGGAATTCTTTTATTATTATCCTTTATTACACTCTTCATTGATTCTTGAACACTTTCTGCAAGCAATCTACTATTCTCATTATCCGAATACCATACCTGCGCTCCAAAGCAGCTAGACTGTTGAAACATGTTTTGATGTATAGAAATAAAAATATCGCAATTTGTTTCCTTTTTTAATTTGCATCTTTGTGTAAGATCATTTACTTTTTTAGTATCAAGTTCTTTATCTTCTTCTCTAGTCATATGAACTTCATACCCTTTTTCAAGTAAATAATCCCTTAACTTTAATGAAATATCTAAATTTATATCTTTCTCGATAGTTCCACTTTTACTTTTTGCTCCACCATCAATTCCACCATGACCTGGGTCTATTAATATTATATGTTTATCTTGATTACTCTCAGCGAAAACTGTAGTTGGTAATGAGAATAACATAATTGTAATGCATAATAATGTTAGTGCTCTTATATATCTCATTCTTTTGAATCCTCCTATTAGTAAAGCTTTATAAAATTAGTATTTGCTTACTCATAAGTATTTATACAATAGTAAATCTGTATATAATATCACTCACAGATAAAAAATAACGCTATCAAATAATTTTTTTATTTGATAGGGTTAAAACAAATTCTGTTATAATTATTTTAATTCACATAATTCTCTATAACACTTTCAGCTATATTAGTAGAATGATCTCCTATTCTTTCAAAAGAGCTTACTAAGTCTAGGAAAATAGCTCCTGCAAATGCATTACATTTTCCATCATATAATCTTTGAATATGTTTTTCTCTATATTTCTTTTGATATGTATCAATTTTATCCTCAATTTCAACAATATTTCTAGCTTGATTGATATTCCTATTTTCATATGATTCTACTGCTATCTCTAATGCTTCTAATGTAGTGTTATATATTTCATATAATTCATCTATGGCGTCTTTACTATATTTAAGTTTTTTATTAATTTTTTCGATTGATAAATCCGCAATATTCTCAGCATGATCTCCGATTCTTTCTATATCTATTATTACATGAAATGTAGATGCCACTATTCCTTTTTCTCTATCGGATAAATCACATTTTGCAAGCTTTATTAAGTATGTAGTTATACTTTCTTCTAATACATTTATTATTTTTTCATTTTCATATACCTTTTGTATTAATTCTTCATCATTATCTACAAATGCCTTCATTGCTAATTCAACGTTTTGCTTAGCCTTATTAGCCATTCTAATTGTTTCCTTTATTACTTGACCAGCAGCTATAACTGGTGTTTCAAGCACTCTATCATCTATATATTTAGGTCCAACTTTTTCTTCATTTTCTTCACAAGGTATTACTCTATTTATAAATTTTATTATGTACGTAGTAAATGGTAATAATAAGGCTGTATTCGCTATATTAAATACTGTATGTGCATTAGCAATTTGTCTACTAACATCATCTGGACTAGTATATTGAACAAATCTTGCTAATACGCCTAAGAATGGCAAGAATATTATAGTACCAACTATATTGAATATAAGATGTAGTAAAGCTGCTTTATGTGCTGTCTTATTAGTTCCTATACTAGCAATCATTGCAGTAATACATGTTCCTATATTACATCCAAATACAACTGGTAAAGCAAGACCAATATCTATAGTTCCAGTAGTAGCTAATGCAATTAGTATACCTGTTGTTGCAGATGAACTTTGAAGTATCGCAGTAATTGCAGCTCCTGCTATAATTCCTATAAACCAATTATCACCTATAGCAATTAGTATGTTAGTAAAAGCAGGCGAAGACGCTAGTGGCTTCATTGCTCCACTCATTATTCCCATCCCAGTAAATAATATACCAAAACCTAATATTATATTTCCTATTTCTCTTCTTTTCTTTGCTCTTGCAAACATTACTAATGCTGCACCAACAAATACAAACAATGGAGCTATTTGATCTAATTTAAATGCTACCAATTGAGCTGTTATTGTTGTTCCTATATTAGCTCCCATTATTATTCCAGCAGCTTGTGCTAAACTCATTAGTCCTGCATTAACAAAACCAACTACCATAACAGTTGTAGCACTACTACTCTGAATTACCATTGTAACAATCGCACCAATTGCAACTCCCATTAGACGATTACTTGTTACTTTTTCCAGGATTGATTTTAAACCGTCTCCTGCTGCATTTTCCAGTCCATCTCCCATTAATTTCATACCATAAATAAATAGTCCTAGTCCACCCATTAATTGAATAATAACTTTTATTGTTTCCAAAACCTTATTCTCCTTTGGCTAATTTATTTATTACCAATCAACAGTTTACATTAAATTTAACCTATTGTTAATATATTTACTTAAATTTTAACTTACATTTAATATTAATTATTAATTTAACCAATTTTTGTTGATTATTATTGAATTTATTCTATATATTTGTAATTTTAAGTCTAATTATATACTATTTATTCTAATTATTTCACAAATAATATACTCTATTTATTAATTATTTTTTCTATAAGTACAACTTCATATGTTACTTTCAATTTAATTCTATAAAAGCATCTTTTATTTGATCTTTTGCTAATTTTATCTTTTCTTTTTTTCTTAACTTCTTCCCATTCATCTATAGCTGCTATAAGTTGTTTCTTATTAACATTATTAAATATATGTTTATAATTAGAATAAAATATTGAATAATCCTTTTTTGTATAATTGATTCTTGATATAAATGAGTTTTCAAATACATTCCTTTTATCCCCATCTAATTCAATACGCTTAAACATTACTTCTAAGCATACTATTAAAGTAATAAGTAAACCTGCTATAATTCCTCCAATAAATTTTTCATTAATACCATGACGAATGAACACAATCCCCAATATAGGCCACTAAAAATTATTAATTATTTTTGTTCTTATAGTTATTTTATTATCATTCATTTAGTAACCTACCTTTTTAAATAATATAGAATATTTTACCAGAAGTTGTTCTATATTTCTATATTACTATTAATAGATCTTTTATTTATTACTTA
This sequence comes from Clostridium neonatale, assembly GCF_001458595.1. GTDB lineage: Bacteria > Bacillota > Clostridia > Clostridiales > Clostridiaceae > Clostridium > Clostridium neonatale. The sequence goes on from NZ_LN890326.1 coordinate 250,980, forward strand.
TAGATAAAAAACAACCTATTTTCATAAAATTTTATATAAGAGAAAACCCCACGAATATTGAATTCGTGGGGTTTGTATAACTCCAATAATTATCTCTTTGAGAATTGAGGAGCTCTTCTTGCCTTTTTAAGACCGTATTTCTTTCTTTCCTTCATTCTTGGATCTCTAGTTAAGAATCCAGCCTTCTTTAATTCTGACTTTAAAGCTTCATCAGATTTAACTAATGCTCTAGCTATACCGTGTCTGATAGCTCCTGCTTGACCTGTAAATCCACCACCGTGAACATTTACTAAAACGTCAAACTTTTCTTTAGCTCCAGTTAAAACTAATGGTTGGTTAACGATAACTCTTAAAGTTTCTAAACCAAAATAATTTTCGATATCTCTTTTATTTACAACTACGTTACCATTTCCTGGTACTAGTCTTACTCTTGCAACTGATTTTTTTCTTCTTCCAGTTCCCATATATTGAACTTTTGCCATTTTTCTTCCTCCTCCCGAGATCATATTAGTATCTTAATTCAAGTACTTCTGGTTTTTGAGCTGCATGTTTATGATCAGCACCTCTATATACATTTAGTTTCTTTAACATTTGTCTTACTAAAACACCTGTTGGAAGCATTCTTCTTACAGCTTCTTCGAAAGCAAATTCTGGTTTCTTATCTAATACTACTCTGTATGGAGTTTCTTTTAATCCACCTGGGTAAAGGCTATGCTTTCTCATTAATTTTTGATCTAACTTCTTACCAGTTAAAACAACCTTTTCAGCGTTAATTACGATAANTATACATTTAGTTTCTTTAACATTTGTCTTCCTAAAACACCTGTTGGAAGCATTCTTCTTACAGCTTCTTCGAAAGCAAATTCTGGTTTCTTATCTAATACTACTCTGTATGGAGTTTCTTTTAATCCACCTGGGTAAAGGCTATGCTTTCTCATTAATTTTTGATCTAACTTCTTACCAGTTAAAACAACCTTTTCAGCGTTAATTACGATAACAAAATCTCCACAGTCAACGTTAGGTGTGAATGTTGGTTTATTTTTACCTCTTAAAATTGAAGCAACTTGGCTAGCAACTCTACCTAATGGCTTACCAGCAGCATCAACAACATACCATTTTCTTTCAATTTCACTTGCTTTTGCAATGTATGATTTCATCTGTTTCCCTCCCTGAACTTACATTAATTTTTTACTTTCACTTAAAGTAAATTTTTTATGTCAAGACCCGGGGCTAGTGGATCTTAATTACATAAATATTTAACAAACAAATCTATTATAATACACGCTTACGGGCGTGTCAACAATTTTTTGGTATTTAATAAAAAACTTTTTCTAATATTAATCCATTAGCTGGAACGCACATTCCCGCACGCTTTCTATTTCCTTCTTTAATTATGCTCTCAATTTCTTCTGGTTTTATTTTGCCATTTCCTACTTTTAATAATGTTCCTACTATAATTCTAACCATATTATATAAAAATCCATTTCCAGTTATAAAAATCTGTATTTTATCTCCATCTCTTTTTAAATATAATTCGTAGATTGTTCTAATTGTGGTTTTTATTGAACTCCCTGGAGACATAAATGCTCTAAAATCATGAGTACCTACAAAATACTTACACGCTTCCTCCATCTTATTAAAATCTAATGGATATCTATAATGATATAAATATTGATGCCCTAGTGATAGCCTCTCATATCTATTTATTATAGTATATGAATAAGTCTTTCCTTTCGAAGAGTACCTTGCATGAAAATTTTCAGCCACTTCCTCTGATTTAATAATAGAAACATCTTCTGGCAATCTAACATTAATTGCTTCTCTAAATTTTTCAGATGGAATTGTGCTATTTGTAAAAAAATTGGCTACCATGGATTTGGCATGAACTCCTGAGTCAGTCCTAGAACTTCCATTTATCTCTATTTGTTCATTAGTCGCTTTAAATATAGCCTTTTCTATGGTTTCTTGAACTGTTCTTCCTTTAGGCTGTTTTTGCCATCCACAAAAATTACTACCGTCAAATTCAATTGTTAACTTAATATTTTTCATTTTAAATTCCTCTTAACTAAACAAAGGCAGTTATACTATAAATAAATATATAGTATAACAACCTCCATTGCTTATTATTATATTATCCAATTTAAAAAAATTAATACTATTTTAAATTCTATCATAATTAAGAATTATATGATTCCTGTAAATACAAATCTAACTGCTATACACCATATAATTAATACTCCAAACACACTAAAAGCTATAATATCTCTAGAAGTAAATTTCAAAACTTTCATTCTTGTTCTTCCAGCTCCACCTCTATAACCTCTTGCCTCCATAGCCATTGCTAATTCATCTGCTCTTCTAAATGAGCTGATAAATAAAGGCACTAATAATGGTATTAAATTTTTAGCTTTTTGAATTAATCCTCCACTTTCAAAGTCAGCTCCCCTAGCCTTTTGCGCTTTCATTATTTTATCCGTTTCATCCATAAGTGTTGGTATAAATCTAAGCGCTATTGTCATCATCATAGCCAACTCATGTGCCATCTCTTTTCCAATCGGCCTAAGTAGTCGCTCTATTCCATCTGTTAGCTCTATAGGAGAAGTTGTTAATGTTAATAACGATGTGCCTGTTATTAATAATATCAATCGTATGGCCATAAATCCAGCAATACTTAATCCTTCTTTATAAATATATAAAAATCCTATTTTATATATTAATGTATCAGGTGTTCCTTTAACCATAAATATATTTAAAATAGCTGTAAGCATAACCAAAAATAGTACTGGTTTTAATCCATTAAAAATGAATCTTGGTGGTATCTTGGCAATCATTATTATCATTATTAAAAACGCTACAACAACTGTATATCCAACAAATTTATTTATTAAAAAAAGACATACTATAAATAATAATGAAATTAAAATTTTTGTTCTAGGATCAAGTTTATGTATAAAGGACTCTCCTGGTAAATATTGTCCTATAGTAATATCCTTTAACATCCCCTATTCTCCCCCTCTCATATTATTATCTTTTAATATCGATAATAACTGTTTCTTAGCTTCTTCTATAGTAAATATATCATCGCTTAAATTAAATCCTCTTTTTCTTAACTCTCTAGCCAAATATGTAACCTGCGGTACTCCTAATCCTATCTTCTCTAACATATCTATTTCTTTAAAAACTTCAGAAGGCTTTCCTTGAATAGCCACTTTTCCATGATTCATAACGATAATTCTTTGAGCCATATTGGCAACATCCTCCATACTATGACTTACAATTATTATTGTCATATTTGAAGTTTTATGTAGTTCTTTAATTTGATTTAGTATATCATCTCTTCCTTTTGGATCTAATCCCGCTGTTGGTTCATCTAAAATTAAAGTTGTTGGCTTCATAGCTAGAACACCTGCTATTGCAACTCTTCTTTTCTGTCCTCCACTTAAATCAAATGGTGATTTATCTTTATATATCTCATAATCTAAACCCACCATTTTCATTGATTCCTTAACTCGTTCTTGGATTTCTTCTTCTGAAAGTCCTAAATTCCCAGGTCCATAAGCTATATCCTTTGCTATAGTCTCTTCAAACAATTGATATTCTGGATATTGAAACACTAGTCCAACTTTTTTTCTTATTTCTGAAAGCTTTATTTTCTTATCAGTTATATCAATTCCATCTACTATTATTTTTCCACTCGTTGCTTCTAAAAGGCCATTGAAATGTTGAATTAAAGTTGATTTTCCTGAACCTGTGTGACCTATCAATGCTATAAATTCTCCATCATTAATATCTAAAGAAACATTATCTAACGCAACTTTTTCAAATGGGCTTTTAGGCATATATATATGTGTTAAATTTTCTACTTTAATTGACATAATTCTTCCACCATTTCATCTACATTTAATATTTTTTCATTTATATTAATTCCAGCTTTTTTTAATTCATATGCTAATTCAGTCACCTGTGGAACATCTAATCCAATAGTCTTCATACGTTCCACTTGTGGAAATATTTCTCTTGGAGTGCCTTCCATTTTTATGCTTCCATCATCCATTACTATTATTCTATCTGCTTGAGCAGCTTCATCCATATAATGCGTAATAAGTATTATTGTCATTCCATGTTCTTTATTTAAATATTTTATATTATTCAGCACTTCTTTTCTTCCAGAAGGGTCTAACATTGCTGTAGGTTCATCAAAGATTATACATTCTGGTTCAATTGCAAGTATTCCAGCTATAGCCACTCTTTGTTTTTGACCACCAGATAATAGATGTGGTGCATGCCTTTTATATTCGCTCATACCAACTTTCTCTAAACTATCATCAACACGCTTACGTATTTCAGCAGGATCTATACCTAAATTTTCTGGGCCAAAAGCAACATCCTCTTCAACTATAGTAGCAACAAGTTGATTATCAGGATTTTGAAATACCATACCTGCCTTTGCTCTGATATCCCATAATACTTCTGGATTACTAGTATCTAAACCATCTACAATCACAGTTCCTTCTGATGGAGTTATTAAAGCATTCATATGTTTTGCTATTGTAGATTTTCCTGATCCATTATGCCCTAATATAACTAAAAATTCACCCTTTTTCACTTCTAAATTCACATTTTTTAATGCGTATTTCTCTTCATTTTTTCCTTCTGTATTATTAATATATTTAAAAGATACATTACTGCACTTAATCATTGCATCTCTCATTTTTTACCTCCAGTATGCATTATTACTACATTATACAAATGTTTAATAATATTCTTCTAGTATTGAGTATTTTTCTATACGTTTATTATATACTAATCTAATAAATATTCAATAAAATATATATTTTTTTATATATTCTCTCTAAAACATCTCTATAATATATTAATTTAATATTAATTAACTTTATTTAGATAAATTTTCTTATAAAAAAGGGATTAAGTTCAAACTTAATCCCGTACTATAATTATACTAATTCAAGTATAACTATTTCTGCTCCATCTCCTCTTCTAGGACCTTTCTTAATGATTCTAGTATATCCACCGTTTCTATCGGCATACTTTGGAGCTACATTATCAAATAAATTCTTAACAACTAATTCTTCTTGAACATAAGCTAACACTTGTCTTCTAGCATGAAGATCCCCTCTTTTTCCAAGAGTAATCATTTTTTCAGCTATAGATCTAGTTTCTTTAGCTCTAGTTTCAGTTGTTTCGATCTTACCATGCTTTAATAAACTAGTAACAAGATTTCTTAGCATAGCTTTTCTTTGGTCTGTAGGAAGACCTAATTTACGATAACCTGCCATGGATTTACCTCCTTACTCCTCACCTAACTTTAGGCATAAGCCTAATTCTTTAAGCTTTCTTTCAACTTCTTCTAAAGATTTCTTTCCTAGATTTCTTACCTTCATCATATCTTCCATTGACTTTCCGGCAAGTTCTTGTACTGTATTGATTCCTGCTCTCTTTAAACAGTTATATGATCTAACTGATAAATCAAGTTCTTCTACAGTCATTTCTAGAACTTTTTCTTTTTTATCTTCTTCTTTTTCAACCATTACTTCAATATCATTTGTATTATCTGTTAATGACATGAATAATTTGAAATGTTCAATAAGTATCTTTGCAGATAAACTGATAGCTTCATCTATTTTTATAGTACCATCAGTCCAAATCTCTAAAGTTAATTTATCATAATCAGTAATTTGACCAACTCTTGTGTTATCAACAGTAAAATTCACTCTCTTTACTGGTGTATAGATAGAATCAACTGCTATGGCTGATATTGGAAGGTCTTCGCTCTTATTTTTATTTTGAGTAACGTATCCTCTTCCTCTATCAACTGTTAATTCCATGTAAAGTCTTCCGTCAGCATCTAAAGTTGCTATATGTAGATCCTTATTAACAACTTCAACATCTCCATCAGTCTTTATATCTGCTCCAGTAACTTCTCCCGGTCCTTTGGCATCAATATAAATTACTTTTGGACCTTCACCGTTCATTCTTAAAGCTAATGATTTAATATTAAGAATTAATTCTGTAACATCTTCTTTAACTCCTTGAACTGTAGAAAACTCATGAAGCACACCATCAATTTTAACAGAAGTTGGTGCTACACCTGGAAGTGATGATAATAAAATTCTTCTTAATGCATTTCCTAGTGTAATACCATATCCTCTTTCTAGTGGTTCAACAACGTACTTACCATAAGTACCGTCTTCATTAACTTCTATACATTCTATTATTGGCTTTTCGATTTCTAACATTGATAAACCCTCCTTTTATTATAAATGGCAACCTTATTATGAGGGCAACTGATTCTATATTTGCATATATTTTGATAAATTTCTGCAACAAATATAAATATATTACTTGCTGTATAACTCAACAATAAGTGTTTCGTTAACAGGTACATCAATATCTTCTCTTGATGGCTCTGCAACTACTTTTCCTTCATAGTTATCAACATTAGCTTCTAACCATTTTGGTAAAGTCTTTGGATTTTCTGCAAAAGTTTTGAACTTTTCGCTTCCTCTGCTCTTTTCACATACAGTGATTACATCGTTAACTGAAACTTTATATGAACATATATCAACTTTCTTACCATTTACTAAGAAATGTCCATGAGTTACTAATTGTCTAGCTTCATTTCTTGATGCACCGTAACCTAATCTATAAACTACGTTATCAAGTCTTAATTCTAGTAATTTAAGTAAGTTTTCACCTGTAATACCTTTCATGTGTTCAGCTTTTTCATAATATGTTCTAAATTGGCCTTCTAATACGCCATAAATTCTTCTTGCTTTTTGCTTTTCTCTTAATTGAATTCCATAGTTAGACATTTTTTTCTTACTTGCACCATGTTGTCCTGGAGCATAGCTTCTTCTTACAAAAGCACATTTATCAGTAAAACATCTATCACCTTTAAGGAAAAGTTTCATACCTTCTCTTCTACATAATCTACATGTAGCACCAGTATATCTTGCCATTAAACTACACCTCCTATATAGATCTATAATTAGACTCTTCTTCTCTTTGGTGGTCTACAACCATTATGTGGGATTGGAGTAACATCTTTAATTAAAGTTACTTCTAGTCCAGCTGCTTGTAAAGATCTTATTGCTGCTTCTCTACCTGAACCCGGTCCTTTAACATAAACTTCTATACTCTTTAATCCATGTTCCATTGCTGCTTTAGCTGCTGTTTCTGCTGCCATTTGAGCTGCAAATGGAGTACTTTTTCTTGATCCTCTAAATCCTAGTGCTCCTGCACTTGACCATGATAACGCATTTCCTACTGCATCTGTTAAAGTAACTATTGAGTTATTGAAAGTTGACTTAATGTGTGCAGCACCATGCTCAATGTTTTTTCTTTCTTTTCTTCTTCTAGTCTTTTTAACCTTTTGAGCTGCCATTATCTTCCCTCCTAACTATTTCTTCTTATTAGCTATTGTCTTCTTAGGGCCTTTTCTAGTTCTAGCATTAGTCTTAGTTTTTTGTCCTCTAACTGGAAGACCTCTTCTATGTCTAATTCCTCTATAAGAACCAATTTCTACTAATCTCTTAATGTTTAAAGCAACATCTCTTCTTAAGTCACCTTCCACTATTAAGTTCTTATTTATATAAGTTCTAATTTCATTAACTTCTTCTTCTGATAAATCCTTAACTCTTGTATCTGGATTAACTCCTGTTGAAGCTAATATTTTTTGTGAAGTTGAAAGTCCAATTCCATAAATATAAGTTAAACCTATCTCAACTCTCTTTTCTCTTGGTAAATCAATACCTGCTATTCTTGCCATTAAAATTTACACCTCCTGATAATTGAAATGTATTAAAGTTGATTTTTTTATTTATAATAAAATTTCAGGCAATGTAATTTCATTGCAGCCGCCCTGAAATTTATTGTTTTGATTAATTAAACGACTATATAATCATATTTGACTTTTAATAAATTGTCAATATTATTATATCTATTTATTGTAAATAATATTGTCTAATAATTTATTAGCCTTGTTTTTGTTTGTGCTTAGGATTTTCACAGATTACCATTACTTTTCCTTTTCTTTTTATAACTTTGCACTTTTCACAAATAGGCTTAACTGATGGTCTTACTTTCATAGCTAACCCTCCTCATATTACTTTTGTGATATCTTTATTTAGCTCTCCATGTAATTCTACCTCTTGTTAGATCATAAGGAGAAAGTTCAACTGTAACTTTATCTCCAGGTAGAATTCTTATGAAGTTCATTCTTAATTTACCTGATATATGTGCTAAAATCTTATGCCCACTTTCAAGTTCCACTTGGAACATTGCATTTGGTAATGATTCTAGTACCGTACCTTGCATTTCTATAACGTCATCTTTTGACATAAGGTAATCAACCCTCCTTAACAATGCCTTTTAACTTTAGGAATCTTTTTATTTTTAAATCAGTACCCTTATCGCATGATTTGATTGATGAAATTATCTCATCATCAGTATCTTCTAAAATACTTAAGTGTTTTAACTTTTTCTTTTTAGGCATATTTATTGATTTTGTATTTCCATTAGCTAGCAACACATAATCTTCATTCATCTGCCTAACAATAACGTATAAGTTATTTTTATCTCTTCCTGCTTTTGAAAGTACTACTTTTCCAATCAAGTCATTGTTTTGCAAATTTTTCACCTCTATGATTACCTTAGTATAAATTAGCGATACTATTTCTAGTATAATGCAAATTTATAACTAAGCAACACTCTAATTTCTACTTAAACTAGTGTTAATATTTCTGGTCCGTCTGATAATATTGCAACTGTATTTTCATAATGTGCTGATAATGAAGAATCTCTTGTCACAACAGTCCATCCATTTCTTAAAGTTTTTACTTTATGATTCCCTATGTTAACCATAGGTTCTATAGCTAAAACCATTCCTTTAACTAAGTCCGGACCGATACCAGCCTTTCCAAAATTAGGTACATTAGGATCTTCATGAACATTAGCTCCAATCCCGTGTCCTACAAAATCTCTTACAACTGAGAAACCAGCTGCCTCAACGTAGCTTTGTATTTCGTGTGATACATCTCCTAATTTATTTCCAACCTTGGCATATTCTATACCTTTAAAGAAACTTTCTTTAGTGATATCAATTAGCTTTTGTGCATCAGAACTTATATTTCCTACTGGAAAAGTTCTTGCTGCATCTCCATGAAATCCATCAATACATGCTCCACAATCAATACTTACTATATCTCCGTCTTTTAACATGTATTCCCCTGGTATTCCATGTATTACTTGCTCATTTACTGAAATACATAGTGAAGAAGGAAAACCATATAAGCCTTTGAATGAAGGTTTTGCTCCATGCTTAGTTATAAATTCCTCTGCTATTTTATCTAATTCTGCAGTTGTTATTCCTGGTTTTATCTCATTCTCGAGCAAGAGCAATGTTTCTCCTACAATTTTACCTGCTTTTCTCATTAAGGATACTTCATTATCATTTTTTATAATAATCATTACTTCTTATTCTCCAGAATTTCACATATTCCTCTGAAGACTTCAATAATAGCCTTTGTTCCATCCACTGTAGATAATTTGTTTTTATCTGCATAATAATCTATTAATGGTTGTGTTTCTCTTCCATATACTTCAAGTCTTTCTTTTACAGTCTCTTCTGTATCATCTTTCCTTTGTATTACTTCAGTTCCACACAAATCACACTTTTTGCTATCAGCTGGTGGATTAAATTTTATATGATAACTTGCTCCACATGATGGACATACTCTTCTTCCAGTCATTCTTTCTAAAATGAATTCGTTTGGTACCTCTATTGCTAATGCAGTATCTAGTTCTTCATTTCTTTCTTTAAGAAAACTATCAAGAGCTTCAGCTTGAGCCACAGTTCTTGGAAAACCATCTAATAAATATCCTTCTTTGCAATCATCTTGGCTAAGTCTATCTTTAACCATATTTATCGTTACTTCATCTGGCACCAATTGACCTTTATCCATATAAGATTTTGCTTCAATCCCCAAAGATGTATTTTCTGAAATATTCTTTCTAAATATATCTCCTGTAGAAATATGAGGAATTGAATATTTATTACTAATAGATTTCGCCTGTGTTCCTTTTCCTGCTCCAGGAGGACCTAATAATACTATCTTCACCGGCTTCATCTCCATTTATTTAATCTATTTAAGAAATCCTTTGTAGTGTCTAACTACCATTTGTGATTCTACTTTTCTAGTAAAATCTAAAGCAACGTTAATCATAATTAACAATGATGTTCCTGAAAAAGATATATTTTTAAAAGCTGTGTTATTTTCTATTAAAATTGGAGTTACTGCTAAGATTGCTGCTAATACTCCTCCGATAACTGCTAATCTATTTAATATCTTTTCAAAATAAATTGTTGTCTCTTCACCTGGTCTTATCCCTGGAATAAAGCCAGCTGATTTATGCAAGTTTTCTGACATCTCATCTGGTTTAAATGTAATCTGCATATAAAACCAATTGAAAAATATAGTAAGTACAGCATAAATCACTATATAACTCCAACTTTTTGAGTTAAATGGACATGTGTTATTAGTTAAAATCCATTGTGCCCAACTTTTATCACCACCAAATAATGTTGCAATAGTTCTCGGAAATTCCATAACTGACATAGAGAAAATTATGCCTAAAACTGCCGAACCAATTATACTAAGTGGAATATGTGTTGATTGTGATTTAACCATCGCATTATTTCCTGAAGCAAACTTACCTGCATATTGTACTGGTATTCTTCTTTCAGATAATGAGAAGAACAATACTGCTGCTAACAGTAATAAAATAAATGCTGTAAATAATACAATTGAAACAATACTTACACTACCTGCATCCTTAAGAACAATTATAGATCCAATTATTGTTGGAATTCTTGAAATTATATTAACAAAAATTAGTATAGATGTTCCATTTCCAATTCCCTTTACTGTTACCTGATCACCTAGCCACATACAAAATGTAGAACCGACCACTAAAGTGAATACTATTACTATTTTTTGAGTTATTTCTAATCCCGCTGTTGCTCCACTATTTGCTAAAGTAGCATATATTCCATAGGCTAATACAAAAGAAATAACTAATGCTACATAACGTGTTGCATTTTGTATCTTCTTTCTCCCTGAATCACCTTCTTTAGAAAGCTGCTCAAGCTGTGGAATAGCTACAGTCAATAATTGTATTATGATAGATGAATTAATATATGGCATAACTCCAAGAGCTAATATACTTGCTCTACTAAAAGCCCCTCCAGATATTAAATCATAAAAACCTAGTAAACTCCCTGATTGAGATATATTCTTTAAATAATCAGAGTTAATTCCAGGAAGAGGAATGTGACTTCCCATCCTGAAAACTGCAACTAGTAATATTGTCCATAAGAGTTTTTTCCTTAGTTCAGGTACCTTAAATGCATTACGTAGGGTTTGAAGCATTTTACATCACCTCAACTTTTCCTCCAGCTGCTTCTATCTTTTCTATAGCAGACTTAGAGAACTTACATCCTTTAACTGTTAAGCTCTTTTCTAAATTTCCGTTTCCAAGAATCTTAACTCCATCCAATACTTTACTTATAACTCTTCTTTCAAGTAAAACTTCTGGAGTTATTTCTGTACCATTATCAAAGATGTTTAATCTATCAACATTTATGCTAACAATTTGTTTTGTAAATGGATTTGTGAAGCCTCTCTTAGGAAGTCTTCTATATAGAGGCATTTGTCCTCCTTCAAATCCAGGTCTTACTCCACCACCTGATCTAGCATTTTGGCCTTTTTCACCTTTACCAGCATTTCTACCTAATCCTGAACCAGTACCTCTACCAATTCTTTTAGGAGCCTTTTTACTGCCTGCTGCTGGTTTTAATTCGTGAAGTTTCATACTCAGTGCACCTCCTCTATATATTAAACTTCTTCTACTTTTAGTAAGTAGTCTATTTTCTTAATCATACCTTGTACTTGAGGTGTTCCCTCAACTTCTACTGTTTTTCTTATCTTTCTAAGTCCTAGAGCATTTGCAGTAGCGATATGGTCTTTTTTTCTACCTATTAAGCTCTTTACTAATGTAACTCTTAATTTAGCCATTGCAATATCCTCCTAACCTAATATTTCTTCTACAGACTTGCCTCTTAATTTAGCTATTTCTTCAGCTGTTCTTAAGTTTGCTAATCCGTTTATTGTAGCATTTACCATGTTATTTGGATTGTTTGAACCCAATGATTTAGCTCTTACATCTTTTAATCCTGCTAATTCTAATACAGCTCTTGCTGGACCCCCAGCGATAACTCCTGTACCTTCTTTAGCTGGCATAATTAGAACATCAGCTGTTCCAAATTTTCCGTGTATTTCATGAGGAATTGTGTTTCCTACTATTGCAACTTCTACTAAGTTTTTCTTAGCATCTTCTATTCCTTTTTTTATTGCTTCTGGGATTTCGATAGATTTACCCATTCCAACGCCAACGTGTCCGTTCTCATCACCAACAACAACTAATGCGCTGAATCTGAAGTTTCTACCACCCTTAACAACCTTAGTAACTCTGTTTATGAAAACAACCTTTTCTTTAAGGTCTAGTGTACTAGGATCGATTCTCATTGATTTCCCTCCTTATTATTAGAATTGTAATCCTGCTTCTCTTGCTGCTTCTGCTAATTCTTTAACTCTTCCATGGTATATGTATCCGCCTCTATCAAATACCACTTCAGTGATTCCTTTTTCAATAGCTCTTTTAGCAACTACTTCACCTACAAGTTTAGCTCCTTCTTTATTTCCGCCTTTAGCCGAAAAATCCTTATCTAAACTTGAAGCTGCTACTAATGTAACGCCATTTATATCATCTATAACTTGTGCATATATATTCTTTTCACTCTTGAAAACTGAAAGTCTTGGTCTTTCAACTGTACCAAATACTTTTTTACGAACTCTAAGGTGACGTTTTTCTCTACTTGCCTTTTTGTCTACCTTTTTGAACATATGGACTCACTCCTTCCTACTTATTTTTTACCAGTTTTACCTTCTTTACGTCTGATCACTTCATTTTCGTACTTGATACCTTTACCCTTATATGGTTCTGGTAATCTCCACTTTCTGATATCGGCTGCTGCAAAACCAACTTTTTCTTTGTCAATACCTTTAACAACAACTCTAGTAGCAGCTGGAGTTTCGAATGTGATTCCATCAATAGGTTCTATTTCAACTGGATGTGAATATCCAAGGTTCATTACAAGCTTCTTTCCTTGTAATTGAGCTCTATAACCAACACCAACTAAATCTAAAGTCTTTTGGTAACCTTCAGTAACTCCAATTACCATGTTATTAATTAATGCTCTTGTTAAACCATGAAGAGCTCTGTGTTCTTTTACATCACTATCTCTAGTAACGACTACTTCGTTATTTTCAATAGCTATGTTAATGTCTTTGTGCATATCTTTAACTAATTCACCTTTTGGTCCTTTAACTGTAACAACGTTGTCTGGTGTTACAGTTACAGTTACGCCAGCAGGAATAGCTATTGGTAATCTACCCACTCTTGACATAAGTGCACCTCCTGTATTATTTGAAAATTGTATCGTAATTCAACAATTTATACTTATTATCTATAATTTATACTATTACCAAACGTAGCAGATTACTTCTCCACCTAAACCGTTCTTTCTAGCTTCTCTATCTACCATTATTCCTTTTGAAGTTGAAACAACTGCAATACCTAATCCATTAAGAACCTTAGGAACTTCATCTTTCTTACAGTATACTCTTAATCCTGGCTTAGATATTCTCTTTATTCCAGTAATAACTCTTTCTTTGTTAGCTCCATATTTAAGAGATAATCTTAGCATTGGAACAACACCATCGTTATATTCATTAATTTCTTTAATATAACCCTCTTGTAATAATATATTTGCAATTTCCTTCTTAACCTTTGAAGAAGGTACTTCTACCACTTCATGTCTTACAGAATTAGCATTTCTCACACGAGTTAATAAATCTGCTATTGGATCTGTCATAACCATTTAATGTGCCTCCTTTCATTACATGTTTCTTCTTACCAACTTGCTTTTCTACAACCTGGAATTTCGCCCTTATAAGCAAGTTCTCTAAAACAAATACGGCATACTCCATATTTCTTTAATACAGCATGTGGTCTTCCACATATTCTACATCTAGTATAAGCTCTAGTTTTATATTTAGGAGTTTTGCTCCACTTTTCGATTATAGCCTTACGTGCCATCGTGTTACCTCCTTAATTATTGAGCAAATGGCATTCCAAGGAATCTTAATAATTCCCTAGCTTCTTCATCAGTATTTGCTGATGTTACGAAGATTATATCCATTCCTCTTACTTTATCTATTTTATCATATTCTATTTCTGGGAATATTAATTGTTCTTTAATTCCTAATGAGTAGTTTCCTCTACCATCGAACGCTTTGCTTGAAACTCCTCTAAAATCTCTAACTCTAGGTAAAGCAATAGATACTAATTTATCAGCAAATTCATACATTTTTGCTTTTCTTAAAGTAACCTTACAACCTAAAGGCATATTTTCTCTAATTTTGAAATTAGCTACTGATTTCTTAGCTCTAGTCAATATTGGTTTTTGGCCTGAGATTAATGTTAGATCATTAACAGCTGCTTCTAAAACCTTTTGGTTTTCTCTAGCTTCACCAACTCCCATGTTAATTACGATTTTTTCTAATTTTGGTACTTCCATAATATTCTTGTATCCGAACTTCTCGATCATAGCTGGAACTACTTCTTTTTCGTATCTTTCTTGAAGTCTTACCATATTTATTTACCTCCTTTCAAAATGTTAGAATGTTTCTCCACATTTTTTACAAACTCTAACTTTAGTGCCGTCATCTAATATTTTATTATTGATTCTAGTTGCGTTTTTACACTTAGTGCAATATAACATAACTTTTGAACTATTAATAGCAGCTTCTTTTTCAATAATAGCGCTTTCCATTTGAGCTTTATTAGCTTTTTGATGTTTCTTTACTATATTAACTCCTTGAACAAGAACTTTTCCTGTCTTTGGAGATACCTTTAAAACTTCTCCAGTTTTCCCTTTATCTTTACCAGATATAACTATAACTGTATCATTCTTTCTTACATGTACCTTCAATGTTTAGACACCTCCTTTTATAGAACTTCTGGTGCTAATGATAATATTTTATTGAATTCTTTATCTCTTAGCTCCCTAGCAACAGGCCCAAAGATACGAGTTCCTCTTGGTTGTTTGTCATCTTTGATTATAACCGCTGCGTTTTCATCGAATTTTATATATGAACCATCTGCTCTTCTTACGCCTCTTACAGATCTAACTATAACTGCCTTTACAACATCACCTTTTTTAACAACTCCACCTGGTGTTGCACTTTTAACGCTAGCTACTATAACGTCACCGATGTTACCAAACTTTCTCTTTGATCCGCCTAAAACTCTGATACACATAATTTCTTTTGCACCTGAATTATCTGCAACCTTTAATAAGGTTTGTTGTTGTATCATTATATTACCCTCCTTTCAGTCTTCAAGCCTCTATTTAGCTTTTTCAACTATTTCAACAAGTCTCCATCTTTTATCTTTAGATAAAGGTCTAGTTTCCATTATTAATACTCTATCATTAATTTTTGCATCATTATTTTCATCATGAACTTTAAATTTTGTTGTTCTATTAACAGTTTTTCCATACAACGGATGTCTAACCTTAGTTTCAACAGCAACTACGATAGTTTTTTCCATTTTGTCTGAAACAACTCTACCGATTCTTTTCTTTCTTAATCCTCTTTCCATTAGAGTTTAACCTCCTTCCAACTTTTATTGTTCCAATGCTCTTAATTCTTCTTCTCTTAAGATGGTTTTTATTTGGGCTATAGATTTTTTAACTTCTCTTATTCTCATTGGATTTTCTAATTGTCCTGTAGCTAGTTGGAATCTTAAGTTGAATAATTCAGCTTTAAGATCTCCTAATTTAACTGCTAAGTCTTGAGGATTGCTTGATCTTAATTCTTTTAATTCTCTAGCCTTCATTATTTTTCACCACCCATTTCCTCAAAATCTCTTTTTGTAACAAACTTTGTCTTTACAGGAAGTTTATGTGATGCAAGTCTCATAGCTTCTCTTGCAGTATCTTCTGCTACTCCTGATAATTCAAATAAAACTCTACCTGGTTTAACTACTGCTACCCAGTATTCTGGTGAACCTTTACCTGAACCCATTCTTGTTTCTGCTGGTTTTTCAGTAACTGGCTTATCTGGGAAAATCTTTATCCAAAGTTTTCCTCCTCTTTTAATATATCTATTGATAGCAATTCTGGCAGATTCAATTTGGTTACTAGTAATCCATCCACAAGTTGTTGCTTGTATACCGTAATCTCCATAAGCTAAGAAATTACCTCTAGTAGCTTTACCTTTCATTCTACCACGTTGTACCTTACGATGTTTTACTCTTTTAGGCATTAACATGACTTATTCCTCCTTTCTTATGCGTTAGCCTCTTCCTTTTCAACTTTCTTAGTTGGAAGAACCTCTCCATTATAAACCCAAACTTTAACTCCAATTTTTCCATATGTTGTATCTGCTTCTGCAAATCCATAATTTATATCAGCTCTTAATGTTTGTAGTGGAATTGTTCCTTCATGATATTGTTCAGTTCTTGCGATTTCAGCTCCACCTAATCTTCCTGAACATGCAGTCTTAACACCTTTAATTCCGTGTTTCATAGCTCTTTGCATTGTTTGCTTCATAGCTCTTCTGAAAGAAATTCTCTTTTCTAATTGTGCTGCAATGTTTTCTGCCATTAATTGAGCATCACATTCAGCACTCTTAACTTCAACAATGTTTATTAAAACATTTTTATCTTTAATAAATGAAGTTAATTTACCTTTTAAAGCTTCAATTCCTGCTCCACCTTTTCCAATAATAACACCTGGCTTTGCAGTGTGTATATTTAACTTAACTCTCTTAGCAGCTCTTTCGATTTCTACTTTAGAAATACCCGCTGAGAAAAGTTCTTTTTTAACAAACTTTCTTATTTTGTTATCTTCAACTAGGTTATCTGCAAAATTTTTCTTGTTAGCATACCATTTTGCATCCCAACCCTTGATGACACCTACTCTAAGGCCGTGAGGATTTACTTTTTGACCCACTTGCTTTTCCCTCCTTCTAAACTAAGCTCTTTCTTTAACAACTAGTGTTATGTTGCTTGTTTTCTTTAAAATCTTAAATGCTCTACCTTGTGCATGTGGTTGGAATCTCTTCAATGTTGGACCTTGACCCACAAAGCATTCTGAAACAAATAAGTTATCAGCATTTAATTCTAAATTATGTTCTGCATTTGCAACAGCTGATTTTAATACTTTTTTAATTACTACTGCTGCTTCTCTTGGCGTATATTCTAATATAGCAAAAGCTTCATTAACTTGCTTTCCTCTAATTAAATCTAGAACAACTCCTACTTTTGTTGGAGACATTCTAACATATTTTGCTATAGCTTTAGCTTCCATTTATGATCCTCCTTTCAAGGCTATCTCTTTGATGTTTTATCATCGTGACCTTTATAAGTTCTAGTTAATACAAATTCACCTAACTTATGGCCAACCATATCTTCTGATATATAAACAGGTACATGCTTTCTTCCATCATGAACAGCAATTGTGTGTCCTATGAAAGCTGGATAGATAGTTGAACTTCTTGACCAAGTCTTTACAACCTTTTTTTCTCCAGCTTTATTCATTTCTTCTACCTTATTAAAAAGTCCTTCATGAACAAAAGGTGCTTTCTTTGTTGATCTACTCACTAATATGCCTCCCTTCATAAAATCATCAAGTTTAAGCAACTTGAAGAGAAATAAGTATTCTCCTCAAACTACTTTCTTCTATCTTTAATGATGAATTTATCTGAATATTTCTTAGTTTTTCTAGTTTTGTAACCAAGAGCTGGTTTACCCCATGGAGTAACTGGACTTGGTCTACCGATTGGTGATTTACCTTCACCACCACCATGAGGGTGATCGTTAGGATTCATAACAGAACCTCTTACTGTTGGTCTCCATCCCATATGTCTCTTTCTACCTGCTTTACCGATATTTACAATATCGTTAGTAGTATTTGAAAGACTTCCTATTGTTGCTCTACATTCGATTCTTACATATCTCATTTCACCTGATGGTAATCTAAGAGTTGCATAATCTCCTTCTTTAGCCATTAATTGCGCAGAAGTACCAGCCGATCTTACTAATTGACCACCTTTACCTGTTTGTAATTCCACGTTATGAATTACTGTACCTACTGGTATATTCTTTAATGGTAAAGCGTTACCTGGTTTGATATCAGCATTTACTCCTGATTCAATAACGTCTCCAACTTTTAAAGCTGATGGTGCAAGAATATATCTTTTTTCACCGTCTGCGTATATAACTAAGGCTATATATGCTGTTCTATTTGGATCATATTCTATAGTCGCAACCTTTGCTGGAATTCCATCCTTATTTCTTTTAAAATCTATAATTCTATATTTTCTCTTAGCACCGCCACCACGATGTCTAACAGTAATTTTACCTTGAGCATTTCTACCCGCTTTACTTTTTAAAGTAACAAGAAGTGACTTTTCTGGTGATTGTGAAGTAATTTCTTCAAATGTTGCCATTGTCATTTGTCTTCTTGATGGAGTAATCGGATTAAATTTTTTAACTGCCATTAAAATTCCCTCCTTCTTTAAGCTTTTCTGGTGTTCCTACACCAATAATGGCTTTAATATTATTGCATTCCTTCGAAGAATTCAATTCCGTTGCTTTCTTCTGTTAATGTAACAACAGCTTTCTTGTAGTCTGATCTTTTACCTACATGTACGCCCATTCTCTTAGTTTTTCCCAAACCATTTATAGTATTAACACTTTCAACTTTTACGTTGAATACCTCTTCTACAGCTCTCTTTATTTGAGATTTATTTGCATCAACATGAACGATAAAAGTGTACTTCTTTTCAGCCATATCAGCCATACTCTTTTCAGTTATAACTGGTTTTCTGATTATATCATGACTAGTTAATTTCATTATGCGTACACCTCCTCAATTTTAGATACAGCATCTTTTGTAACGATTAATTTTTCATATTTTAATAAATCATATACATTGATGTTGTTAGCTGGAATTACGCTTACGCCTTCAATATTTCTTGCTGACTTGTATACAGCTTCATTTGATTCAGCAGTAATTATCAATGCTTTTTTAGCTTCTAAAGCTTTTAACATATCAACTACTATTCTTGTTTTTGGTGCCTCAAAACTTAATTCATCTAAAACTATCATTTGTTCATTTTGAACTTTAGTAGTTAAAGCTGATTTCATAGCAACCTTTCTCATACTCTTTGGAACTGCCATTCTGTAATCTCTTGGCTTTGGAGCGAATACTATACCACCTTTAATCCATTGAGGTGCTCTGATAGAACCTTGTCTTGCTCTTCCAGTACCTTTTTGTCTCCAAGGTTTAATTCCTCCCCCTCTAACTTCAGATCTTGTTTTAGCAGATTGAGTTCCTTGTCTTTTATTAGCTAATAACGCTACTACTACTTGATGTAATGCATATTCATTAACTTCTGTCGCAAACACTGTTTCATTTAATTGCATTTCATCAACTTTTTTTCCTTCTTTATTAAATATTCCTACTGTAGGCATTCTATTTCCTCCTTTCCTATAAAAATTAAACTCTTACTGTATCTTTAATTACTACTGTACCTTTGTTAGGTCCTGGAATTCCACCCTTAATTAATATTAAGTTCTTTTCTGGAATAACCTTAACAACTTCTAAGTTTAATACAGTTGTATTTACAGATCCCATATGTCCTGGCATTCTCTTATTTTTGAATGTTCTTGATGGATCTGAAGAAGCTCCCATTGAACCTGGTGCTCTATGGAACTTAGAACCGTGTGTCATAGGTCCTCTTTGTTGATTCCATCTCTTGATAGCTCCTTGGAATCCCTTACCTTTTGAAACTGCTGATACATCTACTTTATCTCCAATTTCAAATACATCAGCTTTTATTTCTTGACCTACTTCATAAGTACTTATGTCTTCTAATCTAAATTCTTTAAGAGTTCTTCTTACACTAACCCCTGCCTTTGCGAAAGTACCTTTTCTTGGCTTGTTAGCTAATTTTTCTCTTATTTCTTCAAAACCAACTTGTATTGCTTCATAACCATCTTTTTCTACAGTTTTCTTTTGAACAACAACACATGGGCCAGCTTCTACTACAGTAACTGGAATAACTTTACCCTTTTCATCAAAAATTTGAGTCATTCCAACTTTTTTACCAATTATAGCTTTTTTCATGTATTTACACCTCCCAAACTAATTAGCGGACTTTTTACAATCATAACTAGCCGTTTTCTTTAAATTTTATATTATAGTTTAATTTCTATATCTACACCAGCTGGAAGATTTAATCTCATTAATGCATCAACAGTTTTTGGTGATGGATTAACTATATCGATTAATCTTTTATGCGTTCTGATTTCGAATTGTTCTCTTGAATCTTTATACTTGTGCACTGCTCTTAATATTGTAACAACATCTTTTTCAGTTGGTAGTGGTACTGGACCTACAACTTTAGCTCCTGTTGTTTTTGCAGTTTCAGTAATTTTTTCAGCTGATTGATCTAATATTGTATGATCAAAAGCTTTTAATCTTATCCTTATTTTTTGCTTTGACATTTCATTTCCCTCCTTTTTTATGTACGTTTTACTTCTAACGCACAACAGCGACTATGTGTAAACTGTTCCAGGTGTTTCATATACACCAAAGACGCTACAAAGCCCTGTTGTTGAGTTCTAGACTCAAACTTACTCATCAAGAATTACCCGGAAGTCCGGCAACCTCTCGAATCCGTGTCGTTATACAACTTCTTTATTATACTATTCTCAATAAATATTTTCAAGTTTTTTTTTATTTTTTAAAAAATTTAATAAAAATAATTATCCTGAAGTATTTAACACAAATATATTTTAGATTTTTACTCATAAAAATACAATATATTTATTTAAGGTTTTATATCCATATTTTATCTTTTACTGCTTTAACAACACTACCATTAATATTTTATGTAAATAATTGAGGTAAGGAATAAATTCCCTACCTCAATTACAATTTAATATTATTCAACTATACTAGTAACAACTCCAGAACCTACAGTTCTTCCACCTTCTCTGATAGCGAATCTTAATCCTTCATCCATTGCGATTGGAGTGATTAATTCAACATTCATGTCAATGTGGTCTCCTGGCATTACCATTTCCATTCCATCTGGTAATTTGATTGAACCAGTAACGTCAGTTGTTCTGAAATAGAATTGTGGTCTATATCCATCGAAGAATGGAGTATGTCTTCCACCTTCTTCTTTTTTAAGTACGTATACTTGACCTACGAACTTAGTATGTGGATGTACTGAGTTTGGTTTTGCTAAAACTTGACCTCTTTCGATTTCAGTTCTTTGAATACCTCTTAATAATGCTCCGATATTATCTCCTGCTTGCGCTTCGTCTAATAACTTTCTGAACATTTCGATTCCAGTTACTACTGTCTTCTTCTTTTCTTCTTGTAATCCAACGATATCTATTTCATCTCCAACATGAAGAACCCCAGCTTCAACTCTTCCTGTTGCAACTGTTCCTCTACCAGTGATTGTAAATACATCTTCAACTGGCATTAAGAATGGTTTATCTGTAGCTCTTTCTGGTGTTGGAATATAACTATCTACTGCATCCATTAAATCTAATATTGGTTTGATAGCTTCTTCATCTGTTGGATTTTCTAATGCTTTTAATGCTGATCCTGTTATTACTGGAATATCATCACCTGGGAAGTCATATTCACTTAATAATTCTCTTACTTCCATTTCAACTAATTCTAATAATTCTGGATCATCTACCATATCTGCTTTGTTTAAGAATACTACTATGTATTCTATACCAACTCTTGATCCTAATAAGATATGTTCTCTTGTTTGTGGCATTGGACCATCTGCTGCTGATACAACTAAGATAGCTCCATCCATTTGTGCAGCTCCTGTAATCATGTTCTTAACATAGTCAGCATGTCCTGGACAGTCTACGTGAGCATAGTGTCTGTTTTCTGTTTCATACTCAACGTGAGCTGTATTGATTGTAATTCCTCTTTCTTTTTCTTCTGGCGCTTTATCTATATCAGCATAGTTAAACGCTTCTGCATATCCTCTGTTTGCTAATACAGTTGTTATAGCTGCTGTTAATGTTGTCTTACCGTGGTCTACGTGACCGATTGTTCCAATGTTAACATGTGGCTTACTTCTCTCGAACTTTTCCTTTGCCATTGTTAAATTCCTCCCTTATGATAGAAATTAATTTTTCAAATCTTTCGTAATTATTATAGCGTATAAAATAGATAATATCTATATATATTATCTATTTTATTATTAATTATTATACTATAATTTAAAATTATTTTGCTCTCTTACCAGCTATTTCTTCTTGTATGTTCTTTGGAACTTCTTCATAGTGGTCGAATACCATAGCGTAAACACCTCTACCTTGAGTTCTTGATCTTAAAGCTGTAGCATATCCAAACATTTCAGATAATGGTATATATGCTCTAATAACTTGAGCTCCATTAACAGCCTCCATGCCTTCCATTCTACCTCTTCTTGAGTTAACGTCTCCAATAACATCTCCCATGTATTCTTCTGGAACTGTTATTTCAACTTTCATCATAGGTTCAAGAAGTACTGGATCTGCTTTAGCCATAGCATTTTTGAACGCCATAGAACCAGCAATTTTAAATGCCATTTCAGATGAGTCAACTTCATGATATGAACCATGTACTAACTTAACTTTGAAGTTAATAACGTTGTATCCAGCAACAATACCATTTAAAGCTGCTTCTTGAATACCTGCATCGATAGCTGGTATATATTCCTTAGGAATAGCTCCACCAACAATAGCATTTTCAAATACATATTCTCCATCAGTTGGTTCCATTTCAATTACAGCATGACCGTATTGACCTTTACCACCTGATTGTTTAGCATATTTAGCTTCAGCTTTAACTGCTGATCTAATTGTTTCTTTGTAAGCAACTTGAGGAGCACCTACATTACATTCAACCTTAAACTCTCTTTGAAGTCTATCAACGATAATATCTAAGTGAAGCTCTCCCATACCTGCAATTATTGTTTGACCTGTTTCTTCATCAGTCCAAGTTTTGAAAGTTGGATCTTCTTCAGCTAACTTAGCTAAAGCTATACCCATCTTTTCTTGACCGGCCTTTGTTTTAGGCTCAATTGCAATATTTATAACTGGTTCTGGGAATTCCATAGACTCAAGAACTACTGGAGATTTTTCATCACATAAAGTATCTCCTGTAGTAGTATTCTTTAATCCAATAACTGCTCCTAATTCACCTGCTTCCAAAGCTTCAACTTCTTGTCTTGAATTAGAGTGCATCTTTACAAGTCTTCCGATTCTTTCTTTCTTACCCTTAGTTGAGTTAAGAACATATGAACCACTTTGCATTACACCTGAATAAATTCTTGTGAACGCCAACTTACCAACAAATGGATCTGTAGCAATTTTAAATGCTAAAGCAGATAATGGTTCGCTATCATCAGCTTTTCTTTCAACTTCTTCACCTTCTAAAGTTGTTCCTTTTACAGCTGGAATATCTAATGGTGATGGTAAGAAGTCCACAACACCATCAATCATTTCTTGAACGCCTTTATTTTTGTATGAAGAACCACAAATACATGGATAAATTTCATTAGCGATTGTTGCTTTTCTTAAAGCAGATTTTAATTCTTCTACAGTAAGTTCTTCACCTTCTAAATACTTTTCCATTAATTCTTCATCTGTTTCAGCTATAGCTTCAATCATGGCAGCTCTATATTCTTCAGCTTGATCTACTAAATCAGCTGGAATTTCTTCTTCTCTCATATCTTTTCCAAGATCATCATAGAATACGATAGCTATATTTCTTATAAGGTCAACCATACCTTTAAAGTTTTCTTCGCTACCTATTGGAATTTGTATTGGAACAGCATTTCCTTTTAATCTATCCTTAACAGTTTCTACACATCTAAAGAAATCTGCACCTGTAGCATCCATCTTATTTACATAAATCATTCTTGGAACACCATATTTATCCGCCTGTCTCCAAACTGTTTCAGTTTGAGGTTCAACCCCACTTTTAGCATCTAAAACAGTAACGGCTCCATCTAGAACTCTTAAAGATCTTTCAACTTCCACTGTGAAGTCTACGTGTCCTGGAGTATCAATGATGTTTAATTCATGACCTTTCCATTCACATGATGTCGCAGCAGAAGTAATTGTTATACCTCTTTCTTGTTCTTGAACCATCCAGTCCATTGTAGCTTCACCATCATGAACTTCTCCTATTTTATGGCTTACACCTGTATAAAATAATATACGCTCAGTAGTTGTTGTTTTACCTGCATCTATATGAGCCATTATTCCGAAATTTCTAAATTTCTCTAAAGGATATTTTCTTGCCATTTATTTGTCCTCCTCTCAAATAGTAAATATAGTAAAATAATTTGACAAAACTGCCTTAGCATTAGCCAAAACAGTTTTGATATATATATATTAGTATCTGTAATGAGCGAATGCTTTATTAGCTTCAGCCATTTTATGAGTATCTTCTCTCTTTTTAACAGCTGCTCCTGTGTTATTAGATGCGTCCATTAATTCTCCTGCAACTCTTTCAGCCATAAGCTTTTCGCCTCTTTTTCTTGCCGCTATTAACATCCATCTTATTCCTAACGTCTGTCTTCTTTCTGGTCTAACTTCTATTGGAACTTGATATGTAGCACCACCTATTCTTCTAGCTTTTACTTCTAATAATGGCATTACATTGTTCATAGCTTCTTCAAATACTTCTAAAGCATCTTTTCCAGTTCTTTGAGCTATTAATTCAAAAGCGTCGTAGCATATTTTTTGCGCTACACCTTTCTTACCATCTAGCATTATGCTGTTGATAAATTTAGTAACAACCTTTGAGTTATAAACTGGATCTGGTAATACGTCTCTTTTTGCAATATGTCCTTTTCTTGGCACTTTTCTTCCCTCCTTAACATTTTGAATTTAAGTTCATCGGTACTCGGCATTATTTTCTAATACCGCAAAGTGCTAATCTTTACATCTATATATAAACTTAACTAAATTCAATATTTATGTTGAAGATAAGCACTATCATAAGTTAAGATTCCTATTTCTTAGGTTTCTTAGCACCGTACTTAGATCTTCCTTGCATTCTGTTAGCTACTCCGGCACAGTCTAACGCACCTCTTACAATATGGTATCTAACACCAGGAAGGTCCTTAACTCTTCCACCTCTTATAAGAACAACACTATGTTCTTGTAAGTTGTGACCAACTCCACCTATATATGCAGTTACTTCATATCCATTTGTTAATCTAACTCTGGCAATTTTTCTTAAAGCTGAGTTAGGCTTCTTAGGAGTTGTTGTTTTAACTACTGTACATACCCCTCTTTTTTGTGGACACTCTTTAAGTGCTGGTGCAGTTGATTTAGCTATAGTTGTCTTTCTGCCTTTTCTTACTAATTGGCTAATAGTTGGCATTGTTTCACCTCCTGAAATTTATTTTATCTATATAAATAAAGATAAAAACTAATTTATTTTTAAATATTGGGTAATCTACTATTATTTTAAAATTTCAATATTAAATTATGTAAATAATTTATAAAATATACGAAACTTATTTATTGTGTTGACACATATCTGTATATTTTATAGAGTAAATCACACAAATTGTATTTTATCATTTTAATATACACATGTCAACACAATAAGTTTCTAATATTAAACTGTTTCTATTTCTTCTACAGATTCTTCCTCTGCTGCTTCTATGTTAAGATTTCTATATCTCATCATTCCTGTACCAGCTGGAATAAGTTTACCAATTATAACATTTTCTTTTAAGCCTACTAATGGATCTACTTTTCCTTTTATTGCTGCTTCTGTTAATACTCTTGTTGTTTCTTGGAATGACGCTGCTGATAAGAAGCTATCTGTTGCTAATGCTGCTTTAGTAATTCCCAAAAGAGTTTCTTCTCCTTTGGCTTCTTCTCCACCAAATTCTCTAACTCTAGCATTTTCTTCTTTGAAATCAAACATATCTATCATTGTTCCTGGTAAAAGATCTGTATCTCCAGATTCACTAACTTTTATTTTTCTTGTCATTTGTCTTACAACTACTTCTAGATGTTTATCATTAATATCAACACCTTGTAATCTATAAACTTTTTGAACTTCTGAGAGTAAATATCTTCTTGCACCATCAATTCCTTTGATATTCATTATATCATGCGGATTAACAGAGCCTTCTGTTATTTCATCTCCTGCTTCTATATAGTCACCTTCAGTTACTCTTAATCTAGATCCAAATGGAATATCATAGCTACGTTCTTCTCCATCAGAACTCATAACTATAACCATTCTCTTTTTCTTTGTTTCTTCTATTTTAATACTTCCTGCTATTTCTGATACAATTGCAAGCCCTTTTGGTTTTCTAGCCTCAAATAACTCCTCAACTCTAGGTAAACCTTGAGTGATATCTGCACCTGAAGCAACTCCACCTGTATGGAATGTTCTCATTGTAAGTTGTGTTCCTGGCTCTCCGATTGATTGTGCTGCTATAATACCAACTGCTTCACCTATATCAATCTTTTTAGCAGTAGCCATGTTCATACCATAACATCTTGAACATACACCCACTTTACAATCACATGTAAATACTGATCTTATTTTTACTTTTTTAATTCCTAACGAAGTAATTTTTTCAGCTGCATCTATATCCATATATTCATTTCTAGGAACTACAACTTCTCCATTTTCTGGGTTTATAACATCTTCAGCAGTATATCTACCAATTAGTCTTTCTTTTAATTCCTCAATAACTTCATTTCCTTCTTTGATTTCTGTAACATAAAGACCTTCAGAAGTTCCACAGTCTTCTTCTCTAACAATTACATCTTGAGAAACATCAACAAGCCTTCTTGTTAAATACCCTGAATCCGCTGTTTTTAATGCAGTATCAGCATTACCTTTTCTAGCACCATGTGTAGATAAGAAATATTCTAATACATCCAAACCTTCTTTGAATGATGCTTTGATTGGCAATTCTATGATTTTACCAGATGGACTCGCCATAAGTCCTCTCATACCAGCTAATTGCTTAATTTGTGACTTAGAACCTCTCGCTCCTGAGTCTGCCATCATATATATTGGATTAAACTTATCAAGACTGTCCATTAAAGCATTCGCAATGTCCTCAGTTGTTTGAGTCCACTTTTCAATAACTCTTTCATATCTTTCGTCATCAGATATGAATCCTCTCTTATACATTTTTTCAATTTTTTCAACTGTTTCATCAGCTTCTTTAAGTAATTCATATTTAGCATCTGGAACTATAATATCCGATGTCGCAACTGTTACCGCTCCAATTGATGAATAATGATATCCTAGCGCTTTTATATTATCAAGCATCACTGATGTCTTTATTGGGCCATGCTTCATATAGCAATTATCTATAATTCTACCTAATGATTTTTTAGTTACTAAGAAATCAACTTCCAAATCAAATTTTGTTTCTTCATTGCTTCTATCGACTAATCCTAGATTTTGAGGTATTGATTCATTGAAAATTATTTTACCAACTGTAGTTTTAATTATTCTTGATTGTTTTACTCCATCAAATTCTCTACTTACTTTTACATTAATCTTTGCATGGATATTAATAGCCTTTGTCTCATATGCCATTATAGCTTCATCTACACTAGAGAAAGTCATTCCTTCTCCTTTAGCACCATCTCTATCCATTGTTAAGTAATATGATCCAAGAACCATATCTTGTGTAGGAACACAAACCGGTTTACCATCTGATGGCTTTAATATATTGCTTGCACCTAGCATTAAAAACCTTGCTTCCGCTTGTGCTTCAACAGATAATGGAAGATGGACAGCCATTTGGTCACCATCAAAGTCAGCATTGTATGCTGTACAAGATAATGGATGAAGTTTTATTGCCTTACCTTCTACTAAGACTGGTTGAAATGCTTGAATTCCAAGTCTATGCAGTGTAGGAGCACGATTAAGTAATACTGGATGATCAGCAATAACCTCTTCTAGTACATCCCAGACTTGTGGTTGAACTCTTTCAACCATTCTCTTAGCACTTTTAATATTATGAGCAATTCCATCTTGAACTAGTTTCTTCATAACAAATGGTTTAAATAACTCTATAGCCATTTCTTTTGGAAGACCGCATTGATACATTTTTAATTCTGGACCAACAACAATAACTGATCTTCCCGAATAGTCAACTCTCTTACCAAGTAAGTTTTGTCTAAATCTTCCTTGCTTACCTTTTAACATATCAGAAAGAGATTTTAAAGGTCTATTTCCCGGACCTGTTACAGGCCTACCTCTTCTACCATTATCAATAAGTGCATCTACAGCCTCTTGAAGCATTCTTTTTTCATTTCTAACAATTATATCAGGAGCTCCTAAATCTAATAACTTCTTTAATCTGTTATTTCTATTTATAACTCTTCTATATAAATCATTTAAATCAGAAGTAGCAAATCTTCCACCATCTAGTTGAACCATTGGTCTTAAATCTGGCGGTATTACTGGTATAACACTTATAACCATCCACCCTGGTTTATTCCCAGATTTTCTAAATGATTCTACCACTTCTAATCTTCTAATTATTCTTACTTTTTTTTGACCAGTACTCTGTTTTAATTCTTCTTTTAGTTCCTTTGACGCTGATTCTAAGTCAATCTCATTTAATAATTCTTGGATTGCTTCTGCACCCATACTAGCTTCAAAGCTTTCATCACCATATTTTTCAACAGCTTCTCTATACTCTTTTTCATTAAGAAGTTGTTTCTTTAATAGTGGTGTTTCTTTTGGATCTGTAACTATATAAGAAGCAAAATATAATACTTTTTCTAAAGATCTTGGTGACATATCTAGTAACAATCCCATTCTTGATGGGATTCCTTTAAAGTACCAAATGTGAGATACAGGGGCAGCCAATTCAATGTGCCCCATTCTTTCTCTTCTTACCTTAGCCTTAGTAACTTCTACTCCACATCTATCACAAACTATTCCCTTATATCTAACTCTCTTATATTTTCCACAATGACATTCCCAATCTTTCATTGGTCCAAATATTCTTTCACAGAATAAACCATCTCTTTCTGGCTTTAAAGTTCTGTAATTAATTGTTTCTGGTTTTTTAACTTCTCCTCTTGACCACTCTCTTATTTGTTCTGGAGATGCTAAACCAATTTGTATTGCATCAAAATTATTTAATTCAAACAAGGGTAAATCCTCCCTTCAAAATTAGTGTTCATCATTAAATCCATCTAAATCTAGCTGATCTAGTTCTTCGATATCTGCATTTTCGTCATAATCAATATCATCAAGGTCATCTTCCCTAGTCTCATCATAGCCATCATTTATAATTTCCGGTTCTGGAGTAATACTTTCTTCAGTTCCCTCTATATTAACTTCCAAATCTGCCATGTCATCATCAGTAAACTCTTTTAATTTAACTTCTTCATGCGAGTCATTTAGAACCTTTATATCAAGACATAAAGCTTGAAGTTCCTTTATAAGAACTTTAAATGATTCCGGAACACCTGGTTCTGGTATATTTTCACCTTTAACTATAGCCTCATATGTTTTAACTCTACCTACAACATCATCTGATTTAACTGTTAAAATTTCTTGTAATGTATGTGCTGCGCCGTATGCTTCAAGTGCCCAAACTTCCATTTCTCCAAATCTTTGCCCACCAAATTGAGCTTTACCTCCAAGTGGTTGTTGCGTAACTAAAGAGTATGGTCCAGTTGATCTAGCATGTATCTTATCATCAACTAAGTGATGAAGCTTTAAGATATACATTATTCCAACAGTTACTTCATTATCAAACGGCTCTCCTGTTCTTCCGTCATATAATATAGTCTTAGCATTAGCATTAAATCCAGCCTTTTCTAAGCATTCTGTAATTTCACTTTCTGTTGCTCCATCAAATACTGGTGTTGCTATGTGCCAACCTAAATGGCTTGCTGCCCATCCTAAATGAACTTCAAGCACCTGCCCTATATTCATACGTGAAGGAACTCCTAGCGGATTTAAGCAAATTTGAAGTGGTCTTCCATCTGGTAAAAACGGCATATCTTCTTCCGGTAAAACTCTTGATATAACCCCTTTATTACCATGACGTCCTGCCA
Organism: Clostridium neonatale; assembly: GCF_001458595.1. Lineage (GTDB taxonomy): Bacteria > Bacillota > Clostridia > Clostridiales > Clostridiaceae > Clostridium > Clostridium neonatale. The sequence continues at coordinate 281,298 of NZ_LN890326.1, forward strand.
TCTTATCACCAACTGATATTTTTCTTTTTTGTGCGATATAGCATCTTACAAGTTCATTAACTCCTGGATTTAATTCATCTCCATTTTCTCTTGTAAATACTTTAATATCAACAATTATACCAGCTTCTCCATGTGGCACTCTTAATGAAGTATCTCTTACTTCTCTAGCTTTTTCTCCAAATATTGCTCTCAGCAATCTTTCTTCTGCTGTTAATTCTGTTTCGCCCTTTGGTGTAACCTTACCTACTAATATATCTCCAGATCTTACTTCAGCACCTATTCTGATTATTCCTCTTTCATCCACATCTTTAAGCGCATCATCGCTTACATTTGGAATATCTCTTGTTATTTCTTCTGGGCCTAGCTTCGTATCTCTCGCTTCGCATTCATATTCTTCAATATGCATAGAAGTAAAGATATCTTCTCTAACTAATTCTTCAGAAATCAGCATAGCATCTTCGTAGTTATATCCTTCCCATGTTATGAATCCCATTCTGATATTTCTACCTAATGCAATTTCACCTAAATCTGTTGATGGACCGTCTGCAATAACCTGATTCTTATATACAACTTCTCCTGTATCTACTATTGGCCTTTGATTAATACAAGTACCTGAGTTACTTCTCTTAAACTTTAATAGTTTATATACATCTATACCACCATCTGAATCTCTTTTAATTTTTATTTCAGAACCAGATACATATGTAACAATTCCTGCATTTTTCGCTTTAGGAAGTACTCCTGAATCTACAGCTGCTTTATACTCAATACCAGTACCCACTATTGGTGCTTGTGGCTTTAATAATGGAACTGCTTGACGTTGCATGTTTGATCCCATAAGTGCTCTTGTAGCATCATCATTTTCAAGGAACGGAATCATAGCTGTTGCAACTGATACCATCTGTCTTGCAGATACATCAATCAAATCTACATCTGTAGACGGAACTACGAACACGTCTTCTAAGTGTCTTACTGTAACCTTTTTATCGATAAAATGTCCTTCTTCATCTAGCGGTTCTTTTGCTTGAGCTATTAAAAACTGATCTTCTTCATCTGCAGTAAAGTATCTAATTTCATCTGTAGCTCTACCGTGTTCTTTATCAACTATTCTATATGGTGTTTCTATAAAACCATATTCATTGACTTTAGCAAAAGTAGCTAATGAATTAATAAGACCTATATTCGGACCTTCTGGTGTTTCTATAGGACACATTCTTCCATAATGTGAATGGTGAACGTCTCTAACTTCAAACCCTGCTCTTTCTCTTGAAAGTCCCCCTGGTCCTAATGCTGATAATCTTCTTTTATGAGTTAATTCCGATAATGGATTTGTTTGATCCATGAATTGTGATAATTGTGAGCTTCCAAAGAATTCTTTTATAGCTGCTGCCACCGGTCTTATATTTATTAACATCTGTGGAGTTATTGCTTCTTGATCTTGAATAGTCATTCTTTCTTTAACTACTCTTTCCATCCTTGATAAACCAATTCTAAATTGATTTTGTAATAATTCTCCAACTGATCTTAATCTTCTATTTCCTAAATGGTCTATATCATCAACATAGCCTATTCCATATGCTAATCCTAGTTCATAACTAATAGTTGCGAAAATATCATCTCTTATAATATGTTTTGGAATAAGTCTTGAAATATTCTTCTTTATCTCTTCTTTAATAGTTGATTCATCAGAAAAGTTATCTAATATTTCTCTTAATGTTGGATAGTGTACTAATTCTTTAATTCCTAAATCTGAAATATCAAATGAAACTTGTTTATTTATATCAACAAAATGGTTACTTATTACCCTAACCACCTTATCTTCTATTAATAGATCAACAGATTTAACACCAGCATTTTGTATTTCTTCAGCCATCAACCTACTAATTTTTTGATTTTTCTCAACCATTATTTCTCCAGTTTGTGGATTAACAATATCCCCTGCAGATACTTGGTTTGCTATTCTTAAATTTAATGCTAGCTTTCTATTAAATTTATATCTACCTACTCTAGATAAATCATATCTTTTTGCATCAAAAAATAGAGTATCAATTAAAGATATAGCACTATCAACTGTTGGTGGCTCTCCTGGTCTTAATCTTTTATATATTTCAAGCAATGCCTCTTCTTTAGTCTTAGTATTATCTTTTTCTATTGAAGCTCTAAGTCTTTCTTCTTCTCCAAAAAAGTCTAATAATTCTTGATCACTGCCAAAACCCATAGCTCTCGCTAATATAGTGATTGGTAGCTTTCTTGTCTTATCTATTCTTACATAGATTATATCATTTGAATCTGTTTCATACTCTAACCATGCACCCCTATTAGGAATTACAGTAGCAGAATATAATTTTTTACCACTCTTGTCTATAGAGTAATTATAATATACGCCTGGTGATCTTACTAATTGACTTACTATAACTCTTTCTGCACCATTGATTACAAAAGTACCTTGTTCAGTCATTAAAGGAAAATCTCCCATGAACACTTCTTGTTCTTTTATTTCACCAGTTTCATTATTTTGAAGTCTTACTGAAACTTTCAGTGGAGCTGCATATGTTGCATCTCTTTCTTTACATTCTTCAACTGAGTATTTGATATTTTCCATATCAAGTTTATAATCAACAAATTCTAAAACTAAATTACCCGTAAAATTTGTTATCGGATTGATATCCTCAAAAACTTCGTGTAATCCTTCATCTAGAAACCATTGATATGAATCTAATTGAACCTCAATTAGATTTGGCATTTCAGTAACATCTTTAACCTTACCGAAACTCATTCTTGTTCTTTTCCCAACTTGGACAGGATGTACCATGAACTTTCACCCCTTGTATAAACTAAAATAACCAAAAGCATACTTTCCCTAAGGACTTTGCTTTCGGACAGCGTCTTTTTATAGTATAACCATTAATAACCAAATTATACTCTGTTTTTCCACTAAGAATATATATTATTCCATAGTGAATAATACATTATATTATAATATCATATGATTTTTTTATTGTCAACACAATTTAAAATGTAATATTTAGTCATAAAGCTATATATAATATTTACTATGAATTTGTATAATAAACATTATATATAGCTTTATACAACCAACAAAAAAGGTGCATAAAGCACCTTTTTATTATTTAAATTCTACAGTAGCTCCAACTTCAGCTAATTTAGCTTTCATTTCTTCTGCTTCTTCTTTAGCAACGCCTTCTTTTAATGTCTTAGGAGCTCCATCAACTATTTCTTTAGCTTCTTTTAATCCTAATCCAGTTATTTCTCTTACAACTTTGATAACCTTTATTTTGTTATCTCCAGCGCTAGCTAATACTACATCAAATTCTGATTTTTCTTCAGCAGCAGCTCCACCAGCTACAGCTCCACCAGCTACAACAGCAGCAGCAGCACTTACTCCAAATTCTTCTTCACAAGCCTTTACTAATTCGTTTAATTCTAAAACGCTCATTTCTTTAATTGCTTGAATTATATCTTCTCTTGTCATTTTAATAGCACCTCCGAAAATTTTTATAAAATTATTTTTTTATTTTCCACAAATATTATTCTGCAGATTCTGTTCCCTTACTATCAGCAATAGCACTTATTACACGTGCAAAGCTTGATATTGGAGACTTGATACTTCCAAGAAGTTTTGCGATAAGAACTTCTTTTGATGGTATTGTTGCAAGTTGTTGAATCTTTGCTGCATCATATAATTCTCCATCTACGATACCAGCTTTAAGTTCTAAAGCTTTATGATCTTTTGCAAAATCATTTAATATTCTTGCAGGAGCTGTTACGTCATCATATCCAAACGCAATAGACACAGGTCCTTCTAAATATTCATCAAAACCTTCAATTCCTAATTCTTTAACAGCTAAAGTAACTAAAGTATTTTTATATACTTTATATTCAATTCCAGCTTCTCTTAAATTCTTTCTTAGTAAAGTATCTTCTTCAACAGTTAATCCTTGATATTTAGCAAGAACAACCGCTTGAGCTTTTTCTAACTTTTCTTTGATTTCTGCAACTTTTGCTTCTTTAAGTTGTCTGTTCTTATTTATCACTGCGGTCCACCTCCTCACAGTTTTAAACTGCTTATTTATTTAAAAAGATCTTCCCGCAGACAGGAAGATCTATAATAACTAATTATTATATACCTCGGTAGGTAGTTATCCTTTTATGCTTTCGCACCTACTGTCTACGGAAAAATTTATTCTTTTTTCAACAACATTTGATATTGTATCACTTAACTTATTTTAAGTCAATACTAATCTAAAACTTTTGTTGGATTTATTTTAGCTCCTGGTCCCATTGTACTTGAAACTGATACCGATTTTACATATTGTCCTTTAGCCGCTGCTGGTTTAGCCTTGATTAAAGCTTCCATTAAAGCATTAAAGTTTTCTTTTAACTTCTCTACTCCAAATGATTTCTTTCCAATAGGGCAGTGAACTATAGCAGTTTTATCTACTCTATATTCAACCTTACCAGCTTTTATATCTTCAATAGCTTTAGTAACATCAAATGTTACTGTTCCTGATTTAGGGTTTGGCATTAATCCTTTAGGTCCTAAAACCCTACCGATTCTACCAACAACCCCCATCATATCTGGAGTTGCTACAACTACATCATAGTCGAACCAATTTTCACTTTGAATTTTTTGAACTAATTCTTCTGCTCCAACAAAATCTGCTCCAGCTGCTTTAGCTTCATCAGCTTTAGCACCTTTTGCAAATACAAGCACTTTGACAGTTTTACCTGTTCCGTTAGGTAAAACAACAGCACCTCTTACTTGTTGGTCTGCATGCCTTGGATCTACTCCAAGTCTTACATGTAGTTCAATTGTTTCATCAAAATTAGCTTTTGCAGTCTTTAAAACAAGATCTAATGCCTCATTAGAACTATATAGTGTACTTTTATCTATAAGCTTTGCACTTTCAATGTATTTTTTTCCCATTTCTTTTCCTCCTCCGTGGTAATAACGGTTTTTACCTCCCACTTAATTTTACGAATTACTCTTCAATAGTTACGCCCATACTTCTAGCTGTTCCAGCAATCATTCTCATTGCTGATTCAACGTTAGCAGCATTTAAATCCGGCATCTTAGTTTCTGCTATTTTTTTAAGTTGATCTTGAGTTAACTTACCAACCTTAGTTTTATTAGGAACCCCTGATCCGCTTTCTAATCCTAATTCTTTCTTAATTAGAACTGCAGCTGGAGGTGTTTTTAATATAAAACTAAAAGATCTATCTTGGTAAACTGTTATAACTACTGGTATTATTAATCCTGCTTGGTTTGCTGTTTTAGCATTAAACTCCTTACAGAATCCCATTATATTTACACCATGTTGACCTAAAGCTGGACCAACTGGTGGAGCTGGTGTTGCCTTACCTGCTTGAAGTTGAAGTTTAATCATTCCAGTTACTTTCTTAGCCATTTTTGTTATTCCTCCTATTACTGTGGTATATGCGAACTTTTCGTTCTCCCACTTTATTAAATCAGTTTACATTAAACTAATTTTTCAACTTGATTAAAATCTAATTCGGCAAGAGTTTCTCTGCCAAACATTTCTACTAAAGCCTTAACTTTATGTTTCTCTAAAATTATCTCTTGTATTATAGCTATGGAATCTCTTAACGGTCCTGAGATAATTCTTATATTTTCCCCTATTTCTAAATCTATATCAATAGTAGTTTCTACCACTCCCATTGATTGAACTTCATCATCTGATAGAGGAACTGGTTTTGATCCTGGACCGACAAATCCTGTTACACCTCTTGTATTTCTTACAACGTACCAAGCTTCATCACCCATTATCATCTTAACTAGCACATATCCAGGAAATTTTTTCTTTAATGAGACTTTGCGCTTACCATCTTTTTCTTCAACCACTTCTTCCATTGGTACTTGTATATCATGGATAAGAGATTCAAGATTTCTGTTTTCAATTGCTTTTTCTAGATTTGCTTTAACCTTATTTTCATATCCAGAGTATGTATGTACTACATACCATCTTGCTCTTTCACTCATAGTCATTTCAGCAACAATGAATATTGCCAAACCTCCTTATTATTTTAATTTTAAAATCATTTCAAAGAGGCTCTTGAAAATAAAATCAAATCCACCAACTAATACTATGTATATTACAGTGAATATTAAAACTGCAATTAATGCTTTCTTTGTCTCATTCTTTGAAGGCCAAGTTATTTTTTTCACCTCAGCCTTAACCTCTCTAAAAAAACTAAACAAACTACTCTTTTGAACAGCCTTTCCAGTTTTCACATTATTTTTATCTGACATACTATCACATCCTTAATTTTAATAAGCATATGTCATTTTAGGCTAACTATTTTGTTTCTCTATGAAGAGTGTGTTTTTTGCAGAATTTACAATATTTTCTCATTTCTAATCTATCTGGATCATTTTTCTTGTTCTTCATTGAATCATAATTTCTTTGTTTACACTCTGTGCATGCTAAAGTTATCTTTGTTCTCATGACTGCACCTCCAGTTTCATATATTTCATATATATTAAACAAAAGATCTTATCTTTTGTTTTTGTTGAAAAGACTTACTTTTAATTTCACTTATATAAAATATCATACAAGATCTTTATTGTCAATCACCTTTAAATAGGACTAAGTTAAATAACTTAGTCCTATTTATTTAAAGAATAATTAATATTATTCAACTATACTAGTAACAACTCCAGAACCTACAGTTCTTCCACCTTCTCTGATAGCGAATCTTAATCCTTCATCCATTGCGATTGGAGTGATTAATTCAACATTCATGTCAATGTGGTCTCCTGGCATTACCATTTCCATTCCATCTGGTAATTTGATTGAACCAGTAACGTCAGTTGTTCTGAAATAGAATTGTGGTCTATATCCATCGAAGAATGGAGTATGTCTTCCACCTTCTTCTTTTTTAAGTACGTATACTTGACCTACGAACTTAGTATGTGGATGTACTGAGTTTGGTTTTGCTAAAACTTGACCTCTTTCGATTTCAGTTCTTTGAATACCTCTTAATAATGCTCCGATATTATCTCCTGCTTGCGCTTCGTCTAATAACTTTCTGAACATTTCGATTCCAGTTACTACTGTCTTCTTCTTTTCTTCTTGTAATCCAACGATATCTATTTCATCTCCAACATGAAGAACCCCAGCTTCAACTCTTCCTGTTGCAACTGTTCCTCTACCAGTGATTGTAAATACATCTTCAACTGGCATTAAGAATGGTTTATCTGTAGCTCTTTCTGGTGTTGGAATATAACTATCTACTGCATCCATTAAATCTAATATTGGTTTGATAGCTTCTTCATCTGTTGGATTTTCTAATGCTTTTAATGCTGATCCTGTTATTACTGGAATATCATCACCTGGGAAGTCATATTCACTTAATAATTCTCTTACTTCCATTTCAACTAATTCTAATAATTCTGGATCATCTACCATATCTGCTTTGTTTAAGAATACTACTATGTATTCTATACCAACTCTTGATCCTAATAAGATATGTTCTCTTGTTTGTGGCATTGGACCATCTGCTGCTGATACAACTAAGATAGCTCCATCCATTTGTGCAGCTCCTGTAATCATGTTCTTAACATAGTCAGCATGTCCTGGACAGTCTACGTGAGCATAGTGTCTGTTTTCTGTTTCATACTCAACGTGAGCTGTATTGATTGTAATTCCTCTTTCTTTTTCTTCTGGCGCTTTATCTATATCAGCATAGTTAAACGCTTCTGCATATCCTCTGTTTGCTAATACAGTTGTTATAGCTGCTGTTAATGTTGTCTTACCGTGGTCTACGTGACCGATTGTTCCAATGTTAACATGTGGCTTACTTCTCTCGAACTTTTCCTTTGCCATTGTTAAATTCCTCCCTTAAATCATGTAATAAACTTTGCCTAGTGTTTTTTTATTTTATTTGGAGCTCACAATCGGGATTGAACCGACGACCTCCGCCTTACCAAGGCGACGCTCTGCCTACTGAGCTATGTGAGCGTTCATTTTATGCTATTCCTTGATATACCAATTATAAATTTTACTATTCTTTTTTTTATTTGTCAATAAAAAAATTATTTTATATCTAAATACTTTTCCAGTTTTCTTTTTACTCTTTGTAAAGCATTATCGATAGATTTAGAATGCCTCTCTAAATCACATGCTATTTCTTGATAAGACTTCCCATCTAAGTATGATGTAAGAACTTCCAACTCTAAATCTGATAACACATTTTCTATTTTATCCTCAATATAATCCATTTGTTCTTTACTTATTATAAGTTCTTCTGGATCTGAAATCTTTATACCAGCTAAAACATCTAATAATGTTCGTTCAGATTCTTCTTCATAAATTGGTTTATTCAATGATACATAAGTATTTAATGGAATATGCTTTTGTCTAGTAGCAGTTTTAATTGCAGTAATGATCTGTCGCGTTACACATATTTCTGCAAAAGCCTTAAACGATGTTGACTTATCAGGTTTATAATCTCTAATAGCTTTGTAAAAACCAATCATTCCTTCTTGATAAATATCTTCTTTATCTGCCCCAATTAAAAAATATGACTTAGCCTTTGACTTAACAAAATTTTCATATTTAGAAATCAAATAATCTTGCGCTCTATTATCTCCTGATTTTGCTTCTATAACAATTTCTTCATCTGATTTATCTTTAAATTCTAAAAACTTTTCCAACGATTCTCACTCAACTCTCTTCTGCATAAAACTACTTATGTAAACAATTATACCTTAGCAAAATTGCCTTAGTCAACTTAATTCATTTTCCCCTTCTAATTTTTTCCAACTTTTCAACAATACTATCAGGAATATTATCACTTAAGCTATTTTTATATCCAATCTTATTATTTTCAGAATTCTTTTTAATCACTTTTTCTACCTTTAAAATTTCATTATAAAATTCTAAAGAAGACATTCTAACTGCCCCTCTTTGAAATACCGTTTGTTGCTCTAAATTATCAGAAGTTACTACTACTATCTCATGTTTTCTTCCTAATTGGTTAACTTTTTTCTCAATATAACTATCAGCCGTTTCTCCATCTTTAGTAAAAATAACCGATATATGATTGCTAACCTCTTCTTTTTTCTCAATACTTCCTGTAACCTTATGTGCATCAAAGACTATAGATATTCTGCAACTATTAAATACAGAATAATTATGAAGAATATCTATCAGAGACTGCCTTGCACCTTCAAAAGTAAAATCTTTTGTAGCTTTTAAATTAGGCCAGCTATTTATAACATTGTACCCATCTACAAAAATAGTTTTCACATATATACCTCTCTCACTTTAGTCTCCCTTTTAATATTTCATACATCATTATACCACCTGCTACTGATGCATTTAAAGAATTAATCTTTCCCACCATTGGTATTTTAATTAACTTATCACATTTTTGTATTGTTAATTTAGACATACCTTTACCTTCATTTCCTATTATAATTGCACAAGGTCCAGCAAAATCAGCTTCATAACTATATTCTTTTGCTCTTATATCAGTACCATAAACCCATATTCCGTTTTCTTTTAATTCGTCTATAGTATTATTTATATTAGTTACTTTAGCTATCCTCATATGCTCAATAGCTCCCACTGATGATTTATACACAGTACTATTTACCGACACACTTCTTCTTTTGGGTATAATAATTCCATGTGCTCCAAATAGCTCTGCAGTTCTAGCTATAGAACCTAAATTATGAGGGTCTTCAATTTCATCTAATATAATTATAAACGGATCTTCATTCTTATCTCTTGCTAAATCTAGGATATCTGATACATCAGAATATTTAAATGGTGTCACTTTAGCTATTACTCCTTGATGAACTTCCCCACCACACATTGAATCAAGTTTTCTCTTATCAACTTCTTTTATAAGAATTCCTTTTTCCTTTGCCATTCCTATAATAGCTTTTATCGATCCTTCAGATCTATTGTTAGATATGTATAATGCTTCTATTGTTCCTTTTCCCTTTAAAGTTTCTGAAACAGCATTCCTTCCTATTATTAAATCTTCTCTTCCTATATTCAAATTATCTTTTTTATTCAATTTATCTTTTTGTTCTGTATCTTTACTTTTCTTCATTTCACTATTTTTTCTTATAGCTCTATTTTTTTCTTGCATTCATTTCCCTCCTTGCATTTTATAATAAAATCTAATTTAATATGTAAAGTGATTTATTTAGCACAAATTCCAATCGTTCTTTATCTCCAATTAGATATAAATATCCTACAAGTGCCTCAAATCCTGTTGCCATTCTATAATCTCTCACATCTGCATTTTTGGGAATTGTAGCTGACTTAGCATTTCGCCCTCTTTTGTAAATACTTAACTCATCTTCTTTAAGTAAACTTTCCAATTGATGCATTATATCAGATTGGCTTTTAGCTTTTACGTAACTAATTGCTTTTACATGAATCTTATTAGCATTTAATGATATATTGTTGCTCAATATATAATTTCTGATAAAAACTTCATATACTCCATCACCAATTAAAGCTAATTGCAAAGGGCTTAACATTCTAGCTTCATCTTTACTAAATTCTTTAACTCTTAAGTCATTTATCATTTTTTTCTCCTCTTTAACTAAAAGTACCACTTTTAAAGCAAATGCACAATGACAATATTCAAGACTTATATAAGTCTTGCTAACTTGTACTGTGCATTTTAATTGCTATTTTTATGTTTGCATACTAACCATTAATTAAATAATCTTTTCTTACAAGAAATATCAATTAATTTTCTTCCATCTTACACCTTGTGGAGTATCTTCTAGCACAATATTTCTTGCCTTTAAATCATCTCTTATTTTATCCGCCAACGCAAAATTCTTATTTTTTCTCGCTTCCTGTCTTTGTTCTATAAGTTCTTCTATTTCTGAATCTAAGTCCTTTTCAATCCTCTTTTGTAAAATTCCAAGTGGCTTTCCTAATTCCCTTATAAGTTTCTCTGCATTTTCGCAAATTTCTACTGATGAATCTATACTTATATTATTATTTATATCTTTAGTTAAATCAAATAGTACAGATATAGCATCTGCAGTATTAAAATCATCATCCATTTTTTCAATGAATTTATCTCTGTATTTATCTAAAGATTTTAAATAAATATACTCTTCTTCTGTCATATCCTTATGCTTAACTTCACTTTTTAAATTTTCAAGATTATTTATACAATTATATAACCTTTCAACTGAAGCTTTAGACGAATCTAATAGTTCTTTAGTAAAGTTAATTTGAATTCTATAGTGCCCTGAAAGCATTAAAAATCTTATAGCATCTGAATCATACTCTTCAAGGATCTCTCTTGCTGTAAAGAAATTATTTAATGACTTAGACATTTTTTTGTTATCTACATTTACAAATGCAGCATGCATCCAATAGTTTGCGAACTTCTTGCCAGTCACTGCTTCACTTTGAGCTATTTCATTTTCATGATGCGGAAATTTTAAATCCATCCCTCCAGCATGAATATCAATTGTATTTCCCAAAAGCTTTTTAGCCATACATGAACATTCGATATGCCAACCGGGTCTTCCCATGCCCCAAGGACTTTTCCATGCTGGTTCACCGGTTTTTTGTGCTTTCCAAACTGCAAAATCCATCGGATCTTTTTTTCTTTCATCTACATTTATTCTAGCGCCAGCTTGTAAATCTTCCAGATTTTGACCACAAAGTTTTCCATATGCCTCAAATTTATTTGTACTAAAATAAACATCACCATCTACTTCATACGCATATCCTAAATTTATTAATTGTTCTACAAATTTTATAATTTCATCTATATATTCTGTTGCTCTTGGATTAATTGTAGCTCTTTCTATATTAAGCAAATCTGCATCTTTATAATATTCTTCAATATATCTATCACCTAATTCTTTTACTGTTACACCTTCTGAATTAGCTTTATTTATCATTTTATCGTCTATATCAGTAAAATTTTGAATGAACGATACTTTATATCCTCTATATTCCAGATATCTTCTTACGGTATCGAATATAATGAAAGTTCTTCCATTTCCAATGTGAAAATAATTATAAACAGTTGGTCCACAAACATACATTTTTACTTCATTTGGGACTATAGGGATAAACTCTTCTTTTCTTCTAGTTAAACTATTATATATCTTCATCAATTTACCTCCTAATATTATTTTAAGCTTATATTATTTTTATCAAATTCATCCTTAATTATATCATATACATCTTCAAGTTGTACTTCTCTCATTTCTCCATCTCTAAGTTTAAACTCTACTATACCTTCTCCAATTTTTTTACCTACAGTTACTCTTATTGGTACTCCTATTAATTCTGAATCCTTAAACTTTACTCCTGCTCTTTCATTTCTATCATCAATAAGTGCTTCTACACCCATACCTATTAATTTTTCATAAAGTTGATTCGCTGCTTCAAGTTGATTTTCATCTTTAACATTTACAGGAATTACAGATACATGATATGGTGCAACAGCCAAAGGCCACACTATTCCATTTTCGTCATGGTGCTGTTCTATTATAGAAGCAACAGTTCTAGTAACTCCTATACCATAGCATCCCATTATAAATGGCTTTTCTTTCCCATTCTCATCTATAAAATTTGCATTCATAGCTTTTGAGTACTTTGTTCCAAGTTTAAAAATATGCCCAACTTCTGTTCCTCTTGCTATAGTTATAGTGCCATTGCAACAAGGACATTTTTCACCTTCAGTCACATTTCTAAAATCTCCAACAATACCTTCAAAATCTCTTCCATAATTAACATTTTCAACATGATATCCTGTTTCATTTGCTCCAGCAATAAAATTGTACATATTAGCGACTTCTTCATCTACTAATAACATATCAACTTTTATTCCAATTGGTCCAGCAAATCCTATTAATGCTCCAGTTGCATTGAAAACTTCTTCTGGGCTTGCGAAATCAAGATTGCTTACTTCCCCAATTTCATTAGTAACCTTTACCTCATTTATTTCCCTATCTCCTCTTACCATAACAGCAACTATTTTTCCATCTGCATTAAATAACATAGTCTTAGCAAATCTTTTTTCATCTGCATTGAAGAAATTTGCTACTTCTTCTATAGTTCTTGCATTAGGTGTTTCAACTTTATGAACTTCTTTTAAATCTTCTTTTTCTTGTTTTTCTGGAATAGCTACTGCTTTTTCAATATTTGCAGCATAATTGCATTTAGTGCAGAATACTACATCATCTTCTCCCACTTCTGATTTAACCATAAATTCTGCTGAATTTGCTCCACCAATTGCCCCAGAATCTGCTTGAACGCATTTAGCATCTAATCCACATCTATTAAATATTTTTACATATGCATCATGCATTTTATCATATGATAAATCTAGTCCTTCTTGATCTTTATCAAAGCTATACGCATCTTTCATAATAAATTCTCTTGATCTCATAACTCCGAATCTTGGTCTACGCTCATCTCTATACTTAGTTTGAATTTGATATAAATTAAGTGGTAATTGCTTATATGATTTTATCATACTTCTAGCTATATCAGTAAAAACTTCTTCATGAGTTGGTCCTAAGCAAAAGTCTCTTTCTCCTCTATCTTTTAATCTAAACATTTCGGCGCCATACGCATCCCATCTACCAGATTCTTGCCATAATTCTGCTGGAATCATAGCTGATGCCAAAAATTCTTGCGCTCCTGCTGAATTCATTTCTTCTCTTACTATGTCTTCAACTTTTTTTAATACTCTCAATCCTAATGGCATATAATTGTATACTCCTGCTGCCATTTTTTTTATCAATCCTGCTCTAAGCATAAGTTTATGACTATCGATTTCTGCTTCCACTGGTACTTCTCTCAATGTTGTTATTAACATATTAGACATTTTCATTATAAAAGTTCCTCCTAATGTATATAAATTTATATAGTTTTCTAAGTTAGGACCATCTGCAAAATAATGGTTATTCACGCCTATAAGACTTTCTTACTGACTGTGATAATTCGTACATTAAACATATAACTTATGCAAATCATCCTATAGTGCCATTAAAATTGCTTTTGCTCTAAATTACTTTAATTTTAAATATCAAATTACATTTCGCTAATTACTCAAATTGAACATTTTTAACCCTTCATTGCATTCGCTCTATACTTTAACCCTATTAAAACTAATTTTCTTACATTTATAAAATCAGCTTTTTTCTACTTCACTGCGGAAAACTATTTAGATCTACCAGCATAGAATGTGTTAGTCAAAATACAAAAAAAGTTCGCCTAATATATATATTAGGGCGAACTTATTATCGCGGTACCACCTAAATTTGTTCTCTAATAATGATAACGGTATTAAACCGATAGTTTTTTCCTATTACTCCGAAGCTGGTTCAAAATCTATTAAAAGTCTTACAGCCTATGGACCTTTTCTCTGAAATTGCGATTTCTACTATTCTTCATCATTGATTTTATAAATAATTTTGTTGTGAGTTAATTATAACTTTTTGAAAATTACCTGTCAATAATATTGTAATAGACTAGATTTTTACCAAATATTCAGCTAAAATCATGTCTTCGGGAGTAGTTATCTTTATATTAGTGTACTCTCCTTGAAAAATATAAACCTCATTTCCAAAAAGCTCTGCTACCATTGTATCATCGGTCACTGATATTCCCATTTCTTTAACTTTACTATGACATTCATAAATCATATTATAGTCAAAGGCTTGTGGTGTCTGAATTGATACAAGTTTTTTTCTATCAAGAGTCTCAACAGAGAAATTTTTTTCATTTTTTATTTTTATTGTATCTTTAGGCATAACTCCAGGTGCTGTTGCCTTATATTTCTTAGCATATTTTATTGAATCATTAATAATTCGTTCAGATGTAAAAGGTCTTGCTGCATCATGTATTAATACGATATCTGAATTATTAACTGCTAATAATCCATTGTATACAGACTCTTGTCTTTCGCTTCCACCCTCTACTATTTTATTTACTTTAAGATTATATTTTTTTAATACTTCATTTTTACAGTATTCAGTATCATCCTTTGATAATACTAAAATAATATTGTCTATTAAATCATTGTCCATAAACAACTTAATAGTATAATATAAAATAGGCTTATCTTTTATCTCAATAAATTGTTTGCTTTTGGAAGTTCCCATCCTAGTCCCTTTTCCACCAGCTAATAAAATTGCAGTTACCATTCTATCTCCTTAGCACTAACTTTCTTTTGGTTTTGCAAAAATCATTCTTCCTGCTGCAGTTTGAAGTACTGATGTAACTAATACATCTTTTGTTTGACCAATATATCTTTTTCCTCCCTCAACAACAATCATAGTGCCATCATCTAAATATGCCACACCTTGACTAGATTCTTTACCATCTTTAACTATATCTATAACCATTTCTTCTCCTGGCAAAACCACTGGTTTTATTGCATTAGATAGCTCATTTATATTCAATACAGGAACCCCTTGAAATTCAGCGACTTTATTTAGATTATAATCATTAGTTATAACTTTCCCTTTCATTTCTTGTGCTAACTTTAATAATTTGCTATCAACCTCAGTAATTTTAGGAAAATTATCTTCAACTATCCTTGTTTCAATAGGTAATTCCTTTTGAATTTTATTTAATATATCTAATCCTCTTCGTCCCCTGTTTCTTTTTAATGCATCTGAAGAATCTGATATATGTCTTAATTCATCCAATACTGCATTTGAAACAACCAATGGGCCTTCTATAAATCCTGTCTCACAGATGTCAAATATTCGTCCATCAATTATAACTGAAGTATCTAATACCTTCGGAATTTCATATTGAATTGCTTCTTCTTTTGAATTTTCTTTAGATTCTTTACTTTTCTTTTCTTTCATTGATGGTATTTTAAAATTTACTATAAGTCCAGTTATATCATCTTTTTTCTTAATCATAACTTCTGCACCTATTACAGCCGCCAGCAAATTTAATATTATCAATAATATTGGACCTACGACTGGATATATACCACTTACTGGTTTAGCAATAAAAGTCATTAATATTAATGCAATTACTGCCCCTAAGCATCCATATATTATTTCTGCTATGCTCATCTTTTGCATACTTCTCTCAATGTATTCTATCAAATTAGAAATTCCTCTATAAACTGTAGGGCAAATAAAAAATAATATAAGTCCAAAAATTAAACATAATACTACAATGAAAGTCAATTTCCCAATAGTATTAGCTAGATATGATATACTTGATATTTGAGGTATCGCAAGTAGCATTTGTGCTATTACATACCCTATTACAACACCTAAAATTGTAAATAAAACTCTCAATATTTTTTTTAACACATAATTCACCTCCTTCTAATTATCTCCACTTTTATGTGTTTTCATACTTACAATCTAATAGTCATACTATATATTGTTAATTATAACATACAATTAATCTATCTAAAATGAATAAATTATTAAGTTTAATAAAATGTCCCCCTATTAAATTTCTATTTTCTTATGTATTATATAACTTGTATTTGAAATATAGCTATAATAATTTATTTAAATTAATGCTCTAATTTTCTATAAAACTATAAAAGCTTTTACAGTACTAGATAGAATTCTTTAGTATAGTATTTTATTAAGGAGATGAAGTACATGAATGATATGATATTTGATGAATATCAAAATTGTGTAAATGATTGTTTAATACGTCATAATAACATTTTAGATGTTATCACCAAATATAGCGAAACTAATTCCAAGGTAAATAGAGCCATAGCAAAATCTATAACAAATTGCGGATGCATTAATATTAAGAATATATCTTACATAAAAAATGGAGAGAATAATATCAATAAGGAAATTTCATCTGATAGCAAGACTTCTTGTATTGCTTGTGATGATTGTCGTGAGGTTATAGAAAAAGAAATTGGTAATAATTTATTTTATCTTACTTCATTATGTAATTTATTAGGCATAAGCTTATATGATATAATAATAAAAGAATATAACAAGATGATAACTTTAGGTAAATTTAACTTAAATTAATTCTAAAAAAGCTAGATTAATAATTTAGATTATTAATCTAGCTTTTATTAGATTTCCTTTTTTAAAGATATTTGTTCACGTATTCTTTTTAAGCCACTCCTTATGGCAGTAGCTCTAGCTTCTCCAATTCCCTCTACATTATCTAGATCATCAATATCTGCTTCAATTATTGCACTTAGCTCCTTAAATTCTTTAATTAAGTTTTCAATTACATTTGCAGGTATTCTAGGAACTTTACTTAATACTCTATATCCTTTAGGAGAAATTAAAGTATCCATTAACGGTATACCTGAGTACCCTAAAACTCTAGCGATAGCATCTAAATCTATAAGTTCTGATGAATTTAATTTCTGTATTGCTTCATAAATGTCATTATAATTAAGATCTTCTTTGCAGTAATCTCTAATTAATAGAATCCCATCCCTTTCTATGTGACGTATCAATTCACTAAGCTGCATTGAAATCAATCTACCTTCATTTCCAAGTTCTAATATGTACATATTAATTTCTTCAACTATTCTCATTACCATTTCTGTTCTTTGAATCGCTGTTACCACATCAAACAATGTTGTTAAATCCTGAAACTCTAGTAAATTCAAATTGTTAATTACACGATCTAAAACTGCAACATATTTTTCTAAAGTTTGTATTGCCTGATTTGCTTTACTTAATATAACACTACTTTCTCTTAAAACATATTTTATATCCCCTTTGTACATAGTTATTATATTTCTTCTTTGTGAGATAGCTATTACTATTTTATTAGTCTGTTTTGCTACTCTATGTGCAGTTCTATGCCTGGTTCCTGTTTCATAAGTAGGAATAGATGAATCCGGTATTAACTGTGCATTTGCACAAATAATTTTTTTCAAGTCCTCTGTTATAACTATTGCTCCGTCCATCTTTGCCAATTCATAAACGTAAGAAGGTGTATATTCTGAATTAATTGAAAATCCCCCATCTACAATGTTCATAACTTCTTCGCTATCACTAATAACAATTAATCCACCTGTTTTTGCTCTTAATATATTTTCTAACCCTTCTCTAAGTTGTGTACCTGGACACATTATTTTTAATATATCTTTTATTCCTGTACCTTTTTCAATCCTCATAAATTCACCCCTTTTCACATACTAAACTTATTCAAAGCATAAAGTAACCCTATACTAAACTCTATCATTTATGATACTATAATAATTCCAATCTCTCAATCAATTTATTAATAAATTTATGCATATAAATTCTATGAAGCTATTAATTATATATATGATTTATTACTTCACTTAATGTTTTTAATTCTACTATTTGTATTTTTCTAAAATTATGTTCATTCAAAAATGACTCCTTAGGTACATAAACTTGTTTAAATCCCATTCTCTCAAGTTCCTTTACCCTACTTTCAATAGACGGTACTCTCTTTAATTCACCAGTTAATCCAACATCACCCACAAAGGCAATATTTGACTTTATCCCCTTTTCTTTAATAGATGATACAATACTCATTATTATTGCTAAATTTATTCCCTGCTCTCTTATTTTCATTCCGCCAGTTGTTTTTATAATTACATTTTTATCATATAAATTAATCCCACCACGCTGCTCCAATATAGATATTAGTGTATTCAATTTATCTTTTCCTAACGTCTCTCCAATACGAGTAGGATACGGTGTAAAACTCTTTGATACTAAACTTTCTACTTCTGTTATTATAGATCTCGTGCCTTCTTTTATAACAGATAGAGCACACCCTGATATCACTTCATTTTCCTCTCGTTTAGTCATAAAAAATTCTGAAGGATTATCTATAGATAATATTCCTTTATCACTCATTTCAAAAAATCCATTTTCAATCCCACCGAATCTATTTTTTGAGCTAACTAAAACCCGTAAGTTTTCTTCATTATCATCTTCTATTATTAAAACTGTATCTACCAAATGTTCCAGTGCTCTTAATCCTGCTAACTCATCATTTTTAGTCATCTGTCCTACTATAATAACAGCTCTTGGTCTTTTTTCATTTTTAGCAACTTGTAGTAATGCGTTTGCACATTCCATTGTTTGTGTAGGCGATCCCGCTCTCGCTGGCAATGAACTTTCCATTGTAAATGTCTGAATACTATCTACAATTATTAAATCAGGGTTTATATCTTCTATTGACTGCAAAACATTATCTAAACTATTTTCTTGCATCACCCATATATTTTCATTAATATTATTAAGTATTCTATCTGCTCTATTTTTTATTTGAGTATCGCTCTCTTCTCCTGATGCATAAACAACTTTTAACCCCTTTTTAGCTACTTCATTTGAAATTTCAAGTAATAGTGTAGATTTCCCTGCACCAGGTCTTGCAGTTATTATGGTTATAGAATCTTTTACTATTCCTCCACCCATAACTCTATCAAATTCATTTATTCCAGTTATAATTCTATCTTCTTTACTTGATATAATATCATTTAGTTTTCTTATTTGACTCCCAGAATTTATTTTTGCACTTACATTTTTCTTAATATCTACGATTTCTTCTTGCAAGGTATTCCAACTATTGCAAGTTGGACATTTCCCTAACCATTTTATACTTTCAAATCCACAATTAGAACATCTATACAGCATTTTCTTTTTCATACTTTTCTCCTTTTTATATAAACTCTCACAAATTTATCTCTTCAGAAATAATTTATATTTATTAATATAAAAATCTTATCATAATAAAATCATTTTATACACATTTCATTTATCAATATTCTATGTATATATTGCCTAATTGTTGCAAATACTATAAAAAATTATTTATAGGAGTGATATATATGATAAATATAGATTATCTTAAAAATATTCCTGGCCCTAAAAAAAGTCCCCTTCATGAAACATCAAAGCAAAATCTAAGTAATATATCATTTAACTCATGTTCTGAAAATGAATGTAATAATCTATTATTAAATTCAAATCTAGAGCAATTTAACACAATTAAGTAATAATAAATTCACTTATATAATAATTATTAATAATAACATTGATATAAAAATAGAATTGTACTATAATTGAAATTAACAAATAATAATTATTATTTAGGAGGTAATTATATGATTAAAGTATATAGCACAAATTCATGTCCATGGTGTGTTAAAGCAAAAAATTATTTAAAATCTCAAAATATTGATTTTGAAGATCTTAATGTACAAGAAGATATGGTAGCGAGAGAAGAAATGATAAATAAATCACATCAAATGAGCGTACCTGTTTTGGATATTAACGGAAAAATAATTATAGGCTTTGATAAACCAGCTATTTTAGAAGCAATAAATAATATCCAATAAATATTATTTATTTAATTAGAGCAATAGATATTCTTAGTATTTATCTATTGCTCTATTTTATATTATTTATTTAATTCCTTATCTATTAATTTTTTATCAAAACCAACAATCACAGAATCATTTATTTGTATTACTGGAACAGTCCTTTGTCCAGACACTCTAAACACTTCTTCTCTATCTTCATGCTTATCAGCTACATTTATCTCTGAATAATTTACACCCTTGGTATTAAAATATTTTTTCGCCTTAATGCAATCTGGGCACCATGAAGTTGAATAAATTTTTATCATCTATTATTTCTCCTTATCTACTATATATTTTTCTGCACTTAAAAGTGCAATAGTTCCATCAGCTACAGCTGTAGTTATTTGCCTAAACTCTTTTTCTCTTACATCTCCTGCTGCATAAACTCCTTTTATATTTGTTTGCATATTTTCATCTGTAATCACATATCCGTATTCATTTAAATTTATATATTTTTTTATTAAATCTGTCTTTGGTTCTGTCCCTATGTATGCAAATACAGCATCCATAGCAATGTTTGTAATTTGATTTGTCTTAGTATTTTTAAGTTCAATTCCTTCTAATTTGCCATCACCTTGAAGTCCTATAATGTCTTCATTTAACATAACTTCTATCTTTGGGTGATTAAATATAGCTTCTATTTTTGTTTTTTCCCCTTTAAAATAATCATGTCTCCTAATTAAATATACTTTTTCTGCAAATCGAGTTAAAAATATTGCTTCTTCTAAAGCTGAGTTTCCACCACCTACAACTGCTATCTTTTTACCTTCATATAAAGCACCATCACAAACAGCACAATAATGTACTCCATTGCCTGAAAACTTACTTTCTTGTGGAATAGGAAGTTTTCTAGGCGATGCTCCAGTTGCAATTATTATAGCTTTAGGCTTATATATAAATGACTCCGTTTCAACTATTTTTTCATCATCTGAAAGGATTATATCTTCTATTAAATCAAACTCATCAATGATAGCTCCACTTTCTTCAGCTTGAGATTGTAATATGTCAGATAATTCACTTCCCTGTATGCTTTTAAACCCAGGATAATTTTCTATTGTGTAACTATTTCTAACCTGCCCTCCTAAAACTTTATCCTCTAACAACAATGTATTCAATTTGGCCCTTCCAGCATATATAGCTGCAGTAAGTCCTGCTGGACCTCCTCCGATTATTATCAAATCTAATTCTTTTATTTCTTTATCCATATATCTCTCCTAATTTCTATATTTTATATTTTAATTTTATCACTATTTATCAATATGTGTATATATAATTATTTAATTATTATTATTTAATTATTATTATCATTTATTAATATTAATTAAAATCTATTTTCAAATAATAAAAGGTGATTAGATATATAAAATACTCTAACCACTTTTTATTGTATTATAATTTGCTAAATACAAGTTTATCTTCTAAATGATTAACTTTTAATTTATCACCTATTTTTATGTTTCCTTGTAATATTTCTTCACTCAATCTATCTTCAACTTCTTTAATTATAAGTCGTCTTAATGGACGTGCACCATAGTTAATATCTATGCCTTTATTTAATAAGAATTTCTTGCTATCAGCTTCAAAATCCAAGTAAATATTTCTCTTGCCTAATCTGTTTTTAATAGAGGCAAGCATCAAATCCATAATCTTATCTAAATCATCATCATTTAACTTATGAAATACTATTGTATCATCAATTCTATTTAAAAATTCTGGTTTAAATTTTTGTTTTAATTCCTCCAAAATATTTTCTTTCATCTTTTCATATTCTGAATTTTCACTGATAGAATTATTAAATCCTATCACTTTTTGTTTTTTAATACTATGGGCACCTACGTTTGAAGTCATAATTATTATTGTATTTTTAAAATCTACAACTTTTCCTTTTGAATCAGTTAGTCTTCCATCATCCATTATTTGAAGCAATATATTAAATATATCAGAATGTGCTTTTTCAATTTCATCTAATAAAACTATAGAGTAAGGATTCCTTCTTACTGCTTCAGTCAATTGACCACCTTCTTCATATCCAACATATCCCGGAGGAGACCCTATCAATCTAGAGACTGCATGACTTTCCATATATTCTGACATATCAATTCTTATAATATTATTTTCATCTCCAAACATTACTTCTGCTAATGCTTTTGATAATTCAGTTTTACCAACTCCTGTTGGACCTAAGAAAATGAAACTACCTATAGGTTTATTAGGGTCTTTTATTCCTACCCTTGCTCTTCTAACAGCTCTAGCTATAGATTTAACAGCTTCATCTTGACCAATAACCCTTTTGTGTAGTATTTCCTCTAATTTTAATAGTCTTTCACTTTCATTTTCTGATAATTTTTCAACCGGTATCTTAGTCCATGAGGAAACAACACTGGCTATATGTTCTGGCGTAACTACTAATACTTGAGATGAATTTTTACTATTCCACTCCTGTTTCATATTCTCTAATTTTTCTATAACTCTCTTTTCTTTATCTCTTAAGTCTGCAGCCTTTTCGAAGTTTTGAATAACTACAGCTTCTTCCTTTTCTTTAGTTATACATTCAATTTCTTTTTCAATCTCTTTTAATTCTGGTGGTGCTATTAAATTTTGAATTCTAACTTTAGATGAACCTTCATCAATTAAATCTATAGCTTTATCTGGCATAAATCTATCATTAATATATCTATCAGCTAGATTAACAGCAGCCTCTAAAGCATCATCAGTGATTCTAACATTATGATGCTCCTCATATTTTTCTCTTAATCCAAACAAAATCTCTAAAGTCTCTTCTTTAGATGGTTCTTTTACATTTACTGGTTGAAATCTTCTTTCTAATGCCGAATCTTTTTCAATATATTTTCTATATTCTTCTATTGTAGTAGCTCCGATACATTGGATTTCACCTCGTGCTAATGATGGCTTTAATATATTAGAAGCATCTATAGCCCCTTCAGCTCCACCGGCTCCTATTATTGTATGAATTTCATCAATAAATACAATGATATTCTTATTTTTTATTATTTCTTCCATCGTTCTCTTTAATCGTTCTTCAAATTCACCTCTATATTTCGCTCCGGCTATCATAGATGTTAAATCTAATGCAACAACCCTCTTTTCTCGGAGCACTTCTGGAATATCTCCTCTAACTATTTTTTGTGCAAGACCTTCAACAACAGCAGTTTTTCCTACTCCTGGTTCTCCAATCAAGCATGGATTATTTTTTATCCTTCTGCATAATATCTCCAATAATCTTTGATTTTCATTTTCTCTTCCTATAACTGGATCTAACATACCTTCTCGCGCTAACTCAGTGAGATCTCTGCCATACTTATCAAGCATAGGGGTTTTTTCTTTCTTACTTCTTTCTGCCTCTCTATCTATCTTTTTATCATCATACTTTCCTGATAAAAATAATACTAGATCATCTCTAATTCCCACAAAGTTTAATTGCAATATTTTTAAAATGGTATATGCCATACCCTCTTCTTGATTTATTATCGCTAATAAAATATGTTCTGGAGAAACATATTTATGATTTAGTTTTTTAGCTTCAATCACACCTTCCTCTAGAAGCCTTTTTACTCTTGGTGTTCTTGAAATATACTCTAACTTAATATCTCCAAATCCTATATATTTTTGAATCATTCTTTTTACATTATCTAAATAGATACCATATTTTTTTAATAGTTCACTTGAATATCCATTTTCTTTTATGATCCCAATCAAAACATGCTCTGTCCCCACATATCCATGTTTAAAATTTTCCGATTCTTTTTCTGCTTCTAAAAAAACAATCTGTGCTCTATCTGTTAATTTGCTATCCTCCATCTTATTGCTCCTCTCATTATAAAATATCTAAATCAATATTCTCTTTACAAGGTTAGCTCTCTCATAATTTATTTCTCTTATATTTAATGGTCTTCCTATATAATTCTCTATTGAACTATTTTTAATCATAACTAACAACTGATTAATCTTACCATTTTCTATATTTAATAAATTAAGTTCTACTCCTAATCGAATATCAGATAATAGTTCTATTGCCTCTTTCTCGTCTAAAAGGACTGCTGATTGAAGTATTGCATATGCTCTGTATACTTTATTTTCTACTTCATATTTATTTTTACTTAGCAATACCTCCTTAGCCCTTTTTTCCTCAGAAATTACATTTAAAACTACTCCTTTTAATGTTCCTATTATTTCATGTTCCTTTATTCCTAATGATGATTTATTGGATATCCTATATATATTTCCATATTTCTCAGAATCGTAATTATATATACTTTTTATGCTCATTCCTAACCTATCAAATGTCTTGGATATCTTATCAATTTCATTATTCATAGTTAATGCCGGCAAATGAATATCTATAGATGCTTCAAGTCCTGTTCCAATATTTTTAGGAGATTCCATTAGATATCCTAAATTTTCATTAAATGCATATTCTAATTTTGATTCTATATTATCATCAATTATATTAGCACTATTAAATGCTTCTTCTAAATTCAATCCTGCTGTTATGCACTGTATTTTTATATGTTCTCCTTCATTTATCATAATGCTTATAGTTTCATTTTTGTTTACTATGAATGCACCTTTTTCTGAATTGTCTAATAAATTTTTATTAATTAAATGTTTTTCTATACAGTCCTCATAATCTTTTTTATCATTCTCCCATAACTTATATAAAGTCATATCTTCAGAATATATTGTATCATTTAATACTTCATATATTAATTCGGCATTTTCTCTTGCCTTCATATAATCTAATTTATTGGGAAAAGGGACTAACTTTAGATTCCTCGCTAATTGAATTTTAGTGCTTAATACAATATCTTCATTATTAGCCAAATTATGAATCCAGTTTCTCATTATACTCTTCCCCCTCCACATCTATCATTCTTGATATACTATCATCTATTATACTTTTCTCTATTTCTGAAATACTATCTCTGATTACTGCAGCCTTCTCATAGTCTTCTTCTAATATTAGCTTCTGTAAACTTTCTTTCAAATCTTTTAGCTTTTTCTTTTGTGATAATTCAATCTTATTCCTTTTTGGTATCTTTCCTGCATACTTAACAAAATTAGTTGCTGTCTTCACTAATGGTTCATTTGATTTTGAGAATTCTTCATAGCACTCAGAACATCCTAACTTTCCAGTCTTTTTAAATTCGTCATAATGCATGCCACAATTAGGACATACTAATTCTTTCTTTTCTGAAACATTATTAAAATTTGATATTAACCCTGTTAATATTCCTTGAAATGGAAAATCAATTTCTTTACTAATAGAATTTAACATTGGAATATCAGCTATATCTCTAGCACAATTTTCACATAACCATATTTCTTGCTTTTGACCGTTTAATATTTTAACTAAATTTATTCTAGCTTCATTTTTTTTGCATTTTTCACACAACATAATATATCCCACCTTTTAAGATAAAATTACCATAATCATTGCTTTTAAAATATCTGCTCTCACTTTGTTTTTATTTTCTACTGAAATCAAGCTTCTATCATTTATTACAATTTTCATTAGTTCATATTGCTTTTCCTCAATAATATCTGATTCAAGTAAGTTCTCTAATAAAGCATTAGCATTATGATAAGTAATTGTATCTCCAATACTTTGACTTATTAGTTGTCCTCTGATATTAGAACGACCATGACTAAGTTGTTTAATGACTATATGTCCACCACCACCTCTTTTGCTCTCAATTAAATAACCTCTTTCGTAAGTAAATCTAGTTGTTAGTACATAATTTATTTGAGATGGAGCACATCTAAATTGATCTGCTAATTCATTTCTTTGTATAAAAACTACATTATCGTCATTATTGTTAAACATCTCTTTTATAAAATCTTCTATTATATCTGACAGTCTTGCCATAATATCACCTGCTTAAACCTTATTTATCATTTTTGTTTTTGACTTACTTTGACTTTATAATATTATACTATTTTTTTATATATTTTCAAACCTAATTATTTATGACTAAATCTTATTTATAAATTTTACTGATTAATTTTAATATTATTTGCTAATACTATAATATTGAATACTGATTTTATGGAGGATATATATGCAGATTATTTGGTATGGACATTCTTGCTTTTTAATTAAAACCTCATCAGGAAAAAGAATTTTATTAGATCCATTTAAAATTGATATAAATAGTAATGCTAGTTTTCCCAAATGTGATTTAATAACATTGAGTCATACTCATTTTAATCATTCATATATTAATAAGAATAATACAGATACAAAAATAATCAATACTGAAGGTTACTTTGACATGAATTTTGCAAAAACATATGGTATTAATGCATATCATGATAAACTATTAGGACTTAAAAGAGGAAAAAACATTATCTTTATACTAAAAATTGATAACTATACATTCTGTCATCTAGGAGATTTAGGGCACATTCCTGATGATACTATTTTAGATAAATTACAAGGAATTGATATATTATTTATACCTATAGGAGGAAAATTCACTTTAGATGGTTATGAAGCTTCAAAACTTTGTGAATTAATTTTACCTAAATATATAATTCCTATGCAATATAGAACTCTAGATAGTTCCATTCCACTAGATGATTTAGATAAATTTATATTCTCTAATAAATATATCAATAAAATTAATTCATCAAGCTTAGATACTAATATTTTAACTTCTAAATATCAGTCTAATATTATTTTGATGAATATATGTAAATTAAATTAATTATTAAAGTTATATTTATATTGTTAAGTATTTATCATTAATAATTAAAATAAGGACATCACTAAAAGTGATGTCCTTATTTTAATTAAGTACCTTATTACAGTCATCATGACAATAAAACATAAAGTCATGTTTTCTACGTTAAGGCAATTCCATGTAATATTATTCTTGGCAAGGAGCTCCTACTGGACAAACATTAGCACAGTTTCCACAATCTATGCAAGTATCTGCATCAATAACAAATTGAGTATCTCCTTGGCTTATAGCATTTACTGGACATTCAGCTGCACATGCTCCGCAGCTAACACATGAATCATTAATAACAAATGCCATATTAAACACCTCCTAATAAATTGTTGTAATTAACCAATTACATTTTATCACGTATTCTCTTGTTTTAAAAGTATTTTATTTACAATAAAGGTGTTAATTTATTTTCACATCCTATATAACTATATATCCTAAATCTTCTATGGTATTAATAATTTTTTCTTCATTTAAATATATTGAATCATATATTACAACTATTTCTTTTTTTTGCAAAGATACTTGAATCGCAATTATTCCTGAATTATTTACTATAGCATTTTGAATTAACTTTACATCTTTTTCAGATTCCATATTTAAAATCTTAATAATAGATTTCACAAAATATCCTCCTATTTTTCACTAAAAAGATCTTTTATTAATTTTTTATCTTCTTCTGACTCTATCTCTAACTTTATATTTGATTCATCTACAGTATCCTCATATTCTCCGGAAATAAGTTCTATATCTGATATACCGTATTCTTCAATAACTTCTTCATCGCCTTTTTTTAATTTAACTTTAACTATTTCTTTTACTATTGAGTTTCCAGTAACTTCACCATTTCCATATGGTGTTTTAACTATAGCCCCTACTTTAGGTAATCTTTTTCTTATATCCTCATATGTACTTTGCTCATAATTTAAGCAACACATAAGTCTGCCACAAATACCTGAAATCTTAGTCGGATTAAGTGAAAGATTTTGTTCCTTGGCCATCTTTATTGATACTGATGCAAAATCCCCTAAGAAACTAGAGCAACACATTGGTCTACCACATGGTCCAAGTCCGCCTATCATTTTAGCTTCATCCCTTACTCCAATTTGTCTTAATTCTATTCTTGTCTTGAATATAGTTGCTAAATCTTTAACTAACTCTCTAAAATCAACTCGCCCATCAGCTGTAAAATAAAATATTACTTTATGGTTATCAAATGTATATTCAACATCTATCAACTTCATATTAAGTTCATGCTCTTCTATTTTCTTTAAACAAATACTTAATGCTTCTTCTTCTTTTTCCTTATTTTCTTTATGTTTTAATATATCTTTTTCATCTGCAATTCTTATTACACTTTTTAATGGAGAAATTATATCTTCTTCTGATACTTCTCTTATTCCTATTACACATTCTCCAAATTCAACGCCTCGTGCAGTTTCTACAATTACATAGTCTCCTTTTATTATGTTAAATTTTTCAGGACTAAAATAATATATTTTTCCAGCCTTCTTGAATCTTACTCCTATAACCTTTATCATTAATTATACCTCCGCAAATCCCATAAGCAGCACACTTATAGTCATCGAATAGTTTGAATTACTATTAAAATTTATTCTTGCCTCTTTTATGTATTCTAACATATTACTTAATTTTTTATAAGATATCTTTCTTGATATTAATTCTAATTTTTCTACCTTATCAATATTAATGATTCTTTCGATTTTATTTAATTCTTTTAAAACTAATAAATCCCTAATATACAGAAGCAATATATCTAATAAATCAGCTTTCTCATCTTTCAAGTTATTAAATGCTTCTTGATATTTAATAACTATTTTTTTATTTCTAGCCAATATATCATCAAATAATTCTATGCATAAATCTCTTAATTGTTTTAATTTTTCATCTTTTATAAATCTATCTACTTTGCCTGGAATACCTGTACTATAGGCTATCGCTGATTGTCTTTCTTCTAAATTCAAGCTTTTATAGTTTTCATCTATATACTCTAAAATTTCATCTTTTGATAATGGCGTTAGTTTATATATTTGGCATCGTGATTGTACAGTTTCTAAAATTTGCTCTAATGAATCACTTAACAAAATTAGAAATACACCATCTGGTGGCTCTTCTATAGTTTTTAATAATGCATTCTGAGCTTGTGCAGTCATTTTATCGCACTTATACATTATAATAACCTTTCTATTGCCCTCATAAGGTTTTTTATTTACTTCTTCAATTACTTTTCTAACATCATCTACACCAAATGTATTGGAAGAAGGATAATATTTTACAATATCAACGCTATTAATGAAATCTAATCCCTTTAGTATTTTACTAGCTAAATATTGAGCTATTATACTTTTTCCAATTCCATCATTGCCTATAATTAAATTTGCATGAGAAAATGAACCATTTATATTTCTTTTATTTATTGCACCTTTAATCATTTGATGCCCAATTATTTTTCTCAATGCCTATCTCTCCTAATATTATATTTTTATAAATTGATCTACATCTAATACAAATAGTGTAGCTCCTCCTACATTAATTTTTACTGGATACTGATGCATGTAACCCGCTTCACTTCCATTTAAAGTCGTAGGAGCAACTAAAAGCTCTTTTCTTTTCTTACAAATCCTTTTTATGATCTCAATTACATCATTAACCTGATTTTCTTCAACACCTGTCATCAATGTTGTATTACCCGATTTAAGAAACCCTCCAGTAGTTGCTAATTTAGTTACTCTATAATTTTCATCTGTTAGCGCTTCAATAACGTCTGATGCATCCTCATCTTGAACAATAGAAATTATTAATTTCATTCTACATCCCCAACCTCTCAAATATATTATTATATTTATTTTACCACAAATAGATAATTTTTATATATTTAAGCTAATTTTTGTATCTAACTTAGATATTATTATATTTTTTATTTCAGCCGCTATCTGTTCTTTACTTTTCTCTGCATTTATTTTAATCATTCTATCTTTATTATTAGAATATATAATTTCATATCCTTCTCTAACTTTTTCATGAAAGTCTATCTTCTCTAAATCTAGTCTATTAATTTCTCTATTATCGTTATTATTTATTCTTTGTAATCCTATTTTAGGATCTATATCAAATAATATAGATATATCAGGCATATATCCCTCAATAGCAAATTCATTTATGCTCATAATCGCATCTATTCCTAAACCTCTAGCATAACCCTGATATGCTAGTGATGAATCAACAAATCTATCGCAAAGTACTACAACTCCATCTTCCAATGCAGGTATGACCTTTTCTACTAGGTGTTGTCTCCTGGCTGCAGCATATAATAATGCTTCTGTTCTTCCATCCATAGCAGTATTATTCCTATCTAATATGACTTGTCTTATATCCTCTGCAATCTTTATCCCACCTGGTTCTCTTGTTTTTATACACTTTATTTTATTCTCAACAAACCAATCATATATTGAATTTATAGCAGTACTTTTGCCTGATCCATCTCCACCTTCAAATACTATAAATAAACCTTTTTTCATAAGCAACCTCACTGAATTATATTTTTATCAAACAATATTCTTTTTATCATTTTTAAATAGTAATCATATGTTTGTTCCTTTACATGACTATTAACAATATCTTTTTCACATTTTTCACATATATGTTTTTCATTTAACATTATACCATTACTATTATAAATACCACATAAAAAACAATTATTATTTAAATCTTTCATTTTATTATATCTCCTTTTTTTAAAATATTATTTTAAACCTATGTTACATTTAAATTTTATAAATATCCTTAAATATATTAAGATTTTGTCCAATCTTAATTTTTTAATACAGCTCACTTTATATTGCCCATAATAATCAATAATTTTTTTAAATTTGGAGATACTATTATCATAAAAACATATGAAAGGAGAATGCTACATATTATATAATCTGCTTTTCAATGTATTCTTATTAAATAGATTATAACTATTTGTAGCTTATGAAGTAATGAAACAAGAAATTAATTCCTTTTTATATAGCTGTGAAAAAGATATCCATGATCTATGTATATATCTTTATAACAATCCTGAAGTAAGTTATAAAGAGCATAATTCTAGTGAGTATATCTGTAATTTATTAAGTAAATATAATTTTAATATACAAAAGAACTTCTTAGATATTAATAATGCTTTTTTTGCACAGAAAGGTGATAAGTACCCTAAAATATGCTATCTATGTGAATATGATGCTATAGAAAATGTTGGACATATAACTGGTCATAATTTAACTGCAACGATTTCTGCTTCTGCCGCACTTGCATTAGGCCATATTATTAATAAAATTGGTGGATCTGTTATATTAATTGGCTGTCCTGGTGAATATTTTGGTGGAAGTAAAGGAACTATGGTTAAACAAGATACCTTCGAAGATATAGATGTTGTCATGGAAGTTCATCCAGATATAATAACATGCGAAAGTGGTTCCTCTTCATCAATAATTCCAATAGGTATAAAATTTATTGGAACAAAAAATCTTCACTTTTTAAATAGAAGCGCATTTACCCCACTAGATGCAGCACTTTTAACTATAAATATTTTAAATTCAACCAAAAAAGGTCTTCCTGAAGGACTAGAAATAAACTATGTAATCTCTAATGGCGGTAATACCCCCTTATTTATTCCATCTGAGACTGAACTTAAATGTTATATAAGAGCTAGAACCTCTAAGTTGGCATCATATGGAAATGAGCATATAAAACAAATTGTAAAATACGTTGCAGAACTGACAGGTATAGAAAATAATTTTTTCTTATATGAACAGCCAAATAAAGAGTTAATTACAAATCATACTTTAAATCGACTATTTAGTCATAATTTAAAAGAAAGTGGAATTATAAATATTAATCCACCTAAAAATATATATGCAGGATTAAGTATTGGTGATGTGAGTCATAAAGTTCCTACAATTCATCCATATATATCTATAGTAGAAGATGATACTATACAATATGGAAGTATAGATTTCGCTAAAGCAACTATTTCTGATTACGCTTTAAATCAATGTATTATATCTGCAAAAGCTCTTGCTTATACAGGGATAGATCTAATTAAAAACGAGAATTTATTATTAGAAGTAAAGCAAGAATTCTTTTCTCAATCTAATTAAACAAGCGAATCCCATCAATCAATTAATATACTTGATTGATGGGATTTTTCTTAACATTAAAAACAGTTTACAAACGAATTTATAATAGTATAATTAATATAGCATTGCTAATATTCGCAAGGAGGTGCTCTTTTGATTAAAATTTATAAAAGCATTGGTGAAAATAATCCTGTTTTAAATACATTAGACAACATAGAAAATGGATGCTGGATTAATATAATAGCTCCTTCTGATGAAGAATTGATACTAATATCAAAAAAAACAGGAGTTCCTATAGATTTTCTTAATTCGGCTCTTGATGATGAAGAAACTTCTCGTATTGATTTTGAAGATGGATCTTTATTGGTTATAGTCGATATTCCTTTTACCGAAATGGAAGATAACTCTTTAACATATGATACCTATCCATTAGCAATAATACATACAGATAAACAAATAATAACAGTATGTTTAAAAAATAGTAGAATACTTTCAGATTTTGTTAATCAAAAAATAAAATCATTCTATACATTTAAAAAATCAAGATTTATATTGCAAATTTTAAATAGAATATCAACTTACTATCTATTATATTTAAGACAAATAGATAAAAAAAGTCTAATGATTGAAAAAAGGCTTCATAAATCTATGAAAAATAGAGAACTTATTCAGTTACATTCACTTGAAAAATCATTAGTTTACTTTTCTACATCTTTAAAAGCTAATGAAATTACATTAGAAAAAATGTTAAAACTAGAATTAATGCAAAAATATGAAGAAGATAAAGATGTCTTAGAAGACGTAATTATAGAGAATAAACAGGCTATAGAAATGACCGAAATCTACAGTAATATATTAGCTAGTACAATGGACTTCTTTGCTTCTGTAATATCTAATAATTTGAATATTGTTATGAAAGTATTAGCATCTGTAACCATATTAATGGCTATACCAACGATAATGAGCGGAATATTTGGTATGAATATAACGCTTCCAATTTCAGAGGGCGATCCAAATGGATTCTTAATTATAACATTATTAACAATTGCTATATGCGCAGTTGTAGCATTTATACTATATAAAAAGGATATGCTTTAGTAAAACATATCCTTTTTATATATTTAAATCTTAATATATCTGCTAAAATAACAAAAAACCTTGAAATATTTCAAGGTTTTTTTTGGAGGCGCCACCCAGATTTGAACTGGGGAATAAAGGTTTTGCAGACCTCTGCCTTACCACTTGGCTATAGCGCCATATATGGTGGCTCGAACTGGAATCGAACCAGTGACACGAGGATTTTCAGTCCTCTGCTCTACCGACTGAGCTATCGAGCCATTAACCTCGCAACGTCCTACTCTTCCACACAGTCTCCCATGCAGTACCATCGGCGCTGTAGACCTTAACTGTCCTGTTCGGAATGGAAAGGAGTGTTACCTCTACGCCATCATTACGAGATACTTAATTTTACAAAATCTTAGATCTTGTTAGAAAGTAGTACTCATCAATTTTACTGATTGAGTTTTATTGAAAGATTATTCTTTCAAAATTGCATATAATTATGTATTACAACTTAATTATTGGTCAAGCCCTCGACCTATTAGTATCAGTCAGCTAAATACGTTACCGCACTTACACCTCTGACCTATCAACCTTGTAGTCTTCAAGGGGTCTTACTAGCTTATGC
>NZ_LN890327.1:0-832268 GCF_001458595.1 Clostridium neonatale
AGCATAAGCTAGTAAGACCCCTTGAAGACTACAAGGTTGATAGGTCAGAGGTGTAAGTGCGGTAACGTATTTAGCTGACTGATACTAATAGGTCGAGGGCTTGACCAATATTAAGTTGTAATACATGATTATATGCAATTTTGAAGGAATAAAATTCTTTCAAAACAATGTTCCGCGATAGCTCAATGGTGGAGCACTCGGCTGTTAACCGATAGGTTGGAGGTTCGAGTCCTCTTCGCGGAGCCATTTTTTTTATATTCATAGTCGATTGTATCGGCTTTTTTTGTTTTATAGATATTTATATACAAAAATTTATGAATTATTTATTTCATAACATTATGGGGGTTTCTAAAAATGGGAACAAGATCTAATAGAAATAAAATGATTCGGAAAAAGAATAGATATATGTTTAATTTTATTATATTGTTCATGCTTTTGGGAATTATTGTGATGGGAGTTAGTGCTAATATAGCATTAAAATTATTCAGGAATTTAGCCACTGCAAATGCAGAAACAAGTTTTGGTGGAGAGAGTAAATCATCAGATGAAGATATAAGTAAAGATTCACATGCAGATGATGTTGCATTTTTAGAAAAGTATCTTTATCAACAACAAATGGGATTAATGCCAGATGGAGCAGATGGAAAGAAGGTTGTGTATTTAACCTTTGATGATGGACCATCAGAAACTGTGACTCCTAAAATATTAGATATATTAAAAGCAGAAAATGTAAAAGCTACTTTTTTTGTCTTAGGTAATTCAATAGATTCTAGCGAAGAATCAAAAAACATATTAAAAAGAGAAGTTTCAGAAGGACATTCTATAGGAAATCATACATATTCACATAATTATAGTTATCTATATCCAAATAGAATAATAAATGTAGAAAATTTTATGGACGATATAGAAAAAGCAAATAAATCAATAAAAGCTGTATTGGGTGAAGACTTTGTTGTTAGAGCTATTAGGTTTCCAGGCGGATATATGTCTTGGAAAGATAAAGATGGAATAAATGATATATTAAAAGAAAAAGGATATTATCATATTGATTGGAATTCACTGTCTAAAGATGCCGAAGGTGGATATAAATCATCAGAGCAATTATTAGAAGAAGTAAAATCAAGTGTATCTGGAAGAGAAAAGGCAGTTATATTAATGCATGATAATTATGGAAAGGAAGAAACGGCAAAGGCTTTACCAGAAATAATAGATTATTTAAAAGAGCAAGGATATGAATTTAGAACTATAAAGTGATATTAGATGTACAAGTTATTAAATTAATGACTTGTATTTTTTATTCTTTAGAAAATTATATTGATGGAGAATCTATGAGTAAGTTATTTTTGAGAATATTGTAATAGAGTAATCATAATGCCTAAAGAATAAAAAATAAATTATATGCGTCTGTACTTTTCAAAGGCTTGCTCAGAAAATCCAGAATGCGCTGAAAAAATATTTAAGAAAATTAAACTTATCCACATATCTATTAAGAATATGTAGAAACTATTATTAAAATATATTATAAAAAATCTATTTTATATGGGGTAAGTGAAATGAAAAGAAAAATAAGTTTAAATCAAATGAAAATCACAATAATTATCTGCATAAATTTAATAAGTTTTCTTTGTTATAATAATTATTTCATTATAAAAGTATATGCAGGGAATGAAGTTACAACTGAAATGACAGAAAATAATTCATTAAGTGAAAACAACTCTAAAGTAAAGCAAGATAAGTCTGAAAATATTAAAAACTATTTTTCGTATGAAGGAGATCCGTTTGCAGATGATATATCATTGTTATCACAATATCTATATGAACAGAGTATAGGAGAAATGCCTAAAGGCGCAGATGGAAGAAAAGTGGCATATCTAACTTTTGATGATGGACCATCAGAAACAATTACATGTAGAATATTAGATATATTGAAAGAAGAAAATATAAAGGCCACATTTTTTGTTATAGGAAGATCTGTTGAAGGAAGTGAAAAAAATCAGCAAATAATAAAGCGTATGGCTCGAGAAGGACATTCTATAGGAAATCATACATATTCACATAATTATGATTATTTATATCCTAATAGCAGCGTAAATGTATATAATTTTATTAGTGATATTGAAAAAACAAATTCTATATTAAAGGGAGTCTTAGGCGATAAGTTTTCAACAAGAGTAATAAGATGTCCTGGCGGACATATGTCGTGGAAAAATATGAAATGCTTAGATAAAGTTTTAAAGAGTAATCAATATTATCAGGTTGATTGGAATTCACTTTCAAAAGATGCGGAGGGAAAAAAGAAAAATGCTGATGAGCTTTTAGATAATGTTATTAAAACATTAGGAGATAAAGAAAAAGCAATTATTTTAATGCATGATACATATAGTAAAGAAGAAACTGTAAAAGCACTTCCAATGGTAATAAAATATTTGAAAGATAATGGATATGAATTTAGAACTATACGATAAGTAAGATATACTAATAATATAAATGTGTGCTAGATAGAGCCACATATTTATACGAAACTAAAATATATTAAATAATAGAATATAGCATTAACAAATGATAAAATATTAGTATATAAAATTGATAAGGTAAAATATACATTAGTATAGATATTTTATAAATCTATTTATATATTATTAATAATAAAGAAATATAAGTAATGGGGCTGTTGCACTTAATAATTCGTAATGCTTTATATTTACATTACAAATTCTAGTTTGTGCGATATCCCAATATATTAATTAAAAATGAGGAGGTGAAGACCATTATAAGCAATATATACGATTATGCTTATAATGGGAGTTTATGTTATCAAAAGATGTTGCATCAAAAGTTCTCGCCAAGTGTTTAGTAACAGATGGAGACTTTGCAGAAATATTTGAAGATGATTCAATCAGCAATTCCATATCATTAGTTGATGGAAAGGTTGATGATGCTATAGGTGGTAGAACTTATGGTATAGGAATAAGAATATTCAAAGGGTTTAAGAGTGTTTATGCTTATACAAATAATAATAGTTTAGAAAGTCTATTAGAAACAGCTTATAAGGCTGCATTAGCTTTAGGAGAAGTAAAAGAAGACATAAGTATAGTATTAAATGAAAGAAAAATAAATAGTATACATCCAATAATATATTATCCTAAAGATACATCTTACGAAAGAAAAATAAAGATAGCTAGAGAAGCATATAATGCGGCAAAAAGTTTCAGTAATGAAATATCCCAAGTAGTTGCAAGCTATGCAGATAAAGAACAAAATATATTAATAGCAAATAGTGAAGGATTATATATAGAAGATAAAAGGGTTAGAACTAGATTAGGTGTTAGTGCTATAGCTTCAAAAGGAGATGAAAACCAAACAGGATTTGAAGGTCCAGGAAGATGTATGGGAATAGAAATGTTCGATAAAATAGATCCAGCATATCATGGAAAAGAAGCTGCACGAATTGCTCATACTATGCTTCATGCAAAGAATTGTCCTGCTGGAAATATGACTGTTGCAATTGATAATGGCTTTGGAGGAGTTATATTCCATGAAGCATGTGGTCATGCTTTAGAAGCTACAGCAGTAGCTAAAGGAAATTCAGTTTTTGCAAATAAATTAGGTGAGCAGATTGCATCAACCAAAGTAACTGCAATTGATGATGGAACTATTCCAAATGCATGGGGATCATTAAATATAGATGATGAAGGAAATAAAACTCAAAAGAATGTGCTAATTGAAAATGGAATATTAAAAGGATATATGATAGACAAATTGAATGCTAGACGTATGAAGATGGAAGCAACAGGCAGCTCAAGAAGACAAAGTTATAAATATCAGCCTACATCAAGAATGACTAATACCTATATTGCAGCTGGAACTGATAATCCAGATGATATAATCAAGTCTATAGATGATGGTTTATATGCTAAGAAACTAGGGGGAGGCTCTGTAAACCCTGTTACTGGTGAATTTAACTTTGCTGTTCAAGAAGGATACTTAGTTAAAAATGGAGTTATACAAGAGCCAGTTAGAGGAGCCAGCCTAATTGGAAAAGGCAGTGAAGTCCTTATGGATATAGATATGGTTGGAAATAATTTAGAATTAGCTCAAGGTATGTGTGGTTCCTCATCAGGAAGTATCCCAACTAATGTAGGTCAGCCTATGATTAGAGTTAAAAAAATGACAGTGGGAGGTAGATAAAAATGGAGTTTAATTTATTTAAAGAGAAACTATTTGAAGAAGCTAATAAGGCTGGATTTGAAGAATATGAAATATATTATGCTGATGGAGAAAGCTTAAGCATAAATATTTATGAAGGCGAAGTTGAAAAATATAAATTAAATACTGCTTTTGGCCTTTCATTTAGAGGAAAAATAAATGGTAAAATGGGATATTCTTATAGTGAAATTTTAGATGAAGAAGCTATAAAGACACTTATAGAAAATGCAAAAAGTGCTGCGCTTACTATAGAGAATGATGATGTTAAATTTATATATGAGGGAGATAAGGAATATAAAGAAATTGATTGTTTTAAGAAAGAACTCGAAGGTATTAATCCAGATAAATATATAGAATTAGCTCTTCAAATGGAAAAAGAATGTAAAAAACAATGTGATAAAGTAATAAATTTTAGTAGTTGTGCAATAGGTTATGGAAAATCAACATATGGAATAATAAATTCTAAAGGACTTAATTTGAAAAATGAAAGAAATAGTTTAAGTGCATATGTAATTCCTATCATTGAGGCAGATGGAGAAAAATATGATGGTATGGGATATGTATTGGCACAAAAATTAGATGATATAAAACCAGATGAATTAGCTAAGCAGGCAATTGAAGAAGCTACTTCAAGAATTGGAGGTAAGAGTATACCTTCAGGAAATTATAAAATAATAATAAATAATGAAGCTATGGTTTCATTACTTGGAACATTTTCTTCAATATTTAATTCAGAACAGGCACAAAAGGGATTATCTTTATTACAAGGTAAAGAAGGCGAAATAATAGCATCTGATATTGTAACTTTAATTGATGATCCACATTTAAAGGATGGTCTTGGAACTTGTTCATTTGATGATGAGGGAGTTGCAACATATACTAAAGAAATTGTTACAAATGGTAAGTTAAATACATTACTATATAATTTAAAAACTGCTAATAAGGCAGGAGTTAAGTCTACAGGAAATGGATTTAAGAGTTCATATGCATCTACAGTTGGTGTAAGTGAAACAAACTTTTATATTAAGCCAGGTGAAAAAACATTTGATGAATTATGTGAAATTGTGAAAGATGGAGTTATTATAACAGAATTTGCTGGACTCCATTCAGGAGCAAGTTCTGTAACAGGAGATTTTTCACTAGCAGCTAAGGGGTTTATGATAGAGAATGGTAAAAAGACATTCCCAGTTGAGCAAATAACAATAGCGGGAAATTTCTTTACATTATTAAAAGATATAGAAGAAGTAGGATGCGATTTGAAATTCCCTATGAGCAGCATAGGCTCTCCTTCAATTATAGTAAAAGAATTATCAATTGCTGGAAAATAAAAAGTTAATTATATAGATAGAAAAAAATCCACTTTAGATTGTTTTGAAATAATCTAAAGTGGAAAATTTAATTTTAATAATAAGTAAACTTTGAAGTTTTAGTACTGATATTTAAATAGTAATCAGCAACTACGTTTTCAAAATTAAGATCTTTAGAGGCATTTTCAGAATAGAAATAAATTAAGATGCCTTTAAAATTTGTATTCATATATTCTGAGGCAATAACATTACAAATTTGTTCTAAATGATCTTTAGAAGTATCATTAACTAAAACATTAATTCTTACGAAATTATTGCCAGTAGAAATTTTACTTATAGAATAAGGTGATTGTATATTTTCGCTATTATTAAATTCACCGGAGAATGAATATTTTATTTTTGAAACTTGATTATTAACAATTGCATCTGAAGTATATGATTTCTTAGGTAAAAGATTTTTAACTTTTAGAGTTAATGAATCTAGGTTCTGGTCATTTAGACTTATAAAATCAAGATTTATTTCACCAGAAAATGTAGAATCAGATGAATTCTTAATAGTAATATTAGCGGACTTTTGTGAATCATTATATGATGAACCCAATTTATAATTAAGTTTTAAATCATCATATGAAGGTTTTTTAGATTCAATACTTTCGAGATTATTTTCTGAATTTAAATTTTCTATAACAATATCATTAGAAGATGATTTTTTTCTATCGACTAATTTAAAGCATGTCCCACTTGTCAATAATGTTATTGAAAGAACAAACATTATTACTACTAATACTGAAGATGTTTTTGTGTTCTTTTTTATTGCTAGAATTATAAATAAAAATGATATAAGAATTCCTAGAATACCAGAACCATAAAGAATTAATGAAAATAAATGCATGTTAAAATTAATACCCATATTTACCACCATTCAATAAATTTATTAAAAAAATAGTTATAATATAATTATATATGTAATTTATAAATACTTCAAAGTAAATTAATTGTTTATTAATAAAATCTTATATAAATATAAAGAAATATAGAGAAAATTAGAAAAAGTTTTGGAGGATAGGAAATGAAGAGCTATGATCTTATAGTAATTGGAGCCGGTATAGCAGGAATGACAGCGGCTATTGGAGCAGCTAATAAAGGAATAAAAAATAT
Organism: Clostridium neonatale; assembly: GCF_001458595.1. GTDB lineage: Bacteria > Bacillota > Clostridia > Clostridiales > Clostridiaceae > Clostridium > Clostridium neonatale. Next base: position 6,672 of record NZ_LN890327.1, read on the forward strand.
ATTATTAATTGAAAGAGAGGAGTTTGTAGGTGGACTTATAAACCAATTTATACATAATGGATTTGGAAAGAAGATATTAGGAAAAGAAGTTACTGGTCCTGAATATATAGAATATATAGATGAAAGTATAGATAAAAGTAGTATAGATGTTCTTTTAAATACAACAGCATTAAATATAACAGAGGATAACATAATCACATATGTAAATTCGGAAGACGGAGTAACTGATGTGAAGGGAACAGCAGTAATATTTGCAATGGGTGCTAAAGAAAGATATTTTGGAGATATAATGCTTGTGACTAAGAAGCTTGTAGGAATACAAACAGTTGGAGAAGCTCATAGAATTATAAATTTTGAAGGATATCTTCCAGGAAGAAATAGCATTATATTAGCCAAGAATAAATGGGGATTTATTTTAGCTAGAAGATTATTAATAGAAGGTGGAAATGTTAAATGTGTTGTCCTTGAAAAAAGTTGTGATGAAATAATAAATGAAGAAATAAAAGATATTATTGAAGGTTTTAATATACCTATAGTCGATTCTTCAAAAATTATTGAAGTAAGTGGAAAAGATAGAATACAAAAAGTGAAGATTAAGAATTTGAAAGATAATTCAGTATCTGAGATTGAATGCGATGCATTATTATTAACAGTTAACTTTGAACCAGACGATGCTTTAGCAAAAAAAGCAAAAATATTAATGCCAGATGAGAATTTAATTACTATAAGTAAAGATTATAGTACATCTCAAAATGGGGTATTTGCATGTGGAAATGTAGTGTATGGAGAAAAGGCATTTGCCCTTAAAGATAATAATGGTATAGAATGTGGTGAACAGGCAGCTAACTATATAAAATCAAATTACACTAATTAGCTGCACCTTTTGATATTAAATAAAGTAGTCAATGGAAGCTTCATACATAGAAAGATTACCTTTAGAATTTAAATGAATACCATCTAGATATAAATCTGGCTTATTTAAAGTAAGATTGTAAAAGTCTATATATGAAATATTATGTTTAGAACATAATTCAATTAGGGAACTTCTTAAATTAGGGAGTTCCTTTTCAACATAATCATAAATTGAGCACTGAGAAAACAATAAATATGCCATGTCTCCTAAGATCACTGGGGGAATACCAACTACTACTTTATGATTTAATGAGAGGGCATCTTTAATCATCAATTCAATATTTGCTATAATTGATTTTACACTTCTCCCCATCATAAGATCATTTGTTCCAGCCATTATAAAAATTTTAGATGGATTATACGACAAGACATCTTTATCATATCTTGAAAGCATTGATGCCGTAGTATCTCCATTACACCCACTGTTGATTCCTTTGAGATTACATGTCATAATAATTTTATTGACCCAGCAATCTTGTTTTTTAACACCATATCCAAAAGTTAAGCTATCACCAAAGAAGACAATATCAGTTGAAGTATTCATAGTAATCATATCCTTTTTAAAATAATTTTTTAAAACAATTTTTACATATTATAGTCTTTTTATTATCTGCTGTAATATAGTCATTTGTGATAATGATTTTATTACAAATGCTACATTTATTTTCAGAAGATAAATTTTCTTCAATATTATCATTTTTCTTTTTTAATTTATTAATAGTTTTCTTTAGTGAAGTATAAAGTTTTGGTTTACTAGGATTAATTTTTTTATTGATATGAAAATTTAAATCATATTGGCTTTCGGAAAATAGCTCCAATTCAAATCTAGGATTTTCTTTATCATAATACTCTTCAGTAATAATTTTTGTAATTTGAGCATCATTAACTATAAGTCCGCTTTTTTCTATTCCATCAAATATACTCTTAGTAATATTTATAGTATCAGGATGACGTTTTTCACTTTTATAATAAACTTTTAAAACGGCAATTAAACTTTCTGTAAAAACAATATCAGGATTTTGACTCCTTGCAATCAGTGCTATTTCTTGTTCATATATTGCATATCTATCATGATAACTACCAGAATTATCAGGCAGTATAGCACGTCCGTTGGTGTTATGTAATTTAAAATTTGATTTAGTTATTGGTGACCCTTTAACAATAACTTTAGCGTAATTAGTCATTAAAATACTCCTTAAGTTCATTTTCTAAGTAAAATATACAATATATATTTAATTTATACAATAATAAGAATTTGATAATGATATATATATAAAGTATAATATTTTAGTGTTAGAAAATAAAATATTTAATATTATTTCGTAATAGAGTATATTTTATTTAGATAATTTAAAAATGAAATTTTATAGTTATTAATATAGATTAATAAAAGAGGTATAAATTAATGGAGAAAAAAATAATTTTAGGAATTGAATCTAGCTGTGATGAGACAGCAGCAGCAATAGTTGTTGATGGAAGAAATGTTCTTTCTAATGTCATAGCATCTCAAATTGATACTCATAAAAAATTTGGCGGTGTAGTACCAGAAGTTGCATCAAGAATGCATATTGAGGCTGTTGATGGTGTAGTAAAAGCAGCATTAAAAGAAGCGGATTTGACATTAGAAGATGTAGATGCAATAGGAGTTACATATGGACCAGGCCTTGTAGGTGCGCTTTTAGTAGGATTGCAGTATGCTAAAGGTCTTTCACTAGGATCTAAAAAACCACTTATACCTGTTAATCATATACAAGGGCACATATGCGCTAACTTTATTGAACATAAAGATTTAGAACCACCATTTGTTTCTTTAGTGGTTTCTGGAGGGCATACTTTTATAGTATATGTTAAAGATTATGATAAATTTGAAGTTATAGGTCAGACAAGAGATGATGCAGCAGGGGAAGCATATGATAAAGTGGCAAGAGCATTAGGTCTTGGATATCCAGGAGGACCTAAAATTGATAAACTAGCTAAAGAAGGAAATGAGAATGCAATAGAATTTCCTAAGGCAAAGTTCCACGAACAAACATTAGATTTTTCTTTTAGTGGAGTTAAATCAGCTGTTCTTAATTATTTAAATAAAGCTAAGATGCAGAATATAGAAGTAAATAAAGCTGATGTTGCGGCATCTTTTCAAAAAGCAATAGTAGATGTATTATCTGATAATGTTTTTTTAACTTGTAAAATGGAAAAGGTTAATAAAATTGCTATAGCAGGAGGAGTTGCATCAAATAGTTGTTTAAGAGAAAGATTAATAACAGAAGGTGAGAAAAGGGGAATAAAGATACTATTTCCATCACCTATATTATGTACTGATAATGCTGCTATGATAGCGAGTGCAGCATATTTTAATTATGATAAAAAATTAGAAGGTAATTTAGATATCAACGCTAAACCAAATTTAAAATTAGTTGAAGGCTAGGTGAGGCATATGAATTTACTACCACATTCTAATGGATTATATAAAATGAAAAAGGAAAAAGTTGGTTTGGTCATAATAGTAAAAAGAATTGTTATTGGTATATTATCTTTATTGCTTGCAGGATTAGTAATTCAACAATGTATAAATCTAATTGATAATACTAGATTAAAATCAAAATTTAAGTATGTTCGTGTAGATGGAAAGAGAATGGAATATAAATTAAAAGGCGGTGGAGAATATACTGTTGTCTTTGATGGTGGCATAGGAAATACTATGTTTGAATGGGATAAGGTTTGTGATGTACTAGAAGAAAAAGAGGATGTTCAAACATTTGTATATAATCGTAGAGGATATGGTTTCAATGATGGCGGCAATGCCAGAACTCCTAAGGAGCAAGCAGAAGATTTGAAAAACCTTTTAAAGAAATCAGGTGCATCTGCCCCTTATATACTTGTTGGAGAAGAGTATGGAAGTTTAGTTATGACTAATTTTGCTGCTGAGTATCCAGACTCAGTTGCAGCAGTTGTTTTAATAGATCCAATTAGTGAAGAAAAAGCAGCTAGTGATGAATTTAAAAAGAGTATTAGATTTAAATATTATAGAAGTAAGATAGAGAGTGTTGGTTCGAATTTTTTATTAACATCAATATTAGATAAGGTTGGTTTAACATTAGAAAATAAATATTTTGAAGAAAATATATTAGAAAGTAAATTAGAAGAATTTTCAGCACTTAAAAATAAGAAAAATTATAGGCAGGCTGTTTCAAATGAGTTGGGGAATTTATACAATATAAATTCAAATAGTCAGTCTGATGGACTTTTGTCTAATAAACCTTTATATATAATAAGTCAAGATAAAGAAAATATTCTTGAAAAGATGGGTGATGAAAAGTTTACGACCGTATATAAACATAAAGATACACAAACTCCATTTTCTATGGCCGATCCTGAAACAGTAGTAAATGGTATAAGCAGTGTATTGAAAGATACTAAGAAAATTCAAAAGATGAACCATAAAGAATGATAGGCTCCCTCAATTAGAGGGAGTTTATTATTTAAAAATTATTTTATTTCAATGAAATATTGTCATTGGTTTGACACATAATAACTCTATACTTACATTATAAAGTAATTATAAACATAAGTTTTTCAAATTTATATTTTTATAAAAAACTTGTAATTTAATAAAAGATGAATTTATTGAGATAGGAGGATTTTAGCATGAATAATAGAGAGGATAATAATTTTATAGATGTTGAATCTTCTCCAGTATTAGACGGAGAGCAAGTAGCGTGGAGAAGTTGCTTTGATGAAAAAGAGCCTAAGAAGAAGAAAAAAAGAAGAGGTGCTAGAATATTTGGAACCATTGCAGGAGGCATTTTAATATCTCTTATAGGTGGAATTATTGGAAGTGCAATAACTTATTCTATGATTGGAAGTAATAGATCAAGTTTTAATTCAAAAACAACAAATTATGTACCTCAATCATTTGTATCAAGTACCAATAATGCTATGTCAGCAGCAGATGCTTTTAATAAAGTTGCACCAGCAGTAGTTATTGTTTCTACTAAAGGACTTCAAGATGTAAATTATGGCTTCTTTAGTCAAGAACAAGAAGTAGAGGGAATAGGATCAGGATTTATAATCAACGAAGAAGGATATATATTGACCAATTATCATGTAATAAAGGGTGCAACAGAAGTTACTGTAACACTTAGTACAGGAGATGAAGTCCCAGCAACAGTTGTTAATTATGAAGAAACAAAGGATATCGCAATGTTAAAACTTAAAGAAGGAACTAAAGTACCTGCAGTAGCAGAGCTAGGTGATTCAGATGCAATTTATCCAGGTGCTGAGGTTATAGCAATAGGAACTCCACTTTCTAAAAACTTCGCACAGACTCTTACAAAAGGAGTTATTAGTGGAAGTAATAGAACAGTAACTACTGAAAATGGTGAGAGTGTTAATTTAATTCAAACTGATGCTGCTATTAATCCAGGAAATAGCGGTGGCCCATTAGTAAATACAAATGGTGAAGTTATAGGAATTAATTCAATGAAAATAGGAACTCAAGCAGGAAGTACAAGTGTGGAAGGAATTGGTTTTGCAATTCCAATAAATGAAGTTAAAAATAAGATAGATGATTTATCAAAACCTATATTAAATTTGGGTATTAAAGTAAGAGATATTGATGCTAATACAGCAAAACAATATGATTTAGAAGAAGGTATTTATGTAGTCTCAGTAGATGAATTTTCACCAGCTGAAAAAGGTGGATTAAAAGTTGGAGACATAATCGTAAAATGCGATGGAAAATCTGCTACTACACTTGACAAATTAAAAGAAATTAAACAAACAAAAAATGCTGGAGATACTTTAGGACTTGAAGTTGTTAGAAATGGAAAGAATGTCAAATTGAATGTTACATTAGAAGAAGGTAAATAAAATCTTATATTAAATTATAGAGTATATATTTTAGAGTATAAAATATATACTCTATTGCATTTTATGGAAAAAATTAGTATTATGGAATAAAGGGGAGAAGATTATGGAAGAAACGGTTTTAAATTTGATAATGCATACGGGAGAGGCTAGAATGTATGCTGCGGAAGCAATTTCATCAGCAAAGAGCAATGATTATATAAAAGCTAAAAAATTGATACAAAAAGCTAATGAAGAACTAGGGTACGCACATAATTCTCAAAGTTCAATCATTCAAGGGGAAAAAGAGAAAGAGAATAATGAAATATCATTATTATTAATGCATGGCGAAGATCATCTAATGACAGTCATGCTATTTATTGATATAGCAAGAGAAATAGTAGAAGTTTATGAGAAATTTTCAAACATATAGCTAATAGTTAAAGATGTCATATAAAATTTATAAATCTCTTCAAATATAAATTTTATATTTTTTTACACAATAAGTGTTAAAGTGAATATATTAATATCAAATGGAAGAATAATAATCTTATTCACAAAATCCATTATATATTCATATTTTATGAATATAAATAAACACTTGGAGGTAAAAATAATGAGCGGAAGAGTAAGCGTATGTTCTATATGTCCAAAGGAAAATGAGCAAATTGATGCAGTTATTAGAATAAATAAAGAAAGAAGAAGCGTTATCTATGGAACTATCCTTGATGAAAATGGAGATCCAGTAGCTGATGCAGTAGTTAAATTATTACAAGTATGTAACAAAGGATTAGTTCCTTTAACTCACACTTTTACAGATCAATTTGGACAATTTTTGTTAGGACCTTTATGTCCAAATCAAAAATATATGTTGAAGATTTATAAAGATAATATAACAATCAGATATGAACCTATTAATGCATCTTGCTATGAAGGAAAATGCATAGGTGTTCAAGGAAGAAATTCAAGACGTAATTCTCGTAATGAGGACTGTGACGATTAATTAATAACTGCAGGTGAAAATAGAACAGTATAGTTGATATAATATAAAAAGTTCTCTTTTAAAGAGAACTTTTTATGTTATACTTAATTTATTGAAAATAATAGTCTGCTAATAAAACAGGGGGATATATGGAAAGTATATTGTTATACATAGTGTCTATATTTTTCGTAATAGGTGCTATTGATTATATAGAAGATAATAGATTTAAATTAGGTTCATCATTTGAAGCTGGAATAAAATCCATGGGGTCATTAGCTTTATCAATGATAGGTATACTGTCGCTAACTCCATTTTTATTAGATCAGATTAGTAATGTACTAATAACCATATCTAATAAAATATTGATAGATCCATCGATTTTTTTAGGTAGCATAATAGCAGTAGATATGGGAGGATATAATTTATGTTCAAATTTAGCGAATGATAGTAGCATGAGAATATTTTCAGGTATATTAATATCATCCATATTAGGATGTACCATAAGTTTTACACTTCCGCTTTCTATTGGCTTAGTAAAGAAAGAAGAACTTGATAGTTTATTTAAGGGAATATTATGTGGTATTATTGCTATGCCAATAGGATTGTTTGTTGGTGGTTTGATGCTAAAAATATCAATTATAAAAATAATATATAATCTGCTTCCTATAATTTTATTATCAATCTTTATTGGAATGGGAATACTATTTAAAACAAGCCAGACAGTTTTTATATTCAATTTATTGGGAAAAATAATAAGATTCATAGGAATGATAGGAATAATAGTTCAAGGTGTTAAATCTATATGTGGGGTAGAGCTTTTAAAGAATATAATGCCTATTCAGGAAGTACTATTAACAGTTGGAAAGATAGCTATCTTCTTGAGCGGAGCATATGTAATGATTGAGTTTATAAAAAAGGCTCTAAATAAGTATCTAAAATTTATAGAAAGTAGAGTCAAAATAAATCAAGACTCAATATTAGCATTAATAGGAAGTTTGGCATCTGCAATAATTATTTTCGATAGTTTTGAAAAATTAGACTACAAAGGAAAGGTGATATGTTCAGCTTTTTCAGTAGGAGGAGCATATGTATTTGGAGGGCAGCTTGGTTATGTTGCGGGAGTTGAACCAAGTATGCTTAATGTATATGTGATAACTAAGCTATTATGCGGAATAATTGGCGTTATTATTGCGATTATATTTCTTAAATATGAAAATAAAGGTTGAGGTATAAATAAATTATGAAAAATAAAATTAGGTATGGAATTATTTTTTTTATTGCATTTCTAATAGTAATTATAAGCATAAATTTAAATGAACCAAATAAAAATGATAAGGTAAGGGGAACTATACAGATCTGGGCAAGTGAGAATACATACAATTATTTAATGGAATGTGCTAATAACTTTATGGAGTCTAATGAAAAAGTTAGTATTAGTGTTAATAAGATTGATGATTATAATTCATTAAAAAGTAGTTTGGAAAATGATAAATCAAATGATGTAAAAATATTTGAAGCAAGTGAATATGAGCTTAGTAAATTAGGATTAGATAAATTTAATTATTATAATCCTGACGAAACAATTTTATCTGTGTATTCAAATAATTTTTCATCATATAGGCTTAAACAAGTTAAAGATAATAATAAAATAATAGGAGTACCGTTAACATCTAGACCTCTGGGATTATATTTAAGAGAGGATTTGTTAGAGGAATATGGGTATAAAAGTGATGATTTTAACACATGGGATGATGTAATTAGAATTGGAAATGATATATACAATAAAAGTAATAAAAGTGTAAAAATATTAAATGCAACTAATCAGGATTATTATGATTTATTAGATCTATTGATAATGCAAAATTTAGATAAGGAAAAAGACAAAGTAAAAGAAGATGTAAATTCACAGTTAGAGGCATTAGATAACAATAATATTTTAAATAGAAGTAACAATAAAGAATATCTAGGAAAGATATCATCAATTAATGGACTAAAGGAAACTCTTGATTCAGATGAGAAATGGAGAATAGTTACGCCTCCAAGCAATGGACTAGGAAAAAATAAATTTTTCTCATCTAAAGGAACAGAATTATATGTATTGAACACAAAAAATGATAATAGTAAATTAATTGATAAATTTATTATATTTGTATTAAGTAATAATAAAGAAACTGTAAATTATATAAGTTCAGGAGACTTTTTCTCAAGCTATCTATATACTTATAAAGATAAGGATATACAAAATCCTATTGATAACTTTAATGGTCAGAATCCATTAATCGTATTAAGCAATATTGAAGAAAAGGCATATACCATTAATGATTATAATAAATATTTAGAGATAAAAGAAGACTTTGGATTTTGATACTATCCAAAGTCTTCTTTTACTTTCCGAGAAGATCATAAATTTTCTCATAAGCATTTAGTGTATTAAGTGCAGTTTTGTTCCAACTAAAATTTAAACTTCTCTCATATCCTTTTTTAGAAAGAGAAAGTCTTAAATTATCATCATTAAGAAGGCATGCTAGCTTATCTGATAAGTCATCATCATCATAAGGATCTATAAGAAGTGCATTATCAGAAGTGACCTCTGGAATAGATGATATATTAGATGTTATAACTGGTACGCCACAACTCATTGCTTCTAGTGGTGGAAGACCAAATCCTTCATAATATGAAGGGTATACAAAAGTATCACATCCATTATAAATAATAGGTAAAATATTATCTTCAACAAATCCACAAAATATTATTTTATCTTGCAAGCCTTTATCTTTTACAAATTTAAATAATTTTTCACCTTCATCCTTTAATGAGCCACCAATTAATAATTTATATTCATTATTTAAATATTTATATATATTTCCAAATGAGTTTATTAACCCAAAGACATTTTTTCGTGCACTAAATCCTCCTAAATATAGTATATAAGAACTATCAAAATTATATTTTTTATTGATAAATGCTTTGCATTTTAATTTATCTAATGGTTTATAGTTTGAATTAGCTGCAAGTGGAGTTACAAATATTTTCTCTTCAGGATAAAAACTAAAATATTTTAATATGTCTTTTTTTGAATATTCTGATACAGTTAAAATACCAGAAGCATTTCGTATTATTCTAGGCATGTCTCGAAGGAAACGTTCTAAATATCCTTTTCCTACTGTTTCAGGCATAAGATATGGAATCAAATCGTGGATAGTAACTATGGTTGGTATATCAGAATCAAAGTCGAAACCAATTCCGTTTTGAGGAATATGATATAATTTGACGTCCAAATCTTTCAATTTTTTAGGTATATAACAGTTCTCATAAAATCCACCATGTCTACCAGATGAATATATTATATTAGAATTTTGAGAGTCAAATTTATTATTAAATTTTCCACAGCAAAATAAAGTATATTCATTAGATGAAGATAATGATAGAAGCTCAGAGAGAAGATTATTTGTATAAGTACCAATTCCTGTACCCTCATATAAGGTAGCACCACGTGCATCTATAGCAATCTTCATAAAACACCTCATAAATAATATCATTAGTATAGAATATTAATCTGGTTTTATTTTGGTGATTATAAATCACAATAAAATATTTATAGACATATAATAAAAAGAATAATTTTTAGTGGGAATATTTATGAAAGAATGTATAGATACAATTAGAATTAAGGATTATATTGAAAAAAATTATAGTTTAAATGTAAAAGATGTAGAAAAAGTGAAAAACAGCTATAGGGTAATCACTGAGGATAGGGGGTATTGTCTTAAAGTAATTAACTATGAATTTTCTCACTTCTATTTTATTTTATCTGCAATGAAGCATCTACAGAAAAATCAATTCAAAAATATACCTCAGTTTATTTTAAATAAGGACAATAAAGAATACGGTAGCTTGGATGGAAAGTATGTTTATTTGACAAAATGGATACCATCAAGAGTAAGTAATTATGATAATCCTATAGAATTAAGTAGGATATCTACTAAATTAGGAGAATTTCATGAATGTAGTAAAAATTTTAGATTAGACCGTAAGATGAAGCCAAGAATAGGGTGGTTTTCATGGGAAAAGGTTTTTAGTACAAGAAGAGATGAGATACTTGATTTTAAGAAAAGAATAAATCAAAAGGCATATAAATCTGATTTTGATTTATTATACTTAGAAAATATTAACTTAGAAATAAAGAGAGCGGAAGAAAGTATATTAGGACTTAGTAGAAATAATTATTTTGAATCTATGCAGAAAGAAGTATTTAAAGGTGGTTTTTGCCATCATGATTATGCACATCACAATATACTTGTTGATGATGATGGGAATTTTAATGTTATAGATTTCGATTATTGTATATTGGATTCACATTTACATGATTTATCTTCACTATTGATCAGAAGTATGAAAGATGGAAAGTGGGAAAAAGAAAAAGCAGATTTAATACTAGAATCATATAGAGAAGCAAATGATATACAGAATTATGAATTGCCTTTAATTAGAGAATTTATTAGATTCCCACAATGTTTCTGGCAGTTAGGTATACAAGTATATTGGGAACAGCAACCTTGGGGTGAGGAGTTTTTTATTAATAAGCTTGAGAAATATTTAGATGATATTAAAGACAGGGAAGAGTTTATTGATACTTACTTTAAAGGAGGAGATTAAAATAGATGTAATAATGATAACTGAAAATCTAAATAAAGAAAATGTAAATGTTACGAATAAATATTTTTCTCATAAAAAGGATTTTAATATAAAAGATATTAAGGGACAAATTAATTTAATTATAGATATTCATAAAATATTGATGAAATGTGAATTTGACGGATTAAGCAGGATAGAAAGCAAGATAGGAAGAGAAGTTGAAGGATATAAGGTTCAATTAAAAAGAATAAAGCGTGATTATAACGAACTGATTATGAAAACAAATAAAAATGATATAGATAAATTTTTAATATTTGAAGGAAAGAATATGATAAATCAAGCTAGTGTAGCTTTAGATAAGATTTATGATGATAATTATCTAAGCATCATAAATAGAAGTATGAATAGAAAAGAAATATGCTTAGGAAGAGTTGATGATGGAAATCTAAGAAAAGAAAATGAACAATTAGAAATAGGTTCATTAAAGGGGATTTCATATAACTTAATTGAAGAAGATTTGTATAAGTATATAAAGAAGATACAGAAGAAAAATTTATATATAGATGAAAATGAAGTAATAGATTTGTTTGTGAGAGCATCACATTTAGCATATGGCAGTATTAATTATTTAAAAGGATTATGTATATATCCTAGAGATTTCTTAAAAAATTGGGAACGCTACAGGCAAGCTAAAAGCAATAAAACATATGAAGAATATTCTATTGAATTTGAAAAAATAATGAAATATGAATTTAGGGATATTCGAAAATAGAGATTTAGTTTGTTAGGAGTGAGTAAATGAAAAAAATAAAATATGCACATAAAAATACTTTATGTGAATATGATTTGAGTTTAGACTTTTTTAAAGAATTAGGAATTAAGATAAATGATGTTGTTCCACTTAGAAAAGTTTTCTTATTATATACAGATGAAGGAAATAAAATATTAAAAAAAGTAAATTATGATATAGATAGGATTAATATAATAAGTGACTCTTTAGATTATATAAAAAAGAAATATAATAATGTTATTGCTTTTGATAAATTAAAAAATAGTTTAAATTATATACAATGGAAAGGTAATTTATACGTTGTAATGGATTTATTACAAGGAAGAGAAGCGACTTTTTCTAACCCTATCGAAATTGAACTTTGTGCAGAAAATCTTGCAATGCTCCATAATGCATCAAATGGCCTTAAGGAATATTTAGAAAAAAAATACTCTAAAAACATGATGGATATTTCTTTAAAAGATAAATTCACAATGTCATACGATAATTTATGCAATTTGAAGGAAATGGTTAGTAAATACAAATATAAAAATCAGTTTGACACATTATTTATGGAAAATGTGGACAAATATTTGGATGAGATAGTTAATGTAAATAATAAGCTAGAGAAAAGCTCCTATATCAGTTTGAGAAATATGGAAGACAAGATTTCAATATGTCATAATGATTTGGCATATCATAATTTTCTTATTAATGATAGAGATGTCAATATATTAGACTTTGACTTTATGACTATAGATCTGAGGGTTATAGATATAGCAGATTTTATATTAAAATCAATAAAAAATGTGGCCTTTGATATAAATAAGATGATTCTTGAAATAAATTCATATGAAAAGATTAATAAATTATCATTAGAAGAAAAAGAAGTTTTGGGGATTCTAATAGAATTTCCAAGAGATTTTTATTCAATAGTAGATGATTATTATAATAAAAGAAAGTCTTGGGATTATGATGTGTTTTTAAATAGATTATTAGGAAAACTAGATAATGAAAGCTTTAGATATGAATTTTTAGAAACTTATAATAAAATGCTAAATAAAGATGTCTCACAAAATAAATAAGGGACGTAGTAAGTTTATATGATAATACCCGAAAAGAAGCTCTCATGTTATGCTCGATTGCTACAAAAAATAAGCTAAGAATTCAAACATGCAGACTTGCATCCACAACTGTTTGCTCCAAGGCATATAATGCTTAGTGAGGTATGAACTTAGCATTATAGCCCATCTTCATCTACTTATGAAGATGTTTCCTTTAATATACCTTGGACAAACAATTGTGGAACAAGTCTACATGCAAGAATTCTAAAGCTCATTTTTTGAATGCAATTCTCCGCACAACAAGAGAGTTTCTTTTCTTTGTTTCATCTAAATTATAGTACCGGTGTTATGCTGCTATAAATATAATCATATTTAAGATTCAAAAATAATTATTTATAGATGTTAAAGATTTAAAAAGTTAATATCTTATCCTTAAAAAATGGCATATCATAAATAAATGAAATACCTAGTCATATATATTTGTAGGCATTGAATAATACTCAAAACATAAATTAGATTTCTATTATTTTAGAAAAAAACAAAGAAATTCAATATATGAATAGGCGTAGTATTGTATTGGAAATTTTGGCTTTTAAATTCTTTGGCAGAGGCTGTTCCAAAATTGTTTGTCCAAAAACTTGCTTTTTGGAGCAAACATTTTTGGGTGCAGCCTCTGCCATTAGAATTTTTAGCTGAAATTTCCCTACAATCGAGCCTATCATATATTGAATTTCGGTTGTTATCCACTAAACTCTGATTCTACGTCACTTATTTATTAGGTGAAGCATCTTCTATTATTGATTTATAAGCGTTTATTGTTTTAGTAGCTGTTTTATCCCAGGAAAAATCATTACTACGAGTCAAACTTTTTTTAACCATTGTGAGTTTTAGCAAGCTGTTGCTTAGAACTCTTTCTATATCGTATGACAATAGATCTATATCATTTGGATCGATTAATAAAGCAGACTCATAACATACCTCAGGAAGGGATGTAACATTAGAAGCTATAACTGGTGTTCCACAGGCCATTGCTTCTATTGGAGGTAGTCCAAATCCTTCATAAAAAGAAGGATATACTAAAACTTCTGCTGCATTATAAAATAGAGGCATATCTTGCAATGGAATGAAGTCTGTAAATATAACTTTATCAGCAATTTTAAGTTCTTCAGTTCTAGATTTATACATTTCATATGCAGGACCTTTTCTACCTGTTATAACTAATTTGAAATTATCCGTTAACTTTGAGGGGAGCCTAGAGTATGCTTCTATTAATCCAAGAATATTTTTTCTAGGACTAAATCCTCCAACATAAAGTATAAAATCTTCTTCAATTCCATATTTATTTGTTATAAAGGTTTTGCTCCTACATTTACTCAAAGGTTTATAAATTTTTTCAGCAGCCAAAGGTGTTACGAATATTTTTTCTAAAGGAAAGTTAAATTCTTTTGCAATGTCAGTTTTTGAAAACTCTGATACTGTAATTATTCCATCACAAAGGTCAATTATTTTTGGAAGTTCTTCGTTAAAAATTTTAAGATATCTATCACTAACCGTTTCAGGCATTCTGAGTGGAATAATATCATGTAATGTAATAACTTTTTTGCATTCAATGTTTTCTGAAAGTCCAACTCCGTTTTGAGGGATATGATAAAGCTCTATATCAATGCTATTTAAGATGTTAGGGACTTTTACATTTTCCCAAAAGTTTTCAGAACATACTGATTCAACAGACTGGATTCTAAAATTTTCATTTAGATTATTTAATGAATCACATTCTGGCATAAAAACTAAATAATCGTTGATGGAGTCAGTGTTATTAAGGCTTCTTATTAATTCATGAGTGTATGTGCCAATGCCCGTACCTCTGTACCATTTAGCAGCCCTACCATCTATTCCTATTTTCATCACTAAACCCTTTCAAAGTATTTATCTTAATGTATTATATTAAAAGAATAGAAAAATTGTTAATAAAAGAAAAATAATTCACATATAAATATACAGGAGGTGAGAGAGTATGATGAGAGAATTTGAAATTGAGAGGCAGTTTGATATAAAGATAGAAAAACTTAAGGCCAATAAAGGTGTTTATTATCTCAAAACTGATAAGGGTGAGAGATGTTTAAAGAAAATAAATTATGGACCACAAAAATTATTGTTTGTTTATGGGGCAAAAGAACATCTTGCTAAAAACGGTTTTACTAATTTGGACAAATATTATTTGAATATAGATGATGAACCTTATGCATTAGTAAACGAGGATTTATATACTTTATCAGAATGGCTAGATGGGAAAGAGTGTGACTTTCACAACATAGAGGAAGTAAAGATGGCTGCTAAAACATTAGCAGAGCTCCATGAGGCTTCAAAGGGGTATGACCCACCTGAAAATTCTAAGCTTAAAAGTGATCTTGGAAGATGGCCTCACTTAATGGAAAAAAGAATAAAATCATTTGATAAGATGAGGGATATGGTTAGAAAGAAGAATATAAAGAATGATTTTGATATAGCGTATATACAATCGATGGACTTTTATAAGGAAATTGGTAAAAAGGCGTTAGATACATTAAAAAGTTCAGCATATTATGAATTATGTGCAATAGCAGAAGTAGATAAGAGCTTTTGTCACCATGATTATACCTATCATAATATAATTTTGAGTCCTAATAAGGATGTATATGTTATAGATTTCGACTATTGTAAAAGAGAAGTTAGAATGTTTGATATCAGCAACTTCATGATAAAGGTTTTAAAAAGAGTTGACTGGAATTTTGATTTCGCAGCCGCTATTCTTGAAGAATATAATTCTGTCTCAAAACTATCAAAAGATGAATATAAAGTTTTATTTGCGTATCTTCAATTTCCGCAAAGATATTGGAGGCTTGCTAATAGATACTATTATAATGAGGTTAATTGGGCACAAAATACTTTTGCAGGTAAACTAAATGGAATAGTTGAAGAACAGGAATTATTCTTAAAATTCCTAGAAAAGTTTAAAAGTGAGTATAACATATAGTAATAAAGATATAATCCTTATTAACTTACTGTATTGTAAGTTATAAGGATTATTATTTATTTAAATAATATTTTACAGAGAAAGTTATTTATAAGCATATACTGTGAAACCTTTGATGATAATTTCCATATTATAAAATGAATAATATATTTAGGAGTAATATAATGGATATAGGAGATATTGTTGTAAGACGCTCTTATGGTAAGGATGTAACGTTTAAAATTATAGATATTAAATATAAAAATGGAGAGAAAAATTTTATCTTAAAGGGAATTAATATAAGAATAATAGCTGATTCTGCAATTGAGGATTTAGAAGAAATTAAAGAAGGTAATAAGAATGATATTGGATCTAAGGATAAAATCTTAAATACAAGAGTAAGCGAAGCGATAAATAAAGCGATGGTTTTTAGAGGAGAACTTAGAGACAAAGTTGAAAAAGCCCCCAAAATAAAAAATAAAGATGAATTGATGTTTGGAAGGCCAGGGAAAATCCTACATGTTGATGGAGACAGTGAATATATGGAGACATGCTTAAAGGTATATAAGCAACTATCATTAGATGCCATAGGAAAAGCTATACCAGAGAATGAGCAACCTGATGTTATAGTAGATTTAGTTAAGGAAGTAAAGCCGGATATAGTAGTTCTTACTGGCCATGACAGTGTAATTAAAGAACCGAAAGATTATTTGGATTTAAATAATTATAGGAATTCAAAATATTTTTTGAAATCTGTTGAGAATCTAAGAAATTATAATTCAAGCTATGATGAATTGGTGATTTTTGCAGGAGCCTGCCAAAGTTGCTATGAAAGAATATTGGATGTTGGAGCAAATTTCGCTTCATCTCCTAGCAGAGTACTTATACACTGTTTAGATCCAGTATTTGTGTGCGAAAAAATCGCATATACACGAATTGATAAGGTAATATCTATAACAGATGTTATTGAAAATACAATAACAGGAATTAAAGGTGTAGGTGGATTACAAACACGTGGCAAATATAGAGAAGGATATCCTAAATCGCCATATATCTAATTTATTTTTTAACAAAAAAGAATCTATATCAAAATTACTAATTAAATTTCATATAGATTCTTTTTTTTATAAGTGTTATTTATATTTAAATCAAATATAAAAAAAGAATAAAAAGAAAAGTATAACTGAATAGTTAAATATAAAGAATTTATTGATAAATTCTAGAAAATATACGAATAAAAATAATAAAATAAACAGATACTAAAAATATCTTAATATTTTATTTATAATATTTATTGACAAGTGCCATAATAGGTGATAAAATTAAAATTTTATTTGACAAATATTTATATTATGATATAATATAAATTGGAAAGAGGGTGTTTAATATGGAAAACACTAATACCATTGCCACCATAAAAAGTGATATAAGTAAACACTTAGGGCAAAAGGTTACTCTTAAAGCTAATGGAGGAAGAAAAAAGATATTAGTTAATGATGGAGTAATTGATAGTGTATATCACAACATTTTTGTTATTAGATTAAAAGATGACACCCAAAGGAAAGTGACTTACAGCTATTCAGATGTACTAACAAAAACGGTGCAGTTAGTATTTCCAAGTAGTGTATAAACTTCGATATATATATCGGAGTTTTATTTTTTATAGAAAATAAAACATAAAAAAAGAAAGATGGTGGGTTTCCATCTTTCAACTATGGTATAAAAGGGTATTGAGAATTTATGAGAGGTTATATGGTCAATAACCACTTATAATGATATATTATTATAAAAAAAATGTCAATATTTTTTGAAAAAAAATAGAAGAACATCAAAACTTAGATATATTGGACATAAAGTATCATATTATATTCAAAAGATGAGTATTTTGTAAAAAAAAATTTTTAAATTTATTATAGTGCTTGTCATAAAACAATTAAAGTTTATGTATAAATGAATAGTAGTAGTTTTATGGGAGGTATTTAAAGATGTCAGATATAGATGTTATAAAGGAAAATGTACAATTCGAGCAATTGATTAGAGAAAATAGTTCAAACATAGTCTTAAAGGATGAATACTTAATTCCAGATACTCATCCTGATGTTCAAGAAATATTATGCATTGAGTCACGCCCAGTTATTATAAGCAAAGAAGTAGTAGGAGATAAAATAGTACTAGAAGGAAAGGTTGAATATACCGCTATATATTTAGCTAGAGAAGATGGGTTAGTTGCTAATTCTGTTAGCTATACTCAAAAATTTACAAATAATATTGATTTGAATCAAGGTGAACATACAGTTATTTGTGAGGTTGAGGCTAAGGTAGAACATATTGAAGCAATGATAATGAATGAGAGAAAGATATCTATTCAAGGAATCTTAGGAATTGAATGGGAGCTTTATAAGAGCAAAGGGTTTGAATTTGTAAAGGATATTGAGGGGAATGATGAGGTTCAAGTACTTAAAAAAACAGAGACAATAAATAGAATACGTGCTAGTGAAGAAATAGAGCTTGATGGAAAGTCAATGATTAGAGTGGGAATGGATAAACCACAAATAAATAAAATTTTAAAATGTTCATTATTATTGCATAAAAAGGAAATTAAAATCGTAGAGGATAAAATATACATTGGATGTTATTGTAAAATAAACATATTGTATAAGGGAGACGAATATAAAGACATAATTTGTTTAGAAGATGATGTTTATTTATCCAAAGAAGAAAGTATAGATGGCATAACATCAGACATGATACCATCAATATTTTTTGATATAGTCGATGATGAGATTTTACTAGAAGAAGATGATTTAGGCGAAGTTAGAATAATAAATTGTGATTTTCTAGTTAAAGCAAATGTAAAGATATTTTCTAAGGAAAGCATTGATACTATCAAAGATGCATATTCACCAAAATTTTTAATGGGGCTTAGAAAAGATCAATATGAAGTTGGAATGCTTCAAGGTGCAAATACTACAGAAGCAATTGTAAAAGATGGTATTCAATTAAAAGAAAATGATTTGAGACCAGAACAAATTATATCCACAAATGCTACTGTTATTTTAACAGATAAAGAAGTTAAGAAAGACAGAGTTGAAGTTGAAGGTATAATTAAAGTAGATATATTATATAAAACGACAGAAGAAGATAAGTATCTATCAGATATAAAGGCTGAAATTCCATTCACAACCATGATAGATATATTGGGGTCAGATACTGGAATGAAGTCAATAGTAAGAAGCAGCTTAGAAAATATTGAATCATTTTTGGAAAGTAATAGCATATCAGTAAAAGCAACAGTTGCATTATCAGCAAAAGTGCTTTATGAAGTTCAAAAGGAGTTTATTTCTGATGTAACTGAAGAAGAGGGGGAACAACCAGAAAAGAAAGCTAGTATAACAATTTATGTTGTTGGAGAAGGAGATACTCTTTGGAAATTAGCAAAGAAGTATAATACAACAATTGATGAGCTAGTTAAGATTAATTCAATAGAAAATATCGATTATATTGAGGTAGGAAGTAAATTAATAATACCAGGAAGAGCAAAATTTTAGAAAAATATTTTAAGAAGAGTTATTAAATAATTTGGAGATTATTTAATAACTCTTCTTTTATAAAATTTATAACTGGACTACCAGTTTACTTTTAGTATACATCTATTTTTTTGAATAATTATCTTGTTAGTGGAAACAATATGAAATGCATCATGATATGAGGTGAGTAATATTGAAAGAACTATTAAGTGGAAATTTAATAATTATTGGTGGAGCTGAAGATAAAGAAGGAAGAAAAGAGATACTAAAAAAAGTTTGTAGTTGCATTGATAAGGATAAAGATATTTTATTAGTAGCAACAATAGCGACAGAATATCCCAAAGAAGCAGCCAATAAGTATAGAAAAGTTTTTGAAGAATTAGAAGTAAAAAATATAAAAATATTAGATATTAGTGAAAGAAGAGATGCTTTTGAAGAAGAAAATAAAAATTTGATAAAAGAAGCATCACTAATTTTCTTTACAGGAGGAGACCAATTAAGAATAACTAGTTTAATTGGAGGAACTTCTGTTTATGATGCGTTGAAAGATGCATGTGAGCTAGGTGCATATATAGTGGGGACATCAGCTGGAGCATCTGTTATGAGTGATACTATGATTGTTCAAGGTGATGATGAAGACTCTCCAAGAAAATGCACTTTAAAAATGGCACCAGGGCTAGGGTTAATTAAAGATGTTATAATAGATCAGCATTTTGCCCAAAGGGGAAGAATAGGAAGGTTATTAACAGGTATTGCACAAAATCCAGAAGTATTAGGAATAGGAATTGATGAAAATACTGCAATAATAGTTGAAAAGAATGGAATGATAGAGGTTATTGGGGAAGGGGCTGTCTATTTTGTAGATGGTAGTAAGATTACATATACAAATGTTTCAGAACTAAAAAGTGATGAAATTTTAAGCATGCATAATGTTATATTACATGTACTCACAGAAAATAATAAATTTGATCTTATAAAAAAGATGCCTTTTGAGGAGGAAAAAACTAGCTATGAAAATAATACAAAAGAGAATATATGAAGGGAAAAATATATATTCTCATAAAAAATGTATAAGGATAGATGTAGATTTAGAAGGTTATTGTGAAACTCCAAGTAATAAGATACCAAATTTTAATTTTAATCTGCTAAAAATTATTCCAGAATTAAATGAACATAGATGTGGTATTGATGAAGATCGTGGATTCGTTAAAAGACTTGAAGAAGGAACTTATTTAGCACATGTATGTGAACATACTATTATTGCATTGCAAAATAGATTAGGCATTGATGTTGCATATGGAAAGGCACGTGAGATAGAGGGAGATTTCTATTATATTATTGTACAATATGAATATAAAAAAACAACTTTAGAAATTATCAATTTAGCTATTGATTTAATGAATTCGTTAATAAAACAAGAAGCAATAAATTTTGAAGAAAGACTCTCTTTTGTAAGAAGTATTTTATTGAAAGAAGAAATAGGTCCTAGTACAAAAGCTATATGTAATGCTGCAAAAGAATATAATTTACCAGTGATTCAATTGGCTAATAGTGGTATTTATCAAATCGGATATGGAAAAATGGGAAGGCTTATTGAAGCTACAATAGGAGAAAAGACTAGTTGTTTATCAGCAGATATATCATGCGATAAATTATTAACAAAACAATTGTTAGAAATTCAAAATATACCAGTGGCACAAGGCTATAAGATTTTTAATATTGTAGATTTATTAAAAAAGGCAGATGAAATAGGATATCCAGTTGTGTTAAAACCACAATTTGGAAGTAAGGGGAAAAATGTATTACTTAATATACAAAATGAAAAGCAATTATTAAAATCATATGAAGTATTAAAAAAAGAAATTAAAGATATAATAATAGAAAAATTTTTTGTAGGGAAGGATTATAGAATTTGTTTAGTAAATTATAAAGTAGTAGCTGTTTCTTTAAGAATGTCCCCATCTGTTATTGGTAATGGAAAAGATAATATAAAGACTTTAATAGAAAGGTTAAATGAAGATCCCCGAAGAGGAGAAGATCATGAAAAACAATTAACCAAAATAAAGATTGATACTGAATTACTATTATCGTTGAAAAAAAGAAATTTATCATTAGATTACATACCAAGGATGGATGAAAATATAATTTTAAGAGAAAATGCTAATATATCTACTGGAGGCATTGCAATAGATTGTACTGATGATATATGTGAGGAAAATATAGATTATTGTATACGTGCAGCTAAAGTATTAGGGTTAGATATTTGTGGTATAGATATATGTGCAAAAGATATAGGTATACCTATAGATTTTAATGATGGGATAATAATGGAGATTAATGCTGCTCCAGGAATAAGGATGCATGAATATCCATGTGAAGGAAAAAAACGTGATGTTGGAAAGTCAATAGTTGAAATGTTGTATAATGGACATCCTAAAAATATACCTGTTATATCTATAACTGGTACTAATGGAAAGACTACAACATCTAGATTGATAAATCATACATTAAGTATGATAGGATATAATGTTGGAATGACTTGTACAGAGGGAATATATATTAATAAAAAATGCATACATCATGGCGACGATTCAGGATTTGATAGTGCTAAAGCTGTGCTATTAAACAAGGATGTTGATTTTGCAGTGTTAGAGACAGCAAGAGGTGGTATAATAAAAAAGGGATTGGCTTATAATCTAGCAGATGTAGCGATTATAACTAATATAACAAATGATCATCTTGGACTCAATGGAATTAATTCAATTGAAGATTTAAGCTTTGTAAAATCATTAGTTGGAGAAGCTGTTAAAGAAGATGGGTATGTAGTTATAAATGCAGATGATGAATACAGCAGGAAAATAATTCCGAGAATAAAAAGTGAAAAAATATATTTTTCTAAAAATAAAAATAATGAGCTTGTTAAAGAAAATATAGTTAATGGAAAAATAGCTATATTTGTAGAAGATAATAAAATAGTTGTTATAAATAAAAATAAGAAATATGAGATCATAGAAAATGATAAATTACCGATATCATACAATGGAATGCTTGAATATAATATTGAAAATGCTATGGCTGCATGTGCAGCATTAGTTGGATTAAAAATAGATTATTGTGTTATAAGTAAGGCATTTATGAATTTTGAACTAAATGGATCTGAGAATTCTGGAAGATTTAATGTATATGATTATAATGAAAGAAAGATAATCTTAGATTACGGTCATAACTTTGAAGGATATAATGCAGTATTGAATTCTTTAAATAAAATCAAAAATAAAAATAATATAATAGGAGTTATTGGAGTTCCAGGAGATAGACAGGATGAAATGATAGACCAAATAGGAGCATTATGCTCAGAAAATTTAGATAAGATAGTAATAAAAGAGGATATTGATAAGCGTGGAAGAAAAGAAGGAGAAATAGCCGGCTTATTAAGTCAATCTATATTAAAGAGAAATAAAGAAATTAAGCCAAGAATTTGTTTAGATGAAGTGAAAGCATTAGAAGAAGCATTAAACATAAGTAAAAGAGGGGATATAATTATTGTATTCTACGAAAAGCTTAGGCCACTTTTAGATTTTATAAACAATAATAAAGAAATAAATAATGAATCAGATTTAAAATATGGTGATATATAAAAATAATATTCCAACAACTAAATTAGACAGGATTTTTTACCTATGATACAATAATATAAAAAATGTAAAGAAAGGGTATTAACATGAAAATTAAGGCTTATGCCAAGATAAATATTTCTTTAGATGTTGTTGGAAAAAGAGAAGATGGATATCATTTATTAGAAATGATAATGCAAACAATAGATTTATATGACATAGTAGAAGTAAAAAAGGTGAAAAATGGCATACAGTTAGAATGTGATAAATATTATGTTCCTACAGATGAAAGAAATATAGCTTATAAGGCAGCAATGATTTTTAAAGAGCATTTTGGAATAGATGAAGGTGTTTATATTAATATAAAGAAGAATATTCCAGTCTCTGCCGGGTTGGCAGGTGGAAGCACAGATGGGGCTGCAGTTTTAAAACTTATGAATAAGATATTTAACATCAATGCGTCAGATGAAGAACTAAGAAAAATGGCTGTTAAGTTAGGAGCTGATGTTCCGTATTGCATTAATGGAGGTACAGCATTATGTGAAGGAATTGGTGAACAAATTACACAATTAAAACCTTTTAAAGATAAGATTTTAGTTTTAATTAAACCTCCTTTTGGAGTATCTACTAAAAATGTTTATAAAGAATTTGACTTATCTAAGGTAATACTTCACCCTAAGACTAAAGAGCTAATAAAAAATATGGAAGAAGATAATTTAGAATTTGTTGCAAATAATATGAAAAATTTATTAGAGAATGTTACTTTAAGAAGACATAAAACTATAGCTAATATAAAAGAAGGCGCTAGAATGAAAGAATGTTTAGGCACAATGATGAGCGGCAGTGGGCCAACTGTTTTTGCTTTCTTTGATGATATGTATAAGGCTCAGTTATGCTATGATTATATGAAAGATAAATATAAAGATGTATTTATAACAAGAACAATTTAATACTTAGATGTATAAAACACCTCCTAGTGGTAATAATTTCAACTACAAGGGGGTTTAGTTATGAAAAAATTGAAATGTAAATATTTATTATTAATATTAATTTTGAGCTATATTACAAATATACTTATGAGTTGTGATATAAATTTAGATAAAGCTAGTACTGTAAATTTTATAAGTAATAAAAATAATTTAACGGTTCAAGAAAGCAGCACAAAACTAAGAGTATTAAATTATAATGACGTAAAGGATTCGTTAATTAGATTTCATGTTATTGCAAATAGTGATACTGATGAAGATCAAGCATTAAAGATAAAGGTAAAAAATAAAGTGATAGAATATTTATATCCATATCTTAGTAACTCTTCGTCTATAGAAGAATCAAGAAAAATAATTATAGATAATGAAGATAAGGTTAAACAAATTGCTCAAAAAGTTATTAAAGACAACAACTATAGTTATGGTGTAAAATTAGAATTGTCACATGAAAACTTTCCTGAAAAATCATATGGTAATATAGTACTACCGCAAGGAAACTATGAGGCTTTTAGAATAATCATTGGAAGTGGACAAGGAAGAAATTGGTGGTGTGTTATGTTTCCGCCATTATGCTTTGTAGATGAATCTAAGGCGGAGGTACAGTATGATAAAACAGAAGAAAGTTTAGCTAAAGTTGAAAAAAAGGATAAGAGCGATAGTGAGAATAATAAAATAGAGACTGACAAACAAGAAATAAAATATAAGTTTAAGATTGTTGAAATATTGAAAAGTATATTTTGACAATTAAAAATAAAGCATAAATTTATAAATATTAGAATGTAAATTCTTACAAATTTACTTGTTTTATAGGAGCTAGATGGAATTATTTAAGGAAACATCTTTATCAGTAGATTAAGATGGGCTATAATGCTAGGCTCGTACCTCACGAAGCATTATATGCCAAGGAAACACCTACTCATATTTATTCGTAGGTGTAAGCGATTCGCACCAAATATAAAATTTGGGCTCTCTGCTTAACAAAATAATATTTGAATATTTATAATAAAAATATAATAGGGGGATTAGTATGGTAAGAGCACTAGCTATGATATCTGGAGGTCTGGATAGTATATTAGCAGCAAGGTTAATAAAAGAGCAAGGAATTGAAGTAATAGGTATTTGTTTTAGATCATACTTTTTTAATGAAGAAAATGCAAAAAGAATGACAAAACAAATTGGAATAAGGTTGGAAGTAGTTGACTTTTCAAAAGAACACTTTGAAATGGTTAAGAATCCTAGTCATGGATGGGGAAAAAATATGAACCCATGCATAGATTGCCATTCTATGATGATGAGATATTCAGGTGAATTATTAGAAAAATTTAATGCAGATTTTATAATTACTGGTGAAGTATTGAATCAAAGACCAATGTCACAAAATAAATCAGCATTAAATATTGTAAAGAAACAATCAGGATTTAGTGAAAAGATTTTAAGACCACTTTGTGCTAAGAATTTAGATCCAACACCTATGGAAGTGAATGGACTTGTAGATAGAGAAATGTTATTAGATATTTCAGGGAGAAGCAGAAAAGTACAAATGGAACTAGCAGATAAGTGGGGAATAAAAGATTATCCTTCACCAGCTGGTGGATGCAAACTTACGGATCCAAATTACTCTATACGATTAAAGGAATTAGTGGAAAGAAAAGAAAATGTTACAGAAAAAGATATACATTTATTGAAATACGGAAGACATTTCATAACAGATGATAAAACCAAAATAATAGTTACTAGAACTGCTGAAGAAGGTGAAAGCATAAAAGTTTTATTAAATAAGAATGATCTTATGTTTTTAACTAGCAAATATAATGGAGCAATGGTAATAATTCCAGAAGGGAATAATCCTACAGAAAATGATATTATAATAGCTTGTAGAATGGCAGTTAGATATAGTAAAGGAAAAGATGAGGAAAGCGTAGAGGTAAAATTTGGACGAGTATCTACTAACTTTTCTGATAAAAGATTAGTAGACTGCATAACTCAAGAAGAACTTGATAAATATAATATTAACTAGATACAAATAATTTGTAGTATACATTGATATAATAAAACGGAGGAAATAAATGAAGAAAAAGGCGGTTATTACGATAAAAAGTAATACTTTAGAAAATGATGATGATTTGGTAGAAGTTGTAAGTGTTGGAGAGTTTGAAAAAATTGATGATGGATTTGTTGTTAAATATGATGAAACGGAAATTTCTGGAATGGATGGCACAGAAACAACTATGATCATAAAGGAAGATTCCTTTGATTTGATAAGAGAAGGAACTACAGAAACAAAAATGGAATTTAAGAAAAATAAAGAAAATATAGTATTATATAAGACTCCATATGGTATTATGAATATTAAGACATATACTAAGGGATTATATATAGATGTAAATGAATGCGGTGGGACTGTAGAGCTTGCTTATACACTAATACTAGAAGAAGAACAAGTCGTAAAAACAAATTTATTTGTTAATATTGTTGCTGAGAACAATTAAAATATACATACTTTAGGAATAAAACTATTAGGATGTTACTTTAATAATATTCTATAGTTTTATTTTTTATTACTAGACTTGTGCAGTAAATAGGAAAAATTTAAGCTACTAGTCCTAATTTGGCAATAGTAGACTGTAAATCAATCCCGTTATCTGCACATTCATGTGCAAAAGAAACTATTTTTACCAAATAGTTGTTTCGGAAGTGTAATATTACATCTCCAATATTTTTAAATTTATATAATTTTTCACATTTGACTCTGAAAATCTCAAGAAAAGTATACGTTAAAAATATCATGCTCCAATATCTATGTATTGATTTTAAAGATTGAATTTGAAATTCATCAAAACCAAGAGCTGTTTTATGATATCTATAACTTACTTCAATATCCCAACGCTTTTCGTAATATGAAATTATGGTTTTATTATCGAGTGAAACATCCGTACTTATAATGAATGCTGGCTTATCAGATAAATCGTTTTTAGTCCAGCTTATAAGTACAACTACATTCTCAATATCATTAAGTTTTCCTTCATATCTATAAACATAGTACTTGTTATTACTAGCGGTAACTAAGCTAGTCTCATTAGTCCTAATGTATGAAGAAAACTTTTTGACATTTGTTTTAATGCCAGCCGGATATATTACTCTGTTAGATTTTATTCTCCCTATAGTGTGACAACCATTTATTAAACCGTGAAGCAAAATTTTTGCTGAAGTATACCATGAATCAACTAGTAAATAATTGTTTTTAGTTACAGGAGTGAATTCATTAATCAGTTCCATCGCAAGTTCATTTTTATCTAGAAATTTTTTAGATAGTTTTTTACTCGATTCCTTTCGGTGATATTGTCTAAAATCTAAAGGTATAGAATAATCATTAATCTTATAATGCGATGTAACTAAGCAGTGTGACCATTTAGGTTTATTGCCATCAGCATGTGAATTGTGAAAATCTAAGCCTTCAATTTTTTTAGTTGAAGTATTTTTCTTAGTTAAGGTATCATCAATGATTAGGAATCCAACATCACTATCTTCACAAGTGTTGGAAATTTCAGATATTGCATGAAATATGCGTTCTTGCGTAACATATTCATGATTCCATGAATATGAACTTAGGAACCTTGAACCAGTACTTCGATCTCTATTGCATGTAATTTTATTATGAACAGATGAAATAGTTTTGCTTCCTTCTGTTACAATAATTCCAGATACTATATTTACCATATGATTCTTTATCGCAGAAGAATATGGCAGATTTAACTCTGAAATATAGTTGATAATTGTTTCATTTTGGTTTAATATTGTTGTCAGCATATAAATCTCCTTAGATTTGGTTTCGCAACAATAAATCTAGCATGTTTGAGGTTTACATGCTACTTTTTTATTTAAAATTATACTGGTAAAATATCAATAAAAATCCGATGGTAAATTTTCTTAAATTAATGCACAAGTCAAGTTATTTAGAAAATTATTTGCCTGCCAAAGTTTTTTTCATGTAATCTCTAAAAGGCAGATGAGAAAAATAGACGGCTATGTGGAAACTTTTTATAAAATTTATTTTATTGTAGATGAATATATGTTTTATGAATATGTAGTAATAAAGTAGCATTAACGAATTTTTATATAATAATCATATGATTAAAAATGAGATTAATGGACACAATTCCAAGTAGGAGTTGATCGGATAATGAGAGATATGAGATATTTAAGAATTTTGCAAATGATATGTAAGTATTATGATATTGAAGAGAAAGAATTTCTAGATCTATTAAAGGGTAAAGAAAATAAATATCTTTTACTATTGCTGCTAAAAAATAATAATTGTTTTGATATTAATACAATAAAGGAACTTTTTAATTTAAAAACATCGCGAACAGTAAATAATAATTTAAAACAAGCTGAGGAAAAATTATTAATTAATAGAAATTTTAGAGAAAAGTATTTTGCTCTTGAAAATCATATAAATAATGATGAAATGATTAATTTATAAAAAAGACTAGATATTAAGACAAGAATGTGATAAGATATTACCTATGTTATAAAACAGCACAAATAACCCATAGATATTATGGGGTAATTTGTATTATACCATTAAAAGTTATGAAAGTAAAGATTAAAATAAAAAAATATATAATATGGGAGGACAAAATGAGTAATACGAAGTACGTTTTTGTTACAGGTGGCGTTGTATCGGGGCTAGGTAAAGGAATAACAGCAGCATCTCTTGGAAGATTATTGAAAAATAGAGGCTTGAAAATTTCAATTCAAAAATTTGATCCATATTTAAATGTAGATCCAGGCACAATGAGTCCATACCAACATGGAGAAGTTTTTGTAACTGATGATGGAGCAGAAACTGATTTGGACTTAGGACATTATGAAAGATTTGTTGATGAGAACTTAAGCAGAAATTCAAATGTTACAACAGGTAGAATATATAGTTCAGTTATAGAAAAAGAAAGAAGAGGAGAATACCTTGGAGGGACAGTACAAGTAATCCCTCATATAACTAATGAAATAAAAGATAAAGTATATCAAGTAGCAAAAGAAATAGACGTTGATGTAGTTATCACTGAAATAGGAGGAACAGTTGGTGATATCGAATCACAGCCATTCTTAGAAGCTATAAGACAAATTAAGAGTGAAGTTGGAGCTGAAAATGTTTGTTATATTCATGTTACTTTAGTTCCTTATCTTAGAAAAGGTGGAGAAATAAAAACTAAACCAACTCAACACTCAGTAAAAGAATTAAGAACAATCGGTATTCAACCAGATATAATTGTATGTAGAACAGAAAAGGAATTATCCGATGATATTAAAGCCAAGATCGGTTTATTCTGTAACATAGAAGGAAGATCAGTAATTCAAAATCTTGATGCAGATCATCTTTATGAAGTACCATTAATGTTACATGATGAAGGCTTAGATAATCTAGTATGTGAAAAATTACATTTAGGATGTAAGGATATAGATAATTCAGAATGGGTTAAAATGGTACATAAAATAAAGAATCTAAAAGATGAAGTTGAAATAGCTTTAGTAGGAAAATATGTTGAGTTACATGATGCATATTTATCTGTAGTGGAAGCGTTAAGTCATGGTGGATATGCTAATAATGCAAAAGTTAAAATTAGATGGGTTAATGCTGAAGAAGTAGAAACTGGTGATGTTAATGAACTACTTAAAGGTGTAGACGGAATTTTAGTTCCAGGTGGATTCGGAGACAGAGGAATAGAAGGAAAAATTTCAGCTATAAAATATGCAAGAGAAAATAAAATTCCATTTCTAGGAATATGTTTAGGAATGCAGTGTGCAGTCATAGAATATTCTAGAAATGTATTAAGATTTGAAGATGCAAATAGTTCAGAAATAAATCCAAATACAAAATATCCTGTAATTGATATTATGAACGACCAAAAAGACATCGAAAATTTAGGTGGAACAATGAGATTAGGTCAATATCCATGTAAATTAGTAGAAAATAGTAACTCTTATGAAGTTTATAAAAAAGACGAAATAAATGAAAGACATAGACATAGATACGAATTTAATAATGAATATAGAAAACAAATTGAAGAAGCAGGAATGAGAATCGTTGGAACTAGTCCAGATAACAGATTAGTAGAAATTGTTGAAGTACCAGAACATCCATGGTATGTAGCTGCTCAATTCCATCCAGAATTAAAATCAAGACCAAATAAACCACATCCATTATTTATTGGATTCATTAATGCAGCTGTTAATGAAAACAAGTCAAAATAAATTGTATTCTTTTAAAGTTTAATATATAATAAATTCTATCGATATTAGACAAAAAATTATATTTTAACTGGTAAGACATTTATGTTTTACTGGTTAAAATATATAATTATCTTAAATATCATTTTAATATCTAATATTATTTCTTTAATTCTCTTAGTTTCCAAGTATCAATATGTGATTTAGTTTAAAAACTTAATAAATAATAATTAAAGATAATATAGTTATAATTTTTATAAATATATTATCTAAATAGATTTTGTAGAAAATTCTATAAATTTGGAGGTGCAATTTTGACCAAACAAGATTATGAAAAGATGACTTTAACAAAGTTAAAAGAAGTAGCAAAGGAAATTGGTATAAAAAATATATCAAAATTTAAAAAAGACGATTTAATAGAAGAAATATTAAAAGTTTCACCTAATTCTATTGAAAAAGAAGGTGTTGTCTTGAGAGAGAGTATATCACCTAAACCTACTACGATAAGTACGGAAAATGTAGAGATTAAAAATAGTTCTAATTCATACAACAAGGAAAAAAGAATAGTAGAAAATATAAAAAATAGCAGAGAAGATATAAAGAGAGATTCTGACCAAGAAGAGAAGAAAGAGAGAGTAAAGGAAAGAATTAATGAAGCTAGTGTTGTATCCGGCATATTAGAAATACAAGAAAATAATAATTTCGGATTTTTACGCTGCAAGAATTATTTAACAAGCAGTGAAGATGTTTACGTTTCACCATCTCAAATAAGAAGATTTAACTTAAGAACTGGTGATGAAGTTCAAGGAAAAGTTAGAGAAGCTAAGGAAGGTGAAAAATTTAAGGCACTTTTATATGTAGAAAGTGTAAATGGAGAAAATCCAGAAAAAGCCATAGGAAGAAAGAATTTTGAAACTTTAATACCTATATATCCTAAAGAAAGATTAAGATTAGAAACTTCAAATAGTAATGATTTATCTTCAAGATTAATGGATATAATATGCCCAATAGGTAAGGGGCAAAGAGGCTTAATAGTGGCTCCACCTAAAGCAGGAAAGACTACATTGTTAAAAAAGATTGCTCAAAACATATCTAAGAATTATCCAGATATAAAATTAATAGTGTTACTTATTGATGAAAGGCCTGAAGAAGTAACTGATATGATGAGATCTATAAATGGAGATGTGGTATATTCAACTTTTGATGAAGAACCTCAAAATCATGCTAAAGTATCTAGAATGGTATTAGAAAGAGCTAAAAGAATGGTTGAGCAAGGAAAAGATGTAGTTATACTTATGGATAGTATAACTAGATTATCTAGAGCTTACAATTTAACAATAACTCCAACTGGTAGAACATTATCTGGTGGTTTAGATCCTGGTGCATTAATAATGCCAAAGAAATTCTTCGGTGCAGCAAGAAACATTGAAGAAGGCGGAAGCTTAACAATTCTTGCAACTGCACTTGTGGAAACAGGTTCAAGAATGGATGATATGATTTTTGAAGAGTTTAAAGGAACTGGTAATATGGAAGTTCATTTAGATAGAAGACTTCAAGAAAGAAGAATATTCCCAGCAATTGATATTTATAAATCTGGTACAAGAAAAGAAGATTTAATATTATCTAAAGAAGAACAAGAAGTGTCATTTGCTATAAGAAGAAACATGTATAATGATGGAAACGTAGATGATATAACAGAAAATCTTATAAACATGCTTTCTAAAACAAAGAATAATAGTGAATTTATAAATACTTTTTCAAAAAAATAATATTAAGTAAAATATTAATAAAATGCAGTATACTAGAATTTCTAAAATTAGTATACTGCATTTTTATTAATGAAATGTACTGAAATAAATAAGATATCATAATTCATTAATAAGGTTTTCACCTATTTCAACTATCTTTTTTGTAGAATATGTTGAGGACAGAGATTGGAGCTTTGATTTTATGTCTAATAAAATAGCTTTATTGTCTATTAGACGATTAACTACTTCATTAATATCATTAATATCTGATAATAAAATTGAATAACCTTCATTAACAAGAAAATCTATATTTTCTTGTTCTTGACCAGGTATTGCAAAAGGGATAACTAATGGAGTGTTTTTAACTATAGATTCAGTTACAGTTAATCCACCTGGCTTAGAAATTATAATATCGCAATAATCCATAAGGTATGAAACATCTTTAGTAAATCCCAAAATGTGTAATTTTTTATTTTCAAAATTATTATCATTACAATAATTAAGTAATTTATCTCGAAGCTTTGTGTTTTTTCCACAAACTACAGTTATTCTAAGTCTATTCTTATTCTTTAGAAGCTCTTTTAAAACTATAGAAATAGAATTAAGCCCAAGGCTACCGCTCATAAGTAATAAATTAAAATATTCATCCTTAAGCTCATTAGCTTCAGTTATTTCAGTATAAAATTTTTGACTTATAGGAATACCTATAGGATAGATCCTTTCAGGAGATATTCCTTTATTAATTAAAGTTTTCTTCGTAAATTCACTTCCTGTAATATATGCATCTACATAATTGCTTACATATGTATAATGAGCATTAAAATCTGTAACTATTAGAATATAAGGTGCTTTCAGCCCCTTTTTTTTACAGTTTTCAAGTACGTTTATACTAAAAGCATGACTTGCAACTATTAAATCAGGCTGAATATCATTTAAAACCTTAACAACTTTTTTACTATTTAAGTAGAAAGGAATTTTTAATAACTTATTAGTAAATTTTTGATTAGATATTTTATAAAAAAAACCATATAGCTTTGGAAATTTGGCAGCCAAAAACTCATAGCCTAGAACAATAATATCATTAAGTAAAGTGCTATTTTTGGCTAAAAAATCATATTTTATAGTTTCATAGCCACAAGCTTTAAAAGATTCTTCAACAGAAGAAGCCGCCTGGTTATGGCCTTGCCCGGTTGATGTTGTTAATATCAGTACTTTTTTCATCTAAATATATTCATCTCCAATACAATATACTATATAGTTTATCACTTTTACTATATTAATTAAATCTTTACTTATATTCAATAGATAAAATAATATTATTACATAGAATTAAGATAAATTTAATATTTTTAAAAGGAAAGATATGTTTACAAAAAATGCTATATAAAATATAATGGAGGTGTACTATTATCTGTAGTACACCTTTATTATATTTTATGTAGTAAAACTATTTTACATAAATTTATTTTAGCATGTTTTAACGTTGAGAAGGGGGATGTAGGGTGAAAAAAAGTAGACTAAAAATATTAAAAGTAATAATAATTTGTATGGTAGTTATAATGAACTTATCTTCAATTTTAGTTTATGCAGATGAAAAGGATAGTATAACGATTAATGTCAAATATGGAATTGAAGGAAAATATAAAAATAATTATGAATTACCAGTTAATGTAGAGATAGAGAATAAAGGTGAAAATATAAATGGACAAGTAGAAGTGCGTGTTCAGACTAATGTTTATGATACATATGATGCATTTGTATGTGATGTTAATATTGACTCTAATGAGAAGAAAACGGTAACTATACCTATAAATTTGTATGAAAACAGCTCAAAGATATCAGTTGTATTAAAAAGTGGGAATAATATTATTAAAGAAAAGACCATCATTGTAGGTAGTGGAAGAATAGATGAATATAGTTTATTTAGTGGAATACTAACAGACGATATAAATGGTATCAATTTAAGAACTTTGAGTTTTAATGTAGATGGAAGAAGATTTGGAGGAGATGTCAAAAGTGTAAATGTAGGTTTAAATATTGACATGATCTCAGAAAGCTATAAATCTATTTCTGCCCTGGATATGATTATTATTAATAATTATGATCTTTCAAAATTTACTGATAAACATTATAAGAATTTAATGGAATGGGTAAGTAATGGAGGAATACTAGTTATCGGAACTGGAGAAAATTCAGCAAAGACAATAAAAGAGAATAACCTTGGTATATCATATAATGGCACAAAAGATTTAAATGGATATACATTAGCAAATTTGGAAATAAAGGATGCAACTGTTGCTCTAGAAAAAGATGGAGAAAATTTGATTTATGAATTAGACAATGAAAAGGGACATATTTATGTTGCAGCTTTTGATTTAGCTAATCAAAATATATCAAATGAAGACTATATTGAATACTTTTGGAAAGAGCATATAGGAAAGAATTTTGTTAACAAAGTAGACAGATTATATGGATATTCAAATTCTAATTATTCTCCATATGAAATTACAAATCTGCTTAATAATATCCCAATTGATAAAGAAATCAATATAGGATCTATAGTTGGTATATTTGTTTGTTACTGCTTAATTACAGGAATATTAGTTTACTTTATTATGAAAAAACTTGGAAAAAGAGAATTGCTATGGGGTATAATTCCAATAATATCAATATTATTTTCAATAATGTTATTTGCTATTGGAACAAATACTAGAATTAAAGATGTAGCATTAAATCAAGTAAACTTTATTTTAAATGATGGATCTAAGGAAAGTACTGTAAAAGGGTATATTGGAGTTGCATTAAAAAATAGGGGAAACTTAATAGTTAAAGAACCTGATAATGTGCTTTTAAAAATATTAAATGAAGAGAATTATTACAGAAATAATTCTCAGAGTGAATTCAAAAAATTAGGAAGTAAAACTGTTTATAAAGAAAGTAATTCATATTATGAATTTGAAAATTTATCTTCTTTAAAAATGAAAAAATTCACTGTATCTAACCATGAACAGATAGTTCCTAGTCTTGATACTAATTTAAAATATGAGTCTAATGTATTAAATGGAAACATAAAAAATACTTTAGGAAATGATATAGAAAAATTATTAGTTGTATCTTCTAATAGTGTATGGGATATTGGTAAAATTAAAGCAGGTGAAGAAAAAAATATAGATATAAAACCTACTAGTTCTTTAGGGCTTAGTGAGTATTCAAATAAATTAATGGATGATTATTATAACTCATATAGGAATAATAAAAGTAAAGGTGATAAAGAAAAATATAAGGATATTATAAGAATACAAAATGCAATATCATCTTTAGCACAAATAGAGAGTAATGGTCTTGGGACAACATATATAATTGCTATAACAAATATGCCTGTAGATTATGGATTTAATTTTGATAATAGATCTGTGTCAAAATATGATACTACAGTAATGACTCAAAAAGTGAATATTGATTTTACAGATAAAGATGGAATTTTGAATTATCCTATGGGATATTTTAAACCAGTAGTATTAAGTTCCTCAGCTTATATATATGCAGATGATTATTACAATGAAATAAACGGGCAAGGAGATGTAACATTTAAGTATGAGGTCGGAAGCGATTTAGATATATTAAATATTACAATTGGCAATTTAAATAAACAATATCAATCTAGTGGAAATCAAAAAATATTCATTTATAACAATGAAAGTGAAAAATATGAGACTATAGATGTTAAGGCTAAAGGTAATGACCTAACTAATCCAAAAGCTTACATTAAGGATGGAATTGTAAAAGTTCAAGTAAGCCTTGAAGAAGATGGATATACTCAAATACCACAAATATCTGTAAAAGGGAGGGCTAAATAATGTTGATAATTAAAGAGCTAGAAAAAAAATATGGAAAGTTTAAAGCCCTTAACAATTTAAATTTAGAAATAAATGAAGGTGAGATATTTGGATTTATAGGACCAAATGGAGCTGGAAAGAGTACTACAATGAAAATAGTATCAGGATTATTATTACCTGATAGTGGTGAAGTATATGTTGATGAAATAGATGCTATAAAAAATAATAAAAAACTAAAAGAAAAGATAGGCTATATGCCAGATTTTTTTGGTGTTTATGATAACTTGAAATCATATGAATATTTAGAATTTTATGCTTCTATATATGGAATAAGCGGAAAAGATATTAAAAAATTATCAATGGATTTATTAGAGTTAGTTAATTTGGAAAATAAATATGATTCATATGTAGATGGATTATCAAGAGGGATGAAACAAAGATTATGCTTAGCTAGATGTTTAATTCATAATCCAAAGCTCTTGATTTTAGATGAGCCAGCTTCTGGAATGGACCCAAGAGCAAGATTTGAAATGAAAAATATTCTAAAGAATCTTAAGGATATGGGAAAAACAATATTAGTAAGTTCTCATATATTATCTGAGCTTGGTGAAATATGTACTAATTTAGGAATCATAGAAAATGGACAAATGATTTGCCAAGGTACGGTAGATGAAATAATGGATAGGATATCTGGAACTCATCCAATTGCAATTACTGTATTAAATAAGCAAGAAGATGCTATAAAAATATTAAAAGAAAATACTAATGTGGGGAAGATAGATATAAACGAAAATAAAATAACAGCTGCATTTAATGGTGATGATAATGAATGTTCGGAGCTTCTAAAGAAGTTAGTTATTCAAAACATACCTATAGTATCTTTTAACAGAGAAGCAAGTAGTCTTGAAGATATATTTATTAAGATTACTGAAAAAGAAGAGCTAAAGGAGGAGTCGTAATGAGGATTAATCCGGTTTTAAAAAATGAAATTAAGTTATCAGCCAGAAGTTTTAAATTCACTTTGGTTATATTATTTTATGTTGGAATTTTATCAGCAGCAGGAGTATTGATTTTCTATAATTGTATTAAAAATAATTACTTTGAAGGATTGTATCTTGAATCTATAGTATATTTCTATATCGGAATGGCCATTATACAAGCTATATTATTAATGTTTATAGTACCTTCATTAACATCAACAGCAATATGTGCAGAACGTGAGAAGCAGACCTTGGAAGTATTACTGTCAACTAAGATGAGTGCTTTATCAATAGTAGTTGGAAAGTTACTTTCATCAATAAGCAGAGTAGTATTGTTGGTAATCTGTACTATTCCAATTTACTCAATTACGTTTTTAATTGGTGGAATAAACTTGGGTAATGTAGTTGAATTAAGCTTGTTTTTTATAGTTGTTACAATATTTGTTGGTGCTGTAGGAGTATTTATTTCTACAGTTGTAAAAACTTCAAGAGCTGCCACTGCAATATCATATGGAGCGGTTTTATTAATATTTATTGGAATAACTGTAGGAACATTTATATATATAATATACAGTTCAGAAAAAACGAATTATTCTGCTAATATAAATTTTCCCATTTGGGCATACATAAGTCCGACGTTTGGATTTATAAGTTTGTTAGGAAAGCAGCTTGGATTTGAGGGGATAGTGAATTCTATTTATTATCTTGATAATGCTAATCTATCAAGTTTTGAATATGGGTATTTAATCTCAATGGGAATACAAATAGTTATTAGTGTATTGTTAGTGTTAATTTCAGCTTATAAATTAAATCCACTTCATAAAGGAAGATATAAAAGAAAGAAATAAGGGTGTATTTTATGAAGAGTTTAGATAATAAAATTTTAAACTTTGTAAATAAGGTTTCTAGAAGGATAAAATTAAATTTTTTATTAGATAGATTACTAATGGGGCTTAATGCCTCATTAGCTTTAATTTTAATCATTTTAATAGCATCATCAATAATAACTTTTGAATA
Source organism: Clostridium neonatale (assembly GCF_001458595.1). Taxonomy (GTDB): domain Bacteria; phylum Bacillota; class Clostridia; order Clostridiales; family Clostridiaceae; genus Clostridium; species Clostridium neonatale. Next base: position 44,810 of record NZ_LN890327.1, read on the forward strand.
TTCTTATGAGTTATCATTTATAGCACTAATATTAATAATTGCTATAAGCATAGTTGTCGGAATAATGAAAGGACCCAATAAAAATCAGATATCATTAATAGTTGATTCAAAAGGATTAGATGAAAGAGTTACAACATCTCTAGAATTTATTAATGATGAGAGTGAAATTGCGATAGCACAGAAAAAAGATACCTTAGATAAAATTAGAGACTTTAATATAAAAGAAAAGCTGCCTATAAGAATTAGGAAGCAAGAGATGCTTAGGTTTATAGGTCTTATTATAGCATGCTTAATAGTTATAGCGATTCCTACAAATGCAAAAAAGGAAGCATCAAAGTTAAGAAACTTTAGAAAAATAAAAAATGAAACAATAGAGAAAATAGAAAAGGAAGAGGAAAAAGCATTAAAGGTTAATGATTTAACTGAAGAAGAAAAAAAGAAATTAAAGAAGATGTTAGAAGATACCAAAAAAGAAATTAAAGATTTAAATAAGAGCGATAGCCTTAGTAAACTGATGAATAGGTTGGACAAAAAAATTGAGGGATTAAAAGATGCGGCAAAGTCGGAAAAAGGGAAAAAATTAATAGAAGATATAAAGAAAAATATCATTAATGAGCAAAAAACTAAAGTAACTAATGAGGCGCTAAAAAATCTAAATGAAATTAATAAAAGCTTAAAAAATAGTGACAAAGGAAAAGAAATATTAGAAGCAATGGAATCGGGAAATAAAAATGCATTGGAAACAAAATTGAAGGAATTAAATGATTCTTTAAATAGCTTGAGTGATTCTGAAAAAAGTAAGCTTTCAACCGCACTTTTAGAAGCTGCATCAAATTTAACAGATGAAGATTTAAAGAACTTACTTGAACAAGCAGCAGAAAATATTTTAGATGGGCAATTAGATTCATCAGAAGAATTAGCTAGTGCATTAGCAGAACTATCACAAAGTGCAACTGGAGTAGATCCTTCTTCTAGTGTGAGTGCTAATGGTAGTTCATCAAATAATTCCAATAATGGAAGTGGCTCTGAATCAGGGCAAGGTAATGGAAAAGGTAGCGGAAGCGGTTCAGGAGCAGGTAGCGGATCTGGTAATGGCAATGGGACTGGAATTGGTGCAGGATCTGGTAATGGAGGTGGATGGAATACTGGAAGCAAAAATGGAGTAGAGAATATGGAAGTACCTAATAGTGGAGAAGAAGTTTTTATTCCAGGAAGAAAAGATGGAAATGATGAAAATTTAACTGGAGATAAAAATAAAGGCGGATCTACACAAAGTATCGAAACCCAAAGTGGATTAAACTTAGATGGGCAAAAGGTTCAGTATGATAGCATAATCGGAGACTATAGTAAGCAGGAAATAGAATCAATGGATAAATCAACTATTCCACCAAGTTTACAGGATGTAGTTAAGAACTATTTTAGTGAATTAGAGTAAGGATAAGGAGAATAAATAATGAGCATAAATGAAGAAATGATTAAGGAAGTGGCTTCAAAGCTTGAACTATGCAGAAATGAAATTGCAAAAGGCATAATTGGACAAGAAGAGATAGTAAATACAGTATTAATTGCTATTTTTTCAGGCGGAAATGTTTTATTAGAAGGTATGCCTGGACTTGGAAAAACTCAGCTTGTTAAAACAATTGGAAAAGTATTAAATTTAAAATTTTCAAGAATACAATTTACACCTGACTTAATGCCAGCGGATGTTGTTGGAACAAATCTAATTGTTAAAGAAAATGATATGACTAAGTTTAAATTTGAAAAGGGTCCTGTATTCACTAATTTACTCTTAGCAGATGAAATAAACAGGGCAACACCAAAGACTCAATCAGCTTTATTAGAGGCTATGGGAGAAAAATGTGTTACAGTTGGAAAAGAAACATATGAGCTACCAAAACCGTTTATGGTTCTAGCAACACAAAATCCAATTGAACAAGAAGGCACATATCCACTTCCAGAAGCACAACTTGATAGATTTCAATTTAAAGTTAAAGTAGAATTTCCTAAATTAGATGAGCTTAAAAAAATAATGGATTTAACATTATCTAATGAATCTATAGAGATAAATTCAATTTTAAGTGATGATGAAATCATAAAAATAAGAGAAATAATATCACAAGTTCCAATGGCAGAACCAGTAAAGGAATATGCTCTGAAATTAATACTTGCAACTCATCCAGAAGTCGATGAAGGACATCCAATTGTAAAAAAATATGTTGAAGCAGGTGTGAGTCCAAGAGCAGCTCAAGGATTATTTAGTGGTGCAAAAGTAAGAGCAATAATGAAGGGAAGACTTAATGTATCTTTTGATGATATTAAGGAAATTGCTTATCCAATATTAAGACATAGGATAATATTAAATTTTGAAGCTATTACTGAAGGAATAAATGAAGAATTTATAATTGATAAAATTTTAGAAGATTTACAAATATAGAAGTGAAATTTAAAAAAGTTGTAGTTTAAATAATAGATGCAAATTGAAATAAAAATAATGCTTAAAAATATTGCATAATATTTTGGAATAAAGTAAAATGTCCAGAATTTAAGAATTTAAGAATTTAAGAATTTAAGAATTTAAGAATTTAAGAATTTAAGAATTTAAGAATTTAAGAATTTAAGAATTTATATTCTTAAGAATTTGCTTATTTTATGGGGATTAGAAGGAATTATTATAAAGGAAACACCTACTCATATACATTCGTAGGTGTAAGCGATTCGCACCAAATGCAAGATTTGGGCTCTCTGCTTAAGGAAACATCTTCATCGGTAGATGAAGATGGGCTATACTGCTAGGCTCATACCTCACCAAGCATTATATTCAGAGGAGTTTTAATTATGGAGAATAGTGAAATATTACTTTCAAATTTACATAAAGTGCATACTACTAAAATGGGTATTGATAGAATAAAAGAGAATCTTAATTTAGATATAGATGATGTTGTTGAATGGTGTAAAACTAAAATTAAGGATTCTAATTGTTCTGTATCGCGAAAGGGAAAGAATTGGTATGCTGTTATTGATAGTTGCATAATAACAGTTAATGCTTATAGTTACACAATTATTACTGCTCATAAAGTAAAAAAATAAAAATGTGAATAGATAGTAGTTCTATAAGCAAGTCACATTAATATTGGAAAGGACTAATTAGGTTCAACAATTATGGAAGAAAGAATTTTTGATGAAGATTTTTTTGCAAGGCTAAATAAAATAAATTTAAATATAAATCTAAGATTGTCAAATGGAATGCAAGGTGGAAGAAAATCTAAAGCAAAGGGAGCATCAGTTGAGTTCTCAGATTTTAGGGAGTATACATATGGAGATGATTTTAGGCGAATAGATTGGAATGCTTATGGAAGATTTGATAAGCTGTTTATAAAAATATTCATGGAAGAAAGAGAAGGAATATTTAATTTATTTTTAGATAAAAGCAAATCTATGGATTTTGGAAAGAAAAGTAAGAAGAAAACTGCGCTTCAAGTATTAGGTGCTTTATCTTATATAGCAATGAATAATCTAGATAGAGTTTATATTAATATAGCCAGTGAAGAAAATTTATCATTACTGCCAAGCTCAAATGGGAAAAAAGGATTTCAGATGCTTTTAAAAGAACTCGAAAAAATTGAGTTTAGCGGAAAAACAGAACTTTCAAAGGCGATTTGTAAAAGAAAAATTAACAATAAGGGTGTATCGATTGTAGTTTCAGATTTTTTTAACAATGAAGGCGTTGAATCGTTAGAGGAAGGTATAAAATATTTAGCTTATAAAAAACAGCAGATAGTCTTAATTCAAGTTTTATGTGAAGAGGAGGAAAATCCTTCATTAGAAGAAGAAGTGACATTAATTGATTCTGAAACTAAAGAAAAGATTAAATTAAATCTTAATTATAAAATGATACAAGCTTATAAGGATGAATTAAAAAAATATAATGAGCGATTAGAAAAATTAGTAATGAAATATGGTGGGATTTTAGTTACTGTAAACACAAATAAAAGTATAGAAGAAATAATATTAAATGATTTTGGAAAGAAAAAAATTATATATTAATGAGCGAAAGGATTGGATGAAGTTTGGGGATTACAAATCTGTGGCCCTTAGGATTACTTAGTATAATTCCAGTAGTAATTTTACTTTATATATTAAAAAGAAAATATAAGGAAAAGGAAATATCATCTTCTTTGCTTTGGAAGGAAGCATATAAAAATACACAAGCTAATACTCCTTGGGAAAAATTAAAAGTGAATATTATGATGATTATTCAAATAGCAATATTTTTAATATTAATTTTCTCAGTGATGAAGCCCTTTTTAAAGTTTGGTGGAAAAGAATATAAAAATTTAATTGTTGTTATAGATAATACGGCAAGCATGAGTACTTTATATGAAGATGATAAAAGCAGATTAAACGAAGCTAAAGAACTTTCAAGAGAATATATTAAATCAATAAATTATGATACCAATAACTTCATAATTAAGTATGATGGAAACTCTAAATATGAATCTGTAAGTAGTCTTAATGACATACAACAAGGATATGGTACTGGTGATATTAATGAAATATTGCCTTACATACGTTCAATGGGGGAAGGTCTTGGTGGATACGAAGTTTTAATTATAAGTGATAAAAATATTAATTTGGGAGATATAAACGGAAGAACTATTTCTTTAGCTAACAGTGGAGAAAATGCTGCTATAAGCAATATATCTCATAAAGTTGTAGATAAAGAAATTCAAGTTATAGCTACTATAACTAATACTGGTGAAGAGCATTATAATGGAGATTTTTCGCTATATAATGGTTCACAACTACTAGAAGTAACTTCTTTAGATCTGCCAAAAGGAGAAAGTATAACTTTAAATTATACTTTGGATAATTATGATGGAGATTATATTAAGGGTGAATTATCTAAAAAGGACTTAATAATTGATGATAATGTTTATTATGATGTTATAGAAAATGAAAAAAGTAAAAAAGTTTTATTAGTAACAGAAAAGAATGTATTTTTGGAAAAAGCATTAAATACCATAGAAAATATTGAATTATATAAAACAAACGATATCTCAAATATAACAGATGAAAAGTATGATTTATATATATTTGATAATGTTACTCCAGAAAGTATACCTTCTAGTGGAAATGTGCTATTTGTAAATCCTGATTCTAATGAATTTTTTAGCGTTGAAGATAAAAATAAAGTGGGAGAAGCAGTTGGACAAAAAGATACATTATCTAAATATGTTTCAAATATGAAATTTACAGTCTCAAGTTATAAAAATATCAAAGTACCATACTATGGTAAGGCTTTATTAAATGTCAATGATGATGTTATTGGATTTTTAGGAGAAAACAATGGAAGAAAAATAGCAGCATTAGGATTTGATATTCATAATAGTGATGTTGCACTTAAAAAGGAATTTCCTATTTTTATTTATGAATTAGGAGAGCAATTGATTGAAGGCGGACTTTTATATAAACACAACTATAAATGTGGAGAAGATATTATAGTAAAAGGAACTTCACAAGCAGAAAGTTTAGAGATAACATCGCCAAGTAAAAAAGTAAAAGAAATAATGCCAGGCTCAAATTATAATAACGTAAATGAGATTGGAGTATATAGAGTAATAGAAAAGCAAAGTGGCGAAGAAAAATTAAAAGAAGCATTTTCTATTAATTTTCCATCAGAAAGTGAAAGTAATGTTAGTAGTGAGGCTGTAAGCCAAACAAGCAATTTAGAAAATGAGAGCAAAACTTTACGAAAAGGGTTAAATTTGATGCCACTACTTTTATTATTCGCTTTAATAGGATTAATCACTGAATATATATTGTACTTAAAAGGAAATTAGGTGTCGCTTATGGGAATAGAAATAACAAGAGCATATGCATTAGTATTAATACCGGTGATGTTATTAATTTTTTATTTGATTTCGAAGAAATTGAATGGAGTAGTTAGAAAAGATAAACTTGTATTAATAAGCAGAATATTAATTTTAATTCTTATTATATTAGGAGTTTCTGATATAACCATAAATTTAAAAGGAAAGAATATTGAAACTATATTTTTATTAGATGTCTCAGAAAGTATGAGTGAATTTAAAGATGAAGGGTTGAAATTTATAGATAATTCACTAAAAGAGCAGCCTAATCACAATAAATGTGGAGTAATTTTGTTTGGAGACAATGCATCTGTGGATAAATACATGGACGCTTCTAAAAATTATGAAGAATTTAAATCATCACCGATTACTATAGCAACTAATATTGAAGAAGCGATAAACTCATCTTTTTCTTTGTTTGATAAAAGATCATCAAAAAGACTTATTCTTATAACTGATGGTGAAGAAAATAAAGGTGATATGCTAAAGACAGTCAATTTACTTAAGAAAGAAAATGTAGATTTGAAGGTATACAATGTTGATAATTTTAAAGGTGATGAAGTTTATATTGATAACGTAAGTGTACCTGATAATATTTCAATAGGTGAAGAATTTTCAGTTATTACTAAGATACAATCCAATATTCAGACAAAAGTTAAGCTTACACTATTTTCAGGAAGAGATAAAAAAGGTGAACAAGAGGTAGAAGTACAAAAAGGTGAAAACACATTTGTCTTTAAAGATGTTCAGACTTCAGGTGGATTTAAATCATATAGGGTTTTGATAGAACCTGAAAAAGATAATAATAGCAGAAATAATGAATATAGCTGCTTTACAAATGTAATTTCAAAGCCGAATATTTTAGTAATAGAAGGAACTAAAAATAGTGCTTTAGGTGTAGTAGAAGCGTTAAAAGCAGCCAATAGTGAATTTACAGTAATATCTGGAGAGGCTACACCAAAGACCTTAAATGAAATGCTCCAATATAAAACCATTGTTCTTTGTGATGTTCATATTGATGATTTAGGAATTGGTTTTGTAGATAACATAGAAAATTACGTTAAAGAATATGGCGGAGGATTAGTTACATTTGGTGGAGAAAATTCTTATGCATTGGGTGGATATAAAGATACAAATTTGGAAAAAGTATTACCTGTAAACATGTATAAGAAGGGAAAAAATGAAATACCTAAAATAAGTATAAGCCTTGTAATAGATAAATCAGGAAGTATGAGTTCTGGTGATGGAAGTGTAAGTAAACTAACTTTAGCTAAAGAAGCAGCAATGAAATCATTGGATAATTTAAGGTCAACTGATGAAATAAGTGTTGTGGCATTTGATGATAAATATCAAAGAGTTGTTGATAGACAAAATGTTAATGATAAAGAAGGAATTAAAGAACTTATCTCAGGAATTGGTGAAGGTGGGGGAACATCTATATATCCAGCTTTAAATGAAGCTTATGCAATTCAATCTGAAAGTAATGCTAAAATAAAACACATCATCCTTTTAACTGATGGCCAAGATGGATTTGGATTAAGCAATTATGAAGATTTACTCAATAACATAAATAATGCTGGAATAACACTATCAACAGTTTCTGTTGGAGAAGATGCAGATTCAAATCTTCTTGATGAGTTAGCAGCTGAAGGAAATGGAAGAACTTATCATACAGATAGATTTACTGATATACCTAGAATATTTGCAAAAGAGGTACTATTATCTACAGGAACTTATATTATTAATGAAGAATTTACGCCTAAGCTTGTTAGTAACAATGAAGTGATGAATGGAGTTTTAGATGAAAATTATATTCCATCATTACTTGGATATGTAGGAACATCTAAAAAAGATAAGGCCATAGAAGTTCTATGTTCAAGTCATGATGAGCCTATACTTGCAGTGTGGCAATATGGAATAGGCAAGAGTGCAAGCTGGACTTCTGATATTAATGGTCAGTGGAGTGGAAACTTTTTAACATGGGATAAGGGTGCTCAATTAATAAAGAATATAATTTACTGGACAATAGAAGATCTTAGCAATGAAGGAAAGCTTTCAATTACTCAGGATGGAAATGAGGCAGTTGTAGAATTCTATACCGATTCTGCTAAAAATGGATCCAAAGTAAATGCGGTTTATAATGGTGAAAATAATCAAAGTGGAAAGTTTGAATTAATACAAAAAGAACCAGGAAAGTATGTTGGAAGAGTTGAATTAAAAGACCTTGGATTTTATAACTTTAATGTAAGAGAAGAAAGTGATGGACAAGTGATAAATAATTATAATGGCGCTCTCTCACTTCAATATTCTAATGAATTTAAATTTAATAATAACAAAGAAAAACTAAATACATTGGTAAATGAACTTGATGGAAGATTTATTAATAAGCCTAAAGAAGTGTTTTTAGGAGAAATGAAATCATCAATTAAGCCAGTTAACTTAACAATACCGTTAGTAATTTTAGCAATATTTTTATTTTTATTGGATATAGTTTATAGAAGATTAAATTTAGATTTATGGACATATATTAATAAGATAAATCTCAAAATTAATAAGAATCATACAAATAAGAAAGTAAAAAGGGCTGTAATAGAAAGAGATGTTAAGATAAATGAGAAACAAGATTCTATAAAAACAGATAATAAAGAAAATACTCAAGTTAAACATCAGAAGAGAGCTGAAAAAAATAAGAAAGACAAAACTGAAATACTTGATACATCAGCATTATTAAAAAATAAAAATAAGAGATAAAGCAAAAAAGATTAATGATTTTATATCATTAATCTTTTTTATTTTCAATAAAAAAGTCTTATTTAAGACCAAATCTCTTATTGAATTTGTCAACTCTACCGCCAACATCAACGATTTTTTGCTTACCAGTGAAGAATGGGTGGCATTTAGAGCATATTTCAACTTTAAGTTCTTCTTTAACAGAACCAGTTGTAAAAGTGTTTCCACATGCGCACTTAACCACTGCATCGTGATGGTATTCTGGATGTATGCCTTCTCTCATATTTTTCACCTCTTTCACGAATTCATAACTATTTGATTATAGCACGATAATTATGTAGCGTCAATAAATCCAAATTCTAAATTTATGTGTAAATTAAATGAAAAAATGTATTTAATGATATAGCCAAGTCATAAAAAAGAATTTAATTTATTAAATTATTGTAATTAATATTAATTAAAGAGAAATCTTGGCTTAAGAGATTATCAGCAACTTCATGAAATAACCAGTTCTCTTTTTTATTATNATGTGTAAATTAAATGAAAAAATGTATTTAATGATATAGCCAAGTCATAAAAAAGAATTTAATTTATTAAATTATTGTAATTAATATTAATTAAAGAGAAATCTTGGCTTAAGAGATTATCAGCAACTTCATGAAATAACCAGTTCTCTTTTTTATTATATATAAAATATTTTTATATATAAGTAAGTTTAAGTGTATATTTCATATAGAGCTGATATTATATTTGACTATTGAAGAAATAAATATAATATTTATAAAATATTTACATAAAAACTATAAGAATGATATTATTATACTTAAGATACAGTTTAGGAGGAAACTTATGTGGAAGTTACTTATTGCTGATGATGAACCTAAAATACGAAAAGGAATAAGAAGAATTATTAATTGGGAACAATACGGAATATGTGACATAGTAGAAGCAGAAGATGGTGAACAAGCATTAGAAATAATACAAAATAATAATATTAACATTATGCTATTAGATATTAATATGCCTTTTTTAAATGGAATTCAATTGTTAGAGAAGATACAACAAATAGACTCTAGAATAAGTATTATAATTATAAGTGGGTATGATGAATTTTCTTATGCACAAAAGGCATTAAAATACAATGTTTTGGAGTATATCTTAAAGCCAGTAAATAAGAATGAACTTGAGAATGTTATAAGAAAAGCGTTAGATAAGATTGAAAAAGATCAGAAAGATAAAAATTATTTAGAATGGGCTAATAAGCAACTAGATACAAATTTAGAATACTTTAAAAATACTATTTTTAGTAAATGGTTATCAAATAAATTATCGGACAAAGAAATGCTAGAGGATTTAAATTTTTTAGGAAAACGATTTGATAATAATATTGGAATGATCTTAATAAGTACAATGAACAAAAATTCAGAATCTAGATATAATAAAAAATGGAATGATAGATTGATAGAGTTTGCAATTGAAAATATTGTAAATGAAGATTTTAAAGACATTTCTAATAAGATAATATCTATTGATGATAATGATAATATAATTATTATATTAGAAATAACTGATGTATCAGAATGGATCGCCTATAAAAGAGAATTAAAAAAGAAGATAAATTTATATTTAAAATTTGATGTTATACTTGAACAAAAAAATACAGATGAAGGAATATTGTCAACAAAAGTTATCTATAATGAAATTTTAGAGTGTATAAAGAATAAAAAGAAATATAGCAAATTAGTCTTGCATGTAATCAATTACTTAGAGACGAATTATTATCTTAGTGATATCAATATAAATGATATTGCTAAAAACCTAGAAGTTACCCCATCATATTTAAGTAAGTTATTAAAAAAAGAAACGGGATTATCCTTTGTTGAATATTTAACTGATATAAGAATAAAAAAATCTATAATTCTTATGATGGATACCACAATAAAAATTTATGATGTTGCAGAGTTAGTTGGATATAGCAATCAACATTATTTTTGTAGAGCGTTTAAAAAGATAAAAGGAATATCTCCAACAGAATATAGGAGGAGTTAGATGTGTATGAATAAAAAAAAAGTGATAATTTCAATTTTACTTTTAATATGTATCATAATTTTTTCAAGTAAATTCATAATAAATATTATAGAAGATAATGATTCTAATAAGGTATTTGTAATTGGAATGTCTCAAGCAAATTTATATGAGCCTTGGAGAATATCCATGTATAATGAGATAAAAGAAGCAGCAAAAAAGTATGATAATATAAAAGTTATATACAAAGATGCTGGTGGAGATACGGACAAGCAAAAAAAAGATATAGAGGATCTTATTGATTTTGGTGCTGATTTATTAATTGTATCCATAAATGATTCTGAAAAGTTAGAATCTGTTGTTAAAAAAGCATATGAATCTGTACCAGTTATCATGCTAGATAGAGCGGTTGAAGGGTATGACTATACATTATATATCGGATCTGATAATGAGGCTATAGGGAGAAAAGCAGGAGAATTAGTAGTGGAAGCATGTAAAGGTAAAAAAACTAATGTTGTTGAAATACAAGGCTTTCTAAACTCTAATCCGGATGAAGAACGCAGTAAGGGCTTTAAGGAAGTAATAGAGAATGAGAAAAATATAAACATTGAAAGAACTGTTGTAGCTGAATGGCAAAAAGATGTTGCACAAGATAAGATAGAAAATATCATAAAGGAGGAACGTGATATTGATGTAATCTTTGCCCATAGTGATTATATGGCATTGGGTGCATATAATGCTCTAGAAAAACTGGGAATAGATAATGTGAAGATAATAGGAGTTGATGGTCTTCCTGGATATAATGGAGGAATTGAATTGGTAAATAGAGGGATTTTGTATGGAACTTTTACATGTCCAACTGGGGGAAAAGAAGCTATAGACTACGCTATAAAAATATTGAATAAAGAAGAGGTTCCTAAAAAAGTTATATTAAAATGGAAGATCATAACAAAAGAGTAATTCTACAATTAGAATTTAAAAATAAATTAATACCCCAAAAGTGCACAAAATATCCAAATTGTATAAATACATTACCTAAAAAAAATTATATAATTAACTCATGAAAACGAAAACAAATACAAATACTAGGAGGAGTTAAGTTATGAAATTAAAAAGGGTGATATCATTAATAGCGGGGGTAGTATTATGTGTAGGAATGCTTGCAGGTTGTGGAGGAGCATCAAATAGTGGTGCATCAGGAGATAGTTCAGCAAGTTCTGGTGGATCTGAAAAAAGAATAATCGGATTTGCACAGGTTGGTGCAGAAAGTGGATGGAGAACTGCAGAATCAGAATCTATTAAATCAATACCTACATTAAACTCAAACTATGAAGTAAAATTCTCTGATGGTCAACAAAAACAAGAAAATCAAATAAAAGCTATTAGAAGCTTTATTGCACAAAAGGTAGATTTAATTGCATTAGATCCAGTTGTTGAAACAGGATGGGACACAGTATTACAAGAAGCAAAAGATGCTAATATTCCAGTAGTAATAGTCGATAGAAATGTACAAGTTTCTGATGATTCACTTTATAGATGTTTCTTAGGTTCAGATATGGAAGAGGAAGGAAAGAAAGCAGCTCAAATTGTAATTGATCAGTTTGGGGCAGATGCACAATTAAATATTGCAGAACTTCAAGGAACAGTTGGCTCAACAGCTATGGTTGGAAGACAAAAAGGCTTTAATGCAGTTATTGAAGAAAAAGCTCCTAATTATAAAATAATAAAATCACAAACAGGTGATTTTACAAGAGCTAAAGGTAAAGAAGTTATGGAAGCTTTCTTGAAATCTGATGGTGATAACATAGATGTCTTATGGTCTCACAATGATGACATGGCAATAGGAGCAATTCAAGCTATTGAAGAATATGGATTAGAACCAGGAAAAGATATTTACATTATTTCATGTGACGGTATTAAAGATATGTTCGAATTAATGGCAGAAGGCAAATCAAATGCTATAATAGAATGTAATCCGTTGTTAGGACCACAATTATTAGAAGTTTCAGAAAAAATATTAAATGGTGAAGAACCTGATAGAGTTATAAAATCTAATGAAGGTACATTCTTACAAGCTGATGCTGAAAAAGAATTACCTAATAGAAAATATTAATATAAATGCATAGGGGCTGGATTTACATCCAGCCCCTATATAAAAAATAGTAGTACGTACAAGTTGTAGGAGGGAGATATATATGAATGATTCTAAAGTAGTTTTAGAAATGAAAGGTATTACTAAAATTTTTCCAGGTGTTAAAGCTTTATCAAATGTAGATTTTACATTAATGAGTGGTGAGATACATACGTTAATGGGAGAAAATGGGGCAGGAAAGTCTACACTTATTAAGGTATTAACAGGCGTTTATGAAATAGATGGAGGACAGATATTTTTAAGAGGAAAAGAAATAAAAATATCGTCAACTCAAGAAGCACAGAGACACGGAATAAGTACTGTATATCAAGAAGTTAATTTATGTCCTAATTTGACAGTTGCTGAAAATATTTTTATTGGCAGGGAGCCTGTTAAAGGTGGTTTTATAGATTGGAAAAAGATGAATGAAGATTCAGAAAAACTTTTGAAAGAGAGATTGAATTTAGATATAGATGTTAAGAAGGCATTGAATAATTATTCTGTAGCAATACAACAAATGGTTGCTATTGCACGTGCTGTAGATATGTCAAAAGGAATACTGATTCTTGATGAGCCAACTTCAAGTTTAGATGAAAATGAAGTAAAGCAATTATTTAAAATTATGAAAAAATTTAGAGAAGAAGGAATGTCAATAATATTTGTTACTCACTTTTTAGATCAAGTTTATGAAGTATCAGATAGGTTAACAGTTTTAAGAAACGGAGAATTAGTTGGAACTTATGATGCAGACAAGTTATCACGAATAGATTTAGTATCTAAAATGATAGGAAAAGATTATGGTGAGATAGTTAAATCTAATAGGATAAAAAAAGAAGTTAATAAAAATCTAACTGAAACATTAGTTACAACAAAGAATTTCGGAAGAATAGGTTCTATAAAGCCATTCAGCATAGATATAAAGAAGGGTGAAGTTATAGGATTCGCTGGATTGCTTGGATCAGGAAGAAGCGAAAGTGCAAAGGTTATATTTGGAGTAGATAAATCAACAAATGGTACTATAAATATAAATGGAAAAGAATATTCATATATCTATCCTAAAAAAGCTATAGAAGAAGGCTTTGGATTTTGTCCAGAAGATAGAAAGATTGAAGGAATAATAGGAGATTTAACAATAAGAGAGAATATTATATTAGCACTTCAAGGAAATAAGGGAATATTTAAATATATACCAATGAAGCAGCAGCAGGAAATATCACAAAAGTATATTGATTTGCTTAAAATAAAGACACCTAGTATGGAGCAAAAGATTAGCAATTTAAGTGGAGGAAATCAACAAAAAGTTATACTTGCAAGATGGCTGGCAACTAATCCTAAACTATTGATTTTAGACGAGCCTACTAGAGGTATAGATATAGGTGCAAAAGGCGAAATAACAGAATTGATTTTAGCACTAGCTAAACAAGGAATGACTATTTTATTTATTTCATCAGAACTTTCAGAAGTAGTTAAATGCTGTGATAGAGTAGTTGTACTTAGAGATAGAAATGTTATTGGGGAATTAATTGGCGATGAAATCCAAGAAGAGAGCATAATGAAAACAATAGCAGGAGGTGCAATATAATATGAATAGTAATAACTTATTTATAAAATTTTATAAATCAAAAATATTTTGGCCTTTAATAAGTCTTATAGTATTGCTTCTATTTAATTTTATAATGACACCAAGCTTTTTGAAAATTAGCATGAAGGATGGTCACTTATTTGGAAACACAATAGATATTTTAAATCGTGCAGCGCCGCTTATTATTATATCTTTGGGAATGACTTTAGTTATTGCAACACAAGGAATTGATATATCAGTAGGTTCAATAATTGCAATAAGTGCAGCCATGTCAGCAACAGTTATTGTTGGAGGTGGTTCTGTTCCGATAGCAGTAATTGTAGGTATTATTTGCGGAATTATATGTGGTGCTTGGAATGGATTATTAGTTTCATATATTGGAGTTCAGCCAATGGTAGGAACACTTATTTTATATATTGTAGGTAGAGGAATAGCACAATTAATTACTGGAGGACAAATATTAACATTTACACACAAGGGATTCATTTTTATTGGAACAGGGTATATATTACTTCCAGTTGCAATATTTATCACAGCAATCATTGGAATAATAATGTATTTTTTAATAAGAAGAACTTCATTAGGATTATTCATTGAATCTATAGGTGTAAATAGCAATTCATGTAAATATGCTGGTATACAATCTAAAAAGATAGTATTTTTACTTTATGTTATTTGTGGTTTACTTGCCGGGGTAGCTGGAATAATTCTTTGCTCTAACATTAAAAGTGCTGATGCTAACAATGTTGGATTATGGCTTGAGCTTGATGCGATTTTGGCAACGGTAATTGGAGGTACATCAATGTCTGGTGGAAGATTCTATTTAGGAGGCACAGTTGTTGGGGCGTTATTTATTCAGACATTAACAACAACTATATATAGTTTAGGAGTACCACCAGAAATAACATTAGTTGTTAAAGCTATAGTTGTTATTGTGGTATGTACAATTCAGACTCCGCAGTTTAAAAAAATGATAAATACTAAGAAAGTAACAATATCAAATAATAATGTAAAAGAAGGGGAGGTGGCTAAAGCATGAATAAAAAAGGATTGAATACCAAAAAAATAAAGCTAAATAGAGATAATATCTCAATATATGCTACTGTTGCTCTATTTTTATTGTTATTCATAATAGGTTCGGTAAAATATAGAGGATTTTTTTCATCACAAGTAATAGCTAACTTATTTATAGATAATGCATATTTAATTGTTGTAGCAATTGGTGAGGCTGTAGCAATATTAACTGGTGGAATAGACTTATCTGTTGGAGCAATGATTGCATTTGTTAGTATGATTACTGCAAGTCTCTTAGAAAAAGGTCTTAATCCGTTTTTAGTTATTGGTATTGTATTAGTAGTTGGAATAATATTTGGGACTGTTCAAGGAATTTTGATTCAAAAATTTGGACTACATCCATGGATAGTAACACTTGCAGGAATGTTCTTTGCAAGAGGTGCTAGTTACTTGATTAGTATAGATACAATAATAATAAATGATCCAACTTTCAGTAAGATATCATCTTTCAGAATCCCAATATTGCCAGGAGCATTTATTTCAATAAATGTTGTTGTAAGCTTGATTGTTTTACTTGTAGCAGTATATATGCTTAAATTCACTAAGTTTGGAAGAAGCGTATATGCATTAGGTGGAAATGAGGCTTCAGCTAAACTAATGGGATTATCTGTTGAAAAAACAAAAGTACTTGTATATACATTTTCAGGATTTTGTTCAGCTTTAGGAGGATTGCTATTTACCATATATACACTTTCAGGATACGGACTTCATTGTAATGGCATGGAAATGGATGCAATTGCAGCCTGTGTAATTGGTGGAATATTATTGACAGGTGGATATGGAAATATAATAGGACCATTATTCGGTGTATTAACAACTGGAATTATTCAAACTTTAATAATGTTTGATGGTACTTTAAATTCATGGTGGACAAAAATTGCTGTAGGTATGCTACTATTTATTTTTATAGTTTTACAAAGAGTTATTGTTCTGCAAGATGAAAAAAGAAAAAGTATAGCAACTTAGAGATATACTGAATTGGCAAATGTAAATAATATATTTAGCATATACATCTGATTCTACACCAGGATATAAAGATAACAGGTTGACTTAGAATATCTTATGCTATTTCTTGCATAAGACTAGTTACATTAATAAATAGATGTGTATAAATGCAGAACCTTATAATAATGGTTCTGCATTTATCGACTATTTAGATAGATGATATTTAGGATTACATTATTTTAAGGAGGATTTTATGAAAGGATATAAGAAAAATTATTTTAATATTAGAGATATTAGGGGATATATCAAAAAAGACTAATTTACTTTCACTTAATGCATCAATAGAAGCAGCAAGGGCGGGAGAAGCAGGCAAAGGATTCGGAGTAGTTGCAAATGAAATTAAAAAATTATCAGACTCATCAGATGAAGCAACAAAAAATATATCAGATATAATAATGTCTATAAAAGATGAGATTAATAAGAATGTTAGTATAATGAAAAGTGTTAAAGACGTATCGGAAGAACAATTTCTTTCAGTTAAACATGTAAATGAATCATTTAATAACATATTAAAATCAATTCATTGTATTATTGATATAATAAAGGATATAAATGAATCTGTTAATGAAATGAATGAATATAATAATTCTATTGTAAATTCAAGTAATGATATATATGATATATCAAAAAAATCAGTATTAGAAACTAGTAAGACTGCTGTGTCAATGGGAAACCAGATGCATAAAATAAGTGATATTGCTAAACAAGCAGAAGATTTAAACAATAAAGCCAAAGTATTAGAAGAAAAACTTAATAGATTTAGCATTGATTTAAATTGGTTTAATAGAGTCATTCTGAGTTTAATAATGTTCTAGACAAGCATTACTGAATTTAGAATGACTTATTTATTTCAACATATGATTCTATATTATTATAATAATGTAAAATATTATGTTAGAATAAACATATATTCATAATTGAAAGATTTAAAATGAACATATATGGTGGAGGAAGAGTTATTATGATAAGCCTAAAAAAAACTTTTATGAACAAAAGTATTGGAGAAAAATTGATAATATATTTTTTGGGAATCATATTAACTTTAACTCTTACTATAACATATTTTGGGAACTTAGCTTATAGAGAATCTATAAATAAATCACAAAATGAAAATACTAACCAAATAATAAAACAAATAAGTAATAACATAGATTTTTATGTAGAGAAATCTGAAAATATAATTAATTATATGTCAACAGATCCAAGAATATTAAAGTTTCTTAATGACAATGAGAAAGAAAATCATAATATTGAGGATGAAGCATATAAATCAATTTATAGATTTACTAAATTTAATTCGGAAATAGCTGGAATTATGGTCGTTAATATGAATGGTGGATATATAAGTGATGTCATGAATAAGGTATCTAGAGATTCATTAACTAATGAAGAATGGTATAAAACGTCAATTGAAGATCCGGAAAATATACATATATATACTAAGCCAATTGGTAGAAATATAAATAATATTTTTAAATATTCAGCAGATGAAGTTTTTTCAATGTCAAAAGCAGTAATAGACTACGAAACTAAAGAAATTATAGGTGTAATATTAATAGATATTAAGTTAGATGTCATAAAGAATGTTATTGAGAATTCAAAACCTGGGATAGCAGGTTTCGTATTTATAGTAGATAAAGATAGTGAAATAGTATATACCCCTGTAAATGATATTGTCTATAGAATTAAAGAAGAGTGGATAAAAGATATTAGTAATGAAATAATAACTAAAAAAATTAAAGGTGAAAATTATCAGCTGACTAAAAATACATCTCAATATACAGGATGGGAAACAGTTGGTGTATTTCCAGAAAAGGAAAGCTTAAAAGTTATAAAAAG
This sequence comes from Clostridium neonatale, assembly GCF_001458595.1. GTDB lineage: Bacteria > Bacillota > Clostridia > Clostridiales > Clostridiaceae > Clostridium > Clostridium neonatale. Next base: position 63,066 of record NZ_LN890327.1, read on the forward strand.
TATAACTATGATATCATTTGCTATAGGCGGAATAGCATTAATATTCTCTACTATTTTAGCTATTGTATTTACAAATAGCATAGCTAATCCAATTTATAAATTAAAAAGTCTTATGAGACAAGCACAAAATGGAGATTTAGATGTATATTTTAATAGAAAATATAATGATGAAATAGGCGATCTTGGAGATTCTTTCAATAGTATGGTAAAAGAAATAAAAAATCTTTTAAGATTAATTAAGATAGAAGAAACTAAAAAAAGAAAAGCAGAAATGAATGTACTTCAGGCTCAAATAAAACCACATTTTATGTACAATACACTGGATACTATAAGATGGATGGCAGAAGAAAAAGAAGAAAATGATATAGTTGAAATAATAGAATCATTTACTAATTTGCTTAGAATAAGTCTAAGCAAAGGTAAAGAAATTATAACAATTAATGATGAATTGAATCATATTACAAGTTATCTAAGAATTCAAAAAATTAGATATGAGGAGAAATTAGACTATGAGATACATTTTGATAAAGAAATTCTGAAATATAAAGTCATAAAATTGATATTACAGCCGTTAATTGAAAATGCTATTTATCATGGAATAAAGGAAAAACGAGGAAATGGGAAAGTTGTAGTAATTGCTGAGAAGAGTGAGGATATGATATACTTTTCAGTTTGCGATAATGGCAAAGGAATAGATGAAAGAAAGCTAAAGGCAATAAACGATATGCTTGAATCTGGAAATATAAAAGATGATCAACTTGGATATGGTATCTTTAATGTAAATGAAAGAATAAAGTTAATGTATGGGAAAGAATATGGAGTAACGTTTAAAAGTATCTTTGGAGAAGGAACAATGGTTGAAATTAAACATCCAATAATTGAATAACATATATTTTAATAAAGTTCTTTTTATGATTATTATTAAATGCTATAATCGAGTATGAAAAGTAAATAAGGAGCGAACGACTAGATGAGTAAATTATATTTCAGATATGGTGCTATGAATTCAGGAAAATCAACGCATCTAATGCAGGTAGCGTATAATTATGAAGAACGTGGGATGAAAGTTCTAATAATAAAACCTATGGTAGATAAAAAAGGTGGTGACACGCTTGTTTCTAGATTAGGTGTAGGAAGAAAAGTAGATTTATTGTTAGATGAAAATGATAATGTACTTGATATAATTAAGGAAAGATTAAATGCGAATAAAAAAATAGATTGTATATTAGTAGATGAAGTTCAATTTTTAAAAGAAGCTCAAATAGATGAGCTATTTGAAATCGCTGTTACTTTAAATATTCCGATAATATGTTATGGACTAAGAACAGATTTTAAAAGAAATGGATTCGAAGGAAGTACAAGACTTTTACTTATAGCACATAGTATAGAAGAAATGAAGACTATATGTGCATGTGGTAAAAAAGCTATTTTTAATGGAAGAAAAATAAACAATAAATTTGTATTTGAAGGTGAACAAATTGCCATTGATGAACAAAATGATGTTAATTACGAATCGCTATGTGGAGAGTGCTACTACAAATATAAGTTACAATAAATAATGTGAAAGTAGTGATGAATTTATGAAAAGATGTGATGTTGGAGGTCAGGCGGTAATAGAAGGCGTAATGATGAGAGGTAATAAAGGCCTTGCAACTGCTGTTAGAACTCCAAAAGGAAAAATTGAAATAGATATGAAAAATGCAAAACCATTAACGAAAAAGTATAAAATACTAGGGTTACCACTTGTTAGAGGTTTCTTTTCACTTATAGATTCTATGAAAATTGGAATGGATTGCTTAAATTATTCGGCTTCATTTTTTGAAGATGATGAAGATGAAGAGCCATCAAAATTTGAAAAGTGGTTAGATGATAAATTAGGTGATAAAGCAAATGATTTTATAATGGGCGTGACAATGATTATTTCATTTGTGTTCGCGATAGGACTGTTTATGTTACTTCCAACAGGAATTGCTTCATTATTTAAGTTTACAGGAGTATCTAATATTGGACTGCACTTTATAGAGGCATGTATAAGAATAATACTATTGCTTGGATATATGTTTCTTATAAGTAAAATGAAAGATATTTATAGAGTGTTTCAGTATCATGGCGCAGAACATAAAACTATTTTTTGTTATGAGGCAATGGAAGAATTGACAGTAGAGAATGTTAAAAAGCAGCCAAGGCTGCATCCAAGATGTGGAACCAACTTCATGTTTTTGATTATGATTGTAAGTATTTTAATTTTTTCATTAACAGGATGGGGGAGTCTTTTAGAAAGATTATTATTAAGAATAATTTTAATTCCAGTTGTTACAGGCGTAAGTTATGAATTAATAAGATTTCTAGGAAGAAATAATGGGAATTTAGCTAAAATCATAGCTTATCCAGGGTTAAAGCTTCAATTATTGACAACTAAGGAACCGGATGATAGTCAAATTGAAGTCGCAATTGCAGCTCTAAAAGCAGCTGAAGGAATTAAAGATCCTGAAAAAACTATCGAAAAGCTAATAACTTATGGAACTAATATTTTAAAAGAAGAAAAAATAGACACAGCGAGATTGGATACTGAATTATTACTTGGATACGTAATCGAAAAAGACAGATTATATTTAATAACTCATAAAGAAGAGAATGTATCTAAAGATAAAGAAGAAAAGTTTATGGAATTAATTGAACAACGCAAAAATAGGAAACCTATAAAATATATTTTGAAGAAATGTGATTTTATGGGGCTTGATTTTTATGTTGAAGAAGGTGTTCTGATTCCAAGAGGAGATACAGAAATTTTAGTAGATGAAGTTCTTAAGCTTATACCAGAAGATTCAAATATGAATGTTTGTGATTTATGCTGTGGATCAGGAGCAATTGGTATATCATTAGCGCACAATAGAAAAAGTATATTTGTTGATTTAGTAGATTACTATGATATTCCTGAGAAAGTAACTTTAATTAATATAAAGAATAACAATGTAGAAAATTCAGCAAAGTTTATTAAAAGTGATTTGTTAGATGAAGCAATAAAAGATAACAAGACTTATGATGTGATAGTTTCTAATCCACCATACATAGAAGAACATGAAATAGAAAATCTTATGGATGATGTAAAAAAATATGAGCCACACACTGCTTTAAGTGGTGGTAAGGATGGTTTGGATTTTTATAAGAAGATAGTAAAGCAAAGTAAGGATGTATTAAAGGAAAATGGAATATTAGCTTTTGAAATAGGTTATAATCAAGGTAATGAAGTAAAATCGTTAATGATAGAAAACAATTTTAAAGATGTTAAAATTATTAAAGATTTTGCAGGTTTAGACAGAATTGTAATTGGAACGTCAATTAATACTAGAGTTGATTGATAAAGATATAGTGTTTGTGATATAATATATAAATGCTAAAATTAGAGTACGGAGTGATTACATGTTATTAGATAAGTTAGAATTTATAGAAAATAAATATGACGAACTATCAGTTAAAATCAGTGATCCATCAATAATGCAAAACCAAAATGAATGGAGAAAGCTTTGTAAAGAGCATGCTGATTTAGAAGTAATAGTTAATAGTTATAGAGAATATAAAAAAGTTACACAAGATTTACAAGATAATAAGGAAATGCTTTCTATGGAAAGTGATAAAGAGATGAGAGAGATGTTAAATGAAGAAATCTCATCACTTACAGCTAGAGAGGCAGAACTTGAAAGAGAAATTCAAATATTATTATTACCAAAAGACCCTAATGATGAAAAGAATGTTTTTGTTGAAATTAGAGGTGGTGCTGGTGGAGAAGAAGCAGCATTATTTGCATATAATTTATTTAGAATGTTTACAAGATATGCAGAAAATCAAAGATGGGCAGTAGAAATAATGAGTTTAAATGAAACTGATCTTGGTGGTTTTAAAGAAGTTGTATTCATGGTAAAAGGTAATGGAGCATATTCAAAACTTAAGTATGAAAGTGGAGTTCATAGAGTACAAAGAGTTCCAGATACAGAATCAAGCGGTAGAATACACACTTCAACAGCTACAGTGGCTGTACTTCCAGAAGTTGATGATGTTGAAATCGAAATTAATGATAAGGATATTAGAATAGATGTATTTAGAGCATCAGGTAATGGTGGACAATGCGTTAATACTACAGATTCAGCAGTTAGAATTACGCATTTACCAAGCGGTCTTGTAGTATCGTGCCAAGATGAAAAATCACAATTAAAAAATAAAGAAAAAGCAATGAAGGTCTTAAAAGCTAGATTGTATGAACAAGCTGAAAGAGAAAGAGCAGACGGAATTGCTGAAGATAGAAAGAGCCAAGTAGGTACAGGGGATAGAAGTGAAAGAATAAGAACTTACAATTATCCTCAAGGAAGAGTTACTGACCATAGAATAGGATTAACTCTATATAAATTGGAATCATTCCTAGATGGAGATATGGATGAAATGATAAATGCTCTTATAACAGCAGATCAAGCAGAAAAAATGAAACTTATGGGTAATACAGAAGCTTAATAAATTAAAAGGGGATTGTAACAAAATAATTAACTTAATGTTAGATTTTGATACAGTCCCATTTTAATGGGCAATGGTTTGAATTATAGTGCTTTAGGGGGATTGTATGGATATATATAAGGCGATAAAGCTAGAAAAAAAGCGACTTAAGATATTTTTGATTCTTATGTTTATGATAGCATTAATTCTTCCAATAATTTTAATATTCACTAATTTATTCACTTTATTTTATATATCATACCTAATTATAATTGAAATATTAATATGCATGTCAATTATAATTAAGTTCAATTATTATAAGGTTGAATATAGATGTGTGAATAATAGGCTGATGTTTAAAACTGGAATTTTAACCAAAGAAAATTTGCTTATGTGTGATAAAGTTTGGTTAGTACATACTAATAACTGTGATTATGATTTAGAGATTATTATAATTACAAATGTTGTTTTTAAAAATAAATACTTAAGACCGGTTGAAGAAAATTTCTTAAGAAGGTATCCACAAATAAAACCGTATTACAAAAAGATAAAAGAAAAAAATCCAGATAAAAAATATTATTTTCAAGTTATAAAAAGAGGTGGACTGAAAAAATACTTATTATTAGATTCAATATATAGAAATTGTGTTAAAGCAGTTTATACTGATGAAAGTATACAAAATATAAAGATCGCGAGAGGTCAAATGATAGTGTAAACTAGAAAGAAGGTAGGATTTTGAAAACTAAAATTAGTATGATAAAAAATGCTAGTGAAGATGAAAAAGAAATACAAGAGGCAGCAGAAATAATAAAAAATGGTGGAACAGTAGTATTTCCAACTGAAACAGTTTATGGTTTAGGCGCTGATGGATTAAATTCAGAAGCAGTAAAAAAGATATTTGAAGCCAAGGGAAGACCTCAAGATAATCCGCTTATTATACATGTATCATCAAAAGATCTTAACTTATATGCTGAAGAAGTACCACAAATTGCAAATAAGCTTGTAGAAAAGTTTTGGCCGGGTCCACTAACAATAATATTAAAAAAGAAAGATATTGTACCAAATGAAACAAGTGCAAGTTTAGATTCAATAGGAATTAGAATGCCTAATAATGAAATTGCATTAAAACTAATAGAATTAAGTGAGACTACAATTGCTGCACCGTCTGCTAATATAAGTGGAAGACCAAGCCCAACAGATCTTCAAAGGTGTGTTGAAGATCTTGATGGAAAAGTAGATTGTATATTAGGAGGAGAGCAAAGTGATATAGGAGTGGAATCAACTATAGTTGATTGTACAGTTAATCCACCTTTAGTTTTGCGTCCAGGTGGAGTTACACTAGAAATGCTTAGAGAAATAGATCCTAATATAAATATAGACCCTGCAATAATGAAGAAGCCAGAACCTAATTTAAAGCCAAAGGCTCCAGGAATGAAATATAGACATTATGCTCCAAAAGCTAAAGTTACAATAGTTTCTGGAAATAAAAAGAATACTATTGAAAAGATAAAAGAAATGGTACATTATAATATAGAGAAGAAGAAAAAGGTTTGCATATTAACAGTAGATGAAAATGAAAAAGAATATAGTGAAGGAATCAAAATTTCTTTGGGAAGTTTAAATGACTTATCTACTGTAGCGAGAAATTTATTTGAAACATTAAGAAAATGTGATGATATTGGCGCGGATGTTGTTTTTGCAGAAAGTTTTGAACAAAAAGGTGTAGGAATCGCTATAATGAATAGACTAAATAAAGCAGCAGGATTTGATATTGTAGAGGTATAATTATTAACGTTAGTAAAATTTAATTATCAATGTATTAAAAATCACTATAGTCCCCATTGATAATTAATAAATTATAATTAAAATATTTTTGGAGGTAGGAGTTATGAAAATAGCTATAGGATGTGACCACGGTGCTTTTAGATTAAAAAATGAAATCATAGAGTTTTTAAACAGTGAAAATTACGAAGTTAAAGACTTTGGAACATATTCTGAAGAGTCTTGTGATTATCCAGACATTGCACTTCCAGTTGCAGAAGCAGTTGTAAATAAGGAATATGACTTTGGTATATTAGTATGTGGAACAGGAATAGGTATTGGTATTGCAGCTAATAAGGTTCCAGGAGTAAGAGCAGCCCTATGTTCAGATACTTTTAGTGCACATGCTACTAGAGAACATAATAATGCAAATATATTAACTATGGGACAGAGAGTTGTTGGAACAGGTCTTGCATTAGATATAGTTAAAACATTTTTAAATACGGAATTTGAAGGTGAAAGACATCAAAAAAGAATTGATAAGATATCAGAAATTGAGAAAAAATACTCAAAATAACAAAAGCTAAATAAAAAATGATTTAATGAAAGTTGGAGGAATATAAAATGAGCAAAGTTACAGAGATAAATCATCCATTAATATTACACAAACTATCTATTTTAAGAAGTGAAAAAACAGGTTCTAAAGAATTTAGAAAGTTAGTAGAAGAAATTTCTATGTTAATGGCTTATGAAGTTACAAGAGATTTAAGTATGGAAGAAGTAGAAGTAAAAACTCCTATTTGTACAACAAAGTGCAAAGTATTAGCAGGAAAGAAGATGGCTGTAGTTCCGATACTAAGAGCTGGTCTTGGAATGGTAGATGGAGTTGTAAATATAATTCCAGCAGCTAAAATAGGCCATATTGGATTATATAGAGATGAAGAAACACTTCAACCAGTTGAATATTTCTGCAAATTACCACAAGATATTGCTGAAAGAGATGTATTAGTAGTAGATCCAATGCTAGCAACTGGCGGATCATCAATAGATGCAATAACTATGTTAAAGAAAAGAGGAGCTAAGAGTTTAAAATTAATGTGCTTAGTAGGAGCTCCAGAAGGAATAGAGGCAGTAAAAGAAGCTCATCCAGATGTGGATATTTTCTTAGCATCAATAGATGAAAAATTAAATGAACATGGATATATAGTGCCAGGACTTGGAGATGCTGGTGATAGATTGTTTGGAACTAAATAATAATATTTAGGAGAAATGATATGGAGAGACGCGATAAGCATAACTATTACTTAGATATATCTGAAACAGTTTTAGAAAGAGGAACTTGTTTGAGGAGAAATTATGGTTCTATCATAGTAAAAAATGATGAAATAATTTCTACAGGATATACAGGGGCACCTAGAGGAAGAAAAAATTGCATAGATTTAAATTTATGTATAAGAGAAAAGCTTAATGTACCTAGAGGAAAACAATATGAACTTTGTAGAAGTGTACATAGTGAGGCAAATGCAATTATCAGCGCTTCAAGAAGAGATATGATAGGCGCAACTTTATATCTAGTAGGTAAAGATGCTAAAACTGGAGAGTATGTTGAAAATGCAAATTCATGTTCAATGTGCAAAAGACTTATAGTAAATTCTGGAATAAAGAATATAATTATAAGAGATAGTAAAGATAAATTCAGGGAAATAAATGTTGAAGAATGGATTGAAAATGATGATTCTCTTGAAATTATGAAGGAAGCTGGATATTAAAAGAACATATTAAGAAAACCCGATTGGTGATATTTTGCCAATCGGGATTCTTTTAGTGTATAATACCAATATGGAATGAAATTTTTATACAATATAAGGATAAATAAGTATTTAAAGTCTTGTAGCTGTGTTCAATGAAATGGAGGAAACAGAGTGGGTAAAAAGAAGATAATAACTATATTTGGAACGAGACCAGAAGCAATAAAAATGGCACCGTTAGTAAAAGAACTTGAAAGAAGAGAAGAGATAGAATCAAAAGTTTGTGTAACAGCTCAACATAGAGAAATGCTTGATCAAGTTTTAGAACTATTTGATATAACACCAGATTTTGATTTAAATATAATGAAAAGCAAGCAGACTTTAACAGGAATAACTAATAGGGTTTTAGAAGGACTAGAAGAAGTATTTGATATAGAAAAGCCTGATATGATTTTGGTACATGGAGATACTACGACTACATTTGCTGGAGCCTTAGCTGCTTTTTATAAACAAATAAAGGTTGGGCATGTTGAAGCTGGTCTTAGAACATTTAATAAATATTTCCCATTTCCAGAAGAGATGAATAGAAAATTAACAGGAAGCTTAGCAGATTTACATTTTGCGCCTACAAAAGGATCAAAAAATAATTTATTAAGAGAAGGCGTTAATGAAAATGATATTTATATCACAGGTAATACTGTAATTGATGCAATGCAGCATACTGTTGATGAAGATTATATTTTTGAAAATGATGAATTAAATAAAATAGATTTTGAAAATAAAAAAATTATAATGATTACTGCCCATAGAAGAGAAAATTGGGGGGAAGGAATAGAAAATATTTGTGAGGCTTTAAATAGAATAGTTGAAGAAAATAAAGATGTAGAATTAGTATATCTAGTACATTTAAATCCAGTTGTTAAGGATGTTGTATTTGAAAAGTTAGGTAATAAAGAAAGAGTTCATTTATTGTCGCCTTTAGATACTAAAGAAACTCATAATTTAATGAATAGGTCATTTATGGTAATGACTGATTCAGGTGGATTACAAGAAGAAGCACCACACTTAGGGAAACCAGTTTTAGTGCTAAGAGATGTTACAGAAAGGCCAGAAGCAGTTGAAGCTGGCACAGTTAAATTAGTTGGAACAGATGTAGCAAAGATAGTTGAAGAAGCAAATGAATTAATTAATAATATAGACGCGTATAATAAAATGAGCAAATCTATAAATCCATATGGCGATGGATTAGCGTCTAAGAGAATTGTTAATGCTATATTAAAGTACTATGGATTAAGTGATAATGAAATAGAAGAATTTATAAGATAAATAAAATGCAAAGCAACTTTCAATGAATAATTATCAATTAATATAGAAAAAATTTCAGTTTATCTTGAAATTTATTATTGTGTAGATTTTGTTTATGCAAAATCTACTGCTTTTAAGTCTCTAAAATATGAGCTTTAGAAATTTTCTAAAGCTCATATTTATATAGTGCAGATTTTTCTTAAAGAAAAACCATTTATAATTGATCACTGAAAATTGATCATTAATAATTATAAGTTGCGTTGCAACTTATTTAAAGTATGTTTAAAATTTAACAAGATACTTGCTAAAAAAACTATTAATGGTTATAATTATATTGTGTTAATAATTTAACGAAATAGAAAATAATATAATATATATGATTATGGAGGTTAATTTATGAAAGACGTAGTTATCGTAAGCGCAGTAAGAACTGCAATCGGTACTTTTGGTGGATCTTTAAAAGATGTACCAGCAGTAGATTTAGGAGCATTAGTTATTAAGGAAGCTGTTAACAGAGCAGGAATTAAACCAGAATTAGTTGAAGAAGTTATCATGGGTAATGTTATTCAAGCTGGTCTTGGTCAAAACACAGCTAGACAAGCTGCTGTAAAATCAGGTTTACCAGAAGAAATTCCTGCTATGACTATTAATAAGGTTTGTGGCTCAGGATTAAGAGCAGTAAGCTTAGCAGCTCAAATGATTAAAGCTGGAGACGCTGATTGTGTTGTTGCTGGTGGTATGGAAAGCATGTCTAATGCTCCATATGCAATAAAAGAAATGAGATGGGGACATAAAATGAATGCTACAAAGACAGTTGATACAATGATCAACGATGCTTTATGGGATGCATTTAATGACTATCACATGGGTGTTACTGCTGAAAACATAGCTGAAAAATGGAATTTAACTAGAGAAGAATTAGATGCATTTGCTGCAAGCTCTCAAGCTAAAGCTGAAGCTGCAATTAAAGCAGGAAAATTCAAGGATGAAATAGTTCCAGTTGTTATTCCTCAAAGAAAAGGAGATCCAAAGGTATTTGATACTGATGAAGGCCCAAGATTTGGAACAACTGCAGAAACTTTAGCAAAGTTAAAGCCATGTTTCATTAAAGATGGTAAAGTTACTGCAGGTAATGCGTCAGGAATTAATGATGGAGCTGCTGCATTTGTTATCATGAGTGCTGATAAAGCTAAAGAATTAGGATTAAAAGTTATGGCTACAATTAAATCTTATGGTTCAAGAGGATTAGATCCAGCAATAATGGGATATGGACCATTCTATGCAACTAAAAAAGCTTTAGAAAATGTAAATATGGAAGTTAAAGACTTAGATCTAATCGAAGCTAATGAAGCATTTGCTTCTCAAAGTTTGGCAGTAGCTAAAGATTTAGGATTTGATATGGACAAGGTTAATGTAAATGGTGGAGCTATTGCTTTAGGACATCCAGTTGGAGCATCTGGAGCAAGAATATTAGTTACACTTCTTCACGAAATGGAAAAGAGAGATGCTAAAACAGGTTTAGCTACTCTTTGCATAGGTGGAGGAATGGGAACAGCTCTTATTGTTGAAAGATAGTGTTCGCTTATAAAAAAGCCAGAGAAATATCTCTGGCTTTTTTTATAAATATGCTTGTAAACGTATATTGTAGAATATAGTGTTATATGCGAATAATGTGTTGAAAAAATAAAAAATAATAATTGAATAAGTACCATTGTTGATATTCAGTAGCATAAAAAGAGATAATAGTAAACCGATAACTATATATTAAAAAAAGAGAAGATATTTACTGTTTTAAATAGATATATTACATATAATGGAAAAGAATTCAAGTGAAAATGTTATCACAAAACAGAAAGAGTTTATTCATATAACTAAATATTCAGACAATTGAATAAATGGATATTACTTTATGTAAAAATAAAGAAAAAATGAGAAAATACAAACATTATCTAAGGATTTAGGAGAAATGTAGAGTTATTTTCCCACAATTACCCCAAAAGGATAAATTCGACTATAAATCATGATTTGTTAAAAATTATAAAACGAGCTATAATTCTGATATTGGATTTAGCAATGATCTTAAAGATATGAATAATCTTATTTCATTGATGATAAACTATAAATATATGGATGGATTATTGATGTTTTTATGAAAAAGCTTTATTATCCTTCAAAAATTATGTGGGTCTTTCAAACAATTAAATTAATTTTGAATGATTGCATAAAGTAATGAAAGGGAGTGTTTAATGTGGAAATATCTTTGACGACTGGATATCCATTGGGGTTAAGCAGTGAAATTGTGACTCAATGGGTAATTATGTTGTTCTTAGCTATTGGCGGATTTCTATTAACACGGAACTTAAAAAACGTTCCTGATAAAAAACAGGCAGCGTTAGAAAAGCTGTATGTAACGATAGAATCTGTAGTAAAAAGTACTATGGGTGAAAGTTACACAAATTTTATTCCATATGTAGGAAGTTTAATCATTTATCTATTATGTATGAACTTTACTGGGTTAATTGGAATAAAACCAGCAACCCAAAGTTTAAGTGTAACAGCTGGATTAGGATTAACAACATTTATGACTATCCATTATACAGCCATAAAGAGAAATGGTCTTTTTGATTATGCAAAAGGCTATGCACATCCTTTTATAGTAATGTTACCAATAAACATAATGGAAAGAGTTATGCTTCCAGTATCGTTAGCTCTTCGACTATTTGGTAATATGTTAGCTGCAACATTGCTAGTAGATATGGTCTATGAAGCATTAGCTGGTGTAGCAAGTATTGCACAAATAGGTTTACCAATTATAGTACATTCATATTTCGATGTTTTTGATGGAACAATTCAAATGCTCGTTTTTTCAATGTTAACTATGATTCAAATAAAATTAGTTTCTGAAGAGTAGAAAAATAAAATTATTATTTATTTAGGAGGAATTATAAGATGAGTTTAGGAGTTTTAGCAGCTGCAATAGCAGTATTTACAGGAGTAGGTGCAGGAATTGGTATTGGTATAGCAACAGGAAAGGCAACAGAAGCAATTGCTAGACAACCAGAAGCAGCAGGAAAAATTCAAACAGCATTGATTATCGGTGGAGGTCTTGCAGAAGCAACAGCAATCTATGGATTAATAATCGCATTTATGTTAATGAATAAATAATCAATTAATATAACTTGAGTTGAGTGTATTGACTCCGAAGGGAGGAAGAAAGTAATTATATGGAGAATATAGAAATTGGAATTAAAATTTCTACGCTGATATATACGATAATAAACTTTGCAATATTACTTTTGATTTTAAAACACTTTTTTTGGGATAAATTAAAAGGAATTATTGAATCAAGACAAAGTGAAGTAGAAGATATGTTAGCTAAGGCCGATGAAGATTCTGAAAAAGCTAGAATGTATTTAGTTCAAAATGAAAGAATATTAAAAGACGCCAAAAAAGAAGGTAAAAAGATTACTGAAGCTCAAAAGAAGAAAGCTGAAAAAATTTATGATGAAATATTAGATGATGCAAAAAAAGAGGCAGATTCACTTGTTGAGAGAGCAAAAGTAGAAATAGGCAGGGAAAAAGAAAAAGCTGAATATGAAGTCAAAAAACAAGCTGTAGATTTAGCAGTAGAACTTTCTATAAAAGCTTTAGATACACAAATTGATGAAGACTTACATAGAAAACTTATTAGCGACTTTATTGCTAAGGTAGGGATGTAATTATGTATGAATATTTAGATAGAAGATATGCTTTAGCTCTTTATGAAGTTGCTGAAGGAAAAGGAAAAGTTCAAGAGTATTTAGATGATTTAAGGGAAATATGTGATTTAATTGAAAATAATCATGATTTCTACGAAGTAATAAAGCATCCTCAAATTAGCACAAGAAGAAAGAAGAAGACATTTATAAGTATATTTAAAGGTAAAATAGATGAGGAACTTCTTTCATTTCTTTTAATACTAATAGAAAAAAATAGAATATTATTTCTAAGAGAAAAGTTATCTCAAATGGAGTTAATTGATCTTGAAAGAAAAAATACTGTAAAAGGATTAATAAAAACAGCTATTCCGTTATTACCAGAGGAATTAGATAAGCTTCAAAATTTATTTGAAACCAAGTATAACAAAAAAATTATATTTGAAACTCAAGTTGATAAAGAAGTTTTAGGTGGAGTTTATATAAGAGTAGGCAATGATGTAATAGACGGAACAATAAAATCTAAAATAGATGAAATAAAAGAATTAATTCTTAAAAAGAAATAGAGGTGAATCCATGAATATTAAACCAGAAGAAATAACTTCTATTATAAAAAAAGAAATAGAAAAATATGAAAAGCAAATAAAAACAGTAGATTCTGGTACAATAATCCAAGTTGGAGATGGTGTTGCGAGGGTTTATGGATTAGATGAATGTATGGAAGGTGAACTTCTAGAATTCCCAAATGATGTATATGGAATGGCACTAAACCTTGAACAAGATAATGTAGGATGCGTTCTATTAGGTAGTGAAGAGGGAATCAAAGAAGGAGACATTGTTAAAGGTACAGGTAGAATAGTTGAGGTGCCAGTTGGTGATGAACTAATTGGTAGAGTTGTAAATTCACTTGGTGAACCTTTAGACGGAAAAGGACCTATAAATACAAATCAAACAAGACCTGTAGAAGTACCGGCGCCTAGTATTATAGAAAGAAGCTCTGTTAATGAACCTCTTCAAACTGGTATCAAAGCAATTGATTCTATGATTCCTATAGGTAAAGGACAAAGAGAACTTATTATAGGTGATAGACAAACAGGAAAAACAGCTATAGCTATTGATACAATATTAAACCAAAAGGGAAAAGATGTTATTTGTATATATGTAGCAATTGGACAAAAGCAATCTACAGTAGCTAATATAGTTAATACTTTTACTGAAATGGGAGCTATGGACTACAGCATAGTTGTATCATCTACAGCTGCAGACTCTGCACCACTTCAATATATTGCACCATATGCAGGTTGTAGTATTGGTGAATATTTTATGAATAAGGGTAAAGATGTATTAATAATATATGATGATTTATCAAAACATGCTGTTGCCTATAGAGCAATGTCATTACTACTTAAAAGACCACCAGGCAGAGAAGCTTACCCAGGGGATGTATTCTATATACATTCAAGATTGCTTGAAAGAGCGGCTAAATTATCGCCAGAATTAGGCGGTGGATCATTGACTGCACTACCTATTATAGAAACATTAGCAGGGGACATCACAGCTTATATACCAACTAACGTAATTTCAATTACAGATGGTCAAATATTCTTACAATCAGATTTATTCTTATCAGGACAAAGACCAGCTGTAAATCCAGGTATTTCTGTATCAAGAGTTGGTGGTAACGCTCAAATTAAAGCTATGAAGCAAGTAAGTGGTACATTGAGACTAGACCTTGCACAATATAGAGAACTTGAAGCATTTGCACAATTTGGTTCTGATATGGATAATGATTCAAGCAGAAGACTTGAAAAAGGTAAGAGATTAGTCGAAGTATTAAAACAAAGTCAATATAGTCCAATGGATGTTGAAAAACAAGTAATAATCTTATATGCAGCAGTTAATGATTTCTTATCAGATATTAAAGTTAAAGATATAAGAAAATTTGAACAGGGACTTTTGGAATATATAGATACTCATCATAGAGAAGTTGAAAAATCTATAATTGCAGAAAAGACTCTTACAGATGAGATAAAGAAACAATTAGAAGTAGTTATAGTTGAGTTTAAAAAGATATTTTTACAAGAAGCATAGCTTATAATAAGCTATGCCATTCTTTAGGAGGTAATCATGGGAGCAGCTGGACTTATTGATATAAAAAGAAGAATAAAGTCAGTAGAAAATACTAGAAAAATTACAAATGCCATGGGACTTGTTGCTACTTCTAAGCTACGTAAAACTAAAAAAGAATTATTAGTAAATGAAGGTTTTGTAAATTCATTAGAACCTATTGTTAAAGCACTGTCTGCATCTTTTTCTAAAGATGATGAAAATATATATTTTGATGGAAATAAAAGTGAAGATAAATTATATATAGTCATGACATCTGAAACAGGATTATGCGGTGGATTCAATGCTAATATAGCTGCATATCTGAATGGTTTAATTGGTAATGAAAAAGCCAATAGCAAAGTTATGGTTGTAGGAAATAGAGGTATAGGTTATATTAAAAGAATTGGTCTTGATACGGTTGAAGAATATGTGGATATATCAGATCTACCAACTGTAAAAGAGTGCAAGGTTATTTTTGAAAAAGCATTTAGCATGTATATTAGCGGTTCAGTATCAGAAATAAATGTTGTATATACAAAATTTTATTCACCAGTTAAACAAGTACCTACATCTGTAAAGATATTACCAATAGAACGAATAGAAGATAAAGAGCATATATATACAATTGAACCAAGTGTAGATATTGTATTAGGTGATGCAATTAACCTTTATTTAAAAGCTAAAGTAAGAAATCTTTTGTTAAGCTCAAAATGTAGTGAACAAAGTTCAAGAATGACTGCGATGGATGGAGCTACAAGTAACGCAAATGATTTATTATCTGATTTAAATCTTAAATACAATAGAATTAGGCAAGGAATTATTACGCAAGAAATAAGTGAAATAGTTGGAGGAGCAGCAGCTCAAAAATAGTAAGGAGGTATCTTATGGCTGAACATATTGGAAAAGTAGTTCAAGTAATTGGGCCAGTAATAGATATAAAATTTGATTCAGATTCTCTTCCAAATTTATATAATAGCATACACATAAATTTGGGTGATGGTCACGAATTAATAGCTGAAGTTGAGCAACATGTTGGTGATGATATAGTTAGATGTATAGCAATGGAAGCTACAGAAGGTTTAAAAAGAGGAATGAAAGCAGTAAATATGGGAAGACCAATTTCAGTTCCAGTAGGAGAAACTGTACTTGGAAGATTATTTAATGTTTTAGGTAAAACTATAGACAATGCTGGGGAAATTGATGTAAAAGAAGAATATCCAATACATAGACCAGCACCTAGCTTTCAAGAACAATCTGTTGAACCACAAATGTTCGAAACAGGTATCAAAGTTTTAGATTTATTAGCACCATATCAAAAAGGTGGTAAGATAGGTCTATTTGGTGGAGCCGGAGTTGGTAAGACTGTATTAATTCAAGAACTAATAAATAATATAGCTAAAGAGCACGGTGGATTATCTGTATTTACTGGAGTTGGTGAAAGATCAAGAGAAGGTAATGATTTATATCATGAAATGAAAGATTCAGGGGTTCTTGCTAAAACAGCTTTAGTCTTTGGTCAAATGAATGAACCACCAGGTGCAAGAATGAGAGTTGCGTTAACAGGTCTTACAATGGCTGAATATTTCAGAGATAAGGGTCAAGATGTATTGTTGTTTATTGATAATATATTTAGATTTACTCAAGCAGGTTCAGAGGTTTCAGCATTACTTGGAAGAACACCTTCAGCAGTTGGATATCAACCAACACTTGCAACTGAAATGGGAGCATTACAAGAAAGAATTACGTCTACAGTTAATGGATCAATTACATCAGTTCAAGCGGTTTATGTACCAGCTGATGACTTGACTGACCCAGCACCAGCAACAACATTTACTCATTTAGATGCAACAACAGTTTTATCTAGAAGTATTGTTGAACTTGGAATATATCCAGCAGTTGACCCATTAGAATCAACTTCAAGAATATTAGATCCTAGAATTGTTGGAGAAGAACATTATCAAGTTGCTACTGATGTTAAGAATATTCTTGAAAAATATAAAGAACTACAAGATATAATTGCAATATTAGGTGTAGATGAATTATCTGATGAAGATAAGATCACTGTTGGAAGAGCTAGAAGAATTCAAAGATTTTTATCTCAACCATTTACAGTAGGAGAACAATTTACTGGTATGCCGGGTAAATATGTTCCTGTAAAAGATACAGTAAAAGGATTCAAAGAAATATTAGAAGGTAAATACGATGACTTACCAGAATCAGCATTCCTTTTTGCTGGATCAATCGAAGATGTTATACAAAAAGCTAAATCTATGGAATAAGGAGTTGATTAGTAATGGGCAAGACATTTGCACTAAAAATTGTAACTCCTAGCCATGATGTATATGATGGAAATGCTGAAAAAATATTTTTAAAGAACTCTAGTGGAGAACTTGAAATATTAGCTAATCATGAAAATATGATAACTAGTACTGTACCATATATAACAAGATTTTTAGATGATAAAGGAACAGAACAAAAGCTATTCATTTCATCAGCTATAGTTTATGTTTCAGATGGTAATGTAACAGTATGTACAGATGCGGCAGAGTTCCCAGAAGATATTGATTTTGATAGAGCTGAAAAAGCTAAGGATAGAGCAGAAGAAAAACTTAAAAATGCTGAAGATTATGAGAGAAAGATATATAATTTAGCATTAGCAAGAGCAGTAGAAAGATTAAAATTAAAAAAATAAAAAATAGGTATCTTAAAATGATTTTTAATCATTTTAAGATACCTATTTTTCTATATTATGAGCACTATTTTTATATTAATTTAAGATAGTGCTTTTTTCATGCTTAAAATAAGGTATTTATAGATATTCAATTTAGCACAATTTGTTAAAAGATTTATATATTGATAGTATAAAGATAAATAATATTAGTTGGAATAAAAATTGATAAGGCTGACCATAATTAAAAAATGATAAAAAGTAATAGGGGGGAGAATGATATGAAGCTAAGAGTAAGTATTGTTATTCTGCTTATAATGTCATTTTTAAATATGGGATATTCTTGTAATATTTTAAGCTATGTAGATAGCTTTTATAATTTAGAAACTAATGTTAGAGAAAAGAGTGACTTTGTAGAGAATGCAGTAGAAGCTAAATATAAAACTAAAAACAATACCTATATAGAATATGAAAAGATTGATAAGGCTTTTTCTAGCTTAGGATTTAACAAGGGAGATAGTGACTCATCAGATAATTTAATATTTTATAAAGATAAACAAAGGATAGAAGTTAATCAATGGAAAGAAAACAATAATTCTTATATTAATATCACTATATATAATAAAAATTCTAAATATAAAACAGTAGATCTAAGAAAGATATTATATAAGATAGATGATAAAAATTTAGTTTTAAATGAGTGTTATTCATATTATAAGGGCAAAAGTGATGGAAACATTATTGGAGAATTAAATGATGAGGGAATTTTAAGAAGTAGCAATTTAATAAAGATAAGTAATGGTTATACAGGAATAGCAAATTTAAATGCTGATGAAAAAATTAATTTTGCAGAAATAAAGTATGATACAGGCTCTTATATTATAATTGCTACACCGATTATATTCACAACATACTAACAATAATATATGGAGGATAATATGGAGAAAATAGTGGTGAAGTGTATTAATGAATTAAAGGGTGAGGTAAATATTAGTTCAGCCAAAAATGCTGTTCTACCGATTATTGCTGCAACTATATTATGTCCACAAAATATTACTATAGAAAATACACCAATGCTAGAAGATGTACGTGTAATATGTAGGCTATTAGGTGAATTAAATTGTGATGTAAACATATCACAATTTGATGATAAATTAGAGATCAATACTAAAAATATAGTTCCAATTGATGCTGATATAGAATTAATAAGAAAAATGAGAGCATCATTTTTAATTATGGGACCTATGCTTGCAAGGTTTGGTTATTGTAAATTATCTATGCCAGGCGGATGTAATATAGGCAGCAGGCCAATTGATTTACACTTGAAAGGATTTAAACTGCTTGGAGCAGATGTAACGTCAGATCATGGATTTGTAGAGGTTAAAGCTAAAAAATTAACAGGAAATAGAATATATTTAGATTTTCCTTCAGTGGGAGCTACAGAAAATATTATGATGGCCTCAGTTTTTGCAAATGGAACTACAATTATAGAAAATGCAGCTGAAGAACCTGAAATATGGGACTTAGCCAATTTTCTAAATTCAATGGGTGCAAATATTAAAGGTGCTGGATTTGGTAAGATAACAATAGAAGGTGTAGATAAGCTAAAAGGGGTAAGTTATACACCTATTTATGATAGAATTGAAGCAGGAACCTTCATGGTTGCAGCTGCAATAACTAATAGTAAAATAAAGATAAATGGATTTAATGAAGAGCACTTAAGACCATTAATAGAGAAACTTAAAGAGTGTGGAGTCAAATTTGGGAATTATGAAAATAATTCAGTAATAGTTGACGGAAAAGTTGAAAAAAGACCACTAGATATAAAGACTCTTCCTTATCCAGGTTTTCCAACTGATATGCAGCCACAAATGATGAGTTTGCTCTCTGTAGTAAATGGAGTAAGTGTAATTACAGAAACTGTATTTGAAAATAGATTTATGCATGTAGCAGAATTACAGAGAATGGGAGCAAATATAAAGATTGATGGAAGAACAGCTGTAGTTGAAGGTACTCTTAAACTAACTGGCTGTGAAGTAAAAGCAACAGATTTGAGAGCCGGTGCTGCAATGATTTTAAGTGGATTAATTGCTGAAGGGGAAACAATTATAGGCGATATATATCACATTGATAGAGGTTATGTTAATATAGAAGAAAAATTCTCAAAGTTAGGCGCAGAAATATATAGGGTAAAAATGTAAAAAAGATTATTGCGTCTATAAAATAATGCATGATATAAAGCGTATTACTTAATTATTAATAGCTTCATATGATGCATTTTATTATTTGTATTTTAATATTTTGACTTAATGAAGAGAAATTAAATACTCATAAATATAAACATAAAACATATAGTATACCGTGCATAATATTTGGGAGGTATACTATGGTAAAAAATAATAAAAGAATGATTGATGATAATATAAGGTTAGTATTAGCAATGACAATTATAATTATAGTAATGATTATCTTATTGCCATTCGTATTTTTGGATAAGAATGGTTCTAGTAATAAATTTGAATTAAATAATAATAATATAATTACAAGCTCGGCTATACAATTTCCGAAGAATGGAAAAGTGAAATTATATAATAGTGAAAGTAATAGTGCTGAGGAAATTGATTTAGAAGAGTATATAATGGGAGTAGTTGCAAGCGAAATGCCAGCAAATTTTAATGAAGAAGCTCTAAAGGCACAAGCTGTAGCTGCTAGAACATTCTATATAAATCGTAGAAATAATAAATGCTCAAATGCAAGTTCACATAATGCTGAAATCTGTGATACAGTACATTGTCAAGTATATATGGATAAAAATAAAAGATTAAGTTTGTGGAACAGCAAGGATGCAGAAAAGAATTGGAATAAGATAGAAAAAGCAGTGATGGACACAAAAGGACAAGTTTTAACCTACAATGGAGAAGTATTAGAATATCCTCAATATTTTGCAGTGAGCTTTGGCAAGACAGAAGAAGCAATGGATGTTTTATCTATAGATATCCCCTATTTAAAATCTACAGATAGTAAAGGTGAAGAAATAGCTCCTAAATTTAAATCAACTAAGCAAATGAGTGCTGAAGAATTTATAAGTGAGATTAAAAAAAAATATCCTAATGTAGATATAAGAACAGAAAATATTAAAGAGGGCATCTATGTTGAAAAATATAACAAAAGTGGTAGTGTAAATATAATTAAGGTAGGAGGAATTTCCATTAAAGGAAGCGAGTTTAGAAAATTATTTAATTTAAACTCAACTTACTTTACATTAGATATAAGAGATGATATAGTAACAATGTCTTGTACAGGCTATGGCCATGGAATTGGCATGAGTCAGTGGGGGGCAAATGTTATGGGAAAGAATGGTTACACATATATAGATATTCTTAAACATTATTATTCTGGAATTGAAGTTGAAAAATTAGAATACAATTAACCTTTATCTTTGCATAATATTATAAATTGTTTTAATAAAATCAATTACTAAGCTTCATTATAGCTAAAAGAGTATTATGACATGTAAATTATTTAAAAGTTAGATGCTGATTTATACAATGCTAATGTAATAAAAAAGAAAAAAAGAAAAAAAAAGAAAGTAATATGAATATCTTTTATAAAATAATTAAATATTCTATATTTTTGTATTAGAAATACCTAATGACACATCCTTCTAAAAAAAATTATTAAAAATAATAAATAAAAAATGTTATATATGTATTATTTTTCATAAAACGGAAAGAATAGAAGAAGGAGGTGTTCATGGATGAACAAAAATTTTAAACAAAAATTAAGAGATTTATTTAAGAAGGAGGGGTTTTATATTGCTTTATTTCTTTGTCTTTGCATAGTAGTCACAGTAGGAACTATCTCTTATAAGATGTTATCTAAGAATCATGTAGATGATTCACAAAAGAATTTAAATAATCAAGTGACACTTAACATCGATGAAGAAAAAAACAAAGATATGGCTACTACAGAAATTCCTAATGCAGAAAGAGTGGAGAACAAAGTTCAACCTAATAATGACAAAGAAAGTGAACCTAAAAAAGAAGAAAATAGCAAACAAAGTTCAACTTCTGTATCAACAACAGCAGTAGTTAAATTTATTAATCCAGTAGATGGTATTGAAAGTAGAACTTATACTTATCCTAAGCCTGTTCAAATTGAAGAAAATACATTTAGAACTATTAGGGGAGTTAATATAGATGCTAAGATCGGAACTGATGTTAAAGCAGCAGCAGAGGGCGTGGTAAGTACTGCTTCAAATTCTGGAGTAGAAGAAGGTATAGTTGTAGAAATAAAGCATGCTAATGGATTAAAGACAAGATATAGTAATCTTGATCCTAATGTTTCAGTAAAAGAAGGCCAAAAAGTTACTGCCGGCCAAGTAATTGGTAAAGTGGGAAATACTGCTAAGGTTTTTGATGAAGAAACATTTGGACAATTTTTAAATTTACAAGTTATTGATGCAAATGGAAATCAAGTAAATCCAGAGAAATATTTTGAATTAAAAACAAAATAATAATTATATTTTATATTAATCAGTCAGAGGCTGGTTAATATAAAATACTATTTTTCAATAATCGTAGAATAATAATTTAATAATTACGAACAATAAGTAGAAAATAAAAAATTAAGATAAATGTATAAGCTAGGAGGAAAAAATAATGAAAGATTATATAGAAGAAAGAGTTTTAGATGTTGCTAAATATATAATTGATTCTAAAGCAACAATTAGAAAAACAGCTAAAGTATTTGGAGTAAGTAAAAGTACTATACACAAGGATATGACAGAAAGACTTCCCAAAATTAATCCTGAAATTGCAGAGGAAACACACTCAATTTTAGAATTAAATAAATCAGAAAGACATCTTAGAGGTGGAGAAGCTACTAAAATGAAATATAAAGCTATTGAATCTTAGAAGAATAACGACTATAATATATAATTAGTAGAATTATGTAAAGTAAGGAAGTAATATGTATTATAGGAGTGAATAAAAATGAGCTTTTGGAGAACGGGGACAGATCTTGCTATAGATTTAGGAACAGCAACAGTTCTAGTTTATGCAAAGGGAAAAGGTGTAGTTTTAAAAGAACCATCAGTTGTAGCAATTAATAATAATAATAAGAATATATTAGCCATTGGTGACGAAGCACGAAAAATGATAGGTAGAACCCCGGGAAACATTGTTGCAGTAAGACCTTTACGTGATGGTGTTATATCTGATTATGATCTTACTCAAAAAATGTTGAAGGAATTTATTAAAAAGGCATCTGGCAAGCGAAATTTAAGAGCACCAAATGTTGTCGTATGTGTACCATCAGAAGCAACAGAAGTAGAAAAAAGAGCAGTTATTGATGCAACTATGAATTCAGGTGCTAAAACTGTTCGCATAATAGAAGAACCTCTTGCTGCTGCTATAGGAGCAGGAATTGATATCACTAAGCCTAATGGATGTATGGTGGTAGATATTGGTGGAGGTACTTGTGATATAGCTGTTATATCTTTAGGAGGAGTTGTTGAAAGAGAATCAATTAAAATTGCAGGAGACAAGTTCGATGACTCTATAATAAAGTATGTAAGAAGTGAATATAAATTAATGATTGGCGAGAAAACTGCTGAAGAATTAAAAATAAATATTGGTTCAGCATTTAAAAATGCCAGAAATTTATCATGTATGATGAAAGGTAGAAACTTAGTTACAGGTCTACCAGATGAAGTTGAAATTAATACAGAAGAAATACGACTTGCAATACAAGAGCCAGTGCAAAGTATAGTTGACTGTGTAAAGATCGTTTTAGAAAGAACACCACCGGAATTAGCAGCAGACATTATTGAAAAGGGAATTGTAATGACTGGTGGAGGTTCATTGATTAATGGGTTGGATAAGCTTATTCAATTTAAAACCGGTGTAGCAGTGACAGTTGCAGAAGGGGCAGAAGAATGTGTTGTTAATGGATCAGGAGAAGTATTAGGGTATTTAGATAGATTAGATAGAGAAGTAAATTCACAACAAATAGTTCTTATAGAATAAAACATCGAGAGATTTTCTTTTTATTGAAAATCTCTCGATGCTTTTTATAAAATTAAAAAAGTAATTAAAGCTTAGGTATTAATTCAAATGTCTAGCGAAAGCTTAGGAAATAAATCATTATTTAAATTATAAGCATTAATTAATGATCTAGATATAATCTTTGCCATATCCATAATAAAAGATAATCGGATGCTTCTAGAAAAGAATAAATCAGAATTTTCGCTAGAATCTACAATACCTATTACAGAAGCCATACCTACTTCGGGAAGCTCTTTTCCTACTCCTTTTCCAGGATGAATAGCATAGTCTCTAATGCGAATTTCACCTATATCATCTTGATTTCCAAGACATGCATCTATACCTATGATATTAGCAGTTGGATGAAGTTCTTTTATTTTATTTAAACGTTCATCTATATTTAGTGCGTGGATTGGTTCTGATAATGTCCCGTATACTGGCAATGGAAAGAAATTTTCAGTTAATATTGAACCAACTAATGGACCAAGGCAATCACCTATGCATTTATCAGTGCCAATACAAACAATTATTGTATTAGAATTAATGTATTTTTCTAATTCATGAGATAGCTTGTATGAAAAGCTTTTGGAACTATGGTTATTATCTAAATTCATTAAAGGCATCCCTCCTTATAGAATATGTATATTTAGGAAAATGAAAAAATAGTATATAAAAATAAATAAATGGCAATAAATACTAATGTAAGGAGGAGAAAATGAAAAAAATTATTATATTTATAATATTTACACTTACTTTAATAATGAACATGTCTATAGCATTATTTTGGAATCCAGATATAGATAATAAAAAAGATGATCCAATGCAAAGCACTGAAGTATTTAGTGATACAAGATCTTTGTGCAAAGTTGATGATGTAATTCTGTTAGAAGAACTAGATAATAGTCAATCAAAGGAACTTGATAGTATACTTTCACCATTATCAACATTTGAAATAGAGTTAGTAAAAGAAGAGCTTAATACATGTAGTGAAGATGAAATCATAAAAGCGTTCAGAAAATTAAAAAGGAGATTGCCTGAAAGCGAATATAAAAAAATAGAAGAAATATTAAGTCCGCTTATAGATATTGAAGAACTTAATTCTATACTAAAAAATAAATATGTTTAGTGTATTAAAATGAAGAAATAAAGAGTAAATAGAATATATAGCGATATAATTTATCTAAATAAGCATATATGAGAGTTGAAATATAAGTACTTTGAATATATACTAACTATTGTTGATGTGAACAAAAACACCAACAAAACTTAATGGAGGAATTCCCGAGTGGCCAAAGGGGGCAGACTGTAAATCTGTTGCGTCTCGCTTCGATGGTTCGAATCCATCTTCCTCCACCATTAGATGGGCGCATAGCTCAGCTGGGAGAGCACCTGCCTTACAAGCAGGGGGTCACAGGTTCGAGCCCTGTTGTGCCCACCATCTAAAAAATATAAATATGCTGGCATGGCTCAACGGTAGAGCAGCTGACTTGTAATCAGCAGGTTGTAGGTTCGATTCCTATTGCCAGCTCCAATTGTGGAGGAATTCCCGAGTGGCCAAAGGGGGCAGACTGTAAATCTGTTGCGTCTCGCTTCGATGGTTCGAATCCATCTTCCTCCACCATTTAAACCAAATATTTATATTATAACAATTAAATAAGAAATATGCTGGCATGGCTCAACGGTAGAGCAGCTGACTTGTAATCAGCAGGTTGTAGGTTCGATTCCTATTGCCAGCTCCAATTAAGGAGGAATTCCCGAGTGGCCAAAGGGGGCAGACTGTAAATCTGTTGCGTCTCGCTTCGATGGTTCGAATCCATCTTCCTCCACCAAAACTCAGAATTATTATTCTGAGTTTTTTATTTTATCTTGAAATAAAAGTTGAAAAGTAAATAGTTGTATCAATTTATGCATGAATAGAATATATTATAGATTATATGATATATTATGTTTATTGTATAATATTGACCATAAAAATATTATGTGGTAGAATAAATTACGAAAATAAAATATTGTTACTCTTATCAAGAGAGGTGGAGGGATAGGGCCCAGTGAAACCCGGCAACCTGTTTAATTACAAGGTGCCAATTCCTGTAGAAAGATTTTCTACAAGATAAGAAAGTATTGTGTAATCGCGCTCTTCTTATCGAAGAGTTTTTTTATTGCATATAAAAGGTATTTCTTTTAAGACAGTATAAAAAATATTAAGAAGTGTGAGATTTTTCACTTTTACTCGAATTATTTCATGATTAAAGATAAGGAGTACAAGCGGAAGGAGAAAAATATGAGAAGATTATTTACATCAGAATCAGTTACAGAAGGTCATCCAGATAAAATGTGTGATCAAATTTCAGATGGCGTATTAGACGCAATTTTAGCACAAGATCCAAATGCTAGAGTAGCATGTGAAACATGTACAACAACAGGAATGGTTATGGTAATGGGAGAGATATCAACAAATTGTTATGTTGATATTCCTAAAGTAGTTAGAGAAACTGTTAGAGAAATTGGATATGATAGAGCTAAATACGGATTTGATTGCGATACTTGTTCTGTTATGACAACAATAGATGAACAATCAGCAGATATTGCTATGGGTGTTGATGAAGCTTTAGAATCAAGAAAAGGTGAGAAAGATGAGGTTGAAGCAGTAGGTGCTGGAGACCAAGGAATGATGTTTGGTTTTGCTACAAATGAAACTGATGCATATATGCCGTTACCAATTCATATGGCTCATAGATTATCAAGAAGACTTACTGAAGTAAGGAAAGATGGTACATTAGGCTATTTAAGGCCTGATGGTAAGACACAAGTAACAGTTGAATATGAAGATGAAAAACCAAAGAGAATAGATACAATAGTAATATCTACTCAACATGATGAGCATGTTACATTAGAACAAATAGAAAAGGATCTTAAAGAACATGTTATTAAAGCAGTAGTACCACAAGAATTATTAGATGATAAAACAAGATATTTTATAAATCCAACTGGAAGATTTGTTGTTGGTGGACCACAAGGTGACTCTGGATTAACTGGAAGAAAGATTATAGTAGATACTTATGGTGGATATGGTAGACATGGTGGTGGAGCATTCTCAGGAAAAGATCCAACAAAAGTTGATAGATCTGCTGCTTATGCTGCAAGATGGGTTGCGAAAAACTTAGTGGCTGCTGGATTAGCTGATAAGCTTGAAATACAATTAGCTTACGCTATTGGAGTTGCTAAACCAGTATCAATAACTGTTGATACTTTTGGAACAGGAAAACTATCAGATGATAAAATAGTTGAAATAGTTGAAAAGGTATTTGATTTAAGACCAGGAGCTATAATAAGAGATCTTGATTTAAGAAGACCTATATATAAGCAAACAGCTGCTTATGGCCACTTTGGCAGAACAGATCTTAATCTGCCATGGGAACAATTAAATAAGGTAGAAGAAATCAAAAAATATATTTAGTATTTATAGAAGCAGGAAGTTTTAATTAATTTCCTGCTTTTTTAAAATTTAAAATATGTGACAATCGTTTATAAACATTGACTTAAATTAGAAATATATATTTTGAGAATATGGATATAAAAGAATATAGGATGATATATTCCTGTACTTATATAATAGAAGAGAAGTATTCAATAAATAGTATAAAATTATAAATTAAACTTATGATATAATTAAAATAATATAAAGAGAAGTATAAGTTTAAATCATAGTTTGGAGAGATAGTAGTGGAAGTTCTTAATGGTTTTGTTGAAAATATTGTTTTTAAAAGTGAAGAAACAGGATATGTTGTATGCAGGATTAGAGCTGATAAAAATTTAGTTAGCGCTGTTGGTACAGTACCTTTTATAAAGGAAGGTCAAAATGTAAAGTTAACTGGATACTGGACAGTGCATAAACAATTTGGTAATCAATTTAATATTCAAGACTACGAAGAAATTCTTCCAAACTCAATTGATGGGATTGAAAAATATTTAAGCGCAGGTGTGATTCATGGAATAGGTCCTATAACTGCTAAGAAGATAATAGAAAAGTTTGGAGAAGAAACTTTAGATATAATGGAAAACCATATAGAGAGACTCATGGAGATAGAGGGAATTGGAGAAAAGAAATTTCAAATAATATATGAATCATATATTGAGCAGCAAGGTTTAAAAGATATAATTTTATATTTTAGCAAACATGGTGTTACAAGTAATCAATGTGTGAAAATATATAAGAAATTTGGACCAAATGCTAAATATATTGTATCTGAGAATCCTTATATACTTTGTGAAGAAATATCAGGAATTGGTTTTAAAACAGCAGATAGGATAGCTATGAGTATAGGTATAAAAAATGATTCTGATTTTAGAATTCAAAGTGGAATAAAATATGTTATGAATCAGTTTTGTGCCTTAGGAAATACCTTTATGCCAAAAGCTAATATAATAGAGGAATGTAAGAAAAATATAATGGTACCAGAAGAACTTATAGAAAAAAATTTATATGATATGTCTGCTAAGCAGAAAATAGTTATAGAAAAGATAAATGATACAGAAATGGGATTTTTATTGCCATACTACTATTGTGAGCTTGGCGTTACTCAGAAAATTATTACTCTTGGATTACAAGAAACTCAAACTATCAATTCTGATATAAACTTTGAAATAGGGGTATTTGAAAAAGAGCAAAAAATAAAATTTGCAGAATCACAAAAAGAAGCTATAATTGGAGCATTTAATAGTGGAATAGAAATAATAACAGGTGGACCAGGAACAGGTAAAACAACGATAATAAAAGCTATCATTCACATATATGAGAATAATGGAATGAGAGTGCTTCTAGGAGCACCTACAGGAAGAGCAGCAAAGAGAATGACAGAGTCTACAGGAAGAGAAGCGAAGACAATTCATAGGCTTCTTGAAATGGGAGTATCTGATGAAGACGAATCTGTTTTTGAAAAAGGTGAGTCATCACCATTAGACTGTGATGTTATCATTATTGATGAGGCATCTATGATTGATATAATGCTTATGCACAATCTATTAAAGGCTATAAAGCTTGGTACACGATTAATAATTGTAGGCGATGTTGATCAATTACCATCTGTAGCGCCAGGAAATGTATTAAGAGATTTAATAGAGAGTGAATATATTAAGGTAGTACGTTTGAAGGAAATATTCAGACAAGGAAATGAAAGCTTAATAGTTGTTAATGCTCATAGGATAAACGAAGGTGAAATGCCAATATTAAACCAAAAAGATAAGGATTTTTTCTTTATAAATCAGGAGAATATAGATAACATTTTAACTACAATTATAGATTTAATGAAGAGGCGTCTTCCTAAATTTAATACAGAGTGGGATGTATTAAAAGACATGCAAGTACTTACACCTATGAGAAAAGGAGTGTTGGGGGTAATTAATCTTAATGAAAGATTACAAGAAGTGTTTAATCCCCCTAATCCAAATAAAAAAGAAATAAAGTCTAGAGATATAATTTTTAGAGAAGGCGATAAGATTATGCAGACTAAAAATAATTATTCGCTAAAATGGATCAGAATTGGTGGATTTGGAGAAGACGAGGGTGTTGGTGTGTTTAATGGTGATTTAGGATTTATTCAAAATATTGATGAAGAAAAGAAGAATTTAACAATAATTTTTGATGATGAAAGAAAAGTGTTTTATGATTTTAACTTTTTGGATGAACTAGATCTAGCTTATGCGACTACTATTCATAAAAGTCAAGGTAGTGAATTTAAGGTTGTAATAATTCCGGCATTTATGGGATCACCTTTTCTCATGAATAGAAATCTGTTATATACAGGTATAACAAGAGCAAAACAGTTAGTTGTAGTAGTTGGTTTTCAAAAGGCACTTTTATATATGATAAATAACACTAATAGTATGGAAAGATATTCAGCGCTTCAATATCGAATTAGAGATATAATAAATGATAATGTCATAGAGTAAATAGATGGAAGGAGATATTTATGGGGGTAGTATGTAAAGTTAAAGAAGAAAATCTAAAATATGCAGTAGATAAAATTAACTATTGGTATAGAAAGAATATAAAGTATCTAACTATAATTACAGTTCCATTTAATACTTCATGTATTTTTTGTGATATTATAAATACAATTTCAAATAGTAATAAAAAAATATTATATGTTTGGGGAAAAGGTGTTGAGAATAGGGAACTAATAGCAGCAATTAGAGAAAAAAACTCAACAATAACTCATTCTTTTATTGAAAGAGGTAGTAGTTCATCTGATATTACATTTATTAACTATAAAAATATAGCATATATAGAAGGCGAATATGAATTAGTTATCTTTGACGATATAACATACTTTTCTAATTTAAATGGAACTATAATAAGAGAATTGTTAGAATTTTGCAGTAACATGGGAAATAAGATTATAGCTTACTGCATAGAAAAGATATCTCTTATAGGTGAGAAAATTGAATTAGCTGCTTATAACTATGAACAACCATTTGTTGAACCAAGGATAATAACTACAAGGATAAATTTAAATACAGATATACCATATACATTATATGATTATTTAAAATGGTTCAAAGATAGTAAACATAAGGTTGCGATTTATGTTCCAGATAAGGAAAAACTTGATTCTGTATATGAATATTTTATAAAAAAATTAAAAATAAAAGATGTTAAGATAATAAAAGCTAATAAAATAGAAGAAATAAAAAAGTGTGAGAGAGTATCAAAAATTAAGGATAAGGCAATATTCATAATAACAAATAAGATAGAGGAGTTACTTGAATACTGCTATATGGATGATGCTGTTGTTTTATTTAGTGAAGATCAAAAATATACATACAAGAAGATCTTATATATATGTGGACAAATGAGAAGTGTCAATCTTACTTTACCAGAGGTTTTGCTTGTGTGTAATGAAGTTTCTGAAGATATTGAGAAAGCGAAAGATATGGCAAGAGATTTCAATAAAAAAGTATGGGAAAAGAAATTGAGAGAATTATAAAAAAATCTAAAATGCATATTAAATTAATTCGAAAAATGGTAAATGTATTTTTAGAATCCTTATTAGAATTAATATATCCAAGTGAAAATTATTGTATAATATGTAAAGCAGAAGATTGTCATAAGATATGCTTATCATGTTTAAAAAGCATTAAGAAAATTAATATAATAGATTCAGATATAAGTAGTTATGGATATTATGGCGGTGTTTTGAAGCAGCTGATATTAAATTTAAAATACAAAAAGGATTTTTCAGCTGGCGATATACTATCGGATTTTCTATCAGATTATATTAAAGATAATATAGAATATGATAATTACATGTTGTCCTATATTCCACTTTCGAAGAAATCCAAGAAGAAAAGAGGATTTAATCAGTGTGAATATATAGCAAAAAAAGTATCTGAGAAGCTAAATATAGAAGCTGTTGAAATTTTAATCAAGTACAAAGATACAGCAGAACAAAAGACGCTTAATAAGCATGAACGTAGTGAAAATATAAAGGGCGCATTTAAAGTAAAGAAAGGAATTAATGTGATTGACTGTAATATTATACTTATAGATGATGTAACCACTACTGGAAGCACAATGATTGAGGCTTATAAAATACTACAAGAAAATTCGGCAAAAAGTATAAAACTCTTGACCTTAGCTAAAAGTGCTATATAATAATAATGTAAAGCTAGGTTTGTGGTTGAAAGTCGATGCTAGTCGCAGGCAAAACGATCCACGTAATTTAGGTAAAATACCTAAGGAGCATGGTGCGGTATAGAAGTAAGTCCTGCCAACTTTTATGTTGAGAGGGTTAGTAGTGAGGAATTAATTTTTAGTAGCAAAAGCTCCAGCAGGCGAGTGTGGGGTCAAAAACCAGGTCAACTAGCTTTACTTTATTTTTAGAATAAATTATCTGAATTTACTGAAAATTCTCTTGTTTACTTTAGAAAAGAGTGGTAAAATATATTTAAGTTAACAAGTTAAATATATTTTAAAATTTAAAATATACTTTTAACAAACTTTTTTCATATTAGAGAGGGGCTGAATTTATGAAAGTCACAGTTATAGCAAAAAATATTGAGTTAACAGCTGCATTAAAGGAGATAGTTGAAAAGAAAATAAGTAAACTTGGAAAATATTTTGATTCTAATGTGGATGCGAGAGCTACATTAAGTGTTCAAAAGAATAGACATATAATAGAAGTTACTATACCTTTTAATGGAATAATTCTAAGAGGAGAAGAAGCAACCTCAGATATGTATAAGTCTCTAGATTTAGTTGAAGAAAAGTTAGAAAGACAAATAAGAAAGCAAAAAACAAGATTAGCAAGAAGAAATAATGGTTCATTTAAGTTTGCAGAACTAAATGATCCAGCTAGTAAGATTAATGAAGAAGACGAAGGAAAGTTAGTAAAAGTTAAAAAATTTGGGGTAAAACCAATGAATTCAGAAGAGGCAATACTTCAAATGGATCTATTAGGACATAACTTCTTTGTATTCCAAGATGCAGATACCAGTAAAGTCAATGTTGTATATAAAAGAAAAGATGGAGATTATGGTTTATTAGAACCGGAATTTATATAATGTAAATGTAGTCTATCCTAGGAGTTAGGATAGACTTTTTATGTTTTACAAATAAAAATTATTATAATATTAAAAATAAATTACTATAATATATGAAATTTTTAAAATAAGATTAAAACTGTCACAATATATACATAATTTTAATGTAACATTAAAATAAGGACTAAAATAACAATTTGATTATTGTATATTATTAAGAATATTTTAATAATAAGATATATTTAATATAAAAATGTATACTTTTATTGAAACTTATGTAATCTAAATGGTATAATTTAAGAATGCGTAAGTTATATAAAGCTTTTTTTAATGCAAAATATATATAATTTTGAAAGGATGACATTATGGGATTTTTAGAAGCCGTATTTGGAACATATAGTGATAGGGAAGTAAAAAGATTACAACCTATTATCAAAAAAATAAATAGTTTAGAGGAATCTATTAAGAGTCTTTCAGATGATGAATTAAAAGCAAAAACTGATGAATTCAAGGAAAGATTAAGCAATGGAGAAACTTTAGATGATATTTTACCAGAAGCTTTTGCAGTTGTTAGAGAAGGATCTGTCAGAGTTTTAGGAATGAGACATTATGATGAACAGCTTATGGGTGGTATCGTACTTCACCAAGGAAGAATATCAGAAATGAAAACAGGTGAAGGTAAAACATTAGTTGCTACGGCGCCAGTATACTTAAATGCATTAAGCGGTGAAGGTGTTCATGTAGTAACAGTAAATGATTATCTTGCTAAAAGAGATGCTGAGCAGATGGGAGAGCTATATGGTTTCTTGGGTTTAAAGACTGGGGTTATTGTTCATGAATTAAATAATGAGCAAAGAAGAGAATCATATGCAGCTGATATAACATATGGAACAAATAATGAATTTGGTTTTGACTACTTAAGAGATAACATGGTTGTATATAAAAATGATAGGGTACAAAGACCATTAAATTTTGCAGTTGTTGATGAAGTTGACTCAATCTTAATTGATGAAGCTAGAACCCCACTTATAATCTCAGGTCAAGGAGATAAATCTACAGAGTTCTATAAAGTTGCGGATTTCTTTGCAAAAAAATTAAAGGAAGAAGTTGACTTTACTAAAGATGAAAAAGCTAATGCAGTTATGTTAACTGAGGAAGGTGTAAAGAAAGCAGAAAAAACATTTAATGTAGAAAACTATGCTGATGCTGAAAACTTAGAATTACAACACTATGTAACTCAAGCATTGAAAGCAAACTTTTCAATGAGAAGAGACAAAGATTACATGGTTAAAGATGGAGAAGTAATCATTGTTGATGAATTTACAGGAAGACTTATGGAAGGTAGAAGATATTCAGACGGTCTTCATCAAGCAATTGAAGCTAAGGAAAATGTTAAAATAGCTAGAGAATCAAAGACATTAGCTACAATAACATTCCAAAATTATTTCAGAATGTATAAAAAGCTATCTGGTATGACTGGTACTGCATTAACAGAAGAAAATGAATTTAGAGAAATATATGGATTAGATGTTATTGTGATTCCAACACACAAACCAATAGCAAGAAAAGATAATCCAGATTTAGTCTTTAGTACTGAACTTGGAAAGTTTAATGCTGTTGCTTCTGAAATAGAGAAAGCATATGAAAAAGGTCAGCCAGTGTTAGTTGGTACAGTAAGTATTGAAAAGTCAGAATTTCTTTCAAGTCTACTTAAGAAAAATGGAGTGCCACATCAGGTTTTAAATGCAAAATATCATGAACAAGAGGCAGAGATTATAAGTCATGCTGGTGAAAAAGGTATGGTTACTATAGCTACTAATATGGCTGGTAGAGGTACTGATATTAAGCTTGGAGAAGGTGTAGTAGAGCTTGGCGGACTTAAAATAATTGGTACTGAAAGACATGAATCAAGAAGAATAGATAACCAATTAAGAGGACGTTCTGGTAGACAAGGAGATCCAGGTGAATCAACATTCTTTATTTCACTTGAAGATGATTTAATGAGAATATTTGGTTCAGAAAAGATCCAAGGTGTTGTTGAAAAATTAGGACTTCAAGAAGACGAAGCTATTGAAAGCAAAATGGTTAGTAAGGCCATAGAAAATGCTCAAAAGAAAGTTGAAGGTAATAACTTTGATATAAGAAAGACATTATTAGGTTATGATGACGTAATGAATATTCAAAGAGAAGTTATATACAAGCAAAGATCGGAAGTTCTTGAAGGTGAAGATATAAAAGATGAAATACTAAGCATGACTAAAGATATTATAAGTGATGCAGTTAATCTTCATATAACAAATGATGCAGAGGATTATAGAGAACAATTCTTACATTTGATGGTTTATTTACAAGACATATGTATTCCAGCGAATACAGTTAATTTAGCTGAAATGGAAAATATGTCAAATGAAGAAATAACTGAAAAATTCTATGAAGCTGCAGTTAAATTCTATGAAGCAAAAGAAGAAGAATTTACTTCAGAAAGATTAAGAGAAATTGAAAGAGTTATTCTTTTAAAATGTGTTGATAGCAAATGGATGAATCATATTGACAGTATGGATCATTTAAAGCAAGGCATTGGTCTTCAATCATTCAAACAAGTTAATCCAGTTGAAGCATACCAAATGGAAGGTAGTGAAATGTTTGATGAGATGATTAAATCAATCAAAGAAGAGACTGTTAAATTATTATTCCACGTTAAAATAGAAAGAGCACCAGAAGAAAGAACAAGAGTTGCTAAAGAAACGGCTGCTGTTCATGAAGGTCCTGTAGCAGGTCCAAGTGGAAGAGTGGTAGTAAGACAAGGAGCTCCAGGTGCAGTTTCAGCAGGACCAGGACCAGCACCAGGAAGAATGGCAGGACCAGGTGGTGGAAATCCAGGAATGGCATCTCAAAATGGACCAGGTGGAGAAAAAGCTCCAGCTGAACCTATAAGAAATGAAGATAAACATGGAAGAAATGAACCTTGCCCATGTGGAAGTGGTAAGAAATATAAAAATTGTTGTGGAAGAGAAGTTTAGACAATTCATAATGTACACTGCACAATCCACAATTTAGGATGAAATTCTTATAGAATTTCTAGAAGTTTATTTACAAAGAAATCTCCTTTTAAAAAAGGAGATTTCTTTATAAAATTTCTAATATAATTTATATAAAAAAACAATACTATTATTAATCGTGAATTGTGAATCGTGAATCATGAATTGTGAATTGAAAAAGGGGTGGTATAGATGAATATTGAATTAGAAAAAGAATTATTAAAACTTCCTAATATAAAAAAATCTATAGAGGAAATGGGGGCTTCACTTTGACAAAAATAGTCTTGAAAGAAAAATTCATGAACTAGAATGTCAAATGCAAGAGCCAAACTTCTGGAATGATTCTAAAAGAGCAGAAGAAGTTACTAAGGAAAGTAAAGCATTAAAAGATAAAATAACAAATTTTGAAAGCTTGAAAAGTAAGATAGAGGATATTGATGTATTAAAAGAAATGGCAGAAGAGGGCGATGAAGATTCTGCTTTAGAAATAATAGAAACAATAAAATTTTTAGAAAAAGAAATTGAAGAATATAATATTAAGGTTTTATTATCTGGAGAATATGATAAAAATAATGCAATACTAACACTTCATGTAGGTGTTGGTGGAACAGATGCAAATGATTGGACTGAAATGCTTCTTAGAATGTACACTAGATGGTGTGAGAAACATGGATATTCAGTTGAAACAATAGAGCTATTACCAGGAGATGAGGCTGGAATAAAGAGTGCTACCTTGAAGGTAACCGGTGAATATGCGTATGGATATTTGAAGGCTGAAAAAGGAATACACAGGTTAGTAAGGATTTCGCCTTTTAATGCTAATGGTAAGAGGCAAACCTCTTTTGCATCTATGGAAGTATTGCCAGAATTAACAAAGGAACAAGACATAGAAATAAGACCAGAAGATTTGCAGATAGATACGTATAGAGCTTCTGGAGCTGGTGGACAGCATATAAATAAAACTGAATCTGCAGTTAGAATAACTCATATTCCAACAGGATTAGTAGTTCAATGCCAAAATGAAAGAAGTCAGTTTGCAAATAAAGACACAGCCATGGAAATGCTAAAATCTAAGCTTGTTGAGTTAAAGGAAAGAGCTCATAAAGAGAAGATAGAAGACTTAACCGGTGAGCTTAAAGATATGGGATGGGGAAGTCAGATAAGATCATATGTATTCCATCCATATAGTATGGTTAAGGATCACAGAACCAATATTGAAACATCCAATGTTAATGCTGTAATGGATGGAGAATTAGATATGTTTATAAACGGTTTTTTAAATTATCAAGATTAATAAATTAAATTTAGTTTATATTAGACAAAACATTGTAGTTTTTTACTAAGATGTTTTGTCTATTTTTATGATTAATTAAATTAGTAATAGGAGTATTTAATTAAAGAAATTATCATAAACAATATAACAATGAATTTAAGAGAAAAACAAAGAAATAGTTACTTTTATAAAGATATTTTATTAAAATAAGGTTATACAATAAAAGGTCAAAGATAGTCAAAGAAAAATGTTTTTGACCTTCTCTGACCTTTAAGTTATAATAAACTTGTAATTAAGGAAGAGATAAAAGAAATTAAATAAATCCTTAATTAAAAACAATTTTAATATAAGATTTAAATTTAAGGAGGTCGTTTTTATGTATGGATTAATACCATTTAAAACAAATAATTTACAGGAGAGAGGCTCTACATTTGATAATTTATTTAGCGATTTCTTTAATGATGATTTTATAGCACCATTAAATAAAGAGATTAGTAAATTTAATACAGATATAAAAGAGAATGAAAATGAATATGTAGTAATAGCAGAACTTTCAGGAGTTAAAAAAGAAGATATAAATGTTGAGTTCAAAAATGA
The DNA here is from genome assembly GCF_001458595.1 of Clostridium neonatale. Taxonomy (GTDB): domain Bacteria; phylum Bacillota; class Clostridia; order Clostridiales; family Clostridiaceae; genus Clostridium; species Clostridium neonatale. The sequence goes on from NZ_LN890327.1 coordinate 100,330, forward strand.
TCAATTAGTAATTTCGGCAAAAAGACAAGAATGTAAAGACGAAAGCAAAGAAGACTATATAAGAAAAGAAAGATGTTATGGAGAATTTCAAAGATCTTTTAGATTTGTAGATGTAGATAATAAAAATATAAGTGCTAAGTTTGAAAATGGAGAATTAAAAGTAACAGTACCTAAGAAAATAAAGGAAAAAGAAGCATCTAAAATCTCTATTCAATAGTTGATTATTAAAATTTCATAATTAATAAATGTTATATTTGAGGAGGTCATTTTTATGTTTGGATTAGTACCATTTAGAACTAGTAAATTAAATGGAAGAGGTGATGTCTTCCAAGATTTCTTGAGTGATTTTTTCAATGATGATTTCTTTACATCATTAAATACTATTAATTTAAATCAATTCAATGTAGATGTAAGAGAGACGCAAAATGAATATTTAGTAAGTGCTGAATTACCAGGCGTTAAAAAGGAAAATATAAATCTTGACTTTAGAGATAATGAATTAATTATTTCAGCTAAAAGAGAAGAGTTCCATGATTCTAATAAAGATAATTACGTCAGAAGAGAAAGAAGTTATGGAGAATTTTCAAGAGCATTGAATTTCAGCAATGTAGACAAGAAAAATATAGCAGCTAAATTTGAAAATGGAGAACTTAAGATTATTTTACCTAAAGAAATCAAAGGTCAACAGGATAGTTCAAAAATATTCATTCAGTAAGTAAATGACGAAAATTTTAGAGTTTAGTGGAAAAACAAAGAAATTCAATATATGAATAGGCGTAGTATTGTATTAAAAATTTAAGATTTTAAATTCTTAGAGAGAGGCTGTTCCAAAATTGTTTGTCCAAAATTTGCTTTTGAGAGCAAACATTTTTGGGTGCAGCCTCTCTCTTAGAATTTTTAGCTTGAATTTTCTTACAATCGAGCCTATCATATATTGAATTTCGATTATTATCCACTAAACTCTGATATTATGTTATTTACTTATGTTTTAAGATTTTATTGAAGCAGATATTTGTTTTAGAATTGTATTTTTATATTTTGGTATGAAGATTAAAGTCATGAATGTTATAAGGAAGAATAAAGTGATATTTGTATTATAAAAAAATATTATAATTGGGCTGTATGCAGAATTAAAAATTTCATCTTTAACTATGGAGTATACATCATTAATAGCAGTAGTATCAATATATTTAACTGTATCATTAGGGGTATGAATTCTAGAAAAATCACCATGACAAAGGGTCAAAGCATCAATGCCATTTGATGAAAAGCTAGCATGATCACTAGAATTTTGATATTTAATTTTATAATCAATATTATACTTAGTACAATATTTTTCAAAATCACTAGCTAGTGATGAATTAGAAGTATTTTCGCCACACATTAATATTAAAGGTACGTCTTTAGCACCTATCATATCTAAATTAATGACTTTCGAATTTTTAATTAAGCTCATATTTTCCTTTGCAAATTCTTTTGAACCTAATAAACCAAACTCTTCTCCAGTAAATCCAACAAATATAATATCCATTTTGGGCTTAGGAAGACTTGAAATGTTTTTACACAATTCCATCAAGAAACTTGTACCAGAAGCGTTATCAAGTGCACCACCATAACAATTGCCAATGGCATCAGAACCTACGTGATCAAAATGTGCAGATATTATTAATGGTGAAATATTACTATGTGATCCCTTTATGACTCCAATTATATTATCAGTTTTACTAGGATATAGTCTATATGGAAGATCAATTTCAACTGTATTATTGTTTTTTAGATTATTCAATATATCATTGTATACTTGATTTGTTATAGCTAATGAAAATTCATATATTGAATCTTTATTAAAAGAACTTCTAAAATTTAAGTTATTGCTTGAATCAATATAAAATAAGTATTTTTTATTATTACTAGTTATTATAAATGAAGTTGATAATATGCTTATGCTATCTTTTTTACTAAAAACTGCTGATGAAGTACGACAATTTGACATATCTTCTTTAAAATCAGTACCATAATTATAATTTTCTATAATATTGCCATTGGAATCTTTTATATTTAATTTGGCCTTTTCAGATGTTGTTGCTATCGTTGTTACATTAAAAGATTCTCTGTAATTATTATTAAGTGGAATTAGTTTATATTTTTTAAATGTGTCTTCAATTAATTGGGAGGCCTTATAATTTCCATATGTCCCAGTCAAACGACCATTAAATTCATCGGATGATAAGAATGCTATATTTTTTTTTACCTTATCGGGTGAAAAATGGTAGTATGTAAGTTGAAGAAAAAAGGAAGACGCAAATCCAAGAAAACATATAATTATGAATATATAATAGAAAAATTTTTTCTTAGAAAATCTCAAAAGAATACCTCCTAAATTACTAATTATCATAATAAAGTTTATTAATAACTTAGAAGGAATATTCACTAATTTGCTTTATAAAACATGTCAACTAATGAATATATAGCAGTAAATATTGCAGATACATATAGAAATATATTAAAAGTATTTTTGATTATAGCACCTACCCCTCCTATAGCTAAACATGCCATAATAGCTATACTTATAAATTTGAAAAAGCCAGATTTATTTGTTAGTAGTGTAGTTACAGAAGAAAACATTATTAGTAAAAGCGATAAAAAATAAAAAATATATTCTAATTGCGTTGAATAAGATATTATCTCAAACTGATTTAAGCCTAAGACTGCAAAGAGGAATAATAAAAGAAATGAACATATCTTGCTTACATTATTTATCATATCAATCACCTCTGGAAAATATTTACATAATAATTATACAGTTTGTTTCAATTTAGGGCAAGAAAGAAATAGAAAATACTTTTAATTTATAATACTTTCAATTTCTACAATTTAAATATTATGGTAGAATATATTTGTAGAAAAAGAGAGTGGGGGAGGCAAGATATGAATATTTTAATTGCTGAAGATGAAGATGATATAAGAAAGTTAATATCTCTTCATATGAAAAAAGAAGGTTATGTTGTTTATGAAGCAGCAAATGGTGAAGAAGCTCTAAAAATTTCTGAAAATGAAAGTATAGATTTAGTTCTATTAGATATAATGATGCCTAAGATTAATGGGTTAACATTAATAGAAAAAATCAGAGAGGTATCAACTATTCCCATAATATGCATAACTGCAATGGGAAGTGACTCGGATAAAGTATTAGCATTAGGACTTGGAGCAGACGACTATTTAGTCAAGCCAATAAGTCCACTTGAATTATGTGCAAGAGTAGAATCTAATTTAAGGAGATGCTATAAGTACACTGAAAATAAGAAAACGGTATACTCTACAGGAGAATTAAAATTATTTGAAGAGACATTTGAAGTATATAAAGGTGAACAAAAAATAGATCTCAATCCTAAGGAATATAAAATACTAAAATTATTAATTTCTAATTTAGGAAAAGTATTTACTAAAAAGCAAATATATGAGAATGTATGGGAAGAGATGTATATAGGAGATTCAAATAATATAATGGTTCATTTGAGTCATTTGAGAGAAAAGGTAGAGGATGATCCTAAAAATCCAATATATATAAAAACAATAAGGGGAATTGGATATAAAATTGAGAGGATAACTACCAATGAAAACAGCTAAAAGAACTAGAAGTGTTACAACCGAATTGTTTTTTATTTACTTTTTGGGATATATATTAATAACGGTAATAGTTATTGTATCTATATTCTTTTCTTTAATTATGTATGAAGTTTTATGTGGACAAAGAATGTATAATTCATATTTTGTACAATTAGAATCAAAATTAATAGAAGATTATAGAAGCATTACAGAAGAAGATTTAAAGCATATTAATGGTTTTTTAGTTAAAATAACTAATCAAAATCAGATAAGTTATTCTGTAGGAAATGTAATAGATGAGTTTAAGCAGGTGGATATAACAACATATATGAAGATTTTTGGAGTTGAGGAAGACAATTCAGTATTGTTAAATTCAGATTTAAGATCTTCAACTGCTTTTTTAGATTTAAATAATTCAATAATTAAAACGAGAAAAGATATAAATTATTCAATATATAGTATGTATTTAAAAGAAGAAACTGCTGTAGTAATAATAGGATGTCCTTATTCAGAGGTAACAAAGCCTAATGCAATAACAAGAATAATACCACATAATTTAATTATAAAGATGCTAAGTTTTTTTAATGTAGTTATTATATTACTTATGGTATATTTACTAGCAGGTCTTACATCTAAAGTTTTTGTAAATCCTATAAAAACTTTGTTAAAAGGGGTTATAGCCATATCTAATGGAGAGTATGATGTTAGAATTGAGAGTGAAAGAAAAAATGAATTTGCTGAATTATCTAATGGATTTAATAAGATGGCAGAAACAATACAATATGAGACAAATAAGAGAGAAGAATTAGAGAAAATGAGAGAAGAACTCATATTAGATGTTTCTCATGATTTAAAGAATCCATTGGCATCGATTTTAGGATATAGCGAAACTATGATTAATAATACATTAACTGAAGAAGAAAAAAATGAATGTTTACAGATAATAAATAAAAATTCACATAAAGCTAATAAATTAATCAATGATTTATTTGAATTTTCATTATATAATAACATTAATTATAGATTAAATTTAGCTAAAATAGATGTATGTGAATTTATTAGAACATTAATTGCAAATTATATACCTGAGTTTGAATATAAAGAATTTGAATATGATTTTGATATTATGGAAGGACCAATATTTATATTAGCCGACGAAGAAAAATTAACAAGAGCTATAAACAATATATTTGATAATAAAATAAAGTATAATGAAATTGGAAATAAAATAATAGTAAAAACTGAAATTAAAGAAAAATATTTTTATATATTATTATCTGATAATGGAGAAATAATGCCAAGAGAATATTGGGAAAGAATATTTAATCCATTTGTCAGAGTTGATGAGTCAAGAAATTCCAAAACTGGAGGAACTGGATTAGGTTTATCTATAACCAAAAAAGTAATACTCAAACATTATGGTGATGTAAAAATTATTGACAGTTTGGAAGGGACAACGTTTGAAATAAAATTGCCGCTTATAAATAATTAAGTATAATTTAATATTGTAATAAGTGAAGATTAATTATTGTAAGTTATAATTTTTATTATATAGCAAAACCTTTTAATGAATAGAAAGGAAGCGAAAAATTTTGGAATTAGATAAAGTATTCAGGGAAGTTAAAATTAGACAAATAGTTTTTATGTATTTAATTTCTTTAGCAATTACTACAATTCTCACATTTATTATTATAAAAAATATGAATGTAGAAGTTAATGATAGTACAATAAATAGTATTGTTTTATTTAATCAAGTTTTAATTACTATAATGTTATTTTATAAATTGGATATATCAAAGAAAACTATGGCTGTTTTAAGTGATGATTTTAAGAAAAAAATAGATATGCATGAAATTATATATGTTATTATTATGAATATTTTATTATCTATTGGTGGAAGCAACGTAATGATGGGAGCGATTTATTTGATAAGTCCATCTTTGGCTGATGAGTTTCTTTCTAGTTCAGCTATAATTATAAATGGATATTTTGATTATTTTATTTGTTTTATTTTTGTAGTTGGAATATCTCCAATAGCAGAAGAATTAATATTTAGGCATGTGTTATTAAAAAGATTTACAGAAAAATTTAATGTATACGTAGGGCTTTTTGTATCATCAATAATTTTTGCATCTCTTAATGCAGGATCTGGAATGATAGGTGCTTTAGGGTTTGGAGTGGTTAATTGCTTTTTGTATATTAAATATAAGAACATATTAATACCTATATTTGTACATTTGATTAATAATTTATTAGCTCTTACAATATTTTTCAAAGTGTCGGATTACTCAGGTAATTTAATTAGCATTCAAAAAGATATTGCTATTATTAATGGAATAAGCGGAGTTATAATCTTAAGTATAGGAGTAGCATTGTTAATTCATTTTATTAAATTAAATAAAAAATATGTAAAAGAAATCTATGTAGAATAGTTATAAAAAATCATGAGCAAATCTCATGATTTTTTTATGATTAATATATTTTTTTCTAAGGAGTGGTATTTTATGAGTTTTTTGAAACGAAGATAAATACCATTATAAATAAGCCTTAACACCAAAATGTGATCTTGACAGAATTAAGATGTCAATGCAAGTTTATTACATTCTAAAAAAATCTTGCTTCATATTGTCAAGCACAGCTTTTAGTGTTGAGCCATAAATAATATGAAAGGATAAATATATATAAATATTCCTTGATAAAAAATTCCAAAAAAATTATAATATGAATATATGTTTTAAATTATTGCCATTACTAAATAATAGTAATGGCAATAATTTGTTAATAGTAGAGAAGTTGTATTATTAAAGCTTTTTTAGACTTAGGAGGAAAGTATGAATTTAATAGAAGAAAGAATAGCAGAAGAATTAGGAATAAAATTATCACAAGTAAAAAATGTTATAGAACTTTTGGATGGTGGAAATACAGTACCATTTATTTCAAGATATAGAAAAGAAGCAACAGGTGGACTTTCTGATGAAATTTTAAGAAAACTTGCAGAAAGACTTACTTATTTAAGAAATTTAGAAGAAAGAAAAAATGATGTTAAGAGATTAATTGAAGAACAAGGAAAGCTTACTGAAGAATTAATTATTGCTTTAGATAAATCAGTAACTTTAACAGAAGTTGAAGATATATATAGACCATATAAACCTAAAAAGAGAACTAAAGCTATAATTGCTGCTGAAAAAGGATTAAAACCTTTAGCAGAATTAATTATGGAAAGTTCATTTAAAGGTGATTTAAATGAAGAAGCTTCTAAATATATAAGTGAAGATAAAGGAGTAGCAAGCAGTGAAGAAGCTATATCAGGTGCTTTGGATATAATTGCAGAAACTATTTCTGATGAGGCAAAGTATAGAAAATATATTAGAGAAATGGTCATAAGAGAAGGTAATATAGAATCTAAAGGAAGTTCAAAAGAACCAACACCTTATGAAATGTATTATGAATATTCAGAAGGTGTGAATAAAATACCACCCCACAGAATATTAGCTATAAATAGAGGCGAAAAAGAAAAAATATTAAGTGTTAAGATAACTGCAAATGAAGATAAGATAATAAATTATTTAGAAAAAAATATATTAACAGGAAATGCAGTTTTAGATGAACAATTGAAGCTTGCAATTAAGGATTCATTAAAAAGATTAATATATCCATCAATTGAAAGAGAAATAAGAAGTGAATTAACTGATATTGGTGAAGAAGGTGCTATAAAGATATTTAAGGAAAATTTAAAGGCACTATTATTGCAAGCACCTATAAAGGGTAAGGTTGTAATGGGATATGACCCAGGATTTAGAACAGGATGTAAGATTGCGATTTTAGATGAAACAGGTAAGTTCCTTGAAAATACAGCAGTTTATCCAACAGTTCCAAAGAAAGATATTGAAGGAACAAAGAAAAAATTAAAAGAATTAATTTATAAATATAATGTTGATGTGATATCACTTGGAAATGGAACTGCCTCAAGAGAATCAGAAGAAGTTATCGCTGAAATGATAAGCGAGATTAAAGAAGAGACAGGAAAAGAAATTGCATATGTTATTGTTTCAGAAGCAGGAGCATCAGTTTATTCAGCATCAGAACTTGCTACAAAAGAATATCCTGATTTAGATGTTACAGTTAGAGGAGCTATTTCCATAGGAAGAAGACTTCAGGATCCGCTTGCAGAATTAGTTAAAATTGATCCAAAGGCAATTGGGGTTGGACAATATCAACATGATGTTACTCCTAAAAAACTTGAAGAGTCTTTGGCAGGAGTTGTAGAGGATTCAGTAAATACTGTTGGAGTTGATTTAAATATTGCAACACCATCACTTTTAACACATATTTCAGGAATTAATGCAGCTATAGCTAAAAACATAGTTGATTATAGAGAAGAAGCTGGTCATTTTACTTCAAGAAAAGAATTATTAAAGGTTAAAAGATTAGGACAAAAGGCTTACGAACAATGTGCTGGATTCTTAAGAGTTGCAGAGAGTAAGGAACCACTTGATAATACATCGGTACATCCAGAATCATATGATGCTGCTAAAAAATTAATAGGTGTCCTTGGATATGATAATGAAGCACTTAAGAATAATAAGTTAGGTGATATAGATGAAAAGGCTGAATGTTATGGAATAAGCAAACTAAGCAAAGAGCTTGAAATTGGAGAAATGACATTAAAAGATATAATAAAAGAATTAAAGAAACCAGGTAGAGATCCAAGAGAAGAAATGCCAAAGCCTATACTTAAGACTGGAATAATTGAGATGAAAGATTTAAAGCCAGGAATGGTTTTATCAGGAACAGTAAGAAATGTTTCAGACTTTGGTGCATTCGTAGATATTGGAGTTCATCAGGATGGATTAGTTCATAAAAGCCAAATGGCAAATAGATTCGTAAAACATCCACTCGATATTGTTAAAGTTGGCGATATAGTAGAAGTTGCTGTTTTAGAAGTAGATGAAAAAAGAAAAAGAATATCATTAACTATGAAAGACGTACACAAATAAAAAGAGTGGCTATGCCACAATACGGAACTTTCACAAATAAAAAAGGAAACTCCTATTCACATTCGTTCATAGGAGGGCTATACTGCTAGGCTCGACACTCGCCAAGCATTATATGCCAAAGAGTGGCTATGCCACAATACGGAACTTTTGCAAATAAAAAGAGTCGCTATGCGTAAGATGGAAGCGTGGCGAAGAAAATAATTTACAATTAATATGATAAATTTTAAAGATATAAAAGAAAAGTTGATTATTTTATACACCTAGAGATAAGACTGGTATATAATAAATAATAAGATGAGGTTTAGAGCGTGATAATTCTAAACTAAGTATGATTTAGGAGGAAATGAAATATGAAAGTAAAATGTATTGATAACAATCTTTGTTCTACTTTAACTCTAAATAAGGAATATTCAGTTGTTGAAGAAGCTACAGAATATTATGTTATCATCGATGATAAAAGAGATGAAATTACATGTAGAAAATCTAGATTTGTAGTAATTGAAGATGGTGGAATAACTAAAAATGCAAAAGCTACAATAACAGAGCTAAATTATCAGATAGAAAATGAATTTAAAGATATAAAAGATTTTGTTATAAGAAAGAATTCAAAAGGCGAAATAAAAGAAATATCAATAAAATTCAAATATTAAGTGATATTTTATAAGAGGGTCTTAATACTGTATGTATTTGGATCCTTTTGTTATATAATTGTTATATCATTATAAATGTTAATAATTGGAGAAGTGATAAAAGCTGAATTAATAAAGGAGTTAGAAATTTTGTAATAGGTCTTGGTGGCAGTTCTACTAATGATGCAGGATTTGGTATGTTAGAAGCTCTTGGGGGGATGTGAGATAAAAATAATGATGAAATAAAGCTTGATGTTTAGAAGTAGATAATTTAAAATATCAAATCTACAAAATATATCTAATGTAGTTTTTTTATAGTCTGAATAATATTGGAAAATAACATTTTATAACTAAATAAAAAATGTTAAAATTATATTGAGAATAAGAAAAGGTGGTATTGGGTTTGACAAAAGAGAGGAAAGTAAAAAAAAGAGAAATTTATGATGAAGAAATAAGTAACGTAATCACAGAAAACGATATAAGATTATTTAAAAGTGGAATTCATTATGAGATTTATAAAAAGCTTGGAGCACATCCAAAAAGGATAGATGATCAAGATGGGATAAGTTTTAGTGTTTGGGCTCCAAATGCACAAGAGATTAGTGTAATTGGGGATTTTAACGGGTGGGATATAGAGAATAATAAAATGAATCCAATTGGAGATAGTGGAATATTTGAATTATTTATTCCAGGTGCATTAATAGGACAAAGATATAAGTATGCAATTAAAACACTTAATGATGAAATATTGCACAAGTCCGATCCGTATGCTAATTATTCAGAGAGACGTCCTGGGAATGCTTCAGTAGTAACAGATATATCTAATTTTAATTGGTCAGATAATCAATGGTTGAAAAAAAGACAAAAGCTAGATTTAAAAAAGAAACCTATGTCAATTTACGAAGTTCATATAGGATCTTGGAAAAAACATCGTAATAGAGATGAGGATGGATTTTATAATTATAAAGAATTTGCACATTCTTTGACAGAATATATATTAGATATGGGATACACTCATGTTGAACTTATGGGGATTGCTGAATATCCATTTGATGGTTCATGGGGATATCAAGTAACTGGATATTATGCTCCAACATCTAGATATGGAACACCTGAAGATTTTATGTATCTCATAAATTATCTTCATAAAAATAATATAGGTGTAATTTTAGATTGGGTTCCTGCACATTTTCCTAAAGATGAACATGGATTAGCAGAATTTGATGGTACATGTCTCTATGAGTATTCTGATAAAAGAAAAGGAGAACATGCAGATTGGGGAACTAAGGTATTTGATTATGAGAAACCAGAAGTAAAAAACTTCCTTATTGCCAATGCTTTATTTTGGATTGAAAATTTTCACATAGACGGTCTTAGAGTAGATGCTGTTTCTTCAATGTTGTATCTGGATTATGGGAGATGCGGAGGAGAATGGATTCCTAATAAGTATGGTGGAAATCAGAATCTTGAAGCAATTGAATTCTTTAAGCATTTAAATACAATAGCAATAAGACGTAATCCTGGAATTATGATGATTGCTGAAGAATCAACAGCATGGCCTAGAGTTACTGATGCAGCAGAAAATGATGGATTAAATTTCACTTTTAAATGGAATATGGGATGGATGCATGATTTCTTAGAATACATGAAATTAGATCCGTATTTTAGAAAAGATAATCATAATAAAATGACTTTTTCTATGAGTTATAACCATAGCGAAGAATATATACTAGTTTTATCTCATGATGAAGTAGTTCATTTGAAATGTTCTATGATTAACAAAATGCCAGGGGAATTAGAAGAGAAATTTAAAAATCTAAAAGTAGGATATGCCTTTATGTTTGCCCATCCAGGAAAAAAGCTGCTTTTTATGGGACAAGATTTTGCTCAACTTAGAGAGTGGAGCGAAGAGAGAGAACTAGATTGGTATCTATTAGCAGATGAAGATCATAGACATATAAATAATTTTGTAAAGGCTCTATTAAAAATCTATAAAAAGTATTCATGTATGTATGAATTGGATAGAAATCCCAATGGGTTCAAATGGATTAATGCTAATGATAATTATAGAAGTATCTTTAGCTTTGTAAGGTATTCAGAAGGCATGCAAAATAGTTTGTTATTTGTTTTAAACTTTACACCAGTTGAAAGACCTGATTATAAGGTTGGGGTTCCAGAAGAAAACACATATAGACTTATTTTAAATAGTGATGATATAGAGTTTGGTGGAAAAGGAGAAAAAAGAAGACGGGTTTATAAAGCGGTGAAAGAAGATTGTGATGGATATTCTTATTCAATTAAGTATAGTTTGCCAGCTTATGGAGTTGCAGTATTTGTTTTTAAGTAAATAACATGAAAAATACAGCTAATATCAAAATTATTCAATGTTAGCTGTATTTTTCAGTATAATTTTAGAAATCTTCACATTTAAGAAAATAATCTATTAAGTTTTCAATTGTAATAATACCTATAACAGTATCACCTTTAAGAACAGGCATCGCAATGATATTATGTTCTCTTAAACGTTTTGCAACATTGATAATATCATCATCATATTGAGCTGTTACAACTCTTTTTGTCATTATCAATTCAACTGGATAGTCAACATAATGTCCAGGCTTGGTTAAAAATCTATATGCATCTGCCTTGACAACTATGCCTACAAGTTTAGTATTGTCATCTACTACCGGGATACCGTTTACATTAAGAGTATTCATTAAATTTAATGCTTCATCAACAGAAATATTTTTATTAATAGTATGGAAATGTAAATTACTTATATCTTTTATCAGCATACTAAACCTCCTAAATCTATATAGTAATAGTATATCATAAATATTGTATATTTTGATTTATTTAAACAATATAAAATAGATTTAACATAAATTATAGTGATATTCTATAAACTATAGCTTACCTAGAAGATTAAATTTATAATATGATATCATTTTATTGTTGTAAAATGAATTTAATTAATAAAATATGTGGTAATATTTATATGTCTATTTACAGTAAATGATAAATATAAATTGTAGAAAGGAACGTGGGAATGGATAAAGAAAAGTTTTATACAAATAGAAAAAACATAGTTTTTTTAGCAACAATATGTTGTTTTTTATGGGGGAGTGCATATCCAGCTATTAAAGTAGGGTATGAGCTTTTTAATATATCTTCAAATGATATTCCATCAAAGTTGATATTTGCAGGTTATAGATTTGCCTTGGCAGGAATCATTGTACTTTTATACGAAACTATATTAAAGAAAAATATATTTACTTTTTCTAGAAAGCAATATTCAAAAATAGCAGCTTTAGGACTTATTCAAACTACTATTCAATACATATTTTTTTATGTTGGAATGTCATATACAACAGGAGTTAGGGGATCTATAATAAATGGAACAGGAACTTTTGTAAGTATAATATTAGCTCACTTTATATATAAAAATGATAAGCTTAATTTTAATAAAATACTGGGTTGCATAGTTGGATTTTCAGGAGTTGTATTGGTAAATTTAAATGGGAAAAGTGGAGTAAATAATGTTGGTTTTACATTTAAGGGTGAAGGCTTCATTGTTATAGCTGCTATTACTTTTGCATTAGGAGCAATATATAGTAAAGAAATTACAAAGAAAATGGATGCATCAACAGTAACAGGATATCAATTATTTATAGGTGGACTTATATTAATTGTTCTTGGGGCTGTTTTTGGTGGTAAATTAAGTTCATTTAATTTTAAATCTATAATTCTATTAATATATATGGCTTTATTATCATCTGTAGCATTTGTAATCTGGACGCAATTATTAAAATTCAATAAAGTAGGAATGATTTCTGTATTTAATTTTTTAGTGCCTGTATTTGGAACATTGCTTTCAGGAATATTCTTAGGAGAAAATATATTTGATATAAAAATTCTAATATCTTTAATATTAGTTTGTATAGGAATTTATCAAGTTTATAAAGTGAAAAAATAAGTTTAGCCATATTTGATTAATGATATTACAATAATTACATATTATAAAAAACGAGATATAATATACTTGTTATACTAATTTAAAAATAATAAAGGAGAATATTATGGAATCTGAATTTTTAAACATAGTAATAATATTAATATTAATTTTAGTTAATGCCTATTTTGTGGCTTTAGAGTTTGCAATAGTTCAAATAAGATCATCTAAAATAGATACATTAATAGAAGATGGTAATAAAAGAGCAAAAAAATGTAAGATTGTTAAAGATAATATAAATTCATATCTATCATCAACACAGCTTGGAATAACTTTAGTTGGATTATTATTAGGATGGCTTGGTGAACCAACTGTATCTAAGCTTATAGATCCATTACTAGAAATGATAACTTCAAATGCGGCACTTAAACAGAGTATTTCTTTCATAGTTTCATTTAGCTTGATTACATTACTTGAAGTTGTATTTGGTGAGCTTGTTCCAAAAGCAATAGCATTATATGAAACAGAAAAATGTAATTTACTTTTGGATGGATCGTTAATTTTATTTCATAAACTAACTTATCCTATAACTATGACTTTTGATAAATTGACAGAACTATGTTTAAAACCATTTGGAATAGAGCCTGCTAATGAAGCAAATGAGACTTATACGCGAGGAGAATTACAAATGCTGATAAACCAAAGCATAGAAGATAGTGGGGATCAGATGCTATTATCTAATGCATTTCAATTTTCAAACCGCAGAGCAGAAGAGATAATGATACATAGAACAAAAATGGTTTGTATAGATATAGATTCAACTCAGGAAGAAGTATTAGAAATAATAACAGACAATGGATTTACTAGATATCCTGTAATAGATAAAGAAAAGGATAATGTTATTGGATTTGTTCATGTCAGAGATATCTATAGGGATGTAGTTTCTGATAACAAATTGGATTTGAAGTCTTGTACAAGAAAGGTAAGTTATTTTACTGAAAGAATGCAAATAAGAAATATATTTAAAGAGCTTAAAGAAAAGAGAGAGCAGTTCGCAATAATAGTTGATGAATATGGTGGAACTAGTGGGTTATTAACATTGGAGGATATAATCGAAGAATTAGTTGGGGATATTGAGGATGAATTTGATGAATAGACATAAAGAATAAGTTTACTAAGATAAAAACAAGTGATTTTTGATGTTAGATTAAAAATAAATATATTAAGATATAACAAATATAATACAGATATACAAGAGTGCATAAAAAATAAATATATTAAGATATAACTGAAGGTAATATGTAGATTAGTCTTCAGTTATTTTGGATTAAAATATATATAAGTTTTAATTTTAATATAGTTTTATGAAACAATATTTTATTAGGCTGGGTTTAATACCCAGTCTAATTTTTTTAGATATTAATCACTCATTCTATTAATATTAGAATATAAATTGATATAATTTATATATAAATATTTTTAGTCAAAATTAAAAACATTACTATGTAATAAGAATGGAGAATATATATGTTTAAGTATGTTGGAGATATAAGTAAGATTTCTCATTATATAATAGATCAGTTTTTAGAAAATAAAAATATAGCAATAGATGCTACATTAGGAAATGGATATGATACAGACTTTCTTTCAAAAGAATTCACTAAAGTCTATTCATTTGAAATACAAGAAGAAGCATGTAAAAACTATTCTGAAAGAAAAAATGAAAATGTCATTGTAATAAACAGCTCTCACCACTTATTAAAGAGATATATAACTGAAAAATCAGTTGATTGCATTATGTACAATTTAGGTTTCTTACCAGGTGGAAATAAGAAAATTACAACAATGTCAGAAACATCTTTAAATAGTATTATTGAAGGTCTAGAATTATTGAATCATGGTGGAGTAATGACTATTTGTCTTTATAGGGGACATGGGGAAGGGAAAGAAGAAGAGAGTGTAATTATTCCATATCTTAAGGATCTTCCAAAATCAAAATTTGGGGTCATGTATCATGAGTTTTTGAATAGAAGTAAAGAAGCGCCTATTTTAATTGTTGTGGAGAAAAAGTAAATTACTCTACTGAATATAATATTATGGTAACATACTTGAGAAACATGCATTTATAAAAAGATGGTTACTATAAAAATTAAATGAGAAAAGATGTAATGTTGTATGAATAAAGGTGTACTATTACATCTTTTACTTATTTAATATTATTATAATTAAAGCTTAGATTAGAAAATTACTCCTTTTGAAGAATATTAGAGTAGAAGGCATGTATAAATTTTAATATAATGAAAACGTAATCAATAAGAGCGATAAAATTAACTTTATTTAAAGAGGAGAGATGAAATATGAAAAAAATAATATCATTAGTATTATCAGCAACATTGGTCATGACAGCATTAATTGGATGTGGAGGAGCAAATAGTGATGGTGAACCACAAGCCGAAGGTGTTGAGTCAAAAGATATTATTGTTGGAGTTTCTATGCCTACAAAATCATTGCAAAGATGGAATCAAGATGGTGCAAATATGGAGGTATCACTAAAAGCAAAAGGATATAAGGTAGATTTGCAATTTGCAGAAAATGAAGTTGAAACACAAGTAAACCAAATAGAAAATATGATAACGAAAGGAGCAAAAGTACTAGTGGTAGGATCCATTGATGGTGGAGCATTATCATCGGTATTAGAAGATGCAAAAGCTGAAGGAATAAAAGTAATAGCATATGATAGACTTATCATGAATACAGATGCTGTAAACTATTATGCTACATTTGATAATTTTAGTGTAGGTGTAATACAAGGAGAATATATTGAAGAAAAATTAGGATTAAAAGATGGAGCTGGACCTTTTAATATTGAAATCGCAACAGGTCCATTAGATGATAATAATGTAGTTTATTTTTATGGTGGTGCTATGAGTATTCTTCAACCATATATAGATAACGGTCAGTTAGTAGTTAAATCAGGACAAACAACAAGAGAACAATGTGCAACTCCAAATTGGGATGAAAAAGAAGCACAATCAAGAATGGATAATATAATTACAGCTAATTATACAAGCGATAAATTAGATGCAGTATTATGTTCAAATGATTCAGTGTCATTAGGAGTACAATCATCATTAAAATCTGTTGGATTTGGAACAGCAGATAAACCAATGCCAATACTTACTGGACAAGATGCTAATATAGCAAATGTAAAAGCTATTGTAGCTGGAGATCAATCAATGTCAGTGTTTAAGGATACAAGAGCATTATCAGAAAAAGTTGTAGAAATGGTAGATTCTATTGCAAATCAAAAAGAACCAGAAGTAAATGATACTGAAACATATAATAATGGAACTTATGTAGTACCTTCATATTTATTAAAGCCAGAATTTGTAGATGGCAGTAATTATAAATCTTTACTGATTGATTCAGGATATTATACTGAAGATCAATTAAAGTAATTATGTTAGCGGTTATGCTTAAGTATTTTTATGCTAAGCATAACCCATTTATAAGAAAAGAAGAATAATTTTACTTAAAGAATATTCATGGGAACTATTAAGCTATTGACAAATACTAATTATGCTGTTTAATAGCCTATTTAGTTATTTTATATTTATATTACTTTTGAAGAGTTGTACAAATTGTTCTATACTATTCAATTTTAATTATTACACTGCACATTGTAATTTTTTAAATATATAAATCAATATATAGTGGCTGAATAGTTACTATTCATGTATATTGAGCAGAATGGAGGTCAGAAAATGAAAGAAGTTATTCTAGAAATGAAGAATATAGTAAAAACTTTCCCAGGTGTAAGAGCTCTTGATAATGTAAATGTAAAAATAGAAAAAGGAACAATACATTCTCTTGTAGGAGAAAATGGAGCAGGAAAATCTACACTTATGAATGTACTAAGTGGCGTTTATCCATATGGTACATATGAAGGGGATATAATTTATAATGGAGAAATATGCAAGTTTAAAGATATAAAAGAAAGTGAAACTAAAGGAATTGTTATAATACATCAAGAATTAGCCCTTATCCCATATTTATCAATAATGGAAAATATATTTTTAGGAAATGAGCAAGCTGACAAGGGAGTGATAAATTGGAGTAAAGCACGATTTGAAGCTAAGAAACTAATGAAAATTGTAGGATTGCATGAAGATCCGGAAGCTACTGTAAATACAATTGGAGTTGGAAAGCAACAACTTGTAGAAATTGCAAAAGCACTATCAAAGAATGTTGAACTTTTAATATTAGATGAACCAACAGCAGCGCTAAATGATGAAGATAGTGATAAATTATTAAATTTAATTTTAAAATTAAGAGAAGAAAGAGGAATGACGGCAATTATAATATCACATAAATTAAATGAAGTAACAAAAGTCACTGATGAAATTACCGTAATAAGAGATGGTGCAAGTATAGAAACATTAACAAAAAGTTCAGGAGAAATATCAGAAGATAGAATTATACGAGGAATGGTTGGTAGAGATATTGTTGATAGGTATCCAAAACGAGAATGCAATATTGGTGAGGTTTGCTTCCAGGTAAAAGATTGGACTGCATATTCGGAAGAAATCAGTAGTAAAATTGTAATAAATCATGTGAATTTTAATGTTAGAAAAGGTGAAGTAATAGGAATTGCAGGTTTAATGGGAGCTGGAAGGACAGAACTTGCTATGAGTATTTTTGGTAAGTCATATGGACGAAATATATCTGGCACAATAATCAAAGATGGCAAAGAAATATCAATAAATAGTGTTGGGGATGCAATTAGAAACGGAATTGCATATGTAACTGAAGATAGAAAAGCTCAAGGGCTTATATTAATAGATAATATCAAAAGAAACATGACATTACCAAGTTTGAATAAAATTAGTAAAAAGATTGTAATAAATGATAGTAAGGAAATAAGCATTGCAAGAGATTACATGAAAAGACTTAAGATAAAGGCACCTAGCATTGATCAGTATACAGGAAATTTATCTGGAGGAAATCAACAGAAAGTAATGTTAGCAAGATGGATTTTTGCAGATCCAGATATATTGATTTTAGATGAACCAACAAGAGGTATTGATGTTGGTGCAAAATATGAAATTTATTGCATAATTAATGAACTTGCAAGTCAAGGAAAGTCAGTTATAGTTATTTCATCAGAACTTCCAGAAGTATTAGGTATTAGTGATAGAGTATATGTAATGAATGAAGGATCATTTGTTGGAGAATTATCTAAAGAAGAAGCAACTCAAGAGAATGTTATGAAATGTATTATGCAAAGTAATGTTAAGGAGGCTATATAATGAATACAGAAGCAGTAGCAAGAAAATCAGAAGAAACAAATGTTAAAAAATTTAAATTTGATACACGTAAATATGCAATGTTTATTGCATTAATAGTAATAGCACTTTTATTTCAAATTTTAACAAAGGGTGTCTTACTAAGGCCAATGAATGTAACAAAGCTTATACTTCAAAACAGTTACGTTTTAGTATTAGCAATAGGTATGTTACCTTGTGTTTTGACTGGGAATATAGACTTGTCAGTAGGATCTATAGTAGCTGTAGTATCAGCAATATCAGGAGTACTTATTATATCAATGGGAATATCAATTCCAATAGCAATTATTATATCACTTTGCATTGGTGCATTAATAGGTGCTTGGCAAGGCTTCTGGATAGCATACGTAAAGGTACCAGCATTTATTGTAACTCTTGCAGGTATGTTAATTTTTAGAGGGATTACAATGGTAATATTACAAGGAAACACCATTTCTCCATATCCTGCAACATTCCAATATATGTCTATGGGCTTCTTGCCTGAGATTGGAACAGGTAAAATTCATCTCTTAACTTTAATAATAGGCGTATTTGTTTCGGTAGTATTTATAATATCTGAAATAAAAAAAAGAGTACAAGCAAAAGAGTATGAAATTGATCAATGTGCAAACAATGTGTTTGTAGCAAAATTGGTAGGAATTACTTTAGTGATAATGTTCTCTGCATATTGGTTATCTAGATATAAAGGAATGCCTTTTGTATTTATAATTTTAGGAGCACTAATTTTATTTTATTCATTTGTAACTAATAGAACAGTTATAGGAAGACACATATATGCTTTAGGTGGAAATGAAAAGGCAACTAAATTATCAGGAATTAAAACCAAGAGAGTTATGTTTATGGTTTATGTAAATATGGGGGTTATGGCTGCTCTAGCAGGATTGTTATTTGCAGCTAGATTAAATGCGGCAGCACCAAGTGCAGGAGAAGGGTTTGAGCTTGATGCAATAGCAGCTTGTTATATAGGTGGTGCATCAGCGTCAGGTGGAATTGGAACTATTGTAGGAGCTATTATTGGTGGACTTGTAATGGGGATATTGAATAATGGTATGTCTTTAGTGGGGGTTGGTGTTGACTGGCAACAGGCTATTAAAGGACTAGTATTATTGGCGGCAGTAGCATTTGATATATATAATCAATCAAAGAAATAGTATTTAGATATTTTCAGTTAATAATTTTTATATTCATAAATATACTTGATGCAATTCTTAGAAGATAGGATATATAAATAAATTCTATCTTCTAGTTTGTTATATTTTAAGACAAATTGAATATGAAATGATGCTTTACATATAATGTATACAATTATGGAGGAGATCCCATGGCTTTTAAAAATGAATTTAAAAGATTATACAATAGGAAATTAAATAATATTAATATAAAGAAAAAAATGATTATATCATTTTCTATAATAATAGTAGTTATGACTTTTGCGTTAATAAGTGAAGTAGGTTTCTCAATGTATAATAGTAATAACTTTAGATATATTCTAAAATATTATGGATTTTCACAAGGGGATATAGGAAAGCTTAACAGTGAGTTTCAAAAATCAGGATCTCTTATTAGAGATAGAATAAATGCTAGAGATGATGAAAAAATAAAAAAATTAGATGCTAATATTATGACTAGTGAAATTAATATAGAGAATTATATGAAAAAAGTATCAAAGACAATTAATAATAATGAATCGAAAGAAATTAATGACAACATTCAAAACTATTGGGAAGAATATAAATTGGTAAGTCAGAAGGTAAGGACTTTAGCTAAATTAAACAAGTACAGTGAAGCGTATGAGCTATTTAGTGATGAAGGAACAAAAATTTCTGATTTAATAGGGAATGATATAGAAAGGCTATTTGATCTAAATATTAGTAATGGAAACATGGAATTAAATAATATTAAAAAAATTGAATTATTATTTATAGGCATTACTACAATTTCTATAATATTATCAATAGTAATATCAATATTCATATCGAAGAAAATAGTGAATGATATAAGTATTTCGATTTCAATGCTTGTAAAAGCAGCAGAAAAAATTTCAAATGGGGATTTTAATATAGAAATAAATTATCCATATGAAGATGAAATAGGAATTCTAGCTAAGACTTTTTCAAAAACAATATATACATTAAAAATATATATAACAGAAATAACTAGTATATTAAATAATATAGCGAATGGAAATTTAGATATAGAAATAAAAGAAGACTATAAAGGTGAATTTATAAAAATCAAAGATTCACTTAATAATATAGTATTTTCTCTAAATGATTTATTAGGAAATATAAATGTAACAGCTAGTCGTGTAGCAAATGGATCAGCTAAAATGGTAGAAGAGTCAAAGAAAGTATCTGAGGCATCAATTAATCAATCAAATTCAGTTGAAGAATTATTACAATTAATGAGTTATGTATCGAATAAAATAACTGAAAATGAAAAAATTCTATAAGTACAATAGATATTACTAATCAAGTATTAAGTGAAATTAGAGAAGGAAATAATAAGATATTAAATATGATATATTCAATAGATGAAATCTCAGAATCATCAAATGAAATCGGTAAAGTTATTGACGTAATAGAAGATGTATCTATGCAAACAAACATTTTGTCAATAAATGCTTCAATAGAAGCAGGACGTGCAGGTGAATTTGGAAAAGGGTTTGAAGTTGTTGCTAAAGAAGTAGGAAACTTGGCTGCAAAAAGTTCTCAAGCTGTTACCAGTACTAAAAATCTAATAAATAAATCAATTTATTCAGTTGATAATGGTATTGGAATAGCTAAAGAAACAAGTGAAAAACTATTGCTTATTGTAGAAGACACAAATAAATCAACAAAATTTATAAATGAGATAGCAAAAGCATCTGGTCAGCAATCTCAATCAATTGTTAACGCAATTAGAGTTGTTGAGAAAATTTCGGAAATAGTAGAAAAAAATTCTATAATAGCTCAGGAAAGCTCATTAGAAAGTGTAGAGCTTAGCGATCAAGCTAAGTATTTAAAAGATGTTGTTAAAAAATTCAAATTGAAAAGTAATTGCAATTAAAGAATTTCATTAATATTAACAAAAAATGTGAAAATATATTATAATATAATTTATTAATAATATTAAAAGTATTATAATAAAATAAATTGGGATATTTCTTAAATTGTAATTTTGTTAAATAATTATATTTTTTGGTGCAATTTGGCTGAAGACATATATGTAGGGGAGAGTATTTGAAAGTTTAGAACTGTTATAAGTTAATGAATTATTTAGAAAAATATAAAGCTGGAGTAGCTAATGTAGCGAATAGTAGAAAACGTATACTTAAGGCGGAGAGAAAGTAATTTATATTTTCGCTAATATGTAGAGGAAATATAAATTACAGAAAAATTTCCTAGTGTTTCAAATTCAATTTTAAATTTAATAATAGAATGTATTTCTGGAAAAGTAAATTGTAAGATAGTAGCTAATAAAACTCAAAATTCAACAAATGAGACTATTTAAAGAGGAATTAATTATATGTTTAAATTAGAAAAAGTTAAAACTATATTTGAAAAAGAAAAGGAGAGTTTAAAATATAAACTTATAGTAAGTTTTCTTGTTATTTCAATAATTCCTTTCTTTATTATGCAAATGATTTCATACTATTCCATAACTGAGAATATGAAAGATAATATGCAGGAATTGGTGAATTCAAATTTAATACAAACTCAAAAAACATTGAATTTAACATTAGAATCATATGGAGATTTGCTATACCAAATTTATAGTGATGAAGAAATAATTCAGTGTGTAGAAAATATAAATAATAATGTTGATATTGAAATTAATACGAATATGCTTAGAAGAAAATTAAAAAAATTATGTAATGCTAAAAGTCAAATACAGGCGTTAACATTAATGACTGATAGTGGACAAACTATTTTTTATGATAAATTAACATCTTCATCTACTAAAAGCAGTTGGATTAATATTAATCAATATAATTATGAAAATGTGATTAAAAATAATGAAAGGATACTTATTCCAACGCGATTTGCAGCAAAAATAGAAAAGTATAATTATTATATTTTTCATATGGCACACAGGTTTGTAAAAAATACAGATATAGACAAAAGAATCGGCATTATAATAATAAGTATAGATGCAAAAGTATTAAATGAAATTTGTAATGAAAATGATTTAGGAAATAAAAAAAATGGGATAACCTATATTTATGATAAATATAGAAATATAGTTTTTTTCCCTGATAGAAAAAAGATGGGTAGGAATTTAAGCTATTATCATCTTGAAGAGGTGGAAAATGCTAAGAATTTTTCAGTGAAATTAATGGAAAATAATCAATATACTACAGATCAATTAGAAGTTCCTAAGAATGCTCATATTGGAATAACAGAATTAAAGGATAAAAAAACTAATTGGACTATCGAATATATATATGATCAAAGCGAATTGTATAGATCTATTAATTTGCAGAGAAAAATATTTTTATTAGTAAGTTTTATTACAATTAATATTTTGCTTTTAATAATTTTAGGTGTAACAGATAGACTAACTAGCTCAATTAGAATAATTTTAAAAGCTATGAATAGTGCAGGAGAAGGTGAATTATCAGTAGTGATTAGCATTACTGAAGATATGCATCAGGAAATTAGGTTGATTGCTGAACATTTTAACAGAATGATAGCCAACATAAGTGATCTTGTTGAAAAAGTAAAAATTATAACGTTAAAGCAAAAAGAATCAGAGATAAAAGCATTAGAGGCACAGATAAATCCTCACTTTTTATATAACACTTTAGATACTATAAATTGGAAAATTATTGAAAAGGAAGAATATGAGATTAGCAATATGATAAATTCATTAGCAACAATTTTACGATATGCAATTCAAAATAGCAGTGAGTGTGTAAAAATTAGAGAAGAATTGGAGTGGGTAAAGAAATATGTATACTTACAGCAAAGTAGATTAAGTGTACCTTTTGAATTTATTTTAAATGTTGATGAGAGCGTGTTAGAAAGTATGATTCATAAATTAATTCTCCAACCTTTTTTAGAAAATTCAATAATTCATGGTTTTTATAATGTTGATAATACATGTTTATTATGCATAGAAATTAAAGATGAAGGGAGCAAGATAAGAATTAATATAATTGATAATGGAAGGGGGATGGATAAAGAAACAATTGAGAAAATAAAACAAAATAAAAAGGTGAATGATTTGGATGACTGTCATATTGGAATTGATAATGTTATTGGGCGGCTAGAAATGTATTATGGTAGTAGTGCAGAATTTTTAATAGAAAGTGAGATTGGGAAGGGAGTTAAAATTAGTATCACTTTGCCCAAAATTTTAAGAAAATAATGAGTTTTGTAATAAAAAGGGGATATAGTATGAGGGTTGTTATTGTAGAAGATGAAGAAATTATAAGAAATGGGCTTATTAAATTATTAGGAAAGATTGATAAAGATGTAGAGATAGTAGGTAGTGCAGAGGATGGAGAGGTAGGATTAGAAATTATAGAGAAGGTAAGACCTGATTTAGTTATTACAGATATTAGGATGCCAAAGATGGATGGAATTGAAATGTTAGGCAGTGTAGCTAAAATGGGAATTACACATAAAACAATAGTATTAAGTGCATATTCAGAATTTGAATATGCCCAAAAGGCAATTAAATTAGGAGTGAGTGAATATATATTAAAGCCTATTTCAATTCAAGAAATTGCACAGTCATTAAAAAAAATTACCAATCAGTTAAATTATGAACAGAATAATAAATTAAAAAATCCAGAAAGGCTTTTCAACCTTAAGCATATATTTCAGAGCAGTTTGTTCGAGGAATTAATTATTGATGGTGATATTGAGAAATTATTGAAGGAAAATTATAAAATAAGCGTTAATGATATCTTTGAGGTATTTGTAATATATTTGGGTAATAAATATGAGCAATATCATATCAAAATAGAAAACGATATCAAAATCATTTTGAACGATACAAATAATTTTGAATTTAAAATGTTAGAGTTACCAAGTTGTAATGAGATTGTGATGATATTTTTTAATTTTAAAATAGAAATTAACTTACTAGAGTATGTGAATAATTCTCTTAGACCTAGGATTAATTATATAGATTCCAATGATATGGTTTTAGGATATATGAGGTGTGAAGGGATATTGGCCTTAAAAGATATTATTCACAAACTTAATAAAGAATTACATTGGAATATAGTTTTAGAATCAAATGATATTGTTAATTATCCAGAAGTTTTGAAAAAATATACTTTACCAATATCATATCCAATTGCCATTGAGAAAGAATTGAAAACAGTAGTATGCACAATGCAATTAAACAAAATTGATAAGATAATTGATAAGTTTATTCATTATTGTAAAGATATTCGAGGGAATCCAAAAGGAATTAAAGAAAATTTTGTAAGGTTTGCATGGATAATTATAAGCTTTACAAAAGAAATCGATGAGACTTTATATAGCGATTTGGATTCGCAGCAACTTTTAACTAACATTATGTCAGCAATAACATGGAACGAGTTGGAGGGAGCGCTAAAGATACTAATTCAAAAAAATAATCATCACAAAGATGTTTCATCGGTGAGTTGTATAAGTCTTTTGGTTAAAAGGAGTCAGTGCATTATTCATGAATTTTATAATAAAGGAATTACTCTAGATGAAATAGCACTTAAATTAGGCGTTACTCCAGAATATTTAAGCACACAATTTAAAAAGGAAATTGGAGAATCATTTAGCGCTTATATAAGAAGTTATAGAATAAATAAAGCAAAAAAACTACTTATATCAACAGAGTTAAAGCTTTATCAGATATCTGAACAGGTTGGTTATAATGATCCAAAATATTTTAGTAAAGTATTCAAAGAAAATACTGATCAATTACCTGGAGAATATAGAAAAATATATAAGTAATTAATATAATATTAAATAGAAAAACTGTGTAATTATTTACAATAATTTTATTGACTTATTATAGAATAGAGAGTATATTATACTTATAAAACAACATTTAAAAAGTAATTTTAAAATATATTTAATAAATTTAAAATGAAAGATTTAGGAGGAGTACTATGCGTTATTTATTAGGCTTAGATATTGGTACATCTGGAACAAAAACAGCATTATTTGATGAAAATGGACAAACTATATCTACTGCAACTTATGGTTATGATTTATTCCAACCACAAGCAGGATATGCAGAACAAAATCCAGAAGATTGGTGGAATGCTTGTGTAAAAGGAATAAGTAATGTTATACAAAAAGCTGGTGTACAATCAGAGGATATAAAAGGCGTAGGATTAAGTGGTCAGATGCATGGACTAGTTCTAGTAGATAAAGATTACAAAGTGATAAGAAATTCTATAATATGGTGTGATCAAAGAACTGAAAAAGAATGTGAAGAAATTACAAACACTATAGGAAAAGAAAGACTAATTCAAATTACAGGAAATCCAGCTCTTACTGGTTTTACTCTTTCTAAATTATTATGGATTAGAAATAATGAACCTGAAAATTATAAAAAAATATATAAAATTCTTTTGCCTAAGGATTATATAAGATTTAAGTTAACAAATGTATTTGCAACTGAAGTATCAGATGCTAGTGGTATGCAAATGCTTGATATAAACAAAAGAGACTGGAGCGATGAACTGCTTAAAGATTTAAATATAGATAAATCAATACTTGCAGATGTATATGAATCAGTAGTTGTAAGCGGAAAGGTTACAGAAGAAGCCGCTAAATTAACTAATCTTTCAGTAGGTACACCAGTAGTTGGTGGTGCTGGAGATCAAGCAGCAGGAGCAATAGGAAGTGGAATTGTAAAAGAAGGTGTAATATCAACCGTAATGGGAACATCAGGAGTAGTATTTGCATCAACAGATTCTCCTAAGTTCGATAAGTATGGAAGAGTTCATACTTTATGTCATGCAGTACCAGGTAAGTGGCATGTAATGGGAGTTACTCAAGGCGCAGGATTATCACTTAACTGGTTTAAAAGAACTTTCTGTCAAAAAGAAATTGAAGAAAGTGAAAAGCTCGGCAGAGATATTTATGATTTATTAACAGAAAAAGCAGCTAAATCAGAACCAGGTGCTAATGGCGTTATTTACTTGCCATATTTAATGGGAGAAAGAACTCCACATTTAGATCCTAATGTAAAAGGTGGATTTTTTGGAGTATCATTGATTAATAATCATGATGATTTTATTAGAAGTATCTTAGAAGGGGTTAGTTTTAGCTTAAAAAATTGCTTAGATATAATAGAAGATATGAATGTTAAGGTTGAGGACATAAGAGTTAGTGGCGGTGGCGCTGAGAGTGAGATATGGAGACAAATTTTAAGTGATATTTTAGAATATCCGTTATCTACAGTAAAAGCCTCAGAAGGGCCAGCGCTTGGAGTAGCAATACTCGCAGGGGTTGGAGCTGGTGTTTATGATTCAGTTGAAACAGCATGTGAGAAAATTTTAGGCGGAAATGATAGTGAGAAGGTTGTTCCCAATAGAGAATTAAAAGAAGTTTATTCAAAAGTATATGAAATTTATAATTCACTATATCCAAGAATAAAGGATATTTAACTAGCACAGTAATAATGATATCATATTAAGTATAATATGGTTATTAAATGCTAGAGGGGAGTAATTTTAAAATTGATAGAAGTAAATCATAGCAAAATTAAAGAAACAAATAGGAAAAAAATAATTAAATTATTACTAGAAAAAGATGAAATTACAAAATTAGATATCTCTAGAGAATTGGATATAAGTATAACAACAGTATCTACTAATATTTCAGAATTAAAGAAAATTGGAATTGTTGAAGATGTCAGATCATTAGAATCTACTGGTGGAAGAAAAGCTATGGCGATTAAGCTAAATGAAAATTGCAAATATGGATTAGGAATAGCGTTAACACCAAGGCATGTAAAATTATCATTAATAAATCTTAGAAGTGAAGATGTAGAATTACTTAGAATAAGACATGATAATAACAGCATAGAAGACATAATTAATATAGTAAGTTATAATATACAAAGCTTGTTAGAAAAAAATAATGTAAAAGCTGATCAGTTACTTGGAATAGGAATATCAATACCAGGTACAGTAGATACACAAAATGGGATAATAAAAAATTGTTATTTATTAAATATAAAAGATTTTAATATAAAAGAAAAATTTGAATATTTAAATGTTCCAATTTATGTAGATAATGAAGCAAATTTATCAGCATATTATGAGTACTTAAATAAAAAAGATATTGTGGATAATCTTTTATATGTATCTATAACAGATGGTTTAGGACTTGGAATAATTATAAATGGAAGAATTTATAGAGGTAGTAATAATTCATCTGGTGAAATGGGACATATGAAGATTAACCTAGATGGTAAAGAGTGTAAATGTGGAGCTAAAGGTTGCTTAGAAGCATATGCATCTAAAAATGCTATTCTGGATGAATATAATGATAAAGCAAAAAGCAAAATTAGTGATATTGAAGAATTTGAAAAATTATGTGATTCATTAGATGAGATAGCATTAGATGTACTTAAAGAATATATTTCTATTTTAGGTGTTGGCATAAGTAATCTTACAATGATATTAGACCCTAACAGTATTGTTATAGGTGGAGAAATAAATAATTTAATAGATAGAAATTTAAACTATTTAAAAGAAACGATATATAAAGATAACTTGTTTACAAATGAAAATGATTGTAAGGTAGAAATAACTAAGTTTAAAGAGTCATATTTATTAGGAGCAGCAAGACTTCCAATAGAAGAGTTTTTAACAATAAAATAGCATTGTGTAATATCTAATTTAACATTAATATTGTAAATTAGGTATAGAAACTTTTTAAAATAATTTTTAAAAGTATATTTAAAATAAATTTAGTCAGTAATGTGAGTCTTAAATTTCTGATTGGAATTCTGGAGTTAAGACAATTTTTAAATAAACCTAATTAGAGATTTAAATAAACTATAAGTCTATAAGTAAAGAGTAAAAATATCAAATAAAAGGGAGAGGTATCTAAAATGAAATTTTTCTTAGACACAGCAAATGTAGAATATATTAAAGAAGTAAATGAGATGGGAGTAATTTCTGGTGTAACAACAAACCCATCACTTGTAGCCAAAGAAGGAAGAGATTTTAATGAAGTAATAAAAGAAATTACTGAAATAGTAGATGGACCAATAAGTGGAGAAGTAGTAAGTGAAGATGCTGAAGGAATGATAAAAGAAGGTAGAGAAATTGCTAAGATTCATAAAAATATGATTGTAAAAATCCCAATGACAGGTGAAGGATTAAAAGCAACTAAAGTTTTAGCAAGCGAAGGAGTAAAAACAAACGTAACATTAATATTCTCAGCAACACAAGCATTACTTGCAGCAAATGCAGGAGCAACATATGTAAGTCCATTCCTTGGAAGAGTAGATGATATATCAATGATAGGTATGGATTTAGTAAGAGACATAGCAGAAATATTTGCAATACATGGAATAGAAACAGAAATAATTGCGGCAAGCGTAAGAAATCCAATACATGTTATAGAAGCTGCAAAAGCCGGTGCTGATATAGCAACTGTTCCTTATGATTTAGTTAAACAAATGTTAAAGCATCCATTAACAGATCAAGGTCTTGAAAAATTTAAGGCAGACTGGGCAGCAGCGTTTGGAGATAAATAAATTTAAGTGAGAGCCCCAATTGGCATATAACACTTGGCGAGGAACGAGTTTAGTGGTATAGCCCTTCTACGAACGAATGTGAGTAGAAGTTTCAGAATATATTTGGTTGCTCGAACTTACTCCTATGAACGGATGTGAATAGTGAGTTTCATTTAAAAATTGAATAATTAGAAAGTACGATAGTTAAAAGTATGAACGTAGCAGATTTTAAATAAAAGAAATTTATTGCACAAATATTTGAAGAATGAAAAAATGCCCAGAATTTAAGAATTTAAGAATTTAAGAATTTAAGAATTTAAGAATTTAAGAATTTAAGAATTTAAGAATTTAAGAATTTAAGAATTTAAGAATATGCTTATTTTATGCGGGATTATAAAGGAGTTTTTAAGGAAACACCTGCTCATATACATTCGTAGGTGTAAGCGATTCGCACCAAATACAAGATTTGGGTTCTCTGCTTAAGAATATGCTTATTTTATGTGGATTAGAGTGTGCAAATAAATTTTTATCTCAAATTAATATATTATTTTGAGATGACCCCAAAAAGATGAGTCTATATATTTTGGAGTAATAAAAAATAAAATAAATAAAAAGCGAGGATAACAATGAGTAGAGAATTAGATAAATTATCTATTAATGCAATAAGAGTTTTATCAGCAGATGCTATACAAAAATCAAATTCTGGCCATCCTGGTCTTCCACTTGGAGCAGCTACAATGGCATTTACATTATGGACAAAAATGAATCATAATGGAAAAAATCCAGACTGGGATAACAGAGATAGATTTGTTTTATCAGCAGGGCATGGATCAATGCTTGAATATTCTTTATTACACTTATTTGGATATGGAATAACTATTGAAGATATTAAAAACTTTAGACAAGTTGGAAGCTTAACTCCTGGCCATCCAGAATACGGCCACACAAAAGGTGTTGAAATAACAACTGGACCTCTTGGACAAGGTATATGTAATGCAGTAGGTATGGCTATGGCAGAAGCTCACCTTGCAGAAAAATTTAACAAAGAACATTTTAATATTGTAGATCACTACACATATGCAATTGTTGGTGATGGATGCCTTATGGAAGGTATCTCAGGAGAAGCTTCATCACTTGCTGGAACATTAGGTCTTGGAAAATTAATTGTACTTTATGATTCAAATAATATTTCAATTGAAGGTAATACTGATATTGCATTTAGAGAAGATGTTGCTAAGAGATACGAAGCGTATGGCTGGCAAGTAATCAAAGTTGAAAATGGAAATGATATAGATTCAATCTCAAATGCAATTGATGATGCAAAAAGAGACAGTTTAAGACCATCAATTATAATTGTGAAGAACGTAATAGGGTATGGATGCCCAGCAAAACAAGGTAAGGCATCAGCACATGGTGAGCCATTAGGAGAAGAAAATATAAGAGCATTAAAAGAAAATCTAGGATGGCAATTAGAACCTGCATTCTATGTACCAGACGAAGTGTACACAAATATGGACAAGTATATTGGAGACGGTGTATGGAAAGAAGAAAACTGGCATGAATTATTTAAACAATATTCAGAAGCTTATCCAGAATTAGCAGATGAATATACTAAATGGATGAAGAATGAAATAAATAAAGAAAAATTATTAAACAATGAGGAATTCTGGAGCTTTGATAAAGAAATGGCTACAAGAGAATCGTCAGGAATAGTTATAAATAGATTAGCTAATATAATTCCAAATTTAATGGGAGGTTCAGCAGATTTAGCGCCTTCAAATAAGACTTATATGAAAGATAAGGGAGACTTCTCAGCAGAAGATAGAAGTGGACAAAATCTTCATTTTGGAGTAAGAGAGCATGCAATGGCAGCCATTACTAACGGTATGTACGCTCATGGTGGACTTAAGGTATTCTGTTCAACATTCTTTGTATTTAGTGATTACATGAAAGGTGCAATGAGATTATCAGCTCTTATGAAATTACCAATACCATATGTCTTAACTCATGATAGTATTGGGGTAGGAGAAGATGGCCCAACTCACCAACCAATTGAACAATTAGCAGCACTTAGAAGTATGCCTAATATGGCAGTATTTAGACCAGCCGACTCAAAAGAAACAGCAGCCGCTTGGTATTACGCTGTAACTAATGGGGAAACACCAACATCATTAGTGTTAACAAGACAAAAACTACCACTATATGAAGGATGTCCAAAGAGAGCATTAAAAGGTGGTTATATAATAAAAGAATCTAAGAAAGAAACTCCAGATGTTATTTTAATGGCATCAGGTTCAGAAGTAGAACTTATATATAAAGCTGCAGATGAATTAGAAGCTAAAGGAATTGATGCAAGAGTAGTAAGTATTCCATGTTTCGAATTATTTGATTTACAAGATGAAGCTTACAAAGAAAGCGTACTTCCAAACTGTGTAAGAAAAAGAGTTGCGGTTGAAGCATTAACTTCATTTGGATGGCATAAGTATGTAGGTCTAGATGGAGAGATAATCTCACTTGATACATTTGGAGCATCAGGAAATGCAAATGAGTTATTTAAGCAATTCGGATTCACTGTTGATAATGTTGTTGATACAACAGTTAAGGTTGTTAATAAGTAGAAAATTAAATCTACTAATAGATTAAGCTAAAAAGATATTTATTGATATAAAACAAGTCTATTTTGGAAGTGGCAGCCCCTTTTGCTGCTTCCAAGAACAAATAATTTTAATGATAGTTAACCTAATTTCAAAATCTCATAAAAAACCATAATATTTTAATAAATAAGACATTAAGAAAGGTGTGATTAAATGATTATTAATAAAGTTACCGATTCAAAGTTTAAAAAATATGGAAGAATATTAGAAAATTATGATTGTTCTGAAATAATAGAAAAAATGAAAAATACCCCACTTCCTAATGATGTAATATATGAACCATCAATAAAAGAACTAGAAGAGTTAAAGATTAATGAAGACTTAATGGAAAGAGAATTTGGAGGTCTTCCAATTCAAATTGGATACTGTAATGGTAATAATTATATTTTAAACGCAGTTGAATATCATAGATCTTCTGAAATAAATATAGCAGTTACAGATCTTATTTTATTAATAGGAAGCCAGCAAGATATTAATGATGATTTTTCATATGATACTTCTAAAATAGAAGCTTTCTTAGTTCCAGCAGGAACAATAATAGAAGTATATGCAACTACTCTTCATTATGCACCTTGTAATGCAGATGAAAGTGGATTTAGATGTGTTGTTGTATTACCTAAGGATACAAACCTTCCATTAGAAAAAGATATTAAGAAGTGTGGAGAAGATGCATTATTATTTGCTAAGAATAAGTGGCTAATTGGTCATAAGGATACTGACTTAGGTGAACAAGGCGCATTTATTGGACTAGTTGGAGAGAATATATCTCTAAAATAAAAGTAATAAGTAAAAAACACTTATTACTTTCTAAGTAATTGTTTTTAAAATATATAGTGTGCAAATTAAATATAAAAATTAGATAAATATTAAAATATGATTTGGAGGAATTAAATATGAATAATACACCAAAAGTTAAATTAGGAATAGTAGCTGTAAGTAGAGATTGTTTCCCAATGGAGTTATCTACTAATCGTAGAAAGGCAGTAGTTGAAGCTTTTAATGGAGAAATTTATGAGTGCAAAACAACAATAGAAAATGAAGTACACATGAGAAAAGCATTAGCAGAAGTTAAAGAAGCAGGTGTAAATGCATTAGTAGTTTACCTTGGAAACTTTGGACCAGAAACATCAGAAACATTACTTGCAAAAGAATTTGATGGACCAGTTATGTTTGTAGC
Source organism: Clostridium neonatale (assembly GCF_001458595.1). Lineage (GTDB taxonomy): Bacteria > Bacillota > Clostridia > Clostridiales > Clostridiaceae > Clostridium > Clostridium neonatale. The sequence goes on from NZ_LN890327.1 coordinate 133,370, forward strand.
GGCATCAGAAGAAAGCGGAGACAACTTAGTAGGAGGACGTGGAGATGCTTATTGTGGAATGCTTAATGCAAGCTATAATTTAGCACTTAGAAATATAAAAGCATATATACCAGAGTATCCAGTTGGAACTGCATCTGAAGTTGCTGATATGATTAAAGAATTTATACCAGTTGCATCAGCATTAATTGGACTTAAAAACTTAAAAATAATTTCTTTTGGTCCAAGACCTCAAGACTTTTTAGCTTGTAATGCTCCAATTAAACAATTATATAATTTAGGTGTTGAAATAGAAGAAAACTCTGAATTAGATTTATATGCAGCATTTAATGATCACAAAGATGATCCAAGAATTCCAGATGTAATAGCTGATATGGAAAAAGAATTAGGTGAAGGAAATAAAATGCCTGGTATTTTACCTAAGCTTGCACAATATGAAATTACACTATTAGACTGGATGAAAGAACATAAAGGATCTAGAGAATTTGTAGTATTTGCTAACAAGTGCTGGCCTTCATTCCAAACTCAATTTGGATTTGTACCATGCTATGTTAACAGTAGATTAACTGCTCGAGGCATTGCAGTATCATGTGAAGTTGATATTTATGGAGCATTAAGTGAATATATTGGAACTTGTATAAGCCAAGATGTAGTTACATTATTAGATATAAATAACACAGTACCAGCTGATATGTATGAATCAGAAATCAAAGGTAAATTTGACTATACATTAAAAGATACATTTATGGGATTCCACTGTGGAAATACTGCAGCATGCAAGCTTACAAGCTGTACTATGAAAAATCAAATGATTATGGCTAGAGCTTTAGAACCAAATCAAGAACCTAATATTACAAGAGGAACTCTTGAAGGCGATATTGTCCCAGGAGAGATTACATTCTTTAGATTACAAAGTAATGCAGATGCTGAGCTTACTGCATATGTTGCAGAAGGTGAAGTATTACCAGTAGCTACAAGATCATTTGGATCTATAGGAATATTTGCAATTCCTGAAATGGGAAGATTCTATCGTCATGTATTAATTGAAGGAAGATATCCACATCATGGAGCAGTTGCTTTTGGTCATTATGGAAAAGCTATCTACAACTTATTTAGATACTTAGGAGTTAAAGAAGTTGGGTTTAACCAACCAAAGGGAATGCTTTATAAGACAGAAAATCCATTTGAAAAATAATTAAAATAGTATGGAAAATCTTAAATATTTGTAATTTCCGTAATATATTTATTAAAATAAAAAAAGCTATCTTAAGTGTGTTTTAAACACTTAAGATAGCTTTTTAATAATATCGTATTTTAAGTTTATTTTGTTTTATATAACGTTGAGTTAATGATAAATAATGTCTAGAAATGCATAAATATTTGCTTGTTGAATCAGAGCTAAATTATTTATTATTAATATATAAGATTAAGTAGATGTAATTTCAAATTATATCCATAAAGTAATGATTTTAATATTTTAATTTAGTGAAAAATTTAATACATGGATTTTAAAATGTTCAAATGATGTTAATTAATAAGAGAGTGAAGGAAGTGTTATTATGAAAGAAAAAAATAGAATTACACATGAAGAAGCATTGACTAGAGCAAAAGAATTAGTAGAAAAAATGACATTACAAGAAAAAGCAGAGCAGTTAACTTATAACGCAGCAGCGATTAAACGTTTAAATATACCAAGATATAACTGGTGGAATGAAGGTCTTCATGGAGTAGCAAGGGCAGGAACTGCTACTGTGTTTCCTCAAGCTATTGGATTAGCTTCTACTTTTGATGAAGAACTTTTAGAAAATGTAGCAGATACTATAGCAACAGAAGGTCGTGCAAAATATAATGAGTATTCTAGTAAAGATGACAGAGATATATATAAGGGAATAACATATTGGTCGCCTAATGTAAATATATTTAGAGACCCTAGATGGGGAAGAGGACATGAGACATATGGAGAAGATCCATATTTAACATCTAGATTAGGAGTGGCCTTTATAAATGGTTTACAAGGTGAAGGGAAATATTTAAAAATAGCAGCATGTGCAAAGCATTTTGCAGTTCATAGTGGTCCAGAAGGTATAAGACATGAATTTAATGCAGTAACAACAAAAAAAGATTTATATGAGACATATTTGCCAGCATTTGAAGCTTGTGTAAAAGAAGCAGATGTTGAAGCTGTAATGGGGGCCTATAATCGCACAAATGGTGAACCATGTTGTGGAAGCAAAACATTATTAAAAGATATTCTAAGAGGTAAATGGAACTTTAAAGGACATGTAGTATCAGATTGTTGGGCAATAGCAGATTTTCATTTGAATCATAAAGTAACTAGTACAGCAACTGAATCAGCAGCATTAGCTATAAAAAATGGATGTGATTTAAATTGTGGAAATGTATATCTTCAAATGATGTTAGCCTATAAAGAAGGGTTAGTTACGGAAGAAGATATAACTACTTCAGCTGAAAGATTAATAGCTACTAGAATAAGATTAGGAATGTTTGATGACAAATGTGAATATAACGAAATACCTTATGAATCAAATGATTGCAAAGAACATAACGAACTTTCATTAAAGGCAGCAAGGAAGTCAATGGTTTTACTTAAAAATGATGGAACATTACCAATAGATAAATCTAGTTTAAAATCTATTGCAGTAATAGGTCCAAATGCTGATAGTCAAGTAATGCTTAAAGGAAATTATTCGGGTACGGCGTCTAAATATACAACTATACTTGAAGGAATACATGAAGCTGTAAATGAAGATACTAGAGTATATTATTCAGAAGGATGTCATTTATACAAAGATAGAGTAGAAGGACTGGCTCAACCTAAGGATAGAATATCAGAAGCAGTTTCAGTAGCAGAAAGATCAGATGTAGTAGTAGTATGTTTAGGATTAGATTCAACAATTGAAGGAGAACAAGGCGATGCAGGAAATAGTTATGGAGCAGGAGATAAGGAGAATCTGAATTTGCCAGGTACACAACAAGAGTTACTAGAAAAGGTTCTTGAAACTAAAAAACCAGTTATAGTAATTTTAGGATCAGGTAGTGCTCTTACACTTAATGGATTAGAAGAAAGTTGTGCTGCAATTATACAAGCATGGTACCCTGGTAGTCATGGAGGTACTGCAGCAGCAGATTTAATATTTGGAAAATATTCTCCAAGTGGTAAGTTACCTGTAACATTCTATAAAAGCATTGATAATATGCTTGAATTTAGCGATTATTCAATGAAGGGAAGAACTTATAGATATATTGAAGAAGAAGCTTTGTATCCATTTGGATATGGATTAACATATTCACAAGTAGAGTTAAACAATTTAAATATCGAAGATATTAAAGAAGATTTTGAAAACGTAAATGTAAGCATAGATATTAAAAATATTGGAGGTTACGATGTTGAAGAAGTAGTTCAATGCTATTTGAAAAATTTAGAATCTAGATTTGCAGTACTAAATCATAGCTTAGTAGCATTTAAACGCATTAGTTTAAAGAAGGGAGAATCTAAAACTGTTACTTTAAATATTAGAAGAAAAGAATTTGAAGTTGTCAATGATGAGGGAGAACGAATTCTAGATAGTAAAAAGTTTAAATTATTTGTTGGAGTTTCTCAGCCTGATAAGAGAAGTATAGAGCTTACAGGAATAACACCATTAGAGAAAGAACTAAATTTAAAATAATAAAATTAATATAGATAATGCATAAATTCTATAGAAATTAGGAAAGTATGAATTAACACATTTATATTAATTGGAGGAGTCTGTGAATAAGAAAATACTTTTTAATGACGAATGGGAATTTTTTAAAGGCAACTTAGAAACAGAATATAGTGGTAGATTATGTTTTTAAAAGATAGATATACCACACGATTGGTTAATATATAATTCGTTAGATCTTTATGAAAATAGTATTGGATGGTATAGAAAAAAATTTATGTACTCTAAAAACGAAGATGAAGTTCTATTATGTTTTGATGGAGTATATATGGATTCTACACTTTATGTGAATAATAAGTTTGTTGGCGAATGGAAGTATGGATACTCATCCTTTGAGCATGATATAACAAATGTTCTTGTGGAGGGAGAAAATGAAATACTTATAAGAGTAATCCATCAAAGTCCTAATAGTAGGTGGTATTCAGGAGAAGGAATATATCGTAATGTATGGTTAAAAACAAGAGATAAAAATCATATTGAAACTAATGGAATTTACGTTTCTATAAGAAAAGAGAATAAATTATGGAATGTAGAAATAAGTACAGAATTAAAGCTTTATGAAAATGCAAAATTATATCATAGCATTATTTATAATAATGAAGTTATTTCTACAACTAGTGAAGAAGTTAAGCGTGGAGAGAAGAGAAATATTCAAACTATGATTGTAAAAGAACCATTATTATGGGATATAGACAATCCTAATTTATACAAGCTAGTTACAGAACTAAAATTAATAGACGGGTATAATTTAACAAATATTAAACATATTTCTAAAAATATAGAATTTAAAGAAGTCATTATGGATCCAGATAAAGGATTAATATTAAATGGTAGAAAGATAAAATTAATTGGAGTATGTGAGCATCATGACTTATGGGCTTTAGGATCAGCATTTAATAAAGAAGCACTAAGAAGAAGATTTAAAATATTAAAGGATATGGGGGTAAATGCTATAAGAACATTTCATAATATGCCAGATCCACAGTTTATGGATTTAGCTGATGAAATGGGATTTCTTATTGCCTCTGAAGCATTTGATATGTGGGAAAGAAGTAAGACAACTTATGATTATGCAAGATTTTTTAAAGAATGGTCACATAAAGATATGATGAGCTGGATTACTAGAAATAGAAATCATCCTAGTCTTTTAATGTGGAGTATTGGGAATGAGATTTATTATACTCATGCAGATGTAAGAGGTCAAGAAATCACAAAAATGCTTATGGAATATGTAAAAGAATTTGATCCAAATGAAAATGCGAAAGTTACAATAGGTTCAAATTTTATGCCATGGGAGAACGCTAAAAAGTGTGTTGATATAGTTAAAATTGCAGGCTATAATTATTCAGAAAAATATTATGAAGAACATCATGAAAAACATCATGAAAAACATAAAGATTGGATTATTTATGGAAGTGAAGCAGCTTCAGTAGTACAAAGTAGAGGAATATATCACTTTCCATTTGAGAAATCAATACTTGCAGATGATGATGAACAATGTTCTGTACTTGGAAATAGTACAACAAGTTGGGGAGCAAAAAGTCCAGAAAGATGTATAACTGATGACAGGTATGCAGAATTTTCTCTTGGACAATTTATATGGACTGGATTTGATTATATAGGTGAACCTACACCTTATCATACAAAGAATTCCTATTTTGGACAAATTGATACTGCAACATTTAAAAAAGATTCTTATTATATTTATCAGTCTGAATGGACAGATTATAGGAAAAAACCAATGATTCATATACTTCCTTATTGGGATTTTAGTGAAAATCAAATTGTAGATGTTAGAGTTTGTTCTAATGCTCCCAAAATTGAATTAAAGCTTAATGGAAAAGTTATAGGAAAATACAATATAGATCACAAAAAAGGAAAGGATCTTGTTGGATGGTGGAAGATTCCTTATAAACGTAGAAATTATTATGAAAGATGAAGATGGAAACATAGTAGAAAATGCAAATAATAGAGTAAAAGTAAATGTAAGTGGAGCTGGACGTTTAATTGGGTTAGATAATGGTGATAGTACCGATTATGATCAATATAAAGGATTAAGCAGAAGGTTATTTAGTGGTAAATTAATGGCTATAATAGGGAAGCACTTTAGAAGAAGGATATATTAATATGGAAGTTTCATCAACTGGATTAGAAAGTACATCCATACAGCTTGAAGCTATTAGTGCAAATGATGAAGAGTTAAAAGGTATTTGTGCAAGTACAGAAAACAAGGAAATGGAAGTAGTAATGGGAAGCTTAGATGAAATACCAATACGTAAAATAGAAATAGTAAGTGAAGATGGACAAGAATTTGATATAAATAAGAAAGAAATAATTGTTAAAGCAAAGCTTTATCCAGAAAATGCTTCATATAAAGAGATAAACTGGAGTGCTGTAAATGAAAGTGGAATAGTATCAAACATAGCTAAAGTTCAAAGTTTTGGAGATTATGCAAAGGTAACTGCTTTAGGAGATGGAGAGTTTAGAATCCGGTGTACAAGTAATAATGGTACTGATAAAGTAAAATTAATATCACAATTAGAATTTAAAGTAAATGGGCTTGAAGCTATATTTAAAAACCCATATGAATTTGTGTCAGGTGGCTTGTTTGATCATGATGTAACAGGGAATGTTGGAAATGGAAATGAAAAAGGTCTTTGTTCAGATCGCTAAAAAGAAACAAGAGTAGGTTTTTATGATATTGATTTTGGTTCTTATGGCTCAGATACAATCATAGTATCATTCTTTACCCTAAGTGATCAAAAATGCGATTTTCAGGTTTGGGAAGGTATACCTGAAGGTCAAAATAGTACACTAGTTTGTGAATTTATTTATCAAAAAGAATCAATATGGAACGTATATCAAGAAGAAACTTATAAATTAAACAAAAAACTTAAAGATGTAACTTCAGTTTATTTTGTTTTTTATAATAAAGTTCATATGAAAGGATTTATTTTTGAGAAGAAGAACAAAGCTTTTGAAAAAATTATGGCTACAGAATGTAATAAGGTTTATGGTGATACATTCTTAATGAAAGAAGAGAGTATTGAAAGAATAGGAAATAATGTTTCACTGATATTTGAAGNCGTATATCAAGAAGAAACTTATAAATTAAACAAAAAACTTAAAGATGTAACTTCAGTTTATTTTGTTTTTTATAATAAAGTTCATATGAAAGGATTTATTTTTGAGAAGAAGAACAAAGCTTTTGAAAAAATTATGGCTACAGAATGTAATAAGGTTTATGGTGATACATTCTTAATGAAAGAAGAGAGTATTGAAAGAATAGGAAATAATGTTTCACTGATATTTGAAGATATGGACTTTAAAAGTGAAGGTGCATCTAAACTTATTATTTGTGGTAACTCACCTATTGATAAAAATACCATAAATATTCAATTTGCAGATGATCAAAATACAAGCAAGCAGATTGTTGAGTTTGCACATACGCAGGATTATGAAGAAATGGTGTTTAGTTTAGAAAAGATGACAGGAATTAAGACAGTAACGTTTATATTTTTACCAGGATGTAATTTTGATTTCAAGTGGTTCAGATTTGAAGTGTAAAAGTATAATTCAGATAAAAGTTGAGTGTATTTTTTATTACCTAATTTGATTAATTTTGAAAGGTTATATTTAATAATATATTTTAATAGTGAAGGTAAGGTGTTTGAGATGAAAAATAATCCTATTATTTGGTCTGATTATCCTGATTTAGATGTAATAAGAGTTGGCGACACATATTATATGGTTAGCACTACAATGCATCTTATGCCTGGATGTGTTATTTTACGTTCTTATGACCTTATTAATTGGGAAGTAGCAACATATGTATATGATACTTTAGATGATACATGTGGACAAAAATTGGAAGGTAAAAACCAAATTTATGGAAAGGGCATGTGGGCAGCTTCACTCAGGTATCATAATAATAAATTCTACGTATGTTTTGTGGCTAATGATACAGGAAAGACATATCTGTATACAGCTACTGAAATAGATGGAAATTGGACAAAACAAATAATTGAAGGATTTTATCATGATTGTTCATTATTATTTGATGATGATGGAAAAGTTTATATTGCTTATGGGAATACAGATATTCATATTACAGAACTAAAAGAAGATTTATCGGGGCCTAAACCTAATGGGTTAGATAAAATTATAGTAACTGAAACAGAAGAGTATGATCTTGGCTATGAGGGATCTCATTTTTATAAAATAAATGGTAAATACTACATTTTCTTGATTCATATACTTAAATCAAAAGGACGTAGAACTGAAGCATGCTTTGTATCAGATACATTAGATGGAGAGTTTATTGGAAGAGAAGTTTTTAATGATGACATGGGATATAAGAATTCAGGCATAGCACAAGGAGGTATAGTATCTACACCAGATGGTAAATGGTATGCAATGTTATTCCAAGACAGAGGGGCTGTTGGACGCATACCTGTTATTGTACCAATGCACTTTGAAAATGATTTTCCTTTATTTGATAAAAAAGCACCGGAGCATATTGAAATTGATAGTACAAGGCCAGAGTATGAATATAGTCCAATAGTTGGAGATGATGATTTTGTTTATGAACCAGACTTTAATGGAAAAGTTCACATTAAAGATGTTTGGCAATGGAATCATATTCCAGATGAAAGATTATGGTCAGTAACTGAAAAATATGGGACATACAGAATTAAATCAGGGAAAATAAGTCCAAATTTAAATTTTGCAGTTAATACATTAACACAACGTACCATGGGACCAGAATGTGAAGCTATTGTAACACTAGATGGTAGTGAACTTAAAAATGGAGATTATGCAGGTATATGTTTTTTGATAAGCACATATGGATTAATAGCTATTACTAAAGAAGAAGATAAATATTATTTAGTAATGTTGGCAAGAGAAAGTGAGGACAAATCAATTTTCGGAAACTTAGTAGATAGCGAACCTGGAACTGAGTATGGAAGAGTATCTTTGCATGGAAGTAAAATAACTCTTAAAGCAAGAGGAAACTTTATTAATGGAAAAGATGAAGGTGAGTTTTACTATTTAAATGAGATGAAATGGGAAAAGCTTGGTGTAACCCATAGTATGGTATGGAAAATGGATCAATTTATAGGATGTCGCTTTGGATTATTTTTATTTTCTACAAAGGAAGTTGGAGGATGTGCTGAGTTTTCTAATTTTAAATATAATATTATTCGATAAATATAACAATAAAAAAATTTCTTAAATTTACAAAAAATTTAAAGATTCGCAATAAAGGAGGATGATTTTTTGAAAAAGTTTATGGATATAAATTTTTTATTGAATAATGAGACATCTCAGAAACTATACCATAACTATTGTGTAAATTTACCTATAATAGATTATCATTCACACATAGATTCTAAGGAAATATTTGAAGATAAAAAATATGAAAATATAACACAATTATGGCTTTATCGAGATCATTATAAGTGGAGATTAATGAGAAGCTATGGAATTGAAGAAAAATATATAAGTGGTGAATCTACTGATTATGAAAAATTCTTAACATGGGCAAAAGCACTTTCAAGTGCAATAGGAAATCCATTATACCACTGGACTCATTTAGAATTACAAAGATACTTTGGAATAGAAGAAATTCTAAATGAAAAAAGTGCTCCTGAAATATGGCGAAAGACATGTGAATTATTAAGAAGCGATGAGTTTAGTGTACGAAAAATAATAAGTAAATCAAATGTAGAAAGTCTTTGCACTACTGATGATCCAGCAGATACTTTAGAGTATCACATGAAAATAAATGAGGATACCTCTTTTAAAACAAAGGTATTGCCAACATTTAGACCAGACAATATCATTGAAATAAAAAAGGATATATTTGTAGAATACCTAAAAAGATTAGAAGATATATGTGGGTTAAAAATAAATACTTATGATGAACTATTGGAAGTACTAAAAATGAGGGTAGAAAAGTTTAATGAAGTTGGATGTAAGATATCTGACCATGGATTGGATTCTTTTCCTAAATATATAGAGGCATCAATTGAAGAAGTAAAAGAAATATTTGATAAAGCTCTAAATAAAGAAGAAATAACTTTAGAAGAAGAAAATAAATACAAAATATATACATTAAAATATCTTGGAAAGTTATATTATGATCATGATTGGGCAATGCAATTACATTGTAATTGTATAAGAGATAATAATAAAAGGATGTTTAATAAAATAGGTCCAAATACAGGATTTGATACTATAAATGATGAGAAATTTGCATCATCACTTTTAAAATTCCTTAATTCTTTAGAAGTTGAAAATAAGCTCCCAAAGACTATAATATATAGCTTAAATCCAAATGATAATGCTTGGATTGCAACTGCAATCGGATGTTTTCAAGGTGAAAATATAAAAGGAAAAATTCAGTTTGGAAGTGCATGGTGGTTTAATGATAATAAAATTGGTATGGAAAATCAAATTAAAACATTAGCTAATATGGGATTATTAAATTCTTTTGTAGGTATGTTAACAGATTCAAGAAGTTTTTTATCTTACGTTAGACATGAGTATTTTAGAAGAATTCTATGTAATATAGTTGGAGAATGGGTAGAAAATGGAGAAGTACCAAATGATGAAAAACTTATCAGGAAAATTATTGAAGATATAAGCTATAACAATGCTAAAGAGTATTTTAATATATAAAGTAAGTGAGGTGTAAAAGTGAAAAAGCAAGTTGTATTAAACAAGATTGTAGAAAATGGAGTTATTGCAGTTATAAGAGGTGAGTCTCTTGAAATGGCAATTAAAACAGTAGATGCAGTTATAAAGGGTGGAATTAAAATAATTGAACTTACAATGACAGTTCCAAATCCAATAGATCTAATAAGAGAAATAACAAAAAAATATAAAGATAATTATGAAGTGGTAATTGGAGCAGGGACAGTTTTAGATTCAGAAACAGCTAGAGCATGTATTTTAGAAGGTTCTCAATTTATTGTAAGTCCAAGCGTGGATATTGATACATTAAAGCTTTGTAATAAGTATAAGATAGCAGTTATGCCTGGAATTATGACTGTTAATGATGCAATAATAGCTCTCGAGTATGGTGTGGATATAGTGAAGGTATTCCCAGCAAATTTATATGGACCATCAGTAATAAAATCTTTTAAAGGTCCGCTTCCACAGGGAGAGTTTATGCCAACAGGAGGGGTAAGCGTAGAAAACTTGCATGAGTGGATAGAAGCAGGGGCAGTTGCCGTAGGAACTGGTGGAGATCTTACTAAAGGAGCGAAATATGGAGACTATAAATTAATAGAAGAAACAGCTAAACGTTTTGTAGATGCTTATAAAAACGCAAAAATATCTCCAAAAGAAGTGGGTAATAAAGTTGTATCAAACTTATAATAAATAAGGAGAGTAGTTATGGATGTTGTAACTTTTGGAGAATCTATGGTTGTTTTAGCTCCTAACAGTAATGGACCTTTAAGACATATAAACACATTTACTAAATCATTAGGTGGCGCTGAATCAAATTTTGCAATTGCAGTTTCAAGACTTAATCACAGTATTGGCTGGTTCTCTAAAATATCAAATGATGAATTTGGAAAGTTTATTTTGAATACAATAAGAAGTGAAGGTGTAGATACATCAAGAGTTATTGTGGATAGAGAAAATTCATGTGGATTACTTTTTAAAGAATGTTACCAAGGTAAAAATCCGAATGTGTATTATTTTAGAAAAAATTCAGCAGCAAGCAATATAAGTGAAGAAGATATAGATGAAGAATATATTAAGAATTCCAAGATTCTTCATATTACAGGAATAACACCAGCATTATCAAAATCTTGTAGAAAAGCAGTTTATAAAGCAATACAGATTGCAAAAGAGAATAATGTACTTATATCATTTGATCCAAATATAAGATTAAAGTTATGGGATATTAGAGAAGCTAAAAAAGTTCTATTAGATATAGCAAGTCATGCGGATATAGTTCTTCCAGGAATAGATGAAGGACAGCTTCTTTTAGGATTAGAAGATAAAGATGAGATTTGTGATTACTTTCTAGAAAAAGGAGCAAAATTAGTTTGCTTAAAGTTAGGCGCAAATGGATGTTATTTAAAAAATAAAGAAGAAAGCGTTGTTGTAAATGGATATGATGTTCATGATATTATTGCAGATACTGCAGGAGCAGGGGATGGTTTTGCAGCTGGAATAATATGTGGATATTTAGAAAAGTTATCATTAAAAGAAATAGGAGAATATGCTAATGGTGTAGGTGCTATGGCAACACTTGTTAAAGGTGATTGTGAGGGATATCCAGATTATGATAAATTAATGAGCTTTATAGGAAAGAGTAAAAATATAGAACGATAATAAATTGATAAATATATAAAAGTGCTGCTAAGAATGGTTTTTGAAAATAATTCTTAGCAGTCTTTATATTTTAGAGGAATTATTAGTTTAATCTCTTTAATAGGAGCTAGAAGAAATGTATGTTTTCTCTATTTTATCTAATATGGCTTTATCATAGTAATAAAAAAGCATGCATATTGCACCAGGAATAAACAGTAAAAATCCAATTGAAAGATTTTTACACAAATAATATATGATTCCCATAATTACGAACTTTAAGATGCTTGTACCGAAATTCTTAAACATACAACTAATTGATAAAATAATCAAGTTTTTAAATGTAATTCTAAATCTAGAATTTATTGAAAAGGCATAGGTGCCTAATAATGCAAAAAGTACAGTTAGTATCATAAAGATCCAATAAAGTTGAGTTTGTGGTGAATTTAAGTAAAAATACATAAAATCAAATAGCAAGATATAAATGACACTAAGAAAAAACATCCAAATCTTTAAAAATGATATAAAGTTATTTTTATAAGATTTCCAATAGTAAGAAGAAGAAAATAATTCTTTTTCCCGCACTACTTTTCCCATTGTGCAGTAAAGTGAACCTAATGCAGGTCCTAATGGTATAAGCGCAACAAATAATGAAAATAAACTAAAATTATCTGATGATATTTCTATTAAAAGAAAGAAAAAAATTAGTAATATATTGCATAAAGAGAAATAAATACTGTTTAAAAAATATGCAATAAAATAGTTTGAAATTGTGAAAAGTGGCTGATCATAAAAATCTTTTTTCATAAGTGGCTCCTTTCATTGTTAGCAAATTATTTTCGGGGAAAAATAAATCAAAAATACTATAATAAATCATTATTATCTTAATGAAAGGTTTACAGATATTATACAATAAAACCACAATTTAATAAATAATATATTAAAAATTTTACAAAAAGGTAATTCTAAAAAAGGTGAGTATGGATATGATATTTTTAGAAAAGAAGAAGGTATATTAATGTTTTCTTCTTTTCTAATTGTAAGAAATTATTAATTAATTTTTTAAAAATATCTAGGTTATGTTTTTGTTTATTAAGTTATTTTTATAGTTCTTTGGAGTAGTATTTACTATTTTTAGAAAATTTCGATTAAATGACCGTATACTTGAATAGCCACACGAGAAAGAAATATCAGTAATTGACAAATCTGTGTTTTTTAGCAAGTGTATAGCATAGCTTATTCTATTTTCATTTATAAAATCATTGAAAGAGATACCTAAAATACTGTTTAAATATTTAGAGATATAAGTATAACTGTATCCAAATTTATTAGCTACATGATTTAATGAAATATCTTTTGTAAAGTTTTCTTGTATGTAGTTTAAAATCTTATGAAGAAGTTCATAATCAGTTTTTGTAGCTTCTAATAATGTAGTCTGCTCAAGTAGTTCATAGCAAATAAGATAAAGTATTGATTTAATTTGTAGAATATTATTATTTGGGTTAAAGATATTGTTAATTACTAAATTTTGAGAAATATTTGAAAGTTCAAAAACAGGGTTTTCTAAGAATTTTCCATATGCCATATTATTAAAAGTGCTTATATATTCTGGAGAAAATACACAGATATATGAATCAGAGTAATCCTTAGTTGAAAAAGAATGTGATTCATAAGGTAATATGAGTGCACATTGATTCTTTTTTAAAGTGAAACTTCTAGTATTTATACATATTTCAATATTACCTTCTTTTACATAAACAAACTCAAAGCTTCTATGTAAGTTTTTTGTATAGTTAAAATTGTAATTATGAAAAGAAGAAAATAGGTTATTTTCACCAAAATGGTAGGCTTCGTATTTTAACATATAAAACTCCTAAGATGATAAATTTTGTCTATAATTATATAAGTAACAACTTGTAAAGTCAAATAATAAATAGCTAGAATTATAGAATAAGGAATAAATAAATCCTAGAATACTTGCTGATTAAGAGTATAACAATGTGAATTATTAAGTAAAGATTCTAAAAACCACAATGATTATTATTTTATTAAAATATGAAAAGGATGAGTGATTATCAATGGAAATGACTTTAAGATGGTTTGGTAAAAAGTTTGATAGTGTTACATTAGAACAAATAAGACAGATACCAGGAGTTACAGGTGTAGTAACAACTTTATATGATACTATGCCAGGTGAAGTATGGAAAGTAGAAAAAATAAGAGCTATAAAAAAAGAAGTAGAGGATGCTGGGTTAAGAATAGCTGGAATAGAAAGTGTTAATATACATGATTCTATTAAAGTTGGTAGCGATGATAGAGATAAATACATTGAAAATTATATTACAACTTTAGAAAGGTTAGGTAAGGAGAAGATTGATGTTGTTTGCTATAACTTTATGCCGGTATTTGATTGGACAAGAAGTGATCTTGCAAAAGTAAGAAATGATGGATCTACAGTTTTATCATATGACCAAGAATTAATTGATAAGATAAATCTAGAGAATTTATTATCATCTATGGATTCTAAATCTAATGGATTTGAATTGCCAGGATGGGAGCCACAACGTATGGCTAGAATTAAAGAATTGTTTGAATTATATAGAGACGTGGATAATGAAAAATTATTTAGTAATTTAAAATATTTTTTAGAAGCTATTATGCCAACATGCGAAAAATATAACATAAAGATGGCAATACATCCAGATGATCCAGCTTGGCCTGTATTTGGATTGCCAAGAATAATGACATGTAAAGAAAACTTGTTAAGATTAGTTACAATGGTTGATAGTCCATGTAATGGAGTAACATTATGTACTGGGTCTTTAGGTTCAAATCCAAATAATGATATTGTAGACATCATAAAATCTCTAAAAGGAAAAATTCATTTTGCACATGTTAGAAATATTAAGCATTTAGGTAAGGGAAAATTTGATGAAGCTGCACATCTATCTTCTGATGGTTCTTTAGATATGTATGCAATTATGAAAACATTATATGAAATTGGTTTTAATGGAATAGTAAGACCAGATCATGGAAGAGCTATATGGGGAGAAAAGTCAATGCCAGGTTATGGGCTTTATGATAGAGCACTTGGAGTAGCATATTTAAATGGAATACTAGAAAGTTTACAAAAGCTAGGCAAATAATAAGGTGAGTAATTCGAAGTGAAATAATGTAATTATTGGTTATAGTTAAGTAATATGAAAGAACATAAAAATAAAGAGGATTAATCTAAACTTTAGGAGATGGTTGTATATGTTAAGATTAAACTATGATGGGATTTTAAACTACGAAGCGTGGACTGAAAGAAACATAAAGCTCCCACAATTTAATATAAATGAAGCGATAAAAAATACAAAGGAAAATCCAACTTGGATACATTTTGGCGCTGGAAATATATTCAGATCATTTCCAGCATTATTACAGCAAAAACTTTTAGAACAAGGTAAAGAGCATACAGGAATAATAGTCGCAGAGGGTTATGATTATGAAATTATAGATAAAATGAATAAGCCACATGATAATCTAAGTTTATTAGTCACTTTAAAAGCTGATGGGCAAATAGAAAAGACGGTAGTAGCTAGTGTTGTAGAAGCTTTAAAGGCTGATAGTCAAAATGAAAAAGATTTTGAAAGATTAAAAGAAATTTTTAAAGCAGATTCTTTACAAATGGTAAGTTTCACTATAACAGAAAAGGGATATAGTATTAATGATAAAAATGGAAATTTAATTACAGATGTTGAAGACGATTTCATTAGTGGTCCAAATTATCCTAAAAGCTATATCGGAAAGATATCTGCATTATGCTATGAAAGATATTTAAGCGGTAAGAAACCTATAGCATTAGTAAGTATGGACAATTGTTCTCATAATGGAACAAAGCTTTACAATGCAATAAATTCCTTTGCTAAGGCATGGACTAAAAATAAATTAGTAGAAGAAGGATTTTATAATTATATAAATGATAAGGGATTAGTTTCTTTTCCATGGAGTATGATAGATAAAATAACCCCAAGACCAGATGATAATGTAAAGGAAAGCCTTATACAAGATGGAATTGAAAATGTAGATCCTATAATAACAACTAAAAATACTTATGCTGCTTTATTTACAAATGCTGAAGAATCAGAGTATTTAGTTATAGAAGATGCATTCCCTAATGGAAGACCAAAGCTTGATGAGGTTGGAGTTAAATTTACAGATAGAGCTACTGTAGATAGAGTAGAAAAGATGAAAGTATGTACATGCCTTAATCCGCTTCATACAGCATTAGCTATATATGGATGTTTATTATCACATACAAAAATATATCAAGAAATGAATGATAAAGAATTAAGATTACTTATTGAAAACATAGGATATAAAGAGGGATTACCAGTAGTCGTTGATCCAGAAATAATAAAGCCAAAAGATTTTATAGATGAAGTATTAAATGTTAGATTACCAAATCCATTTATGCCAGATACACCTCAAAGAATAGCAACAGATACATCACAAAAGTTAGGTATTCGTTTTGGTGAAACAATCAAATCATATATTAAGCATGATAGTTTAAATGTAAAAGACTTGACATTTATACCTTTAGTTATAGCTGGATGGTGTAGATATTTATTAGGAATTAATGATGAAGGAAAAGAATTTATATTAAGTAGTGATCCAATGTTAGAGACATTAAGAGAATATGTTAAAGATATAAAAATTGGAGATAAGGGACCTTTTTCAAAAGAATTACATCCTATTCTTTCTAATGAAAATACTTTTGGAATTAATTTATATGAAGCTGGTATTGGTGAAATGATAGAAAGTTATTTTGAGGAGCTTGTAAGGTGTAATGGCGCAGTAAGAATCACTTTAATAAAGTATTTGAATTAAGATTCTAAAATATAGAAAAATAAAATATGAGAAGCTCTATCAGAACATTAAGTGGTAGTAAAATTATTTGTTTTGATATAGCTCTTTTAAATAAAAGGGGGTTTTATTATGGTGAATAAAGAAAGCAATATGTATTTATGCTGGTTAAGTCATAGAGAAGTAAAAAAGAGTAAATATTCAAATTATCTTAAAAACATAGTAGTGAAAAGTAATACAAGTTTAATTAAGTCTGCTATAAATGAATTTGAAGTTGCTTTAAAACAATGTGATTTCGAAGAGAGTAAGTCTAATATTTTTGAATATGAAATAAAGGAAGATCATATAGTTTTAAGATTAATAGAAGATAGTAGAATAGTTAAAGATGGTTATATTATAAAACATGAATTAAAAGAAGGAAAAGCTTCTAATATAACAATAAGTGCTATTAATGAAGAAGGTATTCTTTATGGAAGTTTTGCTTTATTAAGATTATTGGAACAAGGTACAGATTTAGATAATAAAGAAATAATAGATAATCCATCGAAATCAATAAGAATGATAGATCATTGGGATAACTTAGATGGAACTGTTGAAAGAGGATTTTCTGGTAGTTCTATATTATATGAAAGTGTAAGAAATAAAGATAAAATGAAAGATATTATGGCTGCTATAGGAATAAATGCAACTTATGATTTAATAAGAGATGCATTTAATGATGATTACAAAGTAGCTTCTGATTTAGATAGAATAAATGATTATGCTAGAATGCTTTGTTCAATTGGAATAAATGCTATAACAATAAATAACACAAATGTACACACATTAGAAACTGAACTAATAAATAAAAGGATAGATGTTGTAAAAACTATAAGTGACATAATGATAAAATATGGAATAATAACTTATTTAAGTATAAATTTTGCATCACCAATAACATTAAAAGATTTAGATACTTCTGATCCTTTAGATGAAAATGTAATTAAGTGGTGGAGAGAAAAAATAAAATATGTATATAGTGTACTTCCCAATTTAGGTGGTTTTATGGTTAAAGCAGATTCAGAAGGCAGACCAGGACCATTTACTTATGGCCGTAATCATGCTGATGGAGCTAATATGCTAGCAAAAGAATTACAACCTTATGGTGGAAAGCTTATATGGAGGTGTTTTGTATATAACTGTAGACAGGATTGGAGAGATAAAAGAACAGATAGAGCAAAAGCAGCTTTTGAATGTTTTGCTCAATTAGATGGTGAATTTTTAGATAATGTATATTTACAAATAAAAAATGGACCAATGGATTTTCAAGTTAGAGAACCTATATCACCTTTATTTGGGAAATTAGACAAAACAAATATGCTAATGGAATTTCAAATAACTCAAGAATATACAGGACAACAAAAGCATGTATGCTACTTGATTCCATGGTGGAAGGAAATTTTAGAGTCAGAAACATATGCAAATAATGAATATAGCTCTGTAGCTGATAGAATAGAAGGAATTGCTGGTGTTGTTAATGTAGGGAATGATGAAAATTGGACAGGAAGTATATTAGCACAAGCCAATCTATATGGTTATGGAAGAATTATATGGAATAGTGAAATAAGCAGTGAACAAATTGCACAAGAATGGATTAAGCTTACTTTGGGTGATGATGAATTAGTTGTGAAAAATATTGAATATATACTAATGAACTCATGGAAAGCTTATGAAAATTACACATCTCCTTTAGGAATAGGATGGATGGTAGCTCCAGGACATCATTATGGACCAGATGTTAATGGCTATGAGTTTTCTTCTTGGGGCACTTATCATAGAGCAGACTGCAAAGGAATTGGGATAGATAGAACAATGGAAACTGGTACAGGCTATGTAAATCAATATAACGAACCACTTAGTAGCAGATATAATAATTTATATTCATGTCCAGATGAATTATTATTATTTTTTCATCATGTTTCTTATAATCATATATTAAAATCGAATAAGACTGTGATTGAGCACATTTATGATAGTCACTTTGAAGGGTATGAAACAGTAGAAAAATTCATTGATGCAATAAAAGAAATTAAAGAGAGACTAAATAGAGAAATTTATGAAAGTATATTAAATGGCTTATATGTACAACTAGAAAGTGCTAAAGAATGGAGAGACATTATAAATACGTACTTTTATAGAATAAGTGGAATAAGCGATAAGAAGAATAGAAAAATATATTGATTATAAAAACTATAGTTTTTGGTATTTTATATATAGAAAGTTATGATGTAACTAATAAAGATGGATGATACAATATATTTGTAACAAACGTTTACAAATAATAGTCAAAATCAATGTGATTTTAGTATGGGGGGAAAGGTAAATGAAAAAAACAAAATCATTATTAGCTTTAGTATTGACAACTATGTTTTTGGTAGGTGCATTGGGTGGATGTGGTAGTAAATCGGATGCTGATAATAGTTCAGCATCCGATGGTGGAGTAAAAAAATTCACAGCATTTTTTGCAACAGCTGGAAAGGAAATTCCAGATAATAATAGAGTGAAAAAATTAATAACAGAGAAAATTGGAGCAGAAGTTGATGAACAATGGCTTACTGGACAAACTGCTAAAGAAAGAATTGGTGTTATGGTTGCGGGGGGCGAATATCCAGATTTTATAGATGCAGGAGATGCAACACAAGCATTGATTGATGCTGGCGCACTTATTCCATTAGAAGATTATATAGATAAATATCCAAATCTATCCAAGTACTTATCTGAACAAGATAGAAAAAGGTTAACACAACCTGATGGTCATATTTACTATATAAATCAATTCTCAACAGTTCAAGGAAAAGAAACAGATACCAATATGGGATCAGAAGCATTTTGGATTCAAAAAGCTGTTTTAGAATGGGCAAATTATCCAACAATAAAAACAGTACAGGAATATTTTGATTTAATATCAGCATATAAGGAAGCAAACCCAACAATAGATGGACAACCTACTATAGGTTTTGAGATTCTTTCTGATGATTGGAGATATTTCTGTTTAGAAAATCCTCCACAATTTGTAGCTGGATATCCTAATGATGGTAAAGCCATTATAGATAAAGATACATTAACAGCTAAAAATTATAATACAATTCCAGAAGCAAAAGAATATTTTAAAATATTAAATGAGCAATATGCTAAAGGAAATATAGATCCAGAAACGTTCACATCATCATATGACCAATATATTTCCAAGATCTCTACAGGTAGAGTTCTTGGTATGGTTGATCAACATTGGCAATTTCAAAATGCTGAAAATTCATTAAAGCAACAAGGCAAAGATGAAAGAACTTATGTACCGTTAGGTTTAACTATTGACCCAAATGTTACAGAGCACTATAGAAGCAAACTAGAGTTTAATGCTGGTAGTGGTATTGGTATATCAACAAGTTGTAAAGATGTAGAAGGAGCTTTAAAAGTTATAAATGATTTATTAGATCCTGAAGTAATAACAATGAGATCATGGGGGGAAAAAGACGTAGACTATAAAGTGGATGAAAATGGTAAATTTTATAGAACTGAAGAACAAAGAGATAATTCTAAAAATCAAGATTGGGTTAATGCTAATATGTGTGCATATTCTTACTTCCCTAACTATAAAGGAATGCAAGCAGATGGAATTAATACTATACTTCCAGGAGAGCAACCAGAAGAATTCCGTGCTACATTAAGTGAAACAGATAAGAAGATTCTTGATGCTTATGGATATGAAACATTTGCAGACTTTTTAAATCCACCACCAGAAGAAAATGAACTTTGGTTCCCTATTTATTCATATGTTAATACTTTAACTGCAGATTCTGCAGCAGGAATTGCATCACAAAAGATGGATGATATTAAGAAACAATGGCTTCCAAAAGTTGTAATGTCAGGGACTTCAAATTTTGAATCAACTTGGAATGAATATACAACAACATTAACTACTCAAGCAGACGTTAAAGCATATGAAGATGTATTGACACAAGAAGTTAAGAGAAGAGTTGAATTATTAAGTAAATAAAAAATTGTTAGTAATAAGGGAAGATTTTTAGAATTCCCTTACTACTAAAATAAATTAAAGGAGAAAATAGTATGGAAGCAGAAATGAAAAATCTTAGCTTAAACGTAGAAACAAAACCTAAAAAAGATTTATTTAAGAAAATTATGAAACAAAAGACACTAATTATCATGTCTATTCCATTTTTGATATATATATTTATCTTCAATTATCTTCCTCTTGCAGGATGGCTTATGGCATTTCAAAAGTATAAACCTGCAAAAGGGTTATTTGACCAAACGTGGTGTGGACTGGATCAGTTTAAATTCTTATTTTCAGATCCAACGTTCTTAAAAGTAGTAAGAAATACATTGTGTATGAGTTTGATAAATTTAACATTAGGATTTATTTGTTCAATAGGATTTGCACTATTACTTAACGAATTAAGAAATATATTATCAAAAAAATTCATTCAGACAGTATCTTATTTACCTCATTTCCTTTCATGGATAATTGTAACAGGGATTGTTGCAGATGTTCTTTCTTCAGATGGTGGTATTATAAACCAACTCTTATTAGCAACTAATATTATTAATCAGCCAATTAATTTCTTTGCAGACACAAAATATTTTTGGGGAATAGTAGGTATAACAAATGTATGGAAAGAAGTGGGTTGGGGAAGTATTATTTACCTTTCAGCAATTACTGCTATAAGTCCAGATTTATACGAAGCAGCAGAAATTGATGGTGCAGGAAGATTTCAAAAGATGCTTCATGTAACATTGCCAGGAATTAAATCTACTATATTTATATTATTAATAATGAACATTGGTAATATATTAAATGCAGGATTTGAAGTTCAATATCTTTTAGGTAATGGTCTTGTACAGGAAGTATCACAAACAATAGATATTTTCGTGTTAAAATATGGTATTAGTTTAAATAACTATTCTTTAGCAACGGCAGCAGGTATATTCAAAAGCGTAATTAGTGTGACTTTAATATTCATAGCAAATCGTTTGGCTAAATCTGCTGGTGAAGAGAGATTATTCTAGAAGGAGGAGCAATTATGGCAAATTGGAGAAGAAGAAGTAAGCGAGATATTGTATATGATACTTTAATAGGAATATTCATGGTGCTATTTTTAATTGTCACATTGTATCCAATACTGAATACATTAGCGATTTCATTTAATGATGGTATTGATTCGGTAAGAGGAGGAATATATTTATGGCCAAGAGTGTTCACACTTCAAAACTATAAGTCAGTATTTAATAATCAAAATTTAAGCCAAGCTGCATTTATTTCAGTTTCAAGAACAGTAATAGGAACAGTATTGCAAGTATTTCTAACAGCGATGTTAGCTTATGTTTTAAGTAGAAAAGAGTATATGTTTAAAAAACAACTTTCATTTATATATGTTTTGACAATGTATGTAGGTGGTGGAATGATCCCAACTTATGTATTAATAAAAAAATTGCATTTATTAAATAACTTTCTAGTATACATATTACCAGGCTTAGTTAGTGCCTTTAATATGATAGTAATTAGAACTTATATGAATGGACTTCCAGATAGTTTATCAGAATCAGCTAAAATTGATGGGGCAGGTGATTTTAGAATATTTATTCAAATAATATTACCGCTATGTAAGCCTGTTCTTGCAACAGTAGCATTATTTGTAGCTGTTGGCCAATGGAACTCTTGGTTTGATTCAATGTTATATTGTGCAGGTAATTCTTCATTGACAACTCTTCAATATGAACTTATGAAATTGTTATCAGCAGCGACACAACAAGGTACTTCAGGTACTGTTGATATGATGAAAAATGCTGGTAATATTGTAACACCGAAATCTATACGTGCAGCAACTACAATAATCACAGCGGCACCAATAGTATGTCTATATCCATTTTTACAAAGATACTTTGTTACAGGGCTTACAATTGGAGGCGTTAAAGAATAATGGGAGCATATTTAACTGAAAATTATACTAATCTTTTTAAAGAATATGGATATGATGAAAATAAAATTGAAAAGAGATTAGATGAAATATACGATACAATTTTTTATGGAAATGAAGAGGAAAGATTGTATCATGAAACAGAGAATAACATGGCATGTTTTATAGATACAGGAAATTATGACGTACGAACAGAAGGTATGTCATATGCAATGATGATGTGTGTTCAAAGAAACATGAAAAAAGAGTTTGATAAATTATGGAAATTTGCTAAAACGTATATGTGGATGGATTCAGGCTGGAATAAAGGATATTTTGCTTGGTCAGTTCAACCAAGTGGTATAAAAAATTCTGATGGTCCAGCTCCAGATGGTGAAGAATATTTCGCATTATCTTTATTCTTTGCAAGTAATAGATGGGGAGATGGAAAAGGAATATTTAATTATTCTTTGGAAGCAAGAAATATTCTACATGATTGTATTCATAAAGGTGAAAAAAATGATGGAGACAGCATGTGGGATATAAATAATAAATTAATAAAATTTGTTCCAGCAGTAGATTTTACTGATCCATCCTATCATTTACCACATTTTTATGATTTGTTTGCTTTATGGTGTAATGAAGAAGATAAAGAGTTTTGGAAAAAAGCCTCTCAAAACAGTAGAGAATATTTAAAAAAGGCATGTCATCCAGTGACAGGTTTAGCACCTGAATATTCATATTATGATGGCTCTCCTTTTAAGCATGATAATCGTGAAAGGTATTATAGTGATTCATATAGAGTTGCTGCAAATTTAGGACTAAGCTATGAATGGTTTGAATATTCGGATTGGGAATGTGAATGTGCAGATAAAATTCAAAAATTCTTTTGTGAGACAGTAAAGGGACAAGATGATTTAGTTTATGAAATAGATGGAACAATTATAAATGAAAAAGCACTTCATCCTGTAGCTATTATAGCAACAAACGCTATGGCATCTTTAGCAGCTAAAGGAAAGTATAAAAAGGAATGTATAGATTTATTTTGGAACACACCTTTAAGAAGCGATGAAAGAAGATATTATGATAACTGTTTATACTTATTTGCTTTTTTGGCATTAAGTGGAAATTATAAAATCTGGAAGTAAAGGAGAGTTACAGTTTATGAAAATTAAGAATCCTATATTATCTGGATTTTATCCAGATCCATCAATATGTAAAGATGATGAATACTTTTATTTAGTAACTTCAACATTTACTTATTTCCCAGGAGTACCTATATTTAGAAGTAAGGATTTAAGCAACTGGGAACAGATAGGTAATGTTTTAGATAGAAAATCTCAGCTAGACTTGAGTAATACAAGACATTCAGAAGGAATATTTGCTCCAACTATAAGATATAATGATGGAACATATTACATGATAACAACTAATATTACTCATGGAGGTAACTTTATAGTTACATCTAAAGATCCGGCTGGTCCATGGAGTGATCCTAACTTTTTAGAAGGTGCTCAAGGAATTGATCCAAGTTTATTTTTTGATAACGATGGAAAGGTTTATTATGTAGGAACAAGACCGAATCAGCAAGGCGTAAGATATAATGGAGATTGGGAAGTATGGACACAAGAATTAGATTTAAACTCTATGAAGCTAGTAGGAGAAAGTCATAAAATATGGAAAGGTGCTCTTAAAAATGTAATTTGGCCAGAAGGTCCTCATATTTATAAGAAAGGCAATTATTATTATCTCATGATTGCTGAGGGAGGTACAGGTCCTGATCATTGTATCACAGTAGCAAGAAGTACATCTGTATTTGGAGAGTATGTAGGAAATCCTAAAAATCCAATAATTACGCACAGACATTTAGGTAATAAATATCCAATACAACATGTTGGACATGGTGATTTAATAAGTACACAAGATAATAAATGGTTTATTATAATGCTAGCAAGCAGAAAGTTTAATGGATATTGTAATATAGGAAGAGAAACATTCTTAGCGACAGTTGATTGGGAAGAAGATTGGCCGATTATAAATTATGGGGTTGGAATATTGCAGGAAGAACAAGAAGTTGATCTTTGTGAATATCCAGTAGAAAGAAAAACAAATTCATATCATTTTTATAAAGAACAACTTGAAAAAGAGTGGCTATTTTTAAAAAATCCGTCAGAAAATTTGTATTCTCTTAAAGAAAGGGAAGGAGCTCTAAGACTATATCTTAAAGAACAAACCTTAAGTGATTTAGATAATCCGGCTTATATAGCTTTAAGACAAAAGAGTTATAACTATATTGCATCAACAGCAATGGATTTTACTCCGAACTCACAAAATGAGTGTGCTGGTATTGCTGTAGTTCAAAGTAATGAATATTATATGACATATGAATACACAAAAAAAGAAGAAAAATATGTACTAAGAATAATTGAAAAGAATAAAGAAAAATCTATCATACTTAATGAAGTAGAAATAAAAAATAAAAGATTATATTTAAAAATACAATGTAAAGATTCTTTATTAACATTCTATTATGGTTATGATGGGATTAATTATGAGGTATTACAACGTGATGTGGATACAAGGAATTTAAGCACTGAGGTAGCTGGAGGATTTGTAGGTTGCACATTAGGTATGTATGGATCAAGTAATAGGTATAAAAGCAATAATTATGCAGACTTTTTATGTTTTGAGTATCAAGATATAAAATAGCAATATAGATAATGAGATTTGATATGTAAAGGGAGAGGTTATATGTTAAATAAGAAAAAAGTATTAAAATGGATTAGCGTAATTACTATTGGACTAATAACTAATATAATTTGTATACCATTACAGCATAATATTGTACCAGCTTTAGCACAAACAGATCAGATAGCAGATGTGCAGTATTCCGAAAATTTTGAGGAAAGTATAGGTGAATGGAAAACTAGAGGAGGAGCTGTAGTTTCACAGGATTCAACACAAAAATACAAAGAAAATAATTCTTTAAAAGTATCAGGAAGAACAAAAACATGGGAAGGACCTATAAAAGACTTAACTAATATACTTACTAAAGGAGAAACTTATCATTTTTCTGTATATGTAATGTATGATGATGAAAATGGATTAGATAATCAAGTTTTTAATTTACAATTTGAAAGTGTTACTGGTGAGAGCAAAACTTACAAAGCTGCTGGAAGTGGTATAGCCCAAAAAGGTCAGTGGACTAAAATAGAAGGTGACTATACAATTCCTGAAAGTGCAGATAAATATTCTCTATATATAGAATTACCTTATAAAGCAGATGATAAAGTTAATGATTCGGATAAAATTGATTTTTATTTAGATAATTTAGTTATTACAAAAACAGAAATAGCAAAAAAAGATTTCCAAAGAGATATTCCAAAATTAAAAGAGGTATTTAGTGCTTATTTTCCTGTTGGAACAGAAATTAATACAAATCAGCTTGATAGTAGTGATATTCATTCTGAATTCTTAAAATATCAATATAATGCATTGGTGCCAGGTAATTTTATGAAGCCTGATGCACTACAACCAACTGAAGGTAATTTTAATTGGGATGAAGGAGATAAGTATGTAGAGTTTGGTCAAGAAAATGGAATGATATTAAGAGGACATACTTTGGTTTGGCATAGTCAAATACCTAATTGGTTCTTTGAAGATAAAAATGACTCAACTAAACCAGCTTCAAGTGAATTATTAAGAAGTAGACTAGAGAATCATATAAAAACTGTGGTTGGAAGATATAAAGGAAAGATAAAATATTGGGATGTTGTAAATGAAGTTATCTCAGATAATAGTGGCTTAAGAGGAGAGAATGAAGGATCAAAATGGAAATCTATAATAGGAGATATTGATGGTGATGGCTATGATAGTGATTATATTGAATTAGCCTTTAAATATGCTCATGAAGCTGATCCAGAGGCAAAATTAATTATAAATGAGTATGGTACAGAAGGAAGCACTAGAAAAAGAGATGATTTATATAATTTAGTTGAGAGAATGCTTAAAAAAGGCATCCCAGTAGACGGTATAGGTATTCAAAGTCATATTTCTATAACTAGACCTTCAGTAGAGCAAATTAAATCGTGTATTGAAAAATTTGCAACTTTGAAAAAATACAACCCAGATTTTACTGTTCAAGTTACAGAATTAGATATGTCAATTTATAATAGTGATGATGAACCTGAAAATATAACAAATGATATTTTAGTACAACAAGCAAGTCAATACAAATCACTATTTGATGTTTATAAAGAAGAAGCCCAAAAAGGTAATTTAGGATTAGTTATGTTCTGGGGTAATTCAGATGATGATTCATGGTTAGATAATTTTCCGGTAGTGGGTAGAAATAATGCCGCATTGCTTTTCGATAGAAATTTACAGGCTAAGCCAGCTTATTGGGCGATTGTAAATCCTTCGAAAGTTGATGTATATAAAAAGACAGTAAATACATCAAGTGGAACGCCTGTAATAGGAAATAATGTGGACGCCAAATGGATGACAACTAAATCCTTTGATGTTAATTCATTTGTAAAAGGATTAGATGGAGCTACAGCTAAGGTAAAATCTATGTGGGATGTGGATAATTTATATATTTTTGCAGATGTACATGATGAAACAGTTGGAGATAAAGATAGTGTAGATATATATGTATCTAATAGTGAAGGTAAATATGAAAAATATTCAATTAATCGTAGTACTAACAATGATAGAATTAAGGTTAGTAAAACATCTAGTGGATATCAAATACAAGCTAAATTACCATTAGAGGGCATTGAAGCTAGATTAGGAACTAAAATTATATTTGATATGAAAATTAATGACAATGATTCTAATGGGGATATAACATCTTCAGCAGTTTGGAATGATTATGCAAGCACAGATACATTAAATCCTGAAAATGGTGGAATATTATTATTTAGTCAAGCATCAAAATTAGTAGAAGTTAAAAAAGGAACTCCAGTTATTGATGGTAGTATAGATGATATATGGAAGACAGCTAATGTTATCAGCACAGATGTAAGTCTACAAGGGGAAGGTACAGCTAAAGCTAAAGTTAGACTTTTATGGGATAAAAATTATATTTATGTATTAAGTGAAGTTAGTGATGGTACTTTAGATAAAACTAGTAAAAATTTACATGAGCAAGATTCTGTTGAGGCATTTATTGATGAAAATAATGCGAGAACTTCGGATTATGATAATGATGATGCTCAATATAGAGTAAATTATGATAATGAACAAAGTGGTGGAGGAAACAGAATTGTTGATAAATTCAAATCAGCAGCTAGTAAAACTGATGATGGATATGTAGTAGAAATGGCTATACCTTTAAATAATCAGGCTGTAGTTAATCAAATTTTAGGATTTGATTTTCAAGTAAATGATGCTACTAATGGTACAAGAAATGGGGTAAATATTTGGTGTGATGAATCTTCTATGACATGGTCTACTCTGAAGAATATCGGTAATATATTATTAATTGGTTAAATAATCCTAATAAATATATTAGAAAAATAATATATACAAAATAAATATTCAAAAAAGAGAAGCTAAATATGAGCTTTTAACGATATTTATATATTTTGTAATTTTTAACTTAAAGGAGATTTAAAGTATGTCATTAAATTTGAATAAAATGTGGTTGCCTGCTTTAGTTAGTGATGGAATGGTTTTACAAAGAGGAAATAAAACTTCAATTACAGGAAAAGCAAGTAAAAATGAAGATATACTAATCGAATTTTGCGATGAAAAGTACGAAAGTATTACTGATGAAAATGGATATTTTAAAGTGACATTAAAAAACTTAGAAGCTGGTGGCCCTTATGAAATGATAATTAAGGGAAAAGAAGAAAGAAGAATTAAAGATATTTTAATAGGTGATGTATATGTTTGTAGTGGGCAATCTAATATGGAATTACCAATAAGTAGAGTTTTTGATTTATATGAAGATGAAGTAAATGGATATAGTAATTCAAATATAAGAAGATTTACATTACTAAAAGAATATGATTTTCATGGACCACAAGAAGAAATTAATGGAAGTGGATGGTTAGAAATTAATCCACAAAATGCTTGTGAATGTAGTGCTGTAGCATATTTTTTTGCAAAAGATTTATATGAAAAATATAAAATACCAATAGGATTAATAATAAATGCAGTAGGTGGAAGTAGAGCAGAAAGCTGGACGAGCGAGGAAGCTTTGAATAAATATTCGAGGTTTACTGAAACAATAGAAAGATGTAAAAATGATTATTATGTGCAAGCCACAATAAAAAGCGATATGGATAGAATAAATGAGTGGTATACAACCATAAATAATATTGATGAAGGTTATAAGGATGAACAAGATAGATGGTATAGTGAAAATTATGATGATTCAAATTGGCGCACTATGACAGTTCCGCAAAGTTTTGAGGGGACAGAGCTTGAAAATATTAATGGATGTATATGGTTTAGAAAAGAGATATATTTATCAAAATGTGCAGAAAATTTTAAAAGTAAATTATTATTAGGTGCGATTGTAGATTGGGATGCAGTATATATTAATGGTATTAAAGTAGGACAGACCGATTATATGTATCCACCAAGGAAATATGATATTCCTAAAGATATACTAAAAGAAGGTAAAAATATTATAACTATACGATTAATAAGCAACATTAATGTAGGTGGATTTATAAAAGATAAGGATTATGAATTGATTATCGGATCTGAAAAAATAGATTTAAAAGGTTTATGGAAATATAAAATAGGATGTAATATGGAAGCTTTAGAGCAGCAAACATTTTTTGAATTTAAACCAGTAGGTCTTTATAATAAGTTGATTTATCCAATTAAAGATTATAATATAGCAGGGGTTATATGGTATCAGGGGGAGTCCAATACTGAATATCCTTATGATTATGAAGAATTATTTACAGATATGATCAAAAATTGGAGAGAGACTTGGAATATAGGTGATTTTCCATTCTTATTTGTTCAATTAGCTAATTATATGGAACCAAGTGAAGAATATAGCGAAAGTAATTGGGCACTTGTTAGAGATTTACAAAGGAGAACGTTAAAAGTTAATAATACAGGAATGGCAGTAGCTATAGATTTAGGAGAATATAATGACTTACATCCGCTAAATAAAAAAGATGTTGGTAAAAGGTTAGCATTATGTGCTAGAAAAATAATTTATAATGAAGAGATTGTTCATAGTGGACCACTATATGAAAAGTTAGAAGTATGTAATAACAAAGCTAAGGTTTATTTTACTAATATAGCTAGTGGACTTTTAGTAAAAGGATCAGAATTAAAACATTTTGCAGTATGTGGCGAAGATGATATATATATACCTGCAAAAGCAATATTAACTAATAATGTAGTAGAAGTAGTTAGTGATAAAGTGGATTGCATATGTGGTGTAAGATATTGTTGGGCAGATTGTCCGTTAGAAGTTACATTATATAATAAAGAAGGATTGCCAGCCTCACCATTTAGTACAAAGTAAAGAACTACACCTATAAATAAAGAGAGGATTCAATATTGAATCCTCTCTTTGCAAATCTAAGCTTTTAAATAAAGTAATAAAGAAAAGAGAAGTAATATCAATTAATGAAATATAAGGGTATATGTGTTAAAATTGATATTATAAGGAGAAAGCTATGAAAAATAAATATATGATTAATAACTACAGTATAAGGTCGAAATTATTAACAATATATATAGTATGTGTATTAATTCCTATTATTGTAACTAATTCTCTTATTTTTTTTAGTATGAAAAAGTATTACGATAATGAGCAAATGATAAATATTCAGAATACCCTTGATAGAGTAAAATATAATCTTAGTACAAGAATAGAAGAAAGTATGTCTATTGCAAACGATTTATATATTAATAGTGTATTAAAAAGTTTTCTAAATAAGAAGTATGCTAGTTACATAGAGTTCTATGAAGAATATACTGATTTATTAAAAATAACATCTATAAACTCATACTATACTTCAAGCAATATATATAAGTTAACAATTTATACAGATAACAATACTATATCTGATTCTGCATACTTTGAAAAAATCACTCCAGAATTAAAAGAAACTAAATGGTATAAGGATGCATTTGAGAGCAATAAAAGCTTAATTTTAAGTACGTATTTTGATAGAAGTGTAATAAACATTTTAAATGATAACCCCTATAGAAAGATAAGTATAATTAACAAATTAAATGATTCCCCAGAGAATACCCAGATTTTAAAGATAGATCTAAACTATGATAAGATATTCAATGAAATAGCAAGTGAAAAAATGAATGCTAATTTATACGTCTGTAATGATAAGAATATATTATTTTCTAATGTCAAAGATGATAATTCTAAAGAAGAATTTAAGTCAATTGATAATATTAAAGAAAAAGATTTTAAATTTAGTAGATCTATTAAAGTAAGAGGAACAGGCGAAGTGTGGAATGTAGTTATTACTGCGGATAATATTAATGTATTAAATAAACTAAGAGAAGAAAAAGCTGTTATTTTAATACTTATATTATTTAATTTATTGTTACCAACTATAGTAATTAATATGGTATCTAAATCTTTTAAAGATAGAATTTTATTAATTAATAGTTATTTAGATAAGGTTGAAGATGAAGAGTTTAACACAATAGTGTGTGATGAAGGCAAAGATGAAATAGGGAGGCTAATAAAAAGTTATAATTTAATGGTATGTAGAATAAAAGAATTAATAGAAGAAGTACTTCTTAAAAATGTAGAAAAACAAGCTTTAGAATTGGCTAAAAAGCAATTAGAACTGAGAGCTCTACAAAGCCAAATAAATCCACATTTCTTATTTAATACTCTTGAAAGCATAAGAATGAGAAGTTTAATAAAAGGTGAAAAAGAAACGGGGGAGATAATTGAAAAATTAGCAGTATTATTGAGAAATATAGTTAACTGGGGAGATGATACTGTGACAATTCAAGAAGAAATGACATTTGTAGAGAATTATCTTAATATTCAAAAATATCGTTTTGGAGATAAACTTGACTTTGTTTTGAATGTTATGGAAAATTGCAAAAAAATTAAAATACCTAAGCTATCTATAATAGGTTTTGTTGAAAATGCATGTGTGCATGGAGTTGAGCAAGTTCCACGTAATGCAAGTATATGTGTAACTATATTTAAGAATGAAGTAGATCTATTTATTGAAATCATAGATACTGGAATAGGTATGGAAGAAGAAAAGCTAAATGAAATAAAAGAGAAACTAAAAAATTTAAAGATAGAAATGTTGAATAACAGTAAAAGTATAGGCATGATTAATACTTGTATAAGATTACAAGCATATAGTAATTATTCAATGAAATTTGAATTTGATAGTGAATTAAATAGGGGAACAGAGATTTTGATACAAATACCATTAAATAATGAGAGGAGAGTATTATGATAAAGATATTATTAGTAGATGATGAACCTTTTATAAGAAAAGGTATACAAATACTCATAGACTGGGAGAGTTATGGGTATGAAATTGTAGCAGAAGCAAGTAATGGAGTAGAAGCAATAAAGGAATTACAGAAAAATGAAATAGATTTAATCATAACAGATATAAAAATGCCAGAAATGAATGGATTAGAATTTATTGAGTATACCCAAAGTAATATAAAGAAAAAGTATAAATTTATTGTACTTAGCGGATTTTATGAATTTGAATATGCCAAAAAAGCTATAAAATATAATGTCAAAGATTATATTTTAAAACCAATTGTAGTGGATGAACTTATAAAAGTGTTGACTAGTTTCAAAGAAGAATATTTAAAAGAAAAAATAAAGGATAATAAAGAAAAGATAAAAGATAAAACTATTTATGATAAGAATTTAAGTTCAATTATATTAGGTAAATATGACCAAGCTGAATTAGATTATGTAAAAAAATATTTAGATTTTAATGGATTATTAAGATATATAATAGTCGAAATAAATTATGATACAGATACCTATATTTCAGATGACTGTAAGAGAAAAGCTCAAAGAGAACTATATAAAAGCATGATGGATATTTTAAATGAACATTATTATAATGTTATTTTTGATGTAAGTAATGATAGAAATTGTTATGATGTTGGATTTATCTATAATAAAGAATTAGCTAAAGAAAAAGGGTTGACTGAAAAAGAATATATATCAATAATTCGAGGTAAATTAATACAAAGAATAAAATACGACTTTTATATGTATATTGGGCAGAAAGTTGAATGTATTGAAGACTTGTCATTATCATATAAAAGTGCTAATATAGCAAAAATATTTACTGATTTTTCCTGTATAACGTATTATGATGAGATTATTGAAATAAATGAAGTTTCTTATGGAGTAGAAAAGCAATATATAGATAAGTTAATAAAAGAAATTGAAGAAAATAATGAGGAAGAAATTTCAAACTGTGTGGATAGGTTGTATAGTAGCTTTAAGAAAACTGCAATAGATTTAGATGTTATAAAAATGAATGTGAATTACTTATTATGCAATCTAATAAATATTGCTAAAAAATTAGATGCTGATGCAGATCAAAAAGAGGTAATGAGATATATTACTTATGGAGCATTTTCTAAAATAGTTAGTAGAGGAAGTTCAGAACATTTAAAGGAATTTTCATTTGAATTTGCAAAGTATTTAGCTCAACTAAGAGAGAATTCAGTATCAGGAGTTTTAACTTATATAGATAAAGAAATTTCAGAAGGATATATGGAAAAGCTAAGTTTAAAATCTTTAAGTGAAAAGTACTATATTAATAGTGCATATTTAGGACAGATTTTTAAAAAGAAATATAATACATCATTCAAAGAATATCTTAACAATTTTAGAATAGAAAAAGCTTCTCAATTATTGGCGACAAGTGATAAAAAAATTTATGAAATTTCTGAGGCTATTGGATATAGCAATACTGATTATTTTATTAATAAATTTGTTCAGTTAAAGGGAATGACCCCGTCACAATATAGAAGACAGCTTATAGATGTTAATAGAAGATAAGACTTCTATACTGGTATTTATTTAATTATAATAATGAAACAAATTCTATAATAAGAATTGCTTCTGTAGATTTATTTTCTTGGAGGATAATTTAAATTAACTAAGGTAAAGTATATTCTTTATTTTATATAATTATTAGTATTTTATCTATAGAAAGTATATATAAAATAAAAGTTAAGTAATGATATTATAGATTAAGAAAGCTTTAAAAATGTTACGAGGTAGTACAAATTCTAAAGAATTTTTTTTTTAGTAGTAAGTATAGTTCGGATGTAAGAGGCAGGAGGAACTAATCATGAAAATTATGAGAAACACCATATGTAGTATTAAAAATGTATTGAAAAAAAAAAGGAATATGTAATGTAGAAATGATTAATTTGAATGTTCTAACTAGAAATCTTAAAATAAAATTTAGATTAATTATTTCTTATGGAGTGTTAATATTAGCTATACTATTAATAATTGGACAAACATCTATAATACAATCTCGTAAAGCAATGGACAATAAAAGTATACAGTTTTCTTCACAAATTACAAATCAAATAAAAAACAATGTGTTTAATGAAATGGGCAAAAATGTAGATTTATCGAAGACTTTAGCGTTAGACTCTGATATTCAGGATTATTTAATTAATAGTGAAACACTAGGATATAGTGATAAATACAAAAAAACAACATCGTTATCAAAAATAGTTAGAATGAGAATATCATCTAATAATTATGTATCAAATTTAAGTATTGTTGATGAAAATAATATTAGTATAGGTAATATATCAGCTAATATGATGAAATGTTTAGAAAAAAATGAAGATAATATTAAGAAAAATATAAATAGTAAATGGGTGCTACAAAATGAGGAAGGTAAATATTCAATATATAATTTATTTGGCGTAAAATCTTCATATAATGGCCAAAGAATTGGAACAGTAATACAAGAAATTAAAGGAGAAATGTTTACTAATATACTGAAAGATATTAATTTAGGAATTGATTCAGAGGTATCTATATTGAGTTTAGATGGAACTATTATAGGAAATAAAGATATAAATTTTGTAGGCCAAAAGTACGAGAAAGGAAACTTATTAAATGAAATTAATAATAGAGTTAGAAAAGAAGACGGATTTGATGTTGATATATCAGGAACTTTTTCGAGTAGCTATGGTAAAAATCTAGTTTCATATTCTAGTTTAAATATAAATGACTGGTATATAGTAACGACTATTCCATATAGTTATTTAAATCAAGAAGCGAATAAAATGCAAAATAATATTATAATAATTGGAACAATATCATTTATCGTAGCAATGATTATTTCGTTATTAATATCTAGAGACATTTCAATCTCATTACAAAATCTTGTTGAGCTTATGGAAAAAGCTAAGAGTGGATACTTAAATTTAGAGATAAATAATAATTATACTGATGAGGTAGGAATAGTTACTTATAAATTTAAAGGTATGATAAAAAAAATAAGTATATTGATTAGTGACGTTAAGAATTTAATAAGAAATATATCTGATGGAACTGAAACTGTTTCGAATATATCAGAACATTCATATGCTGTATCCGAAGAAATAGCGGCTACAATGTTGGAAATAGAAAGAGGAGCTATTGTTCAAGAAGATAGTGTTATTAAGAGTTTAGAGTTTATGAATAATTTATCGGATGAAATAAATGCTGTGAACGAAAAAGCACAAAATGTTTCAAGATATTTAGAAAATACTAAAAAGGTGCAAGAAAGTGCTTTAGAGTCAGTTGAAGATTTAAATTTAAGAGTTAATGAATCTAATAGAGTATCTTTTAAAATAACTGAAGAAATAAATTCTTTAAATTATGAGGTCAAAAATATAAGAGATATTATAAATATAATTGCAGATATTTCTGAACAAATAAATTTATTATCTTTAAATGCAGCAATAGAAGCAGCAAGGGCAGGAGATGCCGGTAAAGGATTTGCGGTTGTAGCAAATGAAATTAAAAAACTTGCTGATCAAACAAAAAGATCTTCTATTAAGATACACGATATAATAAATAATGTTAAAATTAAAACTGAATTAGTAGTTAAAATGTCGGATAATTCAAGTAATGTAATAGAACATCAAATTCATTCACTTAAAAATACAAGCATGGCATTTGATAAAACATTTTTTTCAATAAATCAGATAGATAATGAATTAAAAGGGGTTTTTAAAGCAATTGAAAAAATAGTAAGTACAAAGGAAGCTGCAAGAAGTGCAATGAAAAGGATATCATCCATTTCAGAAGAAACAACACAAACAACCAAACAAGTATCAGAGGCAACACAAGATCAAATTAAAGAAATAGAAGAAGTAGCTGATTTTTCAAAAAAATTAAATGAAATAGTTGAAAAACTTGAAAATACAATTTCATATTTTCATGTAAAAGATAATTAATTATTATTTAGACTAAAAAGTAATTTAGCTTAAGGATAATATTTAGTTTAGATGTATTGTAATACTTTTTATGAAATTTGTTGATTTGGATGTAAATTAATTCATGATAATTGAGACAATTTATTAATCTATTTATGTATATAGTTAAAAGTAATGAGATAATATAATTTATATATATTATCATAGCATTTTTATAAAATATAGGAGGAAAATAGTTTATGTCAAATAATAAACAATCAGGACCTAAAGCACCAAAGGATCCACAAAAAAGACGAAGTGGATTTTATATTATGGTAGATAAAATTTTAGAGGCTACTGCACGATGTGAAGGAAAACCTTCACAGGAATTTTATCTAGATGAGGGAAGATTATCTTTTGATGCACAATTTGTAGGTGGTGTTG
This sequence comes from Clostridium neonatale, assembly GCF_001458595.1. Taxonomy (GTDB): domain Bacteria; phylum Bacillota; class Clostridia; order Clostridiales; family Clostridiaceae; genus Clostridium; species Clostridium neonatale. Next base: position 170,058 of record NZ_LN890327.1, read on the forward strand.
AAGATGAAAATATACTTAATCTTTTAAAAAATTTTGATGGTTTTTATAAAGTAGTTCACAGTATAGGAATTTCTGTAGTAGCATCTGACGAGGCTGGAACAATTAATTTTGTGTTTCAAAATTATGGGGAAACAGATAAGTATGGAGGGGGGACACAAATTAAGCTGCCTTGCGAGAAGGATGGTTCGGAGATGATTTTTAATATTGATGAGTATGAATGGTTAAAAGATGAATATGTTGTAGGAAAGATGGCTTTTGAGTTTGAAAAGCCAGGACTTACGGCAAAAGCAACTGTGAAAATTTATCTTAATGATGGATATGAGACTCCAGAAATTTCAATAGATTCGCCAGTTGAATTTGAAAGTGATGACTACAATTCAATGATTTCAAGATCTCTTTTAAGCCTAGGAAATAATAAAAGGCTTAAAGCTGCAATAGATAAGGCGAAAAATGGAAGAGATATAAACATAGCGTATATTGGAGGTTCTATAACTCAAGGAGCAGGAGCTAAACCAATTCACACAAACTGTTATGCTTACAAATCTTATTTGAAATTCAAAGAGATGTTTGAAAGGGATGGAGCAGATAATGTTCACTTTATAAAAGCAGGAGTTGGTGGAACACCATCAGAGCTAGGAATAGTGCGATATAACAGAGATGTTCTTAGAAATGGAAACGTAAAGCCTGATATTGTAGTTGTTGAGTTTGCGGTAAATGATGAAGGCGATGAAACTAAAGGGAAATGCTATGAAAGCTTGATTTTAAATATACTTTCTGATGAAAATAAGCCAGCAGTAATTTTATTATTTTCTGTATTTGCTAATGACTGGAATTTGCAAGAGAGACTTTCACCAGTTGGAAAACATTATAATCTTCCAATGGTAAGCATATCTGATGCAGTGGTTGATCAATTTAAACTTACAAAAGAGGAAGGGAATGTAATAAGTAAGAGACAGTATTTTTATGACATTTATCATCCTACAAATGATGGACATACTATAATGGCAGATTGTCTTGCATACTTGTTTGAACAAACTGAAAAAAATTTTTGTGATATTATTGATATTTCATTGGATAAAGAACCAGTTATAGGTGATGAATTTATAGGAATGCATCTGATTGATAGAAGAGATAATGAATGTAAAGCAGTAATAGAACATGGCAGTTTTAAACAAATAGATACAGATCTTCAATTTGTTGAAATGGATGATAATCAAGATGGTACAGCACAGTTTCCATATAACTGGATGCATGCACCAGGTTTTGGAGATGAAAGCTTTCTTTTAACAGTTAACAGCAGAAGTTTGCTGCTTGTATTTAAAGATTCAGGAAGATTAGATTTTGGTAAGGCTGATATATTTGTTGATGGTATTTTTGCTATGACTATAGATCCACAAGAAGCAGGATGGACTCATTGTAATACTGTTATTCTATACAATGAGAAAAACATAAGGGAACATAAAATAGAAATAAAGATGGCACATGGTGATAAGGATAAATACTTTACTATTCTTGGATTTGGATATAATTAATATATTAAAATGACAACAAAGGAGAATATTTGAAAATGTTGTATTATAAATCAAAGATAGCAATTACAGCGGAAGGAAAAGCATGTGATATTTTTATAGATAGATATGGAAATGATTACGATGGATTAAAACTTGTGGCAAAATCATTTACAGAAGATATTACTATGGTTACTGGAATAAAACCTAAAGTTGTAACAGATGTGAAAGAACTAAAGAAAAGTGCCATAATTGCAGGTTCTATAGGAAATAATATTATTATTGACACATTAATCATTAATAAAAGAATTGATGTATCAGATATAAAAGAGAGAAGAGAATGTTATAAGATACAAGTTGTTGAAAATCCATATAAAGGAATAGAAAAAGCTATTATTATTGTAGGAAGCGATAAAAGAGGAACAATGTATGGAATTTACTACATTTCGGAATTGATTGGGGTTAGTCCATGGAGTTATTTTGGAGATGTTGTACCGGAAAAGAAGTCAGAGTTGATTTTTGATGAGAATGATTTAAACTTTACATCAAAGGAGCCATCTGTAAAATATAGAGGATTTTTCTTAAATGATGAATGGCCATCGTTAGGTTCATGGGTAACAAATTCATTTGGAGATTTTAATGAAGAATTTTATGAGAAAATATTTCAATTGATTCTTAGACTAAAGGGGAATTTTATGTGGCCTGCTATGTGGAGCGCTGTATTTAGTGAAAATGGTAAAAGCAATCCTTTAGCAAATGCAAAACTTGCAGATACATATGGTATTGTAATGGGAACATCTCATCATGAATCAATGTTTCGTTCAGGTGAAGAATGGAAGAAGATTAATAATAAATACGGTGATAACACAACCTGGGATTTTGCAAGCAATAAAGAAGCCATAACAAAATTCTGGGAAGATGGACTTAAGCGTAATAAGAATTTTGAAAGCTTTATTACAATTGGTATGAGAGGAGAGCAAGATTCTGCATTAGAAGGTTCAGAAGAAGAAAATATTGAACTTTTAAAGGAAATAATAATAACACAAAAGGATTTATTGAAGAAGCATGGGCTTGAGAAAGAACGACAGGTTCTTACAATATATAAAGAGGTAGAAAAATACTGGTATGGAACAGATAAAGCTGAAGGATTAAGAAATTGGGATGTATTAGATGATGTTACTATTATGCTTGCTGATGATAATTTCGCAAATGTCCGTACACTTCCTATAGAAAAAGAAGCAAGTAGAAAAGCTGGATGGGGAATGTATTATCATTTTGACTATCATGGTGGCCCATATTCTTATGAATGGGTAAATGTAACTCCACTTGAAAAGATATGGGAACAGATGTCTATGGCTTATGATTATGGTGTACGTGATATATGGATTGTAAATGTTGGAGATTTAAAACCAATGGAATTTCCAGTTTCATATTTTCTAGATTTAGCTTATAGTTTCGAAACATGGGGTACTAATGGAATAAATAAAATAAGAAAATATACAAAGAAGTGGTGTATGCAGCAATTTGGAAAAGTTGTAGGACAAGATTTAATAAATGGAATAGAGAGTATATTGACTGATTATACAAAAATGAATGGAAGTAGAAAGCCTGAAGTTACATCTGCATCAACATACAGCTATATAAATTATAATGAAGCTAAAAGAGTACTTAAAAAAGTAATTGATTTAGAAAATAGATCTAAGAAATATTATGATCAGATGCCAGATTATTTAAAAGATGCATATTATCAGCTTATTTATTATCCAGCAGTAGCATCTGCTAATGTAGTAAAAATGCAGATATATGCTGGATTAAATAGTATTTATTATAAACGTAAAAGTTGCCTTGCTAATTTGTATGCACAATTAGTTGAAGAGTGCAAAGTTAAGGATACTGAAATGCAGAATTATTATAATAATATTATGTCGAATGGCAAGTGGAAAGGAATGATGAGTTCTCCTCATATAGGATATACTCAATGGTGTCCAGATGGATGGAAATATCCAGAAGTTAATAATGTTTCTCTTCAGAATGAAAGTATTATGATTGTAGATGTTGAAGGGTGTGAAAAAGGATATAGTGGTGGTACAGTAGATTTACCGTCATTTACAAATTTAAATAAAGAAAATTATGATATCACTATAAGTAATGGTGGGAAAATTGAGTTTGAATATGAAGTAAAAACAAGCAAAGACTGGATAAATGTAGATAACATGCATGGAAGCATTTCTAATGGGAAGACAATTAATATTTCAATAGATTGGAGTAAAGTATCAAAAACATTAGCAGGTTATATAACTATTTCAGGTGCAGGAAAAATAGTTAAGATAAATGTTACAGCAGAGGTTATAGATACGTATGATCTGCCTAAGATGACATTTATTGAGACTCATGATGTGGTTTCTATTGAAGCAGAACATGTATCAAATAATATTGAAAAAGCTAAAGCATCATGGAAGGTAATTGAAAATTATGGACGTACTTTGTCATCAGTTAAGATGTTTCCGACAACTGTATCTTTTGAAAAGGTTGAAGATGCACCATATTTGGAATACTTATTAAAAGTGAATATGGATTCGGAATATATTTTAACAACCTATATTGCACCAACAAATAATCTTAGAGAGAAAAGCAGATTAAAATATGCAGTGGCTTTTGATGGTGAAAAAGAAACTATAGCAGATGCTTTTATAGATGATTTTATTGCTGGTAGCTACACTAATGACAGTTGGTGTGAGGCAGTACTTAATAACATTCATATAACAACAACTAAACACAGATTAACTAAAGGAATTCATAAGCTTCGTTTTTATGGTATGGATGCAGGTTTGGTATTGCAAAAGCTAGTTTTATCAAAAGAAAAACTTCCATATTCTTATTTTGGACCAGAGGAAAGTTTTTATGTAGCACATAAATAGATATATTAGGTAAGTACTTAATTAAGTGATTAATAGAATAGTTATATTTTTTATTACATTAATATTACAGATATTTAAATATATACAATTTTGCTTAACTAGAATATTTGTATCTATATATATATCATTTTTCTTTAAGGTAGTATGAATTTGTTATTGTGATTTACACAAAAATAAATTTATAATTATTGCAACAATTTATTAAGCTGAGTTGTATTATATGTGAAGAAACAAATTCTACTAATAATAACCACTTAAAAAATTATTAATTATAATAGACTATTTAGAGGAGATGATTTTATATGAAAATAAAAAAGATGACTTCAATGTTTATGTTAGGAATAACAGCATTTTCAGCAATACCACAAAGTGCATATGCAATAGATACAAAGCTAGAATCTAATATGGAAGCATCTCATAGAGAAACTTATACTCAAGTTTATGGACAGGTTGCCAATATATCTGAAGAAGGACAAATTTTAATTAAAAATTCAACTAATGTAAATAATGAAATTTTATTAAATGTATCTGAAGAAACTGTAATTGTTGATGCAGTAACAGGTACACCAGCATCAGTAAAAGATATAAAATTGAATGAAGGTATTTATACCTATATTGGGCAAGTGATGACTTTAAGTTTACCACCTATGACAAATGCTAAAGTAATTATTGTAAATGTACCTCAAGATACTAAAGCACCAACTTATATTAAAGTTGAAGCTATAAAGAAAAATAATGATGGAAGCACAACTGTAATAAGTGAAGGAAGAACATATGAAGCAACTTTAAATAATAATACGAAGATATTTCCATACAGAACAAAAAATATTGTGAGAATAGATGATATTCAGGTAGGATCAAATCTATTATTATGGGAAGATGTAAATCCAGATAAAATGCAAACTCTTGAACTTCCACAAAAGATGGAAGTATCAAAATGTATGATAATGCCACAAGATGCAGTTGAAACTACTGAAGCAATGAAAAAAGATGGATGGATGATTGAAAATAATAAGTGGTATTACATTAAAGATAATGATAATTGTAAAGGATGGATTAAGGATAATAATAAATGGTACTACATGGATAAGAATGGCGTAATGCAAACAGGATGGGTTAAAGATAATAATAAATGGTACTATTTAAATGAAGATGGATCAATGAAGACTGGATGGTTGTTAAATAATGGTGAGTATTATTACTTAAAAGTTAATGGAGAAATGGTTACTAATGAATCTATTGATGGATATTATTTAGGAGCTAATGGAGCTTGGGTTAAATAATATATAATAATAAAAAATAAGCATTAAAAAAGAATAATATTAAATGCAGGAATGACAAAATTAACTAAAGAAAAAGTTGAGCTTTGGAACAAATAATATAAATTATATAAAAGAACTATATGCTATTTATTAGCATATAGTTCTTTTATCCTTTATGCGAAAATAAAGTAATGAGAAATATAAAGAAGGATGAAGAAGATGAAGTTTTATCAAGAAAAAATAGAAATGGATACTATAATACCTGCAAAAATATATATTGGAAATACTAAGGGAGAAAATTGCCATTATCCTTTACATTGGCATAATAATATAGAATTTGATCTTGTGTTATCAGGAAAAATAAGAGGCAGAATTAACAGGAAAGACATTAATGTTAATGAAGGAGATTTTTTCTTTGTTAATAGTGGCGATCTACATGAAACAGAGGCTAATGATAAGAACACCATAAGCGCAATTACTATATTATTGTCATATGATTTATTAAAAAAATACTGTCCAGATATTGACTTATATTATTTTAACTTCGATGAGAAGAAAGAAGCAAAGAAAAAGATAATAAATTTAATTATAGAGTGTGCTGATTTATATAAAAATAAGAAAGAGTTTTATGAACTTGAGATATCAATTATTTTAAGAGAAATATGCATGATATTATTAAAAGAATGCAGGCAAAAAAGAAATGATATTAATTTTAGTATGTATGAAGAAAAAAGTATAGTTAATATAAAAAGAGCAATCACATACATGGAAGAAAATTATGATTCAGAGTTATCCCTTAAAAATATTGCAGATGAAATTGGGATGGCTCCAACATATTTTTCTAGGTTTTTCAAAAAAACTACAGGTGAAACATTCTATTGTTATTTAAACAAGATAAGATTATATAATGCCTATAAAGAGCTTATAAACACAGATTCATCAATAACAGAAATTGCATTAAATAATGGATTTGCAAATGTTAAATCTTTTATAGAATCATTTAAAAAAGTTTATAAATGCACACCAGCAAAATATAAAAATAAATTTAAACTAAAGAAATAATTTGAAAAGATAATAATTGACAATAACTAGTTCATAATTAACAATACTTATTAAGTAATGGATGCTAATATAGCTATAGAGTTATTTGAGGGGAGTGAGAAAATGCATAGGGATTTAGAAGAAGTCTTTAATAAAGTAATAGAAATTTTAAAGAAAGATAGGAGATGTAAAGGAGGATGGCATTATGGATCTATAAGTAGAGGAGAATCAGATATATATTCTGATTATGATCCTGTTTTCCTTGTATCAGATGAAGACTTTCAAGAGTTTTCACAAGATGTTCCTAAAATTCTTTCTAATGCTTCAGATGAATTGTTAATTTTCTGGGGAGAAAGTTTTAATGATGATCATTTTAAAAATTATTGCACTGTAATTAGACTAGAAAATAACCTTCATCAATTTGACTTCTTTATAATTAATTCTAAATATATTGAAGATTGGATGTGTAGACAGCATTTAAAAGGATGCACAAAAGATGACATGATTTTTGATAGAACAGGAGAGGTTGAAAATCTTCTTAGTATTGGACTTAGAACAGATAATTATATACCAGATATTATAAGAACTATGGATACTTATTGGTTTCATACAGAGATGCTTATTAAGTATTTTAAGAGGAAAGATATTTTTAAGATACTTAAAAACATTGATATATTATTTCATTCTCATGTAGATTTAATGTTATATCAATATGATACTCTGGATTGGGGATCATGGGAAAGTAAAATAAAACATTGTGTACCTTGTGAAAAGCAACAGCATTTAAAATCATATTTTTCAGTAGCAGAACTTAGTGAATTAGAAAAAGCAGTAAAACGTAGTATGAATTTATTTAAAAGTGATTTAGAAGAGATATGTGAAATTAGAAAAATTAATTATCCTAAAAATATAGCAAATGAAGTTATTTCATATTTTAATAGGCGAATAGAAAGCAAGGAATGGTGAAATATGATTAAAAGTTTTAATTAATATATCATAGTGAAAATAAAGAGAAGGATTAGTTATTAAAAGTAATACAAAAAGTATAATTAATACCATAAAATATATGAAATTTTCAAAGTATACGGTTACAGTTTTGGAAGGTATAATTGGTCTGTAAGGAAAATAAGTAATAAAAATCATTAGTTATATATTAAAAAAATTTAAAGGAGTGTTAATATGAGATTCAGTAATGGATGTTGGTTAAATAAAACAGGAGTTCAAACATTTAGTCCACAAGAAGTATATAGTACAAAAGTAGAAGATAATATTTTAACATTATATACACCTTGTAATAAGATCTATAATAGAGGCTGCACACTTGGTGGACCAGTTATAACATATAAAATTTCATCACCTATGGAGAATGTAATAAGAGTTAGAGCTTATCACTATATAGGAGAGGAAGTTAAAGCTCCAAATTATGAGTTAAATGAAAATAATAATACGAAAGTAATAATTAATGAAGATGATAAGGAAGTAGTATTTCAATCTGGAAATACCAAAATGGTATTTGATAAAGAAAAAGTAGAAATGGCTTTTTATAGAGGTAAAGAAAAGCTAACAGCTAGTAAATATAGAGGAATGGCTTATGTTAAAATCGGAAAAGAGGATTTCTTAGATTATCCAGAACAAACTTACATGAGAGAACAATTACAATTAAGTGTTGGTGAGTTAGTTTATGGATTAGGTGAAAGATTTACGCCATTTGTTAAAAATGGACAAACAATTGAAACTTGGAATGAAGATGGTGGGACAAGTACAGATCAATCATACAAAAACATACCATTTTACTTAACTAATAAGGGATATGGAGTGTTTGTAAATCATCCTGAAAAAGTATCTTTTGAAGTTGGATCAGAAAAAGTTACAAAAGTTCAATTCAGTGTACCTGGTGAATCTTTAGATTACTTCATAATAGGTGGAGATTCAATGAAAGAAGTAATTGAAAATTATACATCATTAACAGGAAAGCCAGCAATGCCACCAGCATGGTCATTTGGTTTATGGTTATCTACTTCATTTACTACAAACTATGATGAAAAGACAGTAAATGAATTTGTAGATGGAATGATAGATAGAGAAATTCCACTTAGAGTATTTCACTTTGACTGTTTCTGGATGAAAGAATTTAACTGGTGTGATTTTGAATGGGATAAGAGAGTATTCCCAGATCCAACAGGAATGCTTAAAAGATTAAAAGAAAAAGATTTAAATATTTGTGTATGGATTAATCCATATATTGCTCAAGAATCTAAATTATTTGCTGAAGCAAAGGAAAATGGATATTTAATTAAGAGAACAAACGGAGATGTATGGCAATTTGATATGTGGCAACCAGCTATGGCAATAGTAGATTTTACAAATCCTGATGCTTGCAAATGGTACAGTGATAAGCTAAAAGAATTAATGGCTATGGGAGTTGACTGTTTCAAAACTGATTTTGGTGAACGTATACCAATTGAAAATATACAATACTTTGATGGTTCTGATCCATATAAGATGCATAACTACTACACTCAAATGTACAACAAAGTTGTATTTGAAACAATAAAAGAAGTGAAGGGTGAACATCAAGCGGCTGTATTTGCTAGATCAGCTACAGCTGGAGGACAACAATTCCCTGTTCATTGGGGTGGAGATTGTGAATCTGATTATGAATCAATGGCAGAAAGTTTAAGAGGTGGATTATCTTTATGTATGTCTGGATTCGGATTCTGGAGTCATGATATAGGAGGATTTGAAAGCACATCTACAGCAGATGTTTATAAGAGATGGGTAGCATTTGGATTATTATCATCTCATAGTAGATTACATGGAAGTACTTCATACAGAGTTCCATGGGCTTATGATGAAGACGCTTCAGCAGTAGTAAGATTCTTTAGTAAGTTAAAATGCAGCATAATGCCATATTTATTTAAAATAGCTAATGATGCTCATACAAAAGGAATTCCAACAATGAGATCTATGGTATTAGAATATCAAAATGATGATACTTGTGCATATTTAGATAAACAATATATGTTAGGTGATTCAATATTAGTTGCACCAATTTTTAATGAAAATAGTGAAGCTAAATATTATATACCAGAAGGTAAATGGACTAACTTTATAACAGGTAAGAAATATGAAGGTGGAAGATGGATTAAGGAAATTCATGATTACTTAAGCATACCAATGCTTGTTAAGGAAAATAGTATTATAGCTGTTGGAGCAAATGATACTAAACCTGACTATGATTATAGAAAGGATGTTTCATTATTAGCGTATGAATTAAAAGATAATGAAAAAGCAGCTGCTGAAATATTAGATATGGAAAGAAATAAATCTTTATCAGTAGAAGCTATAAAGAATGATAAGGTAATAAACATAAAATCAGAAGGAACAGACGGAACTTGGAGTTTGGTGTTAAAGAATGTTACAAATGTTAAATCAGTTGAAGGTGCTTCATTTGTAGTAGAGGGAAATGATACGAAGATAACAGTTGAAAATGGAAATGCTGATATAGTTTGTACGTTGATATAAAAGAAATTTTTTATAAGTTTATAGGGAGAGAGAAATCTCTACCTATATTTAAATATTAATTATTTACAAGTGATTATGAGAAAAAATTAATAAAGGAGAGTTTGACATGAGTGAAAAGAAAATAGAAGAAATAATATCAATGCTTACTTTAGAAGAAAAGATTGCCATGATTCATGGAAATGGTCTTTTTAGAACTGAAGGTGTAAAAAGATTTAATATACCACCGTTAAAAATGTCAGATGGACCAATTGGTGTAAGGAATGAATTTCTAGATGATAGTTGGATTCCAATTGGAAATTCTGATGATTATGTTACTTATCTTCCTTGCAGTCTTGCTTTAGCATCTACATGGAATACTGAATTAGCATATAAAAGTGGTCAAGTACTTGGATGTGAAGCAAGAGGAAGAGGAAAAGATGTAATACTTGGGCCTGGAATTAATATAATTAGAAGTCCACTTTGTGGAAGAAATTTTGAATACATGTCAGAAGATCCTTATGTAAGTGGAAAAATGGCTGTACCTTTTATTAAGGGTGTTCAAGAAAATGATGTTTCAGTATGTGTAAAGCATTTTGCAGTTAATAATCAAGAAACAGAAAGATTAAATGTAGAAGCAATATTAGATGAGAGAACATTTAGAGAAATATATCTTCCAGCATTTGAAATGGCAGTAAAAGAAGGTAATGCATATTCAATAATGTGCGCATACAATAAGATATTCGGATATCACTGTTCAAATAATAGGGCATTGCTAACTGAACTGTTAAAAGAAGAATGGGAATTTGATGGCATTGTTATATCTGACTGGAGTGCAGTAAATAACACAGAACTTGCAGTAAATGCAGGTATGGATATAGAAATGAGTGTTACTACTAATTTTGATGAATACTTCTTTGCAAATCCGTTAATTAAAGCAGTAAAAGAAGGAAAAATAAAAGAAGAAGTAATAGATGAAAAAATAAGAAGAATATTAAGATTCATGTATAAAATAAATATATTCTCAGAAGATAGAAAAAGCGGAACTTACAATTTATCAGAACACAGACAAGTTACTCTTGATGTAGCAAGAGAATCAATAGTTTTATTAAAAAATGAAGATAATGTTCTTCCTTTAGAAGATAAAAAGATTAAAAAGCTAGCCGTTATAGGGGAAAATGCAAACTTTACTCATTCGAATGGCGGGGGAAGTGCTGAAATAAAGGCATTATACGAAATTACACCACTTTTAGGATTAAAAATGAGACTTGGTGGGAATACAGAAGTAAAATATGCTAAGGGGTATAGCCAAGATCCATCTGCTAAAGATAAATTAATAGAAGAAGCAGTAGAATTAGCTAAATCTTCTGATGAAGTAATAATAGTTGGTGGCTTAAAGCACGTTGAAGATCAGCTGAAATTAGAAAATAATGCCCTTTCAGTAGATGAAGATGAAGAAATTAAACATAGAATTGATAGTGAAGGCTATGATAAGAGCGATTTAATTCTTCCATATGACCAAGATGAATTAATAAAGAGAATATTAGAAGCTAATAAAAATGCTGTTATAGTAATGCTTACTGGCTCACCAGTAGATATGAGTGAGTGGGCAGATGAAGCTAAAGCTATAGTTCAAACATGGTATAACGGTATGGAAGGCGGAAGAGCACTTGCAGAAGTTATATTTGGAGATGTTAATCCATCAGGAAAATTAACAGTAACATTCCCAAGAAAGCTTGAAGATAGTCCGGCTCATAAACTTGGAGAATTTCCTGGCGAAGAAACTGTTAATTATGGAGAAGGAATATATGTAGGATATAGATATTTTGAAACTTATGATATTAATCCACTATTTTGTTTTGGACATGGTTTATCATATACAGACTTCAAATATATGGATTTTAAAATTACAACTAATGAAAAAGATAATGATGTAGAAATATTAGTTAATTTTAAAATAACTAATAAAGGAAAAAAAGCAGGTAAAGAAATAGCACAAATTTATATAAGTGATTTAGAAGCAAGTGTAGAAAGACCTGCTATTGAATTAAAAGCATTTGAAAAGATATCATTAAAAGCTGGAGAGACTAAAGAAGTAGAAATTAAGTTAAATAAAAAATCATTAGGTTTTTATGATGTTAATAATAAAAAGTGGAAAGTTGAAAATGGGGCATTTAATATCTTAGTAGGAAGCTCATCTAAAGATATTAGATTAAATTCAAAGGTTAATATTGATTCAGATTATGAATTTTAATATATCAAATAGAATAAGTTCTTTCATTTAGTTTTATTTTTGTTCTCCTTTTGAATAAAATTGATAATTTATTCAAAAGGAGAACATTAATTATATGATACCAGTTAATGATTCAGTGCGATTACTAAGTCAATTTGTAGAGGCGGTGGATTTAACAGATTTATATTCAACTTCTGCAAGACTTAGAAATCTTCATTTTGTACCATGTGCTGAAAAAAATCAGAATGCATAGAATTTGCTAATAGCTGTGGAAAAAGAAAAAATCATTTTTGCATGAAACAATTTACTATCTTATGAACATTATGCATTTCAAAATATTACTTGATCTGAGCGAGGGCTAAAGAGTTTCTAGACAATATTTATGTATAGTAAAAAGTTTTAGTGATATAAGTAATACTAATATATCATATAACTTTATAAAAGCTATATGTAGAATAATGGAATATAATAAGGCTGAATTTTAAGAAAGATATTTGTCAACTTCTACTTAGTTCAAATGAATTGCACTATTTTAATTAATCTCAATTACAAAATATGATATAATAAGTGAAAGATAAAATATTTGCAAATGTAAGTTTATAAGTAAAAAAATAGGAGTAGTATGTGATGAAGAAAATAAGGCGTTTAGGTAGAGTGGTATTTGGACGAACATCAGTAATTGCGCTATTATTTATATTACAAATTATAATATTTCTTGGTTGCTTAACATGGCTGAATCAATACATTACATATATCTATGGAGCTTTTATTTTATTGAGCTCAAGTGTAGTAATTTACATTTTAAATTCTAAAGAGAATCCAAGTTTCAAATTGGTATGGATTATTCCAATATTGGTTATCCCGGTATTTGGAGTATTTTTTTATTTATTTACAAGAGTTCAGCTTGGAACAAAGACAATAGAAAAAAGATTAGCGTTATTATTAGAAAGTCAGAGAGAGTATCTATATCAAGATAAGTTTACAAGGGAAGCATTAGAAAAGGAAAATGTACAAGTATTTAATTTAGCTCAATATATGCATAATTGTGGAGGCTTTCCAATATACACAAATACCTCTGTTAAATATTTTCCTTGTGGTGAAGATAAATTTGAAGAAATGAAAATTCAATTAGAGAGTGCAAAAGAATTTATATTTATGGAGTATTTTATAATTGAAAATGGTGTAATGTGGGATACTATTTTAGAAATATTGGAACGTAAAGCTAGACAAGGGGTAGAAGTCCGTGTAATGTATGATGGGATGTGCTCACTAGCATTACTTCCATATAATTATCCTAAAAAAATAAGAGAAAAAGGAATACAATGTAAAATGTATGCACCAATAGTACCATTTCTTTCAACATATCAAAACAATAGAGACCATAGGAAGATTCTTGTTATAGATGGGCATACAGCATTTACAGGAGGCATAAATTTAGCTGATGAATATATAAATGAATATGAAAGATTTGGGCATTGGAAAGATACTGCAATAATGCTAAAAGGAGAAGCAGTTAAAAGTTTTACATTAATGTTTCTGAGTATGTGGGATATTGATGTAAGAAAAAAAGAAGATTTAGAAAAGTACATAAAGAAAAATTTTAATTTTCAAGATAAAGTGAAAACGGAAGGCTACATAATGCCATATGGAGATAGCCCTTTTGATTCTGAGAATGTTGGAGAACAAGTATATATGGACATACTTAATACAGCGAATAGATATGTTCATATAATGACTCCATATCTAATTTTAGATAATGAAATGATAACAGCACTTACATATTCAGCTAAAAGAGGCATAGAAACTATTATAATTATGCCTCATATACCAGATAAGAAAGCTGCATATCTTCTTGCAAGGACATATTATGAGGAGCTTATTGAAGCAGGAGTTAAAATTTATGAATATACACCGGGGTTTGTGCATGCAAAGGTATTTGTTAGTGATGATGAGAAGGCGGTTGTAGGTACTATTAATATGGATTTTAGAAGTTTTTATTTACATTTTGAGTGTGCAAGTTATATATATAAAAATTCAGTTATTAGAAAGATTGAAGAAGATTTTCAAAATACTCTTAAAAAGTGTCAGTTGATTACTATTGAAGATTGTAAAAAGCTTGGTTTAATGAAGAAATTAATAGGAAGAACATTAAAATTATTTGCACCATTAATGTAGTTTTATACAGGAAGTTTGGAATATTAACTAAAAGTTAATATAATAAAATTAACGACTATCACATTATTTAGTGGGTGATAGTCTTTAACATTTTTAAAGGTTTAGAGTGTAAATTTTTACTATGAGTTCTAAGTTATTTGAAATTTCATTAATTAAAAATACTTGTTTAAATTATATATGATTTAAATATAAAAAAGCATATTACAGTAATGGTAATATAATTGTAAATATAGCACCTTTTTCTAAATTGCGTGCACTAATGGTGCCACCTAGTTGCTCTATTATATTTTTACTTATGGATAGTCCTAATCCAAAATTACCTTTACTTCCTTTATAAAACCTTTTGAAAATATTGGAAAAATCATTGGTATCAAAACCAGTGCCATCATCACTTATAGTTAATTGAATTTTGTTATGTCCTAATATTATTAAATTAATAGATATTAAACTATTAGCATATCTAACACAGTTAGTTATAATATTGGTAATTGCACGAGAAAGTTTTTCTTCATCTCCATTAATATAGAGTATTTCTTCTGGAAGATTAAAGGATATAGTTATATTATTTTTTTCAACAATTAGATTCATTCGCTCAATACATCTTACGATTATTTCATTAAAATTCAAGGTGGAGTATTTGTAATTTTCTTCTATTGCATTTAATCTGGATAAATATAATAAATCCTCTATTAAAATTTTCATACGATTAATCTCACCAAGAATGACTTCAACAGCAGTATCATTATCAATAACACTGTATTTTATACCTTCGGCATAGCTTTGAATAGACATTAAAGGCGTCCTAAATTCATGAGACATATTTTCTAAAAAAATTTTCTGAGCTTTATCATAATCTCCAAGCTTCTCTGACATGGAATTTATATTATTTACTAATTCATCTAGTTCATCAAATACAGGAATTTGAATTTTATTACCAAAATTTCTATCAGAAATAGAACTTATTTGTTCATTTAAATCAGAAAGCGGCTTGGATATATTTTTTGATAGTTTAGAAGAAAAAATAACTGTAATAAAAGCACTAGAAATAAGAATAAGCAATAGAATTATATTAATATAAAATTTTAATTCTTGCATTTTCTGTACATTTGAATATATAATAATCCATCCTAAAAAAGAGAAGTCTTTATCAGCTATTGGCTGAATTACTGCCATATACTTATTATCTGAAAAGTCAAAGTTAACGTATGTTGTTTCATTTAAGCGCATAGCCTTAGAATTTTTGGATGATATCTCTTCAATAATAGCAGAATAATCAAAATTTTCGTGAAGAGGAGTTATTGTGTTCTGATTTTCATCTAATAGTATAAAATTAGCATTTAATAAAGTTAGAGGCTCTTTTAAAGAACGATCTAGCATTAAGTAGTATTTAAATGAATCATTATTATCACTATACAAATGACTAGAAATATTATTTTGATTTTCTGATGGATCAGATGGAGGAACAATATTTTTATCTGTTTCTATATTATCTTGATTATTAGTTTGATGTTGATTAAATTTAGGTGGCTTTGGCGGAATGTTATTATTAGGAAAAAAATCCGGACTATTTATTAATACAGTATTCTTGGCGTTTGAAGCAAGGGTGTTTAATTGATTTTTTATATCTTTTTGAATATAAAGATTTATAGATAAATTAAATATTATAGCAGTTAATGCAATAAGCATAATAATGATACTTATATTATAGTTTAATATTTTGCCTTTTATTGTATTTTTATTTACTATAAAATTATTCATCTTGTATTGTAAATCCATATCCCCAGATTGTATGTATTTCTAAAACGGATCCTGCATCACTAAGTTTTTTCCTAATTCTTTTTATCATATCATCAGTAGCTCTTGTTTTAACACTATTTTCATAACCCCATACTTTGTCCAAAAGTTCACTTCTACTAATTGCTTTATTTTTATTTTTAACTAAATAATGTAGTAGTGAAAATTCTGTAACAGTGAAATCTATCTTTTTCCCATTAATTTCAGCACGCTTTGTAGATGGATTTATATAAATATCACATATATTTATATATTCATTATTTTCAGTTTGTGTTTTATCTAAATTTATTCTTCTAAAAATACTATTTATTCTTGCAATAAGCTCTAATGGACTAAAGGGTTTTGTTAAATAATCATCTCCTCCAAGATTGAGTCCTGCAATTTTATCGGGTTCTGTATCTTTTGCAGAAATAAATATTATTGGAACATTGCTAGTTAGGCGGATTAATGAGCATAATTGATATCCATCTAATTCTGGTAAAACTATGTCCAATATTAGCATATCAGCTTGTTTTTCTTGAAATGCATTTAGCAAAGAACGGCCATCAGTAAAGATTTCAATATCAAAACCTTCTCTTAAAAGAAATGATTTAATGATATTGCAAATATTAATTTCATCATCAGCCATATAAATCAACTTTTTGTTCATTTATCTAATTCACCTCAAAACCATTTTAACATAAAAGATATTTAATAATTAATAAATTTTACATTCTTTAATGTTGCCACAATTTTGCCTTAAATTTGCCACATGATAACAGTTGTCAGTATGAAATATATTACGATAAAAATAATATGAAAATTTAAATGAAGAGCAGGGAAGTGTAAAAATGTGTGCAAGGAAGCAGATATAAGGAGAGAAAACACATGAACACAATAAATGGTACATCACAAATCAATGGATACTATAATCTTACTCAGATTCAACTGCAAAAATTATTAGAAGAGCAGGAGCAGGCTAAACAACAAGAGTGTGATTCAATCCAAATCAGCCAACAAGCTGGAAATATAGCGTCTGGACTAATGCAGCCACCACAATTTGATTCTAGCATTTTAGATAACTTGGTTGAAGACGGGACTTTAACACAAGAGCAAGCAGATGCAGTTCAAAGTGCTTTTGAAAGTAATGGAATAAACAATACGTATAAAAATACATTGACATATGGTAGTGAGGGAAATATGATGAATTCCACTACACCATTTGATAGTTTAATTAATTCTGAAACAATAACTGAGGATCAAAAGAGTTCAATTCAAAATGCATTGCTATCAACAATACAACAAAATACACGCAGTGAGCATATTCAAAGAGGAGTTAATCCACTAGATTCTTTAGTTGAAGATGCAACTTTAACACAAGAACAAGAAGATGAAATTATAAAAAGCTTAGGTAATAGCAGCAGCAATGAAGAAAGTATAAGTGACATTTTATCACAATTAGTTGAAGATGGCATAATAACTGATGAACAAAGTCAATTAAGTAAAACTACTCTATTATCAGCATTGACTTCTAATGAAGAAGATGAAGAAACAAAAATAAATCCTTTAGATGCTTTAGTTGAAGATGGGACTATAACAAAAGAAATAAAAGATGAGATAATTAAAAATATGGGAAAACCAGCACCACATAAATCAAAAGAAGATGATGAGGAGGAAGAAGATAGTAGTACTACTAGTATTTCAACATCAGCACAAAAAAGCTACCTTGATAATTTAGTTGAAGCTGGAGTGATAACTCAAGCACAAGAAGATAAGATACTTGAAGCTTTAGAAGGGTAGATTGAGGAATTCATAAAAATGGAACTACTGTAAAACTAAATTTTATAGTAGTTCCATTTTTATAAATTATTAAGTAAATATATTTTAAATATTATATATAGTTAAAGTATAAAAGGATTTAATTAAGAAAGAATGTACTTTTCTATACCAAAAGCTACCCCATCATTATGAACTGTATCAGTAACCTCTTTTGCATATTTCTTTACGTCATCATCAGCATTTCCCATAGCTATTCCACAGCCAACAGTTGATAACATTTCTATATCATTTTTTCCATCACCAAATGCATAGCTATTTTCAATAGGGATATTTAAATGATCCAATACTTTTAAAATTGCAGTGGCTTTTGTATTTTTCTTAGAATATAGTTCGAATGATTTTTCATCTATGCTATGAAAATGATCATAATGTGGATTATTTTCTATTAATGATAAGCAGAAATCTACGGAACTTTTATCATGACATAACATTTCTATTTTATAAGTATCTACATCATCAATATTAAAATTGCTTTCTAAAAATTTTCTGGAAATTCCTATACTATCATAAAATTCATAGAATTCTTTACAATTATCTCTCATATACGAGTAAAGTTCACCTTCAAGAATATATTGAATATTACGTTTTTCAAATTCAATAGTAGCTTCTTTTATAAAATTTTTATCAATGGGATCTTTGTAAAAAGTATTACCATTAATTATAATATGAGCACCATTTGTTAAAATGAACCCATCAAAACCAAAATCTAATATAGCTTGACTTAAAAATGCATAAGGTCTGCCAGTAGCAACAAAAACATAATTGCCATCTGATTGTAGTGAACGTATTCTTTTCTTTACATTAGGGGTAATATCAGGTATGCCTCCCAAGCAGTCTAAAATTGTTCCATCGATATCAAGAAATATTGCTTTTTTCATAATCACTAATTATCTCCTTTGTATGAAGTGCTCAAATTATTATTTACTATAATTTTAAGGTGGTTAGTATCCTTAGTCAATTAAAATACATAAACTTTAATATAAAATGTATTGTTAAATTATAAATAATAACACATTGTTTTATAAAAAAACAAATACCTATAAAATGGTATCTGTTACAAAAAGTCAATGAAATGAAAAAATATATTTAATATATGGTATCATAAATATGTAAACAATTTATAAGTAATTTATGAAATGGAGAGGTGTACATGTTAAAAGAGTATTCAGATAAATTTCCAGAAGGTTTTTTATGGGGTGGAGCAACTGCTGCAAACCAATTTGAAGGCGGATATAGAGAAGGTGGAAAAGGCTTAAGTACATCTGATGTATTAACAGGTGGAACTCATACAATACCAAGAAGAATTACACCAGAACTTGAAGAAGGAACTTATTATCCAAGCCATGTGGCGATAGATTTTTATCATAGATATAAAGAAGATATAGCTTTATTTGCAGAAATGGGATTTAAGACATTTAGAATGTCTATTAACTGGACTAGAATATTCCCAAATGGTGATGAGCTTGAACCAAATGAAGAAGGATTAAAATTTTATGAAGATGTATTTAATGAATTAAAGAAATATAATATAGAACCATTAGTTACAATTTCACATTATGAATTTCCATATGGATTGACTAAAAAATATAATGGTGATGGATGGGCTAATAGAGAAGTTATAGATTGTTATTTAAGATACTGTAAGGCAATTTTCACTAGATATAAGAATTTAGTTAAATATTGGCTTACATTTAATGAAATAAATATACTTGCAAGGCCATTTGGTGCATTCTTTGGAGGCGGAATTCTTCTTGATGAAAAGGGTGGACCTATAAGTGAAATTAAGGATAATCCTCAAAAGAGATTCCAAGCACTTCATCATCAATTTGTAGCAAGTGCAAAAGCTATAAAAATGGGACATGAAATAAATTCAGAGTTTAAGATTGGATGTATGATTGCCTATGAAGCATTATATCCATATACATGTAACCCAGAAGATGTTTTCTTAGCTCAAAATAGTGAAGAAATCAGTAATTACTTATGTGGAGATGTTCATGTAAGAGGAGAATATCCACACTTTGCAGCTAGATACTTCAAAGAAAACAATATAGATATTCATATGGAAGATGAAGATTTAGAAATCTTAAAAGAAGGAACTGTAGACTTCTATACATTTAGCTACTACATGTCTAACTGTATAAGCGCGCATCCAGAAGATTTAGAACAAATTGGAGGTAACATGTCTCTTGGGTTAAAGAATCCATACCTAAAAGCAAGCGATTGGGGATGGCAAGTTGATCCAATAGGGTTAAGAACTGTGTTAAACAAATTGTATTCTAGATATAGAATTCCATTAATGGTTGTTGAAAATGGATTTGGTGCTGTTGATAAAATTGAAGAAGATGGGTCAATTAATGATGACTACAGAATAGATTACTTAAGAGATCATATAAAAGAAATGAAAGAAGCAGTAATTGATGGGGTAGATTTAATGGGATATACTCCTTGGGGATGTATTGATCTTGTATCAGCAGGTACTGGTGAAATGAAAAAACGTTATGGATTTATCTATGTTGATAAAAATAATGATGGTACTGGTAATTTAGATAGATATAAAAAGAAGAGTTTTAACTGGTATAAGAATGTTATAGCAAGTAATGGTGAAGAATTATAATATTAATTAAAAATGGTGTCTACTTGAAAGTGAAAAGTCAAGTAGATACCATTTTTTGCAGTTTTATGAAATGGCAGAATAAAATTTATTGATATTAAATTTAGGAGTTCTATTTACATTAATGCATCAGATAAAGCGTGATTAGATTATGGATATATGTGGTGAGTTTTATTTAACATACATATAATACAAATTTTACCAAACTATAAAATTGTTTTAATTTGATAATACTATAATTAGTACAGAATTAAATTGAAATAAAAACTTTTAATGGTAAAAGTGGAGGCGATATTAATGAATAAAACTGCTAAAAGAATTGTGGGAACAACAATTACGTTAACTATGTTGGTTGGGATTGGATATACATTAAATAATCCAATAAGTCCTATAAAACCAGTGGAAGCTGCAACATCAGAATCAGCTAAATATAATGGAAAGGCACCAAAGTATATATTCATGTTTATAGGAGATGGGATGAGTTTTCCACAAATTCAAGTTGCTCAATATTATAAAGGTGTAGAAAAGAATGGAGTAATTGATCCTAAAAAAGGAAATTACCCAAATCCAGTGAATTTATCTTTTATGGACTTCCCAGTTGCAGGAACTGTGACTACTTATGATTCAACATCAGTTTGTCCAGACTCAGCATCAACAGCTACATCACTTTCAACAGGTAAGAAAACATTAAGTAGTGTAATAAACATGGATGAGACAAAAACTAAATCTTATGAAACAATAACTGAAAAATTGAAAAAACAATTGGAATATAAAATAGGTATAGTAACTTCTGTAAATATAGATCATGCAACGCCAGGTGCATATTATGCTCATGTGCCAGCAAGAAGTAATTATTATGATATGGGAGTACAGCTTGTTAATTCCAACTTTAATTATTTTGCAGGTGGAAAGTTCTTATCAGATGATTCTAAAGAAGTAAAAGAACAAGGGAAATTACCTATATCGAAATTAGCAGAAAAGAACGGATTTAAGATAGCAGATACACAAGAAGAGATAAAGAGCTTAAAATCTGGTGACAATAAAGTAATTGCCATATGTCCAGAGAATGAGATTGAGAAAGAAAGCGGAGCAATAAAGTATGATCTAGATCGCACAGGTAATGAACTTACATTAGCTGATTATACTAAGAAAGGAATAGAGCTATTAGATAATGATAAAGGATTTTTTATGATGGTTGAAGGCGGAAAGATTGACTGGGCTGGCCATGCTAATGATGCAGCATCAAGTATTAATGATACAGAAGCTCTTAGTGATGCAGTACAAGAAGCAATAAATTTCTATAATAAACATCCAAAAGAAACGTTAATTTTAGTTACGGGAGATCATGAGACGGGTGGACTTACAATAGGATTTGCAGGTACAAATTATGATACTTATTTACAAAACTTATCTAATCAAAAGATTTCATACACAGCATTTGATAGATATGTGGCAAAGTACAGAGAAAATAAAACATCATTTGATGATGCGATGAAAGATGTTGAAGCGAATTTTGGACTTAAGAGAGCAGGATCATCAGGTGAATCAACAAAAGGTGGAATGGTACTAACAAGTGAAGAAGAAGCAAGAATAAAAGCAGCCTATGAAAAGAGTATGATTCAAAAAGAGGATAGAAAATTAGATGAAAATGAATATGTTATGTATGGAAGCTATGAACCATTTACTGTTACATTAACACATATTTTGAATAATAAATCGGGTGTATCATATAGCTCTTATTCACATACAGGACTACCAGTTGCTATGATGGCAAAGGGAGCAGGGCAAGAGTTATTCTCAGGATATTATGATAATACAAATGTGTTTGATAAGTTAAAAGAAATAACTAAAGTAAAATAAGATATATGATTTTGAATTTAAAATAAAGAATAATAATAAGTTGCTCTAATTACGAAATATATTAAATTTTCATGTGATTAGAGCAAATTTTTATTTAATACTAATAAAGTTTGCATAAGTGAGAGGAAGATTATTTAGATGTTTAAAGATATTCATAGAAGAAACACTATTCCAATAATTATAACTTTAATAGCAATAATATTGTTAATACTATTACCTAATAAATTTCCACAGAAGATATATGAAAATACTGAGAGGGTATCAGCTAGAGTTATAAGTACTGATGAAAATTTTATTGTTAATAATGGTCTTATAAAAGTTGGAGACCAACTGTGTGAAATAGAAATACTTCAAGGAAAATTTAAAGGAAGAACCATAACCGGGACTAATAGATTATCGGGATCACTTGAACAGGATAAATTATTTAAAGCAGGAGATAAGGTTTTAGTTACTGTTGATTATACAGGTGATACTATAAGAGTAGTTACTCTTGTAGATCATTACAGATTAAATTATGAATTATTGCTAGTAGGAATATTTGTAGTTGTTTTAGTAAGTTTTGCAGGTATTGTAGGAATAAAATCAATTTTATCATTTATATTCACTGTACTTGCTATGTGGAAAGTATTAATTCCATTATTTTTGCTTGGTTATAATCCAATAATAGTTGGAATGGTAACTACACTAATATTAATATGCGTAATAATAGGTTTAGTTTATGGCCTAGACAAAAGATCTTTAGCAGCTATTTTAGGATCTATTTCTGGTGCACTAGTAACATGTTTTATGGCATTATTTTTTGTAAGTAAATTTAAAATTCATGGTGCAGTTATGTCATTTTCTGAATCACTTTTATATTCAGGATATGAAAGTTTAAATTTAACAAAGATATTTATAGCTAGTATATTTATAGCATCTTCTGGAGCTGTCATGGATGTGGCTGTTGATATAACTTCAGCTGTATCAGAAGTAGTGGAGAAGAAGCCAGAAATAACAAAGCTTGAAGCGGTTAAATCTGGAATAAATGTTGGAAGATCTATAATGGGAACTATGATGACTACATTACTTTTAGCATATTCAGGGGGATATATAGGCCTTCTTATGGTATTTATGGCACAAGGAACACCAATAATAAACATATTAAATTTAAAATATGTTTCTTCAGAAATACTACACACTTTAATTGGGAGTTTTGGACTGATAACAGTAGCACCATTTACTGCAATAGCTAGTGGATTGTTGTTAGCTAATAGAGAAAAGAAAACGATAATATGATAGAATTAAAATAGTTATATACTAACTATTTTAATATGCAACATCTACAGAAGGAAAAGTTATATGGCTATATTTGAAGTATGTGTTGGAAATTATAAAGAAGCGGTTTTAGCTGCCAAGCGGGGGGCAGATAGAATTGAACTTTGTGATAATTTATTAGAGGACGGAACTACCCCTAGTTATGGAACAATTAAAATGACAATTGAAAAATTAAACATACCAGTTATGGTTATTATAAGGCCAAGAGGTGGAGACTTTTATTATACAGATGATGAATTAGAAATAATGAAATCTGATATAGAAATGTGCAAAAATTTAGGGGCATATGGAGTAGTAATTGGTGCGATAAAGGATAATAAAATAGATTATAGAATAATTAAAGATCTAGTAAATGTGGCTAAGCCAATGTCTATAACATTTCATATGGCATTTGATGAGATTGAAGATAAAAAATCTGCAATTGATTATTTGGTTGAGCTTGGAGGTGATAGAATATTAACTAAAGGTGGAAAAGAAAATGCTATAGAAGGGATGAAGTGTTTAAAGGAGTTAGTTGAGTATTCTAATGGAAAAATATTAATAATGCCGGGAAAAGGTATTAATAAGGAAAATAGAGATATGATTTTAGAATATACTAAAGCTATAGAGATACATGGAAGTAAAATATTATAATAAGTATTATATTAATTTATGGGAAATTGATATAATATAAATATAACAAAATTGTATATACATGATGTAATAGCAATATTTATAGATAAGGAGAGGTTTTATGAATAAGAATATTATTATTACTATAGATAGGCAATATGGTAGTGGAGGAAGAAAGATAGGAGAAAAGTTAGCAGATAAGTTAGGGGTTGCATTTTATGATAGAGCATTATTAAAGAGAGCAGCAGAAGAAAGTGGATTACATGAGGATATGTTTAAGAATGCAGAAAAAAGAGCTACAAATTTGTTTGCATTATCACTTTCAAGTTCTCCATATACTTTGTCAATTGATGATGAAATATTTATAGCACAAAGCAAGACAATTAAGAAAGTTGCAGAAGAAGGAAATTGTGTAATTGTTGGTGCATGTGCAGATTATGTTTTGAAGGATTATCCTAATTGTATAAATGTATTTATACATGCAGATATTGAAAAAAGAAAGTTAAGAGCTATAAATGAATATAATATGCCAGAGGAAAATATAGAAAAGACAATAACTAAGCTTGATAAATGTAGATCAACATATTATGTTCACTATACTGATAATAAATGGGGAAAAGCGCAGAACTATGATATAACATTAGACAGTGGAATAGGAATAGATAATGCTGTTGAACTAATAAAAATGTATGTAAATATGAAAAATAAAAAATAGATAATTAAAATAGTTTAGCTATAAAAAATAGAATAATATTATAAAATATTGTAATTATAGTATAGAGTGATGTATAATATATAGGAAAAATAAAAAATATTTTAAAATATCTTCAGGGCAGGGTGTAAATCCCTACTGGCGGTATAGCCCGCGAGCTTTAATAAAAGCAGATTCGGTGTAACTCCGAAGCCAACAGTATAGTCTGGATGAAAGAAGGTAACCTATTAGGAATTAAAAAATCATTATTTATTTAGTATGGTGAACCCTGATGAATTATATTCATTGGGGTTTTATTATTTATTGGGTATAAAAACTATAAATATATAGGAAACTAAAATTAAAAAATAATAGATTTTTTAAGCGCTTAATAAGCTACACTCAGGAGATAATTTTGGGGAGGCAAAGTACTATGGAAAAAACAAACAAGATGATTAAAATTTCTTTATTAGCGGCCATTGCAGTAATACTTATGTATATTGATCTACCAATAATTCCTGTATTTCCTTGGCTAAAAATGGACTTAAGTGATGTACCAGCACTTATTGGTGCGTTTGGATTTGGTCCAATTTCAGGTGTTATAATTGAATTATTTAAAAACATACTTTATATTTTAATAAAGGGAAGTGGAACTGGTTTTGTTGGAGAAACAGCAAACTTTCTTATAGGAAGTGCGTTAATTTTGCCAGCTGGAATTATATATCATAGAAATAAAAGTAAAAAGAATGCAATATTGGGGATGATTGTAGGTGCTATCTCAATAGAGGTAGTAGGAATATTAGCTAATGTTTATCTCTTATTACCTGCGTATGGTATGCAAATGTCACAATCAGAATTAATCAAATATATAACAGTAGGTCTATTACCATTAAATGGAGTTAAAGCATTAGTTGTATCAGTATCTACTTATTTTTTATACAAGAGAGTTTCAGTTTCAATATTTAAAGTTAAACCGAATTTTGGATCATCAGAAAGAGAAGTATTAAAATAGTTATATGATTAAAATCATCCAAACAATAATGTTATTGCCTAAATTATATAAGTCCTAACATAAATAAAGCTTAGTGATAATTTATATTACACTAGGTTTTTTATATTTTTAGGTATAAAATTTAATTTGTTGATTTTTATATATAAGCAGAAAAATACATTATTTTTTAAAAAAATATCCCCAAAATACAAAAAACACATAGAAATATGGTATTTTAAATAGAAAAAAGAGTATTGTTTCATGTTATAAAATGGTGCTGATTATCTCATAAAGACATAAGAGAAACTTAGGAAAATAGCCTGTTTGCATTGATATGAATACATGATATAATAGCATTATGTATTTAAAAATTGATTAATTATAATGGGGATATTAATTTTAGAATTATATCTTAACTTTTCAATCATAAAACTTAACTTACAAAAATATATTTTTGTAAAAATGCGAGTATTATGCAGAAAAGGAGATTTTATAAGAAACAATAAAAAGAATGAATTTGCAGAAATTTGAAAATTTCTGTAAAGGCTTAACAATTTGCAAAGGAGAAAAAAATGGATATATTTTTGATTATAGGTATTTTAGGGGGGCTTACAATTGTAATTTCAGGATTATTAATGATAGGCTCAAGTATAACTATGTTATTAAATCCTGAGGCTATTATGATAATTATTCTTGGTACTATAATGGCTGTAATGAATTCTTTTCCTAAAAAAGACTTTAAGAAAATTCCTAAAATTATAGGAGTTCTTTTCAGTGATAAGAATACACAGGATCCAGCTGAAATTGTAACACAGATTGTAGGAATGTCTCAATCAACCAGAAGAGAGGGATTGTTATCTCTTGAGAGTACCATACAAGGTCTAGACAATAAGTTTATGAAAAAAGGATTTGAAATGGTAATTGATGGATTGGATCCGGATTTGATAAGAGAAGTATTAGAAATAGAAATAGAAAGTTTGGAAGAGAGACATCGTTTAGGTGCTTCTATTTTTGCAACAGCGGGTGGCTCAGCGCCAACACTTGGAGTTTTAGGTGCAGTTATTGGATTAATTGGTGCCCTTGGAAATCTTAATGATATTGAGAAACTTGGTTCAAGTATATCCAATGCATTTATTGCAACAGTTTATGGAATTTTTACTGGATATGTAATTTGCCATCCTTTTTCTAATAGGTTAAAAAGAAAATCCTTGAAAGAAGTAGAGAATATGAATATTATCCTTGAAGGAGTGTTAGCTATTCAAGCTGGAAATAATCCAAAGAGCATTGAAAGAAAATTAGTAGGTATGTTGGAGCCGAAGCAAAGAAAAATATTTGAAGAGAATAATTAATTATAAATTATTTTAAAGGAGAACAGTGATGAGGAAGAAAAAGAAAAACCATGAAGAGCATATGGATGAAACATGGCTTCTTCCATATTCGGACATGCTAACACTTCTACTAGCTTTGTTTATTACTATGTTTGCAATGGGACAAATTGATAAAGAAAAATTTAACAATGTAGCTAAACAATTTAATGTTATTTTTTCAGGTGGTTCTGGGATTAGTGATGGTGATGGAAATTCAATTGTATCTATAGGAGGACCAGATGGATCAGATACTACAGGAATGAGTGATAGTCAAATAGAAGACACTAAAATGACTGAAATAAAGAAGAATTTAGAAGAAGAAATTGAGCAAGAGGGCTATGGAGACAGAATAAAAATTGATCTCAATGGTGAAGGATTGGAAATTGCAATACAAGATGTTGCTTTATTTGATTCAGGAGATGCTGAAGTATTAAGTGATGTATCACCGATATTATTAAAAATATCTAATATGCTTAAAGAATTAGACAATCAGATTAGAGTCGTAGGATATACTGATAATGTTCCAATAAGTAATAATAAATTCCGTTCGAATTGGGACTTAAGTGCAGCTCGTGCAATTAATGTTATGGATTTTATGGTTTCTTATGGTGGAATTAAAGAAGAGAATGTTTCAATTCAAGCTTATGGTCAATATAAGCCCAAAACTTCAAATGACACAGAAGAAGGAAAAGCTAAAAATAGAAGAGTTGAAATTTATGTGGTTCGTAATTTCCCAGTAGATGAGGAAGAAGAAGCGAAATGATAACAAAAATTACAAATAAAGCAGTATAGTTATTAAGATTAATATGAACAGGATGCAAAGTTTGGGTGCATTCTGTTTTTATTATTCCTAATAATAAAGAAAAATGTATATTGCCTAAAAATAATAAAACTATAGAAAAATTATTTAGTACTATTATTATTGAAAATTCACTTACAAAGTAGTATATAGGATAAGTATTATGTAGCAGATAATACTTATCCTATATGTCTATTAATATTATATCTTATATATCAGATATTAGGAAAAAGATATAATGCTATCGGCACATTAAAATAGCATCTTCTTTATTATCAGTATAATACCCTTTTCTTATACCATTATTTTTAAAGCCAAATTTTGAGTAAAGTTTTTGAGCAGGAATATTATTAGCACGAACTTCTAAATCAAATGATGAAGTATTATGTTGTTTTTCACATGTATTTATAAGATTTTCTAAAAGAAGAGAACCTATTTTTTGTTTTCTAAAGTCCGGATGAACTGCTACATTAGTTATATGTGATTCATCCAATACGTTCCATGTTCCAATAAAACCAACTATATTATTATTAATAACTGCAACAAGATATAAAGCAACTGGATTCTTTATTTCTTGGATATATGATTCAGTACTCCAGGGTGATGAAAAGCTAAGTATACTTATCTTAGCAACTTCAACTGCATCATTTTCATTCATAATTCTAATTTGAACATTCATTGTTTAGTTTCATCCTTTGCTCATATTCTCTTTCAGCCTGAGATTTCTTTAGATATATAGGACTAGAATTTGGATCGTCAAATTTACCATCCTTTAATAGTTTACTTCCTAGTTCACCTAAAGAAGAAGCACGAACTAAGTTTAAATGGCTAGGTGGAAAGTTACAATTAGGACAGTTTTTAATTAAATAATCTTTATATTTATCAACACCATCACCTATAAAAATTACTTTTTCATTTCTTGATTCAATTAATTCTATAAGTTCATCAAGGTCAAGAGCAGAGTAGTCAGTAAGTTTTTCTAAGCTATTATAAGAAGATTTATACAAACAAGTGTACACACTGTCTCTTAAAGCATCCATAATAGGACAGATAATTCCATCAAAAGCAGAAACACTATAAGCCAATGCATCTAAGCTTGAAATACTTACGTAAGGTTTATTACTACCAAAGCTAAGACCTTTTATAGTAGCCATTCCGATTCTAAGACCTGTAAAAGAACCAGGCCCTTTAGAAACTACATAACCATCTATATCATTAACATCTAGTTTATGAAATTTTAACAAGTCCTGAATTATTGTCATAAGTATTACAGAATGTTCTTTCTTATCATTTAAAGTTATTTCTCCAAGTAGAGTATCATCTTTAATTAAAGCAGCAGTAGCTACCTTTGAAGACGAATCAATAGCTAGTGTAATCATAATGTAAGCTCCTTTATATAATTATATTTTTCTCCATATGGAGTTATGGTTATTTTTCTATAATCCTCACCTTGACTAAGATCTTTTTCTATTAATATATGAAGAAAATCTTGTGGTAGAATTTCTTCAATATAATTTGCCCATTCAATAACAGAAACAGCATCAGAAAAAATATAGTCATCAAAACCTATGGCATAAATTTCATCTGGATCGCTTACTCTATATACATCAAAGTGATTTAACTTTAATCTTCCAGTTTCGTATTCATTTACAATAGTAAAAGTTGGACTGGTTATATTATCTTCAATACCTAGGCCTTTAGCAATTCCCTTTGTAATATGTGTTTTTCCTGTACCTAAATCTCCAGTTAAGCAAACTATATCTCCACTTTTAAGTAATTTACCTAAATTTATACCAAGTTGCGTAGTATCTTCTACGCTATTTATTTTAAATATCATGTATAAAAGCCTCCTTAATATTAATATTATTGCAGCTTATGAATTTATCATTACTTTATTTTATATCAAATCTTTATAAAAACCAAATAAATATAATTAAAAATAATAAAATATGTATACTTTAGTAGCATAATACTATATATTTATAATATAAAAATTGATATAATATAAAAATAGTAATGTTATATTTGTTAATATAAATATAATTAAAGAAAACCTTAAATATTTAATAAATTATATTTATAATTATATAAAATTAATAGAAATAATTATGTATATCGGTATAAGTTTGGGATGTGTAATTAATACTTAATGGGGGTGCAAACTTTTGAAAAAAGTCACTTTTATAATGGTTTTTATAACTATAATATTGTCATTTGGAATGACAATATTCCAAAGTCCATTACTTGCAAATACAGAGAGTAAAAAGAATGAATTTAGAGATATATATTTAAATATAATTACTGTAAATAAACCTCAAGCTGAAATGGTTAAAAGGATAATTGGAAATAAGCACAATGTTGAATATATGATAACAGATGAAAAGGATATTAAAAATTTTGAATTTGATGATGATGTAGTAAAGAATGTATCTAATATGGATTTATTTATATATACTGGAACAGATTTTGAGCCATGGATATCAAATTTTATAAGTAAGTTGAAAAAAGGAAATTTGGGAATAATAAATTTATCAAGAGGAATAAGACTTCTAAATTTCGATAATAATGGAGATGTAAAAGAGAATCCTTACTATTTTGAAGGAATAGAAGAATATAAGATAGCATTATATAACATAAAAAATTCTATACAGGATAAAGATCCTAAAAATAGAGATTACTATGAAGAAAATTATAATAAATCTATAAAAGAATTTGATAAACAAATAAGTTATTATAATAAGCATATTAATGCTCTTAAAAATTATAATTTTGTAATTTTAGATAATAGATTTGATTATATAGCAAAATCATTAAATTTAAGTACTATAAAACTTCAGAATAATGATATAAATGATTTAGTGAAAGAAAAGAATTTAGATCCAGAAAAAGTAGTTATAATTCAAGATGGAGATGATCTTGTAGATATAAATAGATTAATAGATATTGATTCAATGAAAACAGAAGGAACTGAGTCAAATCCAGAAGCTAAATACTATAAAACTGTAGAACTTTGGAAATATTATGGTAATATGAGTTTTGATGATTTAATATTATATAATATTAAAGAATTATCAAATATTGTGGAACTCGATGTAGCTAATAATACTGACAATAATTTGGAAGAAGAAGTTAAATAGATAATATTCTCTAGAAAACATAAAAAAATGTTGCTTTATTTTTTAGGATGTTATATAATCATTTATGTCCTAGGGGTATGGCTCAACGGTAGAGTAGTGGTCTCCAAAACCATTGGTTGTGGGTTCAAATCCTACTGCCCCTGCCACAATTGTCGCAGTACGTTGTACTGTGGCTTTTTTTGTTTGCCAAATATGTTTGCGAGCGGGCATACTGAAAGAAGTCTGAGTCGCCGGGAACGTTAGGAAGACAAGTCGAAGGTAAGTACATTACTTGTAATGAGAAGGCATGAAGTAAGCACTATAGGACACATGGAACATAACGCAAGTAAACCGGATATTGGACTACAGAATGGATGATGTTGGTAAAAATGAAGATTTATCAGAAGCTGTGTGCGAAGCTGCATTTACGGTTTTATTTAGAAAAAAATCTCAGAAAATTATTTCTGAGATTTTTCTTCTAAATTATATTTTTAATCATTAAATAAGAATTTATCTAATAATTTTTGGGCATATTCTGGTTCACGTTTTTTGTCAATAATATTAATTCCAGATTGTAATACTGGGTGAGATTCATGATAAGTCTTCTTTGTTTCATCAAGATATATTATTCCTATTGGAATCCCATCATCACCAAATTCTTGGGCTTTTTCAAAGGCCTTAATTTTATCTTTTGGATTATAATTTTCATCTAATTTATAGACTCTATCTTTATACCATTTGAAAGTATTTACTTTATTAAATGAAATACATGGATCAAGTATATCTACTAATGCATAACCTTTATGATTTATCGCTTTTTTTATTGTTTCTTTTAAATGTTCTTTTTCACCAGAAAAGCTTCTAGCAACAAATGTTGCTCCAGCTGCTATTGCAACAGCTAATGGGTTTAAAGGATCGGTATAAGTTCCTTCAAATTGCATAGAAGTTGTTTGTCCTCTTGCAGTTGTAGGAGATGCTTGGCCTTTTGTCAAACCATAAATTTGATTGTTATTAACAAGCTGTACTATATCTACATTTCTTCTTATATTATGCAAAAAGTGATTTCCTCCTTCACCGTAAGTATCTCCATCGCCGGAAACAACTATTACATTAAGTTTTTTATTTACTATTTTAATGGCTTGTGCTGGAGGAAGTGCTCTACCATGAAGCCCATTAAATACATTTGCTTTCAAGTAATGGGGAGTTTTAGCTGCTTGTCCTATCCCAGATACCATAACAACTTCATTAGGA
This sequence comes from Clostridium neonatale, assembly GCF_001458595.1. GTDB lineage: Bacteria > Bacillota > Clostridia > Clostridiales > Clostridiaceae > Clostridium > Clostridium neonatale. The sequence continues at coordinate 202,920 of NZ_LN890327.1, forward strand.
GATAAGCCAAGTTCAAATAAGGATTCTTTTATTGCTGCCAATATAGCAAAATTACCGCAACCAGGACACCAAGTATTTTCATCAGTACTATTAAAAGATTTTAATTCTATCATTTAAAAGGCCTCCTTTTTTACTTTGTCTGCAATTTCACTACCAATAATTTGGCGGCCATCATATTTTAATATGCTGTAATCCATTAAAATTCCTGTTTCTTGAGTTATTAGTTTACCAAATTGACCAGTGAAATTCTGTTCAACATTAATTATTTTTTTAGCTTTTTCTTTATATTCTTTTAATTTCTTTTGTGGAAGAGGATAGATATCTCCAAAGCTTAATGCACCTGTTTTTATGCCACTATCATTTAATAATTTAACAGCATCCCTTAAGGCACCATAAGTTGAACCCCAGCCAACAAGAAGTATATCAATAGAATCTGCACCAAAGTATTCGGGCTCTTGTAAATCATCCTCTATTATTGAACTGATTTTTCTAAATCTCTTTTCCATTTGAGAGATTCTTACTTCTGATTCTTCAGTGATATGACCTTCTTCAGTATGTTCATCGCTATCAATTATTACGACTTGACCTTTTACACTACCAGGAATTAATCTTGGAGAAATTCCATTCTCAGTAACTTTATATCTCTTATATACTTCATCAGAAGCAATATCTTTTTCTGATGCAACATGTCGTTCTATTTTTACTTTACTTAAGTCATACATAGGGATTGTAATGTTAGAATCGGCGGTATATTGATCTGTTAATAGAAAGACTACTGTCTGATATTTATCTGCAATATTTAATGCTTTAACAGTTTGATTAAATGCATCTTCTGCATTTCTAACACTTAGAACTATTCTAGGGAATTCACCATGTGATGCACTTAAAATAAAACTTAAATCGCTTTGTTCAGTTCTTGTTGGAAGCCCAGTAGCAGGACCGGGTCTTTGAGAATCAACTACAACTAGTGGGATTTCTGCTATGCCAGCAAGCCCTAGAGATTCAACCATTAGTGAGAAACCACCACCTGAGCTACCAGTCATTGCGCGAGCGCCAGCATACGATGCACCAATTGCAAAGTTTATGGCACTTATTTCATCTTCTGCTTGATCAACAACTATATCGACATCTTTTTGATGTTTTGATAAATAAGTCATTATACTTGTGGCTGGTGTCATAGGATAAGCTGAATAAAAATCCAAACCTCCAGCGATGGCACCAAGAGCAATTGCGTTATTACCATTTATTAAGATATGATTACTTAAATCTTTGCCTTTCAATTTATATTTTGAATTTATTAAATCATATCCAAGATGTATTGCTTCAATATTTTTACTTCTTATTGGCTCTTTTAATTTTTTGCTAAATAAATCATCAACACTACCATTTAAAGAGAAATATTTTAGTACTGCTCCAGCAGCTACAGAAGTAAATCCACGTGATATTCCAAGAGTTGTGGCAGTTTTAATTAATGGTAGTTTAATAGCCCTCGGATCTGATATATTAATAGATTCATCTAAAATAAGTGATCCATCTTCTTTTAAGTTATTTATATGAAGATGTGCTGTATTCTCATCCAGAGCTAATATCAAATCTAGTTCATTCGCATGAGAATAAATGGGATCTGTTCCAAACCTTATTTGAGTATAATTGTGACCACCTCTAACTCTTGACATATAATCTTTGTTAGAAAATACATAAAACCCTTTTTTCTTTAGCGACTTTTCAAGAAAGTCACTAATGGTATCCATGCCTTGACCAGCACTACCACCTATTAAAATATTATAATTCAATTTTTTCGCCTCATTTCATCAGTGTATATTTATTATTAAAAATATATACTATATTGATATTATATTTATTATTGTTTAATTATTATTTAAGTTAAATATACATCTGGGAACAATAAATATCAAATGATAATTATTGTTAAATATATTGTTAAATTGCGTTTTGAGACAGATTTTATTATAAAATCTGGGTAAATCTTAAATTATTTATAAATATTAAAATTATAGATTTATAAGGGGAATTTTTCTATTTTGTGTTATTACAATGTGCTTTATCATTCTTTACCACAAGTTAGAAATGCAATTGAAAAGTTTATAAGAAATATAAATATGTTTTCTACTTAGGCAATAGTTAGATTATGCGTCTGAAGATAGAAACTGATTTGCAACATATATATAATGTTAAATTTTTATTTTTAAAATGACTTTGGAAATTGAGTTAAAGATATATTTTATAAATCTTAGATATTAGATTTCAGATATAGTAAATAATTTTACATTAAATAATATTAAATACTAAATAAGTATAATATAATAATGATTAAAAATAACAATTAATGAAGATTATTGAATTAAGAAAAATAATATGGTATTATGAGGAATATAGATAACAAAGAAATAGAAATACTTTTAGACAAGTTTTAGAATAAATTATAATGTAAGCTGTAAAAACTACCTAGAATTAATAAATTTTTATGGAAAATAATATAATATTTATAATAGCTATACATATAATTTATATTTAATTACCTATCTTTCGTACAAATATAAAAGTTATAATTACCTATAAAATTTCTTTATGTGTCCAATTTAAGATAATGTATTATTGAGTACCATACAAATTTTAAAATGGTCATACTGAGAAAAGTAAAAATAATACTTATAATTTAGGATTATATTTAATTGGTAAGACTTGATTTAACTTGAAATATTAAAAGTTAGTTGGATATATGTGGGAATACAAAGTACATAAATCATTAACTTTGCTAACTTAGTTAGTTGCGAAATATTTACTGTGATTCTCTCAGAAGTTCTTTTAACAACATCTTTTATATTTCCAACAATTTTTACTAGAGCTCTAATTCTTATATTTTCAAGTTCAGTGCGTAAAGAACTATAGAGTTGAAACAGCTTATAAGATTATGTGCTGTGGATATAATCTACAGAAACCCATATATACTATAGAATTTTGATGTTCTTAGATTTTTTATATGACATACATTTTAGCCATCTTAAAGAATGCTATTATAAGTCTGACATTGATTATAAAATAAAAATGAAATAATTCCACTGGATTGATTTCATTAATACTTATGTTTTTTATCTTTACACTTATTATTAGTAAAGGTAAAATTATTCATTGGATAATGCCTGCCTTTCTTAATTTTTTTGTGTGTAAAGAAAATTATACTTGAAGGCTAGTATTATTCTTTATTTATTTTTTGAAATTATAATATGGAGAGTGCTATGTTTTAGTTGTATGAAATTTAGGTAATTAAAAATAAAAAAAGATACTAGTAATTAATTGATATGATTTGTCCAAGCTGTGAAATTATTTGTGGATATAACCAGTTACAAATTATAAATAGAAATAAAGAGTAATTAAGTTATCATCAACAAAATAAAAAGGCTGACTTCATATAGTTAACTAATGAAAAAATAAAAGAAAGACACAGGGGAAGAAGATTAGAAAAAATAATCTAAAAGAATTATAATTTTATTTTAGGAGGAATTTATTATGGAAAAGTATATTTGTACAGTCTGTGGTTATATTTATGACGAGGCAGTAGGCGATCCAGACAATGGAATTGCAGCTGGAACAAAGTTTGAAGATATTCCTGACGATTGGGTTTGTCCGTTGTGTGGAGTAGGAAAATCATACTTTGAAAAAGTAGCATAGTAAATATTAATAGGAATAAACTAGGATAATAAAATACATCTAAATTTCATAACTTTATAAGTTATATTACAATTTAGATGTATTTTATTGTTTACACCAGGTTCGATATAAGGCGATGGATCTATTGGCGGAACACAATCATATCATTAAGCACTTCTAGTCCATGCAATGACTCTAATGCAGGCTTTATCATTTGGTTTTACTATAATAGTTGGTCCTGGTACTGAACAATTATATCCCCATGCCTTAACAAATAGTTCTGGTATTAGTTTTAAAGTAACTTCTTCTGCAAGTGATGTGAAATATTTAATTCCATCTTCATAGGTAATTTTAAATTATTTATTTCAGATGTTATTACCATAAAATACTTCAATGAAATGTTAATATACACTATATTATTATTTTAGTGGAGTATAAAATGTAATAATTATTATTAAATTTTTGTTGACATATTCACATAATGTATGATAAAATACTAAATGTCTTAGGGGTATGGCTCAACGGTAGAGTAGTGGTCTCCAAAACCATTGGTTGTGGGTTCAAATCCTACTGCCCCTGCCAAAATCGTAACACACAGTGTTACGATTTTTTTATTTAAATAGTATAACATAGATATACTATATAGCTGAAGCAATTAAAAATTCAAATGTAGAATGAGATTTAATTAAATCATAATATATATATAAACTTAATAAAATTAATTTGTAAGATATATTAATTGAAAAATAGAAGATAGTTGTATAGTATAATAATATTGTGGTGATAATCCATTATGAGGTGAAAATATTATGGATAAATTACTTTTTTTAAAAAGAGTAGCAAAGAAAAATCCCTATGAAAATAAATGTGATAGGATCATAGAGGATAAAGTAGAAAGACGATATTATAAATTTGAAGATAAATTTATAAATAAAAATGGATTTTATTATATAAGTAAAAAAAATGAATCTGAAATAGAATTGTTAGAAATAATAAAAAATTTATTCTATTTTGATAATAAGGTTCCGGTGATTGATTTTTTTAATTCTATATACTGTGATGGATGGGAAGCATTAAATTCGATTGTTAGATATATAGAAAGTAGCAAAGAATCAAAAGAAGAATTTGATATTGTAATTCAAATAGAAAATGAATATAAAAAAATAAAGTATAAAATTAATTTTAAAATTGAAGATAATGAAAATCGAGCAATAATTATCTTTAGAGATGACTTATCTAAAGAATCAAATAAAATAATAAGTTTGTTTGGTGGAAAACAAGCGTTAAGAAATAAAAAGAGTAAGGCAGAATTAAATAAAAACAGTCCATATATTATTATGTTGAATTCAAATATGGAAGTGCCAGACATGTTGGAATTTAAAATTAATGCTGAAAATACTCATTCATATAAATTTAATGTAGTAAAAAGTTGGAAGTATGATATGAAAAAAATGTTTGATGAAAATGTATATTTATTTTTCCCATTAAAAATATTTGATTTGGAAAGGAGATTATTTAATATAAGTGATGAATCTGTATGCCATGATCTTGTAAGGTATGAAGTGCTTAGATTTTTTAGGGAAATGAACAATTATTTAAAGAAGATAAAAGAAAAAGGTATCATTTCACAAAATGATATGCATGAGCTTAATTCGATTGCTTCTAATTTACTTCTTAATATAATAAATAAAGAAACTCAAACGCTTGCGCAAATAGATAAAAAATTTGTTGATAGTTTAATGATTACTGTAAGTTAATAAAAAATATAAAAATCCATATTTTTCAAGGAATATAAAAGCCTATATTGGTAAAAATAATATTGTCAACAAGGATAAATAAATTATTAATCATGTTGGCAAATACCAGATTAACCAAGGAGGGGATTGTAATGTCAAACAAAGCATTAGTTCCAGAAGCAAAACAGGGCTTATCAAGATTTAAGAACGAAGTAGCTCAAGAACTAGGAGTACCATTTAAAGAATATAATGGCGACTTAACAGCAAGACAATGCGGTTCCGTAGGAGGAGAAATGGTAAAAAGAATGGTAGAGGAATATGAACATAGAATATAGCGATTATGTTTATTAATATTCAGAAAGCTTAATTAAAATTTTCATATTTCAATGCCGAGGGATATATTACTTAAGTTTATAGTAATATATCCCTTATTTTTATTAGCCATTATAATTTTATTGACATACTTATCTATTCCTAGTAATATTATTTATAAGAGTGCAAATGCGAATTATTTGCATATAGGAGGTAATAATGAAAAAGAAAATTTTTTTAGGGGTATTATTAGGTTTAATAGGAAGTATGATCATAGGATGTGGAGAATCAAATGATAAGAATGCAGTTAAAAATGGAGAGACAAAACCAAGCATTACAGTATCAATTTTTCCGTTAAAAGAATTTGCTGAGGAGATAGCAGGAGATAAAGTAGATATTAATTGTTTAGTTCCAAATAATATGGAACCACATGATTATGAACCTAAAACTAAAGATTTTGAAAAATTAATAAATAGTGATGCGTTTATATATAATGGACTTGGATTAGAAGAATGGGTAGAGAAAGTTAATGAAGTAATAAAGAATGAAGACGTACTAATAGTAGATTCAAGTAAAAATGTAGATTCTATAACAATAGAAGATGAAAATCATGAAGAAGAACATGACCATGAACACGGGGCAATTGATCCTCATTCATGGCTTAGCTTAAAGGAAGCACAAGTTCAATCAGAAGCAATAAAAGATACATTAATAGAGATAGATCCTGAAAATAAAGCATATTATGAACAAAATTATAATGAATTTAAACAAAAATTAGATGATTTATACAATAAATATAATGAAAAATTTCAAACACTTCAAAATAAGAATTTTATAACTGGTCATGCAGCTTTTGGATACTTATGTAGGGATTTTGGATTGGAACAAAAATCAGTTGAAAATGTATTTGGAGAAGGTGAACCAACACCAAAGCAATTAGAGAATCTAGTGAATTTTTGTAAAGAAAATAATATAACAACTATTTTTTCAGAGTCATTAGCAAGTCCTAAAGTTTCTGAGACTTTGGCAGCTGAAGTTGGTGCAAAAGTAATTCCAATATATACTTTAGAGTCTCAAGAAGATAATAAAAGCTATCTAGAAGCTATGGAGTATAATTTGAATCAAATATATAATTGCTTAGAAAAATAATAACTTTATAGAATAGAAAAATAAGCTTTGATATTTTAAACATCTTCCTGTCTATTTGACGGAGAACAGTTCAAAATGTCAAAGTTATTTTTTATTCTTTAGGAGCGTGCCCTTTGAGGGGATAAACTGAAATGGAAAATATTGAAATAAACTAATGCCGTTGAACCTAAAGAATAAAAAATAAAATATATATGCCTGGCCTTTTCTTCGGCAAGCTCAGAAAATCCAGAATGTGCTGAAAAAAATCGGCGGCTAAAGGAGTTTATTAAATTTAAGTTATTGTACTCTATTGGATTTATATTTTATAGGGGATTATATCATGGTTGCCTTGGCGATTTTTTTTTGTTCAAATATTATAAAAACTCATGGTAAAAAATACAAGCGTTTATTGACACATTTATATAATAACGTAAAATATAGATATATGGGATTAAAATTTGATGAATAATTTTAAGGAGAGTTTATGAAAGACAAGGCAAGAAAAATTTATGAGGAAAATATATTAATTCATGAGAAAAAAAGCGATTTTCTAAATAAGAAAAGTAATTTAGTTGGGTGGAGCAGGTTAGGAATACTTATACTGGTGATAGTAATAGATTATATTTTTTATAAAAAAAATGATTATGGTAATATTGCTATATCATCAATTTTAGGAATATTTATATTTGTGATCCTAGTAATTTATCATAATAATATTTTAGATTCTAAGAGGAAGGAAGATATATTATTAGAAGTAAATAAAAAAGGCATAAAAAGAATAGAGGGAAGATTTAAGGAATTTGAAGATGATGGCAAAGAGTTTTTAGATTATACGCATCCATTCACAAATGATCTAGATGTATTTGGAAATAATTCGATTTTTCAATATATAAATACTACTGTAACTTATGGTGGACGTATATTACTATGTAATTTACTAGAATTAAAAATAAGATTTTCAAAAGAAGAAATAAAACTAAGGCAAGAAGCTATAAATGAACTTGGAGAAAGGGTAGATTATAGGCAGAATTTATTTGTTGAAGGAGTATTAAATGAGACAAATATCAAGGAAATAAAATCTTTTATTGAATGGAATAAAATACAAAGAAAATATGGTTTATCACGAATAGTATGGGCAAGTATATTTATTTTAATAACTATTGTGTCTATTTGTTTAATTATTGGGAATATACTACCAGAATCATTTTTGTTGCTAAATTTAATGGCAAATTATTTAGTATCAAAGATATTATCTAGCGGTATAAAACATGAGATAAAATTATTTGAATCAATAAAGAGTGTAATAAATGGATATTCAAAAATATTTGCTATAATAGAAGAAGAAAAATTCAATAGTGAATACCTTAAGCAGCTTTGCCGTAAGTTAAGTAATGATAATGTAAGTTGTAAAAAAGAACTAGAAAAATTATCTGATATCTTTGATTGGATAGGAAATAGCAAATATAATTCATATTATTTTTTATTAAATATATTATTTTTTTCTGATGTTTTTTTAATGAAAAGTCTTTATAAGTGGAGAGAAAAAAATGGTGAGTGTATAGAACAGTGGATTAATGTTGTTAGTGAAATAGACGCACTGAGTAGCATATCAAATCTTGCATTTGAAAATTCAGATTGGGTTTATCCTAATATTTTGGATAATGATATAATAGAAGGAGAAAATATAGGACATCCGCTTATTGGTAAAAAGGCAATTAAAAATAATTTTAAATTTAATGGGGAAAAAAGAGTCGCCGTTATTACAGGTTCAAATATGTCTGGTAAAAGTACATTTTTGAGAACTTTAGGTGTAAATCTTTTACTTAGTTATGTTGGTTCACCTGTTTGCGCAAGGAATTTTTCTTGTGGAATTATGAACATCTATACCTGTATGAGAACTAAAGATAATTTGCAAGAAAACATATCATCATTTTATGCTGAAATATTAAGAATAAAATTACTTATAGAAGCATGCAAGAGAGGCGAAAAAGTCTTCTTTTTATTAGATGAAATTTTTAAAGGGACAAATTCAAAAGATAGGCATATAGGTGCTACAGTTTTAATAAATCAATTAATAAAATATGGTGGCGTAGGTCTTGTATCTACTCACGATTTAGAATTGTGCGATTTGGAATATAAAAACAGTAAAATCGTAAATTATAATTTCAGGGAATATTATGAAAATAATAAGATTAAATTTGATTATTTACTTAGAAAAGGAAAAAGCGAAACTCAAAATGCAATACATTTAATGAGACTTGCAGGAATAGAGATAGGGGAGGAGTAAAAGGAGGTGAATTAGCCTTCTTAAATTATTATGGCATATATTATTATTGACTTGGAATTTAATGGAATGAAGGGGATAACTAAATATTACAAGGATTTTTTTGATGAACATAGTGAGCTTAAAGAAGTTGGTATTGAAAATGAAATAATTGAAATTGGTGCTATAAAGGTTGATAAATATATGAAACCTGTATGTAGTATGAGAGAATATATAAAACCGACTATATTCCCTATTATTAATCCAATAGTAAATGAAATAACTAAAATTGACATGGAAATCTTAAAGGATAGAGGCATCTCATTTGAAGAAGCTATGAGTAAATTACGAGATATGTTTGAAGATGGTGATGTTTTATGTTCATGGGCGAAAGATGATATTGTAGAATTAATCATAAATTCTAATTATCATAATTATAAACAGCTAGAATGGATTAATGGTTACTTAGATTTACAAGAATATGCAATGAAAATATTAGTGCATAAAAAAGCATTAGGTCTTAAATCAGCTTTAGATGAACTAAAAATAAAGATTGATGAGAGTAAACTTCATGATGCATTAAATGATGCGGAGTATACAGTAGAAGTTTTTAAAAGAATATATAATTCAAGAGTTATTAAGAACTATATAATTAATGATATTTATAACATGCCTGCATTAAATGTGGAAAACCTAAAAGAACGTAATATAGACGAAGAAGACTTAAAATTACTATGCCCGAAATGTAATAAAAAAGTAAATTTAGAAACGCCCTTAAAATTACTTAATTGGAGATTTGCAGCTGTAGGAGCATGCCCTAAATGTAAAAATAATATATTATGTGAAGTTTCTATAAAAAAGACATTGAAAGATGAAGAAATCTACATAGAAAATAATAGTATACTTAAGAGTGAAGCTTATTTGAAATACTGTTATAAGCTTAATAATTTAGATGAAAATAAAGAAAATGTAACAAATATATAAGAAATTACTGAAGAAATTTTGTGAAAAGTATGATAAAATGTAAAAAGGACATGTTACAAAATATAGAAATATTATATAGAATGTGATATTGAATTCGTTTAAAGAATAATCTGTAGCATGGAATTATAATAAATTTATTTAGGAAAGGATTTTAGTTATGAATATAGCCTTTTTTCTTACTCCTAAAAATGAAGTAGTATATGAAAATCTAGAAGCGACAATGAGACAAGTTATGGAGAAAATGGAGCATCATGGATATACAGCTATACCGCTTATAGACAGAGAAGGAAAATATGTAGGTACATTAACAGAAGGGGATTTACTTTGGAAGTTAAAGAACACCCCAGATTTGAATTTTAAGAACACTGAATCTGTTAAAGTAAAACATATTGAAAGAAGAATAAATCATAAATCAGTATCTATAACTTCGAATATAGAAGAATTGATAACTTTAGCGGTTAGCCAGAATTTTGTTCCGGTTACTGATGATAATGGAATTTTTATAGGAATAATAAAACGAAGTGATATAATAAATTATTGTTATAATGAGATGGAAAAAAGAAAGCATTTAGAAGTTCAGCAGTTTTCTATGTATGATGAAGGATAGTATATTAAAGAGGTGGCTAGTTGCCACCTCTTTAAGCATTTTGATAAGTTTCAACAATGAAGTCAAATTCTTCAACATTAGTTATTTCACCAAAGGTATCTTCTTTTATTCCAGGATAATAGTATAACACTAATTTATCATTTGCATCTCTTAAGTTTTCAAGTAGTATATATTGTTTTTTAATCGTACAGTCCTCTATTACAGCTAAGGCCTTATACTTAGAAGAAATACCAGTATCATTATTAGTAAGATCAAAGGTAAAGTTATCAAACTTTCGAATATTAACTCTATCTTTATCACAAAAACTTAATAATGAGTTGCTTCTACAAGCTGAGCATGATTTGAAATTACACTCAAATGAACAATTTAAGCATGTACATTTATAACATTTTTCCAGTTGAGTGAAATCCTCTCTATTTTTTTCTTTATAATCTTGCAACAATGAAATAGTAGGGTTAGATTTAAATATAGAAAATAGAGATTTTTTTTTACAATCAGTTTCTGCTGAATCTAATAGCTTAATATATTCTTTTAATGCATCAGACTTAGAATAATATTTTCGTTGTTTTAATTTTTTTTCTTCTATAAAAGGGGAAACCTCATTTAATGCAAACATTATTTCTGTATATATCTTTCCCCAATAGTTTCTCTCAGTTTCTATAAAGTCGAGATCTTTATCCATATATATCACCTAAAGATTATTTTTATATTTTTCAAGTTCAAGATCTAAATCTACTTCATCTAACTTTTCAAACTCACTATCAAAATTGTCTAAATCTTTTAATTCTCCTAATCCTTGAGCAAGAGATTCTTTTCTTTGAATTTTTCTTTCTATGCTATCAAGTTGAATGGAATTATTTTTTGTTTGAACATTGGCAAGCACTTCATTAACTTTTTGCGAAGCTTCAGCATTTGAAAATCTAGCAGCAGCTTCATCTCTGTAGTTTCTAGTTTTGTTAATCTCTTCTTCTAATGAACGAAGATTGGCTTTTAATGCATCTGCTTGAATTTTTGAATTATCATAACTTGATTGAAGAGAAGAGACTTTTTTGTCAATTTCAACTTTTCTAGCTAAAGCTTTTTTTGCTAGATCTTCATTTCCTTTGCTTAATGCAAGTTTGATTTTTTCTTCATAATCAGCAGATTCCTTTTTAGCTAAGTTTAATTTTTTTTCTATTTCATGAACATTACCTAGAATTTGAGCAGAATTTAATTTTGCTTTATTAAATTGTTCTTCCATATCTCGTAACTTTTGATCCAATAATTCAATTGGATTTTCCATTTCATCTAAAGTATTATTTACTTTTGCTTTTATCATATTTGACATTCTTGAGAAGATTCCCATAAATTTACCTCCAATTATTTTCTTTTATTTTTTAGATATATTTTTATTAAAGCAATTATTATCATAAATATTATTGCTAATATTATAGCATTGATCATTAAACTTGTTATTGAGCCAAAATAAAATGGTCTATAAAAATAACTACCATAACTATATGATGGCCAATAAGATGTATTTCCTCTAGGTGGTGAATCATAGCTTTTGGTATTAGTATCATTTTCTTGGTTATTACCATCTGCATCAGATGATTTATCATCAGTATTTTTATTTGTAGAGAAAGAACCACTTTTAAATCCTTTTTCACTTCCTGTACTACTAGAAGAACTGTCTTCATCACTAGTGGTACTATTTCCACTAGAAGTTGAGTTTGTAGAAGAATTACTTACAGAACCGGTTTTAAAATCGCCATTAGTTGAACTTGTAGCGGAATTATTTTTATCAGTAGAAGTATTATTTCCACTAGTTGTTGAACTAGTAGAAGTAGTATTTTTATTTGTAGAAGAATTACTTACAGAACCAGTTTTAAAATCGCTACTTGTTGAACTTGTAGTGGAATTCTTTTTATTAGTAGAATTACTATTTCCACTAGTTGTTGAACTAGTAGAGGAACTCTTTTTATCTGTAGAAGAATTACTTACAGAACCAGATTTAAATCCACTACTGCTTGAACTATTAGATGAGCTTTTCTTACTACTAGAACTTCTTTTACTACTAGAACTTTTTGAACTGTGAGAACTTTTGGAACTACTAGATTTTGATTTAGCTTGTGCAATGTTAGTTTGAAGCTGATCTGTATTACCTAGAGATATTATATCTAAGGATAAACCGGAAAATGTAAATAAAAGTGTTAAAAGTAATATAAAAAGTTTTTTCCTATTATTCTTTCTAATATTTATCCCCCCCATAAATTAAGTATGTATTAATTATATAAAAAAAAGAATAATCACACAATGATAGAATTTACTCAAAATAGACTAAATTACAGGATTAGGGTTTAATATATCACTAAAAGGTTATTAAAACTATCTTTTAATAATATTATATAACTCTTAAAGTGTTATATAATATTATTTGTTGCAATCAGAAGTAAAATATTTTTATAAATATATGAGTTTACTTGTATTAAAGGTTTACTTAGATTAATATTGTAATTAGATAGTTTATTTTTAGGAGGATTTGAAAATGCTTAATGAAGAAAAAGAAGTTACAATGAATGATTTCTTTGATAATTATGATGTAAAGAAATTAAATAGAGGAGAAATATTAAAAGGTACAGTTATAGAAGTAAGTGATAAGGATGTAAGTGTTAATATAAATTATGCTTTTGATGGATTAATTTCAAAAGAAGAAGTATCTATGGATAATAAAGATCCTAGAGAAGTAGTTAATGTGGGAGATGAAATTACAGTATATGTACTTTCACCTAATGATGGAGAAGGTTATGTTGAACTTTCTTTAATAAAAGCTATGGAAATAACAGAAAAAGAAAATCTGAAAGCAGCTTATAATGAAGGAAAAGTTATAATTGTAAAAGTAAAAGAAGAAGTTAAAGGTGGTTTAGTAGCTTATTATGGAAATATAAGGATATTTATTCCAGGATCACTTGCGTCAAGGGAGAGAATTGAACTTAGTACTTTACTTGAAAAGGAATTAGAGGCTAAGATAACTGAATTAGATTTCAGAAATAATAAAATAGTTGCATCAAGAAGGGTACTTGAAGAAGAAGAATATGAAAAAAATCAAAAAGCAATCTGGAATACTTTAAAAGAAGGAGAAAAGAGATCTGGAGTTGTTAAAAAGATAGTTAAATTTGGAGCTTTTGTAGATATAGGTGGAGTAGAAGGATTAATTCACCTTTCAGATTTATCTTGGAAAAGAGTTAATAGAGCAGAAGAAGTTGTAAAAGAAGGTGATAAAGTAGAAGTATTTATAGGAAGTGTGGATAAGGAAAAGAAGAGATTATCTCTAATTCTAAAAGATGTTGAACAAGAACCGTGGACTTTACATAGCAAAGATTTAAAAGAAGGCGATGTTGTAGAAGGAAAAGTATGTAGATTAACTTCATTTGGTGCTTTTGTAGAGCTGTTTGATGGAATTGAAGGCTTAGTACATATTACTGAAATAACAGATGATAATATTGCAAAAGCTTCTGATGTATTAGAAGTGGGTCAAAAGGTTAAAGTAAAAGTATTAAGTATTGACAACGAAAGCAAAAAAATTGCATTAAGCATAAAAGAGGCTGTTGAGACTAATAAAGAATATTTAAATTATGTTGATAATGAAGAAGATGGAACCTCTTTAGCTGATTTACTTAAAGGATTTAAGTTTGAATAAAGATATAAAATGAAAAGATAATGCCTACTTAAATTTAGGCATTATCTTTTTATTTTATTGTATTATATTTTTTCGATTTTTAACATATTAGTTCCACCTGTATGAGTTGTAGGCATACCAGCAGCAACTATTATATCATCTCCAGGTTCAGTTATTCCTAATTTAAATACTACATTTTTAGCTTCATCTAAAATTTGATCTGTAGTATTAAACATGTCACATAGCATTGGATAAATACCAAAGTTTAAGCTTAAAGACCTTCTAACTTGGTCATATGGAGTAATAGCTATAATTGGAGCTTTTGATCTATATCTTGAAAGTATTCTGGCAGTAGCACCACTTTTTGTAGCTGCAACTATTGCTTTTGCATCTAGTAAATTAGCAGTTCTACAAGCAGAGTAACTTATTGCAGCAGCATAATCAGTAAGAGATGGTTCTCTAAGTCTTGCAGTTAAAGCATTATAATCTAGGTATTCTTCAGCTTCTTGAGCAATATTAGCCATAGTTGTTGCGGCTTCAATTGGGAATAAACCAGAGGCACTTTCACCACTTAACATGATTGCATCAGTTCCATCAAATATAGCATTACAGATATCACTAGCTTCAGCTCTTGTAGGAAGAGAATTTCTTATCATTGAATCAAGCATTTGAGTAGCTGTAATTACTATTTTACCTGCTTTATTACATTTTTTAATTATCATTTTTTGAATTATAGGTACCTTTTGTATTGGAATTTCTACACCCATATCTCCTCTAGCAACCATAACTGCATCAGTAACTTCTATAATTGAATCAATATTATCAACACCTTCTTGATTTTCAATTTTAGCAATCACTTTTATATGCTTTCCATTATTTTCAGCTAAGATCTTTTTGACATCAAGAATATCACTAGCTTTTCTTATGAAAGATGCAGCAATGAAATCTACACCCATCTCACATCCAAATTTAATATCTTCGATATCTTTTTCAGTTATTGAAGGGAGTTTTATAACTACATTAGGTACATTAACACCTTTATGATTTTTAATCATACCACCAACTTCAACTACTGTGTGAATAGTTTTTCCTTCAATACTAGTAACAGTGAATTTTAGAAGACCATCATCTACTAGAATTTTACCTCCTACTTTTATATCTTCATAAAGTTCTAAGTAAGATATAGAACATCTATGTTCATCACCAAGAATTTCTTCTCCACAAATAAAATCAAAAGAATTGCCTTCCTTAAGTTCTACACCATCATTGACAAAATTATGGGTTCTTATTTTAGGACCCTTAATATCTAATATAATTGCAGTTGATGAATTTTTTTCCTTTCTTAAACGCTTTATTAATTCTATTTTTTCTTTATGTGTCTCATGAGTTCCATGGGAAAAATTTAATCTTGCGGCACTCATACCAATATCAATGAATTTGCCTAAAACTTCTTCATTATCACTGGCAGGTCCAATAGTAAAAATCATTTTTGTTTTTTGCATATTAACACCTCATCCTAATAATTTATTTTAATATATATTTCATCTAATTTTGAATAAATTAGCAATAATACACTACATAAATGAAAAAATATAAAATAGTAAAATGCTCGCAATAAATTTAAAAAAATGGAGCAAAATATATAATATCAATTATAGTCTTATCAAAATACATTTATTAAATTCATTAAATCTAGGCAGGAATAATTCTAATACACGTACTATATAATTTAAAATCAGAAAAATTATTGCTAAATAATAATACATAAAACGAATATTATTGTTTAGCTATAGATTAGTTATAGAGAGGAAACTAATATTTGATTTGATTATTGGAAAATTAAAAAATTATATAATTTTAACTATGTAAAGATAGATATGATATAATAAATGAAATAATTGATTAATATCTTATTATCTTATGATATTAAAGTGATATAAAAGATATATCAAATATATTGTACCACACAATTTTGGAAAGGAAGATATTATTATGAAAACTTTAGAAAAACTTACAGAAGAAAATGTATTTAAATATTTTAGTGAAATAAGCAAAATTCCAAGAGGATCAGGAAATGAAAAAGCTATAAGTGATTATTTATTAAATTTCGGTAAAAGTTTAGGCCTTGAATCAATTCAAGATGATGCAAATAATATAATTATAAAAAAGCCAGCAACTAAAGGATATGAAAATGCGCCGACAGTTATAATTCAAGGACATATGGATATGGTATGTGAAAAAAATAAAGATAAAGTACATGATTTTACTAAAGATCCTATAGAGTTAGTGGTAAAAGATGATTATATATATGCAAATGGAACGACTTTAGGAGCTGATGATGGAATTGCAGTTGCATATGCAATGGCAATATTAGATTCAAATAATATATCTCATCCAGCTCTTGAAGTGTTAATTACAACTGATGAAGAAGCAGGAATGAGTGGAGCTATGGCATTAAGTCCAGAGCATATAAGTGGAAAAATTATCTTGAATTTAGACAATGAAGAAGAAGGAAAACTTTTAGTTAGCTGTGCTGGGGGAATTAGAACAAAATCTTCAATAAAAATTCAATTAGAAGATAAAAAGGAAGCTATTAAGGAATTTTCTATTGAAGTAAAGGGACTAAAAGGCGGTCATTCAGGAATGGAGATTCACTTAGGAAAAGGAAATTCTAATAAAATAATAGGAAGAATTTTAAAGAACATTTCTAATGAAATAAGCTTTAATTTAGCTTCAATAGAAGGTGGATCAAAGAATAATGCTATTCCAAGAGAAGCAAGTGCAGTAATATCAATAAATGAAACTGACAAAGATAAGTTATTTGAAATAGTATCAAATCTTACTAAAGATTTAAAAAATGAATTTGCAACTAAGGATCCAGGATTATTAATAAATATTTGTGAAACTACTTTATCAAATAATAAGGTAATTTCAAATGAAATAACACAAAAAGTAGTTGATTTATTGTATATGTATCCGAATGGTGTGAACACAGAAAGTGCTGATATAAAAGGACTTATTGAAAGTTCTACTAATTTAGGTGTAGTGCTTATGAATGACAATGAAGTTGAATTTGATAGTGCGGTAAGAAGCTCAGTATTTTCGTTAAGAGAAGATATCGTAGAAAAGATAAAATGTATAACAGAACTTTTGGGTGGAGAATTTTCTAGTAATGCTGGCTATCCAGAATGGCCATATAAAGCAGATTCGAAAATAAGAGAAATATGTAAAGAGGTATTTAAGAGAATGTATAATAAAGAACCAGAAATTGTAGCTATACATGCAGGTGTTGAATGTGGATTGTTTAAGGAAAAATTAGGTGATCTTGATATGATTAGCTTTGGCCCAGATCTTTATGATGTTCACACACCAAATGAGCATATGAGTATTTCATCAGTTGAAAGATGTTATGAATATCTATTAGAAGTACTTAAAGAAATTAAATAATTAATTTAAATATCATTTTTCAAGAGATTAAAGTATATGAATATATTTTAATCTCTTTTTTATTTCATATTTTAAATAAGAAAAATTTTAAAATTACATTACATAACTCATAAATGGATTTCCAAAGGAATAATAATATATAAATGAGTTTTAGTATTAAAAATCTGGGGGTGGCATTATGAGATACACAAGATATGAATATAAAAGATATAGCAAACTAAAATTTCTATGTAGTGTTATTATTATAGGTGGTATTTCTATTGGTGGAGGCTTATATATAAGTAGTTTAATTTTTGATAGAAATCAAGAAAATTCAGTACAAACAACAGCATCTAAAAACAATGATAAAGATAAAGTTGTGGATACTAATATGAATATAATAGCATTACAATGTGGATATTATTCAAAGAAAGAAAATGCAGAGAAATCTGTAAATGAACTAGCTGCTTATTGTACACCATTTATAATCGAAAGCGATGGAAAATTTAGAGTAATGGCAGGGATATATGAAGAAAATAATGCAAGTAAAAAGTTTGATGAATTAATATCCAAGGGGATAGAAGTGGCAAAAATTAAATTAACCATAAATGGAGAAAATAATGAAGATAAAAAATGTATTGAAGTGATGGATGGAGTTTTTACTATATTAAATAAACTAGACGAAGATGGTGTTAAGAGTATAAAGACTGAAGACTTCAAAAAATGGACTCAAAATATAATAAATAAAGAGGACTTAAATAATTCTAAAAAACTTAATCTAATAAATGAGTGTATAAATAATTTCCCAGAAGAAATAAATAAGAATAATAAAGGAGAAATTAGTGCCAATGTATATAAAGCAATTAACGAGAATTAAATTAGTTGTTTAATGAAATTATTACAACAAAATTAATTTTATATAAAAAAAAACATAACTTAATAGAACACACTTGTTTAAGGTGTTGTTAAATGATAAACTATAGGGTGTAGAATTGTTGCTGAGACAAATCTACACCCTAATGTCTATTTAAAAGAGTATTTGTCAATAATAATAGATAGATTCTTTAAATTTAGGATGTGAAAATATGAGAATAATATTAGCATCAGCGTCAGAGAGAAGGCAAGAACTTCTAAAAAGGTTAGTTTCTGATTTTGATATAATTATAAGCAATTTTGATGAAAACAAAGTTGATTTTAGGGGCTCTATAGATGAGTATGTTAAAGAAATAGCATTAGGAAAAGCGATGGATGTTAGAAATAGAGTATCTAAGGATTCAATAATAATATCAGCAGATACTATAGTTACATTAGACAACAAAATTCTTGGAAAGCCAAAGGATGAGAAAGAAGCTTTTAAAATGTTAAAGTCACTTCAAGGAAAAAATCATTTTGTTTATTCTGGAATTGTTGTAATAAATAATAAAGAGAATATTATAATACAAAAGAGTTTGGCTACAAAAGTCAAATTTTCCAATATGAGTGATGAGGAGATTTTTCAATATATAAATACAAAAGAACCAATGGATAAGGCTGGAGCTTATGGTATCCAGGGAATCGGAGGAGTTTTTGTTGAAAGCATAGAAGGATGCTACTATAATGTTGTAGGTCTTCCTTTAAATACATTGAGATCTGTTCTAAAAGAAATAGTATAGAAAATATTTCAACATTAGATATGATTTAAAAGAGCAATTTTTTCTTACAATGTAATAAATGATATCTATGAAGAATATAGCTTGTAGGTTAATCTGGGGTGGGGAGTTTTAATTATTTGGAGGTAAATAATGAAAGCAATCCCAAGAAATAAATATGATGATAGCTATGAAACACCAAGAGAAAGATTAGTAAAATTTGGACCAGAGGTGTTAGCAAATCATGAGCTTTTAGCAATTATACTTGAAAAAAACTCCAATAAAGAGAGGATACTTCAATTAAGTAGTAAATTGTTAATGGAGTTTGATGGATTAGATGGAATACTAAGTGCAAGTTTTGAAGAAATTAAATCTATAGAAGGTGTAAGAGGTGCTAGAGCAGCTCAAATACTTGCTATATCTGAATTAGTAAGAAGACTTAGTACATTAAGGGCATCAAAAAAAGAAGTTAAAATTAGTTGCCCGGAAGATTTAGCTAGTGTTGTAATGAATGAAATGAATAGCTTAAATCAAGAAGTGTTAAAAGTTGTATTTTTAAATACAAAGAATATAGTTATTGGAAGTAAGGATGTTTTTAAGGGCAGTTTGAATAATTCTATTGTTCATCCGAGAGAAATATTTAAACCTGCAATAAATAAAAGTAGTGCATCTATAATTGTATGTCATAACCATCCATCAGGGGATCCAACACCAAGCCGAGAAGATATTAATATTACTTTAAGAATAAAGGAATGTGGAAATATCTTGGGAATAAAATTGTTAGATCATATTATTATAGGTAACAATAAATTTGTTAGTTTAAAAGATAAAAAACTTATATAAATTGGAAGGAGCAAACGCAATAATGGGATTTTTTGGTTCAGGAAAAGATATGGGAATAGATTTAGGTACAGCAAATACTTTAGTATTTGTTAAAGGAAAAGGTATAGTTTTAAGAGAACCTTCAGTTGTTGCTATGAATAATGTAACAAAAAAAACATTAGCAGTAGGTTCAGAAGCTAAACTTATGATTGGTAGAACACCAGGAAATATTGTTGCTATTAGACCATTAAAGGATGGAGTAATTGCAGATTTTGATACAGCTCAAACTATGATGAAGAATCTAATAGAGAAAGTTACTACAAAAAATGCATTTAAGAGTCCAAGAATAATAGTATGTTATCCTTCAGGAGTTACAGAGGTAGAAAAGAGAGCTATTGAAGAAGCAACTAAACTTGCAGGAGCAAGAGATGTTGTATTAATGGAAGAGCCAATGGCAGCAGCTATTGGAGCAGGACTTCCAGTAAGTGAACCTACAGGAAGCATGATTGTTGATATCGGTGGAGGTACAACAGAAGTTGCAATAATTTCACTTGGAGGTATTGTAACTAGTAAATCATTAAGAGTTGCAGGAGATGAATTAGATCAATCAATCATTTCTTATATAAGAAAAGAATTTAGTTTAATGATAGGTGAAAGAACAGCAGAACAAGTAAAAATGGAAATAGGATCTGCTTATAAATTAGAAGGCGAAGAAGAAATGCTTATGGAGATAAAAGGCAGGGATATGATAACAGGCCTTCCAAAGATAGTAGAAATTTCTGAATCACAAGTAAGAGAAGCTTTAAAAGAACCCGTTTATGCTATTATAGAATCAATAAAAACTACATTAGAAAAAACACCACCTGAACTAGCTGCAGATATAATGGAAAAAGGTATTATGCTTGCTGGTGGAGGAGCTTATCTAAGAGGACTAGATGTATTAATAAATAAAGAAACAAATATGCCTGTACATATAGCTGAATCACCTCTTGATTGTGTAGTATTAGGAGCAGGAAAAGCATTAGAGGATTTTGACAAAATTAGCAGAGATCAAAGAGGTTAATTAAATGAAGCTTCTTAAAAATAAGCTGGCAGTAACTATTATAGTACTGTCAGTTACATTTTTAGTATTAATTATTGCTACTTTTAAAAGAGAAAACAAGAGTATGATTGAAAGTGGTGCAGGAGCGGCATTAAATCCAGTCCAAAGTATTGTCTATAAAGCAACAAATAGGGTGAAAGAAAGTGTAGATTTCTTTTTAAACTTCTCAGAAGTAAAAGAAGAAAATAAGAATTTAATTACTGAAAATGAAAAATTGAAAGATAAATTATTAGAGTATTCTGATTTAGCAGATGAGAACGAAAGATTAAGACAAATATTGAATTTCACTGAAGAACATAATAATTATGATTATGTTGGATGTGATATTATTGGATATCCTAACAATAATATTTCTGACGGATATTTTATTAATAAAGGTGAGAATGCAAATATACAAAAAGGGATGGTAGTTGTAGCGGCACAAGGACTTGTTGGCCAAGTAACTAGCGTTGGATCAAACTGGAGTATAGTTCAATCCCTTGCAAATGAAAATATAGTGGTTGCTGTTATGGCAGATAGTACAAGAGAAGCAACAGGATATATAAAAGGATATAAAGATAGACAAAATAGGAATTTGGCTAAGGTGTATGATCTTCCAATAGATTCAGAAATTAAAGAAGGCGATGTAATAATGACTTCAGGCGTTGGAATGCTTTATCCAAAAGAAATTAGAATTGGTGAAGTAACTAAAGTTGAGGAAGATAAGGTAAAAGTAATGAAAAGTGCTATAGTTAAGCCTTATGTTGATTTTAATAAATTGGAAGAATTGTTTGTAATAGTTCCTAAAGATATAAGGGACACAAAAGAAGTTAAATATAATTAGGTGATAAGTATGGAAAAAATAATTTTAATATTAATTTCTATAGTACTACTTATCTTAGACAATTCATTTGCTCCATTTTTTGCTATACATGGAGCTTATCCGAGTTTACTGCTTACTTTTTCTATAGCGTATTCAATTTTAAAGAAAAAAGAAGATGCAGTATTTATAGGAGTTGTCAGTGGGCTATTACAAGATATATATTTTTACAATGGTTTCGGTGTAAATTCATTGTTGAATTTATTTTTGTGTATTATGGCAAGTGTGATAGGTGAAAGTATTGTAAGAAATAAGAGATTAATTCCTACAGTAAGTATATTTGTAATTACGATTGTTAAGTTTTTTGGAATATTTATGATATTTTCCTTTATGGATATTATTGTTGAAGTGGATTTTATAAAAATTATAATCATGGGATTGTATAACTCAATAATAATGTTCTTCATGTATAAGATAGTATCTAGACAATTGGATAAAAATAACAACAATCAACAGTGGAGGTTTAAATGATAGTAAATAAACCAGCCAAAAAGAAAAAGATATCAAGATATACTGTTTTAAGTATAATAATGTTAATAATATTTGGAACTATTACTTTTAAACTTATATATCTTCAAATTTTAAATCATGAAGATTATAAAGAAAAAGCCAATGTTACATCAACAAGGTTTGAATCAGAAAAAGCACCAAGAGGAAGAATTTATGATCAAGAAGGAAATATATTGGCTGATAATATAAATACTTATACTCTTTCATATACAACTACAGATGATGCAACAAATAACTTCTATAGTACAATGAGTGAAATATTTAAAATATTCAAAGAAAATAATGAATCTATTCAAGATAATATGGCATTAAAAATAGATTCTGATGGTAATATTTATTTTGAATATACAACTAGTGATAAAGAATCACAAAATTATCAAGAATTAAGATTCAAAAAAGATAGAGGATTTGATGATACACTAAAAAAGAAGATGTTTCCAGATGTTGAAGAGTTAAGTGATGAAGAAAGTGCAAAATTAGATTCAGAACTTCTTAAGATAACTCCAGAAGAAATGTTTTATGAATTAACCAAAAAGTATTCTTTAATTGAACTTATTGATCCTAATTATAAGGACTCTAAAGAAAAAAAACAGATGTATGATAATATGTCTGGAAAGGAAATTGTAGATCTTATAAAGAAACAAGGATATTCTCTTGAAGAAATAAGAGAATTTATGGTTATTAAAGATGCAATAAAAATGCAAAGTTTTAAAGGATATAAAGCTGTTACTATAGCTGATAATATTCAAAAAAATACTGCACTTATAATTCAACAAAAGCTAATTAATTTACCAGGAATATCTGTTAATTTATCGCCTATAAGATATTATCCGTATGGAACACTTGGATCATCAGTGCTTGGATATGTATCATCAATAAATAGCTCGGAAGAAGAAAAATATGAGCTAAGAGGATATGATGCTTCTACAGATTTAATTGGTAAAGCAGGTATTGAATCAGCTTTTGAAGAACAATTAAAAGGTGTTAAGGGTGGAGCAACTGTAAAGGTAAATTCTCAAGGTAGAAAAACTGAAGAATTGTTTAAATTAGAATCTTATCCAGGAAATGATGTTCATTTAACAATAGATAGAGATATTCAGTATGTAGCAGAACAGGCTCTTGCTGATGGAATTAAAAATATCCAAGAAAATGGATCTGATAGGGGATATAGATTTGCAAATGCTACAAGAGGTGCTTTAGTTGCTGTAGAGGTTAAAACAGGTAGAATATTATCTTTAGTAAGCTATCCGGGATTTGATCCAAATTTATTTACTACTTCCGGTAAGCTTACTTCTGAAGAAACTAGAAATTACTTTAATCCAGATTTAGATTCATTTGGGACAGAACTTATACAAAGAATGGGATTGACTAAGGACTTAGATTATATATTTCCAAAAGAAAATGGAGCAAGAGTAGATAAGTACGATTTATATCCAAGACCATTTTATAATTATGCTACAATGGCATTGATTCCACCAGGATCAACATTCAAGCCACTTACAGCCATTGCAGGGTTAGAAACAGGAGTTATAGATCCGACTACTACGATTTATGATAAAGGTAAATTTGATGAACATCCAGAAACTTTCGGAGTTGGATTTGCTCCTCAATGTCTAGTATATAGTAATTATGGATATGGACATGGTTCAATCGATGTAAAAAAAGCTCTTGAAGTTTCTTGCAACTATTTTTTCTATGAAACAGCTTATAGATTGTATAAATATAATGGTGGAAATATTGATTCGCTAGATGCTATAGCAAAGTATGCATATCAATTTGGACTTGGAATAGACCCGAATAGTAAAGCTAATCCATCGACAGGTATTGAAATTCAAGAAAACTTTGGCCAGACATATAACTTTACTTCTTTTAGAAGAAATTCAGTGTATTATGCTAAGTATGAATTAGTAGATTACTTAGAAAAAGGTGATTATAAGGGAATAATCACTAATTTCGTTCCTTTTGATATACAAGTTTCAGATGATGACATTGAAGAAGTTAAAAATGCAAAGCAATCAATAAAGGATAAAGTTGCAAATTACTTAGGTAATGTTGGTACTGATGATAATAAAAATCCATCAGAAGAAGAATTCACGAAAGATGTTAAAAAAGATGTAAAAACAATAATCGAGCATTCTGATATATATAAGAAAAGAGTGGCAGATTACGAAGCAAAGACAGGTAAAACTGTAAGTCTTGATAATCAAGCTAATATAGTGTCAAATATAATAGCGAGATTTACAGTAAATGATAAAGCTGCCGAAATTAAATCACCAGCTCAGCTCGTATTCGCATCTATAGGTCAAGGTATGCATACATTTACGCCACTTCAATTAGCAGGTTATGTTTCAACAATAGCTAATGGAGGAACAAGATATAAGTTACATTTAGTCGATAAGATTACAGACAACGATGGTAATGTAGTGCAGCAATTTGAGCCAGAAGTATTAAATAAAGTAGAAATGAAACAAAGTACTATTGATGCTGTAAAAGAGGGAATGGCAAAGGTTAATGAAGATGATGGAGGTACAGCGAGTACTGCATTCATGGGATTTCCGATAAGTACAGCAGGTAAAACAGGTACAGCTGATTTCTCAGAGACTCAAAATGAAGTTGGAAGAGCACCATATGCTACCTATGTGAGTTTTGCGCCTAAAGAAGACCCAGAAATAGCAGTGGTTGCAGTAGTTTTTGATGGAGGTCATGGAGGTTCAATAGCACCAGCTGTTAGAGCTGTTTATGAAGCATATTTTAAAGATAGATTATTAGAGATGGATCCTAATTATGCATATAAATCTCAATCTTTCCAGAAGTATGTTTTGAATAATCCATATAGAACAAAAACTGATACAGAAGCAACAAGTAATGAAACTTCCGGAAGTGAAGTTACTTCTGAATCAGGTGATGGTCAAAATAATACAGAATCAAATAATGAACCAGAATAAAATAAAAAAATTATCCCAATAAAATGTATTGGGATAATTTTTTTATATAATATATAAACTATTTAAAAATACAGATAGTTATTATATTCTAAATAAGAATAACGTATTTTATGAGTTGGAGGTAAAGATATGAAATATGATAATATATTACAAGGGAGATTTATCTCTCGTCCTAATAGATTTATAGCTAATGTTGAGATAAATAATAAAATAGAAGTCTGCCATGTCAAAAATACAGGCAGATGCAAAGAGCTATTGATACCAGAGGAAACTACTGTGTTTGTACAAGAAAATGATAATCCTAATCGTAAAACAAAATATTCTCTAATTACAGTGAAAAAAGGTGATAGATTAATTAATATGGATTCACAAGTACCAAACAAAGTTGTATATGAATGGATTAAAAAAGGAAATCTATTCAATAGCCCATCATTAATAAAACCAGAAAAGAAATATGATAAGTCTAGATTTGATTTATATGTTGAAGAAGGAAGTAGAAAAGCATTTATTGAAGTTAAAGGAGTTACTCTGGAAGAAGATGGCGTTGTAAGATTTCCAGATGCACCAACGGAAAGAGGAGTAAAACATTTAAAAGAACTTTGTAATTGCATAGATGAAGGATATGAAGCATATATAATTTTTGTTATTCAAATGAAAGATGTTTTATATTTTGAACCTAATGTAAGGACACATAAGGAATTTGGAGAAGTATTAAGAGAAGCAAAAAAACATGGTGTTAATATATTAGCTGTAGACTGTGATGTTACTGAAAATTCCATCGATATAAGAGATTATGTGAAAGTTAAGATATAAAAGTCTAAAAGTATCTAAATATATATACAAAAATATTGAAATAATGATATAATTTTAAATGGATATATAAAAAATATTTAAAGGTACATATTGGATATTGAGTTAAAAATATGATTTGTGATTGGTTTAACCTGCAGAGTTATTGGAGGCAGTAAATGTATAATGATGGAATTGTAATTAAGGGCAACAAGGAAGGCATAAACACACAGATTGACATAAGTAAATTTGCTGATTTTGAAGATATGCTCATGAACCTTATAAAGAAACTTTCTAAGGGAAAACACTTTTATAAGGGAACAACACTAATTCTAAAAATTGATTTAAAAGCAATTACTCAGAAAAATGTCCAAACACTTAAAGAAGTGTTATTAAATCAAATTGAATTAAAAGATATTGTATTAGAAGATATTGAAAAAAATATAGAAAAAGATGAAGAAAAAGATAAAAAAGTATTTTCAGGGGTATATGAAGGAAAAACTAGATTTATAAGGAAAGCTGTAAGAGGTGGTCAATGTATTAATTACCCAGGCAATATAGTTATTATTGGTGATGTTAATAGTGGTGCTGAAGTTTCTGCAGCGGGTAATGTAATTGTTTTAGGAACATTAAAAGGAAAAGTAAGCGCGGGAACAAATGGAAATACAAAAGCTTTTATTGCAGCATTTTCACTTCAACCAGAGCTTTTAAAAATAGCAAAATGTATGGCCATGTCTCCAGATGATACTGGAAAACCTAAATATCCAGAATTAGCAAAGATTAAAGATGGAATAATAATTGTTGAGCCGTATTTACCAAATAAATATATATATTAATGATGTCGGAGGGATTTTTGTATGGGAGTATCTATTGTAATTACTTCAGGAAAAGGTGGAGTAGGAAAGACAACAACAACTGCAAATATAGGGACAGCGTTAGCTTCACTAGGCAAAAAAGTAGTAGTTGTTGATGGGGATACAGGATTAAGAAATTTAGATGTATTATTGGGATTAGAAAATAGAATTGTATATACAATAATGGATGTTATAGAAGGCAGATGTAGATTAAAACAAGCTCTTATAAAAGATAAGAGATTCCAAAATTTATGTTTACTTCCAACAGCACAAACTAGAGATAAGGATGATATAAGTCCTCAAGAGATGCTAAAAATAGTAAAGGAATTAAAAGAAGAATTTGATTATGTGATTATAGATTCTCCAGCAGGAATAGAGCAAGGATTTGAAAATGCTGTAATTGGAGCTGATAGAGCAATAGTAGTAGTAAATCCAGAAATAACATCAGTAAGAGATGCAGATAGAGTTATAGGAAAGCTTGATGCTAAGGGTCTTGATGATCATGCCGTAATAGTAAATAGATTAAACTATCAAATGACGAAAAATGGAGATATGCTAGATGTTTCTGATATAATAGAAACTTTATCAATAGAACTAATAGGTGTTGTTCCAGATGACAGAAATATTACTGTTTCAACTAATAAGGGTGAACCGATAGTCTTAGATGATGGTGCATTTGCAGGAAAAGCGTTTAAGAATATAGCACATAGAATTATGGGAGAAGAAGTTGCATTTTTGGATTTGAATAATGAACAAGAAGGCTTCTTTACGTCTCTAAAAAAACTATTTAAGCGTAAATAGGGGGAGAGTTATATGGGATTTTTTAAGAGTTTAAGTAATAAACCAACTCCTAAGGAAGTTGCAAAAGATAGATTAAAATTGATTCTTATACATGACAGGGGAGAAATTCCTCCAGAAACAATAAAAAAAATAAAAGAAGAAATATTGGAAGTAATCTCTAAATATATAGATATTCAGGTTGATGATGTTGAGATATCAGTAAATAAAAATGATGATGATGAAGGAGATAATTCATCAGCACTTGTTGCCAATATTCCAATAAGAAATATACGTGGTAGATAAAAATGAAGTTTTTTGGTGGAAATTAACGATGATATAGTTGTTAATTTCTACTTTTTTTTGTGAAGATATTATGTAAAAGTAAATAATTTATTACGAATTTATTATCTTACATGAATTAATATAGAGAATATAATCATAATAATGTATAATTAAATATGCACTTATCAATAAAAATAAATATGATTATTTTATTTATGTTTATATCCGTGTATTTAAAGCAAAGAGGTGGAAATGTGTTTAAAAAATTAAAATTAGATACAAAGTTGATAAAAGAAATAGACAAAACTCTTTTAATTTGTATGATTTTACTTACTCTGTATGGAATATTTAATATATACTTATGTACTAAAGGAGATTATGGATTCTTTTTTGCTAAAAGACAATTTATGTGGTTCTTAATTTCCATGGTAGCTTTGTATTTAGTTATAACATTTGATTATACATTTATAATGAATTATGCTCCTATAATTTATTGGGGAACTGTAGTTCTGCTTATTATAACTAGGTTTGCAGGTGTTGTAGTTAATGGGGCAAGAGGATGGCTAAGGTTTGGACCAATATCATTGCAGCCAGCTGAGTTAGCAAAGCTAGGAATAATATTTATGCTGGCTAAAAAGCTGGAAGAAATGGATGGTCAGATAAATGATGTAAAGAATTTTTTCACACTGGTATTCTATGCAGCCATTCCAGTATTATTTATAATTATTCAACCTGATATGGGAATGACCATGGTTTGTTTCTTCATAGTTCTTGGAATATTTTTTATTGCTGGACTAGATATGAGAATAATTGGTGGAGGACTTTTAAGTATTGTATTAGCAATAGTTATAGTTTGGAATTCAGGTTTACTTCCTTCTTATCAGAAAGCTAGATTTACAGGATTCTTAAATCCAGCTGCTGATGATAGTGATACAGGATATCACTTAACACAGTCACTTATAAGCATAGGATCAGGTGGCATTCTTGGAAGTAGACCGTCTATAAAAAATGATAGCAGTACAGGTTATGCAGCTCAAAATGTACCAGAAATACAAACAGACTTTATATTTGCTGCAATAGCAGAACAATATGGATTTTTGGGAGCTATGCTATTAATAGTATTATATGGATTTTTAATATATAAGATGATAGCAATAGCTAGAACTTCAAAAGATCTATTTGGATCAATAATATGTGTAGGAATAATTTCATACTTCTTACACGCTATACTGCAGAATATTGGTATGACTATAGGATTGCTGCCTATAACAGGAATAACTCTGCCTCTTATAAGTTATGGTGGAAGTTCACTTTTAACTACTATTATTTCAGTTGGATTAGTATTAAATGTAGGTATGAGAAGAAAGAAAATATATTTTTAATGAGTTTAATTGGGATGTCGCATTAAATAATCTGCGGCACCCCTTTTTTGTTATATTATACATTGATTTTGCTAAGGTAAAATTTAATGTTTTATACTTTTAACTTAAGTTAATTCTAAATATTCACTTTTAGTTATTATCTATTTATAAACTATGTTTTGCAAATACGATAGTTCTATTTTGGGGTAATGTAAATTATTTTTAGAACAGCAATGTGCAATAATTAAATAAAGAATAATTATATATAATACTTATGAAATATATCTTTCATATTATCCTCTTTAGAAAAATATAATTAAATATATAAAAGAAGAAGGGGCGAGGGTGATGAACGATTATAGAGAAGCTTATGAAAATTATTATAGAAATATAAATAAAAAAACTAATGTAAATATCCAAGAAGATAAAAGTTCATTTTGGTCTAAAAATAAAGTGAAAAATTATAGAAGCAATAATAAAATTGAAGGTTTAGTATCTAAAGAATATTGGATTAAGCGTGTTGAGAGAGAAGTGGCAGGATCAGCTGTTATTATAGTGATTCTTTTTGGGCTCAAATGTTTTCCATCAGAAGGCACAACATCTCTATATATTAAATGTAAGAATATATTGAATACAAATTTAACATATGATCAATCAGTAGATATACTAAAAGGTATTGAAATAGGAACATTTAAAGGACAGAATTTTAATATAAATGGATTTACTTTTGATAATTTAAAAAAAGAAAATGTGAAGAAAGAATTTATTGACTGTATGAATTATATTAAAGATAATTCATTTAAGGTTGAAGAAAAAGAAATTTAAAGAACGTTTGGCAAGCAATTTGTAGAGGTTGTATTTTAATGAAGAAAAAATATAGAGTAATCATACTACAAATCCTTATTCTTATATTTATTATAAGTATAAATGGGAATTTTTTAATAGGTGTATTTTGGATTACGCTACATGAACTTTCTCATATCGTTATTGCAAGTAGTTATGGATGTAAGTTTAATAATTTCAAAATTAATGTTCTTGGTGCTAAAGCTGAAATATGTGAAATAGAGGAATTGTCTGAAAAAAGGAAATTAAATGTTTATTTAGCAGGCCCATGCTTTAATTTTATTATTGCGATGATGATGTATATTTTAAATTATAAATATAACTTGGTAATTTTTGAAAATAGCGTGAAAATAAATTTGAGTTTGGGATTATTTAATTTATTGCCTGCATATCCATTAGATGGATCAAGAATATGTGAAATATTGCTAACTAGAAGATATTTATATAGAAAGACAAAAAGTATTGTTGTTATTTTAAGTATTATTATTTCAATAATGCTGTTTCTTTTCGGAACTAGTATTATGATATTTTTACATAAAGTAAATATAAGTTTTTTCATGGCTTCTGTATTGATGATTTATACCTCAATTTTAGAAAAACAAAAAACAATGTATATAATAATGGGAGATATCTTTAAGAAATTAAAAAAATTAAAAAAATATGGCTATATAGAAAATAAAAGTATATCTATTTATTATAAAAAAGGATTGGTTAATGTATTAACTTTAGTAGATAAAAATAAGTTTAATATTTTTTATGTGTTAGATGATAATATGAAGGTTGTTGGAACTGTATGTGAAGATGAACTCATAGAAGCATTAAAGGAATATGGGAATATAAGTCTAGAGGAGTATATGAAGCTAAGATAGTAATATATATTGTTTTAAGAACAGGGGCTTATTATAAAAGATATTTAATTTTTTTTAACGCATAGGAAAGTATAAAATTTTTATCATAGCAAAAAACTTAAGAATAGAGCTATTCTGTAACTTAGATAGTCCAATACGTTAAAAAAATTATAGTCCCGCAAAAGAACCCAAAAGCAAGTTTTGGAACCTTTTGCATGGGTAAAAAAAGTGGCTTCTTATTTAAAAATGTGTTTGAGTAGTTGCTTATTTATAGTGTTAAGGTTTATATTTTACGTATAAAGCGTGGCGAAGCCACTTTTTTATTAAATTTAGTAAATGAAATCATATTTCATAGGAACAGTTCATATGCATCATAAGAAATTAAAAGATTCAAATAATTATATATTTAATATAGTAAAAAGTATTAATAGTTGTCAAAAATATCATTATTCCAATAATAATATAATTATGTTAGAATAGGTATAGTAATTTAGAGGAGGGAAGTATAAATAGTACTTCTTTTTTCTATTTAAGGAATTATTCAAATTAGACATATTATAAATATGGATATACTTATGATAGTATAGTTATATACAGAAATAGAGGATTATTCATATAAAATGTGGATAACTTAAGAAAATAAATCTAATTTGTGGATAAAGTTTCAGATTATAAAATAGAGTACTTTTAAGGAGGAAATAGTTAATGAATAAAATTTCAGATGATATTCTATTTAAGGTTGAAAAGCCAAGTAGGTATATTGGTGGAGAATTAAATGAAATTGTTAAAGATCCGAAATCAGTTGACATAAGATTTGCATTTTGTTTCCCAGATGTTTATGAGGTTGGAATGTCTCATTTAGGAAGCAGAATACTTTACCATACTATCAATTTAAGAGAAGATACATATTGTGAAAGAACTTTCGCACCATGGCCAGATATGGAAGCCTTAATGAGGGATAAGAATATTCCTTTATTTACATTAGAAACTAAAGATTCATTAAATGATTTTGATATCTTAGGATTTACTCTTCAATATGAAATGAGTTATACAAACATGCTTAATATGCTTGATATGTGTAATATACCATTAAGAACATCTGAAAGAGGAGAAGATTATCCTATAATTATGGCTGGTGGACCTTGTGCATATAATCCGGAACCTTTATATGATGTTGTTGATTTCTTTGAAATAGGTGAAGGTGAAGAAATCATGAACGATGTTTTAGACGTTTACAAACAATTTAAAAAAGAAAACAAAAGTAAAGCAGAGTTTTTAAGGGAAATAGCTAAAATAGAAGGAGTATATGTTCCATCATTATATGAAGTTACTTATAACGAAGATAATACAATAAAAGAATTTAAACCTAAGTATGAGGATGTACCTGCAAAGGTTAAAAAGAGAATAATAAATAACTATACAGCAGTAGAATTTCCAGAAGATATAATAGTTCCTTATACTGATATAGTTCATGATAGAATAGTTTTAGAAACATTTAGAGGATGTACTAATGGATGCAGATTCTGTCAGGCAGGAATGATATACAGACCGGTTAGAGAAAAGACTAGAGAAGATTTAGTTAAGCAAGCGAGAAAGTTAGTTGAAAATACAGGTTATGATGAAATATCACTTTCTTCATTAAGTACTTGCGACTATTCAGATATAAAAGAATTAATACATGATTTAATGGAGGAACATGAACCAGATAAAGTTGGGGTAGCACTTCCATCAATTAGAGTTGATGCCTTTTCTGTTGACTTAATTAAGGAAATTCAAAAGGTAAGAAAGACAGGTTTAACTTTTGCACCAGAAGCAGGATCTCAAAGAATGAGAGACATTATAAATAAGGGGTTAACAGAAGATAGAATCCTTGAAGCTGCAAGAAGTGCCTTTGAAGCAGGCTGGAGAACTCTTAAACTTTACTTTATGGTTGGTCTTCCTTATGAAGAATTAGATGATTGTAGAGGAATAGGCGAGCTTGCAGAAAAAATGGTTAAGGAATATGCAGAGATTCCAAAAGGAAAAAATAATAAAGGACTTAGAATAACAGTAAGTACATCTATACTTGTGCCAAAGCCATTTACACCATTCCAATGGGCACCTATGGCAAGAATTGAAGATGTTAATAAGAAGATTGAAGCTGTTAAAGGATCAATTAAATCTAAATGTATAGTTTATAACTATCATGAACAAAAGACATCATACATGGAATCAGTGTTTGCAAGAGGAGATAGAAGACTTTGTGATGTTCTTATAAAAGCTTTTGAAAAAGGTGCAAGATTTGATGGATGGACTCAGTATTTCAATTTCGACTATTGGACAGAAGCATTAAACGAATGTAATGTTGATGGAGACTTCTATGCATATAGAGAAAGAACATATGATGAAATATTACCATGGGATTTCATAGATATTGGAGTTACAAGAAAATATCTTGAAAGAGAAAATGAAAAAGCTAAAAAAGCAGAGCTTACTCAAAACTGTAGAAAAGGATGTACAGGATGTGGAGTAAATGTAAACTTTAAAGATGGGAAGTGTTTTGAAGGTGCGATACTTAATTAAATTTACTAAGGAACCAAATATAAAATTTATTTCTCATTTAGATGTACTGAGAACAATTCAAAGAAATATAAGAAGAGCAGATCTTCCAATAGAATATTCACAAGGATTTAATCCACATATGGCAACATCAATTGCGCAGCCATTGTCAGTAGGAGTTTATTCTAGTGGTGAATATATGGATATGGTTTTGACTAGAGAAATGAATGAGGAAGAAATAATAAAAAGATTGAATGAGACAGCTCCAAGTGGAATTAAATATATAAGTGCATTGGCTATTCCATATGTTGAGGGACAAAAGAAAGTGCCTCAAGCTATGGCAATGATAGATGCAGCAAGATATATAATAAAAATAAAATATACACAGATAGATAATGTAGAAACTGAAATGAATAAACTTTTGGAAAAAAACCAATGGAATACAATAAAGAAAAGTAAAAAAGGTTCAAAAGAAGTTGATATAAAAACTTTTATTAAAGAATTTAGTTTTTGGATTAAAGATGAATATTTAGTTATAAATACATTAATAAGTACTGGAAGTAGAGAACATTTAAGTGCAGAGTTATTAGTTAGATATATTCAAGAGAATACAACAAACGCAGATTTAGATGCTTTTGTTGATACGAAAAGAGAAGAAATGTATTTTTATAAAAAAGAAGATAAGCTAGTACCATTATATAAATGTTTAGAATAGTTAAGAGTTGACAGTGCACAGTTGACAGTTAAGAGGTCAACTGTCAAAGTAATTGTGAATTTTGAATTGTGAATTGTGAATTGAAAAAGGGTGGTGATTTTATGAAGGAGATTTTTATTGAGAGAAGTGAGAGTCTTTTAAGAATTGCAATTAAGGAGAATAATGAGTTAGTTGAAAGCATAGTAGAGGAAAAGAAAAGTGGACCTATAATTGGAGAAATATACAAAGGAAAAATTAAAAATATAATTCAAGGAACTAACTCAATATTCGTTGATTTAGGTTTAGATAAAGAAGGTTACATGTATTATAGTGACGAACTTAAATCTAAAGATTTAAAAAAAGGCGATGAAATATTAGTAGAGGTTATAAAAGAACCTATTGGAAATAAAGGCGCAAAAATAACTCATAAAGTTTCAATTCCCGGGAAATATGTCGTATTAGATTGTTATAGTAGTGGGATTAAATTTTCTAAAAGAATAAATGATGATTTAAAAAAAGAAGAAATATTAAATAATATTGCACCATTGGAAGATGTATGTATAACTATTAGAACAGAAGGTGCTAATATAGCCTTAGAAAAATTGAAAGCAGAAATAGATAAGTTTTATGAAATTTTTAAAAACCTAGATAGCAAAATGAAGTATTCATTAGGAACACAAAAGCTTTATGGTGATGATGCTATACTAACAAAGATTTTAACAAATAATATAGGTAATGAAACAGTAAAAGTTTTTGTTAATGATGAAAAAGATTTTAATATTATAAATAGTTTTGTTGATGGAGAAAGCAATTTTAAAATAGAAAAATATACAGGATACAGAGGAATATTTGACTATTATGGAATAGAAAAAGAATTGTTAAAGCTTAGACATCATAAGGTTAATTTACCTTGTGGAGGATATATTGTCATAGAGAAGACAGAAGCAATGTATGTTATTGATGTTAATAGTGGGAAAAATATAAAAGAAAGAAGCTTTAATAAAACAATTTTAGAAACTAATCTAGAAGCTGCTAAAGAAGTAGGAAAACAAATAAGACTTAGAAATTTAAGCGGAATTATTGTTATAGATTTTATCGATATGAGAGATAAAAATCAAAGATCATTAGTTATGTCCGTTCTTCAAGAGAGTTTAAGAAATGATAAAGGTAATGTTAAGATATTTCCATTTACAGAACTTGATTTAGTTCAAATTGCAAGAAGAAGGAATGGAAAGAGTATATATGAGTACATGGAAGAAGAATGCTCATTATGCAAAGGACGTGGAATAGTACTAAAGCTATCTTATATTGAAGGTCTTATCAAAAATGAAATTATAAGAATGAAGGAAGAAAATTCAATAGAGTCTTTTTATATTGAAGTAGACAGTGTATATAAAGACAGAGTAAAAGAAGATGTATTTAGTTTTCTGAAAGAAATAGATGCTTTAGGAAATGACATATATTTAAACTATGTTGATGGAATTGACGGATATAAAATAGAGCCACTTTTATTTCAAAATCAAAAAGATAATTTAAAAGATTATAAAGTGAATAATATTGAGGAATATTAAAAGATTTTGCTTTACAAAAAATTATGATTATGATAAAATGGCTTTTGTAGACCGCTCACATAAGGTTTTAATTTATAAACAAAGTTAAATCTTTGTACCGAAAGTGGCGAGACCGTTATGAGGAGGTGTTTTAATGTACGCAGTATTAGCAACAGGTGGAAAGCAATACAGAGTTAAAGAAGGAGACGTATTATTCGTTGAAAAATTAAACGCTGAAGTTGACACTACAGTTGAATTAAATGAAGTTTTAGCAGTTGAAACTGAAGATGGTATCAAAGTTGGTACTCCAGTAGTTGAAGGCGCTAAGGTTACAGCTAAAGTTGTAGCTCAAGGTAAAGCTAAAAAAGTTGTAGTTTTCAAATATAAGGCTAAGAAGGACTATAGAAGAAAGAATGGTCACAGACAACCTTATACTAAATTAGTTATCGAGAAGATCGAAGCTTAATGTTATGGTTAAGATAACAATTAATCAAAAAGAATGTAATATTGTTGGTTTCGTAATAAATAACCATGCCATATCAGATGAAAGAGATTTTCAGAATGATGCAGCACTTGTAGGTGAAGCATTTGATATGATTTGTAACTCAGTATCTGTTTTATCTCAAAGTGTTTTAATTGGTTTAGATGAAGTTTTAAAACTTAATTGTACATACGAAATCATGGATGGATATCTAAAACTAGATATTTCAGATTTTACTAAAGAAGAGTTAAATCAAGCTCAGGTATTGCTCAAAACATTTGAAAAAAGTTTAGAAAGTGTAATTTTGAGTTTGGAAGAAATGTTTGGAAAAGAAAAACGTAGGGAATATATAATTTTAGAAATAGAGGAGGTGTAGTCACATGCTAATCATGAACCTTCAATTATTTGCCCACAAAAAAGGGGTAGGTAGTACAAAGAATGGTAGAGACTCTGAATCAAAGAGATTAGGAGTTAAATCTGCTGATGGAGAATTTGTTCTTGCTGGTAACATACTTGTTAGACAAAGAGGAACAAAGATTCACCCAGGTGAAAATGTTGGAAGAGGTAAAGACGATACTTTATTCGCTAAAATCGATGGAGTTGTTAAATTCGAAAGATTTGGTAGAGATAAGAAAAAAGCTAGCGTTTACCCAGTACAAATAGAAGCAAAAGCTGAATAGTTTTTACTTTAAGCACTCTTAGTTTTAAGGGTGCTTTTTTTAATATTGGCTAGGTAAATGTAAGATTTATATATACTTATTAGAGTGGTATATTTTGAAAAGTATATTTTATCTATGTATTCTATATTAAAAATAGTAGGTTCATTTCTAAATAATAATATATACCTATATTTATAGTGCATAAGGCTATTATAAATTACTATATTACTGCTATGCTTATTTATATTTTTCAGTAATTGGATATATTAATCATTTCTTTATATGATTATCTTAATAAAATTCCAGTGTGTTTTTTCTAAGTTAAAAAAGTTAAGATTTCTTAAATTGCAGATATTTAAAGAAATGGAAATATAACATAATAAGGAAGTGCAAGAAAATATTCATACTTATGTTGATACTTAAAGCAGATATGATATAATAAAGTAGGTTTTTAAGGGAATACTTAAACTATAAGGTAGTTTTATAAATAATAAAATAAAAGAATTATTATATATTATGATAAAATATTATATAAAAAAGTTACATAATTTATTATAATATATTTTTTATGACTAAGAAATAAATATAGTTATGTTTTAGCAAATATACATATTTTAATAAGAAATAAGAATTTGGATTATTATTTTAAATAGCTTTTAATTTTATAGGCGTTCGGATATTAATGAATTGTGAGTATTCATTAAAAAATCAATTAGAAAAGAAAGGTGGTAAACATATGTTTATAGATAAGGCGAAAATTTTCGTAAAGTCAGGTAATGGTGGAGACGGTGCTATTACATTCAGAAGAGAAAAGTATGTTCCATTAGGAGGACCTGATGGTGGAGATGGCGGAAAAGGCGGAAGCATCATATTTAAAGTAGATACTGGAATTACTACATTATTAGATTTCAAGTATAAAAAGAAATTTATTGCTGAATGCGGTGGTAACGGTAGCGGATCAAAGTGCTATGGTAAAGATGGGGCTGATCTTGTGATAAATGTTCCGATGGGAACAATCATAAGAGAAGCTGAAAGTAATAAAGTAATAGCTGACCTTTCACATAAAGATGAAGAGTTAGTATTACTTAAAGGTGGTAAAGGTGGTAAAGGAAATACTAAATTTGCTACAGCTACTAAACAAGCACCACATTATGCAGAGCCAGGAATGCCTGGGGCAGAATTAAACTTAGTTTTAGAATTGAAATTACTTGCTGATGTTGGATTGTTAGGGTTTCCTAATGTAGGTAAATCAACATTGTTATCAATGACAACTAAAGCTAAACCAAAGATAGCTAACTATCATTTTACAACATTAAAACCAAACCTAGGTGTTGTTGCAGTAGAAGGAATTGAACCGTTTGTTATGGCTGATATTCCAGGAATTATTGAAGGTGCTGCAGAAGGTGTCGGTCTTGGAATACAATTCTTAAGACATATTGAAAGAACTAGACTTCTAATACACATAGTTGATATATCAGGTGTTGAAGGCAGAGATGCTTTTGAAGATTTCGTAAAGATTAATGAAGAGTTAAAGAAATATTCAGTTAAGCTATGGGATAGACCACAAATAGTAGTAGCTAATAAGACTGATATGTTATATGATGACTCTGTGTATGAAGATTTTAAAAAGAAGGTTGAAGAATTAGGATATA
The DNA here is from genome assembly GCF_001458595.1 of Clostridium neonatale. Lineage (GTDB taxonomy): Bacteria > Bacillota > Clostridia > Clostridiales > Clostridiaceae > Clostridium > Clostridium neonatale. The sequence goes on from NZ_LN890327.1 coordinate 241,900, forward strand.
CTAAAGTGTTTAAAATGTCAGCAGCTACAAATGACGGTGTTGATGTTGTAATGAAGGAAGCAGCAAGAATGCTTAAGGATATTCCAATTAAGGAATTAGAAATTTCAGAAGATGAAATGTATATTCCAGAAGAAAAGAAATTCACATATGAAATATCTATTGAACCAAATGATGAAGGTACTAACACATATGTTGTTGAAGGAACATTTGTGGATAGATTATTACATGCTGTTAATGTACATGATGCAGATTCATTAAGATACTTCCATAAAGTTCTTAGAAATAAAGGTATCTTTGATGAATTAAGAGAAATGGGCATTAAAGATGGTGACTTTGTAAGATTAAATGACTTTGAATTTGAATATATACTTTAGGCAATTCAGAATTCACAATGCACAGTTCACAATTATAGCTTTTAATTGTGAATTGTTTGCATTGATGTCATAAATGGTATGAATTTTGAATTATGAAGTGTAAAATGAGGAGATGAAAATATGATAACAAGCAAGCAAAGAGCTTATTTAAGAAGTTTAGCTAATGATATACAGCCAATATTCCAAGTTGGGAAAAATGGTATAGAAGAAAACTTTATAAAACAAGTTAAAGAGGCTTTAGAAGCAAGAGAATTAATAAAAATTAAAGTTTTAGAAAATAGCGGACTAGATACAAGAGAAGCTTCAGATGAAATTTGCAGATTAGTTAATTGCGAAGGAATTCAAGCGACAGGAAGAAAAATGGTTTTATATAAACAATCTAGTGACGTGAAAAAGAGAAAGATTGAATTACCTAAGAAATAATGGATGTAGAACTAAAGTTTAGTGAATAACAACTGAAATAAAGCTCTCAAATTGGAATGCAAGTCTACGACCAATATGAGAGCTTTATTTCTTTGTTTGATCTAAACTCAAAGTTTCAGTATTATTGGTGTTGCACATAAATACATTTTTAAATTAAGGAATAGTTGTTTAAGCAAGCTAATATTTTATAATTTTTAAGAAAGCAACAATATATTGATATATAGAATATTCTAAAAAGCATAAAATATAATTAACAAAGTTGAGTAACTATGATTTTAGAGAAAACAAAGAAATTCAATATATGAATAGGCTTAGTATTGTATTAAAATTTGAACTTTTAAATTCTTTGGCAGAGGATGTTCAAAAATTGTTTGTCCAAAACTTGTTTTTTTGGAGCAAACATTTTTGGGTGCATCCTCTGCCATTAGAATTTTTAGTTCGAATTTTTCTACAATCGAGCCTATCATATATTGAATTTCGGTTATTTCCAACTAAACTTTGATTCTACTCAATTTATTTTATTAATTTATAAATGAGTTTATAAAAAATTAAGATTAACGTTATTAAGAATCTATTTACTAATGATATAATAATATAGAAATAATTTTATTATATTATTTGAGCTAATTAGAGAAGCTATAATTATAGTATGAAATTATAAAAAGCTTATGGCGCTTAGGAGTGAAACTATGAAGATAGGAATAATAGGCGGAACTTTTGATCCAATTCATAATGCACATTTATATATAGCTTATGAAGCAAAAGAACAATTAAATTTAGATAAGGTTATTTTTATGCCAGCAGGAATTCAACCATTAAAAACAGATAAAAAAATAACGGAATCAAAAGATAGATATGAAATGGTTAAAGAAGCTATAAGAAATTATGATAGCTTTGAAGTTTCAGATTATGAAATAAATAAAGGTGGATTGAGTTTTACTTATGAAACATTAGAACATTATAATAATTCAAAAGAGAGTAAGGATGAGGAATTATTTTTTATAACAGGTGCTGACTGTTTAATGAATATAGAAAAATGGAGAGAGGTAGAAAAAATATTATCATTAAGCAATATGGTCGTTTTTATGCGTGGCGGAACAGATGTGGAGAGGCTATTAGCTCAAAAGAAATATATTGAAGAGAAATATAATGCTTCTATAATATTTTTAGCGCTTAAAGAGCTAGAAATATCATCAACAGATATAAGGAATAGGGTTAATGAAGGAAAGAAAATAGATTTTTTTGTGCCTGAGAGCGTAAAAAATTATATATATGCAAAAGGATTATATAAAAAATAAAAAAGTAATAGTGAATTTTTTGATTGTTAGAAAGGATGGAGGGATATTTTATGTTATCAAGAGATGAAATAAAAGAGTATTTAAAAAATAATTTACAAGAAGAGAGATATAATCATGTTCTAGGAGTTGCAGAAACTGCTAAGAAATTAGCAGGATTAAATAATGTAGATGAAGATATAGCAGAGCTTGCAGGTTTTGCACATGATGTTGCTAAAAATATGCAAATAGATGAAATGAAGAAGATAATGGATGAAAATAATATTATTCTTTCAGAAGTTGAAGAGATAAATAAGAGCCTATGGCATAGTATAATTGCACCAATTGTAGCTAAAGAAAAACTAGGTATTGAAGATGAGGAGATACTTTCTTCTTTAAGATGGCATACAACAGGAAAAGAAGATATGACAACACTAGAAAAAATAATATATATAGCAGATATGATTGAACCAACAAGAGATTTTGATGGATTAGAGGAACTAAGAAATATAACATTTAATAATTTGGATGATGGAGTTTTAGCAGGTCTTACTCACACAATGAAATTTCTTTTAAGTAAAAATTCATTGATGGATGAAAATACAGTTAAGGCACGAAATTATTTATTAATTCATAATGGTAAATAAGAGATAGCTATTGAATAGTAAAAGAAAGGGAAAAATATTTAAGATAGATCTTTCTTAGATAGAGGTGAATTCTGGTTATGGGGAGAAAGAAAAATCAAAAAAAAGAAGATAGCACTTTTTCAAGATTAGAAAAGATTTGTTTAAGATGTATATCTTTAATTTTAGCATTAGTTGTATTTTCACTATTATCAGCAGTAATTGCATTGTTTAAAATATCAAATAACTCAATGCCAGATGGAGAGAGCCCAGGCTTTGGAGAATCATTAAATATATTGTTAATGGGCGTTGATATAGGTGATGTTAATCAGGTTGAAAATGAATCAATAAAAAGAACTGATACTCTTATGATTTTAAATTATAATCCTACAACTAAAAATGTTAATTTAGTATCTATACCAAGAGATACTCTTATAAATATTAATGGATCTAATTATAAAATTAATGCAGCTTATGCCTTAGGTGGATATTCAAGATTAGAGACTGAAGTAGAAAACTTACTAGATATAAATATAAATTACCTAGTAAGAATAGATTATAATGCATTTAGAGAATTTATAGATGCCATTGGCGGAGTTGAAATGACAATTGAAAATAACATGTACTATGACGATGAAGGTCAAAATTTACATATTAATTTCAAGGCTGGTGAAACTGTAAAATTAGATGGTAAAAAGGCTGAGGAATTTTTTAGATGGAGAAAAAATAATGATGGGACAGGACTTGCTACTGGTGATTTAGGAAGAATAGAAAATCAACAAAAGTTTATTGCGAAGGTAGTTAAAAAATGCAAAAATCCATTTATAATATTTAGGATACCTAGCATATTAAATGCATTTGCAGATAATATTGAAACTAATATACCAGCATACAAGGTTGTTGGATATGGATTGAAATTCTTAATTCATAGCTCAAATATGAATATGTCAACTATAACCGGTGATTTAAAAATGATTGGTGGTCAATCCTATGTTGTCTTTAATAAATCTTATAATTCAGATATAATAAATTCATTGGGTGAAAATGCTAGCCCCTCTGAAAAGTCAGAAGTAAATTATGATGCAAGAATAAAAGTTTTAAATGGAACAAATATTAATGGATTGGCAGGGAAAGTAAAAGAGAAATTAGTAGCTAATGGTTATACTAATATTGATGTTGATAACACTATAGAAACAGAAAAAAGTGTAATATTAAGTAATGATAGTTCAATTGCAAAGAAAATAAAAAAAGTAGTAGATGTAAGTAAGATTGATGAAAAAGAAGATAAGGTTGAATATAGTGATTATGATGTTATTATAATTATAGGTAATAATTATGATGATAAATTTTAAAGGAGTACTTTAGGATGAGTATTTTAGAAAAAAAAGTTGAAGATGTGGTTGAAGGTACTAAGCTTAGAGAATACTTAAAACGTGAAATGGGTATTTCAACAAGATTAATAAGAAGCGCTTCAATACAAAAAAGGATATTTATTAATAATGAAGTAGTTAAAATGAACCGTGTAATAAAAAATGGTGAAATCATTAAAATAGATTTAGAAAAGGAAGAAAGTCAGAATATTGCACCAGAAAAAATAGACATTGACATAGTCTATGAAGATGAAGATATTTTAGTAGTAAATAAGAAACCATTTATGGTTGTTCACCCAACTAAAACATATCAAAGCGGAACTTTAGCAAATGGTGTTATAAATTATTTTATGGAAAGCAATCAAAATTGCATTGTAAGATTGGTTTCAAGATTAGATATGAATACATCTGGACTTATTATAATAGCTAAAAATCAATTTTCTCATGGAATGCTCTCAAAAGCTATGAGCGAAAATAAAGTTGAAAAGAGATATTTGGCTATAGTACATGGGATTTTCAAAGAAAAACAAGGAACTATAGATAAGCCAATATATAGACCAGAAGGAATTGAAAATGGTACTAGAAGAGTAGTGGATGAAAGAGGTCAAAGAAGCATAACACATTATAAAGTTGTTGAAGAATTTAGTGATTCAAGTTTAGTTGAATGTAAACTTGAAACAGGAAGAACACATCAGATAAGAGTTCATTTAAGTTATTTAGGGCATCCTATATATGGTGATGTTTTATATGGAGATGGAGATAATGAGGGAGATTTGATTGAAAGACAGGCACTTCATGCTTATGGACTTGATTTTAAATCACCAAGAACAGAAAAAGAACTTTCGTTAAGAGCTGATCTTCCTGATGATATGAAGGGGCTTATAGATAAATTAAAATAAATATCACAATAATAAAAAATCTGCTTTCATTAAACTAAGATTTTAATTTGGTTTAGTGATAGCAGATTTTTTGGTTATAGATTATATAAAGTTTTTGCTTAAATTATGTTTATGAAATTTAAAGATAGAAGTTTGAAGAATATGGAAAATTAAAGATAATATTAAAAACAACGATAAGTTAGAAATGTCATGATTGGATCGAATAAAATGAGTGAAGAAGAAATAAAAGCAAGTGGATGGGATAGTATAACAGAAACTTTTGAAAGAATATATCCAGATCAAAAGGATCCGCTTCATTTTGGAACATTGATAAAGTGGAGGCTTGGGGGATCAGACCTCTAGATGGGATAAGTATTTATGATGCTGGAGAGTATTATCATTTTGTAACTTATGGACTTTCAGAGTTATATGAAAAGGAGTGTGAAGATAAAGAATATAGTGGATATGGGTTTGAATTTACATTAAAATTGAAAAAAATCCTGGTATTGATGATAATGAGTTAAAATGTGTTGCAGGAATTTTGCAGACATTAGCAAGAATGACTTTTGAAAATGGAGAAATATTTAGGACATATGAATATATTTACACTGGTCAGGAAACAGGAATGGATTCTAAAGGTATATCTAAAATTACAGGATTTATAACTATACCAGATAAGCCGGCTGGGGTAATAGATACACCAAATGGACAAGTAGAGTTTGTTCAGCTTGTTGGAATGACTGATAAAGAACTTAAAATGCTATTAAATAAAAAGAGAAGTGATGTACAAGAACTGTCAGAGAAGCTGCAAATAGAACTTACAGATTATTCAAGGGATCATTTGATATAAATTATTTATAATATGTATGTTGCACTAATGTTTTTTATAAAAATACAGCTATATAGTCTGACGTACGGGCTCGTGAAGTACCTAAAGTAACTATTAGTGATAAGATATGGACACTTTTAAGAGGAGCAAGTAAAGGAAGTAGGTATGGCTTGCGGACCACTTCAAGAGCCTTAAGATATAAGGCAGGTGCATGGCCATTATAGGACTGAGGAAATACCACCAGCTTAGCTGGTGGATTTTTATTGCAAAAAACTGAGAACTAATTATTTAGTGTGACAACCCATTTTATTACTTTAAGGTGAAAATAATTTCAATAAAGATTTTAGTTTGAATTATTAAAATCATATTTTGTGAAAATAATTTCATATAAAAAATTATTTTAGTAAGCTAAATCTAAACAGTTCAAAAATATTTACTTGAAAACGTTGTGAGTATATACTAAGAGCTGTAAACGGGAGGTGTTTTTTAATGAATAAAAAAATAGTAGCAATTACTGCATGTGCAGCAGGTATTGCACACACGTATATGGCAGCAGAAAGTTTAACTAAAGCTGGCAATGAAAAAGGTTATAAAATAAAAGTAGAAACACAAGGCTCTATAGGGGCAGAAAATGTATTAACGGAAAAAGAAATAGAAGAAGCAGACGTAGTAATAGTAGCAGCAGATATAAGTATTGATTTAATGAGATTTACAGGTAAAAAAGTATTTGTTGCAAAATCAATCGATGCAATAAAAGATTCAGAAGGCTTAATAGAAAAAGCTCTTAAAGAGGGGCAAGTATTTGGAGCAAAAGGAACTAAAGTTGGAAAAGTTACTTTAGGAAAAACTGATAATAAGTTTGTAACTCATATAATGAGTGGTATATCGTATATGGTACCTATGGTAATATCAGCAGGTTTACTTTTAGCAGTAGCAAATATATTTGCATTCCAAAAAAATGATTTAGGACAAATAATAAATTGGGGATTTGATACATCTACTCAATTAGGATACTTTATGTCAAAACTTTTTGCAGTTGGGCAAGTTGGATTTAAACTTATGATTCCACTTTTTGCGGGATTTGTTGCTAATTCAATAGCAGACAAACCAGCTATTGCACCAGCTATGATAGGTGCTTATTTAGCAAATGACCCAGAGTTTTTAGGAACTCAAACAGGTGGAGGGTTCTTATCAGCAATATTAGTTGCATTTATAGTTGGATATTTTGTTAAGGGATTAAAGAAAATAAAGTGGCCAAAAATTTTACAACCTTTATTAGCAATTATGATAATACCTTTAATAGCTACTTTTGTAATAACTGTAATTGTACTTTATATGATAGGTGGACCTATAGCAGGTCTTATGGACTGGTTATATAATAGCCTAACTTACTTAAATGATACTTATTCAAGTGCAACATTTATAGTTGGAGCAGTTATTGGAGCTATGATAGGATTCGACTTTGGAGGACCTGTTAATAAAACAGCTCTTATATTTGGAACAGCAGTATTTACAGATACTGTAGCTAAATTTGGAATCCAAAATGCTAACTTCGTACCAGGAACAGCAGCTCAAGCGGCAATATCAGTAGCGCCACTTGGAATATGGCTTGCATCAGTATTATTTAAAAATAAGTTTACTAAAGAAGAAAAAATATCAGCAAGTTCAGCTTTTGGTATGGGTATAGTAGGAGTTACAGAAGGGGCAATACCTTTTGCCGCATCTAATCCAGTTCAAATGATTACAGCATCAGTTGCAGGTTCAGCAATAGCTGGAGGTCTTGTAGGTTTAACTGGATGTAAGTTCTACGGAGGTATAGGTTCTCCTCTTGGAACTTTTATAGGATATATAGAACAACCTATTCCATTTGTAACATGGATTTTATGTACCCTTGCAGGTATTTTAGTTACAGCATTAATAATCGGATTTTGGAGAAAACCAGTACCAGAAAATAAAATGGATGATGAATTACAATATGAAACTGATAAAAATATTGAAGTAAATATAACAGAGGTTATAGATGAAAAGAATTTTATAAATAGAGATGTATTTGATCAAACTCACATATATGTAGATGAAAATTCAAAAACTCAAGATGAAGCTTATAAGTTTATAGCTAAAATAGCTAAAAAACATGGATATGTTAAAAGTGAAGAAGAATATTATAAAGGATTATGGAAAAGAGAAGAAGAAGCAACAACAGGTTTTAATGATGGAATAGCAATTCCACATAGTAAAAATAGTACAGTAATAAAACCAGGAGTGTTTTTAATAAAATTCAAAAACGGAATAGAGTGGAATTCATTAGATGGAAAAGATATAAAAACAGCATTTGCACTTACAATACCAGAAGATGGTGCAGAAAATCACTTGAAAATATTAAGTGCAATAGCAACAGAGCTAATTGATGATGACTTTAGAAATAATATTGTAAATGAGACTGATAAAGATAAATTATACAATTTAGTATCACAAATAAAGCTTTAATTAATAAAAATCCACTAAAAGTATAACTTTTGGTGGATTTTTAAAAATAGTTTTTAAGGAGAAGTAGTTATGAAAAAGGTACACGTATACTCGCATACACATTGGGATTATGAGTGGTATTTCACAGCAAATGAATCAATAATACAACTTATATATCACATGGATGAAGTAATGGATGCATTAGAAGAAGGATTAGTTGATAATTATTTACTAGATGGACAAATGATCCTATTAGAAGAGTATTTAAGGTTTTCACCTAGTAATTTTGATAGGGTTAAAAAATTAGTAGAAGAAAAAAAACTTATATTAGGTCCTTGGTATACACAAACAGATGAGCTTATTATAGATGGTGAATCAATAGTTAGAAACTTATTTTATGGAATAAAAGCAGCTGAAAAGTTTGGAGAATATATGAAGGTTGCTTACCTTCCAGATTCCTTCGGACAAACTAAGGATTTACCTAAAATAATGAATGGCTTTGATATAAAAAGAAGCATATTTTGGAGAGGTGTATCTAAAGATAATTGCAAAAATAGAGAATTTTTATGGAAAGGAGAAGATGGAAGTTCTTTATTGGTTTATAATATAAAAAATGGGTACTTTTATGGAGGGAATTTAATCTATAGTGATGATGTTGAAACAGTTGAAAACACTATATTGGATGGAAGTTCAAAAGAAAATATTTTACTTCCAGTAGGTGGTGACCAAAGATACGTTGATTTCAATATAAAAGAAAGAATAGATTTTTATAAAAATAAAAGCAAACATGATTTAGAATATGTTGAAAGTTCATGCGAAAAGTTTTTTGATGAATTAGAGAGAGAAGGTAACTTTGAAGAAGTTTTAGGAGAGTTTGTAAACCCTTCAAATTCAAAAATTCACAGATCTATCTACTCATCTAGATATGATCATAAATATTTAAATGATAAAGTTGAAAGAATGCTAATTTACAAATTAGAACCTCTTATGGTAATAGCAGAAAACTTAGGGTTAGATCCTAAGATAGAAATGATAGAAGCCATATGGAAGAGGCTTCTAATGAATCATGCACACGATAGTGCATGTGGATGCAACAGTGATAAAACTAATAGAAGTATATTAAATAGATTAATAGAGGCTGATGAATTAGCGTATTCAGCCCATGATTATATAATAAGAAAAATCAGTGAATCTTTAAAAGGTAAAAAAGAAAATGATTTGATTTTAATAAATACATTACCTAAAAAAAGAAAAGTGAATTCAGAAATTACTTTAAGCACAAAATTTAAAGAGTTTAAGATAGTAGATAAAAATGGCAATTTAGTAGACTATCAAATTTTAGATACTAAAAAAGAGTATAGCGGAAGCATAAAAAAAGATGAAAAAGATTATGATGAAAATCTTTATTATTATATATCCAAAATCTCCGTAAATGAAGAGATAGAAGGACTTGGAATTAAAAGATTTCAGGTAGTTAAAGATGAAAATTTAGAAGTTAAAGAAATTGAAATATTAAATTCTAATGAAATAGAAGATGATCTATTTAAAGTATCTTTAATGGAAGGAAAAATAAATATATTTGATAAAAAAAGAAATGTTATTCTGGAGGATTGTGTTTATATAGAGGATTCAGGAGATGATGGGGATACTTACGATTATTCACCACCAGAAAAGGATTTTTTACTTAAATTTAGATTTGAAAATTCTAAAGTATCAGCAATAAAAGGAAATATATATAATGAATTAAAAATAGAAGGAAAATTAGAAATCCCAAAGGATTTAAATAGTAGAGAAGATAAAACTTTGGATACATCTATAGACTATGAATTAAAAATATCCTTAAATAACAGTAAAAATATAGAGTTTCATTTAGAAATTGATAATAAAGCAAATGACCATAGAATGAGAATAGTTATAGATACAGGTCTAAGAAGCAAATATAGCATAGCTGATACTGCTTTTGGAGTTATAGAAAGAGATAATAAACCAGAGCATTTAGATGATTGGAGAGAACTTTTATGGAAAGAAGAACCTTCACCAATATATCCAATGCTACATTTTGTAGGACTTAAAGATGAAAAGTATAATGCTTATATTTTTAATAAAGGAATAAAGGAATATGAAGTTTTAGATGATTCCCAAATAGCTTTAACGCTTTTTAGAAGTGTGGGTTATCTTGGAAAACCAGATTTAATAAGAAGACCTGGAGTTGCATCTGGAAATGAATTTAAATATATAAAAACACCAGATAGTCAGTTAATCAAAAGGATGAAGTTTAAATTTGCCTTATACTTAGGCAAAATAATAGATTTAAATGAAGTTAGTGAAAGATGGAAAGATTACGCTATAAAAGTTTCAGACTATCAAGTTCAAGAAATAAATAGATTTACTAATACTTTAAAGTATTTTGTTATGCATCCTTTAAGAGAAGAAATAAATTTTATGGATAATTTAATAGATGTAAGTAATATGAAGAATATAAGAATTACATCAATTGCACCTATAGATAAGAGATCATATTTTATAAGATTCGTAAATAATGGTGAAGAAATTGCAGATTCAGGTGAAATTTTTATAGGTAATTGCAAAAATTATCAATGGATAAACATGAATAACAAAGGTAAATTTAATAAAATTGAAAATGAAGGATATATAAACCTTGGAAGCTTTAGAAAAGGTGAAATAAAAACTTTAAAGATTAATTTTTAATTTAGATAGGAGCTGGAGTGAGAAGTGAATAAAGAGATAATTTTAAGAATAACACATTCAAAAATGGATTTTACTTATGTTGAGGAAAAAATAGCAGAATATTTTTTAGGAAATAATCCTATTTTATCAACAAATGAATTATCAAAGAAGTTATGCGTATCCCCAGCTTCTATAACTAGATTTTGTAAGAAGATAGGACTTAGTAATTTTAAGGAGCTTAATTATTTATATAGTGAGCATTTAAAAGATTTGGATAAACTTAGCATATCAAATATAGCAACAGATTTGCATTCATCTTATATTAAGATATTTAGCTATATAGATAATAACTTTGAAAATGAAAAAATAGATGAGATATGTAAGCATATTTATGAAAATAGATTTATGCATATATTTGCTCTTGGACTTAGTGCAACAGCAGCTCAAGACTTTAAATTTAGGTTTTCAAGAACAGGTAAGCTTATAGAAGTAATATATGATAAGGACGCCATTGCAATGACTTGTGAACTTTTAAAAGAAGGTGATTTAGTATTTATTTTTTCTCTTAGAGGAAATAAAACTTTAGAAAGATATGCAGAAAGTCTTAAAGAAAAAGGTGTAACTATCATATCTATAACAGGAAATAAAAACTCTAAGTTAGTAAAATTATCTGATGTTTATTTGCTTACAGCAAATCTAGAAGGAGAAGAATCAACAGGTATGATGTCTGCTCAGATTCCAATCCTTATACAAATAGATTTGATTTATTATTACTATGTTAGAAGATATAGCGATGTATTAGACCAATGGATTTCAACAGAAAAAGTTTTTGTAGAAAAAAGGGGAGATAGGCATGATTAAATTTCCAGAGAATTTTTATTTTGGAAGTGCAGCTTCAGCAACTCAAACTGAAGGAGCTAGTAATGTAGATGGGAAAGGGAAAAATATTTGGGATTATTGGTATGAGACTGAAAGTTTTAGATTTCATAACAACATAGGACCAGATGTCGCATCTACTTTTTATAAAAATTATGTGAATGATGTAAAATTATTAAAAGAGACAGGTCATAATTCATTTAGATTATCTATAAGCTGGTCAAGAATGTTTAAAAATGGGTTTGGAGACGTTAATGAAAAAGCAGTTGAATTTTATAATAATGTTATAGATGAAATGATTAAAAATGGAGTAGAACCCTTTGTAAACTTATTTCATTTTGATATGCCTTATGAATTGCAAAAAATAGGCGGATGGGAAAATAGGTTAGTAGTTGAGTATTATGCAAAATATGCTAAAACTTGTTTTGAGTTATTTGGAGATAGAGTTAAACACTGGTTTACTTTTAATGAGCCTATGGTTCACGTAGAGTGTGGATATTATTTAGGATATCAGTATCCATATAAAGTAGATCCTAAAGCTGCTGTTTTAGTTGCATATCATACAGCACTTGCAAGTGCCTTAGCTGTAAAGGAATATAAAAATCTAAATGGTGATGGAAAGATAGGTATAATAATAAACCTTTCTCCATGCTACCCAAGAAGTGAATATAAAAGTGATTTAAAAGCAGCTTATATTGCTGATTTATTCTGCAATAAAAGTTTCTTAGACCCAGCTGTAAAAGGAGAATTTACTAAAGATTTAGTAGATATAATTAAAAAACATAACTTGATGCCGGAAATAGATTTAGAAGATTTAAAGGACATAAAAGAAAATACTATAAACTTTTTAGGTGTAAATTATTATCAGCCTAGAAGAGTTTGTGCAAAAGCAAATCTTCCAAATCCAGAAGCTCCGTTTATGCCAGAATATTATTATGACAACTATGAAATGCCTGGAAAAAAGATGAATCCATATAGAGGTTGGGAAATCTATGAAAAAGGTATATATGATATAGCTATAAACATAAGAGATAATTATGGAAATATAGAATGGATGATAACTGAAAATGGAATGGGAGTTGAAGGAGAAGAGAGGTTTAAAGTGGATGGAGAAATTCAAGATGATTATAGAATAGAATTTTATAAAGATCATTTAACTTGGCTTCATAAAGCTATTAGTGAAGGCGCAAACTGTGTAGGGTATCACGTTTGGACATTTATAGATAATTGGTCTTGGCTAAATGCTTATAAGAATAGATATGGATTAGTATCATTAGATTTAGACACTCAAAAAAGAACTATAAAAAAGAGTGGAAAGTGGTTTAAACAGCTTTCAGAAAATAAAGGATTTTAGGAGGTAGTTTATTATGTACGCTTGTATAGATATAGGAGGAACTGCTATAAAAGTGGCCGTATCTGATAAATTAGGCAATTTAAAATCAAAATCAAAACTTAAAGTAAAAGATAATTTTGAAGAGCTTTCAAATGATGTAGCAAACTGGATAAAAGATATGAAAAAAGAATATGAAATAGAAGGTTTAGCAATAAGTTCTCCAGGTGCAGTAGATTCAAAAAGTGGAATAGTAGGAGGTGATAGTGCTGTCAAATGCATTCACGGACCTAATCTTAAAGAAATATTTAAAGAAAAAACAGGGTTAAATGTCTCTATAGAAAATGATGCAAACTGTGCGGCTTTAGCTGAAGTTTTTTCGGGTAATGCTAGAGGGGCAAAAGATATGATGTTCTTAGTTTGTGGAACAGGTATTGGAGGCGCTATAGTTAAAGATGGCAAGATTCATAAAGGAAAACATTTATATGGAGGAGAATTCGGGTGCATGATTATGGAAGAAGAAGACGGAAAGTATAGAAACTTTAGTGAGTGCGCATCTACCATGTCTTTTGTAAGAAAGGTTAGAAAACATTATAAAGATGATTCTTATGATGGGGAGAGAATATTTAAGGAAGCTAGTGAGGGAAATGAAATATGTATAGATGCTATAAATACTTTTTATAAAAATTTAGCTAAAGGAATATTTAATTTGCAACACATATATGATCCAGAGATAATTCTTATAGGAGGTGGAATCAGCAGTAGAGAAGGGTTTGTTGAAAGGATTAATAGTGAAATCAAAGAAATAAGAGAAAGTATAGATATAAAAACTATAGAGCCTAAATTAGACATATGCGTTCATAAAAATGATTCTAATCTTATAGGAGCTCTTGCAAATTACTTAAATGAATATAATTAATTTATTAAAGAATAGTATATTTATTCTGATATACGGGCAGTTATTGATTACTTCTGAGCATATTTCTTTTGAAAAACCTTGTCACCAGAATTCTTCCTTTAAATATAGTCCTATTTCATAGATATTACTATCTATGAAATAGGACGTATCCAATAGCAGCCAACAAATTCATTTGTTTCTAATAAATAATCAATTGCTTAAATACTGTTTAGCTAAATTTAGAAATTCCCTCAAAGCAGGTGAAATCCATTTATCTTTATGATATATAACTTGTGAAATTATATTAAAATCTGGTCCAGCCCAATTTATAGGAATTAACCTTCCAGATTCAATTTCGTCTGTTACAGCAACCTTAGGTAAAAGAGAAATGCCAAGACCACTCATTGTGAATTGCTTAATAGCCTGCACACTGCCTGTCTCTAAAGCTACATTTGGAGTTATATGTGAATCTCTTAAAATATTTTCAAAAGCAGCACGATAACTGCATCCAGTATCAGTTAATATTAGAGATTCATTTGAAATATCTTTAGGAAAAACCTTCTCTTTTTTTAATAGAGGATGTCCAGGATATGCAAGAATAAGCATTTTTTCTGGAAGTTCTATTTCTGAAATAAACTCAGTTGAATCTATTTTTACGCCAAGAGAAAAAGCTACATCTACAATATTGTTGCTTAAGAAGTGCCTAAAATCAGCACAACTTCCAAATTTAATTGAAACATCAACATCCGGATAGAGTTCTCGATATTTTTTTAAAATTTCAGGAAGTCTTAAAACACATAGTGATTCTGCTGCACCAATAGTTAACGTTCCAGTTGGCTTGTCTGCGGTTGTTATACTTGATTTTATATCATCAGATAATTTAAGCATTTGTTTTGCATAAGGAATTAATTTTCTTCCTTCGTGAGTTAAAGTTACATTTTTTCCTATTCGTTCGAAAAGTTTAACTTCAAGTTCATTTTCAAGTGATTTAATCTGAGTAGTAATGCTTGACTGAGCATAGCCTAATTCCTGAGCTGCTTTTGTAAAGCTTTGAAGTCGTCCTATAGTTAAGAAGGCATTAAGTTGTTTAAAATCCATAAATTCACCTCCATCAAAATAATTGATTATGATAATAGAAATTATCAATTTTACTAATAGATAAATACATGATATCATATATTTAACAAATAAGTAAGGTCTTGAAGATTTAGGTTAGATAAATAATTCTAACTATAGGTAAATGCTTAATATAAGCATCATAAGTTATAACAGAGACTTTATATTAAAATTATCTAGAGGTGAGTTTATGTCAAATAAGTTAAGAGCAGGGATAGTAGGGGCAACTGGTATGGTTGGACAAAGATTTGCATGTCTTTTGGAAAATCATCCATGGTTTGAAGTAACTGTACTTGCAGCAAGTAAAAGATCAGCAGGAAAATCTTATAAAGAAGCTGTAGGAGATAAGTGGAAGATGGATGAGCCAATGCCTAAAAAATATGAGGACATGGTAGTAATGGATTCAGATGATATTGATGCAATTGGTGGAAAAGTAGATTTTGTATTCTGTGCAGTATCATTAAATAAAGAAGATACAAAAAAATTAGAAGAAAAATATGCAAAGAATGAAATACCAGTTGTTTCAAACAACTCAGCACATAGGCATACAGACGATGTTCCAATGATTATTCCAGAAATAAATGGAGAGCATGTTAAAATAATAGAAGCTCAAAGAAAGAGACTTGGAACAAAGAGAGGATTTATTGCAGTTAAGCCAAACTGTTCAATTCAAAGCTATGTTCCAGCATTAAATGCACTAAAAGAATTTGGACTTGAAAAAGTTGTAGTAAGCACTTATCAAGCAATATCAGGTGCTGGTAAAACATTTAATGACTGGCCAGAAATGATTGATAATGTTATTCCATACATTGGTGGAGAAGAAGAAAAGAGCGAAATTGAACCACTTAAAATCTGGGGTAAAATTGAAGGAGACAAGATTGTTGATGCAAAATCACCAGTTATAAGTGCACAATGTGTAAGAGTTGCAGTTGCAAATGGACACTTGGCAACAATTTCAGTTAAGTTTAAAAACAAACCAGCTAAAGAACAAATAATAGAGAAATGGAATAGTTATAAAGCTGATGATGTAGTATTAAGTCTTCCAAGCGCGCCAAAGCAATTTATAAGATATATGGAAGAACCAGACAGACCTCAAACTAATTTGGATAGAGATTATGAAGGCGGAATGGGAATTTCAATGGGTAGACTTAGAGAAGATGTGATTTTTGATTACAAATTTGTAGGACTTTCTCATAATACTTTAAGAGGTGCTGCAGGTGGAGCAGTATTGTCTGCTGAATATTTAAAAGCTACAGGATATTTGACTGCTAAATAGATGTTTAATATATAGAAATGTGCCTTTGGCTTAATAATTAGCCAAAGGCACATTTTTAATGTTTTCTTTTTCTTATTTTAAACTTCTTCTTAGAAAAATTAACGCCTACAAAGATTAATCCTAAACCAACAATAGCACCAGCTGCAATGCTTAATACAGGAAAATTCTTTTTTGACATTAGTGGAACATAATCAACTGATTCACCAGCAAGTAAATCAGTTGTAATAAACTCTTTTCCATTTACCGAAATAGTTCCTTTTAAAATAGGATCATTTTTATTAAAAGAACTCTTACTCAAATCTTTATTTTCAACGGTTATATTAGAACTTACATTGTTTTCTTCACCTTTTTTTACATAATAATTTATATCTTCAGGTGCAAGAAGGGGAATTTCTAAATTATCCTTTATCTTATATGTTGATACTTCTTGATTTTTTTTATATAAATTTACTAAAGAATAGTTATTGAAACCATAATCAAAAACAGTCTGCATATCATGGAAATTTTGATTTTTATCTAATGCATTTAGAAAAGATGCAACTAGAACATGTCCATCTTTCTCAGCAGCAGCTACATATGTATGATTAGCAACAGTTGTATATCCATTTTTTCCGCATGTAGCATATTGATAATAATATTTGGAATTTTTATTTATCATATGATTTTTATTGTTTACTATAATTTTTCTTTCAGGATTATTTTTCATTACAATCTCATAGTAAGGAACTTCTGAAATCTCCATAAAATCCTTATTTTTTATTGCTTCTCTTAGTATTAGAGCTAAATCATGAGGTGTGGTGACATGGCCTTTATCTGGAAGCCCACTTGGATTTTTAAATGTAGTATTTACAGCTCCTATTTCTTTGGCTCTTTTATTCATAAGTACTGAAAAATCTTCTATGCTACCAGAAATATGGATTGCTATTGCATTAGCGCAATCATTTCCAGACTCCATAAGTAAACCTAGAAGTAAATCCTTCATTGTTAGCTCATCACCAGTTAATAATCCGATGGCAGTACCATCAATAGAAGTAAAGTCTTGTGTGACTTTAACGGTTTCATCTAATTTACAACTTTCTAGTGCTATTAATGCTGTCATTACTTTTGTTGTAGAGGCTGGTTCAAAAGATTTATTTTCATTTTTCCCGAAAAGAACCTGGCCGGTTGAAGCATCAATAAGTATAGATCCTTCAGCATTAATATTAGGTTCTTCCACTGCATTTGCTTTTGCATTAGAGAATGAAAAGCAAACTAAAAACAGTAAAA
The DNA here is from genome assembly GCF_001458595.1 of Clostridium neonatale. Classification (GTDB taxonomy): domain Bacteria; phylum Bacillota; class Clostridia; order Clostridiales; family Clostridiaceae; genus Clostridium; species Clostridium neonatale. The sequence continues at coordinate 259,587 of NZ_LN890327.1, forward strand.
CCAATATCTTTACATACTTTTTCATTATTCTATTCTCCATAAAAATTATTTTGCTTACTCAGTACATTTTACCAAATAATTATAATTAATTCCATAAAAATTTCTATGCACTTGTAATTATAGTGTATTTTATATAATATATGTCAATAATTTTAATATAATAAATATGGAGAGGGGACACATATGTTAGAAGAACTTTTTAAGGATAAAAAGAAGCTTGGCATATATATTGTCATATTAATATTATTAACTATTCTTGGTTTTAATTATTACAGGAATGGGTATAAGGAATTAAGAAAAAATAATGATGAAGATATATTTGTTGAACAAAATAATGAGTCTGATAATTCAGCTTATTTTGAGAATGAGAGCAATTCTAAAAGTGAATTTTCTGAGAAAAGCATTCCTTTAAAAGATAAAAACATAGTTGTGGAAATTAAAGGGGAAGTAAAAAAGCCTGATGTTTATACATTAGAAGATGAGTCTATAGTAAAAGATGTAATAGATCTTGCAGGTGGTGTAACAGAAGAAGCTGATCTAAGTAATATAAATAGAGCAAAGAAATTACAAAATCATGAGTTAATATATATTAGAAACAAGAATGAAATAAATGATAAGGTTGAAGATAATACAGTTGTAAATAATATAGAAACTACAACTAATGTAAGCAATATGGTCAATATAAATTCTGCAACATTAGAGGAATTAAAAACTTTAAATGGTATAGGTGATGCTAAGGCCAATGGAATAATAGAGTATAGAGAGAAAAGTGGTGGGTTTACTTCTACTGATCAAATAAAAGAAGTGGATGGAATTGGTGAAAAAATGTTTGAGAAAATTAAAGATAAGATAGAAGTTTAAAATATTTGATTATATGTTATGATAATTGCAAGATTAAGAGAAAGATTATATAATAAACAAAGAAACATCTTCAAAGAGGAAACATCTTCATTAGTAGATGAAGATGGGCTATACTGCTAAGTTAGTACCTCACTAAGCATTATATGCCTATGACACATAACTGTAATACTGTAATGATAACATAAAGTATATGTTGTGGATTTTTATTGCTAGTAGTTAAAGGAAACATCTTTATCTATCGATGAAGATGGGCTATACTGCTAGGTTCGTGCCTCACCAAGCATTATATGCCGAGGGAACATCTTCATCAGTATATGAAGATGGGCTACACTGTCAGGCTTGCACATCACTAAGCATTATATGCCTATTCAATTTAATTAAATCCCTTTATAACAACATATATTAATAAACATATATAATAAAATTAACAAAAATTTAGGGGGAAAATATATGTCAAAGAAGATAGCAAGCATATTGATGAGCTTAGTATTATGTGTATCTTTAATTAGCTGTGGAAATGGAAAAACAGAAGATGAAGCAGCAAAAGAAAATAATACAGCTCAAGAGCAGCAAAAGACAGATGCGACAGATGCATACCTTACAGGAGAATGGGCAGAAGATCGTACATTAGATGAGCTTAAAACTGTATTTGATGAAAAGCTTGCTAACGTAGAGAAAATAACAAAAGATACAGGATTGAAGTATTCATTAGATGAGAAGATTAAGAAGATCGATGGCCAACAAGTGACAGAAAAAGCAATTTATTTTGATAATGAAAATCCAGAAATGAACAAAATGGAAAGCATGTATTTTGGATTAAAAATATATGGAGAAGATTTATCAAGTGGAGAAATTCAATTAAAATTAAGCTTGAAATTTGATAGTAAGGATGCAATAGAAAGCGGAAAGTTTGATTTAGGAGAAACAGCTTTTGCTAAATACATAGAAGCCTTTACAGGAGAAGAGAATAAAGATTATTCTAACATAAATAATACTATAATTGAACAAATGAAAAGTGGTCAAGAAGAAGTAATAGTTAGTAATACAACAAAAGATGGGTTAAAAGAAGAATATCTTGCTGATAAGGATTATATTGTTTATAAATTATCAACTAAAAAATATGTATTTGCAAATGCAGAAATGAGCATGGAATAAAAGTTTAGGAGGATATGTTTTGGAAAACGAAGAAATAAAGAAGGATATCAATAATGAAAGCGAAGAAAATACTTCAAGTGTGGAAAATAAAACTGATGAGACTAATATAGAATCAGTAGAAAGTGAAACTTCAGTAGAAGAATCTGAGAAATGTGAAAATGAAGATGGTGCAAACGAAGAAATAAAAGAAACTTCATTATTAAAGAAGATTTTTAGCAATGTATTAGATCAATCACTTATGATAGCATTATCAAGTATTTTGTTAATCATCTTTGACTTTTTAATAAAATTTGCAGGATATATGGTTGTTATGCCTTTAGGAGTGCTATTAATAATATACTTCATAGTTAATTCACTTTATTCGCCAATACTTAAGAATAGCAAATTTAAAAAGACTCTAGGCGAAAAAATATTTAATATATAGAATATTAATTATATAAAATAAAAATTTGAGTACAAACTTATTAAAAAATATATTTAAATAGTTTGTGCTTTTTTATTGTAAAATTTCAATTTTAACCAATAAAATTTATTGGCGTAAAGATAACTTTTAAATTATAATAGGATAGGTACATAAGTAATAAGGAAAATACCTATTCATATGTATATTTATAGGTATAAGTGATTCAGCAAACATAAAATTTGGATTATCAGCTTAAGAATATAGATTAAAAATATTAATGTAAATTTAGGAGCGTGCAATGAGAAGAGGAAGCGATATTATTGTTAAAATAGAGAATTCAGAATTTCCGTCAACAGGAATAGGTTATGCAGAAGATAAAAAAATATATGTAAAGAATGCTTTTCCAGGCCAGACGGTTAAAGCGAGAGTTAAAAAGAAAAGAGATACTTATGCAGAAGCAAAACTTATTGAAGTGATTGATAAAGCAGAATATGAAATTGATGCAGTATGTCCTCATTTTGGAGTATGTGGAGGATGTTCATCACAAAATTTATCATATGAAAAGCAATTAGAGTTTTTAAGTGAAGAAATAAAAGATTTATTTAAAAATGCAGATGTTCCAATGGGAAATTATCTGGGGATTCAAGGCAGTCCAGAACAGTTTGAATACAGAAATAAAATGGAATTTACTTTTGGAGATGCAGAAAAAGGTGCTCCACTTGGTGTTGGAATGCACATGATAGGTAAATCCTTTGGGATAATAACAGTTGATGAATGTAAGCTTGTAGATGAAGATTATAGAAAAATAATAAAGCTTACAGTAGAATATTTTAGAGAACAAAATTTACCTTATTATAGATTAATGAAGGCTGAGGGTTATTTAAGACACTTAGTAATAAGAAAAGCCAAAAATACAGGAGAATTGTTAGTAAATTTAGTAACTACAACTCAAATAGATTTTGATTTAAGTGAATATGTAAAGTTATTAAGGGATCAAAAATATTCAGGAAGATTAGTTTCAATTATACATACAGAAAATGACTCAAGATCAGATGCAGTAATACCAGAAAAGGTTAATGTACTTTATGGTAAAGACTATATAAGAGAAGAACTTTTAGGTCTTGAATTTAACATATCACCATTTTCATTCTTCCAAACTAATACAAAGGGAGCAGAACAACTTTACTCAATGGTTAGGGAGTTCATGGGAGATAGTGAAAATAAAGTTGTATTTGACCTTTATTGTGGAACTGGAACAATTGGTCAAATAGTTGCACCAAAAGCTAAGAAAGTTATAGGTATTGAACTTATAGAAGAAGCTGTTGAAGCAGCTAAGGAAAATGCTAAGCTAAATGGATTAGATAACTGTACTTTCCTTGCTGGAGATGTTGCAGAAATAATTAAAACAGTTAAAGATAAACCAGATATAATTATTTTAGATCCACCAAGAAGCGGGGTTCATCCTAAGGCACTTGATTATGTAATTAAGTTTAATGCACCAGAGATAATATATGTTTCATGTAATCCTAAGACTTTAGTTAATGATCTTAAAGTTCTTATTGAAAGAGGATATGAAGTTGTGCAGACTAAGGTTAAGGATATGTTCCCTAATACACCTCATGCTGAGACTGTTGTGAAGCTAATCAAGAAATAGCGCAGTATCAAAGGTTTCGCGGATTTTAATTAAATATTGAAGTGTGTTTTATGTTCCCTAAGACTAGGTCTTGGGGAATTTTTGTGGTTAGGGGGGCTAACTTTTACGCAGAAGTGAGGATATTTGCGTATTTATTTGAGTAAAAAATTGGTTATCTCATTATTAATATATAAATATGGTTTTATAGATATTTCACATGGAATATGTATTATTAATATAAAGAAATATAGTACCTGAAACTGCCAGTAAAAAAATGGTTTCTAGATATTAGGTTTATCTCGCAGCTGTTTTGCTGGAGGTGCAAATTTCGGAAAAACTTTATTTTTATTGTTTGAGCTTACAAATCAACTGTCTTAAAGGTGATAGGAGGGGGGGGATTAAATAGCTTCTATTTTTTAAAAGAAATATTATGGCATAGAACAATTAGTTCATAGTATAATATTTTTACTTATATTAAGTTGCGTGGCTTCATTTTTAAATTTAACTTTTTTGTATAGGAATATCTTTAGGAATTTCAAGTCATATAATATTGAATATCTTAACGTTTGAAATATATTAATTGGAATTTTGTACTCTTAGATAATTTTCATTTATTATTGATTTCTATGGAAAGCTTGAAATAAGGGGATTATGGCGGTTGAGGTAGAATAGATAGGCATGTTTAATAGAGAATTTAATAAGATAAATTACTATAATGTAATGAGTGGAGGAACTTTATATGCTTATACATAAGAATATGCAAAATAAGGGTTGAAAAGTTCAGATAAAAGAATATAATAAAAGAGCAGGATTTGGTTAAGAAATGGGGGGTATGATGAATTTTTTTACTACATACGAATTATCTAAAATATGGGGAATTTCTGCAAGAAGAATTGCCTTATTATGCAGTCAAGGTAGGATAGAGGGAGCAATGTTGAAGGGAAAAACGTGGCTTATCCCTTCTGGCGTCCAAAAGCCTGAAAATCTGAGAAGTTTCAATAATATGAAGAATGATTCAAGAAAGGATATTGATATGAGTAAAATAAAAGAAGGATATGTGTATGATCCGGTAGCAAAGAAGCAGAGAAAGGCTACAGATGAAGAATATGTCAGACAAGAAATGATAAAAGTGCTTGCAAAGGAATATAATTATTCTTTTGAAGATATGGAAACAGAATTTGTAATTAAGGTTGGTAGTTCATCTAAGAGAATAGATATTGCAATCTTTGATGAGAATCGAGAACACATACAAGAAAACGTAAAATTAATAATAGAAACAAAATCACCAAAGATTGGATTGGCTGATAAGAAAGATGGGGTTGGCCAGTTAATATCATATGTTGCAGTATGTCCGGATTGTATGTCTGGGTTATGGACTAATGGACCAGGATGTTTACGTCAGGTTGTTATGCGTGAAAAGATAGGAAGTGGAAAAGTATCCGAAGTGGATACTGATATACCACGAGCAGGTCAAGTTATTTCAGGTGATAAAGGACCGAGAATTGAAGAACTTGTTCCAGCGACATCAGAGAGCTTGAAGTGGCGATTTAAAAAATGTCATGACATTATTGCTACAGCTGGTGACGATAAGATGACAGCTTTTTGGGAATTACTTAAAGTGATTGAAACAAAGATTGAGGATGAAAAAGAAGATAAAGAGTATGCAGAATTCTATGTTACTCCAAATGAGAGCCAGACACAGGATGGGATTAATAAGTTGAATAATCGAATTAATGGATTATATAAAAGACTTATCGTCGATAGATATGATAAGTATCAAGGTTTTTTGGGAGATACAATTAATATTAGACCAGCATCTCTTTCAAGAATCGTTAATGAATTGCAGAATTATTCATTACTTGAAACTAGTGCAACTATCAAAGGTGCTGCATATGAAGAAATTGTAGGTGCTAATTTAAGAGGTGACAAAGGAGAGTTCTTCACTCCGAGAGTTGTTATAGAGGCGGCAGTAGCAATGCTGGAAATTGAACCGGATGATATTTGTACTGATTTAGCATGTGGTTCGGGTGGTTTTATTATTTCAATGTTAGAAGCAGGAAAAAGATCTATTTATAATAGATATAGTAAAAGAAAAGGTGATTTTAGCGAAGCAATTTATAGGGAACAGAGTCACTTCGCAGCAAACAATATTATTGCGAATGATATAAATAGAAATCTTGCGAATGCGTGCTCTATGAATCTGATGATGAATGGCGCTGAAACTGCTCAAGTGTTTAATCAGGATATTCTTGAACCTGTTCAAAACTGGACATGTGATAATGCAGATGCTTTAAGAAAACTATATGGATTAAAAAAGGTTGAAGAATCAGGACATGTATTTTATGTTGGAAACATTACCAAAATAGGTGCTAATCCTCCTTTTGGTAACAATATTATTAGAACAGAACAGTATGTTCTTGAACAGTTTGAATTGGCAAAAGATAAGACATCACAAATTGTTGAAATTTTATTTATAGAGAGAATTATTCAATTATTAGTACCAGGAAAAGGTCGCGCAGCGATAGTTGTTCCACAATCAATACTTAATAATCCAGGACTTGAATATGTTAGAAAGTGGCTGTTTGCACACACAAAGATATTAGCTGTCCTAGAGTTACCTGTAGAAACATTTTTAATAAGTGGTAGAGAGGGAACCGGTACACTTACTGCGGTTCTAGTTGTAGAACGAAGAGAATTACAAGAGACAGCTCGGATTTTAGATGAAGTAATTCAAATTGAAAATTATCCGATTTTCATGGCTGAAGTATTTAAGGTTGGATATGACAGAAGAGGAAAGCAGCTTTTTGTAAAAGATGAAGAAGGTCAGGAAATTCTTCAAGAGATTGAGATTAACGCTGATACAAAAGAAATTGTTAAAGAGAAAATTATTGATAACGATTTACCAGGAATTGTTGAAAAGTATTTGGAGTTTTCAGCTAAATTAAGAGATGGAAAAGTATACTATGATTTAGCGGAGGAGATATATCGTGTCTTATAGTAAGTTGGATAATCAGATCAATATTGTTGCTAGCATCGATACTATTTCCAGAAAGCTTCGTATTGATCCTAGCCAATACAATGTTGAAACACAAAAAATAATTCGTAATTGTAAAAGCCATAACATTAAAATAAAAAAGATGATAAATCTAGATTGTATTGAAGGGATGTATCTGCCTAATAGATTTAGTAGGGCTTATACGGATAATCCGAAAGCTGGGGTGCCTATGTTAGGTACTTCTTCCATGCTAAATATGAAATTGCCTACTGATACAAGGATATTTATTAATAAAATACGAAATTCTGAAAAATTGTTTATTGAATCAGGGGATATACTGATTTCTAGATCTGGTACAATTGGTACTAGTGTATTATGTGGTGATACTTTTGTTGGATTTGTTGCAAGTGATCATTGTATAAGACTTAGATTAAAAAAGGAAGTAAGAGGATATATTGCTGCATATCTACGAACAAGATATGGAATGGCATTATTAGTGAAGGATGCGCATGGAAAAGTAATTAAGGAATTGACAGAAGAGAATATTCAAGAGCTTCCTGTAATGTACTTTGAGGATGCTGTAAAAAAAATTAATGACATGATGTTGAATGCGGTATCAAAATATGATGAAGCAAGAATGCTATTAGATAAGGTAGAAGAAAGATTAGATGAGGAATTGAGTAGTTTTTTACCAAAAGTGCAAAAATCTAATAATAATATTGTACCTTTCCATAGATTACTTATTAATCGAATAGATCCGCATATGTATAATTTTTATTCAGAGTATATTTTTAGAGAAATCCTAAAGGGAAAGCACCGGTTTTTGGGGGATATGGCAAATGTATGGGGAACAGCGCGTTTTAAGCGTCATTATTTAGATAAAGACAATCCAAATGGTATTGGCTTATATTCATCATCTGATATTGTAAGAGCCAATTTCTCACCAAGTAAGTTTATTTCAAAAAAACTAAATGCTAAAGAACTCAAAAAGTGTGAAATAGAAACTGATACAGTATTGATTCCATGTTCTGGTACATATGGTGGGATAATGGGGCATGGCGTATTAGCCGGTGAATTGATGAATGGGAAAGCAGTTACTCAGCACGTATTACGGGTTGCGAAAAAAAGTAATTATATGGATTTCTATTACATAGCAGCTTTTCTGTGTAGTGATAAATGGGGGTATCATCTTATCTCGGCGACTAGATTCGGAAAAGATATTCCAGAAATAGATCCAGTAGTATTAAAGACAATCCCTATTCCTGAGATAGCATCTAAGGCACAAGAAGAAATTGGTAAATATTTCAAGCAAGCCTCAATTCTGCAAGAAGAAGCTAATGTGCTAGAAAATGAAGCTATTGAGTTACTAGAGAAAAAATATGAAAGCTATTTAATTAATCAGTAATAGAAATACGTTTCCATATGGGTCGATATGTGTTTTGGCTTTGGTGAATCTATATGGTAATGAAAGTATAGTGTCTGCTAAATATTTGTAAGGAGTTGTTTGTAAGTCTAATGAAGAAATTTTGAAAGAATAGCAAATATTCCTATTATAAGATGTAAGAGTGCAAATTGGAGCATAAGAATTGCATTTAGTTTCCATGATAGTTTGACTAATTAGGATATTAATTTGGTTTTGTGATAAGATACATTCTGTTAGTATTAAAAATTTCGTGGATTCTTTGGCTATTTCATATGAGTGTAAGTGTTTTCCTTGATAGATCAATAATTTAGTGGCAACATCTGTATATGATGTACATTTTATAATTATATAATTTTTTTTCATAAAGACCTCCTAATTTGAGCGTTATGATATATTAGATTAGATTTTTTGAAAAGTCAACTAAATTAAAGGAGCGATGGCGTGGCTTACGGAAAATTGATAAAACTGTCCATGGCTAGCACAACAGCTCATAGTTAATAATTGCAAGTTTAAGGCTATAAAACTACTAGGTGTTGCAGGAATGATATTAATGTGTCAATTAAATTTGCTTATATTACGATGTACAATTTTTAATGCTTTATAGTGTATGTTTTCTATACAATTTTGTCATTAAAAAGTCCTTAAGTAGCATATCTACTAGTTTAGAGAATATATATGTCAATTAATATTCAATTCACCAGATACCTAATATATGGATTTAAAAGTTATTCAGATGCTTAAATAAAAGGTATATAATTTTCAAAATCTATATATAGGAAGTTATAATGAATTTTATAAGTATAAACAATTCTATATTTTATTTATCATTTAATAATGTCTAATAATATAATCAAGTAAGGTTTATAACTCAAAAGACATGTCAATACTTAATATTGGAGGTGTTGCCGTGTCTTTTAAAGTTTCATGGAAAATACATATATTATGTTTTTTTATAGCTTATATTTTTTGTTTAATTGAACAAAAATTTATTTTAAATTTATTTGTAGGATTATTATTACAAAATACACGAATAGAGTTTACAGGAAATATGCGTATGGATTTGAGTATTTTTTTATTCATTATCTTTATACCTATAACCTTTGTCCATGAATTACTACATGGTATTGTTTATATGATGTTTGGAGGGAAGGTAAGATACGGATTTAAAGTTATATATGTTTATGCACAAGAAATATCAGACATAGAGTTACATAGAACTAAATTTCTATTAGTTCTATTAGCTCCATTAACTATAATTTCATTGTGTTCAGCATTTATGCCTAAAAATATCGGTGGAATTGTATTTCTATTAAATTTATTAGGAAGTACAGGTGATATATTAATGGCCTTATATTTATGTAAGAGTAATGTTAATAGTTATGTGGTTGATAGAATTTACGGATTTGATGTTATAGATAAATAAAACAATAATTATATAAATTGTAAAAATTATTGGCACGAAAGTATATTTACACTATTTTACATATGCAATATAATGGAATTAACAATTTAGCTTACAAGTAAATAATATTTTATATAAGCTAAATTCAAACAGCAATAAAATCACCTGGATTTAAAAAGCATTTTGTATGTAAGATTAAATAACGGTAAAACACGTAACATATTAAATTGAATGTTAAGTATTTAAAAGAATTAAGAGAATGATTACTGAGTAGTGGTTAAAGATTTTAAAAGAGTAGAGTGATATGAGAGATGTTTAGAGGATGATAAGATATGAATAATAATGTTGAACAAAGTTTTGGTGAATTTATTGCAAAGAAAAGAGAAGAAAAGAAAATTACATTAAGGGAAATGGCTAAGTTACTAAAGATTACGCCACCATATTTAAGTGACATTGAAAAGGATAGACGAAATTCTCCAGAAAGAGAAAAATTAGATGAAATAGCAGCTATACTTTCATTGAGTGATGATGAATGCAGGTATATGTATGACTTAGCTGGAAAAAAGAGAAAGACAGTTTCTCCAGATTTACCAGATTATATTATGGATAGAGATTATGTACGTGTAGCATTAAGAACAGCAATGGATTTAGGAGCAGGAGAAGATGAGTGGATGAAGTTTGTGGAAGAACTTAAAGACAGAAAGGGGTAATCCTTTTATATGTACATTCCAAATTTCAGAACAAAATCAAACGGTGTCCCTATATTAAGTAAAATTGAAATTGACAACATTGCAGAAAGGTGTCTGATGGAGTTTTGTCCACAAACCTTGGAAACACCTCAACCTATTGATGAAGATCGATTTATAACAGATTACTTAGAATTAACACAAGATTTTAAGTATTTATCACATTGTGGTGTATATCTTGGAATGATTGTATTTGAAGACAATAAAAAAATTGTAATATATGATGAATTTACAAAGAGGGCAGAATATATTACTGCTAAGCAAGGAACAATTATTATAGATTCATCATTATTAGAAGATGGACAAGAAGGAAGATATAGATTTACAGCAATGCATGAAGCAGGTCATTGGATACTACACAGAAGAAAATTTATGAGAGATATTAATCAAATGGTGATAATTTTTGATATGCAAAACACAAATATTCAATGTAGAACAGTTAGTATAGAAGGAAAGTATAATAGTGAGTCTAGATGGAATGATGAGTCTACAATGGAATGGCAAGCTAATTATTTTGCAGGTGCAATATTAATGCCAAAATCAATGGTCAAAAAGTATTGTGAAGATGATGAACTTAAAGATTATTTAGCTTTCATGAGTTTTGGAAATAGAGAAATATATAATGACTTATTAATAAGAAGAACGGCAGAAAAATTTAATGTGTCTAAAAAAGCAGCAGAAGTTAGATTATGCTATTTAGGTATTATTGATAATAGAAATACTAAAAATATTAGATTTGATAGAATGAGTTTTGTATAGCACCTTTATAATTAGGTGCTATTTAAAACAACAATGTGTAAGCAGAAAAGCTTACATGTATAAAAGGGAGGATAAAAAATGGGTGTACAATTAAAGTGTCCAAACTGTAATAAAAGAGCTATGGATGTAGTGGAAGCAACTAAAGGTAAGATGATAATAGAGATGAAGTGTCCTCATTGTCGCAAAATAGTAAAAATAAACTACTGTAAATAATTAAATATAAAATTAAACATAAACTACCGAGCAAGTGATCCATAATAAAAATGAGATACCAAATGGCCGGAGTAAAGCTAGAAATAGTTTTTACTCTAGGCCATTTTTGTTTGGAGTTTATTTGTTATACATAAAAATACTTTATTTCTAGTTTTATTTACGGCCCAAAAGAAAGGGGCCAGTGTAAAAATGAATATTACTTATGAATTTGTAACAGGAGAAAAAATAGAAATAGAGGTAAATGAAGATATTGCAAACATATCTATAGAAATTGAAAAAAAGATATATAAAAGCGAGAGAAGAGAAACAAGGAGACACAATTCAATAGATAGTATGGAAGAGGAAGGATTTCAATTTGAAGATATTAACGATGATATAGAAGTTAAAGTTGAAGAAGCAGAAACAACAGATGAGATAAAAAATGCAATTAAAACTCTTATTCCTAATCAACAAGATTTGATAGAAAAGATATTTTATAAAGATATGAAGATTGTTGATATTGCAGAGTATGAAGGGGTTACAGAAGCTGCAATTAGAAACAGATTAAATAAAATTTATAAAAAATTGAAAAAAATTTTAAATTAGGGGGTTCGATTTTGGCTTTCTCGTGGCTATATAGTGTAAGGATTATTTAAAAGAAATGAGGTGAGAGTAATGGCAGCAATAAAAATAACTATTAACACAGATCAATTGGTAACAGTTTCTATAAAGGAAACTAAAGATAAACAAGATGATGTAGTAGGTAAAATATCAAGCTTATTAAAGATTGAAAGGAGAAAGTTAAATAATGAAAGATGTAGTATTGAAAATTGTTAATGATTTAAGAGGTTTAGCAGACGATTTAGAAATCTTTGCAAAGCTTACTAAAGAAGAAGGTGTAGAGTTAAAAACAAAGGTGGATACCAAAGAAAAAGTTATATCAATAGAAGATGTCAGAGAAGTATTAGCATCAAAATCACAAGATGGTAAGCAGAAAGAAGTTAAAGCACTAATACAAAAATATGGTGCTAATAAATTAACTGATTTAGAACCAACATGCTACAAAGATTTATTGAAAGATGCAGAGGAAATGTAAGTATGAGTAAACATGCATTATTATCTGCAAGTGCTTCTCATAGATGGCTTACTTGTACACCTGCGCCAGTGCTTGAAGCAAGTGTTAATGAAGAAACAAGTACTTTTGCAGAAGAAGGTACAGCTGCTCATGGCTTATCAGAATTTAAGATTAAGAAGTATCTAAAAATGAAATGCAAAAAGCCTAAAAGTGAATTTTATGATGATGAGATGGAAGAATTCACAAATGTTTATGTGGATTATGTAACTGAGCTGATTATAAAAGTAAAACAAGCTTGTAAAGATCCACTCATTCTAATAGAGCAGAAATTAGATTTTTCAAATTATGTTCCAGAAGGTTTTGGAACTGGAGATTTAGTTATAGTAGCAGATAAAACTATTTATATTGTGGATTTAAAGTATGGTAAAGGTGTACAAGTTATAGCAGAAAAAAATCCACAAATGATGCTATATGCATTAGGTGCACTTAACTTATTTGAAGCTTTGTATAACATTGAAAATATTAATATGACAATTGTACAGCCAAGATTAGAGTCAATTTCAACTTATGAAATATCTGTAGATGAACTTATTAATTGGGCAGATACAGAATTAAAGCCTAAAGCAGAGCTTGCAATAAAAGGTGAGGGTGAATTTGTTCCTGGTGAGCATTGTAGATTTTGCAGAGTAAGAAAAACTTGTAGAGCAAGATCCGAAAGTCTTTTAGAACTTGCAAGATATGAATTTAAGATGCCAGCTTTACTTTGTGATTATGAAATTGAAGATGTATTAAGTTTATGTAATCAATTATCAAAATGGGCAGAGGACATATATTCATATGCAACAGAAAAAGCAGTTAATGAAGGGAAGAAATGGACTGGATTTAAATTGGTTGAAGGAAGATCAAATCGTAAATATTCTAATGAAAGTTTAGTTATAGAAACTGTAACTGGTGCTGGATATGAAGAAAAAGATATTTATAAAAGGACACTTTTAGGAATTACAGAGATGGAAAAGTTATTAGGTAAAAAGAAATTTAATGATATATTAGGAAGCTTTATTGAAAAGCCTAAAGGAAAAATAACATTAGTTTCAGAGTTTGATAAGAGAAAAGAAATAAATTTATTAGATACTGCAAAAGCAGAATTCAAGGAGGAATTATAAATGGTAGGTAACAAAACAAAGGTAATTACAGGAGTAGTTAGATTTAGTTATGCAAATGTATGGGAGCCAAAATCAATAAATGGTAGTGATGAAAAGTACAGTGTTTCATTGATCATTCCTAAAAATGATACTAATACTATTCAAGAAATTAAAGATGCAGTTGAAGTTGCAAAGCAAGAAGGTAAATCAAAATTTGGTGGTAAGATACCAGCCAATTTAAAACTTCCACTTAGAGATGGAGACATAGAAAGACCTGAAGATGAAGCTTATAAAGACAGCTATTTTGTAAATGCAAATAGTAAGGATAGACCACAAATTGTGGACAAGAGTGTTAAACCAATATTAGATCAAAGTGAAGTATATTCAGGATGTTATGGTAGAGTGTCAATTACCTTTTATGCATTTAACAGTAATGGAAATAAAGGAATAGCATGTGGCCTTGGAAATATCCAAAAGATAAAAGATGGAGAGCCTTTAAGTGGTCGATCAAGTGCAAGTGATGACTTTATAACTGAAGAAGATGATGACTTTTTAAGCTAAGAAATATTGAGGTGGTGTAATAAAGCCATCACCTCACCACTTGGAGGAATAATATGAGGCGAACATTATCTTTAGATTTAGAAACTTATTCTGATGTAGATTTAGTTAAATGTGGAGTTTATGCATATGTAAATAGTCCTAACTTTGAAATATTACTAATGGCATATTGTTTTGATAATGAGAAAGTAAAAATAATTGATTTAGCATTACGTGAGATTATACCAAAAGAAGTTAAAGAAGCAATATTAAGTGATGAGGTTATGAAGACAGCTTTTAATGCTAATTTTGAAAGAACATGCTTAAGTAAATATTTAGGTATTAATTTAAAAGCAGATACATGGTGCTGCAGTGCAGTTCAAGCTTCGATGTTAGCATTACCACCTAGCCTTGAAGGTGTAGGAGAAGTTCTTGGACTTAATAATAAGAAAATGAAAGAAGGAAAAGAGCTTATAAAATATTTCTGCTATCCTTGTAAAACTACAAAAATTAATGGAAATAGAACTAGAAACTTACCAGTACATGACTTAGAGAAGTGGAAGATATTTAAGAGTTATTGCATCAGAGATGTTGAGGCTGAAAGTGAAATAAGAAATAAGCTTAAAAATCATCAAATAACTGAGAAAGAAATGGAATTATATAGATTAGACCAAAGCATAAATGATAGAGGAATTTTAGTAGATATGAATTTAGTAAAAAAAGCAATAGCTTGTGATAAACAGTTTATAGTAACAGCAACAGAAAGAGCATATGAACTTACAGGTCTTGAAAATCCAAATTCAGTGGCACAGCTTAAAGGATGGCTTAGAGATAGAGGGATAACTATTGAAAGTCTTTCAAAAAAAGACGTATCAAATTTAGTAACAGAATGTGATGAGGAAATAGAACAAGTATTAAAATTAAGACTACTTATGTCTAAAACCTCAGTTAAAAAATATGAGGCGATAGAAAGGTCAGTATGTTCTGATGGCAGAGTGCATGGGTTGTTTCAGTTTTACGGCGCAAATCGCACAGGGAGATGGGCAGGTAGATTAGTACAAGTGCAGAATCTTCCTCAAAATCATATTAAGGATTTAGAACTTGCAAGAAATATTGTGAAGAATGGAACATTAGAGGAATTAGAAATGTTTTATGAAAGTACACCAAAGATTTTATCAGAGCTTATAAGGACAGCATTTATACCTAAAGCAGGATGCAGATTTATAGTAGCAGATTTTTCTGCCATTGAAGCTAGAGTTTTAGCATACCTTGCAGGTGAAAAGTGGAGATTAGATGTGTTTAAAACACATGGGAAAATATATGAAGCTTCAGCTAGTGCTATGTTTCATGTACCAATTGATCAAATAAAAAAGGGCTCTGAATTAAGACGAAAAGGTAAAATAGCAGAACTAGCATTAGGCTATGGTGGAAGTACAGGAGCTTTAATTTCAATGGGAGCCTTAGAAATGGGGCTTAAGGAAGAAGAATTAAAACCATTAGTTACGGCTTGGAGAAATACAAATCCTAATATAACTAAGTTTTGGTGGGAGGTAGATAAAGCTGCAATAACTTCGGTTAAAGAGAAAAGCATAATTAAAGTAGGCAGGATAGAATTTAAGTATTG
The DNA here is from genome assembly GCF_001458595.1 of Clostridium neonatale. GTDB lineage: Bacteria > Bacillota > Clostridia > Clostridiales > Clostridiaceae > Clostridium > Clostridium neonatale. The sequence goes on from NZ_LN890327.1 coordinate 275,534, forward strand.
TGGTGGAATACTTTTTATAAAATTACCTTCAGGCAGAAAGTTATCATATATTAAGCCAAGGCTGCAAATTAATAAATTTGAAAGAGAAGGATTATCATATGAAGGTATTACTGAAAGTAAAAAGTGGGGAAGAATTGAAACTTATGGCCCAAAACTTGTGGAAAATATAGTTCAAGCTGTTGCAAGAGATTTACTTGCAGAAGCAATGTTGAGACTTGATAAAGCTGGATATGAAATTGTTATGCATGTCCATGATGAAGTTGTTATTGAAGCATCTATCAATAAAGGTTCATTAAATGAAGTGTATGAAATTATGAGTGTGAGTCCAAAATGGGCAGAGGGTTTATGTTTAAGAGCTGATGGGTATGAGTGTAGTTATTACAAAAAAGACTAGAGAGGGGAAAAAATATGGTTAGTAATGAAGAACTTTTTATGACTGGTGATATAGATACTTTATATAAAAGAAACAAACGACTTATGTTTTATATAGCAAATAAGTTTTTTAATTTTAATTTAGAGTATGAGGAACTTATTGGTTGTGGTGATATAGCTTTTGCTAAAGCCGCAAAAATATTTGATCCAAATAAAAGTAAATGGGCAACATTTTTTAGCAAAGTTATGGTAAATGAGATACTGATATTAAATCGTAAAATTTTAAAGCAGGTAGAAACTATTTCATTGGAAACAGCAATATGTGAGGAACATGATCAAGATATGCTAATTCTTCAAGATGTTATTCCATCTATATCTAATACTATGGATGAAGCAATAAATTTGATTGTAAATGAAGAAATTTTTATGTTAATAAGCAAGTTATCACCAGTAAAGCGAGAAATTTTAAGACTACATTTAATTGGAACAAAACAGAAGGATATTGGTGTAGCTCTAAATTTAAGTCAATCATATGTTGGTAGACTTATTAAGAAAATATGCGAAGAAATAAAAATTTCTTATGAAAAAGGTGCTTAGTAAATTAAAAGACTAGGAGAGTGATTTTAGTGATAATAAGTGTTGCAAATAGCAGAACTTCAAAGCAGTTAAAAGGTATGGATATTACTTGGAATGAATTTATAAATAAAGTTCAAAACACAATAAGAACTTCAGAAACAATTGAAGAATATAAAAAGTTTTCAAAGTTAAAACAAGATTCAATAAAAGATGTTGGAGGCTTTGTTGCTGGAAAACTTAAAGATGGTAAACGAAAAAATGGATATGTTGAATATAGAACAATGCTAACTCTCGATATGGATTATGCAGAACATGAAGTATGGGAACAAATATCTATGTTTTATGATTTTACATGTTGCATATACTCCACTCATAAACACATCAAAGATAAACCACGTCTTAGATTAATTATTCCTTTAGCAAGAAGTATAAACTCTGATGAATATTGTGCAATTGCTAGAATGGTAGCTTCAGATATTGGAATAGAACAATTTGACGACACTACCTATGAGCCAGCAAGGTTAATGTATTGGCCGTCAACATCGGTAGATGGAGAATTTGTATTTGAAAAGCAAGAAGGAATATTGTTAGATCCTGATAAGATACTTTCAAGATATGAAAAGTGGCATGATAGCAGTAAATGGCCAGTGTCATCAAGAGAAAGAAAAATAGTAAAAAACACTATTACAAATCAAGCAGATCCTTTACAGAAAGAAGGAATGATAGGTGCATTTTGTAGAGTATATTCAATTACAGAAGTTATTGATAAGTTTCTAAATGATATTTATAAGCCAAGCATAATTGATGGAAGATATGATTATGTTCCAGCTGATTCAAGTGCTGGTGTACTTATTTATGATGATAAATTTGTATATTCACACCATGCTACAGATCCAGCTTGTAATAAATTATGTAATTCATTTGACTTGGTCAGAATTCATAAATTTGGACAACTTGATGTAAAGGCAGATGAAGATATACCACCTTCAAAACTTCCATCCTTTAAAGCAATGCAAGAATTTTGTATAGGTGATGTAAATGTAAAAAAGAACTTAGCAAAAGAACGAATAGAGCAAGCAAATAAAGAATTTAAAGCTGAAGATGAAAACTGGCAAGAAAATCTTTCAATAAACAAGAATGGACAAATTAAAGATAATCTTCAAAATTTAGTTCTTATCATGAAGAATGATGAAAACTTAGAAGGAATAGCTTATAACCAACATTGCGACAGTATTGATGTTAAAGGTAATTTACCTTGGAAGCAGATAAAAAGTGGATGGAGTGACTCAGATATGTCGGCTCTTAAAGTGTATTTTGATAGAGCTTATAGCATATGGTCACCAACAAAGTTAAAAGAAGCATTAATAGCAGTTGCAGCAGAGAGAGCATACCATCCAATAAAAGAATATTTAAATACATTACCAGATTGGGATGGAATAGAGAGATTGAATAATTTGTTAATTGATTATTTAGGAGCACAAGATAATGAATATTCAAAAGCAGTTATTAGAAAAACACTTGTAGCAGCAGTAGCTAGAATTTATGAGCCAGGGACTAAATTTGATAGTGTATTAATACTTAATGGACCCCAAGGAATAGGAAAAAGCACTTTTTTTGCAAAACTTGCGACTTCATGGTTTTCTGATAGCTTAACAATAACAGATATGAGAGATAAAGCAGCAGCAGAAAAATTACAGGGATATTGGCTTTTAGAACTTGGAGAATTAGCTGGAATAAGGAAAACGGATGTAGAAACTGTAAAATCTTTTGTTTCAAGAACTGATGATAAGTATCGCGCAAGCTATGGAGTTAATGTTGAGAGTCATCCAAGACAGTGTGTAATAGTTGGGAGTACCAATAGTGAAAGTGGATTTCTAAGGGATATAACAGGAAATCGTAGATTTTGGCCTGTTAGAGTTAGTGGCGAGAGCATAAAAAAAGCCTGGGAACTTAATGATGTAGATCAAATTTGGGCTGAAGCAGTGTGTGTGTATAGAAAGGGTGAAGATTTATTCTTAAATGGAAATGAAGCACAAATAGCTATTTCAGAGCAGGCAAATGCTATGGAAAGTGATGATCGCGAGGGACTAGTGCGTGAATATCTTGAAAAACTATTGCCTGAAAATTGGCAGACTATGGATTTATATGAACGTAGAAACTTTTTAAATGGTGGAGAGTTTGAAAATGCACCAATTGGAGCTGAGAAGCGTAAGATTGTTTGTCCTATGGAAATTTGGTGTGAATGCTTTGGAAAGGATTCTGCTAATATTAAGAAATCTGATTCTTATGAAATAACTGCAATAATGGCTAGAATTGAAAATTGGAAACCATATGATGGAACGAAAAGTGGGACAACAAGATTTCATATTTATAATAAGCAAAGAGCATTTATGAGAGTGGAATGAGAAATTATAACAAGAAAAGTTTATTCCAACATAAGCAGGAACAAATGGAATGAGCCGCTAGGTTGTACCAAAGTATAGTTCCAGTAAAGAAGTAAGTTATAATGCCTGTTTTGGTTATATTATGGAACAAGGTACAAGAGTGTCTATTTAGATAAATAATAATAAATAAGTAGTATATATCATGTAATACATGATATAAGGCGCGATAGAGTTTTTAATACCTTTGTTCCACTTCTTGTACCACAATAAATTAGAGGAGAGATTTCATGGAAAATGTTATAGAAAATATATTAAAAAATGATTTTGTAGAATATACAAAAGTTTATGAAATAGCGGCACTTCATGGAATGACTAAAAAAGAAGTTAAAAATATAAAAGAAAAATTAGGTGTAAAAACAGTGACATTAGTCAATGGAGAGGAAAGGTTATGGCTATGGTATATTCCGAAAAATATTTGGAACAGATATTTACCAAAGAAGTAAAAAAACATGGTGGTATGGCACTGAAATTTATATCACCTGGAATGTTAGGAGTTCCAGATAGAATTGTTTTAATGAAAAATGGAAAGATTGCTTTTGTAGAACTTAAGGCACCAGGGAAAAAGTTAAGGTTAATTCAAGAAAAGAGAAAATTACAATTAGAGAATTTAGGTTTCAGAGTTTATGTTATAGACAACATTGAAGTTATAGGAGTTGTTATAGATGAAATTGAAAAAAGCTGATATGCATGATTATCAAAATTATTGTGTTCAAAAGCTTATAGAGAATAGCGTATTTGCATTACTTTTAGATATGGGATTAGGCAAAAGTATAATTACTTTAACTGCAATAGCAGAACTTATGCATAACTATTTTGAAGTTTCAAAAGTTCTTATAATAGCACCACTTAGAGTTGCTAGAGATACTTGGAGTAATGAATGTGAAAAATGGGATCATTTAAAAGACATTAAGATATCTAAAATACTTGGAACTGTTGAAGAAAGAAAAACAGCGATATATAAAATAGCAGATATTTATATTATAAATCGTGAAAATATAGAGTGGCTTATTGAAAATTGTATTTGGGATTTTGATATGGTTGTAATTGATGAACTTAGTTCTTTTAAGTCTTACAAATCAAAAAGGTTTAAAGCTTTAAGAAAAGTGAGGCCTGAAATAAAAAGAATAGTAGGACTTACTGGAACGCCAGCACCAAATAGTCTTATGGATTTATGGGCAGAAATTAATATTTTAGATATGGGAGAAAGACTTGGAAGGTTTATTGGTAGATATAGAGATATGTATTTTATGCCAGACAAAAGAAATGGACAAATAGTCTTTTCATATAAGCTTAAAGAAAACGCAGAAGATGATATTTATAAAAAGATTTCTGATATTTGTATAAGTATGAAAGCTTGTGATTATTTAAAAATGCCAAAATGTGTGTTTAATAAAGTTGAAGTTTATATGAATGAAAAAGAAGCTATGCTATATAAGAAACTAGAGGATGATATGATACTCCAATTTAAAGATGGAGATATAGATGCAGTAAATGCAGCAGCGCTTTCTAATAAACTTCTTCAATTAGCAAATGGAGCAGTCTATGATGAAAATTCAAAAGTAAAAGTAATTCATGATAGAAAGCTTGAAGCATTAGAAGATTTAATTGAAAGTGCAAATGGTAAAAGTGTTCTTGTATTTTATGCATATAAACATGATAAAGAAAGAATGATTAAAAGGTTTAAAGCAGGAGAAATAAATACTTCAGAAGATATAAATTTATGGAATAGTGGAAAAATGAAAATAGCAATAGCACATCCAGCATCAACAGGACATGGACTCAATTTACAAGCTGGCGGATCTATAATAATATGGTTTGGCTTAACTTGGAGTTTAGAATTATATGAACAAGCTAATGCAAGACTTTATAGACAAGGTCAAAAAGAAACAGTTGTTATTCATCATATTATTTGCAAACGAACTATAGATGAGCAAGTAGTGAAGGCACTTGAGAAAAAGCAAATAGGACAAAATGAATTGATAAATGCTGTTAAAGCGAGGATTGGGAGGAATTAATAATGAAAATTTATAGAAATAGTATTATAATGGTCAGCTTTGGAGAAAATCAAGGTTCAGTTCAAAAGGGAATAAGACCAGCAGTTGTAATTCAAAATGATTTAGGAAATAAACATTCAACTACAACAATAGTAGCGCCTATAACAGGGAGAATAAAAAAAGCACTCCCAACACATCAGGAATTATTATCAAAAGATTATTGCTGTTTAAAATGTGATAGTACAATATTAGGTGAGCAGATTTTAACAATATCGAAAGATCAAATTTTAGATATTATTGGACAACTTAAGGAAAAAGATGAAGAGAAATTAAATGAAATATTATCAGTAAGTATGAACATAAATACCATGGTTAGGAGAAATATAATATGAATATAGATAATAATTGTATATACTGTAACAAGTATAATAAATGTGTTATATTAACTGTTAAAAAGTGCATTGGAGAAAAATGTACTTTTAGTAAGAGTGAGGAACAACAAGAACATTTAATTATGGTTACAAATGAAAGATTAAATAGCTTAAGTTCCAAAAAGCAAAATCATATAGCAGATAAATATTATGGAGGTAAAATGCCATGGTTAAAAGGTGGTGAAGAATAATGAGCAATAAAGAATATTTAGCACAAGCTTATAGAATAGATCAAAGAATTAATAGTAAGCTTGAACAAATAGTTTCTTTAAGAGAATTAGCAGCTAAAGCAACATCTACATTAACTGATACACCTTCAAGTGGAACTCGCAATATACATTCTATGGAAGCAATAATAGTAAAGATGATGGAACTTGAAAGTGAAATTAATGCTGATATAGATGTTCTTGTGGATTTGAAGAAAGAGATAATGTCTATAATAAAAAAAATTAATAATCCAGAGCAGCAGACATTATTGGAGTTACGATACCTTTGCTTTAAGACTTGGGAACAGATAGCTGTTGATATGGGATATAGCATTCAACATCTTTTTAGGATTCATGATAAGATCTTAAAAGGAATTATTATTTCAAAAGATGAGAGTAAATGTGATTGAATGAGAGTATGAAAAATTGATATTATTATAATAGAGAAAATAAAGATAATTAAGAAGTCATTACAGTAAAAATGTAGTGACTTTTTTTATGTAATGGAGTTGAGTTTACATGCCAAAGAAACCATTAAAACCATGTAAGCAGCCAGGTTGTCCTAAACTTACTGAAGAAAAATATTGCTATGAACATAAAGCACTTCATATGAATGATAGAGCAAATGCAACATTGCGTGGTTATGATAGTAGATGGAGAGCAGCTAGAAATAGATTTTTAAAAGTTAATCCTTTGTGTGTTAAATGTAGAAAGGAAGATAAACTTACTAAAGCGACTGTTGTTGATCATATTAAACCACATCGAGGTGACAAGAATTTGTTTTGGGATCAGAGTAATTGGCAGTCGCTTTGTAAGACTTGTCATGATAAAAAGACTATGAGTGAAGATAGATATGAAGAATATAGATATAGATGAAAATTTTAATTGGACACTCATATGAGAGTGGCCAATTAAAATTCTATTTAAGAATAGAATTGATTGCAATTGTATCTAGTTCTTTAGTGTTTTTGCCAACATTTTTTAATAATATATTTTTTAATTCTGAAGAATTAAATCTTAGATAGTCGAATATCATTGATCTAGCTTCTTCAGCATTTAGCTTTAACTGGCGCGTAAATTTATCAGATATTGTAGTTACATTTACTTCAAGTTTTTCAGAAACTTCTTTAAGGGCTTTACTGTATATATCAATGTCTGATGCATTGGGGTTATTAGTTAAAAGTATTTTGATAGTGGTGATGGTAGCAAGGATTTGTTGAATTCTAGAACTACATTTAGATAATAGTTCTTCAGTTGAAGAGTTTTCAAGTGGATTTAATCTAATTTTTCCACTACTATAAACAATAAGTTCATATTTAGCTAAAATAGTATCCATGTTATAACCTCCATTGATTGAATAATTGATCAAATGATCTATGGATTTGAGTAAATGAAATTATTATCTTATAGCGCTTTCCATAAAGAGCTACCTAAGGATTTTACTCTGCCACTTTTTTGCAAAGAACTAAGACAGCCACGACAGTTATGGCGCTCATTTTTTGTGGTACAATTTGTCGCAATGTATAAATCTTGTAGATGGTATGTTGTACCAGGTACTAGCAAAGATTTTAAAATTTTAGTCATAAAAAAACCTCCTAATTTGTTTTAATACTTTTAAGTACGTACTTATGTATGTACTTATTATAATATATACATTAATATTATGCAACAAAAAGTTTAAAAAAATATGTAGGCAGGGGGGATTAAATCTCTAAAATGGGACGAGCTAAAGACCGCCGCCCCCTCTCGTGTGAATTTTCGCAGAATTTCATAAGGGGGGTACTAAGAAATCGCATAATAAAAAGTTGTAATTAAGTAACTGTGAAGGATGGCAGTTACTTTTTTTGTGCGCAAAAGTTTAGAAGAAAGGAGTAGCAGTGGTGAATGAATATCAAAAAGAAAAAATAAAAGAACTTAGACTTAAGGGAATGGGGTATAAAGCAATTGCAAAGGTATTGGGATTATCTAGAGATAGTGTGAGAGGCTTTTGTAGAAGAAATAATTTAGTTGGAAACAAAGCTGTTGTTGCTTTAAACATGGAAGTGAAACTTCAAAAAAATGAAATATGTAGTTATTGTAAGAAACCTATAAAACAAAAAAACAAAGGTAGGACATGTAAATTTTGTAGTAGTGAATGCAGATATAAATGGTGGAATGAAAATACTGACAAAAGAAATAGAAGCGAGAAAGCAATTTACAAATACACTTGTATTTATTGCAGCAAGAAGTTTATTGCTTATGGGAATAAAAGCAGAAAATACTGTAGTCATGATTGCTACATAAAGGATAGATTTTGGAGGGAAGAGGATGGAGTTTAAAAAGCTAAAAATAGATTTATTAATACCAGCAGAATACAATCCAAGAAAAAAGTTAAAACCAGGTGATGCTGAATTTGAAAAGATAAAAAATAGCATCAATGAATTTGGATATGTTGATCCGGTAATAGTGAATAAGGATTTAACAGTAATTGGAGGACATCAAAGAATATCTGTTTTAAAAGCTCTAGGCTGTGAAAAAATAGATTGTGTAGTTATTGATGTTGATAAAACCAAAGAAAAGGCTTTGAATATAGCTCTTAATAAAATTACTGGTGAATGGAATAAAGAACTACTTGCTGATTTGATTAAAGATCTTCAAGATTTAGATTATGATACATCATTCACAGGATTTGATCCACCAGAAATTGATGCATTATTTAATGAGCTGCATCCTAAAGGTGTGAAGGAAGATAACTTTGATGAAGCTCCACCAGAAAATCCAATATCAAAACAAAATGATATATGGATACTTGGAAGGCACAGATTAATTTGTGGTGATAGCACAAAGCTTGAAATTTATGAAAAATTAATGGAAGGTAAGAAAGCAAATCTTGTAGTAACAGATCCACCCTACAATGTTGATTATGAAGGTACAGCAGGAACTATACAAAATGATAATATGGATGATAAAAAATTTCATGAGTTTTTATTATCAGCTTATAAAGGAATGTATGAAAGTCTTGCAGATGGTGGTTCTATTTATGTATTTCATGCTGATAAAGAAACTGTTAATTTTAGAGCCGCATTTAAAGAAGCAGGTTTCTTTTGTCATCAAACATGTATATGGATAAAGAATTCTCCTGTACTTGGAAGATGTGATTATCAATATAATCATGAACCTGTACTTGTAGGATGGAAGCCTACAGCAGGCCATAAATTTTATGCTGATAGAAAACAAAGAACAACTTGGAATTTTGATAAGCCTACAAAATCTAAATACCACCCAACAATGAAACCAATAGCATTAGTTGCATATCCAATAACAAATTCAAGTCTAACTAATTCTATTGTACTTGATCCTTTTGGAGGAAGTGGTTCAACTCTTATTGCATGTGAGCAAACAGATAGAATTTGCTATACGATTGAACTAGATGAAAAGTATGCGGATGTTATTGTTAATAGATATATTGAACAAGTTGGTAATGATAATGCTGTGTATTTATTAAGAGATGGAGAAAAAATAAAATATAAAGATATAGTTAGATCTGTAGAAGAGGCGCTTTAAATAGTACCTTTTCTATTACAAATAAATATGCATTAATTGTCGTTAAAAACCTGTGTTTTTTCTTTAAATATAACTGGATAAGTGAACCTGTTAGAGCTAATATGTACACTAACAAAAGGGTATAAAATACCATTTAGGAGGTAAGGAAAATGAAAAACCAAACAATAGGTGTAGAAATTGAAATGACAGGAATAACAAAAGAAAAAGCAGCAGAGGTTACAGCAAACTTTTTAGAAGGAAGAGTTGCAAGAGAATACGATGGATATGATACCTACAGAATAATAACACCAGACGAAAGAGTCTGGAAGATCATGAATGACGCAAGCATAAAGACGATGAAAAATGTAAATGGAAAACTTAAAACAATAACAAGCAGAGATTACAGTGTTGAGCTAGTAACACCAATTTTAAATTATGAAGATATTGAAACTTTACAAGAATTAATAAGAAGACTTAGAAAAGCAGGAGCTGTAAGTGATAGCGAGTTTCAATGTGGCATACACGTTCATATAGGAGCAAAGAACCATACACCAAACACTTTGAAAAACTTGGTTAATCTAATGGCAGCAAAGGAAGATTTGATTTATAAAAGTTTAGAAATAGATCCATCAAGGGTAAGGTGGTGTAAAAAAGTAAATGAGAATTTAATAGAAACAATAAATAGGAAGAAGCCCAAAACATTAGAGCAGCTTGAAGATATTTGGTACAGCGGTTATGGAGTTGAAAATAGAGATAGGCATTACCATACAAGCAGATATCATGGACTTAACTTACATAGCACATTCACAAAAGGAACTATTGAATTTAGGCTTTTTAATGGAACATTACACGCAGGAAAAATAAGAAGCTACATTGTTTTATGTTTGGCAATAAGCCACCAAGCATTAAATCAAAAGAGTGCAAGCCCAAGAAGAACTTATACCAATAATGAGAAGTATACTTTTAGATGTTGGCTTTTAAGACTAGGGCTTATAGGGGATGAATTTAAAAATTGTAGAATGCATCTTATGAAATCATTAGATGGAAACTCAGCATGGAGGAATCCCAGTGTAGCTTAAAAAATATCCACAAGAGATAAAAGTCTCTTGTGGAAAACTTTAGAAAAAAATAAGGAGCTGTGAATTATTTTATGAAAGAAAAAATATATTGTGCTTATGGCTCAAATATGAATTTAGAACAAATGAGTCATCGATGCCCAAATGCAAAAGTTATAGGAAAAGGAAAACTTGAAAACTACAAGTTAACATTTAGAGGAGTTTATAAAGGGGTTGCAAATATAGAAGAGTGTGAAGATACAAGTGTACCAATTGTCTTATGGAATATAACTGATGAATGTGAAAATGCACTTGATGTTTATGAGGGATATCCGAGTTTGTATATTAAAAGAGAAGTTGAAGTTATAGTAGATGAACAATCGATAAAAGCTATGGCTTATATAATGGCGGATAGATATAAAGATATGGCTGCAATACCAACAGAATATTATTTTAATGTTATAGTAAAAGGATATGAAGATAATCAAATTGATTTAGAACCATTACAGATAGCTTATTCAGAATGTTTATCAAAAACAAAATAATTTAGATTTATATAGAGGGTCTATAAATAAATATAGGCTCTTTTCTTATAGTAAATTTTAAAGATAGGAGGTGGAACCTATGGCACAGAGAGGGAGAAAACCAAAACCTACAGCATTAAAGGTATTGGAAGGAAATCCAGGAAAGAGACAGCTTAATGTAGTTGAACCTAAGCCAAGAAATAAAGCGCCTAAATGCCCAACGTGGCTTGATGCAGAGGCAAAAAAGGAATGGAGGCGTCTGTCTAAACAACTTGAGGAACTTGGCGTTTTAACACAAGTTGATATGGCTGCATTTGCTGGATATTGTGAAGCATATTCAAGATGGAAAGAAGCAGAAGAATTTATATCAAAGCATGGAACAATAGTAAAAACACCTAGTGGTTATTGGCAACAGGTGCCACAGGTTTCAATTGCTCAAACTTATTTAAAGATAATGATTAAGTTTTGTGAACAGTTTGGACTTACACCATCTTCAAGAAGCAGAATTGTTGCAGATAAGAATGCAGATGAAGGTGAAGATCCTATGGAAATGATGCTTAGGGGGTAGGTTTAAATATGTTTGATGAAGGGAAAGCCAATAGAGCAGTAAGCTTTATTAATTGTTTAAAACACACTAAGGGCCAGTGGAGAGGAGTTCCTTTTGATTTATTACCATGGCAATATAAAATAATTAAAGATATCTATGGAACAGTTAAAGAAAATGGTTATAGGCAATACAATACTGCATATGTTGAAATACCAAAGAAAAATGGAAAGTCAGAGCTTGCAGCAGCTATAGCACTTCTTATGGCTTGTGGAGATAATGAATGGGGAGCTGAAGTTTATGGATGTGCATCAGATAGGCAGCAAGCATCTATAGTTTTTGATGTGGCTGTTGAAATGGTAGAACAATGCCCTGCACTTAAAAAAAGAATAAAACCAGTAATGTCTATGAAAAGATTAGTGTATAAACCTACTAATAGTTTTTATCAAGTTTTATCTGCTGAAGCTTATACAAAGCATGGTCTTAATGTTCATGCAGTTGTTTTTGATGAACTTCATGCACAGCCAAACAGAGATTTATTTGATGTTATGACCAAAGGTTCAGGAGATGCAAGGTTACAGCCATTATTCTTTTTAATAACTACAGCAGGTACAGATAGAAATTCAATATGCTTTGAACAACATCAAAAGGCTTTGGATATTATTGAGGGTAGAAAAATAGACCCAACTTTTTATCCAGTTATTTATGGAATAAATGATGATGACGATTGGAGTTTAGAAGAAAATTGGTATAAAGCTAATCCATCTCTTGGAGACACAATAGATATTGAAAAAGTTAGAAATGCTTATAATAGTGCAAAAGAAAATCCAGCAGAAGAAAATATATTTAGGCAGCTTAGATTAAACCAATGGGTAAAACAATCAACTAGATGGATGCCAATGCATATATGGGATGAGTGTAATTTTAATATAGATATAGATTCTTTAAGAGGCAGAGAATGTTATGGAGGACTTGACCTTTCAAGTACAACAGATATTACTGCTTTTGTTTTGGTTTTTCCACCACGAAATTCAGAAGAAAAGTATATTGTTTTACCTTACTTTTGGATACCAGAAGATAACTTAAAACTTAGAGTAAGAAGGGATCACGTTCCGTATGATGTTTGGGAGAAGCAAGGATTTATAAAAACAACTGAAGGAAATGTTGTCCACTATGGATTTATTGAAACTTTTATTGAAGAGTTAGGAACTAAATATAATATAAAAGAAATAGCTTTTGATAGATGGGGAGCAGTACAAATGGTACAAAATCTTGATGGTATGGGTTTTACAGTAGTTCCATTTGGGCAAGGGTATAAAGATATGTCTCCTCCATCTAAAGAATTAATGAAAATTACACTTGAAAAGAAAATATTACATGGAGGTAATCCTGTACTTAGATGGATGATGGATAATATTTATGTTAAGACAGATCCAGCAGGAAATATTAAACCTGATAAGGAAAAAAGTACCGAGAAGATTGATGGAGCTGTTGCTTTGATAATGGCTTTGGATAGGGCAATTAGAAATCAAGGAGATTGTGGAAGTGTTTATAATGAAAGGGGACTACTTATACTATAGGTGTACAGTGTGATGTGAAATATTTATAACATTTCACTTGTAAAAATTAGCAATGAGTTATATAATTATAACAAAAGTTATAAATATATAACAAGGAGCGATATTATGAATAAAACAATGAGTCTAAGAATAAAACAATTATTATTAAATGGAGTTATTGGTGTAGTTTGGATTGCATCGGGTATAATGCAACTTATCAAAGTAAATAGAACAGTGGAATTAATATTATCTGTTGTTTTTTTGATTAGTTTATGCATTACTTTTGTTCCGTATTTTGTAAAAACTGAAAGTGAAGATGAATTATCACAGCATAATATGGAAAAGGCAAGATCTATTGTATTGGAAATTCTAGTTTTAGGTATGACAACTTGTATATTAATATCTACAATTAGTAATAATATGTTAATTGATTTTAAAGCAGTGATGCTCTTATTGGCTGGTGTAGCTTATCTTTTAAAGTATATATTATTTATATATTATGAAAAGGTTGGTGATTGAGTATGGCAATACTAAGGACAAAAATTCATGAGCTGCGTAGACAGTTGAATATAAAACAAGATGAATTAGCAAAATTGGTAGGAGTAAGAAGAGAAACAATCGTTCATTTAGAAAATGAACGATATAACCCATCTTTAAAATTAGCTATGGATATTGCAAAAGTATTTGGTAAGTCTGTTGAAGAAGTATTTGAATTTGTAGATGAGGATGAATAAGAATTACACTAGAAATAAGATATTATAAAGGCGGATTAGAGGTATATTGTATTTATATAAAATGTAGCATGCGAAAAGCTTAGATTAATGATATCTTGTAGGGAGTTAAAGGATGAATCTAAGCAAGTGTTATAAGGTGTTTATTAGATTTGTATTTTTGTAGGAGGACAATTATGGATGAAGAATATTATACGAGATTTGGAATAAAAGCGAGTGGGGGATTGAACTTTCTGATTCGTTGCAATTTGAATATGAAAGAGTTATCTTATACATTTCAAAGTGCTATAGGAAGAGATTTGGATTATATTACAATACAATTGACAAATGACGATATAGAATCTATGAAACAGTATATTATAGCAAAGAATTTTGAAGAATATAGATATAAATCGAGACAACAAGAGTTACATCCATATTTGGATGGATGGACACTGGATTTTGAGGGGGTTACTGATTCTGGAATACCAATAATTCAACTATCAAGTGATGATTATGATTATGATATTCAACCTCCAGTTGAAAGATTATACGAATTTTTAATAAATAAATATTTTTCTAAGGATAAAAAGTACAAAAGTTATTATGGATAATAATTTATATATTGTATATTTTATGAAATAAAAATTACTTACGATATTATAGCATCTTACAACTAAGATGCTTTCTTTTATGTTTGTTTTAGGAGGTAGCCAAAATGAAAATACCTATAATATCAAAAATAAAACAATCTCGAGCAAGTCCTAAAAATGGTTTATGGGGAAGCACATATAGTTTCTTTTTTGGAAATACAACAAGCGGAAAGACAGTAAATGAAAGAACAGCAATGCAAACTACTGCAGTTTATGCATGTGTTAGAATACTTGCAGAAACTATAGCTTCACTTCCGCTACACACTTATAAACACACTGAAAATGGTAAAGAAAAAGCTATAGAGCATCCAATATATCATCTTCTTGCAGATGAACCAAATTTAGAGATGACTTCATTTGTGTTTAGAGAAACACTTATGAGTCATCTTTTATTATGGGGAAATGCATATGCACAGATTATTAGAGATGGAAGAGGAAATGTTATAGGTTTATATCCATTATTGCCAAATAAAATGACTGTTAATAGAGCAAGCAATGGAGAAATATATTATATTTATTCAAGATATACAGACGAAAATACTAATATATCTGGTTATGGTGATGTATATTTACAAAATCATGAGGTACTTCACATTCCAGGGTTAGGATTTGATGGTTTAGTTGGATATTCACCAATAGCAATGGCTAAAAATGCTGTTGGTATGTCTATTGCTTGTGAAGAATATGGTGCTAGTTTCTTTGCGAATGGGGCAAATCCAGGTGGTGTATTAGAACATCCAGGAGTAGTTAAAGATCCTGCAAGAGTTAGAGAAAGTTGGAATTCAGTATATCAAGGCACAGGAAATGCCCATAAAGTTGCAGTTCTTGAAGAAGGTATGAAATTTCAAAGTATAGGAATACCGCCAGAACAAGCACAGTTTTTAGAGACGAGAAAATTTCAGATTAATGAAATTGCTCGTCTTTTTCGTATACCTCCACATATGGTTGGAGATTTAGAAAAATCAAGTTTTTCTAATATAGAGCAGCAAAGTCTTGAATTTGTTAAATACACTTTAGATCCTTGGGTAATTAGATGGGAGCAAGCCATGAAAAAAGCTTTATTGTTACCAAGTGAAAAGAAAGACTATTTTATAAAGTTTAATGTAGATGGGTTACTCAGAGGTGATTATCAAAGCAGGATGAATGGTTATGCTACAGGAAGACAAAATGGATGGCTATCTAGTAATGATATTAGAGAACTTGAAAATCTCAATAAAATATCAGAAGAACTTGGGGGCGATTTATATTTAGTGAATGGAAATATGACTAAGCTTCAAGATGCGGGAGCATTTGCAAATAAAAATAATAGTAGATTGGAGAATAGTAATGAGTAAAAAGTTTTGGAACTGGGTGAAGAATGAAGAAAGCAGAACACTTTATTTTGATGGATATATTGCACAAGATAGCTGGTTTGATGATGATATTACACCAAAGCAGTTTAAATCCGAACTTACATCTTCAGATGGAGATGTAATTGTATGGATTAATTCTCCAGGCGGTGATGTTTTTGCAGCAAGCCAAATATACAATATGTTAAAAGAATATAACGGAAAAGTAACAGTAAAGATTGATGGGATAGCAGCTAGTGCAGCTTCAGTGATTGCTATGGCAGGTTCAGAAATATTAATGTCACCAGTTGCGATGATGATGATTCATAATCCAGCTACAGTTATATTTGGTGAAGCATCTGATTTTAAAAGTGGAATTGATATGTTGTCAGAAGTTAAGGAAAGCATAGTAAATGCATATGAAAAAAAAACAAGACTTGCTAGAAATAAAATATCAAAAATGATGGATGCAGAAACCTGGTTTAGCGCTAATAAAGCAGTTGAACTAGGATTTGCAGATAAAGTTTTATATGAAGAAAATATTCAGGATACTAATGAAGGATTTATATTTGATAAAGTTACAGTAACTAATGCATTAATGAGAAAAATACCAAATTCAGCACATGATAAAGCTGAAAAAGAAATACCATATGAACAATTA
The DNA here is from genome assembly GCF_001458595.1 of Clostridium neonatale. Lineage (GTDB taxonomy): Bacteria > Bacillota > Clostridia > Clostridiales > Clostridiaceae > Clostridium > Clostridium neonatale. The sequence continues at coordinate 292,113 of NZ_LN890327.1, forward strand.
TTACAAAGATTAAATCTTATAAAATAATAAATGGAGGAATGTAAATGAGTAAAATATTAGAACTTAGAGAAAAAAGAGCAAAGTTATGGGACAGTACAAAATCATTTTTAGATAGCAGGAGAAATGAAAGAGGATTATTATCCGGAGAAGATACAGCGACTTATGAAAAGATGGAAGGTGAAGTTGTAGATCTAGGAAAAGAAATTGAGAGACTTGAACACCAAGCAGTAATAGATTTAGAACTTTCAAAACCAATATCAACACCTATAACTAATATTCCAAATGCAAATTTAGGAGAAGAAAAAACAGGCAGATCAACAAATGAGTATAAAAAAGCTTTCTGGAATTCAATGAGAAATAAAAATCATATGAATTTACAAAATGCATTACAAGTTGGAACAGATAGTGAAGGAGGATATTTAGCACCAGACGAATTTGAAAAAACATTAATTGAAAGTTTGTTAGAACAAAATATATTTAGACAGCTTGCAAATGTGGTTACTACATCTTCAGGAGATAAGAAAATACCAGTTGTTGCAACTAAAGGTACTGCATCTTGGGTAGATGAAGAAGGAGCAATTCCTGAAAGTGATGATTCATTTGGTCAAGTTTCAATAGGAGCATATAAGTTAGCTACTATGATTAAGGTTTCAGAAGAATTACTTAATGATAGTGTTTTTAATTTAGAAAGCTATATTGCTAAAGAATTTGCAAGAAGAATTGGAGCTAAGGAAGAAGAAGCTTTCTTTATTGGCGATGGTACTGGAAAGCCAACAGGAATATTTAATGAAATTGGTGGAGGTTTAGTTGGAGTAACAGCAGCAAGTGCAACAGCTATTACTTTAGATGAGATTATGGATTTATTTTATTCTCTTAGTTCACCATATAGAAAAAATGCAGTTTTTACAATGAATGATGCAACCGTAAAAGCAATAAGAAAACTTAAAGATGGAAATGGACAATATATTTGGCAGCCATCATTAACAGCAGGTACACCAGATACTATATTAAATAGGCCAGTGAAAACTTCATCATATGTTCCTACTTTAGGGGCAGGAAATAAAGCAATAGCTTTTGGTGATTTCAGTTATTATTGGGTTGCAGATAGACAAGGAAGATCATTTCAAAGGTTAAACGAATTATATGCAGCAACAGGTCAAATTGGCTTTAAAGCAACTCAAAGAGTTGACGGTAAGTTAGTATTGGGTGAAGCTGTAAAAGTATTACAGATGAAATTATCATAAAGTTAAGAGGTGAGTGTATGATTATTTCGCTTGAAGAAACAAAGTTATTTTTAAGAGTTGATAGTGGTGAAGAAGATACACTCATCACTAATTTTATAATAGTAGCAGAAGATATATGTCAAGGAATTATTAGATATGAATTAACTGAATTTGAAAATATACCAGAATGTATAAGGCAATCTATTTTATATGCAGTTGTTAATATGTATGAGCAAAGAGAAAACTTTGATGTGAAAAATGTTATTGAAACTATGACAAGACTTTTATTTTCTTATAGAAAAGATAGCTGGTGATAATTATGATGATTGGAGATTTAAAACATAGAATAACATTTCAAATATTAGTAACAACAAATAATAAAAATGGATTTGAAGAAGAAATATGGAAAGAATACAAAACAGTGTGGGCATCAGCTTCTAATTTATCTGGGAGAGAATATTATCAAGCAGCAGCAATTCATGCAGAAAAAACAGTAAAGTTTATGATTAGATATATTAATGATATAGATGAATCTATGAGGATTTTATTTAATCAAAGTTTATATGATATAACAGCAATTGATAATGTGAAATATGAAAACAAATATATTGAAATAAAAGCATTGGAGGTAGAAGATAGTGGCTGATATTGAACTTGAAGGTGTTGATGAAATATTAAACAAGCTTCAGCAAATTGGGAATAATATAAGCAGATTAGAAAATAAAGCTCTAAAAAATGCAGCACAGCCAGTTTTAGATGATGCTAAATCAAGTAATGCCTTTAATGATAGAAGTGGTAATCTTAGAAAAAATCTTAAAATAAGTAGTATTAAAAGTAAGGAAGGTATGAAGTATGTTCTTGTCGGAATAGATAAAAGTGATAATTCAAAAATATATTATGGTAAGTTTTTAGAATTTGGAACTTCTAAAATGTCAGCAAAACCTTTTATGCAGCCAGCTTATGAGAAAAATAAGGATAATATACAGAAAACCATAGCTGAAACTTTAAAGGAGGGCTTGAAGTGATAAATAATTTAATTATTAATACATTGAATCCTTTAAAAATTCCAGTTTCATTTCAAAAATATAGTGGCAAAGAAAACACATATATAACCTTCTTTAATTATTTAGAGAAAGGTGAACAATATGCTGATAATGAAGAAAAGGTAACAGGATACTATATCCAAGTAGATTTATGGAGTAAAAAAGATTATACACAAATAGTAAAAGATATAGAAGATAAGATGAAAGCCGCAGGATTTATAAGAAGTTCTGCGGCTGATTTATTTGAAGAAGATACTAAAATTTATCATAAAACAATGCGATTTAATATGAATATTGAGGGGAGGAATTAGTATATGTCAGGGGTTGTTAATAGTGCACCAGTAGGAGTAGAAAATTTAGTATATGCAATATTAAATGATGAAACCACACCAGATTATGAAATACCAGCATTTATTTCACCAGCTATAAATGTAAAAATCAATCCAAAGAGTAATTCAGATACTTTATATGCTGATAATAGAGCTGTAGAAACAGTATCAAGTTTAGGAGAAGTTGAAGTAGAAATAGAAACTCAGGATTTGCCACTAGAGATTCAATCAGCACTTTTAGGGCATAATTTAGATGCGGAAACCAAAGTAATGTGTTATGAAGCAAATGATATAGCACCTTATGTAGCACTTGGATTTAAAGTAAAGAAAGCAAATGGTAAATACAGATATGCATGGCTTCTTAAAGGAAAATTTAGTGAGCCAGAAGAAGAACATTCAACTCAGGAAGATAAAACAAAATTCCAAACACCAAAACTTAAAGGAACATTTTTAACAAGAGCAGATGGAAGGTGGAAGTATACTGCTGATGAAGATAGTGGTTTTAAAGGTGGATCTACTTGGTTTACCAAAGTATATGAAAAGGCAGTAACTCAAGAAAGTCAGGAGGGGTAATTAATGGATATAGTTTTAAATGATAGAACTTATGTAATGCCAAAAGTAAAAACAAGAATGCTTAGAAAAGCTGTTGAAGTAAATGAAAAAATAGATTTCAATAATTTAAAGACAAAAGATTTAGATGAATTAATTGATTTTGTTGTTGATTTATATGGAAATCAGTTTACTAGAGATGAATTCTATGATGAGCTTGATGCAGACAAACTTATTGAAACTCTGAATAGTAGTATAAATGGAATAGTAGGAACAATGACAGACAAATTAAATGAGTTCCCAAAAAATTAAGCGGAGAAGCAGAAGAAAAGCTATCTCCGCTTGATTTTATTAAAGAAATATATTCAAATCTTTTAGAGCAAGGGTGGACATTAAACGATGTTGATGAAATGGATATATTTTTTTATTTTGATATTTTAATTTACAGAGCAATTAAAGAATATAACAAAAATTTAGATACAGTCTTAAATATACTATAAAAGGTGGTGAGAGAGTATGGCAGAAGAGCTAGGAAGTTTAGCAGTCAAAATAGGTCTTGATTCAAGTGGATTTCAAAATGGGATAAGCAGCATAAATAGAAATCTTAGAGTTTTAGATAGTGAATTTAAAGCTAATACTTCAGCACTTGGAGAAAATGCAAAAGGGCTTGATGGGTTAAAGATAAAGTCAGAAAATCTTGCCAAACAAATGGAGCTTCAAAAACAAAAAGTAAGTGCATTAGAGCAGGCGTATAGTAAAAGTGCACAAGTAAAAGGAAAAGATAGCGAAGCAACTCAAGCTCTTGAAATAAAGCTAAATAAAGCAAAGCAAACTCTCTCACAAATGGAAACTGAACTTTCAAAAACTAATAAAGAAATAGATACTCAAAGTAATAAATGGAATTCATTAAGCAAAAACCTTGAAGGTGTAGGGAATAAAATGAAAACTGTTGGAGAGGGTTTATCAGGTGTAGGTAATAAACTCTCAATAGGAGTAACAGCACCATTAGTTGCTGCAGGTACAGCAAGTGTAAAATTAGCATCAGATATGAATGAAAGTTTGAATAAAGTTGAAGTCGCATTTGGAAATGTAAATAATAAAGTAAAAGATTGGTCTAGTACAACACTTAAAAGTTATGGACTTGCTAAAGGAACAGCCCTTGATATGGCGGCACTTTATGGTGATATGGCAACAAGTATGGGGCTGACTCAAGATGAAGCAGCAAAAATGTCAATGTCTTTAGTTGGTTTAGCTGGAGATTTATCAAGCTTTAAAAATATTGATATAAAGCAGGCTGAACAAGCACTTAATGGAATATTTACAGGAGAAACTGAAAGTTTAAAAATGCTAGGTGTAGTTATGACTGATGCAAACCTTCAACAATATGCATATAGTAAAGGCATTGATAAGAAAACTCAAAGTATGACAGAAGCAGAAAAGGTACAATTAAGATATAACTATGTTTTAGAAAAGACAAAGAATGCTCATGGAGATTTTGAGCGAACAAGCGGTGGAACTGCTAATCAAATGAGAATATTCCAAGAAAGCTTAAAAGAATTAGGTGCAACAATGGGACAAAATTTACTACCAGTTATTACACCTATAATTATAAAAATAAATGAATGGATACAAGCCTTTGGAAATTTAGATCCAGGTATGCAAAAAATAATAATTGTAATTGCAGCATTAGCTGCTGCTGTAGGACCGGTACTTTCTTTGGTAGGTAATATGATAACTGTTGGTAGCTCTATAATAAGTGTATTTGGAAGTATAAGTTCTGCTATTGGAGCTGCTGGTGGTGCAATGACACTTCTAACAGGACCAGTAGGAATTGCAATAGCTGTAATTGCTGGATTAGTTGCTATAGGAATAGCTTTATATAGTAACTGGGATACAATAAAAGTTAAGGCACAGGAATTATGGAATAATATAGTTTTAACATTTGAAAATATAAAAGAATCTATTTCAATGGCATGGGAAAATGTAAAAACGGCTACAGTAAATGCATGGGAGAATTTAAAGAATACAATAAATTTAGGATTAGAAAATATAAAAAGCTTTTTGGAGCCAGCCTTAGAATTTTATAAGACTATTTTTCAAAATGCATGGGAAATTATAAAAAATATTGTTTTAGGTTTTGTTCTTATAGTTCTTGACATAGTTACAGGAAATTTTACTAAATTAAAAACTGATATAGAAAATATATGGAATAATATAAAAACTTCATTAACTAATATATTTGAAACTATAAAAAATGTAGCATTAAATGCATGGACTAAGTTAAAGGAGACAGTAATAAATCTTTGTAATAACATAAAAGAAAGTGTGATTAATATATGGAACAGTATATTAACTTGGTTTTCAGAGCTGCCAGCTAAACTATATAATTATGGATCAAGTATGTTTATAAAAATGAAAGATGGAATATCAAGTACAATAGGTAATGTCAAAACTGCCATAGAAACAGGAATAAATAGTGCTTTAAAGTTTCTAGCGAGTCTACCAAGTAAGGCGTGGGAGTATGGTGCAGATTTTGTTAATGGTATAGTTAAAGGAATTAAATCATCTATTGGAAAAGTAAAAGATGCAGTAAGTGATGTTGCAGATACAATAAGAAGTTATCTGCATTTTTCAGTTCCGGATGTAGGACCACTTACTGATTATGAAAGCTGGATGCCAGATTTTATGTCAGGACTTGCAGATGGGATAAATAAAAGTAAAAGTGTAGTTACTGATGCTATAAATAAATTATCTTTAGATATGAATGTAAGTACCAGTTTACAAAATACATCAGCACCAAATAACGGAAATTCAAGGCAGAGCAAAGAATCTAATAGTCCAAATGGATTTATAATTAAAATAGAAAATTTTATTAATAATACAGAAAAAGATATAGAGCAGCTTGCGTATGAATTAGAATTTTATAGGCAGAGAATCACTATTGGAAGAGGTGGAGAATAGATGTTTAGTTTTAATTTTAGAGGTAAAAATAGCTTTTCAGATTATGGAATATATATTTCTAAAAGACCATCTATACCATCTCCAGAAAGAAGAATCACTAATGTTGTTATTCCAGGTAAGAGTTCAAGCTTTAGATTTGATGAAAATACTTATGAGGATATTACTATTAGTGTGGAGTGTTCAATTAAAGATTCAATATTGCCAGATAAAATAGATGAAATAAAAAAATGGTTATTATCAAATGGAGAAAGCGATTTAATTTTTAGTAATCAAAATAATAAAAAATATATTGCTCAAGTAGTTAATGTAATAGATTTCACACAAGTTCTAAAGTATATTTCACAATTTGTTATAGTTTTTAATTGCAGACCTTTTAAGTATGAAACTGAAAGTAACATTATTGAGGTAACAGAACACGAAAGCCTAATCAATCCAGGAAGTATATATTCAGAACCCGTAATTAAGATATTTGGCAGTGGGGATATTAGTTTTACTATTAATTCAGAAATTATAAAGCTAAAAGATGTTAAAGACCATATTATTTTAGATACAGTTCAGCAAAATTGTTATAACGAAGCAGTAGATAATTTAAATAATAAGATGAGTGGTGAATTTCCTATTTTAGAAGTAGGGGAAAATAACATATCATGGACAGGAGTAGTTTCCAAGGTGGAAGTAATTCCAAATTGGAGGTGGCTATAATTGATATGCATATATGATAAGAAAACCATTAAAGGTAATTTTGATAATAATGGACTTGGAGTTTTAAATGAATTAATTGTAGGTGAAGTTACAGAAGAGTTAAATGGTCAATATTATTTAGAAATTGAATATCCGGCAAATTCAAAGAAATCAATATACTTTAAAGAGTTCAACATAATAAAAGCTGATGAACAATTATTTAGAATTTATAAAGTTGAAAAAGTACAAGATATAGATAAAAGAATAAAGGTATATGCAAATCATATATATTATGATTTAGCTAACTATTTTATTGAGGATGAAAGACCAACAAATGCTTCAGTAAAAACAGCGATGCAAAAAGCTATGATAAGCGATTTACCTACAATATATACTGTTGATAGTGATATTATTATTGCCAATACTTTATATATGGTAGAGATGAGTCCTGCTGAAGCTATGTTTAAGATAATAGATAGATGGGGACAAGGTGAATTAATTAGAGACAATTATGATATAAAAATACTAAAGCAGAGGGGAAAAGATAACGGTGTACTTATCAAATATGGTAAGAATATTAATGGGTTAAAAATAACTATAGATACTACTAATGTGGTTACAAAATTATATCCTAAAGGAGCTAATGGAATAAAGCTTACTGAAAAGTATATTAATGTACTCAATTGGGATAGCGACTTATACCCACCATTTCCTATAATAAAGAAAGTTGAATTAAAGGAAGCAGCAGATGAAGTTACATTAAGAAAAATGGCATCAGAGTTAGCTGAAACAATAGGATTAAGTTCAATTAATATACAAGTTGATTTTATTGAATTAAGCAAAAGTAATGAGTATTCAAAATTTAAAGATTTAGAGAAAGTAAATATAGGTGACATTGTAACTGTTAGACATAGAGAGTTTAATATTGATGTTAAGGTGAAAGTTATAAAAGTAAAAAAAGATTTACTTACTGGCATCAATACAAAAGTAGAATTAGGACAGCCACTAGGTAATTTTCTGAAATCAATAGATCCATCAGCAATAATAAAAACAGCTACAGATGAGTTAGGAAATCAAGTTGCTAAGGTATTAACTTCTATGATGTACTACGCCAATCCAATAATACTAAATATTAGTACTACAGAAATTCAGCCTATGTATTTAGGGGTAAGTGCAGTAGCAAATACTAATTTATCTTTAAATTTAGCAATAAGCTGTAATGCAAGTAGTGAATGTACTTTGACAATTAAGATAGAGTTAGATAATGTCGAAATAGTATTCAAGCCTAAGCAAAAACTGAAACAAGGTGATAATGTTATAGGGATACCATTAGGAATACCACAAGTAAATCAAGGAGCACATTATGTAGGAATATATTTAAAGGTTGATACAGGAACAGTAACCATACCTATATATAATATGCAATGTATGATAGATGGAAGAAATCTTCAAGGTGGATTAAGTGCAGAGCCAGCTCATGCAGAGTGTTTTGAAAAAATAGAAATCATTGATATTAATAAGCTATATATTAATAAAGTTAATCATTATTTTAGAGATATAAACTTACAAGAGACAAGTACAAAGTTATTTACTAGTAGCATAGGTTTCGATACAACAGAAATAATTGGAGAAAAGGAAATCTTCACAGAAGTAAATATAACTATGGAATAAAAATATAAGAGGAGGTGCAGAAATGAACTATAGAGAGAGCCTAGCATATAGTAAAGACTTTATAAATGGGACAAATACTGAAATATTAAAAAAGAAAGCAATTGTACCTTATACAGGAACAGCAACAATAAAATTATTTGATTCACTAACAGGAAAGCAAACATATGAAGCTAAAAGTGAAAACAGAATATCAGCAATTTTTGGCAATATAGCTTATCTTGATGGTTTTTATTATCCAATTCTTGATAATAAATTAAATAATACTTTATACAGCATATATACATCATTACCTTTTAGAATGATAGCACTTACAACAGGAGATATTGCAGAAGATTCATATGATTATTTTTCATGGGGAAGCCTTGTAGGATATGCGGATTGTCTTACTCCTTATAGTGGAAGTGATAATTTACGGGGAACTGTAAATCAAGCGGAAACTATAAGAACAATAGATACTATGCACTATGTTATAGACTTTCCAACAAATGCAGCAAACGGAACATTTAGAAGTATATATTGGTCAGGAGGAGTTCCAGTTAATACACCTACAAATCCAAAATTGAATTACACGTATACTAAACAGACTTTAGAAAAAGGTACTTATGGTACTTCTTTACCTAATTATAATATATGTACAGATGAAACCAATCTGTATGTACTGAAGGTTAGCTCAACAATTATATATGTATATGACAAGATAACTTATGAGAAGAAGAGTAATATAACTCTATCAGATACATCAATAGCTATAGCATATGATGGGGTGAATTTTTGGAGTTTATTAAGTACTGGTGCATTTAAAAAGTTTGATAAAGATTTTAAGGTTTTAAATACTTATTTAAAAAGTAGTGTGATAACCAATGATATACCACGTTCGCTACAGTTTTTTGATATAGCAGTAGATGAAGCAAGTATTTATATATCTTATAGTGGGTATAAGGAATCTTCAGGGAACTTGGCAAAAGGGTGCATAGCTAAATACGATAAAGATGGAACATTTAGAGAAAAATCAGATATATATCAAGAATATATTTATAATTTTCCTATAACAAAGATAACTAATAATAAATTTATAGTAGTTATAAATAATAGTTTAAGTATGCAGTTAAATGATGATTTAAGTGTATATGGTAATTTAAATTCAAACTTAAAAGATTATAAAAGTATAGCATGGGATAATAGCACATCAACAATGTTCACATATACAAGTAATTCCTATGGGGAATTAAAGCAAGAATATATAATACCAGCTTCAGCACATACACTTTTACCAGAAACAGTGACAAAAGTACCTACTAATACTATGAAAATACAATATGATTTTACCTGTGAGTATGTTGAAGCACTAAGGATGCCAAAACATTAAATTGAATAACTATGGAGGGAAAAGAGAATGAAAAATATTATTAATACATTTCAATTAATATTTACTACCATTGGAGGATATTTTGGATGGCTTTTAGGAGGATGTGATGGATTTATGTATGCACTGATTACCTTTGTTATAATTGATTATTTAACAGGTTTAATGGTAGCTGTGCTGGAAAGAAAGCTATCTAGTGAAGTTGGATTTAGAGGTATTTTTAAAAAAGTATTAATTTTTACTTTTGTAGGGATAGGAAATATAATAGATGTTCATTTGCTCAAAAACGGTAGTGCGATTCGTACTGCTGTTATTTTTTTCTACATTTCCAATGAAGGGATAAGCATTATAGAGAATTCAGCTAAGATAGGTTTACCAATACCACAAAAGTTAAAAGATATTTTAGGGCAGTTAAATAGGGAGGCTAAGGATGATGAATAGATTATGTTTTGACTATGGACATGGTGGAGAAGATCCAGGGGCTTGCTACAATGGAAGAAAAGAAAGTAATGATGTATTAAGTATAGGTAGAGCAGTAGCTTCAGAAGTAAGAAGGCATAGCGTTACTGTTGATGAAACAAGAACTTCAGATACTACAGTAAGTCTTACTAATAGAAGTGCTTTTGAAAATAAGAATACTTATGATTATTTTATATCATTTCATAGAAACGCTTATAAACCTGAAAAAGCAGAAGGAGTTGAAGTTTACACATATTTAAATGCAGGAGCAAAAGCTAAAAGATTAGCTCAGGTGGTACAAAAATCACTAGTAGATTTAGGATTTACAGATAGAGGAATAAAGGAAGCTAATTATCATGTATTAAGAGAAACAAAATCATCAGCAGTTTTAATTGAGGTTGGATTTATTGATAATTCAAAAGATAATAGGTTGTTTGATACTAAGAAAAACGAAATAATTAAAGTTATTTCAAAAGCAATCTTAGCACAAGTAGGAGTTGATTATGTTGAAACTTCAGCACCAACTCAAGCAGAAAATGGTCAAACTCGCTATAGAGTAATGGTTGGTTCCTATTTGATAAGAGAAAATGCTGAAAACCAGATACGGAAGTTAAAGGCAGCAGGCTTTGATGCGGAAATTATAATTTTTAATAAATAATTCCAGTGATAAAAATCATATTTAGCATGAGAACCTTCATAAAATATAACATTGAATGTAAGTATTTATAGCACTAATAAAATTAATTTTAGGGAGATATTAAATGTTAAATATAAGAAAATTTATATTAAGAAAAGAAAATAGAAAAACTAATATAGAGATTATAGAATCTGTGAATGATGAAATAGATTTAAACACACTATTTTATGTAGCTAAATATGGTGAAGAAATTAATCTAAAAATAAAGAATAATGATCTTTATGAGCAAGGCGTCTTTACAGCTTTAAATAGAACGCTACTACTGGATGGTATTAAACTAGATATTTCACAATGGGCAGATTGGATAATTACAATAACACTAGTTCATAATGAGAAGGAATTAAAGGTTGCTGAATCGATAATATCAAATGAATATATCAATTGGGATGAAGATGGTGATTTTGTAAAACGTTATTCAAAATTAAAGTGGGTAGAGAAAGGAAATTGGTGCAAAGAAATTTATGATAAAATTAATTCTCTAAAGAATGAGATTGAAAGTAATAGAAAAAAAGCAGAACAAGAAATAAATATGAAAAAGCTTAAAGAAAAAGTTATAGATGAAGAACAAAATAAGAAAAAAAGATCTTACTTTGAAAATATATATAAGTAATAATATTAATATGTTAATGGGGGAGTAAAAATTGATATCTCTATTAAAAGTATACGTATTTATTTGATTAGAGGTGTGAATATGATTTTTACGACCTTTTTGTTTTAATAAGTAGTGTATATAATTATAGATAATATCTTGACTTCCTTCAAGCTAAGAGTGATGTATAGTAGTACATATTTGGTAGAAAGGAGAACCTTATGAGAGTAACTATTATAAAACCAACAGTGAATAATAAAAGGAAGAAAAAAGTATGTGCTTATGCAAGAGTTTCAACAGATAGTTTAAGTCAAGGCGAATCGTTAGAAAACCAAATTCAGTACTATGAAAACATCATATCAAGTAATACAGAGTATGAGTTTATTGGAATTTTTGCAGATAGAGGAATCACAGGAACTACTGAAAACAGACCAGAGTTTCAAAGAATGTTGGGGCTTTGCAGGAATGGTAGTATAGACTTAATAATAACAAAATCAATTTCAAGGTTTGCAAGAAACACAGCAATAATGTTACAAACAGTAAGAGAATTAAAAGATATAGGTGTAGAAGTTAGATTTGAAAAAGAAAATATAGACACTTTATCAGGGGATGGAGAGCTTATGCTTACCATCCTTTCTTCTTTTGCGCAGGAAGAAAGCAAGAATATAAGTGATAATATTAACTGGAGGTTTAAGCAGAAATTTCAGAGAGGTGAACTTGTAATAAATGAAAAAAGATTTCTAGGTTATGATAAAAATCAATATGGAGAGTTAGTTATAAATCAAAGAGAAGCAAAAGTAGTTAGAAGAATATTTGAAGAATATTTGAGCGGAAAAGGAAGTTTTACAATAGCCAAAGAACTTGAAAAGGAAGGAATTCCTACAGCAGTAGGTGGAAAGTGGAGTGATACAACTATTTTAAAAATATTGAAGAATGAAAAATATAGAGGAGATGCTATTCTTCAAAAATATTATACACCAAATCATTTAACTAAAACCAAGGTAAAAAATAATGGGCAGATTGATAGTTATTATATTGAAGATAACCACTCACCAATAATTACAAGAGAAATGTGGGAACAAGTTCAAGAGAACATAAAAAGAAGAGCTGAAGAAAAAGGAAATATTCAAGGAGATACAGATAAATATAAAAGAAGATATCCACTGACAGGAATGCTATATTGCAGTAAGTGTGGATCAAGTTTAATTAGAAGAACTTGGAATAGTAAATTTAACTGTAAAAAGATTGTTTGGCAATGTAGTAATTATATTAGAAATGGGAAAGGTGCTTGTGAAGGAACAAGGATAGATAATGAGACTGTAAGCAAGCTTAATATAAAGGAAGAAATTATTGTAAGGGAGGAAGTCAAGGATGGCAAGAAACATTACAGTTATACCTGCAAGAGCAAACAGGAGCAATTTAGCGGAGCAAGTACAGCAGCAGAAAAAGAAAATGGCGGCATATTGCAGAGTATCAACAGACCAATTAGAACAGTTATCAAGTTATGAAGCACAGGTGAACTATTACACTAATTATATAAACGGGCATCCAGATTATGAATGTGCTGGTATTTACGCAGATGGAGGTATTTCAGGAACAAATACTAAAAAGAGAGAACAGTTCAATAAAATGATAGAAGATTGTAAGGCTGGAAAAATTCATATGATAATAACCAAATCTATAAGTAGATTTGCAAGAAATACTCTTGATACTTTGAATTATGTAAGAACACTTAAAGAACTTGGTATTGGTGTTATTTTTGAAAAAGAAAATATAAACACATTAGATTCAAAAGGAGAAGTTTTACTTACTATTTTAAGTTCATTGGCACAAGATGAGTCAAGGAGCATTAGCGAAAACTCCACTTGGGGAATTAGAAGAAAATTTGAACAAGGAAAAGTAGTGGTAAACCATAAAAAGTTTTTAGGTTATGATAAGGATGAAGAAGGAAACTTAATAATAGATGAAAAACAAGCCAAGATAGTAAGAAGAATTTATAAGGATTACCTCGATGGAAAAGGTTCAAATAGAATTGCAAGGGAACTTGAAGAGGACAGGGTTAAAGGCTGGAATGGTAAAGCTAAATGGTATGAGAGTACCATAAGAGGAATATTAACTAATGAAAAATATAAAGGAGATGCCTTGCTTCAAAAGACTTATACAGTAGATTTTCTTACTAAGAAAAGGGTAGATAATAATGGTGAAGTTCCCCAATACTATGTAGAGGAAAGTCATCCAGCAATTATATATAAAGAAATGTGGGAAGCAGTACAGTTGGAAATGGAAAGAAGGCGGGTATTTGCTGAAACTTATGGTGTATTTAAATTAGACTATGCAACATTAGATAATCCTTTTGCAGGAAGAGTTATATGTGGATGCTGTAGAGGAGTATTTGGAAGAAAAACATGGCATTCCACAAATGAAGATTTCAGAAGAAAAGTTTGGATGTGTAGTAATAGATATAAAGTAAAAGGTGAAAAAGGCTGTCAAAATAAACACATTGATGATAAGGTTTTATACCAGACGTTTATAAATACTTTCAATGCTATTATTGAAAATAAGGATTATTTTATGGAGAAGTGGGAGAAGGGAATTAGTAGTGAGAATATTTTGGTAAGGTATAGGTCAAAGCAGTTTATAAAAATTATTAAAGAAGCAGAACAAATTAAAGAATTTGATGTAAATTTATTTTTAAAGATAATAGAGAAGATGACTGTGTTTGAAGGAGAGAAGATTATTGTAAGCTTGCTTGATGGAACTGAGATAGAGGTTGTAATTGAATAATATATTAAGAGACTGGTTGTGGTAAATTTTATCATGGTCAGTCTTTTTTTCTGTTTTGAATACAAAGGAGAAGATAATGCTATAATTAAAATATTATATGTATTTTGATTGTATAAAAGAAATGGAGAATAAAAATGTTTAAATTGGAAGAGTATATTGCAAAGAGAAAAAAGGAAGATAAAATTGATGAATTTGACTTTAAGAAACATTCAGAGAACATGGCGAGTATTATTAAGTATGTAACTGATTATTTTAATAATTATTTGAACTTAGAGGATTACGATTATGAAATGGCAAAAACTCAGCAAACAGTAAACAAGTTTAAGAATGGTATTCAAAAAAATTATCCGCAAACACATGACTATATAATTTCATATTATTTTGACAAAAAAATGAGATTAGATAAATATGTTACTAAAGCTTATGAAGAAATGAAAGACAGTGAATTATTTTATAAGGAAGAAGATTATAAAAAGGTTGCTGAATATGTTATTGAAAAAAAGTTAAATATTCCAATGAATGAAATGTTATTTTCAAAGTTATCTTTAATGGCTCAAGAATATAAACAAGTTCAAAATGAATGTCCATCAATTTCAGAAATGAAGGAACTTGATAATGCAATAGTGGATTGGGTAAAGAGCGTATATAGAAAATATCATGTGAATTTATTGAATTATGCAAGTGAGGTTGCATACCATTACTACGAAACTTATGTGGTTACGGAATATGATAGAGAAACGGAGACTTTTTATCATATAAATAAGTATGACTATAGATATCAAGAAAACCCATTTGATATTAATGATATTTACCATAGAAATGAGCATAGAGAGTTTATAAAGGATCATAAGGGTGAACTTGAAATGCTGATAATGTATTGCTGGTTAAAAGATGAAATAAAAGATCTGGATTATTGGCCGGAATATGTTCAACTTTCTCTTGACTCAAATAGAGTAAAGTTATCAAAAAGAAAGTGTGTGTTTATACCAGTTCAGATTTCTAATATTAATTATCCAGCTGAAATAGTAGCTGCTGGTAAATATATTGAAACTGTCAATGGATTAATTACGAAAGACCCAGGAGAAAACTATATAGTAAGGATATCTTATGCAAAAAATAATGATGAAATATGGAAAGAGAAAAAGTCCTTAAAATCTTTAATAGAAAATTTACAAAGCAGCTTTAAGCGATATGGAGCACCTAGTCTTGTAGAATTTCAATCTCCATATAAAACAGTAGGGTATAGTAAGGAAGATTTTTTTGATAATTACCAAGCGTTTGAGAAAGGTTTATTTAGATTTACTAAGACTAAAATAGCTATAATAAATGGAAATATAAAAGGAAGTAAAGGAAAAGAATTTTTATTTTCATCTATAGATGACATTCTTAAGTTACACAATAGCTGTAAAGAATTAAATTTAAGATTAAAATTATCAGTGGATTTCAACGATAGTAATAGAAAAAATATTTTGAAGGAAAAAATGGAAGAGACAATTAATGCTTTATCTTCAATAAGAAGTTTTATTGTGGGAATTCATCTTAATAATATTGATTCTTGGAAAAATTATAGAAGAATATTTGATGAAGATAGTAGACATGAATATATGAGTATTTACGATTATCCAACAGTTGGAGTTTTTATGCAAGGGTTAGCGACTATTGTACAGGACAGCAAAGCAAGATATTTAATTCCGGAGAAAATTGATAATGAAGAGAAAATTGAAGGATTAATAGATGGACTATACCGTGCAGGTTTTTGTTTTGAAAAAGGTGGTGGTTTTGATGAAAAGCAGTGAAATAGATATATATGATGAAACAGAATTTAGCTCATGGGTTAAAAAGATTAATACCACTTTAACTGAAACGAATTTTTGTAGTATGATTGAAGCACATAATCGTGAAATGAATAACAGAAAGGATATCACTAAGAAAGAGTATTTGAAAAATCTGCCTTTTGGAGTAAGATGGAGGATGGAAGGGAAAAGTACACCTTACATAGATGGAAGAAAAACAATTGTAATGAGTATAGATACCTCAGAAAAGATAAGAACTAAAGCGTATAAATTTATGAATGCTTTTATAAATTGCATCTCTAAAATTGGTGGCAATGTATATGTTGATAACATGGAAGATGATGATAATACTATGGTTACATTATTAAATAGTAGATATAGATGTAAATTATATGAAAAGCAAGTTAAGTTAAGAAATAGGATAAAAACAGATAATAGAAAAATGAGTCCTTTATACGAGTTAGAGTATAATGGTCATTTGTGTTTTGAAGTTTTTGCTGAACATAAAGATAAAAATAATAAATGGGAATTATTACAGGCTATAGAGATTCATAACTCAGATGTTGTGGAAAGTGAATTATCAGATTTATTTTGGAGATTAAGGGATGATGCAATATCAAAAAAGATCATTATAGATCAAGAAAGAGAAAAGCAAGAAGAAGCCAGGAAAAAACAAATTAAACAATGGGAAGAAGATGAGATTCGTGAAGAACGAATACGTATGGAAAAAGAAGAATTGATAAAGAAACAAAAAATGCAAGAAGAAATAAAGAATCATATGGATAATTGGGAATATATTAATGATATTTCCATGTACATCAATGATTTGCGTACTGTGTCAGGAGTAAGTGACAATGAAAAAAAGCTTATTTTAAATTATTGTGAATATGTTGAAAAACTCTATAGTAAATCAGATTTTTTCAAAGAAATTTTAGAATTTTCACAAAAATTAGAAACGTAAGGTAAGGAATAGAAATGAAAATAATTATTGAAAATACAAGTTTGTTTGATAAAGAGTTAAATAATAAAATTCGTGAAAAATTAAAAGATATTGTCCACGAACTTGATAAAAGCAAAAGATATAGGATGGATTTGTCATTTTGTGAGGATTTGATTTTGTGTGAATTTGAAATAGATTCATATAAAATACCAGAAGAAGCATTGCGCCCATACCAAAGAGGAAAAGTGTTAAAAGGTAAAGAAAAAATGTATGAATTATTAACCTATCGGGTTGATTCTGCTAAAAATATATTTAAGGAATATGGAATAAACCTAGGAAGTTGTAATATTAATGGAACACCATTCATTAAATTAAATACAATAGACTTAAGACTTGAGGAGGAAGAAGATACGGAGTTAGATAAGGGGAGTAAACGAAAAAAAGAAAATAAATTCACATGTAATATGATAATGCCAAGTTTTTCGGCATATATTGAAAATCTAAAGAATGCTTTGGCGTATATTGAACAGGATAGAGAAACTGAATTAGAGAATGCATTTGATGATAAAAAAGAGTATGCTAAATATAAATCTCTTGTTGGCAAAGATGAGTTATATAAGGTATTAACTGATTTTAAAAAAGAATATGGTGATAGGTGGATGTATTCAAGAGAGTATAAATCAGAGTTGAAAGAGAAGTTTATAAAGACAATAGAAATTAAAGCAGGAATTATTTGTGATGGTATATTAAAAGAAAATATTTTAAAACCACTTGAATTAAAAACAGTATTAATATTTGAAATACCTGTTTACAAAATTACTAAAAAAATTAATGGGACAAATAAAAGTATTGGCTATATTAGGTTGTTAACAAATGGCAAAATGATTAGTGCTAAGTTTCAACCACATAGTAAATCATATGCAATTCCTGATGAAATTTTTAAAGATTGCATTGTTAATGTTACATCTGAATCTAATAATAAAAAGTTACTTAATATAATAGAAGAACTTGTGAATAGAGTTGATGAAATTTGTCAGAGATTTAGATATGTACTTGAAAAGGATTTGATTCATAATGTATTAGGATATATGGATATAAAGAATATTTTAAAGAAAGCTAGAGAAGCATAAAGAAGAATTGCTAAGTTGAGATAAGGTAATTTAAAGGATGAGCAAAGAGAAAGCATTGTTATGTAAAAATAATCTAATTCAATATATGAAAGATTTTCTAAATTACATAATTACTCAAGATGAACATTATGAACTATCAGAAAGAGGTTATGCAGAGCATGTAAATTTATTAGAAAAGTATTATCCTAGTTTTAATGAAAAATTCATGGAAGTAGTTCCAGATGCTTGTTTGTATTATATTGATGAGTCGGGATTAGATGATCACAATAAGAGAGCGCTATTTAGAAATGAAATTAGTAGTTTATATAAAGTTTTGAGTGAACTGTAATTAAATTATCCGGATGCGTTAGCAAGGGATAGGATATAAACAGATAGCAAATGAAATCAGATTATCAAGAGATTCAGTAAGAGGATATTACAGAAAGCATGGACTAGATGGATTTAGTGAAGAGATAGCAAGGCAGCATAAGATGTTAATGCAGGAAGGATTCATGTATATACTTTGTCTCCA
This sequence comes from Clostridium neonatale, assembly GCF_001458595.1. Lineage (GTDB taxonomy): Bacteria > Bacillota > Clostridia > Clostridiales > Clostridiaceae > Clostridium > Clostridium neonatale. The sequence continues at coordinate 310,836 of NZ_LN890327.1, forward strand.
ATGCGGCAAATAAATTAAGCAGAATGCTACAGGAAGAAAAAGAAGATACTGCTCCATGGAATGTAAGAGATTGTGGGACAAAACACATTGCAAAGCATTTGAGTTAAAGTGTTAATACTGCGGAAAAGAATTTAAGTCTTTAGGTATTAAGTGGCTTAAATAATTACTACTTGGAGATGAAGAAGAATAGGCATATAGGGGGGCATAGTTGGAATATTTTGCGATATACTAGACTAAAAAAGATAGCAAGATGGGGATTGCAAATTGAGTATTTGCCTCAATTTTAGTTTTATCCTCCGCTTGTTATAAAAAGACCTAGGGGGTCGCCAAGAAATATTTGCCAAATTGTATTAATGGCTTGTCTACACACATGCGGAGACTGTGGTTAAGTTAGTTAAGAAATAGAGTCATTTATAAGGATTTTTTAAGGCGACAAATTGCCGCCTGCCGCCCATTTGCCGACGGAATTTTTATCTTGTCGACAAGTGGGCATTTCATTTTTTATAAGATGTTAGCAAGGTGGGGAATCATTATCTAATGTGTGGAGATAGTACATGGGAAAGGGATGTAAGAAAACTGAGTGCAAGCAGAAGAGAAGTAAAAGCAAGCCTTGTGTGGACTGTTATATTTAGCTTATTGGAATAGCAAGAAAGTCATTGATATTAGTAGTTTTAATAGTTGGAGTATTATTAGATAGGTTATTAAATGCGGAAACATGGATATTTCGTACTTTAATAGCCTATTTTTATATAACAAATGAAGGAACTAGTTTATTAGAAAATTGTGTGGGATTGGGTTTGCCAATTCCACAAACATTACAGGATACATTAATTCAATTAAAAGAAGGAAATAAGAAAGAGTTATAGTAGGAACCAGAGATGAAAATAGGATTAAGAGGTGGACATTCAAGGAAAGCACAAGGAGCAGTAGGTATGATAAATGCATATGAGCAAATGCAGAAATTTTATACTCATGTAAGTAAATTATTAAAGGATATGATGGGGTGAATATAAGAGCAATTCTTGATAAATACTTTGATGGAGTTAAATGCTATGTTAGAGGGGATGGAAATGGAGTGTGGATTGAAACTGAGTGTATGCCTATTGAAAGATCTGAAGAAATAAAGAATAAGGTAGGAGAATTACTATATGAAATAAAAAAATAAAGCTTAGTAACATTTTCTAGGATAATTAATATTATAAAAGTAAGTGAAAATATATATTGATAAATTTCGATATTAGGAATACAATATACATATCGAAAAAAATAGATATGAGGTGATAGCATGGAAAATAAATATGTACTTAATGCTCGCATATTTAAAGCTTTCTGTGATAAAAAGCGTTTAATGATTCTTGAAATGCTACAAACTGGTGAAAAATGTGCTTGCCACTTATTAGAACAGATGAACATAGGTCAATCAACATTATCACATCATATGAAAATACTATGTGAATCTGGAATTGTAGTTGGTCGTAAAGAAGGAAAATGGACCTATTATTCAATTAGTTCTGAAGGTAGTAAGTATGCAGGTGAATTATTAAAACAACTAACAGAAGTAAACAATCAAATTGACATTGATAACACAAAATGCTGTACATAAAATAATAAGACATACTTAATAAGACCATCTTTATTGATGGTTTAAAAAATATACTACATATCGAAAAATTTAGATATGAATCAAAAATATTTTACTTTGGAGGTATTAATTATGAAAAAAATGATAATTTTTGATCCAGCAATGTGTTGCTCTACAGGAGTTTGTGGTCCATCTGTAAATCCAGAACTTTTGAGAGTTGCAACTATTCTAAATTCACTTAAAAACAAAGGGATTGTAATTGAAAGATACAACCTCACAAGTAATCCTCAAGCATTTATAGACAATAAAAAAATCAATCAATTGCTAGACAGCAAAGGTATACAAGTATTACCTGTAACTATGGTAGATGAAGATGTAGTTAAGATAGGGAGTTATCCTACGAATGAAGAATTTTGCAATTTATTAGAAATACCGGCAGACTTTTTAGCAACTAATATAAAGAAACCTAATATAAATAAAGCTAGCGTAAAAAAATCTAATGGTGGTTGCAAATGCAAAGGTAGATGTTGCTAGAATATAATTTTGGAGGGGATACGAAAAAAACTGAGTATTTTTTAGTAGAAAATATAGTAGAAAGGAAGGGGAGCTATGTTTAAATCATTTGATATAAAAGAATTAAATCTAACTAAGTATCTATTTTTTACGGGTAAGGGAGGCGTTGGCAAAACATCAACAGCATGTGCAGTAGCAGTAAATTTAGCTGATGATGGAAAGAAAATTATGCTTGTAAGTACTGATCCGGCTTCAAATCTTCAAGATGTGTTTGGTACTGAATTAAACAATAAAGGAGTTCAAATAAAAGATGTTCCTAATTTAGTGGTTGCAAATTTTGAACCAGAAGTGGCCGCTGCTGAATATAGAGAAAGTGTTATTTCACCATATAGAGGAAAGCTACCACAAGCTGTGATAGATAATATGGAGGAACAATTATCAGGTTCATGTACTGTGGAAATTGCAGCATTTAATGAATTTTCATCAATGATAACAGATGAAAAAGCGTCGAAAGAGTTTGACTATATCATATTTGATACAGCACCAACAGGTCATACTTTAAGAATGTTACAATTACCTTCTGCTTGGAACAATTTTATTAACGAAAGCACTCATGGTGCATCATGTTTAGGACAGCTTTCTGGTCTTGAAGATAAGAAAGAAATTTATAAAAATGCAGTAGAGACTTTAGCAGATAAAAATAAAACAACACTTGTACTTGTATCTCGCCCTGAAAATACACCATTAAAAGAAGCAGAAAGAGCTTCACATGAACTTCAAGAAATAGGAGTTAATAACCAAGTACTGATTATAAATGGTGTGCTACAAAATCATGATGATTATTTATCAACTGCTATTTATGAAAAACAGCAAAAAGCTTTAAAAGATATGCCAGCTAAACTTAAGAATATTGAAACTTTTCAAATTCCATTAAGACCTTACAATATAACAGGACTTGAAAATGTAAGATCATTACTAAAAGAAGATCATATTAAAGTCAGTAGTGATACTCTAAATATGACTTCAATACCTAAATTAAAAAATGTTATTGAAGATTTATATAACAATAATAAAAAAGTCATATTTACAATGGGAAAAGGTGGAGTTGGTAAGACAACTATAGCAGCTACAATAGCATTAGGTCTATCTAAAAAAGGCAAAAAAGTTCATTTAACAACTACTGATCCAGCAGGTCATTTAAAGTTTGTATTGGATGAAAGCAATGGAATTTCATTAAGCAATATTGATGAAAAGGAAGAACTTAAAAAATATCAGGAAGAAGTATTGAGTAAAGTAAGAGAAAGCAATGCTAGTGAAGAAGATATTGCTTATATAGAAGAAGATTTAAGATCTCCATGTACTCAAGAAATTGCAGTATTTAGAGCTTTTGCAGAAATAGTTAATAAATCTGAAAATGAAGTTGTAGTAATAGATACAGCACCAACAGGACATACATTATTACTTTTAGAATCAACAGAAAGTTATAATAAAGAAATTTCAAGGTCAGAAGGAGAAATACCACAATCTGTAATAAAATTATTACCTACTTTGAAAAATGAGAATGATACAGAAGTAATAGTAGTTACATTAGCAGAAACAACACCAGTATATGAAGCAATGAGGCTTAAAACTGATTTAGATAGAGCTAATATTTATAGTAAGTGGTGGATAATAAATTCAAGTCTTTATGCAACAAATACTAAAAATAATGTCTTAAAAGCAAAAGCTAGCAATGAAATTCAATGGATAAATAAAGTTAATGAAATTTCAGAAGGAAATTTTGCAGTTGTTGAATGGAAAGCAGAAGAAGTAAAAGATAAAAATCTTATTGATTTATTAAGATAATTTTTAATGAAAATTATTTAAGTATAGATTATAAATGATGGAAGGAAGAAGAAACATGAAGAAAAAGGTAGCATTTATTTGTGTTCATAACTCATGTAGATCACAAATGGCAGAAGCATTAGGAAAACTTTATGGAGAAAATGTTTTTGAAAGTTATTCAGCTGGAACTGAAACAAAACCACAAATAAATCAAGATGCAGTTAGAATAATAAAAGATTTATATGGTATAGACATGAACAAAACACAAAAATCTAAGTTATTAAGTGATATACCAAAGGTTGATATAGTAGTGAAAATGGGATGTAATGTAGTATGCCCATTTTTGCCGGCACAGCATACAGAAGATTGGGGCCTAGATGATCCAACTGGGAAAAGTGATGAAGAATTTATAAAGACAGCTAAATTAATAGAAGAAAAGATCAAAGATTTAGTTGTAAGAATACAGAATAATGAAATCTAAAGAATTGTTATTCTAATTCATAATCAAATTCATGGTTATAGAAAGCTATGACCATGAATTTAAAAAAAGGAGTGATTTTTATGTCAAACAAAAATAATAGTGGACTAGGTATTTTTGAAAAGTACTTAACAGTTTGGGTGGCGGCATGTATTATTATAGGAATTGCTATAGGAAAGTTTTTGCCAATAATTCCTGGGACTCTAAGTAAATTTGAATATTATAATGTATCAATTCCAACTGCAATATTAATATGGCTTATGATATATCCAATGATGCTTAAGATTGATTTTACAAGTATAATAAATGCAAGTAAAAAGCCGAAGGGACTTATATTAACATGTGTAACAAACTGGCTTATTAAACCTTTTACTATGTATGCAATTGCATGGTTCTTTTTATATGTAGTATTTAAAAGTCTTATCCCTGCAGAACTCGCAAAGGAATATCTAGCAGGAGCTGTATTACTTGGAGCAGCACCATGTACTGCAATGGTATTTGTATGGAGCCATTTAACTAAAGGAGATCCAGCATATACACTAGTTCAAGTGGCTGTTAATGATTTAATTATTTTAATTGCATTTGCACCAATAGTAGCATTTTTACTTGGAATTGGAGATGTCAAAGTACCTATTGGTACACTAGTATTAGCAACAATATTGTTTGTTGTAATTCCGTTAGTACTTGGATGTGTAACAAGAACAGTAATAATTAAGAATAAAGGAGAGAATTATTTTAATAATGTTTTCTTAAAAAAGTTTGACAATGTAACAATAGTGGGATTGCTATTAACATTAATAATACTATTCTCTTTTCAAGGAGATATTATATTGAAGAATCCAATTCATATTTTATTAATAGCAGTACCACTTACAATTCAAACCTTCTTTATATTTGCAATTGCTTATTTTGGTGCTAAGTTATTAAAATTACCTCATAATATAGCAGCACCAGCTGGAATGATTGGAGCAAGTAACTTTTTTGAATTATCTGTTGCAGTAGCAATATCATTGTTTGGATTACAAAGTGGAGCTGCAACAGCTACTGTTGTAGGTGTTCTAGTAGAAGTGCCAGTAATGTTAGCACTTGTTAAAATAGCCAATAATACTATAGGGTGGTTTAAGAATAATTAGTAATTAAAAATATCAAACTTACTATGATAGATAAAAATTGATGTACTAAAGAAAAACATTTTACAGATTTGTAGTTCTTTAATAATTAAAAGGAGTGTAAATTATGAAGTATCATATTATAACTTATAGTGCACAAGTTAGATTTAGCGGGGAGAGAGTTTATTTTAGCAAAGTAATAGATATTGATCCAATTGATTGTTTTATTAAAATAAAAGAGGAAGAAACAAGCTCTTATACAGAATTTGTGCTTAATTTTTTTTGTGAAATAAATAAAGATCAATATTTAAAGTTATTAGATAAACGCTAACTATAGAAAATGATATTTATGTTATTTGAGTGCTTTGTAAAAAAATTCAATTATATAAGCTCCAGATAAATATTTGCTGAATGAATAGAGAAAAAATGAAAGAAACAGATTTGACAAAAGGAAGAGTTATCTCAGTTATAACCGCATTAGCATTACAAATAATGGGAAGCTCTTTTTTGCAATTTACTTATAATTTAATTGATATGATGTGGGTAGGTGGACTTGGTAGTGGTGCAGTTGCAAGCATTGGATCATCAAGTTTATATATAAATATAGGATACTCTATAAATGCTTTAGTTGTTATTGGAACTGGAATAACTGTAGCACATGCAATTGGCAGAAAAGATGATACAGAAGTAAAAGAATATATAAATTCTGGGATACTCATTAATGCGATTATTGGAATTATTTTTGGAATTATATTGATATTGTTAGGAAAAGGCTTCATAGGATTTTTAAATCTTAATAATTATGAAGTTGAAAGAAATGCATATCACTATTTGGCAGTAAATGCACCTATTTTATTCTTTGCATTCTTTAATATGATGTATACAAGGATATTAGGGAGTTTTGGGAATAATAAGCTGGCATTTAAGATTAATGCAGTTGGAGTAGTTATAAATATAATAATTGACCCTATATTCATCTAGTTTTTTAAACTTGGAGTTATAGGAGCTGGACTTGCTACTCTGATTGCCAATATAATAATGTTCATTTTATTTAAAATAAATTCTAATGGAATACTTACATATGATTTTAAAAGATCGATAGATTATAGAAAGATAAAAGAAATTGTGAAATTGGGATTTCCAATGGCGTTTCAAAGAATTCTATTTACAATTATAAATATTCTATTAGCAAAAATAATTGCAGTTTTTGGATCAGATGCAATAGCAGCACAAAAAGTAGGAGTTCAGATAGAATCTATTGCCTATATGATAATTGGAGGACTTAATGGAGCAGTTGCAAGCTTTACAGGCCAGAACTTTGGAGCAGAGAAGTTTAAAAGAATAAAAGAAGGATATAAAAGTACATTAATCATAGGAATAATTTACTCAATGGTTATGGCATGTGTATTTTTACTGTTTAACAGGCCGTTGATTAACTTATTTATAAGAGATGAAGCAACCATTGTAATTGCAGCATCATATTTAAAAGTAGTAGCTTTTTCACAAATATTTAGTGCAGTAGAAATGATATCAAATGGTTTATTTACTGGAATAGGGAAACCTAATATTTCGGCAAGTATAAGCATTATATTTACAGCACTTAGAATTCCATTTGCATTATTATTAATTAAACCTTTTGGTATAAATGGAATATGGTTAAGTATTTCACTTTCAAGTATTCTTAAAGGTATTTTTTCTTATTTACTATATGAAATTAAAGTAAGAAGAAAGTATGTAGACATTGTAAAATAAATATAGTGAAATTAATGAAGAGGCATAACAAAATGATAAGACTGGTTAAAGTAGTTTTGTAATTGAAAATAAATCATTTCAATTATAAATAAATAAATAAATAAATAAATAAATAAATAAATGGATACTTAGAAAATAAAAAATGTATCCATTTATTTTTTTGATTAAATAGTTGTATATTACAACTATTTTGCAATATTATATAAGTATAGTAATTATTTAGAAGGAGGGTTTATAATGGAATATAAAATAATAAATATGCAAAAAGAACATTGGGAACAAGTAAAACAAATCTACTGGGAAGGTATTGAAACAGGAATAGCAACATTTCAAACAGAAATACCTAGCTATGAACAATGGGATAATTCTCATCTAAAATTTGGTAGATTTGTAGCATGTAATGAAGAAAAAGTTTTAGGATGGGTTGCTTTAAGTTCAACATCAAGCAGATGTGTATATTCTGGAGTAGTAGAAATAAGCCTTTATATTGGAAAAGATTTTAGAGGAAATGGTATTGGCAAAGCGCTTATGAAAGAGGCAATTAAGCAAGGAGAAGAAAAGGGTATATGGAGTTTCTACTCTGCAATAATAGAAGAAAATATTGCAAGTATAGAATTACATAAAAAATGTGGATTTAGAGAAATAGGTACACGTGAAAAAATAGCTAAATTAAGTAATGGAAAATGGTCAGATACAGTATTAATGGAATTTAGAAGTAAAACAGTTGGTATTGGCTAACTATAGGGTAACATTATTATGAATAGAAGTAATGAATTTAGAGAATTAATACGGAATTTAGAAAGAAAGCTAGGATTACTTAATAAAGAAGGTGGAGGATGCTATTATAATGTATCTTTAGCACAATGTCATGCTTTGGTAGAAATAGGACGAGCTAATAGTATATCAATAAAATCTTTATCACAATTGTTAAATTTAGATATAAGCACAATGAGCAGAACTGTAGATAATTTAATTGCAAAGAATTATGCTATTAAGATGAAATCAGATAAAGATAAACGTATATTCATAGTTAAACTTACAGATGAGGGGAAGCGACTATTCAATTCAGTTGAAAATAAAATGAATGATAAGTTTGAGAAAGTTTATGAAAAAATAAACATTGATGATAGGGATGATATTTTAAATTCATTGAGAATATTAATAGAGGTATTTAATAATAATTTTATTGAGTAAATTATTATGTAGGCAGACACAAATTTGCTGACAATTTGCCGACAATGCAGAAGTTAGATTAAAATATAATACAAATATACTTTAATATGTAGTATTATCACATATCATTCAAATCCCCTATTTTCAAGGGTTGAGATGATGTATAATGATTTAATGTAATATATTTGGAGGTTATACTGTACGAATACGCCTCATGCAGAAATTATAATGAGTTTAGAAATATATAAGAAGTATAAATTAAAGGGTGGCAAATATAAATGTGCCACCCTTTTGCCACCCATGCACAAGTTTTATGAAATTATAAAGTAATACATATAATTTTAAGAGAAGATTGTATTTCTCTTAAAGCTCGCATTTTAGAGGGTTACAATGATATAAATTAATTTAGTGTAATATATCAGAAGATATTATATCTACAAACTCCGCATGCTGAGACAGTTGTGAAGCTGGCATTGAACGCTTAGTGAAGTGGAGCTTGTCGACATCTGAACTTAGGGTTCAAGCCCGCATTTTGAAGCTTGTCTGAAGAATGTGTTCATTAAAATAAATAGCCATTTATAAAGGATTTTATAAGGCGATAATTTATCGCCTGCCGCCCATTTGCCGACGGAATTGTTACCTTGTCGACAAGTGGGCATTTTATTTTTAATAAGATGTTTGAAGTTGTGCTAGGAAGAATTTAAAAATGAATTGGTTTTAGAAAATACAAAGATATTAGTTCTTTTTTTCTGCTATTTTGAGGTGAAAAATGATTAATGAAAATACAATAAAATATGTTACTGCAACAATTGGAACTACTCTTACTTGGGTGTTTGGTGCTTGGGATACGGCTTTAACTGTACTTGTATGTTTTTAGATTATATAACAGGAGTTGTAAGAACTTTTGTAAAGAAAGAAGTAAGTTCAAATGTTTGACTTATTGGAATAGCAAGAAAGTCATTAATATTAGTAGTTTTAATAGTTGGAGTTTTATTAGATAGGTTATTAAATGCAGGAACTTGAGTGTTTCGAACTTTAATAGCCTATTTTTATATTGCAAATGAAGGAATCAGCTTACTTGAAAATTGTGTGGGATTGGGACTTCCAGTTCCACAAAAATTACAAGATACATTAATTTAATTAAAAGAAGGAAATAAGAAAGAATTATAGGAGGAAACAAAATATGAAAATAGGACTAAGAGGTGGACATTCAAAGAATTGTATAGGAGCAGTAGGAATTGTAGATGAATATAGCCAGATGCAGAAGTTTTATACTCATGTAAGTGAATTATTAACTAATAATTCATATTATTATACAGATTGAAATTTTAATTAAAAATTATATATAATTCGCTTGATCCAATTATTTGAGGCTTTAGATAATACTATTTGTTATAGTATTATCTAAAGCCTTCTTTCTTTATTTTTATGCTTTTTGACCATCTTTTTTCAACTTATAAAGTATACTAAATATGTATATTATTTCGTGTAAGACAAATAATAAAATGAAAAAAATTTATTTTTTGGAGGTATTGAAAGTGTTTGAACACAAAAAGCAATTATTACATGAAGTAAAAGTTGAAAGGCCTAATCCACAATATGCAGTTCTTATGCAAGAGCAATTAGGCGGAGGAAATGGTGAACTTAAGGCAGCAATGCAATATATTTCTCAAAGTTTTAGAATAAAAGATCCAGAAATAAAAGATTTATTTTTGGATATTGGGGCAGAAGAACTTAGCCATATGGAAATGGTAGCACAAACAATAAATTTATTAAACGGTCATGAGGTTGCAAATGAAAAAGTTACTAGTGGTGAAATACAAACACATGTACAATGTGGATTATCACCTGTATTAATTAATTCATCAGGAGCACCTTGGACAGCTGATTATGTAACAGTTACTGGAGATTTAGTTGCAGACTTATTATCTAATATAGCATCAGAACAAAGAGCAAAAGTAGTATACGAATACCTTTATCGACAAATTGAAGATAAAGAAGTGAGGGCTACAATTGATTTTCTACTTAACAGAGAAGAAGCACATAATGCTTTATTTAGAGAAGCTTTAAACAAAGTTCAAAAGACTGGATCAAATAAAGATTTTGGAGTTACTGAAGATTCAAAGTTATATTTTAATTTATCTAATCCAGGACCATCTCATGAAGCATCTAATCCAACTGCACCATCATTCGAAAATCCAAGAAAATAGGATTTATAACTAAAAATACTACAAGATTTTACTAAAGCGCCTGTACCAACTGTACATGTTATGCCAAGAACAGAGGTTCAACAATTTGATGATAGAGAAATGGCAACAGCATATCTTTTAACATTAAAAAGGGCTGGAAGAGAATATGCTTGGAGTGCAATGGAAGTAAGTAATCCAGAATTAAGAGAATTTTTAAAGGATGTATTCACAATGAGTTGTAATCATGCATATGAAGTTTGGCAATGGATGGTCAAGAAAGGTTTTTATTCATTAAGTCCAGCTAAACCAGAATAAATTAATTCTGCTGGTTCAATATTTAATGAAGTACAACAATAAATATATTTGTATATAAATCCCATATAAGGTGAAAATAAATATGATTATTTCGAGAAAAAGTGCACATAATATATAAGTAAAATATTATAGGTGGTGATTAAATGAGAGCACTTTCAGATGTTGAAAATATATCTTTAGCAGCAATCTTAAAAATGGAAAGCGATGGAGTAATTATGCAAAGAGCAATAAATACTCTAATATCAGATGAAGATTTAAAGAGACAATCAGAAGCTAGTATTTTAGCAACAGAAGGTAGAATTAAAGGGATACAACAATTTATAAGTGAAAATAATGTATCAGTTGCTAAGGAGGAATAAGGTTATGACAAATATGATTGGAAATTTAATTAAGAATAGTGTTGATATAGATGATAAAATGATAGCAATCAGCATGCTATCAGCAGCAAAAGAATCAGCAGATCTGTATCTTAATTCAGCATTAACAAGTAGTACCCCAGAGTTAAGAGCAATTTATTCGGCAGCACTAGTACAAATGGTTGAAGGGCACACAGCGCTTACAGAATTGAGTATTAATAAAGGATGGCTTAAACCATATAGTACACCTACTGAACAATTAACATGTTCTTATAATGAATCAAAAAATGCTATTAATGAAACTAAGTAGAAACTTATAGAGAACTCTAGAAATAGGGTTCTTTTTTGTGCAATAAAGCAGAAAAAGTAAGGTGGGGAAACTATGTAATAGTGTAACAGTAATCATAATATAAAAGTTCCTATTGAAATAAGGTTTTTTAGCGATATTAAAAATATTACAATAATAACTAATCTTGATATGAAGATAGTTCTAGCAATATATTTCAGTTTCATTAATTGCCATATGAAAATTACATGTAAAAAAAGCAAAAATAAGTAGAAGATATAATTTATTTCTGATAACATCTATAAATAAATCTTTTAATGAAGAATTTTCTGTTTTTTTCTGTCAGCAAACACAAATTTGTCGACGATTTGCCGACAATGCACAAGTTATATTAAGATAAAATACAAATATATTTTAATCTGTATTATTATTACATATCATTCGAGTGCCCTATTTTCAAGGCTTGAGATGATATATAATGATTTTATGTAATATATTTGGAGGTTATAATGTACGAATACGCCTCATGCGGAGTACAACGAAAAACTATATAGAAATCCTTAATTTTAGACACTTCTTCAACCATTTTGTTTTTACAAATGAGGGTGATAAAATCCGCAATAAACAGTTAAAAAAATATATTAACGTTTCTGTAGTTATTGATATGGAGTGTGGGAACACAATAAAATAAAGATTTAGATTTTAAGGAGTACCGTATAAATGGTACTTTTTTTCTGTGTCAAAGATAGGAGAAAATTGGATTGACTGTTAATACTGTTATCCAATTAATTGATAAAGTATTGTATAATATTTAATATAGTAAATATAAAGAGGATAATTTGTAAAAATTTCAATGTCTTTTATTAAAGCTATAGGAATATTAAGAATGTTAGTGTTTTTCTTTTATAATTAGCAGTATCTCAGAGATGCATTGTGTAAGAAAAACAAGGATGATACAATAAATAACAGCATTTAAGGATGGAGGAACTATGATAGAATACTTACAAAAGAATGTTATCTCAATATTTTCATTAATCATATCAATCTTTCCTCTATCGTTTAGTCGGAAAACTGCAAAACTAAATAGCTATAACCAGGTGCTATAATATCTTCTTTATGCCGAGAGGGTTCTTTGCTAAATTGAAGGAAAAGTATAATTTTAATGTAAAAATATACAATTCGGTACAATCGAAAGTTATTCCTTTTGAGCATGAACCTATTATCACTCCTAAAATTGGAGGGATTTATGAAGCACAAATGTTTTCTATATTTGATGATGAATTATCTTTAGGTATTAACAAAACACTTCCTATACATATTAACTATGTAGATAGAGAAAATTTCAATTTAGATACAGATCAAGAATTAAAGAATTTAGGTACTATGGAGGGTAGTGTTCATAATGTTTTAGCAACTAGAATAAAAGGACATGGTTTATCTTGGTCTATGACCGGAGCAAATGCAATGGCTAAATTACTGTGTTTAAAACATAGCCAATGCGATTTGTTAAGTGAAATTGAGGAAATAACCAAAAGAAAAATTAATGTAGATTTTGAATATAATATTAAAAATGAACTTGACAATGAACTGAAGAAAGCTAAGAAAGATATAAATGACGCTGTAAGAGACATTTTATATGAAAAGACTAGTAAATTTTCTAATAAAGAATCTCACATAAAAGTTTTTTTAGAGCATTACGTGGTTTACTATAAAATTTTTAAAATTAGTTTAAATAATTTGAGGATATTTTGTGATAAAATTCAGATTCCATGCATTGGAATAAAAATAAAAAGTTTTGCCCCACATTTCTTTTACAGTAACTGGGCATTGATAGGTGCTTTTAAATAACTGTAAATGTTGCTATACTAATTGATAAGGAGCAAGAATTTATAGTATAGATGAATATAACAAAGATAGGTCATATTTTATATTTAATAAAGAAGTTTTCCATAATTAGTATGGAAATTATCTGAATGGAGTTTTAATTTCCTCATTTTATAATTAATGTATGGGGAGTGGTAAAATGAAGGATTATCGTGAAAGAAATTACTTAAATTTTTTATCAGAGGACGAGTATATTTCTTCTGAAGATATTGCATTAAAATTAGACATAAGTGGAAGAACAGTGCGAAATGAATTAAAGGAACTTAATAAAGTATTGGAAATGCACGGGGCAAAGATTGTAACTAAAACAAAATGTGGAAATATTTTAATTGTAGATAATAGAGAAGTATATCAAGATTATTTATCTGAAATAAATAATAAAACCTCTCATAAAATACCTAAAACTTCTCAAGAGAGAGTAGAATTTCTTATGGAATATTTGCTGCAATCGTATTCTTATGTGAAAATCGAAAATTTATGTAATTTGTTGTATGTTAGTAAAACAAGTCTTTCTTTAGATTTAAAGAAAGTCAGAGAGCAGTTACAAGTATATAACTTGAAATTAAATACTAAACCCAATCACGGTATAAAAGTTGAAGGTAGTGAATTTGATTTAAGATTATGTATGGCGAATTATGCAATGGACAATACAGGAGTTTTACAATCAGATTTAGAAAAAAGTAAACGTATTGAATGTCTTAAAATGATTGCAGATATACTAACGTCTTCATTTGAAGACGAGAAGTACTTAATCTCAGATACAGCATTCCAAAATTTAATTATTCATATTTATACAGCATTAAAAAGAGTTCAAGATAGCAATTATGTGCCAATAAATCATCAAATAAAAGAATTAGTAAAAGAGAAAAATCTCAATTTAGCAAGAGATATATTTGAAAAGCTAGAAAGTAGTTTTAATATTGTTATTCCAGATGATGAAGTTTACTATATAGCAATTCACTTAGCAGCCAAAGAGACAATATATGAAAGTAAATCGAACAAAAATATGGTGATAAGTGAAGAGATAAATAATATAGTGCTAAATATGTTGAAAGAAGTAAATGAAACGTATAAGATTAAATTCTTTGATGATTTAGAATTGAGAATGTTATTAGCATTGCATCTTATTCCATTCCAAGTTAGAATGGAATGTAGCATGATTGCTCATAATCCTATTATTAAAGATATAAAAACAAGAGCTACTTTAGCTTATAATATAGCAGTAAGTGCTTGTAATGTTTTAGAAAAAATATATAAAAAGCCAGTGTCTGATAGTGAAATTGGCTATTTTGCATTACATTTTAATCTTGCATTAGAAAGAAAAAAGAAAATAATAAATAAGAAGAATATTGTGATTGTTTGCAGCTCTGGAAGAGGAACAGCAAAATTGTTAGCCTATAGGTTTCAAGAAGAGTTTGATAAATATTTAAATAAGGTGATAACTACTGACATTTTAAATTTAAGAAACATAGACTTTAAGAATATTGATTATGTGATCACAACTGTACCTATTGATTTTCAAATTCCTGTACCTATTCTTGAAATTACATGTTTTTTAGAAGATTTGGAACTAGAAACAATTAAAGATTTCTTCAAAAAGAATAATAATCAATCATTATTAGACTTTTTAGATCCAGAGCTATATATTACAGATGTTGACTTTAGCAGTAAAGAAGAAGTTATTAATTATATGGTAAAGCAAATTAAGCAAGTAAAGCCACGTGTACCAGATAACTTTTATGAAGCAATTATGAAAAGAGAAAAACTTTCTCCGACGGAATTTGGTAACATGGTAGCTTTACCACATCCGTATAAAGTTATTACTGAAGATACTTTTATTTGCTTAGTGATATTGAAGAAACCGATTGTTTGGAATAAAAAGAAAGTTCAGTTGATTTATCTTATGTCAGTAACAAATCAAGAAAATCGAGATCTACAATATATTTATAAAGTAACAAGTAAATTATTTACAAATAAAAAGTATATTAAAGATTTAATACAAAATAAAGATTACAATATGTTTTGTTCAATAATAAAAGAAATAGAAAAAAATATATAGGGAGGCTCTTATGAATATACTGTTAAGTTGTTGTGCAGGTATGTCTACAAGTATTCTTGTAGAATGTATTTTACAAGAATGTGAAAAACAAGGGAAAGATTATAATATTAAAACTGTTGATCAAGGGATTTTAAAAGATGAAATTAATGGAGTTGACGTTATTTTATTAGCACCACAAGTTCGGCATATTTTGAAAAGAGTTGAAAAAATGACAAAGGGGCAAATACCAATAGGTGTTATTAAAGTAAAAGATTATGGTAAATTAGATGCAGCTGCTATTTTAAAATATGCAGAAGAATTATTTGAAAACCATTCAGCTCAAAAGTTAATTAAGTAGAATAATAATAAAAAAGCTTTATATTATTAATTTTGATCTAAAAAAAGAGACAATAGAAATCAAATTAATGCTTTAGGAGAGTGTAATTAATACACTTTCTTTTTTTATACTTAATGACTCATTAATATTAAGCTGAGTTGACCTTTAAGAGAGTGATTTTTTCATTACGTTGTTAACTATAACAATAGATAGAGCTATTATGTTTTATTAGAGTATATGTTCTTTTATGGTTTATAAATATTCTATAATCAGTAGTCGGAGGATAAATCATTTTAAATATAATTTTTCCATAATTAAAGTGGAAATAAAACTGGTGGAGAAATACTTTGAAAAGGTTTATATTTTAAATATAAAATATCAAGTGCACTAGATAAATAAAATAGAGGAGAAGATACATGGAAAATAAATACGAAAGTTCATTTGAACTAATTTTAAATGCAGGAAACTCAAAATCAA
Organism: Clostridium neonatale; assembly: GCF_001458595.1. Lineage (GTDB taxonomy): Bacteria > Bacillota > Clostridia > Clostridiales > Clostridiaceae > Clostridium > Clostridium neonatale. The sequence goes on from NZ_LN890327.1 coordinate 327,149, forward strand.
AATCTTTAATGGCAATTGAAAGTGCAAGAGAATTTAATTTTGAAGAAGCAGAATCTTTAATTAAAGAAGCAGCAGAGGATTTAAAAGCTGCTCATAATTCACAAACTGAGATGATTCAAGGTGAAGCAAGAGGAGAAAAACAAGATATTAATGTTATTCTCATTCATGCCCAAGATCATTTAACAACAGCAATGATTATGCTTGAACAAGCTAAAGAATTTACTAATATATATAGGATTTTAAAAGATTTAAAGGAAAGAGGGTAACAATATGAGAATTATGTTAGCATGTAATGCAGGAATGTCTACTAGTCTTGTGGTAAGTAAAATGCAAGAAGCAGCAACACAACAAGGTAAAGAATATAAAATTTGGGCTGTAGAAGAAGGGGAAATAGCTGAAGAGTTGGGGGACTTTGACGTGTTACTTTTAGGACCACAAGTTCGTCATATCTTAAGAAGGGTTACTAAATTAGTGGGGGGTAAAGCAAAAGTTGCTGTTATAGATGCACCTTCATATGGAAAATGTGATGGTGAGGCAGTATTGGCTCAAGCTGAAAAATTATATCAGGAGGGATAAATATGAAAAATTTTTCTAAAATTGAAGATGGATTATTATTGCTTGCTGAAAAAATAGATGGAAACAAATATTTAGGAAGTATAAAAAATGCATTTACAGATTTTGTACCATTTATTATTGTAGGATCTTTTGGAACATTATTAAATTCATTAATTGCAAATCAGAAAACTGGTCTTGCACAATGGATTCCGTTGTTAGCGAATTTAAAGCCAGCTTTTGATGTACTAAGTTTTGCAACTGTTTCGTGTATGACGATTCCAATTGTATTTTTAATTGCAATGCATTTAGCAAAAGATAATGAAATGCCACAATTTACAACTGGTGTATTAAGTTTATGTGCTTATTTAACTGTTGTCCCATCAACAGTGACTGTTATTAAAGAAGAATTAAAAGGAACAGCAGCTGGCCTTGGAACTTCTTCTTTAGGAGCACAAGGGTTGTTTGTTGGAATGTTAATAGCCGTTGTTGTCGCTCAATCATTTAATAAATTAATGAAGATTGAAAAAATAAAAATTAAGATGCCATCTTCAGTTCCAAAAGGGATTGCAATATCATTTAATACATTAATTCCAATTTTCATTATTCTCGTTTTATCTGCAGTGTTTGGAAACTTATTCAAATTAGGAACAGGTTATTACTTAAATGAATGGATTTATTCTGTTGCGCAAGCACCTTTAGAAGTGATTTTCCAAAGTTCGTTAGGGATTATATTTATGGCTATTCTTAGCCAATTGTTCTGGTTCTTAGGTATTCATGGTGGATTGATTATTGAACCAATCCGTAGCCCATTATCTGCTTCAGCTATTGCTGCCAATATTGCAGCAATAAATGCAGGAGGAGTTCCTTCAATGCCTATTACAAGAGGATTCTGGACAATTTTTGTTGTTTGTGGTGGAGCTGGAATTACTTTATCATTAATTTTTGTAATTCTAAAATTCTCTAAGAGAGAGGATCATAGAATGATTGCTAAAATGTCATTATTACCAGGAATCTGTGGAATTGGAGAACCAATTGTATTTGGATTACCACTTGTTTTAAATCCTGTGTTTGCAATTCCATTCATTATTAACTCTGGTATTGCAGCTGGAATTGCTTTAAGTGCAATAAAATTAGGATTTTTAACATGTAATACTGTTGATGCTCCCTTCGGTTTACCTATCTTTATTAATGCTATGTTATCATATGGATGGAAAGGAATAATTATACAAATTATTATTTTGGCTGTATGCACCATTATTTGGATTCCATTTGTATTAATGTCAAATAGAGCAAAGGAAAACGTATAACTAATGTTTTTAGAAAGGAGAATATAAATGGGATTTCCTGAAGGTTTTTTATGGGGAGGAGCGACTGCTGCTAACCAATTTGAAGGAGGCTTTAAAGAAGGAGGTCGTGGAATTGCTGTTTCTGATTTAATTACAGATGGCAATCAAGAATCACCTCGAAAAATATTTTATGAATTTAATGATGGAATACAAGGGAGTATTAGGTTAGGAGAATGTATTCCTATAGGTGCACATGGAATTCTTAAAGAAGGATATTATTATCCAAGCCACAGAGCAACTGATTTTTATCATCATTATAAAGAAGATATTGCTTTAATGGCTGAAATGGGATTCAAAGTTTACAGATTTTCTATATCTTGGACGCGTATCTTTCCTAATGGAGATGATGCAATTCCAAATGAAGATGGATTGAAGTTTTATGATAATGTTATTGATGAGTTATTGAAATATGGTATTGAGCCATTAGTAACAATATTACATTTTGATATGCCATTACATCTTGCAAATAAATATAATGGTTGGGAGAATAGAAAACTTATTGATTTCTATCTCAGATATGCAGAAGTTTTATTTAAGAGATGGAAGGATAAAGTTAAATATTGGGTTACTGTTAATGAAATTAATGTATTGGGTGGTTATTGGACTTTGGGATTAGCGTCAAATAATAGACTTGAAGGAAATAATTCTAATCAAGGGGAAACATCTTTTAAAGATGCAGGTGCTAAAATTCAAGCGATTCATCATTTATTAGTTGCTTCTTCATATGCAAATAAAATCGCACGTGAAATTAATCCTAAATTTAAGTTAGGATGTATGTTAGCACTATCTGGTATTTATCCTGCAACTTGTCATCCTAAAGATGTGTTTGGTGCTTATGATTTTAGACGTCGCGCCCTTATGTTTTCAGATGTTGTATGTAGAGGAGCTTATCCTAATTATGCTCAAGCTATTTTTGATGAATATAATTTTCAATTAAAGATGGAATCAGGAGATGAAGAAATATTAAAAGAACATCCAACTGATTTCTTAGCTTTCTCTTATTATCGTACAACAGTATTTGATAGGAATTCACCAAATACAACAACTACAGGAGGACAACAAGGATCTGCTAATCCATATTTAGAAAAGACACCTTGGGGTTGGCCAATTGATCCGGAAGGATTAAGATTTGTCTTAAATGAATTATATGATCGTTATCAAAAGCCTTTATTCATTGTTGAAAATGGAATGGGAAATATTGATGCTGTAGAGAAAGATGGTTCAATTAATGATGATTATCGTATTGATTATTTAAGAAGACATATTGAAGAAATGAAAAAAGCCGTTGAAATTGATCATGTAGATTTATTAGGATATACACCATGGGGCTGTATTGATGTTGTTTCAGCAGGTACAGGTGAAATGAAAAAACGTTATGGATTAGTATATGTAGATATGGATGATAAAGGTAATGGAACACTTAAGCGCTCTAAGAAAAAATCATTTTATTGGTACAAAAATGTTATTAAGACAAATGGTGAAGAGTTAGATTAAAATTTTTATTACTTAGTATTTAACAAGGATTGCTTTTTTATGGTCTTTTGTCTGTTGAACTCTAATATGAATTGATCTTAAATTAATAGATAAATTAGAAGAAGAGTAAAGAAAATGATATTTGAATTAATAATAGTGATTAATTATATAGAGTAATATCTTATATAAAGAAAAAAGTTTAAAGAATATTTTAATATTTTCAACGAATTAAAGATAGACAAATAATTAATTTTAAAAGAACAATTAAATTAATGCTGAAATTGTTTGTTTAGAGTTGATATTAAAACTAATAAATAAGTGTTTGAAATGGGGCTGTCGCATTAGCAGTTAAAAACTGCTAGCGGCAAGCTCCGTTTTTTATAAATTTAACAAGCTTTATTTTTTAAAATAAGTCATCCCTAAAATAAGTCGACTTTAATAAGCCCTATTATTTTAGGGATTTTTTTATGTAGATTTTTAGGAAAAATAAGTTAAGCACATCGATTTAATTTAAATAAATGAGTTCCTGTTTTCTCTAATTTTTTAGTTCTTTCTTCTAATGGAATTTTGCAATTATGTCCTTTTATACAGTTTTTCTTAAATTTACAGTTAGCACAATCTTCACAGACATAAAGTGTTTTTTTGCTCTCATATCCAGTTTTTGATTTTCTTATATATGTATTGGTTGCATATAATTTTTTGTTATTGGTGTTAGTGAATAAATGTTAATATATAAATGATTTTAAGGGAGAGATGAATGATGAAGATAGATCATTTTTCACATCTAAGAAATTGTTTGAGATGATAAAAGCCTAGTGAATATAGAAGTAAAGGTAGAAACATAAAAAAAGCTGCCATAAAAATGACAGCTTTTTTAATGTTTAAACTTAAGCAACTTCATACTTAGTAACAACTCTTTGAGTAAGCTTAGCAGAATTTTTGCTTATTAAGCTTCCAGAGTCAACTAAGAAGATGTTTTTTTCAATTATAAGGTTCATAAGGGCTAAAACTTGAGCTTCTTTGATGTCATTTTTAACACCAGTGATACTCATATTTGTAGTCTTACCACCTTCAGTATTGAAAGTCATTGATAAGATGTATTCCATAGAAAATATCCTCCTTTCGTAGATTTTTAATAAATGATGCTATTAAGCCTGAGTTAAGCTTGAAGTAACATTTATTAAAGTGTCACGTGTTTCACCATCCATGATGTTTTTGATTGCATCAGCAACATCATATACAGCTTGAAGATCTGAATCTTCTTTAACATTTGAAAAAGTCTTTTTAGCAAATGTTGGGTCGCCGGCTTTATCTTGTCCGTTTTGTACTTCTATGCTTATAGAAGTTGATTCTACAGCTTTATTTACTGCCATCTTAAATTCCCCCTTTCATTTTTGATCACATAATATATATGACTTTAAAATGAAGATTACAGAAATTACTTATATTTTTATATAAATATTATTAGTAAATTTAAATTATAAAAAGCTTGTAGCATTGCCATAAGACATAAAAATTGGGCCACGTAGGTGAGTTTAATTTAGCTACTTTTTTATAATTTCAATAATGTGTAATAGTCAGAAAGTATGTAGTAATTAATAAAATTGATCTTTGAAAACTGAATAATTCGATATTGGAAAGTATGATATAATTAGCTCATAATAAACAGATAAATTAGAATTTGGAGGTTAATCATGAAAAAATGGTATGATGAGGAGTACGAATGGGAAATTGAGGTGATAGGGTTTCTTCGGAGTGACCACACAGAGCGGTATTGCCGAAACGGCGAGGAAGTTGGAGATAAGTATACCTGCACCTATGGCTGTCCTGTAAATACGGATGGACAGGGTATTTGCTCCAAAGTAATGATGATTATGTTCCCAATCATGGAGGCTGTCAGAAGTGATGGAAATTTAGAGAATATTGGTGGAAATGGCAAATATAGCAAAGATATTGTATGTCCAGATGGCTGCGTTATGTTTAGGATGACGGCCAAGAAACTTGGAAATGAGAATTTTTATAAGGGGAAGTTTTTCGATTAGCTTTAATTTTTATTGTGTTTAGTTTGAAGATAGACCAAAATGTATAAATTTCAGTCTAGATATGAGCTTATTATTACTTAAAAAATAAATAACACCATGTTGTGTGGAATAATGTTTATGGAGTTTTAGCTGATAACAATGCTCTTAACTGGTCTTATTGGGATAAGTGGCTTTGGTTTATTTCAACGACTAGTTTTATCATTTTTATAATTAATTTAATCATAGTTGCATCAAATAAAAAAATAAATAGAATTAAGTTATGAACAGTTTTAAACAACTATTATATTAAAAAAGTAATGGAAGGAGAGAAAATATAAATGATTAATAAAATTTTTTTAATAAAAGTAATTGGATTAAGATAATACATGTCATTCTATTTATTATTACAGGAATGTATATACTAGAATCTATATTTATTAGAGGACTATTTAGTAATGTTATTTTAGCTTGTATTAATATTATATTAAGTATTGTTGCATTTATAATAGCATTTATAAAGAAAGAGTATAAATTAATCATTATTGATTTTGTTATTCTTAGCATAACTTTATTAATATTTATATATCTAATTTATATTTAAAACATATATTTTTAGTAATAACAACTTTAAATTTATTAAAATACCGTATTATTCAAAATGAATATGCGGTATTTGGGGTACGCAATTCTAAAATAGTATATATATTTTAATTATAAAAATTAAAATAAAAAGAGCACTAAACAATTATAAAACTGTTTAGTGCTTTTCCTCATGCAACATGATCAGAATCACCAGTATCAATAACTATGCCAAGCTTAGTAGAAATAATTGTGTTTAGTTTATTAATTGAACTTGAAAGGCTTCTCATCTGTTTTTCCAATCTTATTAGTAATAATGATAGGTAAACCTTTGAAGCAATCTCCGGTTTTTCCCCCATTCCACACCGTGCGTGAGACTTTCACCTCACACGGCGTTCCATCAATTTAAAAGTAAAGTTTGTTATAACGCAGAATTCTTATAAAATACTAATTGTTTCGAGTTTAGCCTTTTTTCTTAGAATATTTATTTTATTTATCATTGGTTTAGTTATGTTTAATAGATCCATATATTCATTAATTGTTTTATCTTCTGTTGCATGTATTAGAGAATGTACATCATTTTTGACAAGTATAAGATTTTTATAAGTGTCATCTCCGCCAAGCTCTTTAGGAAGTTTATGATGGCAGATGAATTCACCTGGTATTAGTACATCTCCAGTAATAGCACATTTGCCACATTGTGCACAGTATAAAGAAATTATATTATCAGAAAGTTCAACATTTTCATTAGTTGTTTCTTCTACTATAAGTTGATGAATAATGCTTATATCAACTTTTAAAGAATTGTGTATTTCTTTCCGTCCCATAGGAGTGTAGTCATTAATTATTTTCTTTTTATATTTGGGAATTGCATTCCGTATATATCCTATAGGTGTAAGGGGATATCCATCAACAAAGCGTATTTGAGCACTATGTCCATATTTTTCCTTAAGATACCCTGTTTTTATTGAACCCTTCTTTTGAAGTCTTTTCTTTAGCCTGTTTTCAAGTATTTTTTTGATTTGAAACTGTATTTTACCAAAATCGTTGCTAATGAGTGTGGCGTATTGATAATAGTTATGAACACCCCATACATATGAGTTGTACAGATTTATATTGTTTCTTGATTGAATATTATTTTTACATCTTTGCATATCTTTTATTTTATTTCTTAGAGTATCTGCAATGTTTTTGGCAGCTTTATCTGAAATATGCGATTTAACGATATACTTATTCCGTCTTTTGATTGCTTTAATCTTAAAGCCAAGGAATTCTGAGTATTTTGTCTTTAGATTAACTATTTTAGATTTTTCTTTACTTATTTTCAATGATAGTCTTTTAATCAACCATTTTTCGGTAGCAATAAATATTCGTCGAGCATCATTATAATTCCTACAGAAAATTTTAAAATCATCTGCGTATCTTACAATGTAAATTTCTTTAAGCTTAGTCCTTCGTAGTGCTCTAAATTTAGAAGAATTACAACTATAATTTGTTTGGGATTTCATATTTTCCCATTGATTAGTTATCCACCAATCTAATTCATTAAGAACAATATTACTAAGTAGAGGACTTAAGATGCCACCTTGAGGCGTTCCTTTAGAAGGAAATACAATACTTTTATTTGCCATTATTATTGGAGCTTTTAACATTTTTGTTATAATGCATAAAAGCTTTTTATCTTGTATTCCTAGTGTCCATAATTGCCGACGCAATTTTTTGTGATTTACATTATCAAAGAAACCTTCAATATCAATGTCAACTGCATAGTGTAGATTATAACATTGTATCATTCTATAACATTGAGAGATAGCATGTTCTGCAGACCTGTTAGGTCTGAAACCGTTGCTTCTTTCATGGAATTTTGCTTCACAAATTGGTTCAAGAATCTGCAGTATACATTGTTGTACAACTCTATCCATTATGCAAGGTATACCTAGTGGTCTTGTTTTGCCATTAGGTTTAGGAATATCAACACGTTTAACTGGTTTGGGATTGTAGTTTGTAAGTTTTTTACGTACTATATTAATTATGCTTTCTGTAGATAGTTTTGCTACATCTTCTATGTTTCTTTTATCTACACCTGGTGTTTTACTTCCAGGATTCTTTTTTATATTCCTATAGGCAAGCATAATATTCTGTTTTGATAATATAAGTGGCATGAGTTTAGTAAAAACTTCACCATCTGTACTTTTAGCATAAAGATTATCAAGTATATTTGTCATATTATAATATTCTGAGTTTCTTAGTTTTTGTTTCTTTCTTATTTTATGAGAATCCAATATAGTTAATATCTCCTTTCTGAGACCTTCTTTAATCATACTCGAATCTACATTGATTGCGTTAACAAACTTTTGTTTTATAAATTGACTTGAGGCTATCCCTCCACAGCTTATTATCACTGTTTCATAGGTACTATGCCTCTACTCTCACTACAATAAAGATACTTATAGTTCTTCGATATCACCGCTTCATCGGCTGATAAACGCCTCTGCGTTTGTAGCTTTCCACGTTCCAATATTTATCCCTGTACATATATCTTTAGGTGCTTTCTTTAAGCCTGTGTACTTGATAGTGCCTGTAACACTATATGGAAGTTCATACTTACCAATTTTACTAATCCACATACACGGTATATTAATACCATATGTATTTCTACATATTCAGCGTCTAGACTTGTACAATCGAAAGTTTGTCTGCAAAATTAATTGCTATTCTCACCATAGATATTTTATAGGCATCCGACCTATGGGCTACACCACCCACCTCTGGGCAGATTTCGTTAGTTGGGTATAATCCACAATTCTTTTCGGTAGCTTTCAGCCGACTTCACCGAGCTTTTAACAACTTATTTTTTATCCAATAAATTGCTAATCGGAGTATTAACGAGAGCATTTCAGGATGTTACTCCATCATTCTACTCATGAAAAATATTAGTTCTATTAAAACTAAAGGTTTTAATGTCTAAGCTTTTCACTTAGAAACGTGTCACACAGTAAGCACTAATTGCAACGGGAAATCCAACATTGCCTATAAGTCCTATTAAATCATTAACTTCCATATTGTATCACCTCCTTTATATCTCATGTACTTGCTTCTACACAGACATAATTCATTTATGCATGATATATATATGATCTTTTAAGGTGAATTACAGAAATAAAGATAATTATTGTGATCCACCTTCTTCAGTAATGTATTTATAATAATGATCAAGCGCTATATCAACAATAGTGCTTACACATACATTAATGTCTGGATGAATGCTCTTAAGTTCATTTAATTTTCTGATGGTAGATGAACGAAGCATATATGTTCTTTTTATATCAGGGACTTGACCTTTAATAAGAGGGGCTGCACCATTTGCTATAGGTGTAGTTCTATTATCAAATAATGCTTGGTATTTATCGTCGCTTAAGTTATTAATATCATTTATATGAATAGAAAAAGGTTTATTATTTGAAACTATTGTTTTTTCTTCTGTACTATTAGAATTGAAATTATCATTTAAGACCATTGTTTTGTCTTCTTTTATATTATTTGTGTCATTATTATTTATATATAAATTATTAGGTGTAATATCTAAATCAGAATCAGAGCTGTTGCCAAAGCTAAAAGCAGCAATACATTCTCCAAGATTTTCAGTACTATCAAAACATAAAAGGTCCTGTGATTCATTAACTTCAAAATCACTTTTAGGAATCTCATCATTTTTCTTTCTCACCACTTTTAAACCTCCTTAATTGTCAATTGTACATTATAAAATGCTTAGCTCTTGCATCACCAAGCATTATATGCCTCTACAATAAATATGATTCGAAAACATAAATTACAGTATTCTAATATTCTTTTATTCTAATATTCTTAGGAATTTTAGAATAAAGGAATATAAGAATATATACATAGGAGAATATTAGAATATTACCATATAAGAATATAAGAATATGCTTATTTTATGCGGGGTAGAAGGAATTATTTTAAGGAAACACCTACTCATATACATTTTAAAGAAACATCTTCATCATGAGATGAAGATGGGCTATAATGTTAGGCTCGTGCCTCACCAAACATTATATGCCGGTGGAAGCGATTCACACAAAATCACAGATTTGGGTTCTCTGCTTATAAAAATAGCTACTCAATTCTTGTAATTATAACTCTTAAATCATATATATTATCTGAGTAAATTTAATTTTGAGAGGTGTATTTATATGATTAAAGAGAAATTTACAATGAGACTGGAAAATGAAGAGGTAATTGATAGAAAGGCTTTATGTTTGGCAGTAAATAATTCTGCAAAAAAGGAATCATCATATTGTTCATTACTTCAGGATGAGCTTAAGGTATGCCATAAATGCCCTTTATTATTTAAAGGAAACTCCAACTCATATTCATTCGTAGGAGTAAGTGCGAGCAAGCCAAATGTAAAATTTGAGCTCTTACTTATCTGTGATGGCATTGATGAGATGGAAGAAAAGTATGCTGAAGATACTGAAATTACAGTTAAAATATTTGATATATAGGGTAGGCGTAATATGAGTGATGTTATAAGTTCATCTAATACTGAAAATATATTGAGTGAAGCACAAAGCTCAGCAAATATCAAAAATGGATGGGTGCTAGAAAATAATAAGTGGTATTACTATGAAAATAATAAAAAATTAACTACTGAATGGGTCAAAAGTAATGATAGGTGGTATTACTTAGAGAAAAATGGACATATGCTTAAAGGCTGGTTTCAGACTACAAAGAATAATGACTGGTATTATGCATTCCAAAATGAAACCATTAATAATGGCAAAACCTTTTATGAAGGGGAAATATGCACTGGCTGGCTAAAATTAAATGGTAAGTGGCATTTCTTTGAGGATATTAATGAGAATACTCTTGGAGCTATGTATTCTGATGGAATATTCAAAATAAAAGACAAATATCATAAATTTGATAAAGAAGGTGTGTGGCTTGAAGAAGTAAAAGAAAATCAAAATGAAAGAAATGAAATCATCTCAGATGGATTATGTGATTTTATTGCATATTTTGAAGGATGCAGATTAAAAGCTTACTACTGCTCTAGTGGTGTGCTAACTATTGGAATTGGATGCACAAGAAAAGAAGTTACAAGTTTAGGCACTATAACAAAAGAAAGGGCTTATGTGGAGCTTAAAAAAGATGTATCTAAATTTGCTTGCAGTGTTGATGATTTATGTAATAAAAGTAATGTGGATTTAAAAAGTTATGAACGTGATGCTTTAATTTCATTTGCATTTAATTGTGGTATATCAGCTTTAGAAAAATCAACTTTATGGTATAATATAACAAAAGGAATAAGAGATAAGAATATACTTTCTGAAAACTTCTTGAGGTTTGTTAAATCTTCTTCTGGAGAGGTGCTTCAAGGATTGGTTAGAAGAAGAAGGGCAGAGGCTGAGTTATTTTTGCTTTGCAGATACCTGAACATTTAGGATAAGAAAATATTAATAATTATAACTGCAAAGTGTAATTTTAAATAATCAAATAGTCAGATATATTATATATTAAAATAAAAATAGAACCTTCAAGATATTGGACCAGAATATCTTGAAGGTTCTATTTATTTTGCAGCTTTAGGCATAATCAAAAAAATAACAAGTCCATCTGACAGCATATTTTCCATCATCCTACGTCGGCAAAATACCATAATAGCCCCACTATGATGGTATTTTACCTCCTTGCCTGATGAAAAATATTCATGTCAGCTCTGGACTTGTTATTTTATCTCATATGCCTTATTTCCTCTAATAAAAGTTTAAGAGCATTATTCTTAATATAAATGGCAGTTGTATAATTGATATTATAAAGTTGTGCATATTCTCTTACAGTATTCTGTTCTATGAATACATAAGTTATAAGGTCTTTTTCTTTTGATGGGAGCTTATTGAGAGCAGAGGTGGCTATCTCATAATCAGCTTTTTCACAAAGAATTTCTTCAGTAGTAGGAATTTCAGAAGGAAGAACGTGCTCTAAACAGCCACATAGTATCAATGCTTCATGCCCTTCTGCATGACTTCTGTTTTTACTTTTCTTAATAAGATCATTAAGGCTTTTCCTAATACCATTTGTGGCATAGGCAACAAATTTGGAGGTTTCAGGATTATATAAGGATAAGCAGTGAAATAAAATCTTAAAGCACTCATTTTGGATATCATAAAAATCATATCCATTAATAAATGTACGCTTTGAAATGTTTAAGATAAAAGGCTTAAATGACTCTGCTAAGAGTTCTTTTGAATTTGTGTTTCCTTGCTTTGAGGATTTTACTAGAGATTCGATTTGGGTGTAATTCATGGGAGACCTCCTTTATATAATACATATAGAATTATTTAACATAAATAATATATATGACTATATAATGAATATTACAGTATGGGAGGGTGTTTTGGTATATGAAACGTTGATGTCTTATAGTGAATATATTTATTGCTAATACAGATTTGGCATAATCATTGATAAGAATTAGAATTAGAATTATTGTAGGAAAATTTTTTGAATAGTAATTTTGTATATATTATCATATTAGGTATAGTTAGTTGTTAAATATTGGATATAATAAAAGTATAGAGAAGTGTTTATTTTTTTATAATGTATTGCAGATTATGTAAGTAGGTGCATTAGTGAAACAAATAAATTATGAAGATATGATAATGAAAAGAGCAATGGATATATTTGCAGAAGAGGGTTTAAAATTTTTTGGTATAGAAAAGATGGAGATGAAATTTTCAATAATATAATAAATAAGATGAAGCAAGGAGAAGAACTTAGCAAGCAGGATATTATATCATTAACGTTTACACCAATAATGGGTGGAAAGCTTAGTAAAAGTGATAAAATAATAAATGCGATTAGAATGGAGAAAATAAGTACAAATTCTTTGGAAAAGGTGTAGCTTTAAAAAAGGAAGCGAAAACAAAAATAGAAGATTTATATAATAAATTAAGTAAAATCCTTAATTAAAGAAGAAAGATAGTAAACATAACAATTGTTTTTGTTTGCTATCTTTTATTTATGGTATTTTCACTTTAAGGAAAATTTTATTATATCCTGTTGACTTGGAGTTAACTCAAAGATCTATAATAAAAATATCAAAAATAGCAGGGGGGTTAATTATGAATTTTGAAAATAAAAAAATCATTGTTGCATACTTTTCACACAAGGGAGAAAATTATTCAAACGGCAGGATTGTGGAATTAAAAATGGGAAATACCGCTATTGCTGCTCAAATGATTGCAGATTCACTAAATGCAGATACCTTTGAAATCAAAGCGGTAAATGAGTATCCGTTTGAGTACAACGCTTGCACTGAAGAAGCAAAAGCAGAGCTTAGAGTAAGCTCACGTCCGAAACTTGCGGAAAATATGGATATTTTTGATTATGACATAGTGTTTCTTGGATATCCCAACTGGTGGGGAACAATGCCAATGGTCGTGTGGACTTTCCTTGAAGGTCATGATTTCAGAGGAAAAATAGTAATTCCTTTCTGTACCCACGAGGGCAGTGGAATGGGAAACAGCGAAAGGGATTTGAAAAAACTTATACCTAATGCTGATATAAGAAAAGGTCTTGCAATTCATGGATCTTCAGTTTCAAAGGCAAAATCAACAATTAATAATTGGCTTGAAAATGCATAAGTGGGGCTTTCCCTTGAACAACGCAAGTAGATAGAGGGAACTTTTAACTCAATCTCGCCTGGAATTATTGTTACGCCACTTGCTATTGATGAATTTAACAGCCCTAGAGGAGATTTCTACAAAAATATGTCTGCAAAATGCCCAGCTGGACGTCCAGGTACGGCGGATGAGGTTGCAAACGTTGCGGAGCTTCTGATGAGTCCACAGGGAGCATTTATCACAGGGGCGGATTTTCTCATTGATGGTGGTGCAACAGCATCATATTTTTATGGCCCGCTTAAACCTAATGATTAAAACTAACTCAGCCTAAAGAGTATTAACTCTTTAGGCTGATTATTTTTATGGAGCTATTATACTATCAGATAAAAGTAATAGAAAAATATATTAGACTATTCAATAAAAAAATAGAACTTAGTCAATTATAATAATTTATTAAGTATTTCAAGGGAAACTAAAGAGCTAAAAGGTAACTATAGCACCAAAAGGTAACTATAGCACTTTAAAGTGCATTCTTTACCAAAATAAATAACGCTTATATAATATGAGTATAGCAAGCGGCCGCTTGAGAATCTAAGAAGAAATTTGCAGACGATTTTAAAAGAAAGAATAAAAAGTTTTTCAAGCGAAAGGAAGATAATAATATGAAAGAAGTAGTAGAATTTTTACAGGCAAACCCAGTTCAATATTTAGCAACAGTAGGAAGAGACGGTAAGGCAAAATGTCGTCCATTTATGTTCTGTTTTGAAAAAGACGGAAAGTTATGGTTCTGTACAAATAATACAAAGGATGTTTATAAAGATATGGAGCAAAACCCTGAAGTAGAAGTATCTGTTTCAGATGCAAGTTATGCATGGATAAGATTAAATGGTAAGGCAGTATTTGAAAATAATATGGAAGTAAAAGAAGCATGTATGGCAAATCCAATAGTAAAAGGACAATATAATACAGCTGATAATCCAATATTTGAAGTTTTCTATTTAGAAAATGCAAAGGCAACAATTGCAGATTTTTCAGGTAATCCACCTAAAGAATTTGAATGTTAATTTTATAAAGTTAGAAGTAAGAATTATCTTTGGGATAGGTGTAATTCCTGACCGGTGGTAAAAGTCCATGAGCTTTTATAAAGCAGATTCGGTGTAATTCCGAAACCGACGGTATAGTAAGTCCGGATGAGAAAAGGTGGTTACATTTCACATATTTATTAATAAATACAGCCTTGAAATTACATTATTTCAAGGCTGCATTTATATAAGAAACTGTGAATTTGAATTAGTTGCTGTTTTGTTTGTAATTATTCCCCCAAGAAACCATAGAATCTAAAATGGTTGAAGACTTGTACCTATTTCTGTAAGAGAATATTCAACTTTTAGAGGAACTTGTGGATATACCAAATAAAAAATACTGCTATTTAGATTAATAGTTAATAAATAAAAATGAGTATGAAAAGGATGAAAATAAAAATGAATAGTAGAGAATATTTAAGAATATTAAAAGAAGAAATTCATTCAACAGTATTTGCTACTGTTGATGAAAATGGATTACCAGTAACAAGAGTTATTGATATTATGCTTGTAGATGATGAGAGTTTTTATTTTATTACAGCAAAGGGAAAAGAATTTTATAAGCAGCTTATGGATAAAAAATATGTGGCAGTCAGTGGGATGACTAATGGAGAAGGATCTTTAAATAAGAAGGCCATTTCAATCAGAGGAAAAATAGAAAATATCGGATATAAGTTTCTTGATAAAGTATTTGAAGAAAATACATATATGAAAGAAATTTATTCATCAAAGGAAAGCAGAATGGCATTAGAAGTATTTAGAATGTATGAGGGTCAGGGAGAGTACTTTGACTTATCATCTAAGCCAATTATAAGAGAATCATTTGTAATTGGAAAGAATATACAAGTGTTGAAAAGTGGATATTTTATCAATGATAATTGCAGAGGGTGTAAGTTATGTTATTCAAAATGTCCACAGAAATGTATTGATATAAGCACTAAACCTGTTGGTATAAATCAGGAGAATTGTCTGCACTGCGGGAACTGCATGTTAGTATGTCCTTTTGGAGCAGTAGAAAAAAGATAGGAGTAAGTATTATGAAAATAACTAACTTATTTAGCAAAATTAAAGATAAAAATAATGAATCGGTTAAGACTGAAGAATCTTACGGTGAAAAGATTTCTAAAGTTGCAGAACTTATAAATAAAGCAGATGCAATAGTAATAGGTGCAGGATCAGGAATGAGTACTTCGGCAGGGTTAACATATGATGGAGACAGGTTTGAAAAATTATTTCCAGAATACATTAAGAAATATGGAATGAGAGATATGTACTCAGCAGGGTTTTATCTATTCAATACGCAGGAAGAAAAATGGGCATATTGGAGCAGACATATTTATTACAACAGATATAATGTTTCTCCAGGGAAGCCATATGTTGATTTGCTAAATATGGTAAGAGATAAAAATTATTTCGTTATCACTACTAATGTTGATAGTCAGTTTATGATTTCAGGTTTTCAAAAAGAAAAAATATTTGCAGCACAAGGGGATTATGGATATTTTCAATGTGCAAATGCCTGCCATAAAAAACTATATTATAATGAATCTATAATACGTAAAATGATAGAAAAACAGATAGAATGCAGAATTCCAACAGAATTAGTTCCAAAGTGTCCTGTATGTGGAGGAGAGATGGAAGTTAATTTAAGATGTGATGAATATTTTGTTGAAGATGAAAATTGGAATATTGCATGTGAAAGATATCAGAAATTTTTAAATTTAAACAGTAATAAAAATATAGTGTTTATTGAATTAGGTACAGGAATGAATACACCTGGAATTATAAAATATCCATTCTGGAAGATGACAAAGAGTCTTCCTAATGCTTATTATATTTGTATTAATTTAAATGAAGCATATGCACCTGATGAAATAAAGGAACGCTCAGTTTGTATATATGGTGATATTGCAAAGGTGTTTGATGATATAAAAAATGGGGTGAAATAACGAGATGAATACTGAAGAAAGGCTAGATTACTTAGTAAAAGAATTATGCAGAGATTCTGATGAATATAAAAATATTAAGTATAAGAAGAATGACAGAAGAACACTTATGCGTTCGTTAATGAATATACGAATGCCAAAACCAATTTCAAATGAATTTTTGAGAGAACAGGATTTATTTTTAAAAGAAGAAGCAGAAGTAAAGGGAATTGTAACACTTAATGATATACCAACCATTAATGAGCTGTATAATTCACAATATGAATTTGGTGATAAGATATCTATATGGCAAGGAGATATTACAAGACTTTCGGTTGATGCAATTGTAAATGCAGTAAATTCTCAAATGCTTGGGTGTTTTGTACCATGTCATAAATGTATTGATAATGCAATACATTCAGCAGCAGGAATACAGTTGCGTGAAGAATGCAATAATTACATGAAAATGCGTAGAGCTAAAGATAAGAATTATGAAGAACCTGTAGGAAACGCAGTCATTACATCTGCATATAATCTTCCATGCAGATATGTTATTCATACTGTTGGACCAATTGTGCCAGATAAGCTTACAGAATCATTAAGAAATGACTTAAAATTATGTTATGAGTCATGTTTAAATGCAGCTGTTAAAAAAGGAATTAGAAGTATATCATTTTGCTGTATATCAACAGGTGAATTTCATTTTCCGAATAATGAAGCAGCACATATTGCAGTAAATGTTGTTAATGAATTCTTAAAATTAAATTATGAGAAATTTGATAGAATAATTTTTAATGTTTTTAAGGATTTAGATAAGAAAATATATATGCAGGTTTTGAATTTAAATTAAGAGTTAGTTAAATAATAAATAAGATGAATCAAGGAGAAGAACTTAGCAAGCAGGATATAATATCATTAACATTTACACCAATAATGGGTGGAAAGCTTAGTAAAAGTGATAAAATAATAAATGCCATTAGAGTAGTTAAAAGTTCCTGAATTAGGTAGAAGCTTAAATTTATTACATCAATAAATGAATATGTATAAAAATATTACATGTTATGGTATAATATTCTATATTTTGAATTCAAAGGAGATTTTAATGATTAAGAATGTACTTATTAAAAAGATTACTGTAACAAGTTTATTAGCCTTAAGTATTATCACAATAGTACCTAAACAAGCTAATGCTGCATGGAAAAAAGATAATAAGGGTTGGTGGTATTCAAAGGGAAATACATATTTAAAAAATTGTAGTGAATGGATAGACAATAATATATATTTTTTTAACAACAATGGTTATTTAAAAACAGGTTGGGTAAAAGACGATTATGATACATGGTATTATTATTATTCAAATGGAACCATGGCTAAGGATGCAACTATTAATGGATATTATTTAACTAACAGGGGAAATATGCTTGAGGGAGTATCAAAAGCAGATATAGATAAATATATTCAATTAATAGAAAAGAATTTACCTAAAGATATTAAAGTAATTAATTTAAAAGATTATATAACAACAGCTAAAGATTTTAAGCCAGTATTATATAATTTAAAAATATCAAAAGCATTAATTTTCAATACTTTTGAACATTTAATAGATGAATCAGAAGAAGACTCATATGATTTTAATATATATGTTGATTTAGATACAAATAAAGTATATGCAATGGATGGCGGAATGAATCTTTATGAATGTAAAGATGGTGAAAGATTACGTTTTAAGCCTATAAATTAATAATAAGCGCGTTGTTATAGTAAACATTTAGGTTCATCTCGAAATTTTATGAAATATGCTTAGCATATTGTATCAAGTATAAATCCCATATCCCTACTTTGTTTTTTTGTTTTGCAAGATAAATGCTAAAGGTATATGGGGTTTTTTCTATATTTTTACTAGAATATTACAAATGCAATTTATGGAAATTTTACTTAATCATAAAATTTAATGATGAACCTTAATAAATATTACTATACGTCTAAAAATGGTTGGAAAGAGATTGATGGTGAGTGGTATATATTAGATTATAAAGATGGATTATTATTTGCATCTATAGAAATAACATATAAAGGAAAATCAAAGATGATTAATAATGTAGTTATTTAAGAATTTGATTATAGATGATGAATTTGTTATAATTTAGCCAATGAACATTTATGATATCTCCTTGTTATGTTTTGTGTTGCAGCTTAATTATAACAAATGATTTTATAAATGTTCTATTTTTTATTATTTGTAATTTATTGGATGTAAAAACGCTAATTTATAGTTATAATAAAATATATACAAATAAATACAAAATGAATAGATACTCTATTCATGTAGGTAGAAAATTGCTATTAAAAAGAGCGAATTATATAGTTCATTATGAAAAAGTTGTGATGAATTAAGAGTTAATGCAGAGGAATTCAATGATAATATAATTTTTCTAGAATATAAGAATGCAAATATAAAAAACGCAGTTAATCCTAATGCATTTGTTGATAAAATAAAGAGAGATCCGGAGAAGTTTTATAAAAATATAGCAAAAAAATATTATGATAGCTTAATGATGTTTTGGGCAACTGTTGGAAATAAAGATGAATTCCCAATAATATATGTACTATTAATAGAAGCTCCAATTATGGATGCTAAGATAAGAAAACAATTAAGAATAAAAATAGGAAAGCAATTACCATTGAATTTAAAAGCGAATAGTATTGTCAGAGAAATGCTTTCAAAATTTGAAGTGCTTAGTATTGATGAATGGAAAGAAAAATTTAAAGAAATCAATATAGAAGAAATATAAGTTGTGTATACATCAAAAATAAGAGAGGTGCTATATCTATGAAGTGGAGTGAAGTAAAGAATTTATATCCAAATCAATTTGTTAAATTTGAGATTGTAGAAAGCCATGAAGATGATAAATATAAATATGTTGATGATGTTGCAATAATAAAAGCAATAAAGGACGGACATGAAGCAATGAAAGAATTTACTAAATGTAAAAATGGTCAGCTTGTATATAGTACTGCTAATGAAGAAATCATAATAGAGAAAGTAAAAAATATTGGAATAAGAAGGAGTATATAATGAGCGTAAAAATAGAATTAAAAAATGGATTATTAGGATTAGACCTTTTTATGA
Organism: Clostridium neonatale; assembly: GCF_001458595.1. Lineage (GTDB taxonomy): Bacteria > Bacillota > Clostridia > Clostridiales > Clostridiaceae > Clostridium > Clostridium neonatale. Next base: position 346,903 of record NZ_LN890327.1, read on the forward strand.
AAGCTCAGATTGTTTTAGACATAGCTGAGTTAAATATGTATATAAAAAGATAAATTTTTATTATGAATTAGAACATAATCTTAATATAAATAAGTTTTACGTGTTTAAAAAATTCTTGCTTCATATATTTTGGAGTATACAAATAAGCAATACAGAATAAATCCTAAATTACGACATTTACCATTTTTCCTTGAGACACCTAATGAGCTTGAGGGATATGCAAAAGAAATAGAACTATTAAGAAGTGTTTATGCAGAGTAGGGGAATTATATTTCTAAAAAGAGGACTGTATAGGAAAAGATTTTTATCCTATAGCTAGCATCTGTAACACTCTCTCAACATATGAAACTAATCTTCATAAAGTCATATGAGTAAGTGATTTACTTTAGAAATAGTATTTTATGATAATTATATAAAAAACAAAAAAACTGTTGAATTAGTATTAAAAAAGTGATAAGATATAATTTTGCAAATAATATCTGATATATGATATAATATATGTATAGCATAAGGAGGTAATTATTTGTTTAATATTGGAGATAAAATTATTTACCCAAATCAAGGAATTGGTACAATAAATTCTATTGAAAAAATAGAATTTAAGGGTGAGATGCAAAATTACTATTTAGTGGATTTAAATAACTCTATGAAACTGAAAATACCAGTAAGTAGTGCAGAATTATTAAATATACGATTAGTAAGTGATTGCAATGTTATAGATGATAATTTAAAAAATATGAGTGAATTAAAGATAGGAGAGATTGAATTCTTATCACTTAATTTTAGAGAAAGAAATGCAATCAATTCTAAGAAATTAAAGTCTGGTACTTTAGTGGATTGTCTTGAAGTTGTTTGCAATCTTACAGAATTAAAGAAGCAACATGCTCTTAGTTCAAGAGATAAAGAAATGTTGCAAAAAACAAAAATGTTTCTAATAGATGAAATAAGTGAATCTAAGAATTTACCTAATGATAAAGCTAAGTATATATTAAATATGGCTATAAAAGTTCAATAGAGGATTGTCTTTTATACTATTAAATTTTAAATAAAAATAGTCTATATTCTTTTTAAGAAACATTTTTTGGTGTATATAAAAAGAATGCAGACTATTTTTTTACTCTAATAGAGTCTTCTATTGAGTTGTTCTTCCACTATGCAATAACATCCTACCGATAACCTTTTTAGGTCTTTCATTATTTTTAGTATTATTATTTTTTGTTTCTTTTCTTCTATTAATTTTTTCATCATTTCTATATTTTTATTATTCATATTGCTTCCTTCGCTTCAAAGCCTACTTATAAAAATAACAAGTCAATATACTGGTATATTTTCTTTAATATGCTTAAAATAAATTTTATGATTATTTAGATCGTTTAAATCTATACTTGATTGTATCACAAATTCAAGAGTTTACCATAGTACATTTATAGTAACTTTAATACTTGGCATTTTAGAAGCACTATAATTGAATAGTACGGTATTAAACAAATATGTTATAATTAACCAATGATTGTATTATTATATAAGTAAAATTATTATTAAAGGGAGATCTGAAAATATGAATAGATGCTTTACTGGAATTTATTTTTATATTTCCATTTCCTTAACATCATCAGCTATTATTAAATCAGCATCAGTATTCTTTACTACTTCATCAACAGTTAAACCTGGTGCCACTTCGATTAATACTAATCCTTTATCTGTAACTTTCATAACTGCTTTATCTGTAATTATAATATCAACACATTTTGCAGCAGATAAAGGTAAGTTACATTTCTTTAAAACCTTTGAATTGCCTTTTTTATCATTATGACTTAAAGCAGCTATTACATATTTTGCTCATACTAAAAGATCCATGGCACCTCCCATACCTGGTGCAAATACTCCAGGTATCTTCCAGTTAGCAATGTTTCCTTCTTGATCAACTTCTAAAGCACCTAATGCAGTTATGTCAACATGTCCACCTCTCATTATTGCAAATGATAAATCCATTTCAAATGTTGATGCTCCTTCTAAAAAAGTAATAGGAGATCCACCTGAATTTCCTATATCAGGATCAGACTTACCTATTTTAGGAGTTGATCCAAACCTTAGACAGCCATTTTCAGCTTGTAATATAATCTCGACTCCTTCTGGTAAATAGTTTGCAGCCATATTGGGTATTCCAAATCCTAAATTAACAACCATTCCTTCTTTAAATTCTTTTGCAATTCTTCTTGCAATTATTTCTCTACCATCCATCTTTTCAACCTCCTACTTCATTTTTTTAGTTCTTATCCATAAATCTTCAAAATACTTTGATCTTATTTTCAAAAGAATCACCTTGAACTATTACATCAGCTAATATACCTGGTGTCCCAACACTATCAGGAGGAATTTCACCCACTTCAACAATTTCATCTACTTCAGCTATAACTAAATCAGCATCAAGTGCCATAATTGTATTTGTTCCTTTTGTTGTGCCTCTATATATGATATTACCAAATTTATCAGCTTTATATCCTTTTATTAAAGCCACATCCGCTCTTATTGGTGGAAATATTAAATATTCCTTTCCATCTACAGTAAGCTTATCTCTACCATTTTCAATCTCAGTTCCAATACCAGTTGGAGTTACAACTGCTCCAAGTCCAGCTCTTATACATTCCACTATAGTTCCCATAGGTATAAATTCTACTTCTAATGTACCTGCATTATATTGTTCTTGAATTTCAGGACAAGTTCCAATATGTGAACCCACAAATTTTTTTATTTGTTTATTTGTTACTAGTTTACCAATATCATGAGTTTCTCCTGGATGAGCTGATGCAGGTTGAATAAGTGTAAGATCCTTGACACTAGTCTTGGCCAATGCATCTATCATCTTTAATGGAGCACCTATTCCAAGAAAACCTGCTGTCATAATTTTCATACCATCTTTAATATTTAACAAAGCTTCTTGTATTGTTTTAATCTTTTCCATTTTTCTATGCACCCACAAAAAAATTTTTAAAAACATATTGGCTAATAAATAAAATTTAGATTTTTGAAATCTATCAGCCCTTCTCAAGAAATCCAGTTTTCAATTTTAAATTAACCTCCTTTATATTAAGTAATACTAATTAATTTTATCAGTACTACATTATATCTATATTGCATTTACTACAATACACTTATTTTATATAATTTTCCGAAAAAACTTTAAAACGAAAATTTAGCAATTTCGTCGCAAGCTCCTCAAAAGCACCATAATTAAATTTATGCCAAAAGAAAATATAGATAAATTAGTAAATAACTATGATAATAATTTGTTAAGCAGTAATAGAAAGAAGTTAATAAAGAAGTTTTTATTAGAAAAAGTGAAATTATTTGAAGAAATCTTTATAGAGGAGGAATTGGTATGTCAGAAAGAAAGCAGAAGACATAATTCAATAAATAGTATGGAAGAGGCAGGATTTTAATTTAAAGATATTAATGATGACATAGACTTTAAAGTGGAAGAAGCAGAAACAACAGATGAGGTAAAAAGTGCAATTAAAACTCTGCTTAAAGGTCAACAGGATTTAATAGAAAAAGTATTTTATAAAAACATGAAGCTTGTTGATATAGCAGCACATGAAGGTGTTACTGAAGCTGCAATTAGAAACAGATTAAATAAAGTTTATAAAAAATTAAAAAAAGTTTTAAATTAGGGGTTCGATTTTGGATTTCTCGTGACCTATATAGTGTAGGGATTATTAAAGAACCAAGATAAGACAGAGACAATGGACAATTGATAATTGATAATTATAGATCAAATAGCACTAATATAGAATTTAAGGAGGAAGCATAAATGATAAATAATAAAACAAAGGTGATTACAGGAGTAGTCAGGCTAAGCTATGCAAATGTATGGGAACCAAAATCAATAAATTTTTTGGCTAAACAACACCAATTGTAAATTGTTCATTGTTTTAAAGTTTTGGAGGAATCATATGGAAAAGACATTATCCTTAGATTTAGAAACTTATTCGGATATAGATTTAGTTAAATGCGGAGTTTATGCATATGTAGATAGTCCTAATTTTGAAATATTACTTATGGCATACTCATTTGATGAAAGTGAAGTAAAAATTATTGATTTAGAATTAGGTGAAGTTATTCCAGAAGAAGTTAAAGAAGCTGTATTAAGTGATGATGTTATAAAGACAGCTTTTAATGCTAATTTTGAAAGAATGTGCTTAAGCAAATATTTTAATAGTAATCTAAAGTCAGATTCATGGATATGCACCGCAATTCAAGCTTCAATGTTAGCACTTCCACCTAGTCTTGAAGGCGTTTCAGAAGTTCTTGGACTTAATAATAAGAAAATGAAAGAAGGAAAAGATCTTATAAAGTATTTCTGCTGTCCCTGCAAGCCAACAAAGGTTAATGGAAACAGAATGCGAAATCTGACAGTACATGATTTAGAAAAATGGAGGATATTTAAGAATTATTGCATTAGAGATGTTGAAGCAGAAACTGAAATAAGAAATAAACTTAAAAATCATCCAATAAGTGAAAAGGAAATGGAAATATATAGGCTAGATCAAAGCATAAATGATAGAGGAATTTTAGTAGATATGGATTTGGTAAAAAGAGCAATAGCCTGTGATAAAGATTTTATAGGTGCAGCTACAAAAAGAGCTTATGAACTTACAGGACTAGAAAATCCAAATTCTATAATGCAGCTTAAAAAATGGCTTGAACATAGACTTGCACATAGGTGCATAAAAATTAAAAGTCTTTCAAGAAAAGAAGTATCAAACTTAGCAGAAAAATGTGATGGAGAAATAGAAGAAATTTTAAAACTAAGACTTCAGTAAAAAAATATGAAGCAATAAAGAGGTCAGTATGTTCTGATGGAAGAGTTCATGGACTGTTTCAGTTTTATGGCGCAAATCGTACTGGAAGATGGGCAGGGAGATTGGTGCAGGTGCAGAATCTTCCTCAAAATCATATTAAAGACTTAGAACTCACAAGAAATATTGTGAAGAATGGAAGATTTGAAGAGTTAGAAATGTTTTATGAAAGTACACCAAAAATTTTATCAGAGCTTATAAGGACTGCTTTTATACCAAAAGCAGAATGTATATTCATAGCAGCAGATTTTTCTGCCATCGAAGCCAGGGTTTTAGCATATCTTGCAGATGAAAAATGGAGATTAGATGTGTTTAAAAATCATGGAAAAATATATGAAGCGTCAGCAAGTGCTATGTTTAATGTGCCAATAGAAGAAATAAAAAAAGATTCAGACCTAAGGCAAAAAGGCAAAATAGCAGAACTGGCATTAGGATATGGGGGAGGGATAAGGGCTTTAACAGCTATGGGGGCACTTGAAATGGGACTTAAAGAGGAAGAATTACAGCCAATAGTTACAGCATGGAGAAATGCGAATCAAAAAATAACCAAGTTCTGGTGGAATATAGATAAAGCGGCAGTTATAGCAGTAAAAGAAAGAACTACAGTAAAAGTAGGAAAAATTGAGTTCACATATTGTGGTGGAATATTATTTATAACACTTCTATCTGGGAGAAGACTAGCTTATATGAAGCCAAGATTACAAATCAATAAATTTGACAGGGAAGGCCTGACTTATGAAGGAATAGGTGAAAACAAAAAATGGACAAGAATTGAAACTTATGGACCTAAATTAGTTGAAAATATTGTTCAGGCTGCTTCTAGAGATTTACTTGCAGAAGCAATGTTAAGACTTGATAAAGTAGGATATGAAATTGTCATGCATATTCATGATGAAGTTGTAATTGAAACACCTGTAAATAAAAATTCATTAGATGAAGTGTGTAAAATCATGTCCATTACTCCAAAGTGGGCAGAAGGGTTATTTTTAAAGGCAGATGGTTATGAGTGCAATTATTATAAGAAAGAATAGGACTATAGGATATTAAAGAATTTACTGATGAGTTTATCTTTGGGGATAAGGGATGTGATGAAAAAATGATAATAAGCATTGCTAATAGTAGGACAGCTAAGAAATGGAAAGCCATAGATGTTTCTTGGAATGAGTTTTTAGAGAAAGTTAAAAATACAAAAAGAACATCTGAAACTGTAAAAGAATTTAAAAATCTTTCAAAGGCAAAACAAGATGAGATAAAAGATGTTGGCGGTTTTGTTTCTGGAAAGCTTAAAGAAGGTAAACGAAAGAATGGATATGTTGAGGATAGAACCAGGTTAACTCTCGATATGGATTATGCAGATGCTGGACTTTGGGAGCAGATAACTTTATTTTATGATTTTACATGCTGCATATATTCAACACATAAACGTACAAAAGATAAGATGCGCCTTAGATTAATCATTCCATTATCAAGAAGCATAAGTGCTGATGAATATTGTGCAGTTTCTAGAATGGTGGCATTTGATATTGGAATAGAGCAGTTTGATGATACAACATATGAACCAACAAGGTTAATGTACTGGCCTTCAACCTCAAAGGATGGAGAGTTCATTTTTGAAAATCAAGAAGGGAAGCTTTTAGATCCAGATAAGATACTTTCAAGATATAAGGATTGGAAAAACAGTAGTGAATGGCCTGTATCTTCAAGGCAGAAAAGTATTGTAAGACATAATATTTCAAGACAAGCAGACCCTTTAGAAAAAGAAGGACTTATAGGAGCATTTTGTAGGCAATATTCTATTACCCAGGCAATAGAAAAGTTTTTAAATGACATATATAAGGAAAGCACTATTTATGGAAGATATGATTACATTCCAGCATATTCAGCATGTAATAAACTTAAAAATAGAATTTAAAGTTTGAATGTATCCTGTTTGCAGAGGATCTTTCTAACTAACTAAATATATGACAATAGTTAATATATAATGTAAATAATATTGAGCATACGTGTATATAAACTATATTTATACTATATAGGGAAAAAAGACTTTTGTAAGAGAAATATTGTGCAAAGCTAGTAAAATCAATGTTTTGCAGCTATAACAACAATTTTAACAAAGATCATGGTTAATAAAAGCCGTGAAGGCGAGGATGGAGAGGGATTAATATTATGGAAAGAAATAATTTTTGTATAGCAAATGCTAGAGGTAATAGATGCAGCAAACTTAATGTGGAAAAGTGTATGGGAGAATCTTGTTCTTTTGCAGTGACTAGAGAGGAAGCAGAAGCTTCAAGTAAAAAAGCTTTTAAAAGATTAGCAGCTCTTGATAATGTAGTTCAGATTTATATTTCAAATAAATATTATGGGGGGAAGATGCCGTGGTTAAATTGCAGATAATGCAAGTGTAGAAATAGCTGCAAATCTGACGGGGGCTGTCATTATTGATGGTCTAGTTGGATTAAAAAAATAGATAAGGCAGGCTTAGCGAGATCTATGTCAAAAAAGGGAGGTTTCCCAGATAATTCTGCGTGTGAAGGATTATTTGGGCGCCTGAAGAATGAAATGTTCTAAAGTATCATTAGAAAATATGAATCCTAGGGGGACGACAAAGTCTTGGGTTGGTTGTATAACCAGTCCAAGACTTTGTCCGTACCCCATTAGGTTAAATTCCGAAATATAAATGTACAAACATAGCAGAAACAGCAGCACCTACAAATGGAGCAAGACCTGGTATTAGTAAGCCATATTTCCAGTCATTGTTGGCTTTATTTTTTATAGGAAGTACTTGGAAGGCAAGTCTTGGTCCTAAGTCTCTTGCTTGGTTCATAGCAAATCCTGTAGGTCCGCCAAGGCCCATACCTATTGCCCATACTAAAAGACCTACTCCTATTGGAAGCATGCTTTTATATTTTGTAGCGATCATAAGAGTTGCACTTATAAAAATGAATGTAGCAAACAATTCGACGAAAAAGTTTCTTGGTAAATTACGGATTATTGGGTTTGTGGAGAAAATATTTCTTACTGCTATAGGATCAACTTCATTTTCACTTGCTTTAAATTGATCAGCATACATAATATAAATAATTAATGAGGCCACAAATGCACCTAAAAGCTCTGCTAGACTATATGGTACAAAGCATGACCAAGGTATCATTCCTAAAATACATTGGGCAAGAACCATTGCTGGATTCATGCATACACCATCAAACATAAATAATGCTATTGTTATACCAAATCCCCATGTTGTTATTGCAAATATATGTCCACTTCCTCTATATTTTGTATTTTTTAATACTTCATCACAATGAACTCCAACACCAAAAATTATCATTAATGCGGTGCTTAGAAATTCAGCAGTTAAATGTTGAAACATACTTTTAGGCCTCCTTTAATTGTCTTTACATATTTTTTCTGTTTCAAAGTATATATTTTCTATGGGAATATTAAGTGATTGGGCGAGCTTGGCACAATCTTCATATTCGATATCATAATGATTTATATCTTTGTAAGAGGCGGCTTTTACCCTCACAGTCCCATAGATTGTTTTTATTTTTAACGTTTTACGACTCATAATAGTCCTTTGTTTAATTGAATAGCGTATTCCTAATGTTGCAGTATGGCTGAAAATAGCTTCAATGAATTTATCTTTTTGCTTTGGATCAATCAATACGGTGAGTTTAGAGGCCATTCTGCTTTTTTTCATCATTATTGGAGTAAGAAATACGTCTTTTGCACCCATATTGATGAGTAAATTCATAGCATAGCTTATTTGTTCGCTACTTTGGTCATCAATATTGGCTTCAAGTTCCATTATCTCATCTTCGTTTACTTTATTTTTATTGAGTTTTTTTTTAGCAGAAGCATTCTTAAGGCATTAAAACATCCAGTATCTCTTTTGCCAAAACCATAGCCAATTTTTAAAATATTCATATCATCTGGTATTGAAGAAAAATTTGAAACTATATTTTTTATAATTCCAAGACCAGTTGGAGTAATGAGCTCTGTATTTATATCTAAGCGCTGATGAATTGGAATAGAAGAATTTACTCGCATCTGCATTACAGCAGGTACTGGAACTGGCATTTCGCCATGAGCTATATTTATATGTCCGCATCCATCAGTGAGAGGAGAAGAGATTATTTCAGTAATATTGAGCTTCTCCAAACCTACGAAAGAGCCTACTATATCAATAATTGAATCGATAGCACCAACTTCATGAAAATGAATTTCATCGATATTTTTATTGTGAACTATGGATTCAGCTTCTGCTATTTCATGAAATACATCAATTGAATGAGCTTTTACAAAAGCACTCAAGTTACTATTTTCAATTATTTGTTTAATATCTGAAAAACTTCTTCCATTATGATGGGGGTGGCATTCTTCAATGCCACAGTCTTTTTTACCATCCTCCAAAATTACATCGAAGTCACTGCCGAAAACAGAATTCTTAGCTTTTTTTTCATAATAAAGTTTATAACCTGATAAGTTTAATTTTTTTAATTCTGTTTGTAATACATCAAAGTCTAATCCTAAATCTAACAAAGCGCCAATAAACATATCGCCACTTATTCCTGAGAAAGTATCTAAATATAATGTATACATAAATTCCTCCTATAAATGATTAATCATACTTGCGTTATAAGCAGCACCAAAGCCATTATCAATATTTACAACGCTGAGCCCGCTTGCACAGCTGTTTAGCATAGAAAGCAGGGCAGTGATTCCTTTAAAGCTTGTACCATAGCCTACACTAGTTGGAACTGCAATTACTGGTTTATCAACTAGGCCACAGATTACACTTGCTAGAGCACCCTCCATACCTGCAATAACTATTATTACTTTTGCATTACGTATTACATCTAAGTAAGAGAATAGCCTATGGATTCCTGCAACACCAACATCGTAAATGGATTTTACGTTATTTCCTAATACATCAGCACAAAATTCTGCTTCTTTTGCAACGGGTATATCACTAGTACCAGCGGTTACAATTGCTATATAGCCATCTGGTTTTTTTATGTTTTTTTTATTAATTGACATGCAGCGGGCACATCCATCATAAACTGCATCTGGAAATTCTTTGTATATTTTAGACATTTTTTCTTTGGAAACACGTGTTGCAAGTACAGTTTTATTTTTAGATAATAAAGCTTTGGATATTTTTATTATCTGATCAGCAGTTTTACCTTGGCCATATATAACTTCCGGGTAACCATTCCGCTTATCTCTTTGAATATCAACTTTAGCAACGTTTATATCTATAAATTCGTCATCACTCATTTTGATTCATTCCTTTATCTAAAATTTCATTTAAGCTGCCAGTTCTATATCCTCTTAAATCAAGTGATATATAAGTACAGCCAAAACTCCTAAATGTGTCATAAATATTATCCATTATTGATTCATTAAAGAAAAATGATCTTTCATTTGGCATTACTTCAATTCTGGCATTTTTATTTTCAAGTCTTACACGTATATTTTTTATACCAAGATTTAAAAGATAATCCTCACATTTGCGGATAATATCTAGTTTTTCTTGAGTAATGGTTTCACCATATGGTATGCGAGTGGCAAGACATCCTGAACTTGGTTTTTCTGAAGCTTTTATGTTCCATTTTTTTAAGCATTGTCTTATTTCATCTTTAGTAAGACCGCATATTTTTAAAGGAGACTTTATGTCAAGTTCCTCTAAAGCTTTCATACCTGGACGATAATCTCTGCAGTCACTTGCATTTGTACCATCAATTACGATATCTTTCCCATTCTGTTTTGCAATTTCCTTTATTTTAGTAAATAAAGCATACTTGCAATAGTAACATCTTTTAGGTGGATTTTTAATAAAATTATCTATTTTAAGCTGATTGCAAGGTACTTTTATTAATTTAAGACCTATGTTTTTGGAATATGAATTCATATCAGCTTTATCTCTTGAAGTGAGGGTTTGCGCTTCAACAGATATTAAAATAGCATTGTTTCTAAGTACATCTTTTGCTACATATGATAAAAATGTACTATCTACTCCGCTTGAAAAAGCAACAGCACATGAACCATATGAAGCAATAAGATTTTTTAATTTTTTTAGCTTTTCATCAATAGATAACATATTAGTTATTACCTCGTACTATAACACTTAATCCATCAGGAATAACTGAAACCTTAGCATCTTTACCCTTTAACTTAAATGCCTTATTTAAAGCTTCATCTATTGTTTTAGCACTTTCCATGTGTAAAGCAGTTACTAATGTAGGATCGACTAAATCAGAGACTAGTATTACCTTATGGTTAACTAAAATTCTAGCTAAAATTTGCGAAGTCCATTGCTCTGGAACAGTTTTTAATCTTGGTGTATTGATAGCAGAATCTAAGAATTCTTTTGGATCTTTAACGTTGGCAATATTATCGTAAAATGCTTGTCCACCATGTCCGTCACGACAGCCAGCAACCATTATGATTACACCATCTTTGTTTAATGTTGCTTCTGCAGCAGTCATGCCTTTTACAGCTTGATAAATATTTTGATCAAGAGGATAACCACCATTAGTTGCTATAGCTATATCACAGTTGATTTTATTTACTTTAGCTAAGTTATTTACGAAATTACAGCCCTCTAAATGAGCTTTTTCTACATCACCGGCAAATGAACCTATGATTTTATGTTCACCATTAAGTACAACATTTACGATGAAAGCTAATTTTGCAGTTTTGGCTGCATATAACATATCTTCATGAATTAAGTTATGAGAAAGGTTACCAGTATGTGAATTTTTATCATTAATAAATTCTCCACAGTGGTTTGCCATTATTGTTTTATATGAAGCTATACCAGGGAGTACTGATTTTCTTCCACCAGAAAATCCAGCAAAGAAGTGAGATTCAATAAAACCTTCAGCTAATAAAAGATCAGCTTCAGCTGCAATTTTATTTATTATGCATTCTCCGCCGCTTGGTAGTGTACCTATCTTTTTCATTGATGAATCATCTTTAGATTTGTGCATTACTATTTCTTCATTATTTACAATATCCTCTCCATATTTTGCAATAAGTTCTTCTCTAGTGCTTGGTCTGTGAAATCCTGTTGCTACGAGTATTCTTATACGTGCATTAGGAGATACACTTCTTATTCTTCTAAGTAAAATAGGAGTAATAATTTTAGAAGGAACCGGTCTTGTATGATCGCTGCTTATTATTACAATATCTTTTTTACCCTTTGCAAGTTCTTCTAATGATAAGCTTCCAATTGGATTGTCTAAAGATTTTTCAACAATGTCATTTTCACTTTCTTTACAATTGTATGTGCTTTGTTTTGATTCTAAAAGACCAGCAAAATTATTATCATTTAATTTTAGAGTCACTGTTTTTGAATCATAAGGTAATATAAATTTTTTCATAAAATATCATCCTCCATCTTGTAAAATTAATATTATTTTCGACATCAATTATTTTAAATTAAAAAAATGTATTATAATATACCATGAGATGTTATCATTTGTTAACAATAAATAATGTGAATAAAAGTTAATATGCATAAAAATAATAGTGATAGATATAAGGGGGAGATCTATGAATTCAGAATTTTTACTCGACTTTTTAGAAAAAAACAACACGGCTACAATAACGAAGAAGCATCATTCATATTTAACTTTTTGTGGTTTAGACGAGCAGTATACATATGTTTTAAAAGAAGGAGTAGTAAAAACAAGTGTTATATTAAAAGATGGAAGAGAATTTAATATATCGTATATATGTGCTCCAGATATAATTTCCTTATTAAGAGATGAGGTGAGTGCAAATACATCATCCCCATTTAATGTGAGGATAGAATCAAAGGAAGCGGTTTTTTATAAGATTCCAAGAGTAACATTCTGGAAGTACGTTAATAATAATAATAATAAGCTTCAGGAATACATAAAAGAGTATTATAGAAATAAATTGATGGAGACCATTTTTAACGAACAAATAATGATAATGAACAGTAAAAAGGGTGCTATATGTGCATTTTTATATAGCCTTATTGACAAGTTTGGAAAAGAAGAAAATGGAGAGATAGTTATTGAATTTCCTATTACGAATGAAGAGATTGCTGGGTTTTGTGGAATCTCAACACGTAACAGTGTAAATAGAATTCTTCATGAATTAAAACAAGAAAAAGTAATCAATATTGTTGACAAGAAAATACATATATTAGATAGGGAATATATTAAGACATTTACTTTATAGATGATGTTATCATTTGATAACATCATCTATTATTTTTGATAAATCAGCCACATGCTAAAATTAGTTATGCTATTTAGAAAGTGAGGTTTTATTATGCATATTCCAGATAATTATTTAAGTCCGAAAACGTGCGCAGCTTTTGCAGTAGCTATGTTGCCTGTTGTAATGTATTCGGCCAATAAACTTAAGCAGGAGGTTGAAAAAAAGAAAGAAACTATTCCTTTGATGGCGATTGCATCAAGTTTGTCATTTTTAATAATGATGTTTAATATTCCTCTACCAGGAGGAACCAGTGCCCATGCTGTAGGAGGATGTCTTTTGGCAATTTTGATTGGTCCTTATGCGGCATGTATAGCAATAACGATTTGTTTGGCATTACAGGCACTTCTTTTTGGGGATGGAGGAATTCTTGCTTTAGGTGCTAATGTTTTTAATATGGCTTTTATAATGCCGTTTAGTGGATATTACATATACAAATTATGTACGAAACTAATGAAAAAGAGAGGGGAAATTATAGGTGCAGCTTTAGGCTCGTATCTTAGCATAAATTTAGCAGCCTTTTGTGCTGCGGTAGAGCTTGGTTTACAGCCTATAATTGCTTATGATGCATTTAATAATCCATTATATAATCCATACCCTTTATCAATATCTGTGCCAGCAATGGTTGGTTCACATATGCTTATTGGAATAGTGGAAAGTATTTTTACGGTTTCAGTTTACAGGATTATAAAGAGAGAAAATTTTAATACAGGAGATTATGAAAATAAGAAAAGTATAAGAGTGAAAAGGCTTTATAAATTAATAATATTATTAATAATTTTATGTCCTATAGGGCTTATTGCAAGTGGTACTGCTTGGGGCGAATGGGATATAACAGAACTAATGGAGAATTTAAAATCTTATAATATATCACAGTATGTTCCGCAGGGGATGGAAAATGGATTTAGTTTTAGTGCGTTATTTTCAGATTATACTATTTCAAATATGCCATCTAGCATTTCCTACATTTTATGTGCAGTAACAGCTATAATAATTTTCATACTCGTTTACCGTATTATATTTAAGAAGGAAAGAAAAAATCATGAAAATGCCTGATTGGTTAGAAAATGATGAAAATTATAAATTAAATACTAAAAAAGATGATTATGTAAGAAAAAATATTATAAGATTTAATAGTTTGATCAAGCTTGTGCAAAGAGAAAATGTTTATAATTGCAATAATGAAATTAACTCATCTTTAAAGATCTTATCATTAATTTTATTGATGGTCTTAATTAGTGCAAGCCGTGATACGTATCAGTTATGGATTTGTATCTTATTTGTTATGATTCAAATGTCCTTAAATTCAGGGAAGATAATACTAAACATATTAAAAAAATCATTGCTCATGTTTATTTTCCCTTTGATAATATTTATTCCATATGCAATATGTGCGCCAATAAGCATTGCATTGATTTATTATTTAAAGATATTTACTATGATGATTGAAGTACAAATATTTATATCTGGCACTACGATATATGATGTTGGACAATCATTGAAGCAAATACGTTGTCCAGATGTTATTATTTTTGTAATGGACATAGTAATTAAGTATTTAAATTGTACTGCATATTTGATACGTGATGTATTGCAGGCTATAAATATACGTAATGTTGGAAAGGATATTCATAAATATAATACAATTGGAGGATTATTTTCTAAGATATTTATTAAAGTGAAAAGATGTGGTGAAGAATTATATAATGCTATGGAATGCAGGGGATTTACAGACACCTATGCAAAGCCATCTGTAAAGCATATGAGTAAGAAAGATGTTTTATTTATTTTGTGTCATATTTTATTTATAGTTATTTATTTTTATGTAAGGAGTTATATGCAATGATTACATGTGATGAAGTATATTTTGATTATGATAATAGCTCAATTCTTGAAAATATTAATTTTACAATTAATAAAGGTGAATTTGTTGTTATAATGGGAGACAATGGATGTGGAAAATCTACTTTATTGAAGATATTGAATGGTATTATCTTTCCTAGCAGAGGAAGATATATAGTTGAAGGAAGAGATATTAACAGTAGATATTTAAAGAATAATTATAATCTGTCATTATTTCATCAAAATATAGGATTCATATTTCAAAATTATGAGGTACAACTTTTTAATGCTACAGTATATGATGAAATTGCTTTTGGAATAAGAACCATGGGATTAGAAGAAAAAGAAGTAAATAAAAGGGTAATGGATTGCCTTAAGCTTTTAGATATAGAAAAATTAAAGAATAGAGTTCCGTATAATTTATCTGGCGGTGAAAAAAAGAAGGTTGTAATAGCAGCAGTTTTAGCTATGAATCCTAAAATAATAATTTTGGACGAACCATTTAACGGATTATCAATGCATTTTCAAGATGAGATATTATTTTTGCTGAAGCAGTTAAATAATTTAGGGAAAACTATTATATTAACTACCCATAGATATGATCAAGTAAAGGAGGTAGCTAATCATTTTTTGATATTTAAAGAAAAAAGTATTAAATACGATTTATCAAGTGAGCAATTAAAAAAACATAGAGATATAGAAGAATATTGCAGGCTGTTGTAATTATTTTTATCAGATAAAGAGTGAAGTATAGATTTTGTGAAAAATAAATTCAAGATATTAAAATAAGACCAGCTAATAATAGTCAAGTAAATTTCTAAAAAATATTAATTTAAAAAAAGAGCATAGCAAATAAACCATTCAAAAACACGAATGAGGGAAGGTGGTTCAGACATTTTCTAGGACTGGTTATGCAGCCAACCCAGGACAGTAGATAGCTTTGTGTAAAAACAAAACCATCTACTTTTTTGGGGACTTATGTCAATATAGTAGACACATTTTTTAGTTTTTTAAGCAGTTTTTAAAATAGAATTTAAAGCCGGAATATATCTTGTTTTGTAGAGGTTCTTATTAACAAGACACAGGATCAATGTCGTAAGCTTAAGGGAAATATATAACAATTCACTTGAACCTGTTGTTCTAGGCTTTAGATTTTACTATTTGTTGTAGTATTATCTAAAGCCTTATTTTATGGGATTCTATAATAGATAAAATGTTTAGTGAAGGAGGTAGGATTATATTTATATCATTTATGTGATTAAAAATTAATTGAAATATTTTATCATAGAAAAAACGCATGATAAAACATGAAATATAAGTATTTTACATATTTATGTTTGTTCTATAAAATAATAGTGTATTAAATAGAGTGTAAATGTTAACAAGAAAACAATTTTATATGATGAGGTAGTTTATGAGTAAAAAGTATGAAACTTTAGCTCAAAGTATTGTTGAAAAAGTTGGTGGCATTGAGAATATTAGTAATGTATATCATTGTCAAACTCGACTACGTTTTAATTTAAAAAATGATGATAAAGCAGATCAAAAAGCGTTAGAATCTATGGATTGAATCGCAAAAGTAATGATTAGTAATGCAGTGTTTCAAGTTGTAATTGGAACTCATGTAAAAGAGGTTTATGAAGAGGTAGAAAAAATAGTACAACCTCAAAAATTAAAGGAAGATATTACATCTAGTAAAAAGAAAAATCCAGTAAGTGTATTTATTGATTTTATATCGGGAACATTTATGCCTGTTATTCCAGCAATGTCTGGGGCTGGTATGATTAAAGCAGTACTAGCATTATTAACTGTCTTTAATATCATATCAACAGATTCACAGACATATTACGTATTAAATTTCTTTTCTGATGCGGTATTTTATTTGAGGAGGTTATATGAACAAAGAAGAAATTATGGCATGCTGCTGTATATCCAAAGATATATTTAATAGATATTTTAGTTCAGAAATTATAGAAAATGAAACTGATTTTAATGATGATTATATAAGAGAAAATTCTTTAGCTATATCACTTGAAAAAAAGGGTTTTACTTTGCCCAATATACGTAAAGATCTTATTTTGGATAAGAATGAACAGGATAATTACGAAAGAATGCTAATTATGTTGCAAAGTAAAAGACAAATTGTATTAGATAAAGTGCATGATGAAGAGCAATACTTAAGTGAATTGGATTACTTAATTTTTAATTTAAGGAAATTGCAAAAATGAAATATATTCTAAGAATCATGATCTACTTTTTTGGACTCTTCATCATTACGATAGGCATTAATCTTTCTATTGTATCAGGACTAGGAATTTCACCAGTATCAGCATTTACTTTACCAATCAGTAAAAGTCTAAATATGAGTTTAGGAGCAGTAACAACTTGTGCTTACGTCGTTTTTGTATTCATGCAGTATCTATTATTAAAAGAAAAATTTAAAAAAAGAAATATATTGCAGATACCTTTCAGCATTGCCTTTGGCTTTTTCGTTGATTTTACTGGATCTTTTATGAATAATATTGAGTTGAATAGTTATGGAGCTCAATTTCTTGTTTTGATTTTCAGTATTATTATTTGTGCGGTTGGAGCCACTTTGTATATTGTGATGGATATTGTTCCTAATGCTCCTGAGGGATTACAATTATCTGTATGCGAAAGGTTCAATCTTCCCTTTTCTAAAGTGAAAATTGCTTCAGATTGTATATTTGTTTTTATTGGTTTTATGATTACCTTTCTTTTCCTGGAAGGAAATACAGCAATTCGTGAAGGCACGATTTTGTCAGCGCTATTAACAGGAAAAATAATTGGAGTATTTTCTAAGAAAGCAGGTTCAATGTTAAAGAAAATTGCATTTTATGATCAAACAGATACATCTTGTATAAGATAACTTCTGTAAATTGACTAAAGGAGGTTTTTAAAATGAATACGGTAATTGTTTATTATTCATATTGAAAAATTAAGTAATCCAGAGGAAATGACGATTGCTTTAGCAGATTAGAAATTGAAAGAAAATAAATAGGAGGAAATGTTAAATGAAACGACCATATATATTCTGTCATATGATGACTTCTTTAGATGGTAAGATTACAGGATCTTACATGAATACACCAGAAGGAAATTTAGCTG
Source organism: Clostridium neonatale (assembly GCF_001458595.1). GTDB lineage: Bacteria > Bacillota > Clostridia > Clostridiales > Clostridiaceae > Clostridium > Clostridium neonatale. The sequence continues at coordinate 364,989 of NZ_LN890327.1, forward strand.
GAAATGTATTTTATGATATTGCATTTGGAAAGAATGCATACTATAAGCATCAAGGATGGTTATCAGGTAGAGTGACAACGGATGATAACTTTACATTTTATGAGAAGCCAGATTTAAATGAAAATGATCCAAAAGTTCCTGAAGGAGATTTTATTTCTGAAGTAGATGCAAATATGTATTATGTATCTGTTGACCCATCTGGAAAATTGGGGTGGAAGAAAAATACATTAACTTATGTAGATACAACTGCACATGTTCTTGAAATTTTAACAGAAAAAGCTTCAAATTCATATAAAGCGTTTTTAAGACGTTTGGGGATTTCTTACATAATTGCAGGAAAAGATGAATTAGATTCTGAAATGGCGATGAGAAAATTATATAAATTTGGTCTTATGTCAATATCTTGGACACAAAGAGTCAAACTTTTTTTATGCTGCACTTCTAGCTAATAATTCACATTGATCAGGAGTCATATAATTAATAGAAGAGTGTAGTCTTTTTTTGTTATACCATGCTTCAATATATTTAAAAATAGCTATATTAGCTTCTTCGAAGGTACGGTATGTATTTCTATATATTTCTTCCTTCTTTATAGATGAATGAAAAGATTCTATACAAGCATTGTCATATGGACAACCTTTCTTACTAAATGATTGTGTAATATTAAGCTTTTTACATATTTCCTTTAAATCATTACTAGTGTATTGAGAGCCTAAGTCAGTATGGAATATTAACTGCTTATTTTTATCCGGGCTTTGGTTGTAATGGGCGTTTTTTAAAGCCTTAACAACTAAATCATTAGTCATTCTTTTACCGAAAGCGTAGCAAATTATTTTTTTAGAATGTAAGTCAAGAACAGAAGCCAAATAGCACCAACCATCTTTGATAGTATGAATATATGTAATGTCTCCTACCCATTTTTCATTAATAGAAGTGGTCGTAAAATCTCTTTTCAAAACGTTTTCTAGACCTTCTACTACTTTTTTATTTGAATGAGGTTTGTATTTTTTGACAGTTATTGCGCAAAGATCAAGGTCCTTCATTCTTCTTTGAACTCTTTTCAAAGAGACGTTAAAGCCTTCTGTACCAAGTATATGATGAATCCTAGGAGCACCATATATACCTTTATTAGCTTTATATATCCTTATAATAGCTGCTTTTAATGCCTCATTTTCTAGTTTTCTTATAGATTTAGTTTTGTCAAGAGATTTATAATATGTGCTTCTGGCTACGCCCAGAACGGAACACATAGTCTTAATATCATAGTTGGTTTTATTGCTGTCTATAAATTCTATTACTTCATCTAATTTTTTGTTGCAAATATGGCCATAGCTTTTTTTAAGATTTCATTTTCCTCTTTAATTCTTACCATTTCTTTTTTTAGTTCTTTAACTTCTTTTAATGTCATAACTTCATTTTCATCTACTTTAATTTCTTTTACATCTTTAATCCAGCCATTGATTGTTGATCTTGCAATGCCATATTCGCTACTTAGCTCTGCTAAGCTAATTCCTGATTTAAATAAGTCTACTATCATATCTTTATATTCTTGATCATATCTTCTGCCCTTTCCCATATATGGACACATCCTTTCTAACTAAATATTATTTTACTTAGTTCGACTTAATGTGTCCACTACTTTATACTAACATCAAATTCCTTATTATGTATTCATTGAAAGAAGTTTGTCAGCTTTGTAACATGACATATGATACTTTGAAATTTTATTGTAATAAAGGATTAGTACCTAATGTTAAAAGAGAGAAAAATAATTATCGAATTTTTGATGATAACAATATTGGTTAGTTAAAAAGTCTATCTTGTTTAAAAAAATGTGGTATGAGTATCGAAGAAATAAAAGAATATTTGGATTATTGCTTACAAGGGTAATCAATAATTTCTGAAAGAAAAGTAATTTTATCTCAAAAGAGGGAAGCACTTATTGAGCAAATGAAAATCATACAAGAATATATTGATACTAAACAGCAATTTTATGACGATATTTTAGATGGCAAGATAGAGTATAAAAGCAATTTGATTGTTAAATAAAAGGCTCATAGCCGTTTGTGATTGTTACTTATCTATTATGAGTAAATTTACGATAGCTATAAGTCTTTTTATATTTTAGGAGATAAAAGGGAGTGAAGAGCAAGCAACAGATACAACAATAAAAGCAATCAAAATGGGATTAGATAATGAATCAATAAGTAATCTCACATGACTTACAGAAAAGGAAATAAATATGCTTAGAGAGCTCAAAATAATTAGAGGACTAAAGAGGATATTGAGGTGACCCCAAAAAGTTAGACCCCAAAAACGACCTCCTAATCGTTAGATTTTTTGGTCTAACTTTTGGGAGTCGGTTCAAGGTCAATACCTTTTTAGATTTATAAATAGAATATTGACCAGGTGGTCTATAGATGATATGATTTATAATAGTAGACCACCTGGTCAATAAAAGGAGGATAATATGAGTGAAAGAGAGTGTCACACAAGTGTGAAAGAAAGAATAATCAATATAGCACTTGAAGAATTTGCACAAAATGGATATCAATCAGCATCTACAAATGTTATTTGTAAAAAGGCTAAAGTATCAAAAGGATTACTTTATCATTATTATGGATCTAAGGAAAATCTATATTTATCTGTGCTTAGATACTTTATTGATGAATTTAAAGAAAATATAACTATATATATTGAAGATAGTAATAAAAAGGGAATTGATTATATAAGTGAATACTTTAATGCTAAATTTAAATTTTTTGGAGAAAACCCACAGTACTCTAAACTTGTTTTAAATTTATTATTAAACAACAATATAGAAGGTGCAGAAATATTAGCTAATGAGTTTGAAGAGTATAATAATGTTCTTTTATATGAGATTATAAAGAACATAGATTTTAATCCTAAATTTAATAGAAATAAAGCATTTGAATTAATAGTTATGATAGGTTCAAAGTTAGAAGAAAAACATATGAAAGATATAGAATCTAAGGATAAACATATTGTTATAGAAGAGTTTAGAAAAGACCACAAGATAATGTTAGAAATGGTCTTTGAAGGTATTGATAAATAAAAGGAGGAATCTAGGTGATAAAAGGAATTGTATTATTAGCTTTATTTACAATTTTTGCGTTAATAATTGGTAAACTAGTTTCAAAAATTAAGTTACCATCTATACTTGGGTGGCTGATAACAGGTATGATAATAGGTCCACACGCACTAAATTTTATGAATAGTAGTATTATGGATGCTCAGTGGTTTCATGTTTTAAGTAATATAGGAGAAGTGTTAGTTGGAATGCTAATAGGTACTGAACTTGTACTAGAAGAACTTAAGAAGTCAGGAAAGCAAATAGTTATTATATGCCTATTTGAAGGTATGGTAGCATTTATAGTAGTTGCAGTTGCATTTTTTATATTTGCAGATATACCATTTTCTATAGCTTTAGTTTTTGGAGCAATTGCATTAGCAACAGCGCCAGCACCATCTTTATCAATTGTGAAAGAGTACAATGCTAAAGGGCCGGTTGCAAAGACTTTAATACCACTTGCTGCATTAGATGATGTGCTAGCGTTACTAGTATTTTTCATAGTTATTGGATTGGTTTCAGGAAGTATGACTGGTGAATCAATAAATATTATTTCTATTTTAATGATGATAATATTACCACTTGCTATAGGAACAGCTACAGGTGTTGTAGCAAGTAAAATTTTACGAAAGAAGAGCTCTAAAGGAGAAACGATATTAAAAGTTGCATTATTTGTATTAGTTACTGTTATTATTGGCAGATATGTAAATGAAAATATATTATCAATAAATTTATTATTATCAGGTATATCATTCTCTGCTATTATTGCCAATACAGTTGAAAAAGAGAGATTACATGAAATAATGGATGGAATTAATCCTATAATAAGTATAGCATTAGTTATAATGGTAATAGATTTAGGAGCACCATTAGATTATAGCTTAATATTTGGCGCAGGCCTTCTTACTGCTATATATATAATAGCTCGTGGAATAGGAAAAATATTAGGTGCTTATGCAGGTGGTAAGTTATCAAAAGCTGAAGATAATGTATGTAAATACTTAGGTCTTTCTCTTTTACCTCATTCTGGAGTATCGCTTATATTTACTGGGATAGCAGTAGAAACTTTAATGCCATTTGTACCAGAGTATGCAACGATGATACAAGGTACTATTGCAGCAGCAGCTGTTATAAATGAAATTATAGCTGTATTTTTAGCTAAGCAAGCATTTAAGATGGCAGGTGAACTTAAAGTTCAAGAAGAGATTAGCTTGGTATAAATGTAGAGAAGAATTGATTAATATTGGTGGTTTTTTTGTGCCTTTTCCTGCATAATGCGGGCTATGATGCCCAAAAATATTGAAAAATATATAAAAGATATAGTAAAATAAGGATGTATATCATTTAATATGCCGACTGGTTACAACAAAATAGTTTTTATGTTGTCAGTCAAAAAATATATATAGAAAGGAAGATACAATGAAGAAATACAGAAAACAGTGGTTCAGCGGCCTGTTGGCAGCCTCTGTGCTGTTCTCTGCACTTCCTGTGAACGCACTGGCGGTAGAGATACAGAACGCTGGAGGGTTATGCGAACATCACCCAGAGCATACGTCAACATGCGAATATGTGAATGATGTGCTGGGAACACCATGTAATCATGAGCATACTGAAGAATGCTACACAGTTAAGACGGACTGTACTCATGAGCATACGACAGAGTGCTATCCTCAAGATAGCGTATCTGGCAATGATGATACTCAATCTGATGCAGAGGAGAAAGAGCCAACTGCATGTACACATGAGTGTAGCGATGAAAGTGGCTGTATCAAAAGAGAATTAAACTGTCAGCATCAGCATGACGGAGATTGTGGCTATACCCAAGGTACTCCGGGAAGCCCTTGCACCTATGTGTGTGCAATCTGCAAGGGTCAGGACGACAAGCAGGAAGAAATCGAATGTACATGTACCACTCTATGCAGCGATGAAGCCATCAATGAGGACTGCCCGTTGTGTGGTGTGAAGGACGCTGACCTGAGTCAATGCACTGGCAATGAGGCTGAGCTCGATACTAATACTGATACTGAGGATGATACTGGTATTAGCAATGATGATGAGATCGATAACAGCGAGGAATTAAATAAGTTATTTCTTGAAGAATTAGCTGATGGTGATTCTGTAACAGTTTCAACTTCAGCAGAGTTTGAAAAAGCTTTGGCCAAAGGTGTTGATGAAATCATTGTAAATGGAGTAATTACGATTACAAGTGGAACAGGGTCTGATATGGATTTAAATCCTATAAAGTTTCCAGCAGGTATAACAATAGATGGAAAAGGCTCTGGAAATTTGGTGATACGTTCTCCTATACAAATTGATGGAGATGATGTTACATTTAAGGATATAGAAATGAATTTCATATCGAGTGATGCTCTTGGCGGCATACCTCATCGTGAAATATTTTTAGCAGGGCATACTTTAACCCTTGATAATGTTAACTGCTATACTGATGGTGCCAGCGGATCATTAGGTGGTTTTGGAAGCTCAGAAGATGAATTGCTTCCAACTGTTTATGCTGGAGGGTATCATGGAACAACCATTAACGAAAATGGTGCTGAGCTTAATATTATAAATTCAAATGATAAAACAAATATAAAGGCAATCTATGCTGGACATGATGAAGGCAAGTTCAATATGGTACCATATTACGGAGATATTAAGTTAAATATAGATGGAAAAACATCTGTACGTGAAGGTATATTTTCTAAGGAAAATACAGGAAAGGTCACTATAAATATAAATGGAAAAAATCTTGCTTCATCCAGAATAAAATATTTTGAAGGCAATGCAAATACAGATATTTTATTTGATGGTATTTCTGCACAAAAAGTTGAAGTTAATGGCATAAATAATATAAAGCTTGTAAATGGTTCGACTTTTGAGCCGATTTCTAAATCTGAAGCATCAATTAATAATATTGAAGTGCCGACAGGAACTGTACTTAACCTTATTTCTATGCCGGGAACTACTATTGCAGGTAACTTTAAAGGCGGGGGTACATTAATACTTGATAAGGACGACTCTTTAGTTATAAAAGGCGAAATCAGCGGGAATACAACGTTTAAAACGTGGGGTGGCTCGCTAGGGCTTGTGGGCAATCTTATTGATGGCAAGTCGTACATAACAAGTGTTTCTGGAAATATATCAGGAACTATAAAGCTTGATGCAGGATATAACAGCAACTATTCTTTGGAATTTGCTCAGAACAGATGGATGGCAAAAAACAATACGCCATCTCATGACAGGGAGTTAGGAAGCTTTAAAATTATATCAGCTCCAAGTTTTGCTGATTTTGAAGTTCTTGAAAAAGAAGCTTTGGATAGTAAGATTGAAAAGTCATATGTATTTGTAACAGAATCAAAAGATATAAATGATGAGGTTTATGTACCAGAGCTTTATGGATATGTACTTAGAGAAGAAGATATTAATAATTTGGATGAAACCCAATGGGGTACAGACATATTTCTTATGGAATCTGATGATTGGAACGGCGAGTATTTTCTTCAATTTGGCACCGAAAATTCCAATATAAGCAGCAAGATCAAGCCGGGAAAATATATAGTACTATTTCTAGCTGAGGAACCTGCTGATCCTAATAATGTCACTGTTGGTGAACTTCTTAAAGCATCTATTGGCAGTGAGAAAATCACAATTTACAAAAATGAAGGACAAGCAACAAAAGAAATCAAAGCTGAAAATATAGATATTATACCAAATCAAAAATTTACAGGAAAAGAGATAAAGCCTAAGGTTAAAGTTGTTGTTGATGGAAACGAATTGTCCGAAGGTAATGACTATATTGTAAAGTATGAGAAGAATATTAATGTCACAACTGGAGAAAATAAGGCAAAAGCTATTGTAGAAGGTATAGGCAGTTACAGTGGAAGTGTAGAAGTCAGATTTGATATTGTTAGAGGTGAAACTCAAACCAGCGGAGCTGTTTCTGCAGAAAAAAAATCGTATGAATATGGTGAAACTGTGAAACTTACATTTACAGCAGAGCCTAAAAAGGATGTAAATTCTGCAATTATGTTAATGAGCCCGTCAGAAAATAAAGCGGATTTCTATTTTGGAAATACACTTTTGGGTTCGGCTGACGTGGTAGATGGCAAGGCGGTGATTTTCTACAATACTGCAAAGCGCAGCATTCCTATTGGAAATGCCGATATTACAGTTGATTTTGGTGGCAGCAGTACACTTGAGTCAGCTAATTTTACAGAAAGAGGCGTATTTACATTAAATAAAAAAATACTTCAGCCAATGGATATTGCAAGTATTTCTTTAAAGGATCTTGTTTATGATGGCGCTAAAAAGCAGACTGAGATAACAGGTATAAATTGGAAAGATGCATCAATTACTGGAATCACTTTTACTGGAAATGCTGAGTTGCCTTCATCAAATGCTGGAACCTATTCTGAAGCTGATATAACTAGCATTGCACTTAAGGAAGAATGTGGAAATTGGTATGACGCAAGTCAGTTAAACACAAAAATTTCAAATGTTAAGATAAGCCCTAATGCTGTTATAAGAAAGGCAGAAAGTAAAGGAACTGTGATTAAAAACCTAACATTTTCCAGTGGCGGTCCAAAGAATTTTGCTTTTGATAAGAGCATAATACCAGACGGATACACGATTGTAAGCGTTGAAGAATTGCACGGGTTAAGCAATTATGGAAGCATTTTAAGTAATGTAAGAGTATCACAAAATGGAATAGATTTTGAAGTTTTAGAAAATGAGGGAAGCGGGTCCATACATGCAGCAATTAAATTCTTAAATCATGAAGATATTCATATTGTGCTTAATGTTGTTAAGACAGGAAAAACACAGGTTACTCCTAAGTACAGCATACCAGATGTGATATACAGCGGAGTTGCGTATGATGCTTGGCATGTTGAAGAATATAAGAGGGAAGATATTAAAGCATCATATTATGATATGACAGAACAAAAAAATCTTGACAGCGCACCTATAAACGCAGGAAAGTACGGCGTAACCCTCAGGATTGAAACAGCAAATGAATTTGGCGAGGTAAGTGGTGAGTTTGAAATAAAACCAAAGCAAGTGGAAATAAAGGCAATTGAAAAAAATATCAAAGTAGACGATATTATTCCTAGTTTGGATAATCCAGTTGAAGGCGTGGATTATGAGTTTGTGTCTGACAGACCGAAGGAAGAAATCGGTGTTATAAGAATGGCCTATGATAAAACACCAGACGCGGGGAATGTTGGCAGATATGAGATATTAATAGGCGTTACAGGTGATAGTAACCCAAACTACTCTGTTAAAACTGAAAGCGCGTGGCTGAATATCCTAAATGGAACAGAAACGCAATATGAAGTTAGAGTAAACGGTGGTCGTGCAGATAAAGTAAAAGCACAGTCTGGTGATAAAGTAACAATTACTGCAGAAGAATTGAAAGGCAGGAAATTTGTACATTGGATTGTGAATAGCAACAATGTACAGTTGTCTGATGTTAACAGCTCAGTAACTACGTTTATCATGCCAGCTGAAGATGTAGATGTGATAGCTGTCTTTGAGGATGATTCTAGCGACGGTACAGGTGATGGCAGTAGTTCTGGAGGCGGTAGCAGTTCTGGAGGTGGCAGCAGTTCCGGAGGCAGCGGAAGTTCTGGCGGAGGTGGAAGCAGTGATTCCACAAGTATTGATCGCCCGAACAATAACAAGCCAAATACTCCAACCATAGGGAAAACAAAACCGATAAAATCGGATATATATGGAAAAGTTTCACTTACAAAAGAAATAGTGTCTGAAGCTGTCTCTATAGCACAGGCAGACGCAATGAAGAATGGTAATATAGAAAACGGCATAGCTGTTTCAGTCCCAGTGGAAATAGATACAAATTTGAACAATGTTCAGATTCCTCTAAACGCCAGCACGTTGGACACACTAATTTCCTCCAATGTAAAACGCTTTACAATTGATGTGAACCGTATGGCTGAGATTAGTTTTACACTGGACACGCTAAAGGAGTTGAATACTCAGAGTTCAAGTGATATTGCGATACAGATTAAGCAGGCAGACGTTTCATCAAATGAAGGAAAAGCAGCTATTGGAAGCCGTCCAGTGTATGACATTAACATACATGCTGTCAAGGAAGGAAAGGAAAATCCAATAACAACCTTGAACGGAAAGACTGTAAGTATTGCAATACCATATACGCCTTCAAATGGCGAAGTTATAGGTAACTTGCATGCAGTCTATGTGGACGGCAGTGGTAAAGTAAATTGGCTGACTAAATCTAGCTATAATGCAGACCAAAAAGCCGTTATTTTTGAAACAGAGCATTTCAGTGTTTATGGAATTGGATACAAGACCGATCTTCCAGCATTTACGGATATTGAAAATCACTGGGCTAGAGAAGATATTGTATTTGCAGCAAGCCGCGGATTGTTCTCTGGCACTAGTGATACTACTTTCAGCCCGGATATGAGCTTATCTCGTGCGATGTTTGTCACAGCATTAGGAAAGTTGGCAGGCATCAACCCTGATAGTTACAAAAAAGGCAAGTTTACTGACGTTGCAATGGATGCCTACTATGCACCATATGTGAACTGGGCAGCACAGAGTGGAATTGTCAGCGGAACAAGCGAGACAACTTTTGCACCTAATAGTAATATTACACGTGAGCAGATGGCAGTCATTATGAATAATTATATGGAAAAGATGGGCTATACCATTCCGAAAACGCTAGTGGTTATGACATTCACAGACGATGCACAGATTTCTTCATGGGCGAAAGACTCAGTAAAGGCGATGCAGCAGGCGGGTATTTTCTCAGGTAAGGCAGGCAACAAAGTTGACCCTAAAGGCTTAGCTACTCGTGCGGAAGCTACCGCAGTTATCCACCGTTTTGTGGAAGTGGTCATAGACCCACAGAGTGCAAATGGATGGAGAAAGAACGACAGCGGAGAATGGTATTACTACAAAGATGGAGAGCAGTCAAAAGGCTGGATATTTGATAATCAGAAATGGTATTGGTTAAACAATTTAGATGGAAAGATGTTTGCCGGTGGTTGGAAGGAAATAGACAGCAAGTGGTACTATTTCTATTCAGATGGATTAATGGCAGCAAACACTATCATTGATGGATATAAAATAGGCGCGGATGGCGCAATGATTAATGGATAACAGCAGAAAAACTGTGGGAGGCAAGGACACATATAATCTTTGCCTCCTTTTTTCTTTTTTATTATAAGGAGAAATCTACTATCAGATCTCTATATTATGCTATTTCTTATAATGGACATATCCTCTCTTAACTAAATATTATTCTGCTTAGTTCTACTTAATGTGTCCACTGCTTTATACTAGCATCAAAGAGTATCTACTATTTTATACTAACATCTAATACAAAAATATCTGAATTTTTCTAATAAACATTATAAAAATTATAAAAAAACATATTTGGTGAAGATATTCACTGAAAAGATTGGTGTTAATTTATATAAAGGTTGATTTTTTTTATTCTTTAGGAAATTATATTCACGAACAATCTGTAGATAAGTTATTTAAAAAAATATTACAATAGACTAATGCATAGTTCCTAAAGAATAAAAAATAGATTATATGCGCCTGGACTTTTCTTCGGTAAGCTCAGAAAATCCAGAGTGCGCTGAAAAAAATCGACGGCTTAAAGGATTACGTTTTATAAAAGCTATTGTATTCTATTGGATTTGTATTTTATGGAAGACTATATCATAGTCGCCTTGGCGATTTTTTTTAATATGAATATTGTTATAATTGCACTTAGTATAATAGTTTGTTTTTATGATTATATATCAGCAATTATATATGGCAATTTATAATTTTTATTATCATTTAATTTTGAATATTTACTAGGTGTAATTCCCTTATATTTTTTAAACGTTTTAATAAAATAGCTTAAGTCATTAAATCCGCAATTATAAGCAATATCTGTTATGGAAAGATCTGTGGTTACAATTTGATAGCTTGCACATTCTATCCTATAATAATTTAAATAATCTATGGGAGTTCGATGAATCATTTCATAAAAAAATTTACAAAAATATTTTGGAGACATACAAATAATCCTAGATAAATCTTCTAAAGTTAAAGGGGAAGAATAGGATTCCTCGATAACTTCTAAAACTTTTTTTAACTGTTTGATTTTTTTACTATCATTTTGAGTATGTTGATAATCTCGAGAATACATTTTATTTTTGTATATATAACTAAATAATTGATATAGCAAGCCTAATGTCATTAATTCAAAGCTATCTTCTCTAAGTTTTATTGTTTTAAATAAATTAGATATGATTTTATTAAAATTAGAATTGGATTTTGGAAAATAATCATTAATAATTATATTATGATTTATTAGATGTTGAATATATTTCATTCCAGAAAAATTGTCTTTTAATAGCATATTCATATTAAAAACAATACATTCATATGTACAATCTTCAGGTTCGGCAGAGTGTAAAATACCATCTCTTATAATAACTATATCGCCTTCTTTTACCAAGATTTCTTTTTGATTCAGATAAATATTAAGTGTACCTTTTAAAACCTTTATTATTTCATATTCTAAATGCCAATGATAGGACATTTTATACCTAGGATGTAATTTGTCTACATAATAAAATTCTATGGGAAAGTCAAAAGTACCTCTTTGCTTAACTTCATTATATTCTGAATATCTCATTACAATTTCTCCTTTAAATAAATATGAATATTGTTATATTTTTTGCCATTATAACACAAGTATTAATTAAATTATAATCGTATAATGAAATCGTAATCAAGAGGAAATTAGAAATAAGTAATATAGTAAAGATTTATATTAAAATAGTTAATAATTTGAGGAGGATGGCTAATATGGCAAAAAACAGACTAATAGGAGATTATCCTGTAATTGGAATAAGACCAACTATTGATGGAAGAAGAGGCATGTTAGATGTAAGAGGTTCTCTTGAAGAACAAACTATGGGAATGGCAAAAGCAGCAGCAGAATTATTTAGATCAAATCTTAAATATTCTAATGGTGAGCCAGTAAAGGTTGTCATAGCAGACACAACAATAGGAAGAGTTGCTGAATCAGCAGCTTGTGCATCAAAGTTTAAAAAAGAAGGTGTAGATATTACTCTTACAGTTACTCCTTGTTGGTGTTATGGTGCAGAAACAATGGACATGGATCCAATGACAATAAAAGGTGTATGGGGGTTTAATGGAACTGAAAGACCAGGAGCAGTATATTTAGCATCTGTACTTGCAACACATGCACAAAAGGGGTTACCAGCATTCGGAATATATGGACGTGATGTTCAAGATGCAGATGATACAGAAATCCCAGAGGATGTAAAAGAAAAATTATTAAGATTTGGTAGAGCAGCTGTTGCAGCAGCTACTATGAGAGGAAAATCTTATTTACAAATTGGTTCTATCTGTATGGGAATTGGCGGATCAATAATAAGTCCAGAATTCTTTGAAGAATATCTAGGAATGAGAATTGAATCAGTGGATGAAGTGGAAATCATAAGAAGAATGACAGAAGGCATCTATGATGAAGCTGAATTCCAAAAAGCTCTTGCATGGACAAAGGAGCATTGTAAAGAAGGCTTTGATAAAAATCCAGTAGGAGCTCAAAAAACTAGAGAAGAAAAAGATAAAGATTGGGAATTTACTGTTAAAATGATGTGTATTATTAAGGACTTAATGAATGGAAATGAAAATCTTCCACAAGGTTGTGAAGAAGAAAAAGTTGGACATAATGCTATTGCAGCAGGTTTCCAAGGTCAAAGACAATGGACTGATTTCTATCCAAATTGTGACTTCTCAGAATCTTTATTAAATACATCATTTGATTGGAATGGACCTAGAGAGCCTTATATATTAGCAACTGAAAATGATACATTAAATGCTGCAACAATGTTATTTAATAAGCTTTTAACAAATACAGCTCAAATATTTGCTGATGTTCGTACTTATTGGAGTGAAGAGGCAGTTGAAAAAGCAACAGGTTATAAAATTGAAGGAGCTGCTAAAGAGGCTGGCGGATTTATACATTTAATTAATTCAGGTGCAGCATGCTTAGATGCTAATGGTGGAGCAAAGGATGCAAATGGAAATGCTGTTATTAAACCTTTCTGGGAAATCACAGAAGAGGATAAAAAGAATATTCTTGAAGCTACAACATGGAATCCAGCAGATCAAGGATATTTTAGAGGCGGCGGATTCTCATCAAGATTCTTAACAAAGGATGTTATGCCTTGTACTATGGCTAGAATTAATATTGTTAAAGGATTAGGTCCTGTACTTCAATTAGTAGAAGGATGGACAGTTGAACTTCCAAACGAGGTTAATGAAGTTTTATGGAAGAGAACAGATTATACTTGGCCTTGTACTTGGTTTGCTCCAAGAACAACAAAAGAAGGTCCATGCAAATCAGCATATGATGTTATGAATAATTGGGGAGCTAATCACGGAGCAATAAGCTATGGACATATAGGTGCAGATTTAATAACTTTAGCTTCTATTTTGAGAATTCCAGTATGCATGCATAATGTTCCAGATGAAAAAATATTCAGACCAGCAGCTTGGAATGCTTTTGGACAAGATAAAGAAGGACAAGATTTTAGAGCTTGTGCTACTTATGGACCACTATATAAATAGTAATTTTAAATTAGGCATATTATATTAAAGAAAATAACAAGTTCCAATATGCCAAGGATATTTTTCATCAGATAATTAAAGTAGATTAGTCTAATAACTTGATTAATTAAGTAAGCCTACTGAAGAATTATGATGTAAGATAGGAAGGCAGATTTGACTTGTTATTTTTTGATAATGCATTAAATAAAGTTTGAAAAAGTAAATTTATATTCATAATTATAAAAGAACGCACAATCAAAAGAGTTAGCAGGTGAAAATATGAAACAAAAAAAGGTACTAGCATTTGATTTTGGTGCATCTAGTGGAAGAGCAATGCTTGGAACATATGATGGAAATACAATTGAAATAGAAGAAATTCATAGATTCTCTAATGATCCAGTTGTTGTAAATGGCACTATGTACTGGGATGTATTGAGATTATTTTATGAAATAAAGCAAGGGATCATAAAAGCAAAACATTATGGCAGCTTTTGTAGTATTGGTGTGGATACTTGGGGAGTTGATTTTGGAATTATTGATGAGTATGGAAATTTAATAGAAAATCCTATTCATTATAGAGATAGCAGAACAAATGGAATGTTAGAAAAAAGTTTAGAAAAGATTTCTAAAGAGGAATTCTACAATATTACAGGTAACCAATTCATGGAGATTAATACAGCATTTCAATTACTATCATTAGTTGAAAAGAGGTCATATATTTTAGAGAGAGCAGATAAAATTTTATTAATGCCAGATTTATTCAATTATATGCTTACAGGGTTAAAAATAACTGAATATTCCATTGCATCAACTACACAGTTATTAGATGCAAGAAAGCAAACTTGGTCTGATAGAGTAATAGATGCTCTTAACATTCCTAAGAGACTATTTACAGAAATCATTCCTACAGGTACAAGTATTGGAAAGGTTTCAGATGATATTTGCAGAGAACTAGGGATAGAAAAATGTGATGTGGTTTCAGTAGCAGGTCATGATACTCAGAGTGCTCTTGTATCTGTACCTAACAAAGAAAAAGATTTTATATTTATTAGTTGTGGCACATGGTCATTGTTTGGAACAGAACTAGAAAGACCATTAATTAATGATATATCAAGTAAATACAACATAACTAATGAAGGGGGGGATGGTGGAAAAGCTTCATTTTTAAAAAATATAATTGGTTTATGGCTTATACAAGAAAGTCGCAGACAATGGATTAAAGAAGGAGAAGAATATGGATTTGGCCAGCTAGAGAGTATGGCAGCCTTAGCAAAGCCATTTAAGTGCTTTATTGATCCAGATGCTCCAGAATTTGTACCGGCAGGCAATATTCCAGAACGTATTCGTGAATATTGTAAGCGCACAAATCAAGAAGTACCAGAAACAAAAGCAGAAATTGTTAGATGTATAGATGAAAGTCTTGCTTTGAAATATAGATATGAACTTGAAAAAATAAAAGAGTGCACTAATAAAACATATGAAAATATATACATGGTAGGTGGAGGTACTCAAAGTAAATTACTTTGTCAAATGACTTCAAGTTCATGTAACTGTAAAGTAACAGCGGGGCCTATAGAAGCAACAGTGTTTGGAAATATTGCATTACAATTAATTGCTTTAGGATTAATTAAAGGATTAGATGAAGCTAAGAGAATTATTGAAAAATCATCTGATATTAAGGAATATAATCCAGAGGATATATCACTTTGGAATAAAGCTTATGAGAGATTTAAGGAGGTAATAAAGTGCTAAAAGGAATACCACAAATTTTATCGCCAGAGTTATTAAAAGTATTATGTGAAATGGGACATAGTGATAGATTGGTTATTTCTGATGGAAACTTTCCAGCTGAAAGCATGGGAAAGAATGCAATTGTTATTAGATGTGATGGTCATGGTGTGCCAGAAATTTTAGATGCTATTTTAAAAGTCTTTCCTTTAGATACTTATGTTGAAAATTCAGTAAACTTAATGGAAGTTATGCCAGGAGATGATGTAGAGACTCCTATTTGGCAAGAATATGAGAAAATTATAAATAAATATGACGATAGAGGAAAAAATTGTATAGGCAATATTGAACGTTTTGCGTTTTATGAAGAAGCAAAGAAGGCCTATGCTATTATTGCAACAAGTGAAAAGGCACTTTACGCTAATATTATGATTCAAAAGGGAGTAGTAGTTGGAGATTAGATCGATATAGAAAAATTAAATATTAAGGAGATGGATTTAAATGGCAAATAGAATGGTATTAAATGAAACCAGCTATATAGGGGCAGGAGCAATTGAAAATATTGTTACAGAAGCAAAAATAAGAGGATATAAAAAAGCCTTAGTAGTAACAGATAAAGATTTAATTAAATTTAATGTAGCAACAAGAGTAACTGAACTTTTAAAAAATAATAATTTAGAATTTGAAATTTTTGATGAAGTAAAAGCCAATCCAACTATAAATGTTGTTTTAAAAGGTATAGAAAAATTTAAAGAAGCTAAAGCTGATTATATTATAGCTATTGGTGGTGGATCATCAATTGATACAGCAAAGGCTATTGGAATAATAATAAATAATCCTGAATATTCAGATGTAAGAAGTCTTGAAGGTGCGGTAGAAACTAAAAAGAAATGTGTTGATATTATAGCAGTACCAACAACAGCAGGAACAGCAGCAGAAGTTACTATTAATTATGTAATAACTGATGAAGAAAAGAAACGTAAATTCGTATGTGTTGATCCACATGATATTCCAATAATTGCAGTAGTTGATTCAGAAATGATGTCATCAATGCCAAAGGGATTAACAGCAGCAACTGGAATGGATGCTTTAACTCATGCAATTGAGGGATATATAACTAAAGGGGCATGGGAATTAACAGATGCTCTTCATTTAAAGGCTATAGAAATAATATCGCGTTCTCTTAGAAGTGCAGTAAATAATGAACCAAAAGGCAGAGAAGATATGGCACTTGGACAATACGTTGCTGGTATGGGCTTCAGTAATGTAGGTTTAGGAATAGTACATGGTATGGCTCATCCACTTGGGGCATTTTATGATACTCCACATGGAATAGCAAATGCAGTAATTCTGCCATATGTTATGGAATATAATGCAGAAGCTACAGGTGAAAAATATAGAGAAATTGCAAGGGCAATGGGAGTTACTGGTGTAGATAATATGTCTCAAGAAGAATATAGAAAAGCTGCTATTGATGCAGTCAAAAAACTTTCAGAAGACGTTGGAATTCCAAAGACTTTAAGAGAAATTGGAGTAAAAGAAGAAGACTTAAAAGCACTTGCAGAATCAGCTATGGCAGATGCATGTACTCCAGGTAATCCAAGAGATACAAGTATTGAAGAAATTTTAGAAATATATAAATCAATTTATTAGATTAGGTATATGAAATAAAATAACAAGTCTAAAATTAAAATGAGAGGTAATGCTATTATTTAATAAGTGCGTTGTCTCTTATTCTAATTTTATAAAAAAGTTTGAAAAGTTTTTTATGTTTAAGAAAGCATTTTGGGTTCCATATGAGGATAGTGGTAGTTATCCTACACTTACAAAAGCTATTGAAGCAATTTCTAAATATTGTGATGAAAATGGGGATTCTTGTATATTTACAGGAGATGATGAAGTTGAAATAAATGGTAAGAAGTATGAAATATACAGAGGATATGAGAATTGTAGTAGAGGAAATTATGGAATAAAGTGTAGAGAAAAATAAACATCAAAATTATTATAAAAATAATTATCAATATAGATAAATTCTAATTTGTTGAGTAAAAAGTCTTCATGTGTATGGCATCTTTCTAATGGAAGATTATACATATTATTCACCTAGAATTATAAACAACAGATAAAATGAAGCCGATTTCATAAGACTCAGAGCCTATGAACCATTAGTAAGCTTTCAAACAGGCAAATATGTAGTAACATACGTTGTATATTCTAATGAAATTCAAAAGACAAAGGTAGTATTATAAACAGGAATAAATGAATATAGTGTAAAAACAATATCTATGTTTGATAAAGATTATGATATTGTAGCTAAAGAGGTTGAAGAAAAACTAAATAATAATATTTAAGTAACAAAGTGACTTGATTGCATTAATTGCTACAAAATTATCTGTAGTAGGAGAGTAAGAGAAGATTAAAGCTATTGTATAATTTAAGATAAAGTTTAGCCGCATAATTAACTAGCAAGAGGAGTTATGAAAGATGAGATTAGTACCAGTAAAAAAATTGAAAGAAAAATTCTGAGATTGCTATCAATGTAATTGATAACAATTGGAGATTAATGTTAAAAGAAGGACAAAAATTACTCCAAAAGGGGTAGAAATTTTAGACAACTTGGGTATATCATATGTATATATTAATGATGAGTATTGTTTTAATAACAAACAGAGTAAATACACCATGAAAATAGATTATTTATACAAAAGCATTAGGGGGTTAGAAGATATTGCCAATAAGGTTATTAGAGGGGAAGCGGAAGTAAAGAATTAGATGATGCGATGGTTATAGCGACACAGTTTGTGAATGATATTCTTTAGAAGCTGATAATCTTAAAATATTATATGAGCCCAATAAGATTGTTGTAAGTTCTATTATTGAGCAAACAATATATGTGGCAATTATGTCTGTAATATTAGGGGCAAAAATGAATCTGAGAAGGGAGAAATTAATAAAACTTTGTATAGCTGCATTATTAAAAGATATAGTATTAGTGTCATCGAAGGTTGAAAAAAATATAAAATATGCATATAAACAACATCCTATATTAGGCTATGAATATTTAAAGAAAAATTATTCATTAGACGAAGAAATATTACTTGCAATTTTACATGATCATGAACAATTTGATGGCTTAGGGTATCCTAATAAACTAGAAGGTGAAGAAATTAGTAGTTTTGCTAGAATAATAAGTATAGTTTATAGCTTTTATGAAATAAAAATAAATCATATAATGTTAGATAAAAATCAAATATTATTTGAAGAGAATTTGAAAAAAATTTAAAAGGGTTTGATATGGAAATATTAGGATAGTTTTTAAAGCGTGTAGAAGTGTTTACATTAGATACGAGGGTGACTCTTAACGATGGAGATATAGGGATCGTAATTAAAAATAATACAAAAAATTCATTTAAACCTCTTGTCAAGATTATTAAAAGTAATCATAAATTAGAAGGAGAGATTATAGATCTTTATAATAATAAAAATATATTTATAAGTTACATAACATATTATGTTGATTAGTGCTAAAAATATTAATTTTAGATATACATAGTTTAAATAAAAAATTATTGTGTAATTATTTTAATAATGAAAAAATGTCCAGAATATAAGAATATAAGAATATAAGAATATAAGAATATAAGAATATAAGAATATAAGAATATAAGAATATAAGAATATAAGAATATGCTTATCTCATGGGAATTAGAAGGAATTACTTAATGAAATATCTTCATCAGCAGATGAAGATGGGCTATACTGCCAGGCTCGTACCTCACCAAGCATTATATGCCAAGGAAACACCTACTCATGTGCATTCGTAGGTGTAAGTGATTCGCACCAAATACAAGATTTGGGCTCTCTGCTTAAGAATATGCACTTATAAAAAGAGCAGCTATGCTGCAATAAGTAACTTTTCTTATTTTATAGATGCTAGAGTGTGCGAATGAGTCATTTAAGTAATTTAGATTCACCGTTGATAATGTTGTTGATACAACAATTAAGGTTGCTAATAATAGGAAATCTATTGGATAAGTAATAATTAGACGTTTGTATGGAATGTAGATGGGTCTGTTGTATTAGCGGATTAAAATCAATTAGCAATAGCTCCTTTTATCATAAATCTCAAACTTATTGGGTTTGAGATTTATTTTTGCACAAAAAAGGAACTATGCACTAATTATTTAGTGTGACATCATCAGTTTTAATAAAAGAAGTTGATATAATGTTAGACAAAAATTTAGTTCGCAATAGGTTCAAAAATTTGCTTTCAAAGGAATTGTATCAATTTAAAAATAATTTTTATAAAAAGTATTGACAAGAATTCGAAAGTCTGTTATCGTATACATTGTAAGGACTGTAACTGATTCGATCAGGCATGACCAAAAATTAATGTGATTATTTATGGATAATTATATTAATGTTTGGTCATTTTTGCTTTAAAAATAAATAAGGGAGGGAGGTACTAAAGATGAAGATAGTAAAAAAGTTAAATAATAATGTTGTATTAGCTTTGAACGATAAAGAGGAAGAAATTATAGTTGTTGGAAAGGGATTAGGATTCCGAAAAACACCATATATTTTAGAAGACTTATCTCTGATAGAGAAAAAGTATGTAATTCCTCAAAGTACAAAAGCTTCTGAAATTTTAGAATCCATCCCTAATGAAGTGATCAAAGTAACAGAAAAAATTATACGAAGTGGTTATAAAGAACTTAATATGGAATTTAATGCAGATATTTTATTAACTTTATCTGATCACATTAATTTTGCTATTCAAAGAAATAAAGAAGGAATACAAGTTAGAAATCCACTTCAATGGGAAATTAAACATATGTACCCTAAAGAGTATGAGATAGGATTTCATTCATTAGATATTATTGAAAATGAACTTGGAGTTAAATTAGATAAAAATGAAGCAGCATTTATAGCACTACATTTTATAAATGCTCAGCTTGGCAAACATGATATGACTGAAACAACTAAGATAACAACTATTATGGGAGAAATTCTTAATTTAATAAAATATAAATTTAAAATAGAGTTTAATGAAGACTCATTTGAATTTACTAGATTTGTAGCTCATATAAGATATTTTATTCTTAGACAGGTAAACAATAAACCATTGGATAATGAAAATAGCGATATGTTTACTATTATGAAGGATAAGCTAACAGAAGAGTTAGAGTGTGTTGAAATAATAGAGAAACATTTAAATAATAAATATGGATGGAAGTGTACAAATGATGAAAAATTATATTTAATGCTTCATATCCAAAGAATAAGAAAACAAAATAATTAGGACTGTAACTGATTCGATCAGGCATGACCAAAAATTAATGTGATTATTTACTATATCTATAATTACATTAGTCTTTGGTCATTTTTATTTTGATTTTATAACTTATAAATCAAATGCTGGCTAAGATTTAAAAGTTTTAAATATATATTATAAAACAAAAGGTGGAGAGATAGATGAATAATAAGGAATTAGCTCAAAAAATTCTTGAATTAAGTGGTGGAGAAAAAAATATTACCCTTGCTACTCATTGTGCTACAAGATTAAGACTTGTTGTTAAATCAGAAGCAGAAGTAAATTTAAAAGCAATAGATACATTAGAAGGTGTTTTGAAAGCACAACATAGTGGTGGACAATTACAAGTTGTAATTGGAGCTAAGGTAAACAAAGTATATGAAGAATTTGTGAAACTTGGTGATTTCTCAAATAATGATGGTACAGAGATGCCTAAGGCTAAGAAAAATCCTTTTAATGCATTTATAGAAACTATATCAGGAGTATTTACGCCTATACTTCCAGCACTTGTTGGATGTGGTATGATGAAATGTTTATCTTCCCTAATGACTTCAACAGGTATGGTGGATCCTTCAACAGGATTTATTACAATATTTAATATGATATCTGACTGTGTGTTTTATTTTATGCCATTCTTCTTAGCTGTTAGTGCAGCAAGAAAGTTTAAAACTAATGAATATTTAGCAGTTGCTTTAGCAGCATGTCTATTACATCCGACAATTTTAGATGCAGCAAGTAAAATTGCTCAAACTGGTGTTGATAAAATAAGTTTTTTAGGATTACCTATTTTATTAGTTAAGTATACTTCTACGGTAATTCCAATAATATTATCAGTATGGTTATTAAGTTATGTTTATAAGTTTGTTGAAAAGATAGTCCCAGATTTACTTAAGGTATTACTTGTTCCAATGATTACATTATTAATTATGGTTCCAGTTCAATTAATTGCAATAGGACCATTTGGATCATATGTAGGTACATGGATTGCTGAAGGATTAAATATGTTATTTGCAACAAGTGGAATTATTGCAGGTGCTTTACTAGGATTCTTTAGACCTATACTTGTTATGTTTGGTATGCACTATTCAATTATGCCAATGCAAATTCAACAAGTTGCAGATACAGGAAGTACTGTATTAACAGCAAGTGCTTTAGCTGCTAATATGGCACAAGCAGGTGCAGCATTTGCTGTATTCTTAAAGACTAGAAATAAAACTATGAAAGCAGCAGCAGGATCAAGTTCATTAACAGCTCTTTTTGGGATTACAGAACCAGCTATTTATGGAGTTACTTTAAGATTTAAGAAGCCATTCTTTGCTGGATGTTTAGCAGCAGGGTTAGTAAGTGGATTCTATGGTATGGTTAATGCTCATGCAAATGCTATTGCTATTCCAGGAATTTTATCTCTTACAACATTTAATGCAGATAAATATATTTACATTATAATTGGTGTTGTAGCAGCATTTGTTTTAGGATGTGTGTTTACTATTATTGCTGGAGTAGATGATTCTGTAATTGGTGAGGATAATAAAACAGAAGCTAAAAAAGAAAATGTAGTCTCTCATGAAGGGGTTATGATAAAAAGTCCAGTAGAGGGAAGTGTTAAAGATCTAGCTGAAGTTAATGATAGTGTATTTTCTGAAGGATTAATGGGAAAAGGAGTTGCAATTGAACCTAAGATAGGTAAAGTTATGGCTCCATTTGATGGAATAGTGGAAGCAATTTTTAGTACAAAGCATGCTATTGGTTTAAAATCTAATGATGGTGTAGAAGTATTAATTCACATTGGATTGGATACTGTAAACTTAGAAGGTAAACACTTTAAGAGTCATATAACTAATGGGCAGACTATAAAAGCAGGAGATTTATTAGTTGAGTTTGATTTAGATGAAATTAAGAAAGAAGGATATGATGTTATAACTCCATTTATAATTACAAATTCTGATGAATATGAGGATGTCTTAGTTGTAAAAAATGGTGAAGTAACAAATAATGATAATTTATTGAAATTAATATAAATAATTAAATAAGTGCATAAGATTTGTACACAAAATATAGAAGGAGAGGTAGATTTATATGAATAAAGGATTTCCAAAAAACTTTTTATGGGGAGGTGCCTTATCAGCTTGTCAAGCTGAAGGTGCTTACAATGTAGATGGTAAGACACTTACTGTTCCAGAAGTAATGCCATTTAATCCTAAAAATGATAGAAAAGTGACTAAGCAGCTTAAAATTACAAAGGAAATGATAGCGGAAGCTAAAAATGATCCTGATACAATAAAGTATCCAAAAAGAAGAGGAATAGATTTTTATCATACATATAAGGAAGATATGGCTTTATTTAAAGAAATGGGATTTAAAGTGTTTAGATATTCAATCTCTTGGGCACGTTTATTTCCAAATGGTGATGATAAAGAGCCAAATGAATTAGGATTAAAGTTCTATGATAGTGTTATAGACGAATGTTTAAAAAATGGTATGGAACCGCTAATAACAATATCACATTTTGATTTTCCAATAGTTTTAATTGAAAAGTTTGGTGGATGGTATAACAGAAAGTTAATTGACTTATATTTAAGATATTGTGAGGTAATATTCAATAGATATAAAGGAAAAGTAAAGTATTGGGTAACATTTAATGAAATAAACATGAGTATTAAAGCTGGTCCTAAAACTATGGGAGTAATAGATGAAGGGCAAGAAAACTATGAAGAAATGTTATTCCAAGCTCTTCACCATCAATTTGTTGCAGCTGCAAAAGCTACAAAACTTGCTCATGAAATAAATAAAGAAAATAAAATTGGCAGCATGGTAGCATACTTTACTACTTATCCTTATACATGCAAGCCAGCAGATGCCCTAGCAATGCAAAAGGATGATCAAATGAAAAATCTATTCTATTTAGATATTTTAAATGGTGGTAAGTATCCATATTATTCAAAGAAATATTTTGAAGAACATAACATTAAGTTAAATATAAAAGATGGAGATTTGGAAGTTATAAAGGAAAATACAGCTGATTTTGTAGGAATGTCATACTATAATTCTATGATATCAAGTGATGATGGAGATCAGCTAGAGCTTACTGCTGGTAATGTTCATAGTGTTTATAAAAATCCGCATCTTGATGCAAATGAATGGGGATGGCAAATTGACCCAATAGGATTAAGATATACATTAAATCATGTATATGATAGATTTGGATTACCTGTTTTTATACTTGAAAATAGTTCGGGATTTTTTGATGAATTAACAGAAGATAATAAAGTACATGACCCATATAGAGTAGATTTCTTACGTAAACATATTGAACAATTAAAGCTTGCTATTGAAGATGGAGTAGAAGTTATTGGTTACACAATGTGGGGACCAATTGATATGATTTCATCAGGGACATCAGAAATGTCAAAGCGTTATGGATTTATATATGTAGATCAAGATGACTATGGTAATGGAACAATGAAACGTTACAAGAAAGATTCATTCTATTGGTATAAGAATGTTATAGCTACCAATGGAAAAGAACTTTAAGATTTATGAAAATATTAAATAGTATTAGGAAAGTACCAGGGGGACTACTTATAGTTCCCATGATACTTTCTGCAATAATAAACACTTTTTTTCCTGAGATTTTTCAAATAGGGAATCCAACAACAGCACTTTTTACTAATAAGAGTACTATGGTATTAGTAGGATTAATGCTATTTGCCTCTGGTACACAATTTAATATAAAAAACATAGTTAGTGTTCTTAAAAGAGCAGGATTACTATGCATTGGAAAGCTATTTATATCATATATTATTGGATTATTAGTGATTAAATTCTTTGGAATAGAAGGAGTATTTGGAATATCTGCAGTTGCCATTATTGCTACAATTACAAGTTGTAATCCAGGATTATATCTAGCCTTAGTTAATGATTATGGAGATGAAATAGATGGAGCAGCTTTTGGCTTTTTAAATCTAATAGTGGTACCTGCAATTCCACTTATGATTTTAAGCTCAGCAAATGGACAAGGAATAGATTTAAATACAATAATAGCTAATCTGCTTCCATTTATATTAGGTATGATTTTAGGAAATTTAGATGGTGATTTTAAGAAGCTATATGCATCAGCTACAGGAATGCTTTTGCCTTTCATGGGAATATGCTTTGGTAGTAGTATAGATATTATAGTAGCTTTAAAGTCAGGAGTATCAGGAGTAATTCTCACATTAATATTCTATTTAGTGAGTCTTTTGCCTTTATTATTGTTAGATAGAAAAGTTGTAAAAAGGCCTGGTTATGCAGCTATTGCAATGTCATCTGTAGCAGGATTATCTATTTCAGTACCCTCATTAGCAGCTGAAATTAGTGATGCATATGCTCCGTTTGTGAATGTTGCAATGTCTCAAATAGCCTTAGCATCAATAATAACAAGTATAATAACTCCAATTATAATTAAATATATAGTAAAGAGGCAAGAAAGAAGAAAATAGAAGATAATTTTATATTATAGGTTGTAGTTTAAGCTACAACCTTTTTTCATGTTTTATTAGAAGAAAAATGATTAATATAATTTTAAAAATATTATCTACCCAAATACAAGAATGAATATAAAAATATGGTATTTTAAATAGAAAAAAGAGTATTATTTTATACTATAAAATAGTGTTGATTATCTTATAATGATATGATAGAAACCTATAAGAATAGCCTATTTGCGTTGATATAGATACATGATATAATAGTTTGATGTATAGATTATTTTTATTTATAAGGAGGAAGATAAAAGAAATAAAAAATTTTAAATTATGAATAAAATTTGAGCGCTAAATTATGAGTGCTTAGTCATTGAATTATAATAAAAACTTGAAAGGTGGATCCTATATTTATGAAATGGATAAAAGAAAAATATAAAAATTATTCAATAAAAAAAGAAATACAGTTTCTTTCAGAGCTACTATTGTAATGATGATTTTATCATTATCTAAATTGGAAAATGTAGGAGGGTTAAGTAAAAAAGATATATAATGGCGCTCATATGTGACTAATGGCACTGTATGGCAGATGAGAGTTGATCTTAAGGATACGTTAACAAGTTATTTAAACTAAATTAATGGACAAGTTAAGTATAATTAATTAACCTTGTATGTATTAAAGCAAAAAGTGAAAGAGTGTATGTAGAAGTAAATCTTATAGAAGAATTTAATTAAGTACACATCTAACTTTTAAGAGAAAATATATAATTAAGGAGGATATTAAGCTTGTTTATTCATATATTCTATTACTTGATTTGCTTTATCTTGCTTACCTAAAATTTCACCTAAAATTGCTAAGCTTTCTTGTGGTGATGATAATGGATTACTTACTGAATCTAAATATACAATCGGTAAATTAGCTTCTTCTAGCTTTTCTACATAATCAAAATTTCCTTGTGCCATAGAAGCGTTCATTAATACTAAGTCTGGTTCTAATGCTAAAACAGCTTCGGTGCTTATAGTATCATTAGCATTATTACCTATACTAGGTATAGAGGCCATTTCTGGGAATGTTTCAATTACCTTTTTGTATGTATCTGAATCATTTGTTTGTAAATCATCACTCCAGCCTACAATTTTATCTGGCATTTCATCGCCAAGTAGAACTTCTATTTCAAAAATATCTCTGCTTCTAACAAGTACAATTCTATCAATATCTTTTTCTAAAGTAACTTCTCTTCCAACTGAATCAGTAATTGTGATTGTATCACTTTTAGTTTTTGCACTATTATTACCATTACTATTACTTGAGCATCCACTTAATAGCAATGCACCTGTTAGTAGCATAGTACATATTTTTAAAATACCTTTTTTTCTTTTTATCATTTGATTTTCTCCTTATTCATGTTTAAATTTATATTTAAAGCTTATTCTAATAAAATAGGTCTATTTTACCATTCCTATTGGATTAACTGATGGTATATTATTACTGTCTATAGTTATTTCAGCATCTACTTTGTATACTTCCCTAAGAAGTTCTTTAGTCAGCACTTCTTTAGGATTTCCTTTGCTATATACCTTTCCATCATGAATAACTATAATTTCATCTGCATATCTAGCTGCTAAGTTTAAATCGTGAATTGCAATTACTGTAATAATATCATTTTTATAAGTTATTTTTTTGATAATATCTAATATTTCAAATTGTCTATATATATCAAGATTATTAAGTGGTTCATCTAAAAGTAAAACCTTAGGATCTTTAATAATTGCTTGAGCTAAGGATACCATCTGCTGTTGACCACCACTTAACTCAGTCATGCGTTTTTTTGCTAGCCCATCTATATTAAGTTTCTTCATTATGGACATTACCTTTATCAGTTCTTCATCACTAATTCTAAGTGATAATGAATCAATCATACCAAGCAATATAACTTCAAATACTGTTAGGACTGAATTTGTAGGTAAAAACTGAGGAAAATATCCAAGGTATTTTGAATAAAATTCTTTATAATTCTTATCAATTTTTCTTTCATTAAAACTAATAGTTCCTTTTTTTACTTTATTAATACCAGCTATTGCTTTTATAAGTGTTGATTTTCCTGCACCATTTGGCCCTATAACTGATATAATCTTAGGTTTAAAAACTAAATTAACATCTGATAATATAGTTTTATTACCGTAACCTATACTTAAATCTTCTATTTTTAAATCCATCTAGTACACTTTCCTTTCTCTTAAGATAATAGATAGTAAGAACGGTAGAATATAACTATTTTTCTTATTGGATTTCCTTATCAATTTAAGGAGCTGTTGCATTAAGAAATGTAGCCATAACATTTTGTTGTAGAATTCAAAGTTCAACTACAATATATTGTAGTTTTTATTCTTTGTGCGACTGCCCCTTTCATTATTCAGTTTATTATGTTTGATATTTAATTGGGTTTTGGGTAAAATTGAATTGAGGTAGGTGATAGTAATGGCTATAAATGTTAAGAATTTATTAGCTACTGCACTATTAGAATTATGTGAGATGCAGTCTTTAGAGTCAATGACAATTAAGCAGTTATTAGATAAAACAGGAATTAGCAGGCAAACATTCTATAATCATTTTATTGATAAAAATGATTTAATTCAATATGTTTATGATACAAGGATTGTTCCAGAGTTTAATGATAAAAATATGAGTATGAACTTTTATGATTCACTTCTTCTTGCTTTTGAAAATATGAAAAAATATCATTGCTTTATGAAACAAGCATCCATGATGGAAGGACAGAATTGCTTAAAAGATTATATCTTTGAGCATTGCAAAGAATTTGATCTTAAGTGGCATCAGGAATTATATGGTTCTAAACTAATGCCTGAAACTCTAAAATTTGCTACAATTTATCATGCTAGTGCATCAAGTGCTATGACTTTATCATGGATTTTATCTGATATGCCAGTTTCATGTGAAGAAATCGTAAGAATGATTGTAGAAATGAGAGGAATTGGTATGAAGGAACTTTTTAAAGACGGTGAAAATACGGGAAATCCATATAGTAAAAGTTGACAATTTTATAAGAATGTCAATTTCTTGACATTTCATATTTTATGTAAATTGAAGTCTCTTACTCTTTTCAATAATATTATATTTAAAAAGAGGGGAGACTTTTTTGATGGATATAAAGATAAATGAGAAAGAGCAAGCTGTTGCTCCAAAAACAATCAGGATAGATTATAAGGCTTTTGAAAAAACAAATGCGACATCTATATTCTATATATTAGATGAAAATGCAAGTATGATGATAAATAGTAAGGGAACAAATATAATCATAAGTTTAGTTTAAAAGAAGTTATAAGATAATAGGAGGTCATTTTATGGAATATGTAAAATTAGGTGATTCAGATTTAATGGTATCTAAGGTATGTTTAGGATGTATGGGTTTTGGTGAAGCACAAAAAGGAATGCATTCATGGACTTTGCCTTATGAAGAGTCTAAAAAGATTATTAAATATGCATTAGATAATGGTATTAATTTCTTTGATACTGCAATGGGTTATCAAAGGGGAACAAGTGAAGCGTTCTTAGGAAAAGCTATCAAAGAATATGCCAAAAGAGAGGATGTTATCATTGCTACAAAGTTTATTCCTCGAACTCAAGAAGAGATTGAACAAGGGATTGATGCTAAACAGCACATTGAGAATTGCTTAAATGGGAGTCTAAAAAGATTAGATATGGATTATGTTGATTTATATATTCTTCATATGTGGGATTATAATACACCTATTGAAGATATTATGGCAGCTTTACATGATGTTATAAGGCAAGGAAAAGTCAGATATATTGGAATATCTAACTGTTATGCATGGCAGATTGCCAAGGCTAATGAGATAGCTAAAGCAAAAGGTTATGAACAATTTGTATCTATTCAAGGTCACTATAATTTAATCTTCAGAGAAGAAGAAAGAGAAATGAAACCATATTGTGTTGCTCATAACATTGCTATGACACCATATAGTGCGTTAGCATCTGGAAGATTAGCTAAACATCCTGGTGAAGAGTCTAAACGCTTAAGTGAAGATATTTATGCGAAAGGGAAATATGATATAACACATGATGAAGATTTAGCAATTATTCATAGAGTTGAAGAATTAGCTGAGAAAAAAGGTGTCTCTATGACTGAAATATCATTGGCTTGGTTACTTACAAAAGTCATTTCACCTATTATTGGTGCAACAAAACCACATCATATTGATGGAGCTGTTAAGGCAGTAACAGTTAAATTGACGGATGAAGAAATTATTTATTTAGAAGAACTTTATAAACCTCATAGCTTAGTTGGAGTTATGGCAGAAAATAAGTAGAATGAATGAAACAGTTTTTTGGATAAAAATACGGGGAGGATAAAATATTATTTAGTAATAAGGATTTAAAAAACATGATTGTTCCTTTGTTTTTAGAACAATTATTGGTGATGATGGTAGGTATTGTAGATACTTTTGTTGTAAGTTTTGTAGGGGAATCAGCAGTATCAGAAGTCTCACTCGTGAATATGTTTAATACTGTTTTTATCTATCTATTTACAGCAATTGCTTCAGGTGGTGCAGCTATCATTAGTCAATATATTGGCAATAAAGATGAAGAAAATAGTGTTAAATAATCAAGTCAATTACTCATGTTTTCTACAATATTTTCAATTATACTAATAATGCAATGGCTCTAATAAGAAATAGAAAAGGTACAATCATTACCTATTGAAGTTTAAGAAGTAATCAGAATAATATTATGAATACTTAATTCGACAATTCTATCCCAAATTGACTTGAGATAAAAGGCAGTTTAACTATTTCTTCAAAAAGTATTCTCAACTGAATTTAAGGAAATCCATAAACAAGAATTGAATAATTAAAGTAAAAAAATCCTAATTACTAAATAAAATAGTGACTAGGATTTTTTGTTAGATTTTGATAGTTACAGTGAATACCTCTGATTATATTTTACTATATAACGACAAAATTTGCAAAGCGAAAATATAATAGAATCCTTTGTAAAGAAAAATTTAAAGAGGTATACCTACATAAATTAGAAAGCACAATTATTTTTATGCACATACAATATTGATATATATAATTTTTTATAAAAATAAAAAATAAATTGTTAATTTAAAAGGTTTTTTTATAATAATTTAATATTTTTGTATATTTATAAAAAAATGACTAGACAAAATATTTATCTTGTTTTATTATTGAAACAAAAGTCTATAAATGTAAAAATTGTGAAAATAATTACAAGAAACACTGCATAATATTTAAAATTAATAAATTATTCTAAATTTATAAGGAGGAGGAGAAAATAAATAAAAAATTTTAAATTATGAATAAAATTTGAGCACTAAATTATGAGTGCTTAGTCATTGAATTATAATAAAAACTTGAAAGGTGGATTCTATATTTATGAAATGGATAAAAGAAAAGTATAAAAATTATTCAATAAAAAAAAGAAATACAGTTTCCTTCGGAGCTATTATTGCAATGATGATTTTATTTATGATATTATCATTATCCACATTATCAAATGTAGGAAGTTTAAGTGAAAAGATATATAATGGCTCATATGTGACTAATGATACTGTATGGCAGATGAGAGTGAATCTTCAGGCATTAGATAAATATACATCTAGGGCAATTATTGAGAAAGATATAACTAAAAAAAATGAATATATAAAGATTGCAGATGAACATGCAGAAAGCTTGAAAAAGAATATGAACAGTATTAAAGGAAGACTTGAAGAAGACGATTCTATTGATACAAATTTGATAAATGAGTTTAACAAATATATGGATGAATCAGCAATTGAAAGACAAAAAGTAGTGGAATTAATAAGAAATGGTCATAATGAAGAAGCAGCAAATATGCTTACAACAACATATGCAGATACAATTGATAATGCTAGAGAAGTATTAGAAAAGATAGGCGATAATACGACTGCTAGTGCAGAGGAGTCTTTAAAGAAAAGTGACAGGATTACATTATATAACTTTATATTTACTGTTGCTGTTGGTGTTGTAATTATAGCTTTTTCAATTTGGATTATGAAGGTAATTAACTCTATTTTAGTTGAAGGAATACAAAGTTTAAGAAAAATTTCTTTAAATTTAAATGAAGGAAAACTAGAAACTGATAATACATATATTTCAAATGATGAAATTGGACAAGTAATAAGTGAAATGAATGAGTCAATAACTTTGTTAAAATCTTATGTTGATGATGAAGTTACTACATTAAATACTTTAGCAAGCGGAAATCTAGATATAGAATTAAATAAAGATATCGATTATAGAGGACAATTTAAAGAAATACAAACATCATTTGGAATTATAATAGATACATTAAATGATATTTTTAAGAACATGGCGGAATCATCTAAGTCAATAGCAGAGGGGTCAGAAGATATACATACAACAACAGAAATAATTTCAGAAGGATCTATGGAACAGGCTGGAGCAGTAGAAGAGTTACTTGCAAGTTTTACAGAAATATCAGATCAAGTAAAAGAGAATGCAAAAGATATAGAAAAGACAGAGGAATATCTAGAGTCAACCAAAATGATAGTTGATGAAGGAAATTCAAAAATGGATACTCTTAGAAACTCGATGAATGATATTAATGAGGCTGCACAACAAGTATCACAAGTAACAGAAACAATAGATGATATAGCATCACAAGTAAATTTGCTTGCCTTAAATGCAGCTATAGAAGCAGCAAGAGCTGGAGAATCAGGAAAGGGATTTGCTGTTGTAGCAGAAGAAGTTAGAAAACTCGCAGAAGAAGTTAAAATTGCAGCAGGAGATACAAGAGAAATAATTGAACATGCTATTTCAAAAGCTGGTGAAGGAAGTATGTTAGCTAATGAAACAGCGGAATCTTTACGTATAATTGTTAAAAATGTGGTAAGAACTACAGAATTATCAAAAAAAGTATCTGAAGTATCTAATAGTCAAAGTATTGCTATTGCACAAATGGTTGAAGGCGTGAATCAGATAGCAGATGTAGTTGAAAAGAACTCATCTACATTAGAAGAGATTACAAATTCAACTAATGAATTATCTAGACAAGCAACTAGAGTTGATGGAGAATTGGCTAGATATAAAGTAAAAAAATAGTGTGAGTAAATAGGCTAATGTTTTAAATTTATTCTTGATGAAAGTAAAGCTTATATAAATGAAGTGTGAAGAAATAGGTTTCACATTGTATAAAAATACAATAATAGAGATAAGTGATATGCTCAAATAGGTCTTGAGTTAACAGCAATATAATTACTAGGGCTTATAAAAAAGATATAGAAGAGAAAGTACTTTTATAGTAAATGACAATTAAAAAGAACTTTTATGTAAAAATATAAACTAACGTGTTGTGGTAATAAAAAACTCTAACAATAAGCAATCATCTCAACAAAAATATAATTAACTACAATAATATAATAAGGAGATGACTACAATGTTAGAGTTCACTTATTATAATGCTAAAAAAATTGATGAATGACTCTATCCGAATTATTGATAGCATGCCAATACAAGTTTGTAAATTTTTAAGAGATTATTTCAGTAAATGTTTCAAAGATATTGCTTCATATGGATATTGAGCTTTAAAAAATAAAAATATTTTGGCTTAAAACTTCATGCATTGGTTACCACAGATAGCTTTATTTTGATTTGTTCTTAGCATCTGCAGGAATTGATGATAGATAAGCAGTTTTTGAATTAATAGAAAATAAAACATTAATAAAAATAATTGCTGATAAAGGTTAAGTTGATGAATATTTAAAATAACAACTATAAAATGAAAAGAATATTTTGCTGATATCCTTAAAAAGAAAAAATCTGTGTGACACTATACTGCGAATTTTTGAAAAATATAATGGGAGATGAAAAATGATACAGAATTTAAAAAAAAGTATTTATAGAATTTTTAATTTCCGAAGTAAAGAAAATAATAAAATTATAGAAGATTTGAATAATAATTTAGAAAATTGTATTAAGAATAAGTGCCTTTTGAAGTCAGACAATGTTCAGAATGATAAGCTGGTTAGTAATATAAATAAATTACTTGAAGCCTATAATAATAATAATAAAAATATAGTAAAAATAAATGACATATTAAATGAAATAATAGGATTAGATTTAATTAGAGACATGATAATAAACATAAATTCTCAAACAGAATTTATAAATTCTATGGTTGCAACCAGCCAAGAATTATCAGCTACAATTGATAATATGTCTTCAAGTATTCAAGTTATAGCGGATAATTCTAATAATGGTAAAGTAGTTGCATTAAATAGTATTGATAAAGTTAATAAATCAGTAGAATTTATAGATACATCTTTTGAAGATATAGAAACTGCAATAACGAAAATGGAGAATATTGAAAAGAAGGTTGATGAAATAAGGAATGTCTTAAATATAATTCAGGAGATTTCTGATCAGACAACATTGTTATCTTTAAATGCTTCTATTGAAGCTGCGAGAGTAGGGGAACATGGAAAAGGTTTTATGGTTGTTGCAAATGAAATTAAAAAATTATCAGAATATACAAAGGAATCTGTGAGAACAATTAATAAAAGCATGATAGAATTACAAAATGAGACAGATGAATCTAGTTTAGCCACAAAAGGTATAATAAAAAAATTGAAGATTGGAAAATTAGAAATAGATAATATTGCCAGTTTAATTAATGATAGTGTAGAATTTATCAAAAAAATAGATGAAGAAATATCTAGCATAGTTGCTACAACTGAAGAACAAAATGCTGCAACATCTATGTTTGCAGAAGAATTGACAGAGGTGTCATCTGAAGCTGCTAAGATAGAAAATATATGTAGAAGCGTTGGAAATAAAGTATATTCATTAAGTAAAAATGTGGAGAATATAAGATCGCAAATATTAAAAAAAGAGATAGATGATTTGTCCATTAAAGAAAAAATAGATATTTATAAAGTAGACCATTTATTATGGAAATGGAAAATATATAATATGTTATTAGGAATAGATGATATAGATGCTGAGTGCGCATCTGACTATAAAGAATGTAGATTAGGAAAATGGTATTACAGAGAAGAGAATAAGGAAATATTAGATAATCCTATATTTAAGTCTATTGAAAATCCACATATAAATTTACATAAAAAAGCAAAAGAAGCTATTTACTTATATAGAAATGGTAATGTGGATTTATCAGAAAAAAAACTAGAAGAAATGGATTGTATATCATCAGATATAATTGATTTATTAGACACTTTTAAAACAAATATTTAAAAGTGTACATGTATAATGAGAATAATTTTCTATAGTGAATAATAAATAATATGAAGAAATAATTTAGTGTAAATTTTATGATTTAAGCAGATTTGGAGGTAGAAATTAATAAAATGGTGGAAGTATTATGTGATATTAATGATACGATATTTAGTGTTAAAAATACTATAGAAAAAGATTTATTGGAGTTGAATGAAACATCAAAAATATTGTATTGGAAAATAATCAACTCGAATAATTTATTTAATCACAAAATGAGAAATAAGGCAGAAATGTTACATAAGAATCTTACTAAAATAATAAATAAATATGAAGAATTATATGATAGAATTTCGGCTGTTGATAAATTGGGAGAAGAAATTAAGAGTATAGATGGTAAAAATAAGCTTAATAAAAGAGTAGATTTATTTGGTAAAGAGCTTGGTGAAATTTTAAATTGTATGAAAGTGCTACTCTTAGAACAATGTAATTTTAAATATTCATTAGAAATATTTGATAGAGAAGTTAAGAATGATTTATACAGAAAAGAAACTAATATTATAAAAAATCATGTTAATTAAAAAGTAGATATATAATTTGAAGAATTTACTGTGTTAAGAAATTTGGCTCAACACTAAAAACTTTGTGTGACAATATTAAGCAAGAATTTTTTTAGAATGTAATAAATTTGCATTAACATCTTAATTCTGTCAAGAACACATTTGTGTGTTGAGCTAGAAATTTTAATGTAAGGAAAATTTAATTATATTGAGAATATCATAAATTGAGGTGATTAATAAATATGAAGAAAATTGAAAGATATAAAGATATTTTTAGTAAGAAGAAAAGTTTAAGTTCATTAATATTGATATATGTTACAACTATTTGTATTTTATTAATGGGTACTATTACGATTATAAATATTTCTAAGGTTTATAATAATACAAAAAAGCAGGCTCAGGAGTATTTAAAAAATACTGCTTTAACTAGTAAGGAAAATTTTAACTCATGGTTTGATAATAAAATTGGTATATTAAAATTGGTAGAAAATAATATTGAATTATTGAATTGGGATACAGAAGAGAATGCAGCTGTTTTACAAGAATATATGGCTAAAGAAGCAAAAAATAATAATGAAATATTAGCTATATATTTTGCAAATGTGGATGGAAATTATGTAGATTCAAGTGGATGGATACCAGAGGCAGGTTATAATGCTAAGGATAGAGATTGGTATAAAGATGCTGTAGATTCAGATGGATACTATATAAGTGCCCCATATTCAGATGCTGAGAGTGGAGGCCTAGTAATTACTATATCAAAAAATATAAAAATCAATAATAATCTAGTAGGTGTAATTGCATTAGATGTACCTATAGATAAATTAAAAGAATTTATAAATAACTTAACATATGAAGATGGAAGTTATGCATTCATTATAGATGATAAAGAGCAAATTATAGTTCATCCCAATGAAGATATTATGCCAAAGGATGGAAAGATATTAAAAATTTCCGATTTTCCAGTTGATTATAATGGGATTTTAAATTCGGAAGATGGAAATATAAATAATAGTGTAGATATTCAAGGAAATAAATGTTATAGCGTTGTTGAAACTTTGGATTATGGAAATTGGAGGATAATATTCAACTATCCAAAGAAAATTATTCAAAAAGAACTAGTTAAAGAAATAGGTTTAAATACATCAGTATTAGTAATATCTATTATAATTAGTGGAGTTCTTATTTCTAAATTTTCGAAAAAGTATATTACACCAATAGAAGAAACAAGTAATTTATTAAATGAATTTAGCAAAGGAAACTTAAAACTTGATTCAAGCAATATTGATAAAAATAGTAAAGAAGTTATAGAAATGACTGAAATGGTTGATAATGTTGCTAATACATTATCTGGATATGTAATTGAAATTTCTAATGTTTTAGGTGAATTTTCTAAAGGTAATTTTACTGTAATACCACAATTAGATTATATAGGAGATTTTTACACAATTAAAGAATCTATGTTGTCTATATCTAACAAATTAAATGACACATTAAGTAGTATTAGTAATTCAGCAGATGAATTAAAAGGTAGAGCAAATAATATAGAAAAAGTATCTAACAATATAGCAAATGCTGCGACTGATCAATCAAGTATAATAGAAGAATTTATAGCTTCTACAGAAGAAATATCGGGTAATATTATAAAGAGTATGGAGCAAATAGAGGAAAGTAGTAAAATATCACAATCAGCTAAAGAATATGCTATACATGGTACAGAAACTATAAATGAAATGCTTGAATCAATGAATGAAATAAGTGTAGCAAGTAAAAGCATATCAAATATTATAAAAATTATAGATGAAATAGCAAGTCAAACTAATTTATTAGCATTAAATGCAGCTATAGAATCAGCAAGAGCTGGTGAGGCTGGAAAAGGATTTGCGGTAGTTGCTGAAGAGGTACGAGAATTAGCTAACAGAAGCATAGAAACTGTAAGACAGATAGAAAATATAATTATAGATACTCTTAAAAAAGTTGAACATGGTCAAGAGGTTGCAAATAATACAGCTAAATCTTTTGATAATATTGTTAATTCAATTGAATGTAGTGTAGAAATAACAGAAAATCTTCTTGACAATAGTAAAAGTCAAAAAGTAGCTCTTGAAGAATTGATGCTTGGTACAAAGCAAATATCTAATATTGTAGAAAACAATTTATATACTTCACAAGAAAGTTCATCTGTTAGTGAAGAATTATTATCTCAAGCAATTAGCTTAAAACAACTTATCGAATATTTTAAATTAAAGCAAGAGTAAAGTTTATGAATATAAAAAAACAAATATTAGATGATATGAACAAAAATGAATTATTATAAAGTTGGTATATAAATAAAATGTTAAAAATGCATATCTAATTAAAAAATGAAGATAAATGTATAAAAAGATTATTTAAAGATAAAAGAATAATTAAGTTGTGTGCTTGTTATAATCAATATTTAAAATTTGGAAGGAAGAAATATTAGGATATGGGATATAACATAATTGATATAGTAAATAAGTGCATTATTATAGAAGAAAATAAAAGAAAGATTTTTAAAAAAATCATTAATGAGGATTCGCTTAATCTTATTAAGAGCGAATTAATTAGATTAAGGTTAATTGTGTTAGTAAAAACATTTCTAAAAGATATAGATAGGGTAATAGATTATTATGAAGAATTAAAAAATAGAATAAATATATCGAGTATTGAAGAAATTGATTTTAGAACTTATGATAAAATAGCATTTTTAATGAATGAATATGATAATAAAATAAAGTATATGGATTTAGATGAAATATCACCTAAAGAATATGTGGATATTACATTAGATTTAACTAAAGATAAATACGCATTACTCATTGATATACAAGGAAGATTGTATAATAATACTAATGATAATAAAAGTAGTACATATGAGGTTTTAACCAATTTAATAAATCATACAGATAATCATATTAAAGTAATAGAGAATATAGTCTCATTGTAAGAAGAACGAACTTTAATATCTTTCAGCTATAGGTATAAAATATGAATGAGTATGAGAAATTTCACCCAATAAATGGGAGAAGAAATAAGTTAGTATCAGATAGAATTAATGATTCATTAATTAGAAAAACGGATTGGAAACATTTTGTCAAAGGGAATAATAACCAGCTAATTTAATATCAATACGATAATAGATAATTCTCTAAATGGTGCTAATGCTTAGAATGATATTAAAAGCATTAGCACATAATATTTATTTTATAGGTGTTAATTTTTGAAGGGGGAAATAATTTTGTGTATTCCTAACTTTTTCTTAGAAATAATCAAAATTTTCAGTTTTAAATTTATTAAACAATTTCGTCAGTAATTATAGTAATATGCAATACTTCTTCTATTGCTCATATTGTATATTATAACCAAAGTATGGCAATAATATGCAATAGGGCAAATATTTATTAGAGGACTTTATTAGTTAAGTGTATCTTAACTCTAGAGTCCTTTTGTTATGCATTTTTTGCAATGATATCACTGTAAGCGTAAAAGAATTCACGTATAGAAATGAAATCTTGGTAATGTTAAAATAAGCCCAACAGTTGAAATTGATGTTGGGAAAAAAATTTAATATTAATTCTTTTTAGATGTAGAATACAAGGTATCTGGAAGCTTAGAAGACCAAGGCATGAAATCTTTTAATAAATGCATATCTCTATTTTCTGTTACTTTCTAATCTATTTTTTTAACTTCACTCATAAAAAATGCCTCCTGTTAAAATATTTTATTTCAATTTTAACAAAAGGCTATATTTCCTTTGTAGGCGTTGTTTCTTTGACGTTTACGTTTATAACATTTGATATTCAATTGGTTTTTGGGTAAAATTGAATTGAGGTAGGTGATAGTAATAGCTATAAATGTTAAGAATTTATTAGCTACTGCACTATTAGAACTTTGTGAGACACAGTCTTTAGAGTCAATGACAATTAAGCAGTTATTAGATAAAACAGGAATTAGTAGGCAAACATTCTATAATCATTTCATTGATAAAAATGATTTAATTCAATATGTTTATGATACAAGGATAGTTTGAGATTTTAATGATAAGAATATTAGTATGAACTTTTATGATTCACTTCTTATTGCTTTTGAAAATATGAAAAATATCATTGTTTTATGAAACAAGCATCTATGGTAGAATGACAGAATTGCTTAAAAGACTATATCTTTGAGCATTGCAAAGAATTTGATATTAAGTGGCATCAGGAATTATATGGCTCTAAAGTAATGCCTGAAACTCTGAAATTTGCTACAATTTATCATGCTAGAGCATCAAGTGCTATGACACCATATAGCGCGTTAGCATCTGGAAGATTAGCTAAACATCCTGGTGAAGAGTCTAAACGCTTAAGTGAAGATATTTATGCGAAAGGAAAATATGATATAACACATGATGAAGATTTAGCAATTATTCATAGAGTTGAAGAATTAGCTGAGAAAAAAGGTGTTTCTATGACTGAAATATCATTGGCTTGGTTACTTACAAAAGTCACTTCACCTATTATTGGTGCAACAAAACCACATAATATTGATGGAGCTGTTAAGGCAGTAGCAGTTAAATTGACTGATGAAGAAATTATTTATTTAGAAGAACTTTATAAACCTCATCGCTTAGTTGGAGTTATGGCAGAAAATAAATAGTAAGTTTCATTTGTTCATTATTTTATGGATTATTAAAAAGTGAATATTATAAATGCTTTAGTTTGCATATATCTGTAATTTTATACCTGTAGCTATGAATTTGATAATGCGAGAACCATAGTATGTGCCATTAAAAAAGTGTCCGATTAATTGGGCACTTTTTTAATAAATAAGGTTTTCATTTTTTAAAATGTGAATAATTTGATAATGAATAGTAAGGAAATAAAAAAAGTGGTAAAAAAATTATCAAAGTAATAAATTTTGCAAAGGAAGTTTACAGATATAGACACTTTAAATTTAGAGTACTATAATCTAGTGAGTTACTTATACTTAATAATACAATTTATGGAGGAAATAAACTAAAAATGAAAAAAGAAATTAGTATAGCATCATTGCTTATAGCCTTAGGAATAGTGTATGGAGATATAGGTACATCCCCTTTATATGTTATGAAATCAATGGTTATGGTAAATAATGGACAAATTTCAAGTGAACTTATTTTAGGAGGAATTTCTTTAGTAATTTGGACATTAACTCTTCAAACAACCATAAAATATGTAATGATAACATTAGAAGCAGATAATAAAGGTGAGGGAGGAATATTTTCTCTATATACATTAGTTAGAAAAAATGCGAAGTGGCTTATTATTCCAGCAGTAGTAGGAGGAGCTTCATTACTTGCAGATGGAATGATTACTCCACCTGTAACAGTAACATCTGCAATAGAAGGTTTAACTTTGGTTTTACCTATTAATACAGAGGAAATAATATTAATAGTAGTTGCAATCTTAACTGTTGTATTTTTTATTCAAAGATTTGGAACAGATGTAATAGGAAAATTATTTGGTCCAATGATGGTTTTGTGGTTTTCAATGCTTTTTATAATAGGTTTTATTCAAATATTTAATTATCCAGAAATAATGAAAGCCTTGAATCCTTATTATGGTATACATTTAATTTTAACAAGTCCTAAAAGTATATCTATTTTAGGTGCAGTATTCCTTTGTACAACTGGTGCAGAGGCATTATATTCTGATATGGGGCATTGTGGTAAAAAAAATATACACTATACATGGATTTTTGTTAAGACCTGTTTAGTTATAAATTATTTAGGTCAAGGTGCATGGCTTTTATCAAGAGAAGGAAGCAGAATAAAAGATAACCCATTCTTTTTAATTATGCCAGAATGGTTTATAGTACCTGGAACAATAATAGCAACAATAGCAGCTATTATAGCTAGCCAAGCCCTTATAACAGGATCCTTTACATTAGTAGCAGAAGCAATAAAGTTGAATTTATTTCCAAAGCTTCAAGTTAATTATCCTAATAATGATAAAGGGAAAATTTACATACCAACAGTAAATGTTATACTTTATATTGGATGTATATTATTAGTTTTAAAATTTAAGAAGTCAGAAAACATGGAAGCTGCATATGGACTAGCTATTACAATAACAATGTTAATGACAACAATTTTATTAAATGAGTATTTAAGAATTAATAAGAAGAAAAAAGTTTTATCTTGGATAGTGTTTACAACTTTTGTAATCATTGAGTGTGGATTCTTATATGCAAACTTATTTAAATTTTTACATGGAGGATATGTAACTGTAATTATTGCAGGACTTCTTATTTTTCTTATGTATATATGGATATATGGTACTATTATTAGAAAAAGATTTAGACAGTATGTTAATTTATCAGATTTTCAGGAGCATTTTAAGGATCTTCAAGAAGATAAAGAATTACCTCTTTATGCTACAAATGTAGTTTATTTAACAGAATCTTTAAATTATAGGATGCTTGAGAAGAAAATAGTTTACTCTATATTCAATAAAGAGCCAAAACGAGCAAAATTTTATTGGTTCATAAATATAAAAGTGACAGACGAACCACATACAGAAGAATATGTAGTCAAGACACTTGTTCCCAATATGGCATATAGTGTTCAGTTTAATCTTGGATTTAGAATAGATCAAAGAATAAATATTTTCTTATATAAAGTAATTCAAGACTTAGCTAAAAGTGGAGAAATTAAGTATACTCCCAAAAAGTATATGCTGAATCAAAATAATGAATTTGTATTTGGAGACTTTAAATTTGTATTATTAGAAGAAGTTCTTTCAAATGAAAGTGAACTTTCAAAATGGGATAATTTTATAACAAGTACAAAATTATTAATTAAAAGATTAACAGTATCTCCGGCAAGATGGTTTGGAATAGACACTAGTAATGTAGTTATAGAAAAAGCACCAATTATAATAGGATATAAAGAAGCTCCAAATTTAATAAGAGTATTTCCAAAGGATATGCAAACTTGGAGGGGAAAGAAGTGTAGAAAATGTTAGCTATTATACATATAGGTGTTACTGCTTCATATTGTCAAGCACAGTTTTTAGTGTTGAGCCAAATAGGCTAAATTGCTAGCGCTTTGTAATTCTATCCTTAAACATTATTTACTCATTGTGTTAGTTAAAAAATTGATAAAACAATTTTTTATTCTATTTTTGTTTTGACTGTTTTTAACTAGCACAACAAGTAATTATAGTATATATGTTGCAATAATAAAATTTCATTTAAGATGTTTACAGGCTAAGTAAATACCAGCATACAAAATGTAGAAAAGTAATTGCAACATATATATTTAAGATAACTGACTAAAGTCATGATTTATTATTTCTATCAATTTAAATTCATCATTTTCAAATTCAAATTTTAGTATACAGCAATTACCTAGTCTTTCTTTTTGGTCAACATCACTAGTATGAGCCCAGTATCTCATAAATTGACGGCAAGCAGCTCCATGAGAGACAGCTAACACCGATTGATGATTATCGTTTTTCATAATAGAATACAGTGTTTCTGCAATTCTGTTTCTTAATTCAATTTCATCTTCACCACCATACTTAACAAAAAAATCTCCATAAGGCAATGGTGGATTCAAATCTTCACTTTCACCTTCAAAAGTACCAAAGTTCCACTCTTTAAGACCTTTTACTCTCTTATAAGGAATATTAGAAACATATTCTAATGTATCACAAGCTCTTTCAGATGTAGATGAATAAGCGTGGTCAAAAGTTATATTATTGTTTTTGAAATATTCTCCAGCAACAATCGCTTGTCTAACTCCTAGATCAGTTAAGGGGGCATCACACCATCCTTGAATTTTTTTTCTAACATTGAATAATGTTTGTCCATGTCTCATTAAATACAATATCTTTTTCATAAGTATCACTCCTAATATTAATTTTAGTATATATATTCTAATAAATAATCTGAATGTAATTTAAGAAATCTTGAAAAATTTTAAACTTTCATCACACTATTTGTATCCACAAGGGGCATAAATTGTGCATTTGACATTTTTAATTAGAACTTATATATGTTAATTAAAGTTCTATCTAATAAG
Source organism: Clostridium neonatale (assembly GCF_001458595.1). GTDB lineage: Bacteria > Bacillota > Clostridia > Clostridiales > Clostridiaceae > Clostridium > Clostridium neonatale. Next base: position 408,118 of record NZ_LN890327.1, read on the forward strand.
ATTTGCTAACATTTCTATTGATGATGCTTCTTGATGATTAAAGAAAGAACTTTCTTTTTTATCTAAAGCAGCTATTTTCTTCATATCATCTTCATTTAATTTAAAATTGAAGATATCAATATTCTGTAACATTCTTTCTTTGCTAACTGTTTTAGCTAGTGGAACAATCCCTCTTTGAACCAACCACCTTAAAATAATTTGTGCAACTGATTTGCCATATTTTTCTCCAATTGTTTTTAAAACAGGATTATTGAACATCCCATTTCTTCCTTCAGCAAAAGGAGCCCATGCTTCTAGTTGTACCCCGTACTTACTATTAAAATCTTGTGCTACTAATTGTTGATGGAATGGATTAATCTCAATTTGATTTACTGCAGGTATTACTTCATTAAATAAAGATAAGTCAACCAAACGATCTGGATAGAAATTTGATACCCCTATTGCCTTAATTTTTCCCTCTTTATATAATTGTTCCATAGCTCTATAAGTCCCATAGTAATCATTTAGTGGCTGGTGGATTAATACTAAATCCAAATAATCTAACTTCATTTTTTTCAACGAATCTTCGATAGAAACTTTTGCTTTCTCATATCCTCCATTACTAATCCATACTTTAGTTGTAATAAATAGTTCTTCTCTAGGTACAGATGATTTAGCTATAGCTTCTCCAACAGCGTCTTCATTTCCATATGATTGCGCTGTATCAATTAAGCGGTATCCAGCATCAATAGCATCTATTACAACCTTTATACATTCTTCTTTATTTGTGATTTGAAAAACTCCAAATCCAACTGCAGGCATATTTATTCCATTATTTAAAGTTACATATTCCACTTTAATCTCTCCTTTATTTTTATTATTTTATATTTTATAATAATCTTACCAGTAGGTAGTAACTACCTAGCAAGTGGTATTTTAATTTTTAATAATTTAGGAGGTAATTTCATGTCTACAACAAAAGAGGTATGTGAACAAGTAGGAATATCCTATGAAACATTAAAATTTTATTGTAAGGAAGGATTAGTACCAAACGTCAAAAGAGATAAAAATAACTATAGAGTGTTTGATGAAAAAAATGTTGCATGGTTAAAGGGATTGCAGTGCTTGAGAAAGTGTGGAATGAGCATTAAAGATATGAAATTATATATGAATTATTGCTTAGAAGGCCCTTCTACAATTAATCAAAGAAAAGAGATGCTTAATAAATTAAAAGAATCTTTGCTAGAGAAAATCAATGAACTTAATGAATGTATTGATTTCATTGACAACAAACAATCTTTCTATGACGATGTATTGGACGGAAAAATAAAATATATAAGTAATTTAATTGATATAGAAAATAAACAAGATATTCAATAAATAATGTAATAAGGGAAATGTGAATATATAAGTAAAAGGACAGTATCAATATTTTAAAACTAATTGCAGCTGTCCTTAATTTAACTTGAGTTTTTCCTGTAGAGATAATCTGAATGCATACGTTGAATATTTTTCATATTTATTTGGCAATTTAAATTTTTAAATTGAATAGAAATATATAAATTTTTATTAAGATACCTAATATTTTTATAATTACTCTTGACCTAAAGTTAACTTCAGGGAGTAAACTTTATCATAAAGTAAATCTTTGAGCGTCATGAAAGAACAAAGATAATTTACTATGATAGAAACTTATAAAAATTGGAGGAGAATAAAATGAAGTCTTTAAATGAAATTTTTAATTCAGCAATTGCTAAACAATTAACAAGATTGATTGAACTGGAAGAGTACACAGACTATAAAAATGCTTATAATAAATATTTAGTTTTTTTGCAAAGAAGATAAAATTATAAAATATAAATAAATGAAACCGTTGACAAAATATTTAGAATATTTTATATTATAAGTATAACAAGTGGATGGTTATTGTTAAAAAGACAAGCTAGACCTATTTGTATGAGTTTATAAGCATTACATTATGTGCAATTTCTTATATCTCTACAAATGGGTCTTTTATTTTTAAACAAACAATTTTAATTTATAAATTAAATCTAATTAAATCATTTAATAAGGAGGAACATTATATGATATTAAGTAAAGATTTTTTATGGGGCGGTGCTACAGCTGCTAACCAATTTGAAGGTGGATGGAATGTAGATGGTAAAGGTGCAAGTACAAGTGATATGCTGACAGCAGGAACTCACACAATTCCACGTAAAATTACTAAGGAAACTATTGATGGATTAAATTATCCAAGCCATGAAGCTATTGATTTTTATCACAGATATAAAGAAGATATTAAGCTATTTGCAGAAATGGGATTTAAGGTATTTAGGATGTCTATAGCATGGACACGTATATTCCCTAATGGCGATGATAAAGAACCTAATGAAGCAGGTTTAAAGTTTTATGATGATGTTTTTGATGAATTAAAAAAATATAATATAGAGCCATTAGTCACTATTTCACATTATGAGATGCCTTTTAATTTAACTAAAAAATATAATGGCTGGGCTTCAAGAAATCTAATAGATTTTTTTATTAACTATTGTAGTGTAATATTTAACAGATATAAGGACAAAGTTAAATACTGGCTTACATTTAATGAAATTAACTGTGGCACAATGCCAATGGGAGGATATCTTGGGCTTGGAATTTTAAATGAAGGCACAGAAGACTTTTTACATCAAAATGATAATAAGCAAATCCGTTTTCAAGCACTTCACCATCAATTTGTAGCAAGTGCAAAAGCAGTAAAGCTTGGTCATAGTATTAATAAAGACTTTAAAATAGGTTGTATGATTGCTCATATGACAACATATCCTTATACATGTAATCCAGATGATATATTACTTGCACAGAAAAAAAATCAATTAGCAAATGATCTTTGTGGAGATGTACAAGTCAGAGGTGAATACCCTTTCTTTGCTAAGAGATATTTTGAAGAAAACAATATTGTTTTAGATATAACTGAAGAGGATAAGAAGATTTTAAAAGAAGGAACAGTAGATTATTATACATTCAGTTATTATATGAGTAATTGTGAATCAGCATCAGGAGATGAAGACAAAACTTCAGGAAATTTACTTGGTGGAATTAAAAATCCATATCTTGAAGCAAGTGACTGGGGATGGCAGATTGATCCTAAAGGCTTAAGATATACTTTAAATGAATTATATGGAAGATACAATATTCCTCTTATGGTAGTTGAAAATGGTCTTGGGGCTTTTGATAAAGTTGAAGAAGATGGTTCAATTAATGATGATTATCGTATTGAATATTTAAAAGATCATATAATTCAAATGAAGGAAGCTGTTAAAGATGGGGTAGACTTAATTGGATATACTCCTTGGGGATGTATTGACCTTGTAAGTGCAAGTACTGGTGAAATGGAAAAGAGATATGGTTTTATTTATGTAGATAAAGATAATGCTGGAGAAGGTACATTAGACAGAAAGAAGAAAAAATCATTTGAATGGTACAAAAATGTAATAAAAACTAATGGGGAAGAACTATAACTTGCTTCATATTAAATTCTAGTAGATATTCTTAGTTAACTATTAAGTATATTTACTATTTGAGACAATTAAGTTTAGTTAAAAAGAAGAGACTGTGGCATTAAGACAATTACCACAATATTTTATTTTTAGATTTAAGCATTGAATATAATATATTATATTTTGTATTCTTTATGTCGCAGCTCTTTCTTTTATGTGCCTAAAGTAAAGCATTAAAATTTAGAATTTGATTCAAAAGTAAAAAAGATTTTTGTATAAAATCATATAAATTTATAAAAAAAGTATTGACAAGCCATTGTAAAAAAATTATAATAAAACCAAGATAAACGATTACATTAAGTCGGGATTGTTACTGATTCGATCAGGCTATACCTTAATTAATGAGAAGAAATATACTATTTATTTCTTTTGATTAATTAAGGTTTTTTATTTTAAAATATATAGTCAAGTATAGAATGGAATGTGAGGTGATGTGTATTGAAGATAGATAAGATTTTTAACAATAATGCAGTTATGGCTAAAGAAGACAATGGAAGGGATGCTGTTATTATTGGATGTGGACTTGCATTTAAAAAAAAAGTTGGCGATGAAATAGATGAATCACTAATAGAAAAAACTTTTATTTTAAAAGAAAAGGATACTTTGGAAAAGTTTAAAATGCTTTTAGAAGACATTCCTACAGAACAAATATCATTATGCTATGACATTGTAGAATATGCAAAGAACATGTTAAACTGTGAACTTAACGATTATATCTATGTAACATTAACTGATCATATAAGCTATACATTAAAGTTATTTGATGAAGGAATAGAAAGACCCAATATATTAATTTGGGAAATAAAAAAGTTTTATCCTAAGGAATACAATATTGGATTAAAAGCTTTGGAGTTTATTGAAAGTGAGACTGGTAAAAAGATTAATGAAGAAGAAGCTGGAAATATTGCACTCCACTTAATAACAGCTCAGCTTAATGAAAAAAATAATAAAATTGACACTGCTTATGATATGACTAAAAAGATTCAAGATATACTGAATATTGTAAAATATACCTATGATATTGAATTAGATGAAAAATCTTTAAGTTATGAAAGATTTATTACTCATTTAAGATTCTTCTTTAAAAGAGTTAATAATAAAGAGATGTATAGAGATGAAAATGAAGACTTTCTTTTACCACAAGTAAAGGAAAAATATAAAGATGCTTATAAGTGCATGCTTAAGATAGAAAAATATTTAAATATAGAGTTAAGTCATGAAGAACAGCTTTATTTGACACTTCATATTAAGCGTGTTGTAAATAGGTAAATAGAAATAATTAAATATTTAGGATTGTTACTGTTAAATCAGGCAAGACCAGAAGCTTAAGAATACAAAAGTAATTTGAGTATTGTTAAATTTTAGGTCTTGCCTTTTTGTATATAAGGCATATGAAAGAAAATAACAAGTCCAAATATGCCGAGAATATTTTTCATCAGACAATGAAGTAGATTGCCATCATAGCTGGGTCTATTATGGCAATTTACTGAAGAAGTATGATGGAAAATAGATAGGCAGATGACTTGTTATGTTTTTGATAATGCCTAAGATTATGATTAATTGAAAAGGAGCGATTGCTTATGAAATATGAAAATCTTGCAAAAGAAATAATTAAAAATGTTGGAGGCAAGGAAAACGTTAACTCCTTAACTCACTGTGTAACTAGATTGCGTTTTAAGTTAAAAGATGAAAAAAAGGCTAATACAGATGTATTGAAAAATATGGATGGTGTAGTTACAGTTGTTCAAAGTGGTGGACAGTATCAAGTAGTTATAGGAAATCATGTCCCAGATGTTTATGCAGATGTAGTTGCAGTTGGAGGATTTAGTGAAGGAGCTGGAGATGATTCTTCAGAAAAAATGAATTTATTTGATAAATTCATAGATGTTGTATCAGGAGTTTTCCAGCCAACACTTGGCGTGTTATGTGCAACTGGTATGATTAAAGGTCTTTTATCAATGTTTGTTGCTTTAGGTTTCTTAAGCGATCAAAGTGGAACTTACACAATATTACAGTCAATTGGAGATTGCTTATTTTATTTCTTCCCAATATTCTTAGGATTTACAGCATCTAAAAAGTTCAATGTAAATCAATTTACAGCTATGGCAATAGGTGCAACTCTTGTTTATCCTACAATAGTAGGCTTTGCAGGTCAGACAATTGATTTCTTTGGTATTCCAGTTGTAATGCCATCAAGTGGATATACTTCAACTGTTATTCCAATAATACTTTCAATTTATTTTGCATCTTATGTTGAAAAGTTATGTAAGAAAATTATTCCAGACGTTATTAAAACTTTCATAGTTCCTTTATTTACATTATTGATAGTAGTTCCATTAACATTCTTAGTAATAGGACCTATAGCATCTTATGCAAGTAATGGACTTGGAAGTATTACAATGGCAATTTATAACTTAAGTCCAGTTGTAGCAGGTTTATTTATAGGTGGTTTTTGGCAAATATTTGTTATGTTTGGTTTACATTGGGGCTTAGTTCCAATAGCAATTAATAACGTATCTGTTATTGGATATGATACAGTAGTTGCGACTTCTTTTGCAGTATGTTTTGCTCAAACAGGTGTTGTTATTGCAATAGCATTAAAAGCAAAGAATAAAAAGTTAAAATCATTATGCATACCATCAATTATTTCAGGATTTTTTGGTGTTACTGAACCAGCAATTTATGGTATTACATTACCAAGAAAGAAACCATTTGTAGTTAGTTGTATAATAGGTGCTGTAACAGGTGGAATCTTAGGACTTTGTGGTTCAAAAGCATATTCAATAGGTGGTATGGGGGTTTTTGTTATACCAACATTTATGGGACCAGATGGATTCAATATGGAATTCTATGGAATATTAATAGCATCAGTAGTAGGATTAGTTTTAGGATTCTTAGCAATGCTATTTGTAAAATTAGATCCAAGTGATATGAAAGATGATAGTTCTAATAAAGGTAATTCACAAAATAGTGAAAATACATTAGTTAAACAAGAAGTTATTTCAAGCCCATTAAAAGGAAAATTAACAGAACTAAAAAATGTTGAAGATGAAGCGTTTGCTTGTGGTGCATTAGGTAAAGGTATAGCAATAATGCCAACAGAGGGTAAGGTTGTAGCACCAGCAGATGGAGTGCTTACAACATTCTTCCCAACAGGACACGCTATGGGAATTACAACTAATAATGGAGCAGAAATATTAATACATGTTGGTATGGATACTGTAAAACTAGAAGGAAAACACTTCACATTGAAAGCTAAACAAGGTGATGTAATTAAAAAAGGACAAGTTTTATTAGAGTTTGATATTAATGCAATTGAAAAAGAAGGATATTCTTTAATTACACCAGTAATAATAACAAATTCAGACAATTATTTAGATGTTATAGAAAGTGATAAAAAAGAAATAGATTTCAAAGAAGACCTACTAACAGTGGTAATATAATTTAGTTTATGAAAATTATTGATTGTAGATATTATGAGTAGTTTAGATATTACTCATAATATCTGGAATGAAATAAATCTACAGTTAAATTATTTTTTTAAACGATTTTATAGGGAGTACTACTAATCTTAGTTCTTCATGTAAGTGGAGAAGTAAGTTTAGATAATAAGATATAATTAGCCTAATAAATTTTCAGTTATTACTGGAAATATAGTAGACTCTTTTACCATAGTATTAGCTGAAGATAAAAGAGTACATAAAATAATATTAAAGTTGGAGGAATGAACATATGAAAAAAATTAAAAAATTATTAACAATGGCCTTGACTTTGGCTGTGTGTGTAACAAGTTATTACACGCCAACACTTGCAGCAACTAATGTTACGTATGTTGGTAAAGTATACTCAGAAGTTACTGATGCTGGTGAGAGTGTTTCGAAGGTTGTAATTAATTTTGGTGATGCAAGAAAGGTTACTGGAGTAGATAAAGATACATTTACAGTACATGCTAAAGCTTCTACAGATAGAATTCGTAAAGGCACTACAGTTACTAGTTATGGTGATTATGATATTGATCGTAAGATTGTAAAAGTAGAAACTGATGGCCAATATGTAACTATTTATTTTGATGAATCAGAAGGAGCTACATTAGCTTACTTAAGTTCAGCAAGAAACTACCCTGCAGATTTAACTTATACAATTAAACAAAATAAGCCAATTATATTAACTGATGAGAATGGTGTAGTAATTGATGAATCATATACAGCTAATTATACTACTAATAATAGTGTTATAAATGCTGAAACAGCTAAATTTCAGTCAGTTAAAGTTGAAAACGGAATTAATTATCAATACTATGATGCAGGAGCTAGTGATTCATTAATAGTTTGGTTCCATGGAAATGGTGAAGGTGATTATCTATCTTCTGGCAATAATGTTGCTCAAATGTTAGGTAACCGTGGTACAGTTGCTTGGGCTACAGATGAAACACAAGCAATTTTTGGTGGAGCACATGTTATGGCATTCCAAGCACCAGATACTTGGTACAATGCTCAAAAGGATGAATTATTGAAAAAAGCATATAATGAAATAAATGAAGTTATTAAAGCCAAAAATATCGATCCAGAAAAAGTATATATTTCAGGATGTTCAGCAGGTGGATATATGACAACAAGAATGTTAATTGCTTATCCAGATTTATTTAAAGCTGCAATGATAAGTTGTCCAGCATTAGATGTTGCTACTGAGCGTGGTGGAGAAACTCCAACTGATGCTGAATTATCATCATTGAAGAATTCTGATACAGCTATTTGGTTAGTGCAAGGTGAAACAGACAGCTCTGTTAAAACAGAAGATTGTTCCGTTCGTTTATTTAATATTTTAACTGAAGGACAAGAATTAACAAAAACTGAATATAAACAAGATCTAAATTCTGACTTTACTACATCTGAAACAAAGGATGGAAAATATAAATTATCTTTATATGAAACAGTAGAGGTTCAAAGTGAAACAGGGGAAAAATCAAATAAGTTGGAATTTGCAGAAGATTATAATCAAGATGGAATTAATTCATTAGTTCAATATAATGATCACTGGTCTTGGATTTATACATTAAATAATAATCCAAAAGATAAAAATGGAGTTAGCATTATGAACTGGGCAGCTTCATATGGCAATGTTGCGAAATAATTTATTTAATGAACAACTTGTTTTAATTTAAATTAAATATAAGAGTGATATTATTAAATCTTTTGTGTATCCGATACAATATATTTGATGAAGAGGAAATGAAAATGGTCTTTTATAACAATGCATTAGATGTTTATTTTAACAATCACTCATAGGCTATTCTAAAAAAGCACTAAACAAAAATGTTTAGTGCTTTTTTAGCTTTACTATAGAATATAATGTTAAACTTAATATATTATAAGATTAACAAGAAGAATCAGGAGATATATTAATGATAAAATATTTACAATCAAAAACTTTTAAAATAGCATTGTCGGCAACTATATCAGTATTAATATCAAGCTATATTGGATTCCAGTTTGGAGTGACATCGGGTATAATTTCAATTTTAAGTATTCAAGATACAAAAAAAGAAGCAGTTATAGTAAGTGTAAAAAGATTTTTAGCATCAATCATAGCTATACTTTTATCTTTTCTTTTGTATGTTTTATTAGGAAACAATCCAATCATATTTGGGTTATTTTTATTAATATTTATTCCTATTACAATACGATTTAAAATCGAAGATGGGATGGTTGTAGGTGCGGTTTTATCTACTCATCTTTTAACAAGTACTAATATAAATATTCAGTGGATCATAAATGAAGTGGGCTTAACAATAGTAGGAATAAGTGTTGCAATGATGTTTAATTTGTATAATGTTTCTTTGGAAGAGGATTTTGAAAAAAATAAGCATGAGATTGAGGAACAGTATAAATTAATATTGTTAAACTTATCCACGAGCTTGATTACTCAAGCTGTATCGAGAAATGAAGAAAAAATATTTGGGGCTGTTGAAAAACTAATTTATGAAACTAAGGTTATGGCACAAAGAATAAGTAATAATTACTTTTTTAGAAATCAGGATTATTACTTATGTTATATAGAGATGAGAATAGCACAATTAGATACATTAAAAAAAATGAAAAAACATTTTTCTAGATTTTATATGACATATGAGCAAACTAGCATATTATCAGAGTTTACACGCAAAGTAGCTGTTAATATACATGCAGATAATGATTGTATTGAGCTTATCAGGAATTTAACTTTATTAAAGGAAGAATATAGAAGAATGGAATTACCTAAAAATAGAGAAGAATTTGAAAATAGAGCATTGCTTTTTCAATTTTTAAATGATTTAGAAGATTTTCTTATAATAAAAAAAGAATTTAAGGAAAGATTTTAGGGGAAATTAAAGGATTTTTTACTTTCACAGATATTCGTACATTCTTGTTATCTATTATTTCTAAGAAGAAAATCAGAATACGGAAAATATTTATAGAATAAATCATAAATATAAATTAGTTTATTTGCTATTGCAATGTATCTAATAAAAATATTAAAGGTTAAATTCATTTTTTTAAATTGATACGATTTCAATAGGAAATTTATCTGGATTATTAACAAGATAAATTATTATATCTTCTAGGGATTTTTCACTTGTTGCTTCAGAATCAAAATAGTCAGAAACTATTACTATTTTACTTTCTATGCTTAATTCATCATCTTCTGAACTAGGATATCCATTTCCATTTAATAATTTATGATGGTCTAATATAATTCTTTTACATACTTCTGGTATAGATAAATCTTTTACCATGTCATATCCAAGTGAATTGTGTTTTTCAAATATAGCTTTTTCTTCAGATGTAAATAAATTTTTATCTTTTAGAAGTATATTCTTAGGAAGAAGAATAACACCAATATCATGAAGTAGAGAACCTAATATCAAAGAATGTAGCTATTCTGTTGTATATTCTAAGGCTAATCCAATCGCTGCAACAATACTAGCAACATTTATAGAATGTGAATAGTACCAATTATAACCATTAAATAATGTTTTGAAGTATAAATACTATTGCTCATTTTTACCATCAAAAATAAATTCATTCATTATATCTAAAATAATACCATATTTTGTTGAATTATTATGTTTTAGAACATTAAGTGAGATATCATTATCAGATAACATATATTCTTTTATTGAAATTTCATTAGAAAAAGTATTTTTAGTTTGTTCAAGTTGTGGTAAGTTATTTTCTGACCTTAGAATTTCGTAATAAACCCTATGTGTTTTCAATCTATCTATAGTAGCTAAATCTAATTTTAATAATTTTCCTTTTGGAGTATAACAACACCTCTAGGACTAATTACATCTTTTTTATTAAAATTGTTTTTACTTTACTCATAGAACGCTTTTCAAAATTTATTATTTTTTTATTATAAAATTTTTAATTATAAATTGCAATAACAAATTGAACTAATTTGCATTTATGACTTAAATGTTTGAATTTACTTAAATTGCATATATTTGATCTAGGTGTATTTCAAATAACTCTTCTGGAGTTTTATAATTAAGTATTTTCCTAGGAAGAGTATTCATCCAATCTTCTATAAATGCAATGGCTTCTAAACTATAATCTGATATGCGTTTTCCCTTTGGGATAAATCGATGTATTAAACCATTATGACGTTCATTAGTACCTTTTTCAAATGAAGAATATGGATGAGTAAAATATACCTTTGTATCTGTGCCTATCTCTAATTTAGATAAATCAGCAAACTCAGAGCCATTATCACCTGTTATAGTTTTAAAAACCTTACTAAACTTTTCACCATATATGCTACGGATATTATTAAGAGCTTCCGTAACTGCTTCAGCAGTCTTAGATTCAATTTTTTGAATGAATGCATTCCTAGTTTTGCGCTCAAGAATAGTTAAAAGAACACAGTCATTATTGGATTTTTCACCAATAACAGTATCTATTTCCCAATGTCCAAATTCTTCACGATTATCGATATTACTTGGACGTTCAGAAATACTTGTACCTAGTTTTTTCTTATGCTTCTTTACTTTTGCTGGCTTGGTATTTCTGCGTAGTTTCATTGGTAAGTCTGCATTAATAACAGATAACAGACCAAGATCAATATAATTGTATAAAGTTTTAGTGCAAACTATTTGAGAGCGTTGAAACTTGCCTTTAGCAAGGGCGTTACCTACACATGCATCTGGCGACCATGAGTGATTCTTCATCTTATCAACAGCATAGTAAATGAAGTCATTGCATTCTAGCCGTTTAAATGTACGGCAGGAATTTTGGCGATTATTTTGATAAATAGATTCGCCAGTATCTGCAAGATACATTTCAACGTAGTTTCCTTGTTTTATCTGTGTAGTTGTGCCACGACGTATCTCATTTAAAATAGTATTAATTGGACGGTTAAGCTCTTTAGCTATCTTATATGCTGAAAATCCATCTTTAAGACGTAGTTCAATAGTCATACGTTCTTTGAAATTCAAATGTTTATTTTTACGTGATTCTGTGTTATGATTTTGATGATTCATAGTGATTATCCCCCGTGTGATTTTGTTTGGCGATTAAATCATAACACAGATAATCACTATGGATTTTTTTATTAGTTCAATTTCATTTTACAACTAGTCTAAAATTTTTAATTAATATTTTCAATAATAAATTTAATTCATAGATTGTTATTTAAGCAAGAGGTTTATATAATAAAAAGATTGACTTTTAAATTTTCTACTTATTTTAGAAGAATTCACTATAATAAAAAAGAATTTAAAGATAGAGCTTAGGAGTTATAAAGCTAATTGAAAATATCAGATTTGTTTTGAAAAAAGCGTGTAAGTAGCAATGCTATTGCCAACGTCAATGAACAAGCAAAAGTTTTTGATTAATTTAGAAGGTAATAAGGTAAGATCAAAGGCATTAACTGCACTTTATACCAAATTAGATTTAGGAATTATTAAATGCCATTTGGAATTAGGCACTGGCACAGATGTATGGGAATGGATAGAGTAAAATACAATATTTTAATTTATATATGTTGAAATTACTTTTCTATATTTTCTATGCGGTATTTACTTAGCTTGTGAACATCTTAAATGAAATTTTATTATTGAAACATATATAATGAAGAAAAGTCTAGTTCTTTAACAAAAAATATTTAAATTATATATGTAAAATGGTAAAATATATGTCGAAATATATTGTTTAGAGAGGAGAAAATAAGAATGGCTAGAAAAAAATACACTAAAACAACAGCAATTGCTTTAGCGGCAGCTACTATTTTCCAATCAGGAGCAATGGCTACAAATTTATTGGATGTTAATGCATTTGCGGTAGAACGTAATCAAACAAATGACAAGGTGGAAATCTTAAAGCAAGGAACAAAATTAGCATCTGATGTTTCTATAATAGAAACAACACCATCTGCGGTAGGAATAACAAAAACTGCAGATGTAAGCTTGAATGCACCTATAGAGGTAGAAATACCAAGTAATACATCTCTAGATTTTCAAGTATTAAGTATACGAGATGAATTATCCAAACATACAATATTAAATGTTAAAATTAGTGGACAGGGGTTAGACATAGATACAGATGTACCATTAAAAGATGGTCAAAATCTTTATGAATGTGGATGGCTTATAGAACATGATAATGATAATGATGATTTTGTTACACTTACAGTTAGAACAAAGGATTTTTCATTTAATAAGGATGGTAAAGAATATAAGATTGGCTCGCTTGAGTATACAACAAAAATTTCTTTAATTGTACCAAATAATCCAGGAATACCAAATCCACCAGATGGAGGAACAGTAACAACACCTTCAGCAGTTGAATTATCATCTGTGGAAATTAAAGGGAATGAAAAAGTTGGAAATACTTTAAGTGCAAATGTTAAAGATATTAATGGGAATGAGGTGAATTCAGATTTAGCATATAAATGGTATAGAGTAGATAGAGTAGGTTCAGTTTCTGAAACATTAGTTAGTACGAATTCAGCATATAAATTACAGAATGATGATGCATATAAATACATAAAATTAGTAGTATCTAATAGTGAAAATTCTGTGGAAACTATTACAGGAAAGATAAGTAAAAAATCGTCAAGTGGTGGAAGTAGTAGTTCATCAGGGGGATCATCATCAAGTAATTCTTCTAATAGCTCAACATCAAGTAATAACAATAATACATATTCAAATGTTACCGTATCTCAAGGTAGTACAGCAGCAATGCAGCAAAATGCAGATGGAAGCATAAAACTTGTAAATGCAGAAGGTGTGCCAGCAACAGGGTGGCAACAAGTAGATGGAACATGGTATCTTGGAGATGTTAACGGACAAGCATTAAAAGGATGGCAACAAATAGAAGGAAAATGGTATTTAATGAATGCTAATGGTGCCATGACAACAGGATGGCAAAATGTTGGAGGAACATGGTACTTTATGAGTACTAGTGGTGCTATGACAAAAGGATGGCAGAAAGTAGGAGGAAAGTGGTATTTCTTACAATCGAGTGGGGCAATGAAAACAGGCTGGTTAAATGACAATGGAACATGGTATTACTTAAATGCTGATGGTTCAATGGCAGCAAACACTTATGTTGATGGATACTATGTTGGAAGTAACGGAGCATGGGTTAAATAAATTATAAAAAATTAATAATGTAGAATATAAAATAAAAGCTCAAAGACTTAGTTGAACTTTGAGTTTTTATTTTATGAAAGTAAAATATAATTTCTTAATATAAAAAGTTATATACATAATTTGCGCTTTTTTTGCAATATTAGTTAATATAAAGAATTAATATTGATTAATATTTAATCTAGTAATTTTCATTATATTGTAGTATTATATAATTAATAACAAAAAAGATATTTTATATATTTATAATGATAAAAAATTACAAGGGAATTATTTTAGATTATAGAATTATTAAAGGAAAATATAATAAATAATATTATATATTATTTATTAATTAATATTATTTTAAGTAATGATTTACTAAAGGGAGGTACTATAAAGTATGACAGATATTAATATTTCAGATTCCATTAAGTATATAGGGGTAAATGATAAGACACTTGATTTATTTGAAAGCCAATATAAAATACCTAATGGTGTTTCTTACAATTCGTATGTAATCCTTGATAAAAAAGTTGCAATTATGGATACAGTCGATTCTAGAGCAACAGATGAGTGGATTGCAAATCTTGAAAAGACACTTGATGGACGAACTGTAGACTATCTTGTAATTTCGCACTTAGAGCCAGATCACTCAGCAAACATTCAAAATCTTATAGAAAGATATCCTGATATGAAGTTAGTTGGAAATAAAAAAACATTCGATATGCTTCCTCAATTTTTTGACGTGGATATTACAGGAAAAACACTTTTGGTTGCAGAAGGAGATGAACTAAATTTAGGAGATCATACATTACAATTTTTTATGGCGCCTATGGTTCACTGGCCAGAAGTTATGGTTGAATATGAAAAAACAGAAAAGATACTATTTTCAGCAGATGGATTTGGTAAATTTGGCGCACTTGATGTAGAAGATGAATGGATTGATGAGGCTAGAAGATACTATTTAAATATAGTAGGGAAATATGGTTCTCCTGTTCAGGTGTTATTAAAAAAAGCGGCTACATTAGATATAAAGACTATTTGTCCATTACATGGCCCTATTTTAAAAGAAAATCTTTCTTACTATATAGATAAATATAATACTTGGAGTAAATATGAACCAGAGGAAGATGGCGTATTAGTAGCTTATGCATCAATTCATGGAAACACTGCGAATGCTGCTAAAAAAATGGCTTCAATACTAGAGGAAAAAGGAGCTAAGAAGGTAGTTTTATTTGATTTATCAAGACAAGATATGTCAGAAGCAGTAACAAATGCTTTTATTTATGATAAATTAATTTTAGCTGGAGCTACTTATGATGGTGGCGTATTCCCATGTATGGAAGAATTTTTATTACACTTAAAGAGCAAAAATTACCAGAAGAGAACTGTTGGTATAATTGAAAATGGTTCATGGGCACCAATGGCAGCAAAGACCATGGAAGGCATATTAGAAAAAATGAGAGATTTAACAATTTGTGACTCAGTTGTTACTATAAAATCTGTAGCCAAAGAAAAAGATTTTGAAAATATGAGAAAATTAGCAGATGAAATATTAAAATAAAGATTGATATTATTAATATAAAATAACAATATCAATATAATTTTTACCATTGATAGTTTAATTTTTAACAATAATTAAATCTAGAAAAGATATATAGATATTAAAAATTAATTAATTGAGCTTAAAAGATGACTTTTCTGCTGAGGATAAGTCATCTTTTTCATTATATTCATATTAAAATATCATGTTATATTGTATATAATATAACGAAGAATTTTAGTGACAATACCAATGTAAAGATATAAACTTAAAATAAGTAAAAAATATAAAATTATTATAATAGGAGGTATCAAAATGAAGGGAACTGTTGTAGCAACATGGATGAAAACCAACAGGAAATTATTTGATGATTCAATAGTTGATGAAGCAATGGAATACGTGGGCTGGGGAAGTAAAAGAATATTTTCTCCACTTGAAAATGTTGATGATCAAGAAATCAAAAAAATAATACAGTATCTAGCAGAAAAAGAAAATATGAAAGTTGGAGAGCTTTGGAAGAAAATTGGACATGATAATATAGTATCTTTCAGTCAGGACTATCCTGCTTTTTTTATACACGATAATTTATATTCATTTCTAAAGTCATTATTTGATATACATGTTGTAATGACAAAGAGATTTGCAGGATCAAAACCACCAATAGTTGAAATTGAGCCAATTTCAGCAAGAGAAGCTATTTTTACTTATAGATCTGATAGAGGAATGTTTGATTATTTTATCGGAATGCTTGAAGGGGCATGTATTTATTTTAATGAAAAGATTAAGACAGAAGAATTATCTAAAGCTAGTAACGAACTTACTTTAAAGTTAACTTTTGATAAAGATATATATTACAATAGAAATTATATTTTTAATAGATTATTTTCGTTTGGATTTATAAAAAGTTTTGGAGTTAAAGTTGGAATATTTAATTTTATAATATCATTTTTAATCATGTTACCTATCATAGGCTTAAAAAATGGAATAATCGCAAGCGCTATAGGTGGAATTTCAAGTATTATTGGGGTTTCATTAATGATTAGACCTATAAATGCATTGAAAGAAGAAATTGAAAGATTAATAAATAATCAATATAGTGTTGATGGAACAATTAAAACTAATGATTTCTTTGAAGATATATATATGTATATAAAAAAACATAGGAATAATATACAAACTGATTTTGTAGGTTTTAAAGGCGTTACAGATGAGATGAATACATTTATAAATAAAATAAATGTAATATCAGATTCTATGAATCACACATCAAATGAAATAAGTGGTGTAGTTGAACAAGTTGCAGAAGGTGCTGTTACTCAAGCTCAAAATACAGATAATGCAGTACAGTCATTACATGAAAATATTCAAGATTTAAGACAGATAGTTAAAAAGGAAAATGACAACAAATCACAACTTGAAGATGCTATTGGAAAAATAAATAATAGTTATGAAAATGTAAATAATGCAAGTAATAATATTACTAATTCATTACAAAAGTTTAATGAAGTTAGGGTTAAAGGTGGTAATCTTGAAGAAAAAGCAAATGATATAAATAACATTGTATCAATAGTATCAGGAATAGCAGAACAGACAAATCTTTTAGCATTAAATGCTTCTATAGAAGCAGCAAGAGCTGGAGAACAAGGCAAAGGTTTTGCTGTTGTTGCTGATTCAATAAGAAAGTTAGCTGAACAATCTAAAGACGCTGTTGAAGAGATAAACTCTAACCTAAAGCAGTTTGTACATGAGATAAAATCATTAGTAGATAATATAGATGACCAATATGGCGTATTGGAAAATGAAACTACTAACTTAGAAAATGTAAGAAATATAAGTTTTGAAGCAAATAAATCAATACAAATAGTAGCAACTTCTATGATAGAAACTATAAATAAACTAAATACTGAAGCTGATTCTATAAATAGTGTTTATGAGAGTATAGAATCCTTAGCAGCAATTGCAGAAGAAAACTCAGCATCATCAGAAGAAGTAAGTGCTAATGTAACAACTTATACTAATGAAATTAAAAAATTAATGGATAATATATCTGATTTCAAAGATATAACTGAGAACTTTAAGAATGATTTAAATAAATACAACATATAACGAATAAAGCTTTAGATTGTATTAACTTTATTGAAAACTATAAAGTATGTTAATTAAGAAGATGTTTTAAGAATATAAGAATATAGGAATACATATTCCTATATTCTTATATTTTATTGTAAAGTGGTGTTATTTGTAATTGGTCTAGTAATAGGAAAATAGCATTCAGGTCGTCTATCTCTAAATACACCCCAGCTCAATCTCATGTTTCGAATATGATCTAAATCAAATTCAGAAATTAACACTGTTTCAGTTGTGCGGTCGGAACTTTCTATGATTTCACCAGTTTCATTAGTAATAAATGATGAACCATAGAAATTTAAAGAAGATTCTTGATTAGAGTTATCTTCACTTGGAGTCACTTTTTCTAAGCCAATTCTATTAGCTGCTATAACTGGCATAATATTTGAAGCAGCGTGCCCTTGCATACAGCGCCTCCAATGAGGCATACTATCACAGTCTAATATTGGTTCTGAGCCAATTGCAGTAGGATAAAATAATATCTCTGCACCTAAAAGAGCCATACATCTTGCAGCTTCAGGGAACCATTGATCCCAACAGATTCCAACTCCAATATTTGCATAAGCAGTTTTAAATACTTTAAAGCCAGTATCTCCTGGAGTAAAATAGAATTTTTCTTGATAAAAGTGATCATCTGGAATATGAGTCTTTCTATATATACCTAAATTTGTTCCATCTGCATCAATAACTGCAATTGAATTAAAAGTTGTATTTCCAGCACTTTCATAAAAGCTGATTGGTAGAACTATTTTTAACTCTTTTGCAACTTTTGATAATCTTTGAATTGCAGGATTTTCATCAACTGATGTAGCTAGATTATAATAATTGTAGTTTTTTTCCTGACAAAAATATTGTGTTTCAAATAACTCAGGAAGAAGGATTATTTGAGCACCTTGTTTTGCGGCATCACGAACAAATTTTTCGGCTTTATCTAAATTACCATTTCTATCAGTACCACAAGACATTTGAATAGCAGCAACCTTAATTTTTCTAGTCATATTATTTACCTCCCTTTGGAATCTGTTGAGTTATACAGTGTATATTTCCACCACCGATTAATATATCTCTTGCGTAAATTTGAATTACTTCTCTTGTAGGAAATAATTTTTGAAGCTTTTCTTTTGCAACCATATCCATAGGATCATTAAATCCAGGCATTACTATTGCATCATTTGCAATATAGAAATTAACATATGAGGCAGCCAAACGTTCACCATCAACCCTCGTTGGCTCACCATCCATATTTTCAAGACCTTCACATTCTTCTTTACTTATGTATACAGGAGAAGGTAGTGGAAGCTTATGAACAATTATTTTACGTCCTTTAGCATCAATTTCATTTTCAAGTATATCTAAACAACTTTTTGACATTTTATATTGAGGATCGTTTTTATTATCTGTCCATGCAAGAACAACTTCTCCAGGTGCTGTAAAAGCACAAATATTATCTACGTGTTCATTTGTTTCATCATTATATATTCCATACTTTAACCAAATTACTTTTTCTACACCTAAATAATTTTTAAGAGTTTCTTCTATTTCATCTTTTGTCATTTTAGGATTACGTCCTTGACTTAGAAGACAAGCTTCGGTAACTAAAGCAGTACCTTGTCCATCTACATGAATAGATCCACCTTCGCATACAAAATGTCTTGCATTGTATGTGTCTACATTATATAAATCACATAATTTTCTTGCCATTTTATTGTCTTTATCCCATGGAAAATATAGACCATCAACTAAACCTCCCCATGCATTGAAGTACCAATCAACACCGCGAATATCACCATTATGGTTTTTTACGAAAGTAGGTGCATAATCTCTAGCCCATGAGTCATTACTAGACATTTCTACAACACGTATATGGTCAGGAAGCATTTCTCTTGCAGTATCATATTGGATTTCACTAGCACAGACAGTTACGTTTTCAGATTTTGAAATAGCGGTAGCGACTTCTGTAAAAGCTTTTCTAGCGGCAACTGCTCCATATTGCCAAGAATCAGTACGTTCTGGCCAAATCATTATACATCCTTCATGAATTTCAAATTCAGCAGGCATGTAAAAACCGTCTTGTTTTGGGGTTGATTTTAATATTTTCATTAAAGAACCTCTCCTCTATAGTAAAATTATGCAAAATGTGTGATTTTCAAAAATATCATGATTATTTTATCATAATCTGAATATATCAACAATAAAACTTATGTATATTAAACAATAGTAAATTGATTATTATTTGCCTTTACCTTGAGATAACTTTTGAAAAGTAAATAGTTTATGGATATTTTTATATTTCTAAGCTAATTTAAAGGAAGTAAAAAGATATTTCGTCAAAATTTAACTTAATTTTAACATTATATACGAACATTATAGTGTAAAATGTTTATGAACGTTAGTAAAATAAAATGATGAAGTTAATCAGCGGCTTCAGTATATTTTGCTTTATTTATTTAAATAAAATTTAATAGAATAAAATTTGTGATTAGAAGGGGACTAAAAATGGAAAAATTTTTTAAATTAAAAGAAAATAAAACAGATCTTTCTACAGAACTTATGGCTGGTATAACAACATTTTTTGCTATGGCATACATAATTTTTGTTAATCCTTCAATGCTAAGCTTGGCAGGAACAGCTGATAATCCAATGCCAACAGGTGCTATATTTTTAGCTACAATTATTGCATCAGCAGTAGGTACTTTAGTTATGGGACTATTTGCAAATGTTCCTTATGCGCAGGCTCCAGGAATGGGACTTAATGCATTTTTTACTTTTACTGTTTGTGGAGCATTAGGTTTCACATGGCAACAAGCTTTAGCAATGGTATTTATTTGCGGTATGATTAATATTTTAATAACAATAACAAAGGTTCGTAAATTAATTATTAAGGCAATTCCAGAAAGTATTCAAAATGCTATTGGAGGTGGAATTGGTATATTCATAGCATATATCGGTGTTAAGAATGCAGGATTAATTAATTTCACATCTGATCCAGGTACATATACAGCACTTGACAGTGGAACAGTAGTTGCAAATAGTAGTGCAGTTCCAGCTTTAGTTAACTTTAATACTCCAGGGGTTTTACTTGCAGTTATAGGACTAGCTATTATGACAGTTTTATTAATATTAAATGTTAAAGGCGCTATTATTATAGGGATTGCAGCTACAACAATTATAGGAATTCCAATGGGAGTTGTGGATTTATCAGCAATAGGTACAAGCGCAGGATTAGGAGAATCATTTGGACAATTAGGACAAACATTTGGAGTAGCATTTGGTTCAAAGGGAATGCTTTCACTATTCTCAGATAGTTCGAAAATTCCATTAGTATTAATGACTATTTTTGCATTTAGTTTATCAGATACATTTGATACGCTTGGTACTTTTATTGGTACAGGACGTCGTACAGGAATCTTTAGTGCAGAAGACCAAAAAGCATTAGAAAATGGATCAGGATTCAAATCAAAAATGGATAAAGCTTTATTTGCTGATTCTATTGCCACTTCAATAGGAGCAATTTTAGGTACATCTAATACAACAACATATGTTGAAAGTGCAGCTGGTATTGGAGCAGGTGGACGTACTGGATTAACAGCAGTAGTTACAGCAATATTATTCTTGCTTAGTATGTTTTTAGCTCCAGTAATAGGAATAGTTCCAGCACAAGCAACTGCACCAGCATTAATTGTTGTAGGAATTATGATGCTAGCTTCATTTAAAGAAATAAAATGGGATGACTTAGAGGAAGCAATTCCAGCATTCTTCGCAGCAATATTTATGGCATTATGTTATAGTATTTCATATGGAATAGCAAGTGGATTTATATTCTATTGTATAGTGAAAGTATGTAAGGGAAAAACAAAAGAAATTCATCCAATTTTATGGGTATCAACAGGATTATTTATATTAAACTTTATAATTTTAGCAATATTATAAGACATAATTAAAATAAAGATAGGATTTTAGAATAGTTAATTTTATTTTAAAATCCTATTTTTTATTTTAATGAAAATGGAACTGTTTTGCACAGCTAGAATTTGTCTAGCAATTCTCAGTTATCAATGATCAATTTTCAATGAAGGATAAAAAAACTTCGTTTTTTCTTAAATTATTATATTGCATGTATATTTTCCGAGGAACATATTCCTACAGAATATTGGTTATAACTCTAAGCTCCTTTGTCGCTAAGATTTATATGCCAATATAGTCCACTGTTTGATAGTAAACATATTTTTCTTTCAGAAAAATATGGGCTATAGTGCTAAGTTCATACTTCACTAAGCACTATATGCCAGCGAATGTTATGGCTAAAGGGCATAACGATGCAATAATATAATTAAAAGTCGAAAACTTTTTTCATCCATTGATCATTGAAAATTGATCATTGAGCATTGGATAAAGAAACTCACTATTCACATCCGTTCATAGGAGTAAGCTAGAGTAGCCAAATGTAAAATTTTAGCTCTCACTTAAATTCTAATTTTGTTATGCATTATTAATGAAATAAATAAGTAGATGATGTATAATATTTGTAATGGTTTACCAAAAAGAAAAATATTATACATCATGATTATATTTAAATAGAGGGTGAGAAGTTTATGGAATCTAGTGTAAGGGTTATGGATCGTGCATTTGATATTATTGAATTATTATCTAAAGAGAATCATCCAATGAATTTAACTGAAATTTCAAAAGCAACAGGAATAAGTAAATCTACAGCGTATAGGTTACTAAAAGCAATGAATATACGTCACTATGTAGAAAAAGATAATAATGGATGCTATTATATAGGTATAAAACTTATAGAAATCGTTAGTTATCATATAAATGGATTAGAATTACAGACAGAGTCAAAGCCGTTTTTATCTGAACTTAGATCTGAGCTAAATTTAACAGTACATTTAGGTATATTAGAAGCACATGAAGTAATATATATTGAAAAGCTAGATTTGTATCCAACTACAAGGCTTTATTCTCAAGTAGGGTATAGATCACCAGCATTTTGTTCATCTATGGGAAAATGTCTTTTAGCAAGTCTTTCTGGGGATGAATTAGATGAGGCACTGTATAATTGCACATTTGAAGAATTTACCCCAAATACTATAACTAATATGAAAGATTTAAAAAAGCACCTAAAAAAAGTAAGACAACAAGGTTGGGCAATTGATGATGAAGAATATATTATGGGACATAGATGCGTTGGAGCAACTATTTTTGACTATAGAGGAGATGCAATTGCTTCAATTAGTGCAAGTGGACATGTAGCACAAATGTCTGATGAAAAATTACCAATTATTATAGAGCATGTAAAAGAAGCTGCAAGTCAGATTTCTAGAAGAATGGGGTACTTGGAAAATTAATTTATAAAATATATAATAGTTTAAAATATTTGAATTTAAGTGGAAGGGGAGCTGAAAATTTCAGCTCCCCTTGTTAATTAATATGAGATAATATATTATAGGATATTTTTGAGCACTATTGATTTTGTTCTTGTCATTTCATTAAATGTACTCATTACACCTTCTGTACCAATACCTGAGAATTTATATCCTCCAAAAGGCATTTCAAAACTTCTAAAGAAGCTGGCACCATTAATGACTGAACCACCACATTCTAATGCGTTAGCTACATAAAATGCATTTTTCATATTTTGGCTAAATACACAGCCGCATAAACCAAATTTAGAACTATTAGCAATTTCTATTGCTTCCTCAATTGTATCAAATGTAATTATAGGAACAACAGGTCCGAAAATCTCCATATCAATAGCAACATCAGCAGTTTTAGGAACATCTATAATTACAGTAGGATCATAAAAAGCACCGTTTCTGTTTCCACCTAAGATTACTTTTCCACCTTGAGATACAGTGAGATTTACTTGATCTTCAACTTTAATTGCAGCTCTTTCACTAATTAAACATCCAAGTTCAGAATCTTCATCTGATGGCATTCCAGCTTTAATTGCACTTATCTTTTCTACAGCCTTCTTAGAAAATTCAGAAGCAACATTTTTATGAACTAAAAATCTCTTTGAAGCACAACAAACTTGCCCTGTATTATACATACGCCCCCATAATAATTCATCTGTAGCTAAATCTATATCAGCATCTTCTAAAACAATGAATGCGTCATTTCCACCTAATTCTAAAGCAACATGAGTTAAATTATCTGCACAAGCTTTTGCAGTTTCTATTCCAACTTCTGTTGATCCTGTTAAAGTAACTAAATGTACATCGGGATTAGAACAAAGCCAGCTTCCAACAGAAGAACCACGTCCAGTAATTATTTGTATTGCACCAGGAGTTACACCTGCCTTTACCATTAACTCTGTTAACTTGCATAAAGTTAAAGGATTATCAGTTGATGGCTTTACAATTGCAGCATTACCAGCAAGTAAAGCTGGAGCAACTTTTTGATCATATAGGTCACAAGGGAAATTGAATGGTATTACGCAAGCAACTACACCAATTGGTTCCATTTGAGTAAATAATATATTTTTATCTTGTCCAGCTTCTAATCCTGCTGGAACCACTGTGCCATATAAATGTTTAGCTTTTTCAGAGAAAGCATCAAAAGCAATTGGAATATTTGCAATTTCAGCTCTAGCTTCTTTAATTGGCTTGCCAGTTTCATTAGATAATGTTCTTGCTAAATCTTCCTTATTTTCTAAAACAAGATTTATAAATTTTTTTAGTATTTCTACTTTCTCATATACTGGAACTTTAGCCCAGATCTTTTGTGCTTCTTTTGCACAAGATACAGCTTTATTAACATCATCTTCAGTAGCTAATGGAACAGTATCAATAACTTCTCCAGTAGCAGGATTTAAAACATTTAATACTTTGCCATCTGAAGAATCAACAGCCTTACCATCAATAATCATTTTCATAATAAAATCCTCCATTCATATATATATAATTCTAGAAATAATCTATATTTGTTACCGTTTACTCTAAAAATCCAGTGAAAGAAAGCATTAAACCACCACAAGTATTATTATTGTCACTTTCAAATCCATATTCACCAAATGTAAACTCTACAATGAAAGGGATATCACCAGCAGCTTCTTTAATAAGCTTTGCAACTTCATCTATTCTACTATCTATACCAGCTCGACGGCCACCACAATGAACTAAATGAAATGCTATTGGAGGCTTATCCATTTTTTCTATTAAAGCTTTTAATGTTTCACCAGTAGATGAAATTAGTTCATCAACAGTTGCTTCCATACGAATTACACATGTTTTCTCAGATAAATTGTTACCAATAGCCATAGAAAGATCATCATTTCCATTCATAGGATGACGTATTGCGATTAAATCACCTAAACGGTCTTTTACACCAAGAGGAGATGTTATAGTAGTTGAAAGTAAGTTTCCGCCAGTAACGGCTTCCATGTCAATTCCTCTCCATTCAGCATATTTTTTGGTAGCAGGAACACCATCAATTTCAACTAATGTACGATTACCATCTATTTTTGTTATTACTCCAAAATCATCAGTTTCTCTATAAGTTCCAGTGAAGAGGTTGGTCATTTTTATATCTCCATAGAAAAATGCAATAACAACACCATCTGAAAATTGAGAATTATCAGTGTATAATTTCCAATTTCCTGAGATACTATTATCAGCGGCACTTCCACCAAAGAAAGGAATTCTTCCAATAATAGAGCTTATGCCTTTTAAATAAAATTCTTCTTCTGCTGGTGATGCAGCCATATAAAAGAAATTTGGAGAAGAGTTTTGATTAGCAGCTTTCATAGCTTCAGCAGCAATTAATTTACCATCTTCAACAGGAGAAGCTCCACGTTCTTTAGACGCTATACCAATTATCATATCAGGGTCAGAGAGTGCCATTACACCAACAAATCCATCGTCAGAACCAATAAAACCTTCAGGTGTTATGATTCCTGTGAATGAAGTATTTCCGATTAGAGGTATATCAGGAAGCTCTTCAGCTACCCCAGATAACATTTCATCAATATTGTAATCACAACTACCATAAACAAATGCCATTTTTATTGAATCTAGACCAAGCTTTGCCTTAGATGCAGCTTCTTTACCTGCAGTTTTTGCACAAGATGATATACTTGATCCTACATTTACTTTTAACATAAATCTCAACCTCCCAATTAATATGGTTAATAATATATATTTATTCAATGATTTGTTTTTCTTATAATTTAATTATACAATGTTTACGTTATCATACAATTGACATATCCCATTCTGTAAAATTGTTGTTCCACTGAGCGGAACAAATAGCAAATAAACAATAAATAGTGTATACTAAGGATTATTATCAAAATATTAACAGGAGTAAATTTATGAATATATTAATTTGTTTTATAGCAATAATTATTTTATCACTATTTATAGCACTTTTTTCTACATACATATTTAGAAAAAACGCATGGATAATAATTCTTATTGAAATACCTATGGTATTATCATCAACATTAAAAGATATAATTGAAATATATCCTTCAGGAGATATTAAATATCAATTAATATCTTATTTTATAAATTTTAGTAATAAATTTTATCTTAGGTATCTTCCGCTTTTTATATTTACAACTATTTTTATAATATATTTTAAGGGAAAATTTAAAAATCTAAAATCAATAAATAAAGAACATATTGTACTAAGAAATGATTTTTCAAAATATTATTTCTTAGGAAGATGGACAGAAAAAATAATAGATAATGCAGAATGCATATATACGATAAATTTGGGATCAGAAATACATGCAAAAATTAAAGGTACTAAAACAATAAAAATAAATTTCTTAAATACTAATCCAATTGGCAATCCAGTTGAAATTGCTTATAAGATTAATGATGAGGATTATATTAGAGATAATGTATCAAATTCACCATTTATAATAGATAACTTAGATAAAGATAAAGAATATATACTAAAGATTGTAGTTTCTGGAAATAAAGATGAAGATGAAGTATGGAATAAAGAACAAGGAATAGCTTTTACAGGAATAGATATTGATGTAGATGGAAAGATCGAACCTTTTACACAAAATAAAAAAATAGGATTATTTTATGGAGATAGCATAACTGCAGGATGTTGGTTACTAGATAGAAATACACCAAGCCAAGGTTATGCGGCGGAAGCAAATTATGTAGCTAAATGCTGTGAGACATTGGGCTGCTTGAATGTAAGAGTAGCTTTTTCAGCAGCAGGTGTAACTAAAGGTGGAACTGGAGGAGTTCCTAAATTTATAGACTTTATTGATAATATGGATTCTATAACAAAAGAAAAATCACAATTTCCAGATTTCATAGTTATAAATATGGGAACTAATGATAATGATGCATCAATGGAAGAGTTTCAAGATGAATTATTAAGATGTGTAGTAAGAATACAAGATAAATATAGTGGAGTAACTATATTTTTGATGTTACCATTTATTAATGTGCGGAAAGAAGAAATAAAGAAAGTAGTCTCAATGACAGAAAATACAGTATTCATTGATACATCTGAATGGAATGTTCAATGTATAGATGGTGTTCATCCAAATCTAGAAGGATCTAAAGTTGCAGGAGAAAAGCTTGCAGGTGAGCTATTAAAGTATTATGGAATAGAATTCTTTAAATAAAAATATACATAAAATTATAAGGATGAAAATTATATCTATCAGATTTATTAGAGGTAGTTGAGAAAGATATTTTAAATAATTATAACAACTTATATAATACTTAAAAATAAAATAGAGAGTTTGGATTCAGTTTGAATCTAACCTCTCTATTTCTTATTCAAGAGAGTCTATAAATATTATAAAAATTAACATATTTAAATTATATTAATTTAAGAAGACTAATTAAGCTTGTGCTCCATTTGATGCATCAAGTTCTTGTTGGTAGTTCATTGTATCAAGCTTCTTAAGGAATGGGAAGTATACTATAAATCCTACTATTAGTACAACTAATTGCATTACTGCATATTTCCATCCACCTAATATGAAACCTGAAATTATTGGTGGAACTGTCCATGGTGGTAATTGTCCACCCATTGGAGGAATTATTTGAGTCTTAATTGCCATGTATAATAATATTGAATTGATAACTGGTACTAAAACAAATGGTACACCGATTATTGGGTTCATTACAACTGGAGTACCAAATAGTATTGGTTCATTAATGTTGAATAATTCTGCTGGTCCAGCCAATTTACCTAGTTGCTTAAATTGAGCTGATTTAGCGAAGAATAGCATAAATAATACTACTCCAAGTGTTTGGCCTGAACCTGATAAGTTGACGAAGTTATCAAGGAATTGTTGAGTAACTATATGAGCTCCGTGAGCTAAATCTAATGTACCTGCTGCTTGTAGAGCTGCATTATCCATAGTGTTAGCTGTCAAAAGAGTTCCAACCATACCTCCAACTGTAACTCCACCGTGGATACCAAAGAACCATAAGAATGGAACGAAGAATGTAATTAATATTGCTCCACCTAATGAATCGGAAGCGCCTTGTAATGGTATTTGTAAGAATTTGTAAATCATTTCTGGTAATGAAGTATCAAATCCAAATTTGAATATTCCATAAATTAAAGTTGAACCTACAAGGATTGCAGCTGCTGGAATTAAAGCTGAGAAAGAATTAACAACACCTTCTGGTACACCAGCTGGCATTTTAATTCTAATATCTTTGTGTATAAACCAAGAATATATTGCTGCTACAGATAAAGAAACCAATATGGCCGTAAACATACCTTTACCACCTGTCCAATCCAAGGGAATTACGCTTCCAACTTGTAAAGCATCTGTAGCTCCTTCTGGAGTGAACATAGTGAAATTATTATTAAGTATTAAATAAGTGCTTAAAGAAATACATGATGCTGATAAAGGTTCAACACCTTCATTTCTTGCATAAACATAAGCCATACCTATAAGACCTACAAGCGCCATTATATTCATTGTGGCATCTTGACATTTGTATAATGGATCATTCCAGCTTGGACCGAAAGTATTTACCATAAAGTTAGTGAATGATTCCAATGGAAAAGCAGCTATTAATAGAAATATTGATCCAATGATATTTAATGGTAATGTGTAAAGCATACCGTCTTTTAGTGCAACAATGCCTTTCATGTTAACAAATTTCATTACCACAGGAACTACTTTGTCGTTCATAACTTG
The DNA here is from genome assembly GCF_001458595.1 of Clostridium neonatale. GTDB lineage: Bacteria > Bacillota > Clostridia > Clostridiales > Clostridiaceae > Clostridium > Clostridium neonatale. The sequence continues at coordinate 437,082 of NZ_LN890327.1, forward strand.
ACTAACTGACATAATATTTCTCTCCTTTAAAAAATAATTTTATATTGAAATCCTAAACAATATAAGAAAGTTACTTGCTTAGGATTTTACAATCCTTTACAAAGGATTGCTTATTTAGCTAGACTTAAAGCTAAATCTAAAACCTTAGCTCCATTCATCATCCCATAGTCAACCATAGGGATAACTTCAACTGGAACACCTGCTGGATCACACTTCTCTTTAACCTTAGATAGTGTATACGCTACTTGAGGTCCAAGTAAAGCTACATCCATGCTGCCTAAATGTTGATCTAGTTGTGATTCAGAGTATGCGTTTATTTCGCAGTCAACTCCTTTTGCTTTAGCAGCGTCTCTCATTTTGCCAACTAAAACACTAGTAGACATACCAGAAGCACAGAATAATTTGATTCTTACCATAAATAACTCCTCCTTAATAATTAATTTTTTTGATATAAGATATTCAATAAAATAAATAAGTTATATCTTTTGGAATATAAAGACACATCAATGATATTATAGTATTATTTTTGTAACAAATATACATAATGCGTATTAAATTAAAGTAAAACTGAATAATTGCATATATTTCGTAATTATTGTTAAGATTTAAGAAAAACATAAGATTAGGAGGAATATATATAATGATTTTTATATATATTGAGCTAACTAATTGTTGATATAGTAGACTTAATAGGATATAATAAATTAATATTATTAGCCCTATTAATTAAGAGGAAAGTAAAGAGATGAATATGAAAGACATTAGATCGGTTAGTGATATAAGGCAGAGTAATATTTTTAATGAAAATGATATAAAGAGGTATAATCTACACGTTATTAAATGGTAGTTTATACCTCTTTCATATTATAAATAAATTTAGAAAGAGAAAGGAGAACATTGTGGATAGTAATATTTTATTAAATATGCTTAAAGGATTATTTGTAGGAGGTTCTATGCTTATACCAGGTGTTAGCGGAGGATCAATGGCAATGATTCTTGGAATATATGATAAATTAATAACATCTGTAAGTTCGTTTTTTAAACATAAAAAGCAAAGTATTATAGTTTTAGGAACATTTGTTTTAGGGGCAGGTATAGGAATTTTATTATTTGCAAAACCACTGCTTTATTTAACTGATACATTTACTTTTCCAATGATGTATTTATTTATGGGGGCAGTAGTTGGATCAATTCCTATGATTTATAAGAAAGCAGATATAAAAAAAATATCATTATCAGTAATATTATATACTATATTAGGAATGGCTATTATATTTATGATTTCATTTATTCCAGAAGAATTATTTTCAGTAAATTTAGATATTGGAGTAACTGATATATTGCTTTTAGTAATTGCAGGAATTGTTGCCGCTATAGCATTAGTTTTACCAGGAATAAGTGTATCCTATATGCTTTTAGTACTAGGAATGTACGAAGAAACTATGAAGGCAATTGATCAATTTTATTTACCATATCTAATTCCATTAGGTGTAGGAGTACTTTTGGGAATAATATTGACAACTAGAATTTTAGAGAAAGCAATGAATACATATACTGCACCAACATATTTAATAATTCTTGGTTTTGTAATTGCATCAGTTATAGAAGTATTTCCGGGAATACCATCAGGAATAAATATAATAATAAGTATAGGAACATTCTTAATTGGATATTTTGCAATAAGAAAATTATCAGCTTTTGATAATTAAGTGTTCATAAAAATAGAATTCAATTATGAGTGAAACGAGGAGATTAAACATGAAATTATAAAAAACATAAGTCCAAGTAGACTTATTGTTTTGAGTTTTTTGAGATAAGCCCAGACTGTATTTTATCCGAAAATGATTTAATTGTAGTAATCGGCAAAAAGAATAGTGTTTCAAGATTTGAAGAATTTTTAGGTTAAGTGTTAAAGGAAACTCACTATTCACATTCGTTCATAGGAGTAAGCTCGAGCAGCCAAATATAAAATTTGGGCTCTTGCTTAAATTCTAGTTTGTGCAACAGCCCATTGTTTTTGAGTTTTATATACAAAAATTCGGCATTTGATACAAATATAAATGATATTAAAAAATAGCATTGATTAAGATTAATGTTTATATTATCGTCAATATATAGTAAACCTTTTCTATAGAAATATAGATTAATAATAAGGAGGATAACAATGGGCATAAAATTTTTTGAAGATGATAAAATATTTAAGTTAGATGCGAAGAATACATCATATATCATATCAATTGTTGATGAAGAAAAATTTATAGGTCATGTTTATTATGGAAAAAAGATTATTGATGAAAATGTTAATTATTTATTACGTTTAGAAGAGCCGCCATATGTTCCATCTAAAAATAATAGAGATAGAGTATCATTTTATGATAGCTTTCCAATGGAATATTCAACTCATGGTATAGGAGATTTTAGAGAAACTGCATTAGCAATAAAAGATTTCAATGGAAATACAACATGTAAACTTAGATATTGTTCACATAAAATTTATGAAGGCAAGAAAGAGCTTAAAGATCTTCCTGCTACCTTTGGTAAAAATAATGAGTGTACAAGTCTTGAAATAACATGTTTAGATGAAGATGCGAATTTAGAAGTAATTTTAATATATACTGTTTTTGAAAGCTTAGATGTAATAACAAGAAGTGTTAGAGTTGAAAACATTGGAAAAGAAGAGGTTTATCTTACAAAAGTTTTATCAATGTGTATAGATTTTGATGGACTAAATTATGATATGATTTCATTACATGGTTCATGGGCTAGAGAAAGACATATTTTGAGAAAAAAAGTTACTTATGGAACACAGACAGTATCTTCAGTAAGAGGAGAATCTAGTCATCAAGATAATCCTTTTATAGTACTTTTAGATAGTAGTGCAACACAGGATTTTGGTGAAGTATATGGATTTAACTTAGTATATTCAGGAAATTTTTTAGCACAAGTAGAAGGATGCCAATTTGATACAACAAGAGTACTTATGGGAATTAATCCAAGTGATTTTGAGTGGAAATTAGAACCTAATGAAGAGTTTGTAGCTCCAGAAGTTGTTATGGTATATTCTGATGAAGGTATAGGAAAAATGACAAGAACTTTCCATGATTTATATCGTAACCATTTAATAAGAGGAAAATTTAAAGATAAAAAACGACCTATTTTAATTAATAATTGGGAAGCAACGTATTTTGACTTTGACACAGATAAGCTATTATTAATTGCTAGAGAAGCAGCCAATGTTGGAATTGAGATGCTTGTTATGGACGATGGATGGTTTGGCCATAGAAATGCAGATAATTCTTCACTTGGAGATTGGATTATTAATGAAAATAAAATAAAAGGTGGATTGAAATATCTTGTTGATGAAGTAAATAAATTAGGATTAGAATTTGGAATTTGGTTTGAACCAGAAATGATATCTCCAGATTCAGATTTATATAGAGAACATCCAGATTGGTGTATACATATAGATGGACGTACACCAGCTTTATGCCGTGAACAATATGTTCTAGATTTAACCAGAAAAGAAGTTGTGGATTATATTTATGAAAGTATAAAAAAGGTTCTTTCAAGTGCAAATATAACTTATGTTAAGTGGGACATGAATAGGCAGATTACTGATTTAGGAAGTAGTGTTATTGGAAAGGAGCAGCATGGTGAGATACTTCATAGATATGTACTCGCAGTATATGATATGATGAACAGATTAACAACTGATTTTCCAAATATATTACTTGAAAATTGTTCTGGTGGAGGAGCAAGATTTGATCCAGGAATGTTATATTATAGTCCACAAATCTGGTGCTCTGATGATACTGATGCAATTGAAAGACTAAAAATTCAAGAAGGAACAGCTATGGTTTATCCATTATCAGCAATGGGGGCCCACGTAAGTGATTGCCCAAACCATACAGTAGGAAGAACTACTCCTTTTGAGACAAGAGGATATGTGGCGCTTAGTGGAACATTTGGATATGAGCTAGATATTACTAAGATATCAGAAGAAGATAGAAATATGATACCAAAACAAGTTGCAATGTATCATAAATATAATGATTTAGTTAGAGAAGGTGATTATTATAGAATTGATAATTTCTCTGAAAATAATAATTTTGATTCTTGGGCAGTAGTTTCAAAGAACAAAGATGAAGCGTTAATTACATGTATTCAAGTTTTAGGCAGACCTAATTATCATAGCAGAAGAATAAAATTAAAAGGATTAGATGAAAACTCAATGTATAGAAATGAAGAAACAAATGAAATATATTCAGGTGGAGTACTTATGAACGGGGGTATAAATCTAACTGACTTATATGGAGACTATGCAGGAAAATTAATACATCTAATAAAATGCTAAATAAATTAGAGTTTAGAGGATAAGAACCGAAATAAAGCACTTATATGGTGCTCGCTTGCTACAAAAATGAAGCTAAGAATTCAAACATCAATGATTGTGCTCAAAACCGTTTGTTCCAATATAAAATTGGACAAACAATTTTGAAACAATCATTGATGTAAAAATTCTAAAGCTTCATTTTTTAATGCAAGACACCGCACCACATAAGTGCTTTATTTCTTTGTTTCATCTAAATTCATAGTATCAATGTTACGTTGCTATATATAATTATATTAAAATTTAAAAAGTTAATATTTTATTATTTTTTAAAATGTATCAATAAAAGAAATCTCTTCATCAGTAGATGAAGATGGGCTATACAGCTAGGTACGTACCTCACCAAGCATTATATGCCAAAGAGCAGCTATGTGCAATTCGGATCTTTTCTTATTTTATGGGGGAAGGTTGAGTTTATAGGTAATTTCATAAGTTACTTCAATTGATTGAAAACTATATTTTAGAGAAGAACAAAGAAATTAAATATATGATATGCGTAGTATTGTATTTAGAAATTTAAGCTTTTAACTTCTTAGACAAAGGCTGTTCCAAAATTATTTGTCCAACACTTGCTGTTGGAGCAAATTGTTTTGGGCACAGCCTTTGTCTTTAGAAGTTTAGCTTAAATTTCCCTACAATCGAGCATATCATATATTGAATTTCGGTTGTTATCCTCTAAACTTTGGTTCTACGTCATATATTTAATTTATTAAATAGGGGAGAGTTAAGGTCATAGATGTTCCTTTACCTAATACACTGAAGACTTCTAATCCATAATCATTTCCATAGTGCAATTTTAAGCGTCGATTTATATTTCTTAAAGCAATACCATTAAATGATTCATTTTTCCCATTAATATAATCATTTAATGATCTTAATCTTTTTTCCTCAATTCCAATTCCGTTATCTGAAATAGTTATAACAAGATTATTATCTATATGTAATGCTTGAATAATAATCTTACCATCACCACTACATTCACTTAAACCATGATAAATTGAATTTTCAATTAAAGGTTGAATTATCATTTTAATTATTTCACATTCAAGGACATCATCATTTACTAAATTTTCAATTGTAAATAAAGTATCAAATCTTATCCGCTGAAGATATATATAATTTTCAATTATAGCTATTTCCTCTTTTAGTTTAACAGTATTAATTCGTCTATTCATACTATATCTTATTATTGTTCCAAAATATTCAGCCATTGTTGAAGTTTCAGGATCATCATTAATTTCTGCCATCATATGTATAGATTCAAGTGTATTATAAATAAAATGTGGATTGATTTGATTTTGAAGTTGTTTAAGTTCAAGCTCTTTTTGTTCAATCTTATTTTTATAGTTAATATTAATAAGATTATGTATTCTATTTTTCATATCATTATATGAGTTTACTAGTATTCCAATTTCATCATTTCTATTATATTTAAAACTATAACTTAGATTCTTTTCAATTCGGCTACTCATATTTTCAATTAAGTGTTCAATTGGCTGAAATATTCTTCTTAAAAAGAATATATATATTATAATAAATAATATTAAACAAAAAATTAGATTACTAACAAAAAGAATAATATATAGACTACTTATGTGATAAGCATCATTCTTAGGAATTGAAGTTATCAATGTCCATTTATACGGTAAAAGATTATTATAGCAAATTATATGTTGTAGATTATCATTTATATATTCTATATTTGGGGAAGGATTAATTTTATCAATATATTTTTGGTACTGATCAAGTGTTTTATTTGGATCTGTACTGGTAATCAAATTACCTGAAGAATTATAAAGAGAAATTACTTGATTATTAAATGGAATATCACTTTTTAATAAAGATAATATTGAATCAGTTGGTAATGTTAACAGTAAAATTCCAGTAATCTTTTGAGTTTTTAAATCTATGATTTTTCTAGTAATGGCAATTAACTTAGTATCTGATGAATCAGTATATTTGAATATATTACTAACATCTATGTTATCAGTTACACTAGTTTGAGAAGGAGAATTAACAGCATCTATAAACCATTTTTCTAAAGATGGATTTTTTAAAATATCATTAGAATTATTTCTTGAAGTATATACGCCTGTACCGGTTAAATTATATATATAAGCACCATTAACAGATTCATTTTGTATAAGCATCATATCACAAAGATATAATAAATAATTATATTCGTCTATTGAATACGGTTTATCTGATTGCAAAATTTTATTTACAGTATCTATTTCAGGAATGATTAACGGATATTTAGAAACATCTAGAACTGTATCTATTTTTTGATTTATTTGCTTTGTCAAACTTATATTGAAATTTTTTATGAGCTTTTCGGTTTTAGCAAATTCATATTCTGAATATGAATACAGATTTAAAGTTGTAACTATAAAAAATAATACATACATAATAATAAAAATAAGTAATGTCAGCTTTTTTATAGATAAATCATTTTTTAAGAATTTCATAAAATCACCTATAATATCATGATAAATAAAAAATTATTTTAAATAATAAAATTTTGAATTATAATCATAATATATAGTATATATTTTTTTTATTCAATATTAAAGAGTCTATTATAAGAATAATAGTATATATTTATTAATAATCAATGCTATTATTTTATTAAGGTTTTATAAAATTATTGTTTAATAGTTTAGGAGGAGCAATGAAAATAGCAATTGTTGATGATGATAATATAATTAGAATAGGATTATCAAAAATAGTGGAGAAGTTAAATGATGATTATAAAGTAGTTGGTAGTTTCCAAAATGGAGCTCTCGCACTAGATTATTTAAAAAAACATGGACAAGATATAGATTTAGTTATAACAGATATAAAGATGCCTTTAATGACAGGAGTGGAATTAATAGAAACATCTATAAAAGAACTGGAAAAACCACCTTTATTTATAGTATTAAGTGGATATGATGAGTTTAATTATGTGCGAGACTCTATGAAATTTGGCGCATTTAACTATCTGTTGAAACCGATTAAAAAAGACGAGCTAAAGAACATTATTCAAGAAGTCCAAGAAAAAATAAACCATAATAAGAACGATAATATACTATTTAATAAATCAATTGAGATATTAAAGAAAGACTTCTTCAAAAGTATATTATTTTCTAATAAAGAACTTGGAAAGAAAAATGATAATCCATTATTAAGAAATATGCAACTAGATGAAAATTATGTTTATAAAATGATTGTGGTTGATAGGAATGATGAAAGCATAAACTTAGTAACAGCTTTTATAAAAGAAGTTGTTAAAGAGCATACAAATATAGAATATTCTTCATTTTATTATAAAAACATTATTTATACAATATTTTACATAAATAATAAAATGTATAATGATTTTAATGAAATAATTGAAAGCATAGTAGAAAAAGCAGATTCTTTCATAGAAAATAAAATTAATATGTATGTTCTAGAAACAACAGATGAAGTATGGAAGCTTAGAGAACAATCTAATTTAGTTAGAAATGTAAAAGAAAAGATATTAAATAATATGCAACCAAAGACGTATTTTTTAAATAATGAAACAAAATTAGCAGAGATATTTGAAAGAGATGATAATCAATCTAATGATATAAACGTTATAAAGCTGGCAAAAGAATATATAATAAATAACTTTAATAAAAATATAACATTAAAAGATGTAGCAGATGAGGTTTTTTTAAGTCAAAATTATTTGTCTGAACTTTTTAAAAAGGAAATAGGGGAGGGGTTTTATGAATTTCTCTCTAATTACAGAATAAAAAAGGCTAAAGAGATATTAGTAACTACAAATTTAAAAGTATATGAAATAGCTAAAATGGTAGGATATAATGATTCTATAAGTTTTGGCAGAGCATTTAAAAAAATAACTGGAACAACGCCGAATAATTTTAGAAATAATAAAGAGGATTAGACAAACGTTATTATTTTATGAAAGAGGTAAAGTTAATGAAAAGTCTAAAAAATTCTAACAAAATATGGTGCATAATTTTTGTGATTTTATTCATTCCCTTAGTTATAGCTTTAAATAAGGTTCAAAAGCATTATACAGATAAAAATGAAGATGAATTACAAGGGGATATAAGTTTTGTTAGCAATAGAACAGATAAAAGTGATGAACTTAACAAATTAATAGAAGAATTTGAAAAAATTCACCCCAATGTGACAGTAAAATTAGAGCTTATTGGTGATGCAGAAGAAATATTGGAGAGAAAGGCATCTCTTGGAGATATGGCAGATGTAACATTAGTTCCATCAGTTATACAAAGAAAAGAATTTTATAAATATTTTTTACCCATAGATGATTTAGGAATTACTAAAGAAAAAGTATATGACTATTCATCAGGGGTGGGGACTGATGGAAAGTTATATACATTAACAACATCTGAATCTTGGCATGGAGTAATATATAATAAGGATATTTTTAAGGAGTTGGGGATAACTAGACTTCCAACAAATCAAGCGGAATTTTTAGATGTATGTAATAAAATAAAAAGCAATGGTATAGTACCAGTAGCATTAAATTATAAGCAATCATGGATCATGAGAATGTGGAGTGATATAATTCCATATCTATACAATATAAATTTTGAAAAAGGTGTATTATTAAATAATGAAGATATATTAGGAAATGATAGTGCAATATATAAAGCATTAAATTTGGCAAGAAATATTTATTCTAATGGATATTGTGAGGAAGATCCTTTAAATTATGAATGGAGACAATGTAAGGAAGATATTTTAGATGGAAAAATAGCTATGATAATATGGAATTCAGATTTTATATACCAATTAGAAGATTTAGGTATGGGTAGAGATTCAATTGGCATGTTTCCATTACCAGATACTAATGTGATAAATATGACAGGTGATTATAAGATAGCAATCAACAAAAATACTAAATATCCAGAAGCAGCAAAAGAATTTTTAAAATATTTATTTGAAGAAGATAGATATGTAAAAGCGGTGAATATAATGTCAAACTCAAAAGAAAGTGAAAGAACTAAGGAAGTGTTAAATAATCTAAATGAGTTTAATTTGCCAGTAAAATTTCAGTCAGATAAACTTTTAAATGAAACTGATGAAGATAGAAAGATATATAATAAATACTATACTTTGAAAAATAGTGTTGGGTTAAATTATTGTTTTATACAAAGTTATATAACTTCAGAAAATCCAGAAAAGTTAAGAGAAGATATGAATAGTGAATGGAGGGAACAACGCGATAATTAGCAAAAAGTAAACTATAAATAAGAAATATAAATAAAAATATTGTTTATTTAAGTAAAATATAGACAAGAATTATCTGAAAAATATATAGTTTTGATTATTAATAAATAGTTAAATTTTATAAAATTATATATTTAAGGAGAGTTAAAGATGAATAATAAATTTGAGATTAAGAGTTTTAATTTTATCACATGGAATTGGAAAAATGATTTTAGATTTGAAAGTGTTAAAGAAGAAATTGATTATCAAGTTGAAAAATGTAGCGTAAATACAATAACGTTTGCCTTTTCTGCATATCAAGAACATTGCTATTCAACAAATATAAATTGGAAAGGTTCTCATATGCCTAACTTGAAAGAACTTTCAAAATTAATAGATTATGTTAAAAGTAGGAACTTAAAAACAATAGTAAAACCAATGCTTAATGTTAGTGATGGGTATTGGAGGGCATATATTAGATTTTTTGATGAAGATGTTCCATGTGAACCCAAATGGAGTGATTGGTTTAAAAATTATTATGAATATTTATTATTTTATGGTAAGTTTTGTGAAGAAAATCAGGTTGATATGATCATTATTGGATGTGAATTAGTAGGAACAGATCATAGAGAAGATGAGTGGAGAGAGTTAATAAGGCAGTTAAGAAAAGTATATAGTGGTAAATTGACATATAACTGTGATAAGTATCAAGAGCATAATGTTAAATGGTGGGATGCCTTAGATTATATATCCTCATCTGGATATTATCCTAAAAATACAATAGGTAAAGAGCTTGAAAGAATTGAAAAAGTAATAAAAAAATATAATAAACCTTTCTTTTTTGCTGAAGGTGGCTGTCCATCAACTTTAGGGGCTAATAAAAATCCAAATGACTGGACTGTTGTTAAAGATGGTATTAGTTCAGAAGATGAGCAGTATGAGTATTATAAGGAATTTTTGGAGGAATCATTTAAAAAAGATTTTATTAATGGATTTTGTTTTTGGGATTGGCCTATGAAATCGCCATTAAGTGAGCAGGAAAAATTATATGGAGATTATAGTATTAAATATAAAAAAGCAGAAAAAATAATAAGTGAATATTTCAGAAAGTGAAATTTAATAAAAGTTTATAATTAAGTAAAGATTATAGAAATGAGCTTATAAGTTTTATATTTGGGTTATCCAATATATTTAACTTTAAGCTCATTTTTATATTATGTATGAAATACATTAGTAGTATTAACAGGATTAAACAGATTCATTATACTTTTATACCGATTTAAAGAAAAGGATAAACAAATTCTACTATATATAAACCAAAATTCACTCAAATGCCCTCTAACGTTTACATAGCTCTATTTCAAAAATATAATTAACTTAACAACAACAGATATAGAAGAAAACAAAGTAAAAATTATATTTATGAATCTATAAGGAGGCTTATTATGGCTGGTATATCACTTAAAAATATTGTAAAAACTTATCCAGGTAATGTAACCGTTATTGAAGATTTAAATTTAGAAATTAATGATAAAGAATTTGTTGTTTTAGTTGGACCATCAGGATGTGGAAAATCTACAACATTAAGAATGATAGCGGGGCTTGAAGATATTACAGGTGGAGAAATGTATATAGGAGATACTTTAGTTAATGATGTAGCTCCAAAAGATAGAGATATAGCTATGGTATTCCAGAATTATGCATTATATCCTCATATGACTGTATATAAAAATATGGCATTTGGTATGGAGTTGCGTAAGGAAGATAAAAAAATAATTGATAAGAAAGTAAGAGAAGTAGCTAAAAGTTTAGATATTGAATATTTATTAAATCGTAAACCAAAGGAACTTTCAGGAGGACAAAGACAACGTGTTGCTGTAGGACGAGCTATGGTTAGAGAACCTTCGGTTTTCTTGTTTGATGAACCACTTTCAAACTTAGATGCAAAGCTCCGTGGAGAAATGAGAACAGTAATAACTAAGTTACATCAACAACTACAAACAACATTTGTTTATGTAACTCATGATCAAATTGAAGCAATGACTATGGCAGATAGAATTGTTGTTATGAAAGATGGATATATTCAACAGGTTGATATACCTCAAAATTTATATGATTATCCATGTAACATGTTTGTAGCAGGATTTATAGGAATGCCACAGATGAACTTCTTTAATTGCAAACTTGGAAAACAAGATGATGATTATTACATAGACTTTAATGGGCATAAGCTTTTACTTCCAAAGGATAAGAATAAAGATGGAAAATTAGAAGAATATGTTGGACAAGAAATAACGGCAGGTATAAGACCGGGGGATATCTATATAGACAAAGAAAAAAAAGAAGAATTAAAGAGATATATTATTAAAGGGAAGGTAGAGATTTCTGAACTTATGGGAGCAGAATCATATATATATGTAAAATGTGGTGAAAAGAAATTTACAATTCGTACAATTGGTAATAAGAAATATGAAGTGGGTGAAGAAGTAGAATTAGCATTAAATTTAGAGAAGGTTCATTTATTTGACAAAGAAAGCACTTTAACTATTTGTAATTAGTGAGGTGAATAAGTTATGACAATAAGATCTTTACTTTTTCCAGATTACACAAAGGCTGGACCAGGAGTAGATAGAAATGCTCCTAAGAAAACAGGAAGTGCACTTTTTATAGATATATTTTGTCGTGAATTTACAACATTGCTAAAGCTAAATTTAATATTCTTAGTAAGTTGTATACCAATAGTTACCATTGGACCTTCAATTGGAGCAATGACTGCAGTAACAGTAAAAATGGTTAAGGATGAACCATCAGATATTTATTACGATTTTAAGCAGGGGCTTAGAAAAAATTGGAAACAATCATTTATACTAAGCATATTTGGTGGTCTTACTTTGATAATAATAATAAGTGCATTTTTATATTATTTTCAACTAGAAGGAATTTCATATTATAGTATGATGTTTATAATTGCAATAGTAACTATTATATATGGAATGATATGGATATATGCTTATCCAATGGCTGTATCCGTAAATTTGAAACTTCATTATATAATAAAGAATTCATTTATATTATCAGTAATGTATATAAAGAATTCAATTATAGCATTTTTAATATGCTCATTATTGATAGTATTAAGTATAATATTTTTACCTATGTCAGTTCCAGTAATTTTAGTATTTAGTTTTTCAGGATGCTCATTTGTAAGCAGCTTTTGTGCATGGAATGCAATAGAGAAAAACATTATTAAATAGTTGGAAAAATTATAAAAGACTTTTAAATAAAAAAATCTAAAACTTTAATAATTGCGATAATTTATAAATTTTTATAAATTAAATAAACTCAAATTAAATAGAAGAGGGGTATGAAAAATGATATTTCGTAAACAAATAGCTTTATTAATGGCTGGAGCCTTAGCTGTTGGAACTCTAGTTGGCTGTGGAGGCAGCAAAGAAAGTGCAGATGCTGGAAGCGATAGCAAGGGAAATAAAACATTAACAGTATTAACACACAGAACTGATATGGATAACGTGTTCAAAGGATATAAGGAAGAATTTGAAAAAGCACATCCTGGAGTGACAGTAAACTTTGAAGCGGTAAACGATTATCAAAACACACTTTCAACAAGAATGGGTACTGAAGATTATGGTGATGTATTAATGATGCCAGCTAACATAACTAAAAATCAGTACAAGGATTTCTATGAACCAATGGGAACATATGATGAGTTAAAAGATAAATATGGTTACTTAGATAATGTAAACGTTGATGGAACAGTCTATGGACTTGCAACAGGTGTTAATGCTATAGGATTTGTTTATAATGAAGCAGTATTTAAAAAAGCAGGAATAGAAAAAAATCCAACAACTCCAGAAGAATATATAGCAGACTTAAAACTAATAAAAGAAAAGACAGATGCAATACCTTATTATACAAATTATGTTGCAGACTGGTCACTAACTAATTTCTCAAACACAATAGAAATAGAAATGGCTGGTGATACAGACTATATGAATAAACTTGTTTATGATAAGAATACATTCTTACCAGGTTCAGCTATTTATGATTCTTTAAAACTTTTACATGATGCAGTAAAAGAAGGTTTAGTTGAAGATGATCCAATGACTTCAGACTGGGAATATTCTAAACAAGCCATGGCTGATGGAAAAATTGGTGTAATGTGTCTAGGTTCTTGGGCTGTTGGCCAAATTAAAGATTTATCAAAAAATCCAGATGATATTAAATTTATGCCAGCGCCAGCTATACATGATGGAAAACAAATGATACAAATAAGTCCAGATTATAATATGGGCGTTAATATTCATAGTAAGAACAAAGAATTAGCAAAAGAATTTGTTAAATACTTTGTAGAAAAATATCCAGAAGATTCGAATATGATTTCTTCTATAGTAGGTGCAAAACTTCCTGATTATTTAAGTACTGATGAAAATACAGAATTAGTTCAAGCAGTTCCAGGAACTACTGAATCAGCTAAAGATTTTGATACAGTTCAAAAAGAATCGCTAATAAATCTTGCAGATGGTACTTGGATAAAGACTATTATTGAAATTGGTTTAGGAAATAACAATCAAACATTTGATGAGTATATGCAATCATTAAATAAAGCATGGGTTAGTGGTATTGAAGCTACTGGAAAATAATTAGATATAGAAAAGGTGATATTAAAAAGATATCACCTTTTCACCTAAAAAGTAAAGAGGTGTTATTATGACAACAGATATTCAAAAAACTGAGATGAAACCAAATCCTGTTAATAAGTTAAAGAAAAAATTAAGCTTTTCATCTCTACCATATAAAAAGCAGAAAATTATAATTTCTATATTATTTTTAATGGTTCCTGTAGTATTACTTACAGTATTCACCTATTTACCCGCTATATCAATGGCTGGATATAGTTTCACTGACTGGGATGGTATTAGCAAGACTAGAAACTTTATTGGACTTAAAAACTATAAAACTATTTTCAGTGATATAAAATATTTTGAACCAATGTTTGTTAGTATTTATTATTTTATAGCATCATTTGTTCAAATTGGATTAGCAGTAGTAGTTGCTTATTTAGTTTCTTTTGGCTGCAGAGCTTCAAATTTCTTTAAAAGTGTTTACTTTTTTCCATCATTAATTAATAGTGTTGCAATTAGTTTTATCTTTATATTCTTTTTCCAACCAGGAAGTACATTAGATACAGTTTTGAATTCCATTGGATTAGGAGGCTTAGTAAAATACTGGTTAAAAGATCCTAATATAATTAATGTATCTATGGCAAGTGTATCTGTTTGGAGATATGTAGGGTATAACATAGTAATGTTTTCCGCCGCTATGGCATCTATTTCACCAGATATAATAGAAGCAGCAAGAGTTGATGGAGCAAATAAATTCCAACAACTTAGGCACATAGTTCTTCCAGGAATTTCAACAATATTAGGATTACAATTATTTTTATCAATAACAGGTGCTTTATCTGCATTTGAAACTCCATATATTATGACAGGTGGAGGAAATGGCAGTATGACATTTATTATACAAACTGTTAAATATGCATTCCAAAATCATAGGGTAGGACTTGCTTCAGCAATGGCAATGATATTATTAGCAATGTGTATAATAATAACAACTATTCAAAAGTTAATTTTCAGAAATAAGGAGGCTTAGGAATATGAAAATGGATAAACTCACACCAAAAAACATAGCATTTGGAATACTGAAATATGCATTACTTATATTTCTAGTTTTAGTTTTTATTATTCCTATATTAACAGTATTTTTTGCAGCATTTAAAACAGGTGAAGAATATGTAACTACAAGTGTTTTAGCACTTCCACATTCCTTTGGAAACTTAGATAACTTTAAAGCTGTATTTAAAGATGGGGATATGCTTACCGGATTTAAAAATACAACAATAATACTTGTATTCTCATTAGCAGGAGCAGTTTTATCAGGTTCAATGGCTGCTTACATATTTTCAAGATTTAAATCTAAATTCAGTAAATTTGTAAATGGAATGTTTTTAGTTGCAGTAATGATACCAGGGATAGCAACACAAGTTGCAACATTCCAAATAATTTCAGCATTAGGACTTTTTAATACACGACTAGCACCAATTATACTTTATTTAGGAACAGATATAATGACAATATATATATTCTTACAGTTCCTTGATAATATATCAATTTCATTAGATGAATCTGCAATAATAGATGGAGCTAATTATTTTCAAATATTTTTCAAAATAATACTCCCATTGCTTTCACCAGCAATAGTAACTGTATTAATAACTAAAGGGGTAGGTATATATAATGATTTCTATACACCATTCCTTTATACGCCAAAAGCAGATTTATTAACATTATCAACAACATTATTTAAATTTAAAGGTCCTTACGGATCACACTGGGAAATAATATCAGCAGGAATAATTATAATAATGATTCCAACATTAATTATTTTCTTAACATTACAAAAACAAATATATAGTGGTCTTGTTTCAGGATCAGTGAAAGAATAGTATAAGTTAAATCATTTTTAATAGTAAGATTGAAAGAGAATAATTTAAAAGTTATTTCAGATAAAATATTGATATAAAGAGGAGATAAAATATGAGTAAGATAATAGGTGATAATTTACCCAATATACCTTGGCAAGAAAAACCAGAAGGATTTAATGGTCCAATTTGGAGACATACAGAAAATCCTGTAATAGGAAGAAATCCAGTAGAAGGAGTAGCTAGAATATTTAATAGTGCAGTAGTACCTTATGAAGGAGCATTTATTGGAGTATTTAGAGGTGAAACTATAAATGGAAGACCACATATTTATTTAGGACATAGTAAAGATGCAGTACATTGGGAATTTGATAAAGAAAGAATAAACTTTGTAGATGAAGATGGAAAGCCATATCAACCACTTTATGCTTATGATCCAAGACTTGTTAAAGTTGAAGATGCATATTATGTAATTTGGTGTGGTGACTTTGACGGAGCTGCAATTGGAATTGCAAGAACAACAGATTTTAAGACATTTGTAAGACTTGAAAATCCATTCCTTCCATTTAATCGTAATGGTGTATTATTCCCTAAGAAAATTGATGGAAAATATGTAATGTTATCAAGACCAAGTGATAATGGTCATACTCCATTTGGAGATATATTCTTAACTAAGAGCCCAGATTTAAAATATTGGGGTGAGCATAGAATAGTAATGCAAAAAGGAGGAAATGGATGGTGGCAATCAGTTAAAATTGGTTGCGGTCCAGCTCCAATTGAAACTGATGAAGGATGGCTTATATTCTATCATGGAGTAACAGGTACATGTAATGGATTTGTATATTCAATGAGTGCAGCAATACTAGATAAGGAATGTCCATCTAAAGTATTATACAGAGCTGGAAGCTTAATGATGACTCCAGAAGAATGGTATGAAGAACGTGGATTTGTACCAAATGTTGTGTTCCCATGCGCAGCTTTAACAGATGCAGAAACAGGAAGAATAGCAATATATTATGGAGCCGCAGATACTTATGTGGGATTAGCTTATACTACAGTAGATGAAACAGTAAAATTTATAAAAGAACATAATGAGCTTATTGGATTAGATGAAACCGAAGGAAGATTGTAATTAAAAGAATAATGCAAGTTTAATATAAAAGCAGTAAATAGCTTGGGGTTAGAGCTTTTTACTGTTTTTAGTGCATAATAGAGAAAATGGAGGTCATATGAAAAAGGCTCAGTTAACTAAGAAAACAAAGAAAAATGGTGAATATAAAAGAAGTGGTAGAAAAATAATTCTAAAAAGTAGCAAAAGTTTTAGAGATATGCCAATTAAAAAAAGGTTGTTAATATCATTTATAATAATTTCTATTCTTAGTAATATGGCAGGAGTAGTAGGATTGATATTTTTACAAAAGACAAGTAGTGAATACAATACTGCTTTACTTAAGTATGGAATGTCTCAAGGAGATATCGGAAAATTAGGAATCGAGATAGAAAAAACAAATACATTAGTTAGAGATATTTTATTTATAAAAGATGAATCAGAATTAAAGTCTATTAAGAAGGAATTAGTTACTTCATTAGATGTTATTGAGGGTTCTCTTGATTCAATTGGAAACTATATGGTTACTAGTGAAGAAAAAGATATATTTAATAGAATAAGAACTAATTTAGCAAAGTACAAACAAACTAGGAATCAAGTGGTAATATATAGTTTAAGTGGAAGGAAAGATGACGGATTAGCACTTTTTAGAAGTGAAGGAACAACTATAATGAATCAAATATCAAGTGATATTTCGCTTTTACTTCAAAAGAAGATAGATAATTGCAATGAACTTGCAGATGAATTAATGATTTTAAAATCAATAAGTATTATATGCGTAATTGTAGCAATTATTGCATCAAGTGCACTTGTATTAGTAATATCTAAAAATTTAACTAAAGAGATAAGTCAGCCAATAGATATTATGAGAAAAGTTGCAGAAGAAATTGCAGATGGAAATTTAGATGTATCTGTAGATATTGAATCAAAAGATGAGTTTGGAATGTTAGCTTTTGCATTCTCAAAGATGATTAACAATTTAAAAGCGTATATCAGTGAAATATCTATAATTTTAGGAAATATTTCCAGAGGAGACCTAATAACATCGACAAATGAAGACTATAAGGGGAATTTCATTGAAATAAAGCAATCATTAGATAATATTGTTAAGTCATTGTCAGATGTATTTACTAATATTAAAACAACTAGTGACAATGTAAATTTAAATTGTGAACAGGTAGCAAATACAGCACAGATATTATCTGAAAGATCAGTAAAACAGACTGATTCAGTGGAAAAACTTTCGTATTATATGAATGAAATTAATGAGCAGGTTCAAAGTAATGCTCAAAATGCTAAGAATACCAATGATATTACAATCAGTCTTGGAAGTGATATAGAAAAATGTAATATGAAAATGGAAGAAATGCTTATATCTATGGGAAATATAGAATCAGCATCAAGAGATATTAATAATATTATAAATACAATAAATAATATAGCATCACAGACAGAACTCCTTGCTTTAAATGCAGCAATAGAAGCAGCAAGAGCTGGAGATGCGGGAAAAGGGTTTGCAGTTGTAGCAGATCAAGTTAGAAAGCTTTCAGGAGAAAGTGCAAATGCAGTAACTCAAACTAGTAATCTTATTAAAAATTGTATCGAAGCAGTTAATGGTGGTAAGAAATTAGCAGAAGATACAGCCATGTCATTATTAGAAATAGTAAATAATACAAAAAAGGCTACAGAATTTGTATCAGAAATTGATTCAGCATCAGAAGAACAAGCTACATCAATAGAACAAATTAATAATGATATTATAAATATTTTAGAAATAATCCAGGAGAATTCCGAGACGGCTAAAGAAAGTGCATGTGCAAGTCAAGATTTAACAGCACAAGCTGAAACATTAAACAAGATGATACAACGTTTTAAGATTGAATAGGATGTTTTTTAATTATGATTGAAAGAAAGCTAACTGCAATTTTTTTATGGAGTGTATTAGATAAAATTCATAAATAGCTAAAATATAGTGTGAATTTGTAGAAGGAGTAAAAAATGAGTATTGAATTAAATAATGAATTAATAAAAAAATCTTTGGTAAATAAAGGTGATATATCAAGAATATTAAAACTATTTAATAAGGCAAAAAATGGAGAAAATATATTAGTAGCATTTTTAGGTGGATCTATAACCCAAGGCTGCAATTCTACTGTTCATGAAAAATGCTATGTTGAATTAGTTTCAAAATGGTTTGAAGAGAAATTTAATAATGTGAAGGTAGAGCATATAAATGCAGGAGTAGGAGCTACGGGTTCCCTTATTGGAGTTCATAGAGCGGAGAGGCAAGTAATAAGCAAGAATCCAGATATAATTTTCGTAGATGCTGCTGTAAATGATGATGATAGCTATACATGTAAAGTTTCTTATGAAAGTGAAATAAGAAAATTATTAAGTAGTCCAGGTAAACCAGCAGTTATAGAAGTTTTTATGACAATGGAAAATGGAGTTAACTATCAAGAGCAACAAATAGAAATAGGGAAACATTATAATTTACCAATGATAAGTTTTAGAGATTCTGCTTGTGAGATAGTGAAGAGTCAAAATCTAAAATGGTCAGATTTATTAACAGATGAAGTTCATCCAAATGATGATGGACATAATATAATTGCTACACTCTTAATAAATTTTTTAGAAAATATATATTCAAATGATTATAAAGGTGGACAATATATAGAAATAACTGATGATACATTAGAAAAAGACTGTGTGTTTGGAGATAGATATATTAATGGAAAAATATTAAACAATAGAGACATAGAACCAAGTGAAATTACTGGATTTAAAAATTATTCGGAAGGTTTTCAAGTATTCCAAGATGGATGGAAATTTGAAGGCAAAGAAAATGAAGATGGAAAATTAACTTTAGAGGTTGAAGGAAAAAATATAATTTTGCTATACAAAAAAATTATTGCTGATAATGCTGGAAAGTTCACTGTTAAAGTTAATGGAAAAGAAAAGGTTAAGTTAGATACTTATTTTAAAGATGGATGGGGAGATTGGACTGTAACAGAAATTTTAGAAGAAAGTGATGAAATAAAAAAATATAAACTGGAAATAGAAGTAGAAAATGAAAATAGAAAAAGAGAAGTAACCATACTTGGAGTTTTAGTATCATAGTGATTTAAAAAAGTAACTTTTTATAAGAAAATGAATATAAAGTTAATATTAAAATCATAGTTTTTAAGTTGTTTTTACCTTCTAAATAAGAACTGATGATTATGCAGTTCTTATTTAGAAGAAAAATATAATTTTTATATATGAGAGGAGTTAATTTGATGAATAGAAAAAAAATACTAAAATTATTGGCAGGTCTAACAATAGTTCTTTCAAGTAGTACAATAATAAATCTTAAAGGTATGCTAGTAATGGCTGATGATACTCACTCTGAAAACGTTGACTGGAAGTTTAATAATTCTGATGATGGATGGAAATATGGGGGTGAATATGATTATACAGGATCCAAGGAAGTTTCGTATGATAAGTTGACTAATGCATTAGAATTAAATTTAGATTATAGAAATAATGCTTTGTCATCATGGAGTGAGTTTAAGATCTCAAAGGCTTTAGATTCTCCAATTAAGTTTGATGGATATAATATTTTAACTTATGATTTTATATATAATCCTCAAAATATGACAACTGGAAGTTTTAAGTCAAAACTATTTATAAATGGCGCTGCTGATAGTTATTCAGATATAAATTTAGAAAATTCAGAAGATGCTGGGAATGGTCTAAAGAAAGCAAAAGTTACAATAAAATTTGATAGTAAAAGTGTTAATATAGATTCAATAATAATTAGTATTATAGGAAATAATACAGATTATAATGGGAAAATATATATTGATAATATTAAGTTTAACAAGGAAAATAGAAATGTTTATGTAGAAAAAACTAATGAACCTAAATCACAAAATAGTATTGATGTATCTAAGTTAGATACAAAAGAAGAGGTAAAGTTAGTAGATGAAAATGCAATTAAAGAAGTTGGTAGCTTATATTCATATTTAATTGGTGTTGGAAAAAGTGATAAAGTTTTATATGGTCATCAAAATGACACTCATCATAAAGCTATTCTTAAGGATAGTGGAACAAATTCAGATACAAAAGACGTAACAGGATCAATAGCAGCTATCTCTGGAATAGATTCACTATCATTAACAGGTGCAGAGCTTCAATTAAGTGATGAAGAAAAAGAAAAAGGCCTAGATCTTATTACTAAGGCTGCTGAGCTCGGAATAGATGCTTCAAAAGAGGGTGGAATTATAGCTATGTCGTGTCATATGCCTAATTTTGCAGAAGTGGCTAAAAAAGGAAAGATAGATGGTAAATATGATTATTCTGGATACACACCAAATGTTACAACTGGAGATGTGGTTTCTAGAATAATGCCAGGAGGTGATTTAAACGAAGCTTATACTGGATATTTAGATATGGTAGCAGAATATGCAAAGAAGTTAGAAAATGCAGGAGTACCAGTACTTTTTAGACCATTTCATGAGAATAATGGAAGCTGGTTCTGGTGGGGAAAAGCTTTTTGTGATTCAGAAGCATATAAAAACTTATATAGATACACTGTAGAATATTTAAGAGATACTAAAGAAGTTCACAATTTTTTATATGTATATTCACCAAATGGGCCATTTGAGGACGAAGATGATTATTTATCACGTTATCCAGGAGATGAATTTATAGATGTTTTAGCTTTTGATTTTTATGAAAATACTACTCCATTAAGTGATTCAAAAGAAGATCCATGGATGACAAGCTTTAAAGATACTATTAAACTTGTACAAGGAATTGCAGATAAGAAAGAAAAACTTTCAGCAGTTTCAGAAACTGGAATAATATCTGATACTGGTGCTGCAATTTTAACTGGAAATCCTAATAAGAATTGGTTCCAAGATATTTCTGATATAGTATCAGAATCAAATATGCCATATTATATGGTATGGGCAAATTTTGATACAAAAAATTTCTTCGCTCCATTTATGGCTAATGATACAGAAGGTCATGAAATGATAAACGAATTTATAGATTATTATAATGATGAAAAATCAATCTTTGCAAATCAAACAGGTAATTATACAAAGGTTAATACTAAAATTACTGATTCTTATAGTTATGGTTTTATTACATCTCCAGCATCTAGAAATAGAATGCTAAAACCAGTAAAAATTACAGCGTCAGTGAAAGGGTATACGAATGATATTAAATTTATAATAAAAAATAAGAATGGAGATATAATAGAAACAATTAAAGCTAATTTAGATAATAATATATACAGTGGATATATAGATCAAAATATTTTAGATAAAATAGGTAAGACAATTGGAACAATTGATTTATATTCTGGAAATATTAAATTAAATTCTATAACTGCATTATTTAATATAAAAGAGCCTGATAAAGATCCAAAAGTTGTAGATGATTTTGAAAGTTATATAGGAGAACAAGATCTTTTAGATGCAGTATGGGCCACCAATTCTGGAGATGGATGTTATGTTAAACCACAATTGAAAACAGAAAATTATAGTAATGGAGAATATGGACTAGAATTTAATTATAAGATTTCAACAGAAAAGATTTCAGAAGGATGGGCTGGAATAACAAGAACAGTTGGAGCTGACTGGACAGACTGTGATGCTCTAAGATTATGGTGTAAGCCAGATGGATATGGTCAAAAGCTTGTTATACAGATAACTTCAAATGGTGAAGATTTTGAGGTATTTCTTCCTGAATTTGCAGCTACAACAGAAGCCAAAGTTTTAACTATACCTTTTAGTGAATTTAAAGGCAAAAATGGAGGAACTTTAGATTTAGCTAATATAGAAAAAATGGGGATATGGTGTAATACAATTAAACCACAAGGAAGTACTGGAACTTGGACTGTAGAATCAAAGATGTATTTTGATAATATTAAAGCTGTAAATACAAATGCTGAAACAAAAGTAGGTTGGAATCAGAATTCAGATGGAAACTGGTATTATTTAAATGAAGATGGATCTATGAAAAAAGGTTGGTTTAAGGATACTAATGGAAGATGGTACTATCTAAAAGAAAATGGAGAAATGGCTATAAATGAAGTGATTAATGGATATAAGGTTAATAATAATGGCGAATGGGTTAATTAATAATTTATACTATTTTATAATATAATCTCATAACATTTTTTATAGGAAAAGTATTGAGGCTATCTAATTTAAAAACATAACTTTAAATCATGATGGCTTCTCTTAATTTAACTTATATTACACAAATATACATATAAGCATTAAATTAAAAATATTATTTTTAATTTAAAAGACATAACATATTGCAACTTTTATTCAAACGTTATACTATATAAGTAAGAAGATAATTTAGGAGGAATGCTATTATGTATCCAATAAAATTTGAAAATTTATATTATGAAAGAATCTGGGGTGGGGATGGCTTAAATAAATTTAGAAATAATGTTCCATCGGATAAAGTTATAGGTGAAAGCTGGGATATTGCTTGTCACAAAAATGGGACAGGAACTGTAATAAATGGTGAACTTAAAGGTAAGAGATTTGATGAAATAATTGATTTATATAAAGAAAAATTAGTTGGAACAACTATTGATACATCAGATTTTCCATTATTAATAAAATTAATAACTGCAAACGATAAATTATCAGTTCAAGTACATCCTGATGATGAATATGCAAACAGAGTTGAAAAGGATTCTGGAAAAACAGAATCTTGGTATGTTATTGATGCAGAGGAAGATGCATGTCTTATTGTTGGAACAAAAGACTGTGATAAGGAAAATTTTAAAAAGGCATTAGAGAATGGTGAATTAGAAGGATGTCTAAATAAGATAAAAGTAAAGAAGGGCGATTTCTTCTTTGTTCAAAGTGGCTTAGTACATGCAATATGCGAAGGTGTATTAATAGCAGAAATTCAACAAAGTAGTGATACAACTTATAGGGTTTATGATTATAATCGAGGTAGAGAAATACATGTTGAAAAAGCTTTAGATGTAATAGATTTTTCTCTCGAAGGAAAAAACACTCAAGGAATCACAATGAAACATGATAACTATGATAAGACTGTTTTATGTTTAAGTGAGTTTTTCACAGTGCAAAAATATGAAGTTAAAACTAGTGTAAAAGAAGAAAGCGACGAAGAAAGATTTTATTTATTTACTTGTGTAGATGGTGAAGGCGCAATTAAGTACAATGGTGGCGAAGAAAAGATATTAATGGGAGACAGCATATTTATTCCAGCTACTCTTGGAGAATATGAATTAGTAGGAAACTTCACATTATTAAAAAGTTATGTTCCAAATATAAAAAATGAAGAAAAAGAAATATTAAGCGTAGTAGAAAAATAGAAATTAAATCAAAAATTGATGAGGTGTTTATAATGTCATATTTTATAGGAATAGATATTGGCGGTACTAACCTTAGAGCAGCTATTATTTCTAAAGAAGGAGAAGTAATAGAGACATTCAAAACGTCTAATGAAGTTGTTAATGGAGCTGAACACAATTTAAATAAGCTTGTAGATCATATAAAAAATCAATGGAAAGAATATGAAGTTGAAAAAGTAGGTGTTGGAGCACCTGGTCCATTAGATTTAAAAGTAGGAAAGATTCTTAATCCCCCTAATTTAAAAGGATGGGAAAACTTCAATATTAAAGAATACTTAAGTGAACAATTAAATCTTCCAGTTAAAGTTAATAATGATGCAAACGTTGCTGGTCTTGCAGAGGCAATTGTAGGTGCGGCAAAAGAAGCTGAGTCAGTATTTTATATTACAATTTCTACTGGCGTAGGTGGAGGATTAATTTTAGATAAAAAATTAGTTAATGGAGCACATAGTCAGGCTGCTGAAATTTATAACATGATTATTAATGAAGATAGCTATATTCAGCCAGGATTAAATAAAAGTTCTTTAGAAGGACAATGTAGTGGTGTGAATATAGCAAGAATAGCTAGCACAGAATGTTCAAAAGAACTTTCAACTAAGGAAGTCTTTGATTTATATAATAAAAAAGATGAAAAGATAGTGAAAATAATAGAAAATTGGATAGATAATATTTCAACTGGTATAGCTAATATAATTACTGTAGTAGATCCCGAAGTTATTGTTTTAGGTGGTGCAGTTCCAATTAATAACAAAGAACTGATACCTTTAGTTATTGAAGCTGTCAAAGGTAAAGTAGCAGATCCTAATATGGTAGATATAAGAGTTGCAAAAATAGGTGATAACGCAGGACTTATAGGAGCTGCTATGCTTTAGTATAAAGAATATATTTAATTAATAATTAAATAAGTAATCTAAATAAATTATATAGATTTAAATAACGTTAAGATTTGGAGGAATAAAATGAGTATAAAATTTAAGTTCCCAGAAAACTTTTGGTGGGGATCAGCAACATCAGGACCACAATCTGAAGGAAGATTTAATAAGAAACATGCAAGTGTATTTGATCACTGGTTTGATATAGCTCCACAAGAATTCTTTAATGGCATAGGGCCAAACGTAGCATCAAATTTCTATAATAGCTATAAGGAAGATATAAAGTTAATTAAGGAAATTGGGTTAAATAGTTTAAGAACATCTATTCAATGGACTAGATTAATAAAGGATTTTGAAACTGGAGAAGTAGATGAAGATGCAGTAAGATTTTATAATGCAGTAATTGATGAGTTTATTGCAAATGATATAATTCCAATTATGAACTTACATCACTTTGATTTACCAGTTGAATTATATGATAAATATGGCGGATGGGAATCTAAAAAAGTGGTAGATTTATTTGTTGTATTTGCTAAGAAATGTTTTGAGTTATTTGGAGATAGGGTTAAGTATTGGACTACATTTAATGAACCAATGGTTGTTGTTGAAGGTGAATATTTATATCAATTCCATTATCCAAAGATAGTTGATGGAAAGAAAGCAGTTCAAGTTTTATATAATATAAATCTAGCTTCTGCAAAAGCTATCGAAGAATTTAGAAAATGTGAAGTTGCTAAGGATGGAAAAATAGGTATTATTCTTAACTTAACTCCTGCATATCCAAGATCTCAAGATGAAGCAGATGTTAAGGCATCAGAATTTACAGAAGATTTCTTTAACAATTCATTCTTAGATCCAGCTATAAAAGGACACTTTACTGAAAGATTAGTAAAAGTTCTTGAAAAAGATAATGTTATATGGGAATCAACTCCAGAAGAATTAGAAATAATCAAAAATAACACAATTGACTTCTTAGGAGTAAACTATTATCAACCAAGAAGAGTTAAAGCTAAAGAAACACCATTTGATGAATCGAATGGATGGATGCCAGATAAATATTTTGATAATTATGAGATGCCAGGAAGAAGAATGAACCCATACAGAGGATGGGAAATTTACCCACAATGTATGTACGATATAGCAATTAATATTAGAGATAACTACAACAACATCCCATGGTACATTTCAGAAAATGGTATGGGTGTTGAAGGCGAAGAAAAATATATAAATGCTGATGGAGTTATTGAAGATGACTATAGAATAGATTTCTATAAGGAACATTTAGAATATCTTCACAAAGGAATAGAAGAAGGATCAAATTGCTTCGGATATCATACATGGACTCCAATTGATTGTTGGTCATGGGCTAATGCCTATAAAAATAGATATGGATTTATTGCAGTAGATCTAGCTACTCAAATAAAGACAATAAAGAAATCGGGAAGATGGATTAAAGAAGTTGCTAAAAACAACGGTTTCTAAGAAATTTTTATAATAAAATTAGGACTTTGATTAAAAATTTATAATATTTTTAGTGAGAAGTCCTAATTTGTTATTATGAGTTTTACAAAGGTTAATAAATTTGTATAATTTTTTAGGGAAAATGTTTTCATAAATATGATTATGAAATATAATATTATAAGATAGAAAAGTATATTTTTATTATATGCAGTAAAGAGAGGCGGATTTAAACGATGAAAAATTATATGGTTTTTGATATTGGAGGAAGTTCTATAAAATGGTCTGTTATTACAGAAAATGGTGATTTTAAAGAAAAGGGTAGCATAAAAACTCCAGATAATAAAGAGGGTTTCTTTCAAAGTTTAGAAAATATAACTAATGAAATGAAAGAAAAATTTAATGTTGAAGGTATTGCAATAAGTGCTCCAGGAGCCGTTGATTCTGTTACAGGAATTATTGGAGGATTAAGTGCTATTCCATATATACATGGTCCAAATTTTAAAGAAATATTAAAGGAATCAACAGGATTGAATGTTGCAATTGAAAATGATGCAAATTGTGCAGCATTAGGCGAATGCTGGCTTGGAGCAGGTAAAGAAAATAATGATATGGCTTTTATTGTATGTGGAACAGGAATTGGAGGAGCCATAGTAAAAGATAGAAAATTACATGTAGGAGTTCACAAACATGGAGGAGAATTTGGTTATTGCTCTGTAAGTTGTACTTTTGATGAAGAAGGAGTTAAATGTCTTAGCTGGAGCAAAGCAGGATCAACTATTCAATTAGCAAATAATGTAGCAAAATTAAAAGGGCTGGAAGAAGGCAGTTTAACTGGTTTAGATGTATTTGAGCTGTGTGAAAAAGGTGATGAAATAGCACTTAAAGAAGTGGACAAATACTACTATACTATGGCGGTAGGAATATATAATATTCAATACACTTATGATCCAGAAGTTATAATACTTGGTGGGGCAATAAGTGAAAGAGAAGATTATGTAAATCAAATAAATAAACATATGGAATATTTAATGAAAAATACTTCGCTAGAAGGTACCATAGTACCATCTATAAAGAAATGTAAATATGGTAATGACGCAAATAAATTAGGTGCACTATATAATTATTTTCAATCAGTAGCAAAATAATTATAATGTGAAAAGAGAAACTACAAAGAATAGTCTTATGTAGTTTCTCTTTTTTAACTTATAGGAAAGTATAAAATTTTTATAATAGCAAAAGCCTTAAGAATAGAGCGTTTCTGTAATTTAGATAGTACAATACGTTAAAAAATAAATTATAGTCCCGCAAAAGAACCCAAAAGCAAGTTTTGGGACCTTTTGCATGGGTAAAAAAAGTGCCTTCTTATTTAAAAAAGTGTTTTAGCAATTGCTTATTTTATAGCGTTAAGGTTTATATTTTACGTATAAAGCGTGGCGAAGCCACTTTTTTATTCATATTATTAAGCTTTTATTGAAATATCATATGGTAAATAAAATATATACAATAAAGAAAAGAGTACCTATGAGTAAACCTATTACAGAGGAAATTATTCCTGCAATAGCTAATTTAAATCCATCTCTTTTCTGAGCAATACTGATAATTCCTAGAATTAAACCAATTATTCCAACAATAATTGAGTACATAATAGAAAAGAAAAGTATACAAGACATTATTCCGAAAACTAATGATGAGATAGATATAGAATCATTTTTTTGGGATAGTTTATTTACTATAACTGGTTTTGGCGTATTGGATAATTTTGTTTTACTATTATCATTATTCATAATATAAAGCCTATTAAATTATTAATATAGAAGTGAAGCTATTCCAAATGCCAGTATTACTTGAAGTAAACAACAACCAATAAAACTACCAATAACAACACCATTTTTCTTTTGAAGTGCAAATTGAACATACAACATACTCATTGCTAATCCAATTAGTAATGCAAGAAGTCCTGCAAAGAACATTCCACCTAAAGTGCTTATACCGACAAGTACCCATATCCATGAAGGTACATTTGAAATTGGCTCATAAGGCTTATTAGACCCTAAAAATGTACCATTAACTGCTAAATCAGCCTTGGCACCTAAAACAACTAATTGGCAAACTGTATTATTAAATGTGATTTCATAATCAATTACATTAATAAACCAGTTTGATGATTTTAATTTATTAAGTTCTCCATCAATTATAAGCTTTTTCCCAAAGCCAGCCTTATATTCGATTTCATGCGTTATTCCATCAACTTCAACTTCCCATTTCTTTTTCATTAAATCCCCTCCAAAATAAAGTATTAACCATAATAAGTATACCAAAAAATAGAATATTATTCAAATTATAGATTTTGGTTGATTACTATATATTATAAAGTAATAATATATGGTCTTTGAAATTTGATATATTATGTAAAATATATCTTCTTAAATAAATAATTCTATGATAATATGAATTTAGGAGGGGAAGAGATGAATATGAAACAACTTTATAGAAACATGCTAGATGATAAAAAATTCATCAAAAAAGCAATAGCAATAGCTATACCAATAACTTTTCAACTATTGTTAAATACAACTTTAAATTTTATAGATATATTGATGATTGGAAGTTTAGGGGAAACTACCATTGCAGCAGTTGGACTAGCTAATAAAGTATTCTTTGTCTTTAGCTTACTATTATTCGGAATATGTAGTGGATCTTCAATACTTACATCACAGTATTTCGGTAAAAAAGATATAAAAAGTATAAGAAGGGTGTTAGGAATCTCATTAGTAATAGGATTAATAGGTTCTATTTTTTTTGTAATACCAGGAATATTATGTCCTAAATTAGTAATGAATATTTTTACTCCAAGTACAAATACAATTGCCATAGGAGCATCATATTTAGCGATTGTTGCAATAAGTTATCCATTAACAGCTATAACTAATGTTTATACTGCAGTATTGCGCTCTATTAATGAAGTTAGATTACCTGTTGTAATAAGTTTAGTATCTATTTTTATAAACATAGTTTTAAATTACACATTAATTTTTGGACATTTTGGCGCTCCGGCTTTAGGGGTTCAAGGTGCAGCATTAGGAACACTAATAGCTCGAATAATAGAATGTTTAAGTATTTTAACTATTATATACATAAAAAATGGTCCGGCAGCAGCAAAGATAAAAGAACTTATAGATTTTAATAAAGAATTTACTAAGAAGTTCTTTATTACAGTTACTCCAGTTATTATTAATGAATTTATGTGGGGACTAGGAGTTACAATGTATTCATTAGTGTATGGAAGAATGGGAGATGGTGCTGTGGCTGCTATCACAATTACTCAAAATGTTGAACAGATTATTACTGTAATGTTCCAAGGAATTGGATCGGCTACAGCTGTTATATTAGGAAATGAACTTGGTGCTAATAAATTAGAGAAAGCAGATATTCATGCTAAGTATTTGATAGTAATGCAATTAGTTTTAAGTTTAGTTATGGGAGTTGTATGTTTTCTAATAAAAATGCCTCTTATAAGGCTATTCTCTGTAAGCGAATTTGTTGCATTAGATATAAGTAAATGTTTAATAGTATTTATAATATATTTACCATTTAAGATGTTTAATTTAGTTAATATAGTGGGAGTATTAAGAAGTGGTGGAGATACAAAAGCGGCACTATTTTTAGATGTTACAGGAGTTTGGATTATTGGAATACCATTGGCATTCTTAGGTGGTATATTCTTAGGGTTACCTATATACATAGTTTATGCTATGGTAATGTTTGAAGAAGTATACAAATTTATTTTAGGAATAAGAAGATATAGACAAAAGAAATGGCTCAAAAATATAGTTGGGAACTAAAAAGATGGTAACTAATAACCATACTGTAAAACTACAATATAAATAATAAATATTATGATATACTACTAATGTATAATATAAGTAAAATAAAAGGTAGAAAGAGATGAGAAAGATGAAGAGAAAGAAAAATATATTATTAATTTGTTCTATATTTATTATAGGTTTATTTGCTTTGATTGGCTGTGGAAATAGCAGTACTACTGAACAAGGAAAAGAAAATACAGAAAAAACTCAGGAAAAATCAGAACAAGAAACAAAAGAAACAAAAGAAACAAATGAAAATTTACCAATAGTAACAATGAAAATAAAAGATTATGGGACAATTGAATTAGAATTATATCCAGAGGTCGCTCCTAATACAGTAAATAATTTTATTTCATTAGCTAATAGTGGATTTTATGATGGATTAACATTTCATAGAGTTATTAAAGGATTCATGATACAAGGTGGAGATCCAGATGGAGTAGGAACTGGAGGTCCAGGATACTCAATTGTTGGAGAATTTACATCAAATGGGTTTGCAAATAGCTTAAAACATACAAAAGGTGTAATATCTATGGCAAGATATCCAGATAATCCTAATAGTGCTGGAAGTCAGTTCTTTATTACGTCAGCAGATGCGTCACATTTAGATGGAGATTATGCTGCATTTGGAAAAGTCATCTCAGGAATTGAAGTTGTTGAAAAGATAGAAAATGTAAAGACAGATTCTAATGATAAACCAGAACAAGATGTTGTTATTGAATCAATTACAGTTGACACAAAAGGTGTTGAGTATAAGGAACCTGAAAAGATTCAATAGAAGATTTATATAAATTTAGAAGTAATATTTTATAAAAGTACCTATGATTTTATAACTACTTAATTTAGTTAAAAATCATAGGTATTTTTATATTAAAATTTAATTATGAGAAATAAGATAAATGATATATAAGTATAAAAGTTATTATATTAATTATAGATATAAAAGATTTGATTTTTAGGAATACTGTCACCTTTTGGTTGAATATATTTTAATAAGAAGGGGGTAGGATTTATGGATTTCAAAGAATTTATAGAAATAGACCGTGAAAAAAGAAGCACAGAAAAATTTGAAGGAAATTTTTTGGATTATCTACAGATATTAAAGAATAATCCGGATATACCTAAATTAGGACATCAAAGACTATATGAAATGATTTTAAGCAAAGGAGTTGAAGATTTAAAACCTGATGAAAATCCAAGAATAAGAAAAATCTATGGTAACCAAGTAATAAGAAAATATGGTTTCTTTAAGAATGATTTTTATGGTATTGATAAAGTAATAATGAAGATTGCAAGTTATTTAAAATCTGCGGCAATGAAAGGTGAAGAAGCAAGACAGGTATTATATTTAGTTGGTCCTGTAGGTGCAGGTAAATCTTCTATAGTAGAAAGTTTAAAAAAGGCATTAGAGGAGTGTGAAGAAATATATGCACTCAAGGGATGCCCAATGCATGAAGAACCTCTTCATCTTATTCCTAAACATTTAAGAAGCAAATTTGAGGATATGCTAAGTATAAAAATAGAAGGTGATTTATGTCCAGTATGTAAATATAAATTGCTACATGAATTAGATGGTAAATATGAAGATTTTCCAGTAGAAAGAGTAGGTTTTTCTATTCGCTCAAGGAAAGGTATTGGTGTTGTGCCTCCAGTGGATCCTAACAATCAAGATACTTCATAATTTATTATTTAGGATGTAATTTGAACTGTTATCAATATAATATTATTTTGGGGTGTGAGAATATGAGGGATATATTTATGTATATATCAGAAGAAGAATATTATAGGGTTTGTGAAGAAATAGATGATGGACAAACCATTAATATATATAAGAGTAAAAATATAGAAATAGACATTAAGAGAAGTGGAAAAAAAATATATAAATTTATAGCTGACTATGGTGAATGTAGTTTGAATGAATGCCTAGAAGATATGTATTTAAAAAAAGATAAAATTATAATATAAAGATTATTATAATTTTAAATCAACAATTATATAACTTTAAAAGGGGAAAAATCTTATGCGGAAAGTAGCATTCTTATCAAGAGTATCAACATTAGATCAGCATTCATCAATAGATAATCAAGAAGAAGTATTTAAAAATTGGTTAAAAAGAAATAGCGGATGTATTTTATATAAGATCTATACAGATGAAGGGATAAGCGGTGCAAAAGGATATAAAAGAAAGCAATGGCTTAATATGCTGGAGGATGGAAAAAAGAAAAAATTTGATATACTAATATCTAAATCTTATTCTAGATTTGGGAGAAATCAAAGAGAAACATTAGATGCCATTGCAATGCTAAGAAATAATGGAATACGAATTATATTCCTAGAAGATAATTTGGATAGTGAGCAGGATTCTAATAAATTTGGATTATTTGCATGGCTTGCAGAGCAGGAAGCTCAAAAAACAAGTGAAAGAATTAAGATAGTATGGGAAAATTACAATTCAGAGGGAAAGGTTCATGTAACTCTGGCTCCTTATGGTTATGATTATAATAAAGAAATAAAGAATTTTGTAGTAAATGATATTGAAGCTGATATAGTTAGAAAAATATTTTCATTATATATAAAAGGAAATGGATATAATAAGATAGCAAAATTATTAACAGAAAATAATATACCTACTAAGAGAAATGGAAAATGGGCCGGAACTACAGTTGGTAATATGCTGAAAAATGATTTTTATTTAGGTGTGCTTACACAGGGCAAAACAAAAACTATTGATGTTACAATGGATACTAAAAAGAAAATTCCTAAAGAAGAATGGATTAAGCATATTAATAATCATGAAGCAATAATTTCTAAAGAATGTTTTGAAAGTGTTCAATATAATATTAAGAAAAGGTCAAAAAGAATTAAGGAATTTTATAATGAGACAAGTATAAAACAAAGCAATTCTTCATTATTCAGTAATTTACTTATATGTGGAGAATGTAACTCTAGATTATCTATTAAAAGAAAGAAAAAGTTAAATAATTATAAACCTTTTTATAATTGTATAAATTATGAGTTAAGAGGAATAAAGGTATGTGGACATAGATCTAATTTTATTTGGGAAGATATATTAATAAATTATATAAAAGAAAAGCTGGATAGTATAGTGAAAAATAATTATAAGGAATTAAAAAATAAGATAAAACAAAAAAATACATGTAATATAAAATATGAAAAAGAATTGAAGTGTATAGAAAATAAAATAAAAGATCAGATAAATATTTCGACTAGATTATTATGCGAATATACTAAAGGAAATGTTGGTGAAATGAATTATAAATTACAAAATGAGAAGATAGAAAAGATACTCAAGCATTTAGTCAATAGAAAAGAAGAATTAAATTCTTTCGCAAATAGCGGAAGAAAAATAAAGCAAGAAGAAAAATTATTGATAGGTGGAATAAATGATTTGCTTGAAACTAAAACAGAAGACTGGAATAATGCAATGATAAAATCAATAATAGATAATATTGTAGTTTATATCGATGGAACTATTGAGATATATTTCAAGTATTTAAATGATAAATGAAATAATATTTTAATATGAGAATTAATACAGCTTTAATATAGTAGAGTTTTTAAATCTAAAACACCATAGAAAACAATTTTCTATGGTGTTTTAAAATAAAGTAAATGTTGAAATGAATAATATTTTGAAAAAATATATAATGTTTAAGCAAAAAAATGTCGATAATATGATTAAATAAAAATAATATATTAATATAAATAATTATTTTATAAGATACATGAAAACGATAAAAGCATATATATTATAAATAACAATGTATTAAAAATTTAATATGCGCACTTTTACAAACGATTGCGAAGCTTTATTCTTAGGAGGTAAAAACATGAAGAAAAATACGTTTTATAGTATTGGAAACAAAATAATGTTTCAAATAATAGTATTGGTTATAGGAATATGTTGTTCCTTATCGTTCTTATCGTATTATAAAACAAAGAGTAATATTTTAGAAACTACATATAATACTTTAGCAGAAAGAACAAAAGACAGTGCTACATCAATTGAAAGAGAGTTTTATTATAGGCAAGAACAACTTAACTATATTTCATCATTACCAGAAATACAATCAATGGATTGGAAGATACAAAAGCCAGTTCTTTTAGAAGAAATAGAAAAATGGAATTATGATGGAATGTTTATTATGGATACTAATGGATATGGGTATTACGCATTGGATTCAGAAGAAGAAATTAAAGATCAATCGAATGATGAATTTTTTAAAACAATGCAAGAAAAAGGCTCTTTTATTACTGAACCATACATAAGACAGGAAGAAAAAGAATCAATAACGACTATTGTAACACCAATAAATAGTGAAAATGGAACAATAGTAGGCTATTTATGTGGTACAATTAAATTAGATGATGTAAATAATATTGTTCAATCTGTTAAGATCGGAAATACTGGTTATGCATTTTTATTAAATGATTCAGGAAATTTTGTGGCACATAAAAATATGGATTTAGTATTTAATGAAACTAATTTTATAGATGCTTTTAATAACGATTCCGATGAACAAGTTAATGAAAAATTAGAAGAAGTTCTTAATAAAATAAAATCAAAAGAAACATCTATAGATGAAATTAAGAGTAAAAGTACAGATATTTTTATGTCATATACTGAAGTGAAAAATACACCTTGGTCTATTTGTACAGTTGTTGCTTCAGAGGATGTGTTAAGTGGAATTAATCAGATTGCAGTTAAACAAGTTATTTTAACTATAGTAGCTATAATAATAGGGGGAGTAATATCATTATTAATTAGAAAATATTTATCAGTAGAAATAAATTATATAAAGAAATATTCATCTGAATTATCTGCATATAATTTAGGATATAGAGGAAAAGCAAAAAGGCAGGATGAGTTCGGACAAGTTATAGAAGCATTAAACTCAGGTGTAGATACTCTTGATTCAACAATGAAGGAAGTAAAATTAAATAGTAGTGAAATAAGTGCAAGCAGTGAACAAATAGATTCTATGTTATCAGAAATGTCATTTGAATTAGAACAGGCGGCAGCAACAACGGAGGAGATTTCAGCTAGCATGGAAGAATGTAATGCATCTTTGCAGGAAGTTAATTCGATTTCACAATCTATAAATAATAATACGCAAGCGTCTGTGAATAAAGCACGTGAAAGTTTAGAATTGGCAGATAAGATTGAGAAAGATGCAAGTGCTGTTCATATTGCAACTATCGAATCAAAAGAAAATATTGAAGAAATTTATAAAAAATGTAGTGTGAAATTGAAGGAAGCATTAGAAAAAATATCTGTTGTTGAAACTATTTCACAAATGTCAAATAGTATATTAGATATTTCAGAGCAAACTAATTTACTTTCTCTCAATGCTTCAATAGAAGCTGCAAGAGCTGGTGAACATGGTAATGGGTTTGCTGTAGTTGCAGAAGAAGTAAGAAAATTAGCAGAACAGTCAGCATCAACAGTTAGTAATATACAATCTAATGTTGATAAGGCATTAAATGCGGTTAAAGATTTATCTAATACTTCATCAGAATTATTATCTGTAGTTGAAAAAGATATACTGAATGATTATAAGAAATTAATTGAAGTAGCATTATCATATCAACAGGCTGGAACTAATGTTAAAGGTATGGCATCAGAGTTCTCGAGTATATCAGATGAAATTTCAGATTCAATAAATACTATAACAATGAGCATTAAAGAACTTACAGAAGCAATTTCAGTAGTATCTGAATCGTCTGTAACAATTGCAGAAAATATGAACAATATTAATACAAAGAAGGAATCCATAATATCTAATTCAGCTGATAATAAAAACAAGTCTTTAAAATTATCTAAATTAGTAAATAAATTTAAATTATAAATATATTTTTAATAAAAGAGAGCTATAGAATACTAAAATGGCCTTATTATAGCAGATACTCATAAAAAGAGTCTATCTACTATATAAGGCCATTTTTATACTGGATAGTTATCTTTTATTTTTTATATAAATATTCAAATACTATCTTAACACAATCTTAATTCAAAAATAAAAACCCTAACACCATACTAATTTCTTTGGTGCTAAACTAATGCTATCAAAAGGAAGGGGGAATTTAAATGAATATATTAGTAAGTATTATAGGATTAGTTGCATTTATATATTTCATTTATTTAACAAATATTTTATTAAGAGGTGATAAGTAATGACAAATGTATTATTACAGTATGGACTGTATCTTTTAATTCTAATAGTACTAGCAATACCGCTTGGAAATTATATAGGTAAAGTAATGAATGGAGAAAAAGTATTTTTATCTAAACTATTAGTTCCATGCGAAAATGCTATATATAAAGCTTTACGTATAGATAAAGAAGAAGACATGGGATGGAAAAAATATTCAATTTCAGCTTTAGCGTTTTCTATTATTAGCTTTGTAGTATTATTTTTACTACACATGTGTCAAGGGTTTTTACCATTAAATCCAGAAAAGTTGCCAGGAACAACTTGGGATTTAGCATTTAACAATGCAGTAAGTTTTGTAACAAATACTAACTGGCAATCATATTCAGGTGAAAGTTCATTAAGTTATTTCACACAGATGATGGGATTAACAGTACAAAATTTTGTTTCAGCTGCAGTTGGTATATCGGTATTATTTGCATTAATTAGAGGATTTATAAGAGCTAAAGAAAATGGAATAGGAAATTTTTGGGCTGATATTACTAGAACACTTCTTTATATATTAATTCCACTTTCAATAGTAGTATCAGTAGTTCTAGTATCACAAGGAGTTGTTCAAAACTTTAAGCCATATGAAACAGTTTCTTTACTGGAACCTATAACACTTGACGATGGAACTGTAGTTACAGAAGAAGTGGTTCCACTTGGACCAGCAGCAAGCCAAGTGGCTATAAAACAATTAGGAACAAATGGTGGAGGATTCTTTGGAGCTAACTCAGCCCACCCCCTTGAAAATCCAAATGCATTATCTAATTTATTTGAAATGATATCAATATTATTAATACCAGCAGCATTATGCTTTACATTTGGTAGAAATGTAAAAGATAAGAAACAAGGAATAGCATTATTTTTAGCAATGGGTATTATGCTAGTTGCAACACTTGGAATAATAGGAGTAAATGAACAAAATGCAACCCCACAATTAGCAATGAATGGACAAGTTGACCTATCAGCAGTTGACCAGGCAGGTGGAAATATGGAAGGGAAAGAATCAAGATTCGGTATAGCAACATCCACTACATGGTCAGCATTTACTACAGCTGCATCTAATGGTTCAGTAAATGCAATGCATGATAGTTATACACCAATTGGTGGTATGATTACAATGATTCAAATGCAGTTAGGTGAAGTTATATTTGGAGGAGTCGGCTGCGGACTTTATGGAATGTTAAGTTTTGCAATATTAACAGTATTTATGGCAGGGCTTATGGTTGGCAGAACGCCTGAATATTTAGGAAAGAAAATAGAACCATTTGAAATGAAAATGGCCGTATTAGTATGTTTGGCAACACCTATAGCAATATTAATAGGTAGTGGAATAGCTACATTATTACCTTCAATGGTTGATAGTTTAAAAAATAGTGGAGCTCATGGATTTTCAGAAATACTTTATGCGTACTCTTCAGCAGGTGGTAACAATGGTTCTGCATTTGCTGGATTAAATGCAAATACACCATTTTTAAATGTAAGTTTAGGTTTTGTTATGTTATTTGCACGTTTTGTTCCTATGGTATGTACTCTTGCAATAGCAGGAAGCTTAGTTAAAAAGAAAAAGGTTGCAGAAAGTGAAGGAACATTACCAACACATAATGCTATGTTTGTATGTCTTTTAATATTTGTAGTATTACTTATTGGAGCATTAAGCTTCTTTCCAGCATTAGCACTTGGACCTATTGCTGAATTCTTTCAAATGTTAGGTTAAATGAGGTGACGAATATGAATGAAAATAAGAGTAGTTTTGCTGATAAAAAAATGATAATAAGAGCCATTAAGGATTCTTTTATAAAATTATCACCTAAAACTCAAATGGAAAATCCAGTTATGTTTCTTGTATACATTTCATCTATATTAACAACTATTTTATATGTAGTTTCACTAGTTGGTATTAGAGATGCAAAGCCAGGTTTTATACTGGGAATTACAATAATTCTATGGCTTACAGTATTATTTGCAAACTTTGCAGAAGCAATAGCACAAGGGCGTGGTAAAGCACAAGCAGATGCGCTAAGAGCTAGTAAAAAGGATGTAGAAGCTCATAAAATACCTTCAGTAGATAAAAAAGATGAAATAATAAAAGTTTCATCAGCATTACTTAAAAAAGGTGATATAGTGATTGTAAAAGCTGGCGAACAAATACCAGCAGATGGTGAAGTAATTGATGGTGCAGCATCAGTTGATGAAAGTGCAATAACAGGAGAATCAGCACCTGTTATAAGAGAAAGCGGCGGAGATAGAAGTGCTGTTACTGGTGGTACTACAGTTACTTCAGATTGGTTGGTTATTGAGATTACAAGTGAAGCTGGAGAAAGCTTTCTTGACAAAATGATTGCAATGGTTGAAGGAGCTTCTCGTAAAAAGACTCCTAATGAAATAGCATTACAAATTTTATTGGTTGCATTAACAATTATATTCTTATTAGTTACAGTTTCATTATATTCATATTCAATTTTTTCAGCTAATCAAGCAGGAAAAGTAAATCCAATCTCAGTAACTTCTTTAGTTGCGTTACTTGTATGTTTAGCACCAACAACAATAGGTGCATTACTTTCAGCTATTGGTATTGCTGGTATGAGTCGTTTAAATCAAGCTAATGTTTTGGCAATGAGTGGACGTGCCATTGAAGCAGCGGGTGATGTAGATATATTAATGTTAGATAAAACAGGAACTATTACTCTTGGTAATCGTCAAGCTTGTGAATTTATACCAGTAGATGGTGCATCAGAAAAAGAATTAGCAGATGCAGCTCAGCTTTCATCATTAGTAGATGAAACACCAGAAGGACGTAGCATAGTAGTTCTTGCTAAGGAAAGGTTTGGAATTAGAGAAAGAAATATAAGTGAGCTTAATATGGAATTTGTACCATTCACAGCAAAGACTCGTATGAGTGGTGTTAATTTTAATGGAAATGAAATTCGTAAAGGTGCGGCAGATTCAGTAAGAGCGTATGTAATATCAAAAGGTGGAAAATACAGTAAAGAGTGTGATGATGCTGTTACTCAAATAGCAAATAAGGGTGGAACTCCTTTAGTTGTTGCTAAAAATGATAAAATACTTGGAGTAGTTTATTTAAAAGATATTATTAAACAAGGTGTGCAAGAGAAATTTGCTGATTTAAGAAAAATGGGTATTAAAACTATTATGATAACTGGAGATAACCCATTAACAGCAGCAGCAATTGCGGCAGAAGCTGGTGTTGATGATTTCTTAGCAGAAGCTACTCCAGAAGGAAAATTAACTATGATTCGTGATTTTCAAGCTAAAGGACATTTAGTTGCTATGACAGGTGATGGAACCAATGATGCACCAGCACTTGCACAAGCTGATGTTGCAGTAGCAATGAATACTGGTACACAAGCTGCAAAAGAGGCAGGAAACATGGTTGATTTAGATTCATCACCAACAAAATTAATAGATATAGTTAGAATAGGAAAACAATTATTAATGACTCGTGGTAGTTTAACAACATTCAGTATTGCTAATGACCTTGCTAAATATTTTGCAATAATACCAGCTTTATTCATTGGGCTGTATCCAGGACTATCAGCATTAAATATCATGAATTTGCATAGTGCAGAAAGTGCAATTTTTTCAGCAATAATATATAATGCATTAATAATAATAGCATTAATTCCATTAGCCCTTAGAGGTGTAAAATATCGTGAAGTTTCAGCAGGAAAATTATTATCAAGAAATCTTCTTGTATATGGTTTAGGTGGTATAGTGGTACCATTTATAGCTATAAAAATAATTGATGTGATTATTACTTCAATAGGTATTATTTAAGAAAGGATGATTTTAATGAAAGATTTTAAAGCAGTATTTCCAAAAGCTTTAATAATATTTTTAATATTTACAGTTTTATGTGGAGCAGTATATACATTGGTCATAACAGGTATCTCTCAAATATTATTTCCCAAACAGGCTAATGGAAGTATTATAGAGATTGATGGTAAGAAATATGGAAGTGCATTATTAGCACAGCAATATACTGATGAAAAACATTTATGGGGAAGAATAATGAATATTGATACAGACACTTTTACAGATGATAAAGGGAATAAGGTCGCATATGCGTGGGCATCAAATTTAACTCCAACAAGTGATGAATTACAGTCAGTAATTAATGAACGCATTAAAAAAATTAAAGAAGCACATCCAGAAAAAGGGGACACTCCTATTCCAGTTGATTTAGTAACATGTTCAGGAAGTGGATTAGATCCACATATTTCAGTAGCAGCAGCTGAGTATCAAGTGGATCGGATTGCAAAAAATAATAATATGTCAAAAGAAGAAGTACAATCAATAATTGATAAATATACAGATAATAAATTGCTAGGAGTGCTTGGAGAAAAAACAGTTAATGTATTAGAGGTAAATCTTGCACTTGATGGAATTTTGAAATAATATAAAGAAAATAATAATATTAACACAATCTTTATACTATAGCTAAAATATTTATAAAATAATTATTTTGGCTATAGTATAATTTATTTACAAGAAGATTTTATAAAATTAAAATTGATTTTGGAGGTGGAATATATGATAGAGGAGCGACCTAATCCAGATGCAGTCTTAAAACAAATCTTAGATGAAAAAGAAGAAAATGTGAAGAGGAAAGGAAGACTAAAAATATTTTTTGGATATGCAGCAGGAGTTGGAAAAACATTTGCTATGCTTGAAGCTGCACATGAAGCAAAGAAGAGTGGAATTGATATAGTAGCAGGATATATAGAACCGCATACAAGAGTTGAAACACTTGCACTTTTAGAAGGTCTTGAGATGCTTCCTAATTTAAAAATACAGTATAAAGGAATTACATTAAATGAATTTGATCTTGATGGAGCAATCAAAAGAAAGCCACAACTAATTTTAGTAGATGAGTTAGCTCACAGTAATGCAGAACAATGCAGGCATATAAAGAGATATCAAGATATAAAAGAATTGCTGGAAAATGGAATAGATGTTTATACAACAGTAAATGTTCAGCATATTGAAAGTTTAAATGATATTGTAGCATCAATAACAGGTGTAATTGTACGTGAAAGGGTTCCAGATAGTGTTTTTGATGATGCTGACCAAGTTGAATTAGTAGATATTGAACCAGAAGATTTAATTGCACGATTAAATCAAGGAAAAATATATAAAGAAAATCAAGTAAAAAGAGCGCTAGTAAACTTTTTTACAAAGGAAAAATTAGTTGCATTGAGGGAAATTGCATTAAGACGTACGGCTGATGCTGTAAATAAGAAAATAGATAAGGAAAGAGAAAATAACAAGAGTGGCTATTATACTGAAGAACATATTTTAATATGTCTTTCAAGTGCACCAAGTAATGCCAAAGTGATTAGAACTGCAGCTAGAATGGCATCCGCATTTGATGGACTATTTACAGCGTTATTTGTTGAAACTCCAAATACTAAAGAATTCGAAAAAGATAATAGAATTAGTCTGGAGAAGAATTTAAAATTAGCTGAACAACTTGGAGCAAGAATTGCGACTGTATATGGAGAAGATATTGCGAGTCAAATATCAGAATATGCAAAAATAAGTGGAGTATCTAAAATTGTACTTGGTAGATCAAATACGAGGAAAGGATTACTTATAAATAAGAAAACTCTAGTAGATAAGCTGACTGAGCTTGCACCTAATATAGATATCTACATTATTCCAGATAATTCAAAAAAGTATAATAAAATAAATATTAAAAGAATAGAAATACCTAAATTTACAGTAATAGATATTTCAAAAACATTAGGAGTATTATTAATTACTACAATAACTGGATTAATATTTTATAATTTAGGATATGGGGAATCGAATATTATTATTATGTATCTTTTGGGAGTTTTAATTACTTCTATTATCACAAGTGGTAAGACTTATGGAATATTAATATCAATACTGGGAGTTTTAACATACGATTTTATGTTTACTGAACCTAGGCTTACATTAAAGGCATATGATGCTAGCTATCCAGTTACATTTTTAGTTATGCTTGTATCTTCTGTTTTATCTAGCAAATTAGCAACAAGAGTAAAGATAGAAGCTCAAAATTCAGCAAAAAAAGCTTATAGAACCGAAGTGTTGTTAGAAACCAGTCAGAAATTGCAACTTGCAAAGAGTAAAGAAGAGATATTTAATGAAACAGCATATCAAACAAAGAAATTATTGGATAAACCCATAATATTATATATACAAAATGATAAAGGAAATTTAGAACCAATTATATTTAAAAAAGATAATGATACGGATATTAAACAATATATAACAGAAGAAGAGCATGCAGTTGCAGAATGGGTGTTTAAAAATAAAAAACATGCAGGAGCAACAACTGATACATTACCAGGGGCTAAGTGTCTTTATTTAGCAATAAGAAATTATGAAAAATCATTTGCAGTAATTGCAATTCCTATAGATAAAAATGAAATTTTAGATCCATTTGAAAAGAATTTATTAATTGCAGTTTTAGGTGAAAGTGCAATATCCTTAGAAAAAGAGGAGATTAATATAAGTAAAAATAAGATAAAGATGAAAGCAGATCAGGAAAAACTAAGGGCAAATTTGTTAAGAGCTATTTCACATGATTTACGTACTCCACTTACTAGTATATCAGGAAATGCAGGAATTTTGATGAAAAACTCTAATATATTGAATGATGAAAAAAAGCAGGAGCTGTATTCAGATATTTATGATGATTCAATGTGGCTAATAAACTTGGTTGAAAATCTATTATCTATAACACGTATTGAAAATGGTTCAATGAATATAAAAATAGAACCTGAGTTAATTGATGAAGTTATACAGGAAGCTTTACTTCATGTTAATAGAAAGAAATCAGA
Organism: Clostridium neonatale; assembly: GCF_001458595.1. GTDB lineage: Bacteria > Bacillota > Clostridia > Clostridiales > Clostridiaceae > Clostridium > Clostridium neonatale. Next base: position 480,963 of record NZ_LN890327.1, read on the forward strand.
ATACAATATAGAAGTATTGGTAGAAGATGATTTGATGATGGCTAAAATGGATTCCAGACTAATAATTCAAGTAATAATAAATATTGTGAATAATGCTATAAAATATACGCCAAAAGGTTCAAATATAAGAATTTCTGCAGCTAGAAAAGAAAAAATGATTGTAGTTGAAATTTCTGATAATGGATATGGAATTAGTGATTCGGTTAAAGACAAGATATTTGATATGTTTTTTACAATAAATGATAAGCATGGAGATGGCAGAAGAGGCCTTGGATTGGGATTGTCACTATGTAAGTCAATAATAAATGCTCATGGCGGAGAAATTTACGTAAAAGATAATATACCTAAGGGAAGTACTTTTGGATTTACTTTACAGGAAGAGGAGGTTAAACTAGATGAATAAACCACATATTTTAGTAGTAGAAGATGATAAAGCTATTAGAAATTTAATTATAACTACATTAGAGACTCAAAATTATAGATATCATATTGCAGAGAATGGTGAATCAGCTATTATGGAAGCTGTAACATCAAAACCTGATATAATAATTCTAGACTTAGGACTTCCAGATATTGAGGGTATAGATATTATAAGAAAGATAAGAACGTGGTCTAATGTACCAATTATAGTAGTTAGTGCTAGAAGTGAAGATAAAGATAAAATTGAGGCGCTTGATTCTGGCGCTGATGACTATTTAACAAAGCCATTTAGTGTAGATGAATTATTAGCCAGATTAAGAGTTACATTAAGAAGGATTAATTATAGTAATGATATAAAAGATAAAAATAGCAGTTTATTTATTAATGGAGAACTAAAAATAGATTATGCAGCAAGGTGCGTTTTTATGAAAGATAACGAAATTCACCTAACACCTATAGAATATAAATTATTATGTCTATTAGCAAAAAATGTTGGTAAAGTTCTAACTCATAACTTTATTTTAAAAGAAATATGGGGCAATGTTTTACCTAATGATACACCTTCATTAAGAGTTTTTATGGCAACTCTTAGAAAGAAAATCGAAGAAAAGCCATCAGCTCCCAAATATATTCAAACTCATATAGGTGTTGGATATAGAATGATAAGAATTAATGATAATATAGAATGAAATTACTGTATATATAAGGGGTATCGCATAAAAAATCTGCGATACCTCTTTTTTATGCATTATAAATTCAAATTAAACTTTGTAGGTGTATAGTATCTTCAGGCTTGTCCCTAAACAGTAAATTAAGATACTTCAATATTAACAGGATCTATAGATATATCAAAAATGGATTTATATTCAGAAGATGACCCAAGAATATTCTCATTAAATGGTGCATTTAACGTTGGTAATAGAGGTTTAGTTGAATTTATTGAAGTATTCAAAAATGATGTTGAGTATCTTCATACAATAATTACAGCAACACAAGAAAAATCTGTTCCATCACCTGGAAAAGGATCAATGATTTATTTTGATGGTGTTATCGTAGCTCATTCAAATGAAGCTGAATGGAATAAGTTTAAATCAGATCATACTAATGAAGCTATTTTAGATAGAATAGTAAAAGTTGAAGTTCCTTACTGTTTAGAGCTTGATGAAGAAGTGAAAATATATGAAAAAATATTAAAGAAGAGTACTTTTAAAGCACATATAGCACCACATACAATTGAAATTGCTGCTATGTTTGCAATACTTTCAAGGCTTATACCTTCATCCAAGGTAGATACTATGACAAAGCTTAAGATTTATAATGGTGAAGAAATAGTTGAAAAAGGAACTACAAAGAAGATTGATATAGGTGAACTTAGAGAAGAAGCAGGGCAATATGAAGGAATGAAAGGAATAAGTACAAGATTTATAATAAAAGCTATTGATAATGCACTCTCAGAATCTGAATATGACTGCATAAATCCTCTTAGTATAATGGAAAGCATGATCAAGTCTGTTAAAGAAATGGACATTGGTGCTGATGATAAGAAGAAATATCTTGCATTTATTCAAGATAGTATTAGAAAAGAATATAATAAAGTTCTTGAAAAAGAAATTACTAAGGCATTTATACATTCATTTAGAGAACAGGCAGAAAGTCTATTTAATAACTATATAGATAATGCTGAAGCATATGTAAACAAAACAAAAATTAAAGATGATTCTACAGGAGAAGAATTAAATCCAGATGAAGATTTCATGAGAAGCATAGAAGAACAAATAGGTGTATATGCAGCATCAAGCAAAGGATTTAGATCTGATGTAACTTCTTATATGTTTTATATTGTTAGAAATGGCGGAAAGCTTGATTATACATCTTATGAGCCATTAAAAGAAGCTATAGAAAAGAAATTAACAGCTTCAGTTAAGGATTTATCAAGAATAATAACAAAATCAAAAGTTAGAGATAAAGAACAAGCGGAAAAATATGATTCTATGGTTGAAGAGATGAAAAGAAATGGATATTGCCTTCACTGCTGCGATGTAATATTAAAATATGCAGCTAATAACTTATGGAGGGATTAAAGTAGTATATGGCTATTTTTAGGGATTATACTAACAATCCAATTGATCATGACAGATCCATAGAAGATAGAAGAAGGCATAGGCAGCTTGTAGAAAAATCAATAAAAGAAAATCTAGGTGATATATTATCAGAAGAAAGTATAGTTGGAGAGAGTAAGAATAAAAAATTTAAAATACCTATAAAGGGGATAAAAGAATATCAGTTTGTTTATGGAAAAAATTCTAAAGGGGTAGCTACTGGAGTTGGAAATGAAAAACGTGGACAAAAGATAGGAAGTGGTGAAAATGCTCCAGGTCAAGGAAACAAAGGAGCGGGAAATTCTGAGGGAGATGATGTATATGAAACTGAAATAACCTTGGAAGAGCTACTTGACTATATTGCTGAAGATTTGAACTTACCTAATTTAGATGAAAAGAAGTATTCAGAAATAATAAATGAAACTAGTGGTAAGAAAAAAGGTTATCAAACACATGGAATAAGACCACGTTTGGCTAAGAAAAAAACAGTAGCAACCAAGATTGCTAGAAAGCAATGTAAAAAGAGAGCTTTAAGTGAATTAGGCAATGAAGAAGAGCTTGAAAGATTTCCATTTATTGATGATGATTTAAGATATTACAGGGTAAAAGTAAAGCCTAAAAAGGTTAGTAATGCTGTTATGATTTTCATAATGGATGCATCAGGTTCTATGGATGTTACAAAGAAATATTTGGCACGTTCTTACTTTTTCGTATTGGCTACTTTTTTAAAAAGAAAATATAACAACATTGCTTTTGAATTTATATACCATACAACAGTGGCTAAAAGAGTAGATGAATATGAATTTTTTCATAGATCTGAATCAGGAGGAACTTATATATCAAGTGGAATTAATGAAGCATTAGCATTAATAGAAGAAAAATATCCAATTGCTGCATGGAATATTTATCCTATATATGCTAGTGATGGCGATAATTGGTCTGAAGACAATGAGAGAGCTGTTAAAGCTGTTAAGAAAATTTGTGAAATAAGTAATATGTTTGGGTATGCAGAACTTTTACCGTCAACATATACAACAACCATGTATCATAAATTCAAGAAAGAAATAACAAATGAAAAATTTGTTCCTGTAATAATAAAGGAAAAGAAAGATTTATGGGAAGCACTAAAAGTTATGCTTAGGAAGGAGCTAAAGGAGGAAGGTTAGTTTGGATTATACAGTAGAGGATTTAAAAATATGGAATGAAAAGATAGAAAAAAAGGTTGAAGAATATGGATTAGATTTTTATCCACAGGAATTTGAAATGATAGGATTTAATGATATGATTGGATATGAGTCTTATGTGGGTATGCCATCAAGATATCCCCACTGGAGCTTTGGAAAATCATATGAGAAAAATAAAATGTTATATTCTTTAAATCTTACAGGGCTTCCTTACGAAATGGTTATTAACTCTGATCCTTGTTTAGCATATTTGATGAAAGACAATACAGTGTTGCTTCAAATATTAACAATGGCTCATGTATATGGTCATAATGATTTTTTTAAGAATAATAGATTATTTAAACAAGGAACTAAAGCTAAATATACTTTAGAAATGTTCAATTTGAATTCAAAGATTATAAGAGAATATATAGATGATCCAAGTATTGGATATGAAAAAGTTGAAAGAATATTAGATGCAGCTCATGCTATAAAATATCAAGTTGGAAGAACAATTGGAGTTAAAGAGTTATCAGATAATGAAATAAAAGAAAGCATAATAAAGGATTATGAGAGTAAAAAAGAAAATCGAAGTTTTTTAGATTCTTATGAAGAAATTAAATTGCCTAATTTAGATAAAATACCATTAGAGCCAGTAGATGATATTATGGGATTTATAATAGAGTATGGTTCTCTTAAGGAATGGGAAAAAACAATTTTAAGTATTGTAAAAAGAGAAGCTGAATATTTTCTTCCTCAAATAGAGACTAAGATAATGAATGAAGGATGGGCAAGTTATACTCATTATAATATATTAAAGCAGCTAGATTTACCACAAGAGCTATATTTAGAGTTTATTAAGAGGCACAATGATGTAATAGCACCAGCTATAGGTGGCTTAAATCCATACTATATAGGATTTAAAATGTTTGAAGATATAGAAAAAAAATATGGAAAAGAAAAAATTTTTGAAGTTAGAGCTATCGAAAGAGATTCTTCATTTTTACGTAGATATTTAACACAAGAATTGTGTGAAGAGTTAAATCTTTTTGAGTACAATCAAAGAACATTCGATACAATTATTGAAGAAATATCAGATGAAGATGGCTGGAAAACTATACGTGATACATTAAGTTATACATGTGGTATGGGAGGAATACCATATGTAAGAATCATTGATCTTAATAAAAATGATAGAACTCTGACTTTAGAAAATGTATATGATGGTCGAACTTTGGATTTATCATATGCAAAAGCAACCTTACAATATATACAAGAGCTTTGGGGATATGATGTTAAATTAATTACTAAAGGAAGTGATAAGCAAAGCGTAGTTATGTTATGTAATTCAGAAAAACAAATAAATATATTATAAGGCATATATAATTATCAAATATCAATGCTCAATAATCAGTTAAGGAAAATTTTAAATATATTTTAAGAAATTCTAAAAGAATTTCAACTTAAATTGATAATTGGGCATTGAAAAATGATAATTTAATATTGAATAATTAAGCATAAAAATCATATAAACATATAATTGACAGTTTATGTTGATAGACGTATTCTAAGCATAGAGAGAAATAATAATATGCATTAAATAAAAATGATTATATAATTTTATGTGAATATAGATTTTATTTATTCATATAAAATTAGGATGTATTTGAATAGAATATGTATACAGTATTCATAAATGGGAGGTAAGTCAACTGTGGAAAAACTTGGCTCAATAAAAAAAAGTAAATCATTAGCTGATAAAGCATATGATACAATAAAAGAAGCAATAATTTATAATAAATTAAAGCCAGGAGAAATATTAGCAGAAGAAAAGCTGGCAGAAGAATTAAATATTAGCAGAACACAAATAAGATCTGCATTATCTAAACTTGTGTTTGAAGAAATTGCATTTATAAACAAAAATAAAAATGTAATAGTGTCTGATATTACTCAAAAAGATATTGATGATATATTTTTTATACGTGAATCCCTAGAGCCATTGGCAGTGTCTTTGCTAAAAGATAAAATAACAAAAAGTCAGATAGAAGATTTAAAAAATAAGTATATAGAACAATTACATACCATAGAACAATTTGATGGATATAGCTTTATAGAATTAGATTATGATTTTCATAATACTATTTCAGAATATACAGGAAATTCATTTTTGAATGAAACAATAAAAAAGGCAACTCTAGTAACAAAACGTTTTTTAATATTGTCTGGTACTGTACCACAATATAGTATTATAGCTAATAAGGAACATAAAGAAATAATTGATTATATAGAACGAGGACAATTTGAAGAAGCAAGTGAATCAATGCTTAGACATTTGAAGAATGTAAAAGAAAAAATATTAAGAAAAAATGCATAAATGTCTGATAATCTAAATTATTAGTGTCTTATCAATAAAATACTGAAAGTAAAATAATTAATGATTAATATACAATTAAAGGCAATAAAGTCAAAGATTTTAAATTTTTGACTTTATTATTTTTTTATATCAATGTGTTGTATACAGAATATAAAAGATATAGAACCAAGGAGTAAGTATATATAATATGAAGGGGGTAAGGCTAAAAAGAATAATTGAATGGCTGTAATCATCTTTTTAAAATCGTCTATTAGATAACGTAGATAAAAAAGAAATTCAATTGGAAATAGCAAGAAAGGTATCTTAATAATTAAAAAGAGCTTATATGTTATAATTTATAATTAAAAAAATATTAGGAAAATGAAGAAAAAACTATTGTATAAATATTTAGAATAAGGTAAAATACCCAGAATTTAAGAATTTAAGAATTTAAGAATTTAAGAATTTAAGAATTTAAGAATTTAAGAATTTAAGAATTTAAGAATTTAAGAATTTAAGAATTTAAGAATTTAAGAATTTAAGAATTTAAGAATTTAAGAATATGCTTATTTTATGCGGGATTATAAAGGAGTTTTTAAGGAAACACCTGCTCATATACATTCGTAGGTGTAAGCGATTCGCACCAAATACAAGATTTGGGTTCTCTGCTTAAGAATATGCTTATTTTATGTGGATTAGAGTGTGCAAATAAATTTTTATCTCAAATTAATATATTATTTTGAGATGACCCCAAAAAGATGAGTCTATATNCTTATTTTATGCGGTATAGAAGGGATTTTTTTAGAAGAATTTTTTGACAATCCTAAAAATCCAAGAACTCTAGATTTTCTTTCTAAAGTATTATAAAAATATATAAATTAAAACACACCATGTAAAAGTTAAATTTTACATGGTGTGTTTTTGAAATTTATTTAAAATGAATCTAAAATTTTAACTTATATAAAGAAATTTTATCACGTATAATTTGCGATTGCTCAGATAGTGTTTCAGTAGAGGCAGCAGTTTCTTCAGCAGTTGCTAAATTATTTTGAATTATATCAGAAATGACATCTATTCCAGAAGTCATTTGTGATATTGCATCAGCCTGGTCTTTAGATGCAGCAGTTATTTCATTTATTAAAGCAGAAGTTGAATCAACATTTTTTACAACATCATTTAATGTAATATTAGTATCTTTAGCCAAAATTTCAACATTATTAATTAATTTTAATGAACTTTCTATAATTTTGGTTATTTTGTTTACAGCATTTGAAGATTGTTCGGATAACCCTTTAATTTCATCAGCAACTATAGCAAAGCTTTTTCCTGATTCTCCAGCTTTAGCTGCTTCTATAGCTGCATTTAAAGAAAGGAGATTTGTTTGCTCAGCAATATCTTCTATTGTGCTGATAATTTGTGATATTTGCTTAGATGAAATACTTATATCTAAAATTGAATGTAATAAAATATTCACTTGATTATTTCCATTTTCGATAATCTCTTTTGTTCTAATATAAGAACAATAAGCTTGTTCTGAATTGCCAGAATTAAGATTGACTTTTTCTGATATTTCACTAAAGCTTGCCTGAAGCTGCTGGATTGCACTAGCTTGATTAGAAGCACCGTCAGATAAAACCTTTGTTATTGAAGAAATTTCTTTAGCGCTATTAGCTGTGAAGTCAATTGAATTATGCATATCTGAAAAACTTATATTTAATTGCTCGATTATTTTATTAAGAGCAGTATGTATTGGAATAAAATCACCGATATACTCAACTGATGAATTAGTAGATATATTTAAATTTCCTAAAGATAAGTTTTCTAAAGTAACAGTTATATCAGCTATATATGATTTAATCATATTAATAGATTTTATAAGTGCCTCAGACATTTGTCCCATTTCATCGGTAGAAATATAATTGTTTTCTACATCTAAATTTCCATTAACAATATTATTAGCTATAGTAGTTACATTATTAATTCCACTAATTAATGTGCTTTTTAGGCTTTTTCCCATTAATCTTGGAATGATAATAAGAAAAATCATTAAGATAATAAGTGCAGATATAGCTATATTTCTATAAAATACTGAGCTATTAACAAACGATAATGCACTTTCTTGTGATGAATCGTATAGCTTGTCTATGAAATTATCACATATATCCATTTGAAAGCCATATTCATTTTGTTTTTCTTCAATTTCTTTTTCAGTATCACTATTTTTTATTAAATCAATTAATTCAACTCTTAGTTTTTCTGTTAAATCAATATTAGTAGTAAGCTCATTTATTAAACTACCGTCTATTGTAGAAATGTTTCGGAGAATTTCAATATCTGCCTTTAGTTCATTAGCAGAGTTATCGGAATTTTTTAAGAATATATTTTTGTTTATTGTATCAGTTTGGACCACTGCCCTATATATGTTTTTATCACTCTCTTGTAAATTAAGTCTAATATTTGATATAGTTTTTGAAAGCAAAAATGGACCTTCATAAAGAGCAGAAGTTCTCGAAGATGTAAATAATAGTACGCCTATAGAAATTATCATAGTAATTAGAGTTAGATTTAATATATTTATAAATATTAAATCTATTTTTTTACTTATTTTTTTGTTTTTTACATTAATCAAATTATTTTTGTGCTTTAATTGCATAATAAGTACCTCCTAAGAAAATAAAATAATCTATTTAAAACATTTACATTTTTTATTATAGCAGAATAAAAAATATATTAAATGAAATATTAAAAGAATTTAGATAAATTTAAAATAAAACCATATTATGTAATAAAAGATTGACTAAGATAAATTAAGTTTAATATATAGTAGAATTAATTGATATGAATGTTTTGTTTATGTGTAGTAATTATTGAAGACTATTATTGAATTGAAGGAAGTTAGACTGAAAAAAATTTATTTCTAAGAGTACTTTAAAAAATGGAAAAGAAAATACATCTACAAGCATTATGCTATATGCTATAATAGTAAATAATGCTATAGAATATATTTTTTGTATTAAGATACATAAGATGAAAATTATTGAGAGAAATTATTTTATTAATTGCAAGTCAAGTGAATAAGTATTATTATAGGGGGGATATTTTGAATATTGCAGTAGTTGAGGATATGAAAAATGATTTTGATATAATATCAAATTTTATAGATAAATATTACAAAAAAAAGCATATATCATATAATTTACATGGTTTTAAATGCGAAAAAGAGTTTTGTGATGAATTTGAAAAAGATAAGTTTGACATAATATTTTTGGATATTTATATAGATAATTTAAATGGAATGGAATTAGCAAGAAATATACGTAAAAAAGATGAGAAATGTTTAATAATATTTTCTACTGTAAGTAAAGAATTTGCAATAGAAAGTTATGAGGTTAGAGCCTTTTATTATTTGCTGAAACCATATAGCTATGAACAGTTTATGGAGGTTATGAATTTAGCACATAAAGTCTTGCCAAATCAAGTGAAATATATTGAAGTTAAAGAAGCTCGTATAAATATAAAAGTATGCTTAGATGACATTATTTACATAGACTACTATAATCATTATATTCAAATACATACTAACTATAGGATGATTAAAAGCTATATGAAGTTTAAAGAGATCATGGAATTACTTGAACCATATAAGCAATTTTTATATTGTTATCGTAATTGTATGATAAATATGAGCAAAGTAAGTGGTATTAGGGAAAAAGACTTTGTAATGAAAAATGGAGAAATAATACCAATATCTAAAAAACATTGCGGAGAAATCAAACAGTATTTTGCAGATTACATATTTGATAAGATGAGAGGTGCCTTATAATATTGAGCAATAAAATCATGATAATTGAAATAATATTGAAATTGCTTCCAAGTTTTTGCATAATTTTCATGGTGTTTAGTAAAAAATTTCGGTTTTCTATTTGGACTACTGCCATTATCACAGTTGCAGTATCTGCTCTTATTATAAAATCTGTAATTATATTTTATGATTATGATTTATATGCAAAGGAGAATTTATTTTGTTCACTTATATATTTTCTCCCAATACTAGTATCTTTAATGTTGATGATAAAAGCATCAGTTTTTCAGATCTTGTTTGTCTATTTCTTAACAAAAACTTATATGGATAGTGTTAATTTATTTTCGTTATCTTTTAGTATAATCTTTTTTAATTGTAATTATGGTAACTTTAGTTATAAATATTATTTTTTGTCAAAGATAATTGTATTGGTCTTATCGTATCCAATTTTAAATATGTTTATATTAAATTTATTAAGGTCATTAATTGATGAAGAAGGGCAAATAGTATTTTGGAGATATTTTTGGATTATTCCAGCTTCTTTTTATGCTATATATCGTGTTATTATGCCTTCAAGTCATGAAAGCCAAATTAATGAATTAATTCAGACAAGCTTTTTAGTGACTTATGTTTGGTCAATAGGATTATTCTTATCGTATTTTATTATTTTACATACATTTTCGGAGATTATTAAAAACGGAAAAATAAAAGAAGAACTGGAGATATCAAAAATTAAAGTTTCACTACAAAGAGAACAATATGATATGCTAAAAAAAAATATCGAAGAATCGAGAAGAATGAGGCATGATCTAAAGCATTACATAATTGCATTAAAAGGGCTTGTTGATAAGGAAGATATTGAAGGGGTAAGGAACTATGTATATGATTATTGTAGAGATGCAGAGTTAGATGAAGGAATACCTATATGTAAAAATTATGCAGTTGATTCAATTATTCAACACTACTTAAGGGTTGCCAAAAAGAACTTAATTAAAATAAAAATCGCTATAAATATTCCTAAAGAACTCTACAAATTAGAAAATGATCTTTGCATAATACTAGGGAATTTATTAGAAAATGCCATTGAAGCTTGTATACGCCAATTAAAAGAAGAAAAATTCATTAATTTAAGTATTAAAATGCAGGATGAGAAGATTATAGCCATTTTAATTGAAAATAGTTTTGAAGGCAAAATTAATTGTAGAAATGGCATATTTATTTCTTCAAAGCGTAATGAGGCTGGAATAGGAATAGAATCTGTAAAAAGCATTGCTAAAAAACATTGTGGCATTGCAAATTTTAAATATAATAATAACATATTTGAAGTTTCAATATTGATTAACTAATAATATATTTTAATTCAGTAAAAAAACAACTATTTTGGTAAATGTGTTGTTTTTTATTTTTTTGTGAATAATAATTATTAAATAATATATGTTTAGAAATAATAATAATGTTTCAAGATTAATTAATAAAGAATGGGGAGAGAATATGGGAGATAAAAAAATGATTTTAAGAACAAAAAGATTACAATTGAAAGACTCAATAAAAAAAGCATATATGAAGAGAATGATATCAATTTGTTTAGTTGTATCTTTTATAATTGGATTTTCATTAGATTTAAATGTATTTGCTGAAGATAAAAATGATTTTAGTAAATATGTTACTAGTATGAACTTTTATGATGGTGATAATAATGAAATTTCAGATGGCAGCACAATTTCCACCAGTGACAAAATTAAGGCAGAATATAATTTTACTATTTCTAGTTCGGATATTTCTAATGGAAATTTAATATTAGAATTACCAGAAGAATTAGAAGTAGAAAAAAGTAATATTGAGGTAGAGAGTGATGGATATATTGGGACAGCTAGTAATGAAAAAAACAAAACTATCATTTCTTTAATGGAAAATTCACAGTATAATACAACTGCAGATGAAGTGACAACTTCAGATGGGGTTACAGTAAATGAAGATAAAAAAATAAAGGGTAAATTAGAATTAGAAATGAAATTTGATGCAGAGAAAGTAGAAGGATTAGCTTCTAAAATAGTTAGATTAACACAAAATGGAATCGAATTTGAAGATTTTAATATTATGAAGCAACCAGCATTATTGGCTACAAATATAGATTTTCCATTTATTACAGGAGTTTATTTGAGTGATAAACCTTTTAATAGTTCTGGAATTGATATTACAGCTGATAATTTTGAAACAGAATATAATGATTATTACACAAATACATTAAAGGATAAAGAATTAGAAAAAAGTTCACAAATGTATGTAGGTTATAAATTTGAAATACCAGACACTGTTACAGTAACTGAAGGTCAACAATTTGTAATGAATATACCAAATGAATTTTTAAAGCCATCTGAAGATACAATAGTTCTTAATGATACTGATGGAAATAAAGTAGCTGATGTAACTTATAAAAATGATAATCAAATTATAATTACATTTACTGAATTTTCAGAAGGGCATTCAGATGTCACTGGATATTTTTGGTTTGGACGATCTTTAAATAAAGATAATATTGGAAATACAAATCCAGTGCAAATAGCTTTTGATATACCGAAATTTGGGACAAAGAAGTATGATCTGAATTTCAAGCAACAGCCGTTTGAAGAATCTGATCCAATAATTACTAAAGATGGTTCGTATTCAGCACAAGATCAAGTTATAAATTGGAAATTAAAAGTTAAAGCAGGAAATTTGGATAAAAAAGATGTTGTGATTAATGATGTATTAAATACAAAAGAACATACCTTTAAAAATGGAAGCTTTAAGGTGGATGGAATTTCAGTAGGTAATCCTACAATCACAGAAGATGCAAATTCTAATACCTCAACTTTAGAATACACGTTAGATAAGATTACAACAGGAAATCCATCACCAGAGAGAACAATTGAATTTCAAACTATACCTGTTCAATCTATTCTTGAAAGTCAAGGAGTTAAAACAAACATAACTAATAAAGCATCATTAGAATTTGAGAATAATAATGGGACAAAAGAAATTGTAAATTCTAATGATAAGACTGTTACTGTTATTAATGATTTTATTAATAAGACTGGAGAGTATAACCCTGCTACAAAAGATATATTATGGACAGTTAAAATTAATAATAGCAAAGTTAATTTTAATAATCCAATCATTACAGATACTTTGCAAGAAGGTTTATTCTTAGATACAGATAGTGTAAAACTAGATAATAAAGATAGTGTTATTAACACAGACTTTACTTATGACTCTAGTAGTAGATTATTTACTTTTAATAATTCCCCAGAAGATAATAGTGCTCATACATTAACATTTGTAACAAAGATAGATTCAGATAAACTTCAACAAGCCTTTCATACTCCAATTACATTTAATAATAAGATAGATTTATCAGTTAATGGTCTTTCGTATTATTACAATGCACCAGGAGTTGGTGTTGGAGTGGATGGAAATGGAGAAGCAATAAGTAAAAGAGCTGTTTCATATGATAAGAAAACAAAAAGAATAAAATGGGAAATAACTGTAAATACCATTGGTCTTAATATAACTGATGCAAAAGTTACTGAAGCTATAGGAAATAATCAAAAATATGTTGATCCCTCAGCAGAAATTGACGGAGTAGCTGCTAAATTTGATGAAATCACAAATACAATTTATGAAATTTCCTTGGGAAATATTACTGGAAGCAAAGTTATTACTTTAGAAACTGAGTTGACAAATGATAATATCATATATGGGAATGGAAATGCAAGTGTTTACAATTCATGTAACTTAACAGGATCTAACATAGGCATATATACATCAAATGATGTTCCACAAAATGTTGACAGTACTTTGATTAGAAAATCTGGAAAATACAATTATGCTAATCGCCATATAACATGGACAATAGATGTAAATAAGTCTGAAACACCTATACAGGATGTTAAGATTTTGGATGGTATATTAAGTGGACAAGAGTTTCTTAAAGATACATTTAAAGTTATACGCCAATCAGGTAATACTGATGATACGTCAATTACTACAAATGTGGGAAGTAAATTAATTTATACACCTAAGGATTCATTAGAATTGGAGAAAGGTGGAGATCTTGTTTATGACTTTGGAAACATTAGTGACTGCTATCAAATAACCTTTGATACGCAAATACCAAATGATAATGAATTTGATGAAAATAAAGATAAAGTAGTAACTAATGAAGCTAACCTTACTACATCAGAAACATCGAAAGAGATTAAAGATTCAAACACAGTTACAATTAAAAACTATCTTGTTTATAAAGATTCACAATACACACAAGGGAATGACTTTATAACTTGGGATATATATATAAATAAAAATAATATCAAATTAGATGGATTTAAAGTTATTGATGATATAAAAGATGGTCTTCAAGTTGATATGGATTCAATAAAATTATATGAAGTTGAATTAACAGGTGATGACTATAAGACAATTAACAATAAAATAGAAGTTTCTGCATCTAATTATACAAGTAACTATTCAGCAGATACTAGAAAGCTTGAAGTTAACTATTCACCTTCGACTACAAAATCATATTTACTAGAATTTGATACAATTGCAAAAAGTTCTGGAAGTTTTTCTAACTCTGTAAGCTTAGATGGTAATTCTACTCTTTATACATCCGAAAAGACAGGAATTAATGTAAGTTTCTCAGATGATATATATGGTGGTGGTGCATCTGGGACTTCAGGCTCTGTTATAATAACAAAAGTAGATAAGGATGATAATAATAAAAAGCTTGATGGAGCTGTCTTTGAGCTTATTAAAGATGAAAAAGTAGTTCAAACCTCAGAACCAACTGTAAATGGAGTTACTAAATTTACTAGACTGAAATTTGGTGTTGACTACCATATAAAAGAAATAAAAGCTCCAAAAGGATATGTTTTAGATGGCACTAAAGATACATTAGTAAATATAAAAAAAGACACAACGATACCAGCAAATAATGTTAAGAAAATCAATATTATTAATGAAAAAATAAAGAAAGATATTAAGTTTAAAAAAGAAGATTCTGATGGACAACCAATTAAAGGAACAGAATTTAAGCTTTACTTAGCAAGTGATACATTCTTTTCAGATCCTAAGGGAACAGCAGTAAGTGATGAAAATGGTTTTGTATTATTTAAAGATATAGCTGTAGATCCAAGCAAGAGTGTTGAGTATGAGATTAAAGAAACAAAGACTCCAACTGGATATGTTACTTATGCAGATAAAATTACTGCTACAATTGCACCAGATGGAAATAATGACTATGTAGTGAATGTTACACCTTCTGAAGTTGTAAATAAATTTATTCAAAAGAATATAAAGTTATTAAAAACTTCAGCAGATGGGGCTAAGCTAAAAGGTGCAACTTTTATGTTATATAAAAATGGAGATGAAACTATTCCAGTAGGCGACCCAGCGTATAGTGATGAAAATGGAATAGTGGAATTTAAAGATGTTGACTATGGAGATTATGTAATTAAAGAAACTCAGGCACCAAATGGTTTTGATCCATCAGCAGATTCAATTGTTGTAAACAAGTCAGACTTTGAGACAGCAGATGCTTTCTTTGATAAGGGAACAGTAGTTAATACAAAGACAAAACCACAGAAAATTATTGAATTTTATAAAGAATCTGATGGTGGAACAACATTAAAAGATGCTATATTTTCTATTTATAAAGAAACGGATACTGATTTTAAAAGCCCTGTATCTATTACAGGAAGTGATTCTACTGGCTTAGTTAGATTTACAAATATTAAAGCAGGGGATTACAAAATTAAAGAAACAAAAGCTCCAAAAGGATATGAACTTTCTGATACAGTAATTAGTATAAAAGAAAGTGACTTTGAAGTGGCTGGAGAAGTTATAAAGACTAATCCATATAAGATTGTTAATAAAGAGATAATTAAGACAATAGAGCTTTATAAACAAGATATAAATGGTAATCCATTGAAAGATGCGATTTTCTCATTATATAAGTTGGAAGATGTTAATTTTGAAAATCCTATTTCGTCAGCAGTAAGTGATGATAATGGAATAGTAAAATTTATAAATGTTAAAGCCGGAAATTATAAGATTAAAGAAACAAAGGCTCCAGAAGGATATAAATTATCAGAAGAAGTAATTAATATAACAATTGATGAATTTAATGGGACAGATGATGTTATAAGAACATCACCATATGAATTCATAAATAAATTAATTCCAACAAATGGAGGTGGATCAGGAGGAGGTGGTGGCTCATCTTCAAGTTCAAAGAAGCACAAGGATGATAAAGATGAGGAAGAAATCATAACTACGGATCCTGAGGAAAAAACTGAAATAGATAATAACACAAAAGTTGAACAAGAAAATAATCAAAACACAGGAAATAATTTTTTAAATGCAACTGAGGGTTCACCAAGTGGTTCTCAATATACTTTGTATGATAAGAATGGAAATGAAATTTCTGCTGGTGTAGATACCAATGGTACTAATGGTACCAATTATACCAGTGGAGAAGAAAAAATAAAAGCTAAGAGTAAAAAGGAAAAATTACCACAAGCAGGAAGATTCATTGATTCTACAGTATTAATTATTTCAGGTTTAATATTAATTATATTAGGCTTTGCATATAATTTAAAAAGGAAGAAATCAGTAAAATTCTAATTTAGAAAAGACTGCCTTAAAAGACTAAGACTTTTAAGGCAGTTTTTTAATAAATATCTATTTATATAAAGGGAGAAGTCAATAAAATGATAAAGAAATATTTAGGCAAAATGCTTATAGCTTTGGGCTGCATCATTATTATTGTAGCAATTTCATTAAAAATAATTACTGATTATAAACAAAAAAAGATAGTAGATAATTATAGAGATTATATTTCAAATATGCAAAATGAAGACAAATCTTTTAACGAGAATAAGAAAGCGTTTGAAACATATACTTCTCAAGAACAATCAAGCAATATAATAGGGATCTTAAGTATCCCCAAATTAGATTTGAATGTTGGCATTGGTGAAGGGGTAGATAATGAAACATTAAAATATTCTGTTGGACATTTCTCAGATACGGCTATGCCAGGTCAGAAGGGTAATTTCTGCGTAATTGGACATAGAAGTTATACCTATGGAGAATTTTTTAATAGATTAGATGAAATTGAAGAAAATGATGAAATTATTGTTGAATATAACGGAAAAGAGTTTAAATACAAAGTTACAGAAATTAAAGTAGTAAAGCCAGAAGAAGTATCTGTATTAAACCAAAGTGAGGAAGAAGAAATAACACTAATAACATGCACTCCAATTAGAGTAGGATCTCATAGACTAATTATTAAAGGAATCAGAGAACAATAGATTATAGGCAATGGATAGAAAATTAAATAAAAGCTTTAGTAGCAGAATTAAATAAAGTGAATATTTTATTTATATGTAATAATAGTTGGAGATTTTTATGGACTTGGAAGGAAGCAGAACAGAAAAGAATCTATATAAGACTTATGCAGGAGAATGCAGAGCTAGAACGAAATATAACCTTTATTCTGAAAAAGCAAGAGCAGACGGATATGTTTGGATATCAGAAATTTTTAATATGATAGCAGGAAATGAATATGCTCATGCAAGAGAAGCATATAAAAGATACTTAAAAAAAGTCTGCGATACAGAAAATAATTTAATAGATTCAGCCCTTGGAGAAGCTGAAGAAAGTCAATTTATATATAAAGAATTTGAAAAAGTTGCAAGAGAAGAAGGTTTTAAAGAAATTGCAGATTTTTATAAAGAATTGCAGGAAGTAGAGGAAAGCCATAAAGAAATATTCTCAAAATTAGCAAAAGAAGTAAAAGGTGAAACTATATTTAAATGTGAAGAAGTTTGTTACTTTAAATGTTTAAATTGTGGATATATATATGAAGGTAAAGAAGCACCAGATAGATGTCCTTTGTGCAAATATCCAAAATCATTTTTTGAAAAAATAGAAAATATAGATTGTAAATAGGAGTGAATATAAATGTTTTTTAATTATCCAGATGAGTATAATGTTCAAGTGAGCTATTCTGATAACTTAATTGAGAAAAATAATAAAGAATCGGAAGGAATTGACACAGAAATTGAGGTGGAAAAAAGCTTATTAAGAGAATGTGATCCCTTTTCAGAGAAGGTGGAATCTAAAGAGAATAATCTAGAAAAATCAGATTGCAAAAGAAGAGAAAATATTTTTGAAGAATCAGATGAAGAATATATAAATAATGAAATAAAGTTGGATATATAAATGATTTTAATGAGAATTACTTATTAGTGATTCTCATTTATTTATATAAATAACTTGACTTGCGCACTAAATTGAGCAATTTTCCAAAATGGCTTAAAAGCAAGGGGGATTAAATATCAAAGAATAAAATATTGGCCTTTTGGTATATATATCCAAATCACTGCACAAGTCTAGTAAATAAAATAATATAATAATGGTATTTTATTAAAACAAATAAAATATAAAATAATTAGTAGATTAATTTTGGGAGAGGAAATATGAATTATAATGATCTGTTGGATAAGCAATATGTAGATATACAAAATTTGAGTAACTTATTGGGGAATTATGTGAATGCTTATAGATTATTAATAGCTGGAGCTGCTGATCTATACAGTATAAACATAGCAAAGAAAAGTGAAGTAAGGAAAGCAATAGAAAGAGCAGATGAATTAGGGGAATTAATAGATAAATTAATAAATACATTAGACAGATGTGGAACAGGGTACTTAAAATATTGTAAAGTTAAAAACAGCTATATTTCAGCAAATACAGAAAAAGATGGTATATTTACAGAAATAGATAATGAATTGAATTTTGAAAATTCATCAAACAGGGAAGAGGAAGAATGAAGGAATATATTTAAAAAGAACTCTATTTCATTTATGAAATTAGAGTTCTTTTTAAATATTAAAATTTTTTCAAACGAATTTTACTGATCATTAAATATGAACCTAAAATCATTAAAAACATAGGAATGATTTTAGGAAGAAATATATTTAAAGTAAGCAAATTATATAAAGCCATAAAACATCCTACAACTGTTATTGGTACTCCAGTAAAGCACCCATCAAACTGAACAGCATTAAATCTTGCAAGTCTGTACGCTCCACAAATAGGGAATAATAAAAGTAAAATAAGACCTAATAGTCCTTTTGGACCAAAGTTTTGAAAATCAAATAATATATATGTTAATATTGATGGTGCAACACCAAATGAAACCAAATCAGCTAGGGAGTCTAATTCTTTACCTAAATCACTAGACACATCTAAAAAACGAGCAATCCTACCATCGTATCTATCTACTAAACCAGCTAATAAAATAAAAATACATGCAAGAATGTAATTAAAGTTCATTGTTGATAAGATAGATATAACTCCGCAAGATAGATTGAGAAAGGTAAAAACGTTTGGAATACAACTTTTCCTCATAAAATCCTCCTAGAAATTAAAAACTACTTACAAAAAAATATTATACCATATAAATGCAAATAATATAAGACATTAAATAACTTTAAGATATTATTAATGTAATACTCATATTATTATATATAATATTGCAATCACCATCTTTTTATTCTCGACACTGTAATTTTTAAATGGTATAATAATTTTTATGTGGTAGGAAAAAGATGTAAATTAATAACTTTAGAGAGGAGAAATTCTTTTATGAAGAAGGTTAGATTTATTTATAATCCTTATTCGGGTGAAAATGGAATAATAGACGAAATAGATAATGTAATAAGAATACATCAAGACGTAGGAATGATTATTGTTCCATACAGAATAAAAAAAGGAAAGGATTTAAGTGAAGCTCTTGATATTGTAGATGACACTTATGCATATATATTAATTGCTGGAGGAGATGGAACTGTAGATTCAGTTGTTAATGCTATGGAACAGAGAAATATAAATCTTCCCATAGGAATTCTTCCTGTTGGAACGGCAAATGATTTTGGTAGCTTTCTTGGAATACCAAGTGATGTAGAAACTGCGTGTAAGCAGATCTTAAGCTCAAAACCAAAGCTTATAGATATTGGTAAAATTAATGAAAAATACTTCGTTAATGTTGCGAGCACAGGACTGTTTACAGATGTTTCTCAAAAGACTGATGTTAATTTAAAAAATACAATAGGGAAATTAGCATACTATTTAAAAGGGTTAGAGGAACTTCCTAATTTCAGAAGATTAAAGCTAAAACTTACATCTAAGGAATGCACTTTTGATGGAGAAATGTATTTACTGCTAGTATTTAATGGAAAAACTGCAGGCAACTTTAATTTAGCAACTGAGGCTGATGTTACAGATGGAAAACTTGATGTAATAATATTTAAGGCAATTCAAATAATAGAATTAATACCTCTGTTTATAAAGGTACTAAGAGGAGAACATTTAGACTCTGATAAGGTTGTATATTTTAAGACTGATGATTTGTATATAGAATCTAGCGAAGATATAGTTACTGATATAGATGGAGAGAGAGGCCCTGATTTTCCTTTAAGGATTCAATGTATTGAAAAAGGAATTAAAGTTTTAGGAATAAATTAATATAAACAATAATAAATATAAGTAACGAAATATTAGACGGGAGTGTAAAGTGTGAGTCTTGCGTATTATATATTTTTGTTACTTATAATTTTTTTATCCTTTTTAATGATAAAAAAGAATATAGATTATTCACCTAAAAAAATAAAAATTTATTTAACTATTGTAATAACATTATTTTTATTAAGAAATATAGCTTTATTATGTTTATGTTTAATTAAAAATAGTAACTTTTTATATTATTTAAAACTACTAGTATTTTTAGATTATATAACAATACCACTTATGATAATACCTATATCTTATGTTTATTTAAGAGCGGAAAAATTAAAATTTACTGGTAGTTATATTATAGCAGTTATAGTAGGGATAATATATGCAATTATATTGCACTTATCAAAAGTGACAATGGAAGTAAGTTATATTTATGGTTTTATAATAAGATTAGATAATGAGGTTACAATATCCATGCTTTCATTAATATTACTTGGAGTATTAATGATTATAAATGTAGTAATACTTGATAAACCATTTGTTAATAAAAAAGGAATATGGTTTGTTATATTAGCCATAGTGCTAGTTATGGCTGAGGAAGTAACAATACTTGGAGGAATTAAAGTATTTCCTTATTCAGTTAGTGGAGAATTAATATTTTTAATAATTATGAATTTTGTTATTAACGGATTCAAAAAAATTAATAAGTAAAAAAGTCACCATACAGATTTATAACAAATAAATCTGTATGGTGACTTTTTATGCAAATGCAGTATTATAATCAGCTAATTTCCCTGAATATACTAAATCAACATCTGATGATTCGGCTAAATCACAAAAGTCATATGGTCTTATTAAAGTAAAATGTTTATTAAATTTTACAGACTCTGATTGTTCTAGTACGTACGCAACAAATTGAGAACAAACATAGTGATTAGGTCTGTGATATGGTATGTTAAATAACATGGCTACAAGACCAGCAAAGTTATAATGATATTTATTTCCGTTTCTTTCGAATTCACGTATTTCTCTTTGTAATTTTCTATATTGTTTGTTTGTAATAGATATACGGTATATTTGGCATACTGTATTATCATGGAGCTTATAAATTCCTTCATTTATATTTTCTTTAACGAATCCTGCAATTAGTGGAATATATAAGTTCTGTCTGGCAAAGCTATATAAAGAATTTAAATCTTCATCAAGTGCTATAGAAGCATGATTATAAGGTGCACGCGTAAAAAATTGTAATATTTTAGAGCAGTTAGTTCCAGTTTGGCTAACCATAATATAAATATTTCTTTTCACCCATCATTCCCCGTTTCTTATAAATATTAAATACTATTAATTACAAATTATTATAAAACATGCATCTTAAATGTTTCTTAACAAATAATAAAAAAACATTTAATAATTATCAATTAAATCTAGAATTATTTTTTTTTGAATTAGATTTTTTGAAATTACTATTTTTATTTTTAGAGTATTTTTTGGAATTGCTCTTTGCTGTATTGGAATTCCCCTTTGCTATATTCGTAGAAGAATTAAGTTTATTTTTTCCTTGATATCCCTGTTTTTTGGGAGCATATCCAATTAGGCAAGCTTTACTATTTCCAATTAAGTCTTCTCTGTGAGCAGCAATTAAAGCTTTTTTTACTTTTTCATAATTTTTTGGTACAGCAAATTGTATTAGAGCCCTTTGCATATCTTTTTCACTTTGAGTTTTAGGAACATATACTTTTTCACCTGTAATAGGATTAACGCCTGTATAATAAATAGTCGTTGAAAGACTTCCAGGAGTAGGATAAAAGTCTTGAACCTGTTCAGGTGTATATCCCATATGTTTAACGTATTGTGCAAGCTCAATTGCAGCGCTTAAATCTGAACCAGGATGAGAAGACATCAAATAAGGCACTAAAAATTGATTTTTATTCAGTTGTTTATTTATCTTAAAATATTTATTAACAAATTTATCATAAACGTCCCTTGTAGGTTTACCCATTTGATTTAAAACTCTAGGAACAACATGTTCAGGAGCAACTTTTAATTGACCGCTTATATGATGTTCACATAATTCCTTGAAAAAAGCATCATTATTATCATGAATTAAATAATCATATCTGATTCCAGAACGTACGAATACTTTCTTTATTCCAGGTAGTTTTCTTATTTTTCTTAAAAGTGATAAGTATTCAGTATGATCTATAATTAAATTTTTACAAGGAGAAGGGAACATACATTGTTTAGTTTTGCATGTGCCATGAATTTCTTGCTTTTTACATGCTCTATGCCTAAAGTTGGCAGTTGGACCTCCAACATCATGTATATATCCTTTAAAATCAGGTAAAGTAGTAAGTAGTTCCGCTTCGTCAATTATAGATTCCTGACTTCTATTTTGGATTACTCTTCCTTGGTGAAAAGTTAATGCACAGAAAGAACAAGAACCAAAACAGCCTCTATGACTAGTTATAGAAAATTTAACTTCAGTTATAGCAGGAATTCCACCTTTTTCTTCATATATAGGATGATATGTTCTTGTATAAGGTAAATTATAAGTTTCATCCATTTCTTCTTGTGTAAGATTTTCTTGTGGTGGATTTTGTACCAGATATCTATCTCCATATTGCTGAATTATGGTCCTTCCAAGAATGGAATCCTGTTCGTAATATTCTAATTTATATGCTTCATTATAAGCATTTTTATCAGTAGATACTTTTTCAAACGATGGGACTATCACAGGTTTATTAATATGTGAAATATCTTTAGTTATATAACAAGTTCCTCGAATATTATCCATATTCTGTATATGCCCAC
Organism: Clostridium neonatale; assembly: GCF_001458595.1. GTDB lineage: Bacteria > Bacillota > Clostridia > Clostridiales > Clostridiaceae > Clostridium > Clostridium neonatale. Next base: position 504,174 of record NZ_LN890327.1, read on the forward strand.
CATATCTAAATAAATCAGCAATCTGTACGATTGTTTTTTCACCCATTCCATACATTAGAAGATCAGCTTTTGAATCTAATAGTATACTTCGTCTTACTTTATCATCCCAATAGTCATAATGAGCAAATCTTCTAAGGCTTGCTTCTATACCGCCAATAGCTATGGGAATATCTTTATAAGCTTCTCTAATTCTATTACAGTAAACAATAACGGCTCTATCAGGTCTATGTCCAGCTTCACCACCAGGAGAATAGAGATCATCTCTTCTTTTCTTCTTTGCAGATGTGTAGTGGTTTACCATAGAATCAATATTACCTGAATTAACTAAAAAGGCATATTTTGGACATCCTAATCTTTTGAAGTCATCACAATTATGCCAATTAGGCTGAGCAATTATACCAACATTAAAACCTTGAGCTTCAAGTGTTCTACCAATAATAGCAGTACCAAAAGAAGGATGATCAACATAAGCATCACCTGTTACAATTATAAAATCTAATTGTTCTATACCTTTACGTTTCATATCATCCTTGCTTATAGGTAAAAATTCTTTGCAAAGCTTCATATATATTAACTCCAATTCTTTATTATATTAATTAAGATATATTAAAAAAATAACTAGTTATTATACTAGCTATTTTTCTATTCATTAACAGATTTCAGTTTAACATACGGATGTTAATTTTACAAATATTTAAAGAAAGTAAAATTTGGATGATAATTTAAGTATTTTCAGAATTTATAAGATAATATATATTCATTTTTATAATAAAATATATGCAATAATTAATTTTTAAAGAAAAGCAAAAATTTGTTGCCTTTTTGAAGCTATATAATATAATAATTAAGAAAGAATAAATACTTAAATTTAATTATAAAATTTCTATTGAAGGAATATTTAAATTTATTTAGTATAAGTTTATAAAATATGAGTTAAAATTTATATTTATTTATTGCAAGTTATAATTATGAGTTTTAAATTGTGAATCATGAATTGTAAATTATAAATTGATAAAGGATGGTGTATCAAAAAATGGAGGAAGGACCTCAGAATATTAATTATCATACGGCAAAAACTAAATATATTCAGAGAGAGCTCATTTATTTGAAATGCACTAAATCAGCATTATTTATTTAACTTATAAAATATGAAAGTTTTGGAAATAATTATGCTGATTATGTATAAAATATATACATATAAATGTGGATAATTTCGTATTTAATGACTTCTTTCTGTGAATAAAAAAGGAGGAATCTAAATTATGAAATTATCTACATTCCTATATTCTATTATTTTAGGGAAAAAGGTATATGATGAATTTGGCGATGTCTTAGGAAGTCTAAAAGATATTTATGTTACTACAGAAGATGGATATCCACGTGTTATTGGTTATAAATTAAAAAAAGATGGAGTGACTTTCCATTATGAATTTAAATATATAGAATTTAATGAGAAAGATGGTAAAGTAAAAATTAAAACTAGAGGAAGTAAAGAAATACTTCCTATGAGATATAGCTATCTACTTTCAGAGAATTTATTAGATAAAAAAATAGTAGATATCAATGGGAAAAAAGTTGTAAGTGTTAATGATTTAAGAATAGCAAAAATAGCTGGTGAATATAGGGTAATAGGAGTAGAAGCGGGTCCACTAGCAAAATATAGACGTTTAGGTATAGGTGGATTAGCTAAATTTATATTTAAACTTTTTAGAAAAGATACTACTGATAAGATGCTACGATGGGACGATGTTGAATCTTTAGAAATGGTAGATAATAATTTAAAGATTAACTTGCCATATAAAAAGTTATCAACACTTCACCCCGCTGATCTTGCAGACATACTAGAAGAATTAGACTCAACATCAAGAAAACAGGTATTAGAATCATTAGATGAAGACTTAGCAGCAGACACATTAGAGGAAATAGATTCAGAATATAAATCAGAGATAATAAAGGAATTATCAGATAGTAAGGCAGTTGAAGTTTTAGAGAATATGCCTAACGATGAGATTGCAGATTTATTAGATGATTTGAATGAAGAAGAAAGAGAAAAAATATTATTAAATTTGGAGCGAGAAGATGCAGAAGAAGTAAAAGAACTTTTAAATTATGAAGATGAAACTGTTGGAAGCATAATGAGTAAGGAGTTTATTTCAGTAAATCTGGATATAACAGTTGGTGAAACAATCGATATATTAAAAGAAATGCAGCCAGATGAAGAGGTTATGTATTATATCTATATAACTGACAAAGATGAGCAGATTCAAGGTGTAGTTCCAATACGAGATTTAATTATAAATGATTCAGAGATCAAAATAAAAGAAATAATGGATGAAACTGTGTCAAGAGTGAGATTTGATGATGAAATTAACAAAGTTATTAAAGTAGCTGCGAAGTATCATTTGAATTCTGTTCCAGTAATTGATGCAGATGAAAAATTAATTGGGATTGTAATTATTCACGATTTAATAGATGAGTTTCTTTATCCACTTTGGAAAAAGAAAAATTAATATTTATGGAAAAAAATACTTGATAAGGTGTTGACCTTTTTTTATATAAGTCATATAATGAATATATAAAGTTTATCAGAACACTCGGAATAAAAAATTAAGAATAAAGACTATGAAAAAGGAAAGTAACATAAAGGAATGTTAACAGAGAGAAAAGAAGGCTGAGAACTTTTCATCAGAAATTTATGTGAAGTGCCCTTTGGAGTTGAAATCAGAATATAAGAGTATGATTCTCCGGATTCACCCGTTATAGTGATATAGCATAATAATGTGCTGAAACCAAAGAGGAATTATTAATTTAATTCAATTAGAGTGGAACCGCGGATTTACTTCGTCTCTATAGTTTTATAGCGACGGGGTTTTTTTATATACATTTATAAAAGTTAATTCACAGGTTTTATGATTAAAACATAAATTTTCATGCATGATAATTTAAAAACACTTAAGATTAAAGCAATTAAATAGATTTAAAATAAGTATAAAATAGTAGGAGGACAAGCGTATGATTTATAATGGAGTATTAGAATTGATAGGAAAAACACCAATTTTAAAGGTGAACAATTTAGTGAAGGATGACAATATCGCAGATATATATGTTAAATTAGAAAAGTTTAATCCAGGTGGAAGCGTAAAAGATAGAGCTGCACTAGGAATGATAGAAAAAGCTGAAAAAGAAGGATTATTAAAGCCGGGATCTACTATAGTAGAGCCAACAAGTGGAAATACAGGTATAGCATTAGCCCTTATAGGAAAATTAAAAGGCTATAAAGTAATAATAGTAATGCCAGAGACAATGAGTAAGGAAAGAAGAGATTTAATTAAAGCTTATGGGGCAGAACTTGTTTTGACAGAAGGCGCAAAAGGAATGAAAGGTGCCATCGAGAAAGCTATAGAAATAGGTGTCGGGGATGAGTATTTTATACCACAACAATTTGAAAATATAGCTAATCCAGAAAAGCATTATGCAACAACTGCAGAAGAAATATTTACTGATATTCCAGATTTAGATGCAGTGATTGCAGGAGTAGGAACTGGTGGAACAATTACTGGTGTAGCTAAAAATCTTAAAAAGAAAAATTCAGCCATAAAAGCAATTGCAGTTGAACCAGATGCTTCACCAGTATTAAGTGGCGGAAATCCAGGCGGCCATAAGATACAAGGAATAGGCGCAGGATTTATTCCAAGCATATATGAAAAAGAATTTATCGATGAAGTAGTAAGAGTAAAAGACACAGATGCTTTTAAAACTGCAAAAGCTTTTGCAGATAAAGAGGGTGTATTAGTTGGAATCTCAAGTGGTGCTGCTATATATGCAGCAATAGAATTAGCTAAAAAACTTGGAAAGGGTAAAAAAGTGTTAGCAATTGCACCAGATGGTGGAGAAAAATATATATCAATGGGATTATATGAGTAATATTATTACCACAAACTGAATTTATTGAAGGAGAGGAAGGAACTTGTTTAAACGACTCAATTATGACCTAGAAAGAATATTAAAAGAAGACCCGGCTGCAAAGAGTAAATTAGAAGTATTATTTTTATACCCTTGTGTGCATTCAATTATAGCATATAGATTAACACATTTTTTATATAAGCATAAATTATTTTTCTTAGCAAGATTGATTTCACAGCTATCTAGATTTTTTACAGGTATAGAAATTCATCCAGGGGCCAAAATAGGAAAAGGACTATTTATAGACCACGGTATGGGAGTTGTAATTGGTGAAACAGCTGAAGTTGGAGATAATGTAACTATTTATCATGGAGTAACTCTAGGTGGTACGGGAAAGCATACTGGAAAGAGACATCCTACAATTGGAGATAATGTGCTGATAGGAACTGGAGCCAAGGTACTTGGGCCTATTATAGTTGGAAATAATGCTAAGATAGGAGCTAATTCGGTTGTTCTCCACAATGTTCCAGAAGGTGCAACAGCTGTTGGAATTAGAGCAAAAAATATAGTGAAAGCTAAGTCTAATTCAAGTATAATTGAAATAAGTGATTTAAAAGGTCGCCGTAAAAAAATATTTAATGATATGGTTATTTAGAGGAGTTAAAGTGGGAGTAAAAGAAGACATTATTAATTATTGTTTTTCATTAGGTATAAATTCAGTAGGTTTTATAAGATGTAGAAGGTTTGAAGAATTGGAAGGCTTTTTTAAAGAAAGAAAAGCTTTGAACTTAGAAAATGAATTTGAAGAAAAAAATATAGACCTTAGAATAGAAGGCAGGGAATGGTTTAAAGAGGGAAAGACTATAGTTTCTATAGCTTTCCCTTATCTTTCTTTAAATATAGATAATAGAATAGATAATGGATTTTCACTTTATACTAGAGGAAGTGATTATCATTATGTTGTAAATAAGTATTTGAAGAATATAATAGATATAATCGAAAATTATGGTGGGAAGGCAAAGGCTTTTGTGGATAGTAATACACTTCCAGAAAGATATTTAGCTTATATTTCTGGAGTTGGATTTATAGGAAAGAATAATATGATAATAACAAAGGAATATGGATCATATGTTTTTTTAGGTGAAGTTATAACAGATTTAGAATTTTATGAAGAAGATAAACGAAGTTTTGAAGAAATTAATCTTTTTAAAGAATGTGGAGATTGTACTATATGTTATAGTGAATGCCCAACCAAATCGATTAATAGTATAAAGAAAAATTGCAATATTTGCTTATCATACATAACACAAAAAAAAGAACTTGAAGATTGGGAAATTAAGAAGCTGGATGGCAGAGTTTTTGGTTGTGACAGCTGTCAATTGAAATGCCCATACAATAAAAAAGCAAAATTATCATCAATAAGAGAGTTTGATAGCTTAGAGTTTATGAATGATAATAACGAAGATTTTATTATAAATATGGGAAATGCTGAGTTTAAAAATAGCTTTAAATTAACATCCTGTGGCTGGAGAGGAAAGAATATTTTAAAAAGAAATGCTTTAATAAGAAAGCAATTATATTTAAAAGATAATATGCAACATAAAAAATTTGAATCTCCATATCTACAGAAATATCTGGAAAAATTAGTGTTGAAAAATGAATAGGGATAACTTATAGTGTTATTATAGGATAAACTACATTATATAGTATTAAAAATGAATTTATACAATATTATAGTAGTGTCATATAGTTATATATAAAAATTGCACGAAAGTATAAAAGAATATATAATGTAAATAGTGTAAATTTAATATGTTTATTTTAGAAAGGCTGATTAGAATGTTATCACCAATTACAGTTAAAATAATAGGAATGCTGCCAGAAGGATTTGTAATAAAAGTTGCTAAAAGCATTGCTAATGGTTATATAAAAAAATATGCTAACATTAAAATTGAAGGATTGGATAATATAGATAAAGTCAAAAAACCAAGAATATTTATATGCAATCATCTTAGTAATTCAGATGGATTAATTTTATCTAAAATACTTAAGGAAAAAAGTGATCCAACATTTGTTGCAGGAGTAAAGTTATCTGATGATCCAATAACTAATCTTGGAACTAAGATTGTGAAAAATATAGGGATAAAACCAAATTCTGCTGATAAAGAAGCTATTACTAATATTGTTAAGGTTTTAAAGGGCGGAGAAGATATTTTGATATTTCCAGAAGGAACAAGAAGTAGAACTGGAGCTATGATAGAAGGGAAAAAAGGAATACTTCTTTTTTCAAGAATGTCTAAAGCTGAAATAATTCCAATTGGAATGAGTGGAACCGACAAGTTGCTACCAATCAGTGAAGATGGAGATATGGGAAGAGAAAAATGGTATCATGCAGATGTTACTATAAAAATAGGAGAGAAAGTAGAATTTCCTCCAAGAGAAAAAGATGAGGATAGACATGCATACGAAGATAGATGTATGGACACACTAATGAGAAGTATAGCTAAACTTTTACCAGAAAGCTATAGAGGTGTTTATAAATAAGGAGAATTTATAATGAAAGCAAGGACAAAAAAAATTGTAGAGATATTAAAAGAGACATATCCAGATGCTAAGTGTGAATTAAATTATGAGACACCACTTCAATTGCTTGTAGCTACAATTTTGTCTGCACAAACTACAGATAAAAAGGTCAATGAAGTAACTGAAGGTTTATTTAAAGATTATCCTGATTTAGATGCTTTTCTTACAATAACAAACGATGAACTTGAAGAAAGAATAAAACAAATAGGTTTATATAGAAATAAGGCTAAGAATCTTATAATGATGTTTAATCAAGTTAAAGAGAAATTTAATGGTGAAGTCCCTCAAACAATGGAAGGAATAACTTCTCTTGCGGGAGCAGGCAGAAAGACAGCAAATGTTGTTTTGTCAAATGCATTTGGAGTTCCATCAATAGCAGTAGATACTCATGTGTTTAGAGTATCTAATAGATTAGGATTAGCTAATTCAGAGAGCGTGTTAGAAGTTGAAAAGCAACTTCAAAAGGAGTTACCTAAAAAAGAATGGTCGCTTATGCATCATATGTTAATATTTCATGGAAGAAGATGTTGTACAGCTAGAAATCCTAAGTGTAGTGAATGTCCACTTAATAAAGAATGTAAATATGATAATAAAACAAGAACAAAAAAATAACAATTTTCTTTTATAATAAAAATTATATATTTTGAAATTGTAAGCTGAAAAAATCCACCACTAATTTTATTTTATAAATTAGTGGTTCTTTTTTTTACAATAGATTTTAGTAAAATATATATAAAGATAGTTATTTTAATAATTGATATAAACACAAATTATGATTAAAATTAATAATTGATATAAGCACAGATTATAATTAAAACTATACAATTAGATCAAATATAAATTTTGGAGGTATTTTTATGAAAATTGGAGTAATAATGGGCGGTATATCATCAGAAAGAGAAATTTCATTAAAAAGTGGTATGTCTATAGTTGAAAATATTGATAAAGAAAAGTATGATGTTGAATCAATTATAATAGATAAAAAAGAAGATATAATAAATAAGGTTAAAGGTATAGATTTTGCTTTATTAGCATTGCATGGAAAATTTGGAGAAGATGGAACAGTTCAGTCGGTGCTTCAAACACTAGGAATAGCATACTCAGGCTGTGGTCCTTTAAGCAGTGCAATGTGCATGGATAAGGATGTAACAAAATCAATGTTGAAATCAGCGGGAATAAGAACAGCACCATGGATTAATTTAAGAGAAGATGATAATGTTGATTATGATGAAATAAATAAATTAGGTTATCCAGTTGTAGTTAAGCCAACACATGGAGGATCTAGTGTAGCTACATTTATTGTAAAAGAGGAAAAACAAATTGAGGAATGCGTAGCAGAAGCATTTAAATGGGATAATGAAGTTATGATTGAGAAATTCATTAAAGGTGACGAAATAACATGCCCAGTATTTGCAGATAAAATGATGCCAGTAATAGCTATTAAACCTAAAAAAGGTGAATTCTTTGATTTTACATCAAAATATGAGGATGGCGGTTCAGAAGAAATTGTGGTTGAGCTAGAAAAAAGCTTACATGAAGAAGTAGAAAAAATGGCTTTGGAAACTTATAAAGCTTTAAAATGTGAAGTTTATTCTAGAGTTGATATGATTGTTACAAGCGAAGGAACACCTTATATATTAGAAGTAAATACATTACCAGGTATGACTAAGAATAGTTTAATTCCTAAAAGTGCAGCAGCATTAAATATAGGATTTACTCAATTAATTGATATGATAATTCAGGATTCATTAAAAGTGCAAAGATAATCTAATTTAAATGATCAATTCTCAATATTTAATTTTCAATGAAAGATAATTCTTAAAAGAAAAATTTATAGTATCTATAAATCACTTTAGAATTTTAGAGGTCATTGATAATTGATAAGTGAAAATTGATCATTTTTTTAAAGTTTTAGTTTTATATAAAAATTAATGTTATTACCTATTGATTGAGCCCAAATAGCACCGCCATGCAATTCAACAATATTTTTTGATATGGCAAGACCTAGACCGGATCCCCCAGTATTAGAATTTCTAGATTCATCAGTTCTGTAAAACCTATCGAAAAGTTTATCAGCTTTTTCCTTAGGAATATGCTCTCCTTTATTTCTAAAAACTATCATTGCATAGTTATTATCTTCATATAGTGCGACTATTATTTCTCCAGGTTTATATGAATACTTAATAGCATTAGTTAATATATTTTCAAATACCCTAAGCATTTTTAAAGTATCCATTGAAACAATTAGCTTCTCATTTTCAAATTTTTTATAAACAGTGAGATTATTTTCATCAAGTATTGGAAAAAACTCTTCTAAAAGCTGAGATAAAAATTCAGAAAGATTAACGCTACTTTTAGAAAGTGATATACCATCGTTGTTTAACTTTGTATATTCAAATAAATCTTCAATAAGTAATTTTAATCTTTCAGCTTTTGAAAATGCAATGTTTAAGTATTCACGCATCTCTTCTTCATTTTTATATCTATTATCTATTACAAGACCTAAGTATCCCATAACAGATGTTAATGGAGTCCTAAGATCATGAGATACATTTGTGATTAGATCAGTTTTTGTTTTTTCAGCTGCTCGTTCAGCTTGAATTTTTTCTCCTATTTCTTTTGCCATATTATTTATATTATAGGCTATATTCCTGATTTCATCATCGCCTTTTTCTTTTATTCTATAATCTAAATTACCATTTGCAATTATTTTTAATCCAGAAGCAATTTCATCTAGATATTTCATCTTATGATTGGTTATAATAACAAAACTTATAATGAAAACAATAAAAGTAAGAAGCAATGCGAAATGTGAATTGGAAACATTGACAACATTATAAGTTATTGTGGCTTCAGGAAGTTTTGAGTATATTAAATAAATTCTTTCGTCATTAATTTTAAGTGGCATTATATAATTTTTTTCTTTAGGCATATTTGCGCTTTCGTAATTAACATTTGTCATAGCATTTTTTAAAGCTGTATAAATATCAATAGAATCTTCGGCTACATTCGTGGTTTTAAAAAGAATTTTACCATCTAAATCTGTTATATAACACTTAGCGTTATCAGAATATTTATTTAATTCACTTTCTATAATTTCTTTATCAGAGAGTGTTAAATTTTCTTTACTTTCTATATTTTTTAAAAGATCGTTTGCTTGTCGCTCTATTGAATCATAATCATAAGTGATTTGAGGCTCTGTATATTCTCTTTTAAGAATATTATTAGTAAAGTTATAAAAAAGAAACGATATTAAAAAACATATAGCAACAACAAACATAAGCTCAAACTGAATAGATTTTTTTATTTTGTTTTTGAGTTCATCCAATAAAGTATTCAGTGAAGGGATCCTTTTAAATTTATCGATTAGTTTCTTTTTATTTTTCAACTTTATAGCCAACCCCCCAAACGGTTTTAATAAATCTTGGATTTCTTGGATCTTGCTCTATTTTTTCTCTTATCTTTCTTATATGAACCATAACAGTATTATCAGAAGCCATAAATTCTTGATTCCATACGCTCTCATAAATGTTTTCTATTGAAAAGACTTTACCACGATTTTTAGCAAGCAGTGAAAGAATATCAAATTCAGTTGGAGTGAGCCTAAGAATTTCTTCATTCAATATTACTTCATGTGTCTCTAAGTTAATGATTAAATCATCTATTTGAATTATATTTTCATTAACTTTAGAAATATCATTTAAAGTTTTATTGTTTGTAAATTTATGAAATCTCCTTAATTGTGATTTTACTCTTGCAATAAGTTCTAATGGATTGAATGGTTTGGTTAAGTAATCATCGGCTCCCATATTCAAACCCAGAATCTTATCTATGTCTTCACTTTTAGCAGATAACATTATTATTGGCATTTCTCTTATTTCTCTTATTTTTAAACATGTTTCAATTCCATTTAATTTAGGCATCATAACATCTAGAATTATTAAGTCTATTTGATTTTTTTCAAGAAGAACTAAAGCTTCTTCCCCATCAGCAGCTTGTAGTGTATTATAGCCTTCGCCTTTAAGATATATTTCAACTAAATCTCTAATCTCTTTTTCATCATCTACAATTAAAATATTTTCTTTATCCATAAAATCATCTCCTATAAATAATAATATACATATTTCTATATTAATAACAATTTAATTGGTATTCATGTATAAATATATTTTAAACTGAAGACCTTAATATATCTAACAAAAGTTCTTAATATTTTATAAATTATTTTAGAATTTACGGCTTTAAAATATACATGAAAATTATAGATAAAAGTATTCACAAATTTAAATATATATGAATATTTTATATATTAGAAAAGTATTATTTGTGGAGGAAATATGCAAGATAAAAATTCTAAAAGTCTATTTGGTATTGATATAAATGAATATACTCAAAATGTTCAGTTTAATATCTTAGCAACTAAAATAGATTTTTTATATTTAAGAGCTTCAGGTTCAGGAAGTGGAAGATTTAGAACAGATAGAAAATTTTTACAATATGCAGTAGAATCTAGAAATTATGGTATACCAGTAGGCGCATATCATTTTGCTGTTCCATCTTATGATTTGACTACTGCAGATAATCAATGTGATGATTTTATTGATGTATTACAACAAGGTTTTGGAGAACGAGATTATGGAGATTTAATGCCAGTATTAGATGTGGAAGTACCTGTGGATACAGCAGAAATTTCAACAACAGCATTAATAAATTGGATAGATAGGTTTAGAAAAAGGTTTGAAAAGCAAACAAGAAGAAGATTAATGCTTTATACGGGACTATTTTTTATAGAATTATATAATAACTTTTATATTCAAGGAAGAGGATATCCATTAAAGAATATGCCTTTATGGTTTGCTATGTACACTAATGTACCAACTAATCCTGCAGTTCCTCCAGATATAGGGGGATGGACTAGATGGAGAATTTGGCAGTATAGCGAAAATCAAATAGTCCAAGGAGTTGGTAATCCAGTGGATGCTAACTGGGGACCTAACAGTATAGATTTATTAACACAACCAGATGATGTGAAAGGGCTAAAGGCCAGATTGGAAAATGGCAACATATATGTAAGTTGGAACAGGAATGAAGATACTGATTTATTGGGATATAATATCTTTGTTAATAACGAATGGGTAGCAACTGTTGATAAAGATGATACAAGTTACATTATAAATAAAAATAAATTTAAAATACCTAAGCCGGGAAATATTTCTGTAACAATAGAGGCATTCGATTATGATGGAGAAACATCAAAAAGAAGAGCTAAAGTAATGCTATAATTATATGTTTATTGTATTTTGACTGATATATTTTTATATCATATATCAGTCGAAATATGATATAATATTGTAGCATTGATGAAAAATATACATAATATAAATTATCATCAAATTTTTAATATAAATATTTTATGAAAGGAGGAAAATTTGCGTGGGGAGAAATAGAAGTAAAAAGAAAAGATCAAATAATAATGCTAATGATGTAAAAAGAAAAGTTATTACTGTTATGCTTGCTATAGTTATCGTTGGAGCTGTTTGCTTATCAGCATATACATTGGCTACAAAAAAAGTAGTTGGAAAATGGGAAGATAAAGTATATCCAGGAATCACTATAGATAATATAGATATTGGTGGTATGTCAAAAGAAGAAGCAAAAGCAAAGTTAGAAGAACATCTAAAAAGTGAAATAGCTAATAAGAGTTTACACATAAAAGTTAAAGATCAAGATTTCGAACTTATTTATTCAGATATTAATCCACAATATGATATTAATGATGCAGTTGAACAGGCATTTAAATTTGGAAAAGATCATGGTGTTTTAGAAAAATATTCTATAATTAAAAAGGGAGAGGTTCAACAAGTACCTATTAACTTTACATATGATGAAGAAAAACTAAAAGAATTTGAAAAAACAATAGAGGATAAAGTTAATGTAAAACCCAAAAATGCCCAAATAAATATTTCTAATGGAAATATTTCCGTTGAAAGTGAATCTGATGGAAAGTCTATAAATATTGATGAGTTGGATTCAAAAATAAAAGAAGCACTTAAATCAAATACAAATGAAACAATACAATTAGAATTAGAAACTACAAAAGCAAAAATCACAGCAGAAGAGTTATCAAAAATTACTGGTCCTATGGGAAGCTATTCTAGTTCTTATGGAACTTCAGCACCTGGGAGATCTACTAATATTGAGTTAGCAACTAAGAGTATTAACGGTACTATACTTATGCCAGGAGAGGTTTTTAGTTTTAATGATGTAGTTGGAGATAGATCAGTAGAAAGAGGATATCAAGAAGCAGGAACTTATGTAGGTAATAAGGTAGAGCCAGGAATTGGTGGCGGAATATGTCAAGTATCATCTGCATTATATAGAGCTGCGATGAGAGCTAATATAAGATCAACAGAAAGAACTAATCATTCTATGGTGGTTGGATATATGGAACCAGGATTAGATGCAACTGTAGCTTATGGATACTTAGATTATAAGTTTAAGAATACATATGACTTTCCTATATATATAGAAGGAATAACAGCAGGTAAAGTTGTTACATATACAATATATGGAGATCCATCTGCATTAAATGGAAAAAAATATGATATGACAAATGAAATTCTTGAAGTGCATCCACCTGAAACTAAAGAAGTTCTTGATCCTAACCTTCCAGAAGGCGAACGCGTAGATGAAGGTGGGGCCATGACTGGATATAAAGTCAACTCATATCAAATAACATATGAAAATGGAGCTGAGATTAGCAGAGAGCTTATATCAACTGATAATTACGCTAAAGTTGATTCAATTGTGAAAGTAGGAACTATGAAGGCAGAAAAAGAAGAGGCTACAGAACCATTAGAGCCACCAGCTGTAGGCCAAATATCAGAAGAAAATCAAATGCCTCCAGAAGTTAATTAGTTAAATCAATATAAGAAATATAGAAGAGCATATGGATCTATGAGAAATTTATAACATAAATATACATAGTCAATATGCTTTTTTATTTTATTATAAATCAATATACTAATAAAGTTTAGAATTTTTGACTTGTATTAAAGCATATAGTATAATTTTTAAATGAAATAATCAGCCTAACAATATATAGTTAAAAGAATTTAAAGAAGGTGAAGTTTTGAATTTTAATATAGTTCTATATCAACCAGAGATACCACAAAACACAGGGAATATTGCAAGAACTTGTGTGTTAACACAAAGTAAGTTACATTTAATAAAGCCATTAGGATTTGATATAAATGAAAAACAAGTAAGAAGAGCAGGATTAGATTATTGGAACGAACTTGATTTAGAAATACATGAAAGTTATGAGGATTTTCTTGCTAAGTATGGAGATAGGAGAATATTTTTATCAAGTACTCATGCAGAGAAACATTATGATGAAGTTGAATATAAAGATGGTGATTTCATAATGTTTGGAAGGGAATCAAGTGGTGTTCCAGAAGTTGTTCATAATAATCATGAAGGATTTAGAGTACCAATGGTAAAAACAAGCACTAGAAGTTTAAATCTATCTAATACTGTAGCTATTGTAGCATATGAGGCATTAAGGCAAATTGGATTTCCAAATATGAAATAGAAGAGGAATGAGGCAGATGGAAAAAATAAAGATTATTACAGATAGTACTGCAGATTTACCTAAGGAAGTATATGAAAAATATGATATAGAAGTTTTACCCTTACTAATAAATTTTGGAGAAGAAAGTTACTTGGATGGAGTAGAAATAACCCCAGAAGTGTTATTTGAAAGAATTGAAAAAGAAGGAAGTCTTCCTACAACAGCGCAAGTTATACCAAATAGATTTATGGATACGTATAAGAAGTATCTAGATGATGGGTATAAAATTATATCTATTCATATTTCTTCAGCAATGAGCGGAACATATCAATCAGCATGTATAGCAAAAGATACATTAGAGTCAGAAGAGATTTTTGTTATTGATTCTAAAAATGTTACTGCTGCACTTGGAATGTTAGTATTAAAAGCTGCTATCCTTAAAGAAAATGGATATGGAACTAAAGAAATAGCAGAAGAATTGGAGAAAATAAAATTCAATATTAAGAGTTCAATTCTTTTTGAATCATTAGATAACCTTGTTAGAGGTGGAAGAATATCTAAAACAGCTGGAATTGTAGGAAGCGTGTTAGGAATAAAATTAATTCTTGAAATTAAAGATGGTCTTATGTCAGTAAAAGATAAAATAAGAGGAAGTAAAAAGGCAATTAAGAAGATAATAAGTGATTTGGAAAGTAATGATTTAGATAATGATGTTCCAGTAATATTGATTGAGGTAGATAATCCAGAAGTTACAAATGCGTTAGAAACATATTTGATTGAAAACAAGGTTAATTATATTTTATCACCAGTTGGAACAACAGTATGTATTCATTCTGGACGTAAATGTTGCGGATTAGTGTTTTTAAATAAATAATTAAAGTAGAGTATAAAATCCTAGTTATATTAAAATATTAACTAGGATTTTATTTTTATCTAGAAATGAATACTTGTCAAAAGATTAGATGTAGGGTTATACTATAATTAATCATTTAAAAGAGGAATATGCCTACTATGAATACGTTTAATAAAATAAGTGCTTAGAGAGATGATATGTAATAAAGGGGAATAAATATGAAGTTAGATTTAAATGTAAAAATGACTCAAGAACAGAGACTTATAATGACACAAAATATGCAGCAGTCTATTAAACTTTTACAAATGTCACTTCATGATTTGAGAGAATATATAGGTAATGAATATTCAGAAAATCCAGTTCTTGAGGCTAATGAAGAATATAATTCTTATGAAAATGAAACAAAAGAAATAAAAGAAATAGATCATAAAAAAATAGCAGAGGAATTTTATGAAGATTATAGGGATAATACAGAAAAGTTTTATTCTAAAGAAGATGAAACTTCACCTCTTAATTTTATAGAAAAAAGTGTTTCATTAAAGGAATTTTTACAAGAACAATTAGGTGAACTTAAAAAAGATCCGTATATAATTAATATTTGTAAATATATAATAGAATCCTTAGACGCAAAGGGATACTTAGAGATTGGAATTAATGAAATTGCAGAAGAGTTAAGTATTCCACAAAAAGATGCAGAAGAAGCACTTGAAATAGTACAAGATTTGGAACCGTTTGGGATTGGTGCGAGAAATATCAAGGAATGTTTATTAATACAAAGTGAGAAATTAAATATTTTAGATAATGTAATGGAAGAAATGATTAATAATCATTTAGAGAATATAGCATCAAATAAATATGATTTAGTTGGAAAAAGTCTAAAAATTTCACCAAGAGAAGCTCAAAGATATGGCGATGCAATTAAAAAATTAGAACCAAAGCCATCAAGGGGATTTTACACTGGAGATGAAGTTAATTATATAATACCAGATGCTGAAATAAAAAATATTGATGGAGAATTTTTCATTATAATGAATGAAGGTGTACTTCCTAAGCTGACTATTAGCAAGACATATAAGCAGGTGCTTGAAAATAATCAAGATGAGCAAACAAGTGCTTATGTTAAAGATAAAATTAATCAAGCGATGTTTTTAATAAAATCAATTGAACAAAGAAAAAATACTTTATACAAAGTTTTAGAATGCTTACTAGTTAAACAAGAAGAATTTTTCTTGAAGGGAAAGGAATTTATAAAGCCATTGACTCTAAAAGAAGTAGCAGATGACATAAAAATGCATGAATCAACTGTAAGCAGAGCGGTAAAAGATAAATATGTTTTAACTAGTTTTGGAACAATTAAAATAAAAAGTTTATTTGCTGCCGGAGTAAATAATTCTAACCAAGATATGGCTACATTACAAATAAAAAATGTAATAAAAAAGGTTATTGGTGAAGAAAATAAAAATAAGCCATTATCAGATCAAGCAATAAGTGAGATTTTAGCTAAAGATAATATGAAAATATCTAGAAGAACAGTAGCTAAATACAGAGAAGAGTTGGGAATAAAATCCTCATCTATGAGAAAAAGAGTATAGATCTTAAAATTTTAATAAGAGTGATAGGCTTTTTTTGAAATTTTCTTAAATATTAAAAAAAATTTTAATTAAAGCCTTTAAAATTTCATAAAGGTGTTTTATAATATTAAATGTGGGACAGATTGAAAGTGCGTGGGACAGTCATCGACCAAAGGAGTGATAAGAGTGCAGGAAATATTAGAGTTGCAAAAAAAAGTAGTTCCTGAGCTTGTCAATGTATTAGAGAAAAGATATAACCTATTGAGAACAATACATCATAATCAACCAATTGGTCGTAGAATTCTCTCTGAAAAATTAAACATTGGAGAAAGAAGTGTCAGAACCGAAACCACTTTTTTAAAAGAACAGGGATTAATTGAGATACATTCATCAGGAATGGTTATAACAGATGATGGAGATCAGGTTTTAAAGAAATTAAAAAATTTTATTCATCAAATAAAAGGTCTCACTGATATTGAGAATAGAGTTAAATCATTACTTAATCTGAAAAAAGTTATAGTTGTACCGGGTGATGTTGAAGAAAATCAATTAGTCTTAAAAGATTTAGGAAAAGCATGTTCAAATTATGTTAAGGATTATTTGAAAGATAATTGTATCATAGCTTTAACTGGTGGAAGTACACTAAGAGAAGTTGTAGAAGCTTTCCCTAAAATAAATAATTATTCAAATATTCAAGTTGTGCCAGCTAGAGGTGGCATGGGGAAAAATGTTGAAACCCAAGCAAACACACTAGCAGCTAGTTTAGCGAAAAAACTAAATGGTACATATAAAATGCTTCATATTTCTGAAAGCCTAAGGCTTGACATAATAGATAGCCTTTTAAAAGAAGAAGCAGTAAAAGCTGTTATTGATACAATCCATAAGGCAGATATATTGATTTATGGAATAGGAAATGCAGTACAAATGGCTAGGAAACGAGGAGTACCACAAGAAGAAATTGATAATTTAATCAATAAAGGTGCTGTTGGAGAAGCTTTTGGATGTTATTTTAACAAAGACTCTAAAATTATTACAGAAACTACCGCAATTGGAATAAAAATTAATGACGCAAAAAAAATTAAAACACATATTGCTGTTGCAGGTGGGAAAAATAAGGTGGAGTCAATAATATCAACTGAATATAATGATAAAAATGGTGTATTAGTAACGGATGAAGCAACAGCTTATGCTATACTAAATACAATGGAATCATAATTCAGTTATTTAAAGTTGTTTGTAAAAATTTATTTTTATAAAAAAATTAATAAACGCATTATTAGGAGGTAATTGTAATGGTAAACGTAGCAATTAATGGTTTTGGAAGAATAGGAAGATTAGCTTTAAGATTAATGATTAACAACCCTGAATTTAACGTGGTTGCAATCAATGATTTAACAGATGCTAAAATGTTAGCTCACTTATTCAAATATGATTCATCTCAAGGTAGATTCGATGGAGAAATCGAAGTTAAAGAAGGAGCTTTCGTAGTAAACGGAAAAGAAATAAAAGTTACTGCAGATGCTAACCCAGAAAACTTACCATGGGGAGAATTAAACGTAGATATCGTTTTAGAATGTACAGGATTCTTTGCTTCAAAGGATAAAGCTGCTGCTCATATTAAAGCAGGTGCTAAGAAAGTTGTTATTTCAGCTCCAGCTGGAAACGACCTTCCAACAGTAGTTTACAACGTAAACCACAACATATTAAAATCAGATGATACAGTAATTTCAGGTGCATCTTGTACTACAAACTGTTTAGCTCCAATGGCTAAAGTATTAAGCGACAAATTTGGATTACAAAAAGGTTTCATGACTACAATCCATGCTTACACTAACGATCAAAATACTTTAGATGCTCCACACAGAAAAGGTGATTTAAGAAGAGCTAGAGCTGCTGCTGCTTCAATCATCCCTAACTCAACTGGTGCTGCTAAAGCAATCGGATTAGTTATTCCTGAATTAAAAGGTAAATTAGATGGTGGTGCTCAAAGAGTTCCATGTATAACAGGTTCATTAACTGAATTAGTTTGTACATTAGATAAGAAAGTAACTGTAGATGAAATCAATGCTGCTATGAAAGAAGCTGCAACTGAATCATTTGGTTACACTGAAGATGAAATAGTATCTTGCGATATCATCGGAAGCAGCTTCGGATCATTATTCGATGCTACACAAACTAAGGTTATGGAAGTTAACGGAGAACAATTAGTTAAAGTTGCTTCTTGGTACGACAACGAAATGTCATACACTAACCAATTAATCAGAACTTTAGGATACTTCGCTAACTTAAAGTAATTTGAATTTAATTTAAACATATAAATTTGCGCAAATCTTATGTAAAATGAATAAGTCTGGTTTTGTAGTATAAGGCTATAAAGCCAGACTATTTTAAAATAGAAATTAAATTTAAATACTGAATTAATAAGAGTACACTTTAATTAAATTTGAAATATATAAAATATTATTTTGAGGTGAACGTAATGAGTTTTAATAAAAAGACAATCGAAGATATCGATGTAACAGGAAAAAGAGTTTTAGTTAGATGTGACTTTAACGTACCATTAAAAGATGGTGTTATAACTGATGAAAACAGATTAAATGGAGCACTTCCAACTATTAAATATTTAATTGAAAAAGGTGCAAAAGTTATACTTTGCTCACATCTTGGAAAAGATGCTTCTAAATCATTAGCTCCAGTAGCAGTAAGATTAAGCGAAATGTTAGGAAAAGAAGTAGTTTTCGCAAGAGATGAAGAAGTTGTAGGTGAAAATGCTAAAAAAGCTGTTGCTGAAATGAAAGACGGAGACGTTGTATTATTAGAAAACACTAGATGCAGAAAAGAAGAAACTAAGAACGTTGAAGAATTCTCTAAAGAATTAGCTTCACTTGCTGATGTATTTGTAAATGATGCATTCGGAACTGCTCACAGAGCTCACTGCTCAACAGTTGGTGTTACTCAATTCTTAGATACTGCTGCATGCGGATACTTAATTCAAAAAGAATTAAAATTCTTAGGAGAAGCAGTTGAAAATCCAGTAAGACCTTTCGTTGCTATCTTAGGAGGAGCTAAAGTTTCTGATAAAATTGCTGTAATAAACAATTTATTAGACAAAGTTAACACTATCATCATTGGTGGTGGAATGGCTTATACATTCTTAAAAGCTCAAGGATATGAAATCGGAACTTCATTAGTTGAAGAAGATAGACTTGACTACGCTAAAGAAATGATAGCTAAAGCAGAAGAAAAAGGCGTTAAGTTCTTATTACCAGTAGATCACAGAGTTGCTGCAGAATTTAAAGATGTAGAAGCTACAGTTACTGAAGATCAAAATATTCCTGCTGGTAACATGGGATTAGATATCGGACCTAAGACAGAAGCTTTATATGCTGATGCTATTAAAGATGCTAAGACTGTTATCTGGAATGGACCAATGGGAGTATTTGAATTTGAAAACTTCAACAAAGGAACAATTGCAGTAGCTAAAGCTATGGCAGAGGCTGATGCAACTACTATAATCGGTGGTGGAGATTCTGCTGCTGCTGTTAATATATTAGGATTTGGAGATAAGATGACTCACATCTCAACTGGTGGTGGAGCGTCGTTAGAATTCTTAGAAGGTAAAGTATTACCAGGTATAGCTGCATTAAACGATAAATAGTATTTAGATTGGTTTTAAATATTATAATATTAAACTTTCACACAAGGCATATTTAAATTAAATATGTATTTTAAATAACTGGTTATGAATATAATGAAAAATTAGTAATTACTAATATAGAGATTAACTAAATTAGTATTATGCATTATTTAAAATAAGTTGGACGCAACTTAATAAGAATTTAGGCCAAAATTCTTGATTTTAAGTATAGCAGATATAATTTAAATAATAAAAACTTAATTATTATATTTAAAATGAACTTAAGGAAAGCTGATCACTTTCCTTAAGTTTATGTGATTGATTTTTAATAAAAATAAAATATGAGGTGAATGTAAATGAGAAAGGCAATTATCGCTGGAAACTGGAAAATGAATAAAACTGTTGATGAAGCAGTAAAAATGATAGAAGAATTAAAACCATTAGTTAAAGATGCTACTTGTGATGTAGTAGTATGTCCAACTTTTGTATGTTTAGATGCTGTTAAAAAAGCAGTAGCTGGATCAAACATTAAAGTTGCGGCTCAAAATATGCACTTTGAAGAAAGTGGAGCTTTTACAGGAGAAGTTGCTCCAGGAATGCTTGAAGCTATGGGAATTGATTATGTTGTTTTAGGACATAGTGAAAGAAGAGAATACTTCAATGAAACTGATGAAGCTTTAAACAAAAAAGTTAAAGCTGCATTTGCGCACAACTTAACTCCAATTCTTTGCTGTGGTGAAACATTAGAACAAAGAGAAAATGGAACTACTAATACAGTAATTGAAGCTCAAATAAAAGCTGATTTAGCTGGATTAGCTAATGATCAAGCAGAAAAAGTTGTTATTGCTTACGAACCAATCTGGGCTATAGGAACTGGTAAAACTGCTACAGATGAACAAGCAAATGAAACAATCAAAGCAATAAGAGCTATGGTTGCTGAAATGTATGGATCAGAAGTTGCTGATAAAGTAAGAATTCAATATGGTGGATCAGTTAAACCAGCTACAATTAAAGCACAAATGGCTATGTCTGATATAGATGGAGCTTTAGTTGGTGGAGCTAGTTTAAATGCTGCTGACTTCTCTGCAATAGTTAATTACTAAAATAAAGATTTAAGAGATGAATTTTAATAGATTCATCTCTTAATTTTTATAAATAGGAATGTATAAAAAATGAGAGTGTAATTAGTAAATTTAGTGTTAATTAAGAAAGCATAGAATAAATTATTAATAAGCAAGTATAGAGTCATTTGAAATTAAGTTCAAATGACTCTATATTTTTGGATTTATTTGTAAATAATATGTATAAATCTACTAAAACAGTACTAGATGAAAAGTACATTTAATTGAATTTTTAATAATAAAAATAATTTATGGCTATTATAAGTCTTACTTTTTTATTATTTATGAATATACTGGATTAAATTCAATTATTATGACAAACATAAAAATATTTTTAATAGTAGTATATTGTATATAAGTTGCAATAAAAGCAAAAAAATAATATAATTAAATGGTTAAAGCATAGAAAATAAGTGATAATATCAGTATATTATCGTATTTAAGATAAAATGTTGGAGGGATAGGCATATGTCAAAGAAACCAGTTATGTTAATGATATTAGATGGTTTTGGAATTGCACCAAAATCAGAAGGAAATGCTGTTAGTTTAGCAAAGAAACCAAATTTCGATAGATTATTAGAAAAATATCCTCATTCAGAATTACAAGCCAGTGGATTATTTGTTGGTCTTCCAGATGGACAAATGGGAAACTCAGAAGTTGGACATTTAAATATTGGAGCAGGTAGAATAGTATACCAAGAATTAACTAGAATAACAAAGTCAATTGCAGATGGAGACTTCTTCACAAATGAATCATTAGTAAAAGCAATGGAAAATGCTAAGAAAACTGATGGAGCCCTTCACTTAATGGGATTATTATCAGATGGTGGAGTTCACTCACACATAGATCATTTAAAAGGTCTTTTAGAGTTTGCTAAAAAAGCTGGTGTACAAAATGTTTATGTTCATGCATTTATGGATGGAAGAGATGTACCACCATCATCAGGTAAAGAATTCATAGAAAAAACAGAAGCTATGATGGCAGAAGTGGGTGTAGGTAAAATAGCTACTGTAAGTGGTAGATACTATGCTATGGATAGAGATAATAGATGGGAAAGAGTAGAACTTGCATATAATGCAATGGTATTAGGTCAAGGAGAAACTGCAAATAGTGCAACAGAAGCTATTGAAAAATCATATCATGATGATAAAACAGATGAATTTGTATTACCAACAGTAATTGAAAAAGATGGTAATCCAGTAGCTAAAATAAAGAATGGAGACTCAGTAATATTCTTTAACTTTAGACCAGATAGAGCAAGAGAAATAACAAGAGCTATAAATGATAAAGTATTTGATGGATTCAAGAGAGAAGCATTAGATCTTACATTTGTAACAATGACTCAATATGATAAGACTTTAGAAGGTGTAGAAGTTGCATTTAAGCCACAAACTTTAGCTAATACTCTAGGTGAATATGTAAGTGATAAAGGCTTAAATCAATTAAGAATTGCGGAAACAGAAAAGTATGCTCACGTTACATTCTTCTTCAACGGTGGTGTAGAAAAAGAAAACGAAAATGAAGAAAGAGCATTAATACCATCACCAAAGGTTGCAACATATGATTTAAAACCTGAAATGAGTGCATATGAAGTTACAGAAGAATTAATAAAGAGATTAGACTCAGATAAATATGATATGGTAATCTTAAACTTTGCTAATCCAGATATGGTTGGTCATACAGGAGTTGTTGATGCAGCTATTAAAGCAATTGAAGCTGTTGATGAATGTTTAGGAAAAGTTGTGGATAAAGTTTTAGAGAAAGATGGAACAGTATTTATAACAGCTGACCATGGTAATGCTGAAACTATGATTGATTTCTCAACAGGAAATCCATTTACAGCTCATACTACACAACCAGTACCATTTTTATGGGTATCAAATAACACAGATGGAAAGACTATTAAAGATGGTAAGTTAGCTGATATAGCTCCTACTATGTTAAATGTATTAGGTCTTGAGGCACCAGCTGAAATGACTGGAGAAAACTTAATAGTAAATAAATAAAATTTATAATTTAAAAAGTATTTCAAAACTGTATTTTGTTTTGAAATACTTTTTGTTTTTTATAAAATTATACTATTTAAAAGTTATAAATGAGCTAATTGTTAGTTGAAATAAAATGAAAGAGATATTACATAAAAAATAAAAAGAAAAATTAGTAGATGGACAGGTCTTTCTTACATGTGTTTGAAAAGGAGGATCCTTAGAAACACATTTGTTTTGAAGTTTTTTTATTATAGAGGTTCTTAATAGTAAAATGTATAGTGAAATATAGAAACTGTATAGAGAGAGTAATCATAAACTGCTAATATTATTAATATATTTATAAAAAATACGTAAGGTTGAGTGGTATATGAAAAAGAATTTTGGGTATTCAGCTGATTTTGATGATAGTACTGAAATATTATTTAGGGAAGCTAATTATTTGGGGCAAGGTAATAATGGGATAGTTTATGAATTGCCAGAAAAGAAAGCAATTAAAATTTTTCTAACCCCAAAAGTTTGCAATGATGAGAGCAGCATACTCTTAAAAACTAATGGATCACAATACTTTCCTAGAATATATAAAAGGGGTAAGTTATATATCGTTAGAGATATGGTAGAAGGAGAAAGACTTGATGATTATATAAAAAAAAATGGATTAAGCAAAAAATTAATTAGAAATATATATTCATTGCTACAAGAATTTAAGAGACTCAAATTTAAGAAACTTGACACAAGATGTAAAGATATATACGTTTCTACTGATGAAGAATTAATGATAATAGATCCTAAAAAGGCTTATAAAAGAAAAGTAGATTATCCAAGACATTTGATGAAGGGTATGAAACGTATAGGTATTTTGGAAGATTTTCTTTTAGGAATAAGTGAAATAGATAGAGAAAAAGCAGTTATTTGGGAAGAAAAATTCCAAGAATATATTGAAAATATTTAAACTTATAGAATCCCAAATAGATTTACTATCTTTGCTATAAAACATATTTTAAAAGGTGTGAAATGACCTATTTAGATATTTTATATAATTACCATTTTATAAGAAATATGGGATTAGACAACTATATTTCTTATTTTGTTGCAAATAAATCTAATTTAGTTATAGATTTGTAGATTGTATTTTCAAACAATATTAATATGTTGCTATATTTGGTGTATAATTGTATTGAGGCATTTTTATTAAATTATATACTGCATTTTATAGCGAAAAATTTTAGTATGAATATTTATTAGAATATAAACAAATAATATTCTAGTAATAATGTTACATACTTTAATATTAATAAGTTTATGAATGTCATTGATAATTATTATCAAAAGTGCTATAATAATATTAAAGAAAATTAAATATAACAATTACTAAATTTGAGGAGGAAATAAAATGAAAGATTATTTAGAAATTGTAGATGTTGTCGCAAGACAAATACTAGACTCTAGATGTTTCCCAACAGTAGAGGTTGAAATATATTTGGAAGATGGAACTATGGGAAGAGCCGCTGTGCCATCAGGTGCATCAACTGGGATGTATGAAGCAGTAGAATTAAGAGATGGAGATAAAGATAAATTCCTAGGAAAAGGTGTTTTAACAGCAGTACAAAATGTTAATGACACTATAGCAGAAGAATTAATTGGATGTAATGTATTTGATCAAGTTTATATTGATAAAATGCTTATTGAATTAGATGGAACTAATAACAAAGGTAAATTAGGTGCAAATGCTATATTAGGTGTATCATTAGCTGTAGCAAATGCAGCAGCTAATGCTTTAGGATTACCACTATATAGATATATAGGCGGATTAAATGCAAAAGTATTACCAGTTCCTATGATGAATATCATAAATGGAGGATCACATGCTGATAACTCTGTAGATTTACAAGAATTCATGGTAATGCCAGCTGGAGCAAGTAGCTTTAGTGAAGCTTTAAGAATGTGTGCTGAAGTTTATCATACATTAAAGAAAACATTACATGAAAAAGGATATTCAACAGCTATTGGTGATGAAGGTGGATTTGCTCCAAACTTAAAGAGCAACGCAGAAGCAATAGATGTTATTCTTGAAGCAATTACAAAAGCAGGATATAAGCCAGGGGAAGATATGTTTATTGCAATTGATGCAGCTTCATCTGAATATTATAAAGACGGTAAATATGTTTTAGAAAATGAAGGAAAAACATTAACATCTGCTGAAATGGTTGATTTCTTTGAAGAGTGGGTTAACAAATATCCAATAATCTCAATTGAAGATGGTATGGCAGAAGAAGATTGGGAAGGCTGGAAGTTAATGACTGAAAGACTTGGAAAGAAAGTCCAATTAGTTGGTGATGATTTATTTGTTACTAATACTGAAAGACTTGAAAAGGGAATTGATCTAGGAGTAGCTAATTCAATTCTTATTAAATTAAATCAAATTGGTACATTAACAGAAACTTTAAATGCTATAGAGATGGCTAACAGAGCAGGATATACTGCAGTAGTATCACACAGAAGTGGTGAAACAGAAGATACAACAATAGCTGATTTAGTTGTAGCAGTTAATGCGGGTCAAATTAAGACTGGTGCACCAGCTAGATCTGAAAGAGTTGCTAAGTACAATCAATTGTTAAGAATAGAAGAAGAATTAGATGATGTAGCAGAATATAGAGGAAAGAAAGCATTCTTCAATATTAAAAAATAAATAGGTAAAACATATAATTTTGAAGCAAAGGTTGTAGCTTAAATGTCTACAATCTTTGTTTTTATACAATATAATTATTAAATTCATAAATCAAAAGATAAAGGGGAATAATAAATGAATTATTATTTGAAGGTATTAAAAAATTATGCTACATTCACTGGCAGAGCACGCAGAAAAGAGCTTTGGATGTATTTTTTATTTTTTAATATTTTTGCTATACCAGTAACTGTTGCAGATATGATGTTTAATGCTGGAAATAAAATAAACTTATTATATTCATTGGCATTTTTATTACCAACAATAGCGGTTGTAGTAAGAAGGTTACATGATATAGGGAAAAGTGGATGGTGGTACCTTATAAGTTTTATTCCATTAGTAGGAGTGATATGGTTTTTAGTGTTAATGTGCATGGATGGGACACACGGAGAAAATAAATATGGATTAGATCCTAAAGAAGGAAGCTATATAGATTAAATAATTACTTATAATTTAAGTCTAGGATTTTAGATAACGTAAAAAGGAGTTGAACTATAGATTAAGCCAATTCCTAAAATTTTGATTTATTTCCACTCTTTATTACCAAAGTGTGGTATAATATAACCAAGCTCAGGTATATTTTTTACAATAGAAAAGTTGTAATGATATTGTAAATGTGATATCATTTAGAATGTACGCTATGATGATAAATGGAGGTGTTCCAATGGAAAATATATTATTAATTTTAGAAGTAATTCTTGGAGCGGGTATAGTAATAACAATATTTATGCAACCAAGTAAAGCTGATGCACTAAGTGGATTAGTTCAAGGTGGAAATAAAGAGACTTTCTTTGCAAAAAATAAATCTAGAACAAAAGAAGTTGTTTTAGTTAAATTGACAGTATTATTTTCAATACTTTTTGCAATAAATACACTTATTTTAAACATAATATAAATAATCTGAGCTACTTTAATTAAGGTAGCTTATTTTTATGAAGCTTTTGTAAAGGTTTAACTAAATGGAAATTTATTAAGAATGTTTAAGAAACAAATGAATATATCTATAAGGTAGAATGAAAAGCCTAATCTTCTATACTTATCTCCAAATTTAAAAAAGAGGTGAGAGGTATGAATTTATTATATATTCCAATACTTGTTGGTATTATAGCTATTTTGGTTGTTATTTTACTAGTGAAAGACATTCTAAAGAAAAATTCAGGAAACGAGAGAATGAAAGAAATTTCAGGTTACATTGAAGAAGGAGCCATGGCATTTCTTAGAAAGGAGTACTTATATTTAAGTGTTTTCATAGTTGTTGTAGCCATAGCAATATTAATATTTTTAAGCTATAAAACAGCTATGGCTTTTGTGGTGGGAGCAATTTTTTCTATAATAACTGGTTATGTAGGCATGAGAATTGCTGTAAAAGCAAATGTAAGAACGGCAGAAGCGGCTAAAGATGGTATAAAAGGAGCTTTATCAATTGCTTTTTCTGGTGGAACCGTAATGGGATTAAGTGTAGTAGGATTAGGGTTAATTGGACTTGGATTTTTTTCTATTATTTTCGATTTGAATGCTGAATATATAACTGGTTTTGGACTTGGTGCTTCGTCAATTGCCTTATTTGCAAGAGTTGGTGGTGGAATTTATACTAAAGCAGCAGATGTAGGTGCGGATTTAGTTGGAAAAGTTGAAGCAGGAATTCCAGAAGATGATCCAAGAAATCCAGCAGTTATTGCGGATAACGTTGGTGATAATGTTGGCGATGTTGCTGGAATGGGGGCTGACTTGTTTGAATCTTATGTAGGATCGATTATTTCAGCTATCACATTAGGTGCCGCACTTGTAGCAACATATGGGGAAAACATAGTTATATTTCCGTTAATATTATCTGCACTAGGAATTTTAGCATCCTTGGTAGGAATAATATATGTTAAATCATATAAAGGAGATAATCCACAAAAAGCGTTAAATGCAGGTAGTACAATTGCAGGTATAATTGTACTTGTAGCCGGTTTTATAGTATGTGATATGATGATTGGAGAAATTAAAATATTTATTCCAATAGTTGCAGGGCTTATAGTAGGATTATTAATTGGAAAGATTACAGAAATATATACTTCAGCAGATTTTAAATCAGTTAAGCTCATAGCTGATGAATCTAAGACTGGACCAGCAACAAATATAATAGCAGGTCTTGGTGTTGGAATGAAATCAACAGTAGCACCAATAATATTAATAGTAATTGGAATAATAATATCTTATTTTGCTATTGGAGGATCAAGCAATCCAGCACTTGGTCTTTATGGAATATCGCTTGCAGCAGTAGGAATGCTTGCAACTACAGCTATAACTGTTGCAGTTGACGCATATGGTCCAATATCAGATAATGCAGGTGGTATTGCTGAAATGTGTGAGTTAGATGAAAGTGTTAGAGAAATAACAGACAAGCTTGATTCTGTAGGTAATACCACAGCCGCCATAGGTAAAGGATTTGCTATAGGATCAGCAGCACTTACAGCCCTTGCATTATTTGCTTCCTATTCTCAAGCTGTAAATTTACAAAGTATAAATTTATTAAATCCATTGACATTAGTAGGAGTATTAATTGGAGGCATGCTTCCATTTTTATTTGGAGCTTTGACAATGCAATCTGTAGGTAAAGCAGCCACAGAAATGGTTGAAGAAGTAAGAAAACAATTTAGAGAAAAGACAGGTATTCTTGAAGGAAAGGATAAGCCAGATTACTCAAGATGTGTAGAAATTTCAACCAATGCTGCATTAAGGGAAATGATTATACCTGGAATTCTTGCAATTGTAGTTCCATTAGCTATAGGATTACTACTTGGAACAGAAGCGCTAGCTGGACTTATTGCAGGAGGTGTTGTTACAGGAGTATTACTTGCTATTATGATGGCAAATGCAGGCGGTGCATGGGATAATGCGAAGAAATACATTGAAACTGGAGTAAATGGTGGAAAAGGTAGCTTTGCTCATAAAGCTGGTGTAGTAGGAGATACAGTTGGTGATCCATTTAAGGATACTTCAGGTCCATCTATGAATATACTTATAAAGTTAATGACTATAGTTTCAGTTGTTTTTGCACCATTGATACTTAAGTATGGTGGGATATTATTATCACTATTTAGTTAAAATGATTAAATGATTTAGTGAATAAAGAGGAGGTTATAATCTCCTCTTTATTTAGAATTATGAAAAAATTAAGAGAAAATATAGGAGATATATGATATATTACAATTATTATGATAAGAATATATGGAGGGAATAATAATGCAATATAAAATTCAAGGAGAGCCGCTTCCAGTAGTAATTTGTACTTTGGAAGCAGGGGAAAAAATGATAACAGAAAAGGGATCTATGAGCTGGATGTCTCCTAATATGAAAATGGAAACAACAACAAATGGTGGCTTAGGGAAAGCATTGGGAAGAATGTTTTCAGGAGAGTCTTTATTTCAAAACATATACACTGCTGAAGGTGGAGAAGGAATGATTGCATTTGCATCAAGTTTTCCTGGTTCAATAA
Organism: Clostridium neonatale; assembly: GCF_001458595.1. Classification (GTDB taxonomy): domain Bacteria; phylum Bacillota; class Clostridia; order Clostridiales; family Clostridiaceae; genus Clostridium; species Clostridium neonatale. The sequence continues at coordinate 533,610 of NZ_LN890327.1, forward strand.
GAGCAATTGAAATTACACCAGAGCAAGGTATTATTGTTCAAAAATCAGCATTTTTAGCTTCAGAAGCAGGTGTTAATTTATCAGTTCACTTTCAAAAGAAAATAGGATCGGGCCTTTTTGGAGGAGAAGGATTTATAATGCAAAAATTAAGCGGGCATGGTACTGCTTTTATTGAAATAGATGGATATATAGTAGAATATGAATTATCTTCTGGGCAATCTATAGTAATTGACAGCGGGTATCTAGCAGCTATGAGTGAAAGTTGTAAGATGGAAATTCAAACAGTTGCAGGACTTAAGAATAAAGTATTTGGGGGAGAAGGATTCTTTAATACAGTAGTAACTGGTCCGGGTAAAGTTATGCTTCAAACAATGCCTATAAGTGCGGTTGCAGGCACATTAAGACCATATTTCCCATCAGGAAATTAGTAAGCTTAATAACATTAATATATAAGATACTTTATAATTTTTGTAATATAAAGTATCTTATATATATTATAAAAAGCTGAGTTTATAGATTATTTTGAGAATATTTAAAAATAGTTTCAAAATATATTGACAAAATATAACTGGGACTTTATACTAAATATAAATCATAGTAAACAGATATGAATTAAGAAATATAAAATGCAATGAAGGGAAAGAGTATATTAAGGAAAGTTTAAAGAGAGGAATTTTTAACCAAGCTGCAAGAAATTCTAAACGGAACTTAATGGAAGTGCGTCCTGGAGCAACTAAACCGAAATAGTAGTAGGGTTAGCAGGTATGCCTGTTATAGCACAAAATGAGATATTATAAAGAAAGCTATAATAATTATTTTAAAACTTATTTTTACTAATTATTATTTGATTTATAATGAGTCAGAGTGGGACCGTAGATAACTTATCTACCTCTGTAACTTTTTGCAGAGGTAGTTTTATTTTTATACGATGGAGTGTGGGGAAAATGGTTAATAAAGAAGGTAAAGTATTAAAACCTGAGCAGTTAGAAGAATTGCAAAAAATTATTTCAAGTGTAAAGTATGGATCTGTAACACTAATAATACAAGATGGAGTACTATTACAAATAGAAAAAAACGAGAAGATAAGATTAAAATAATAGTAATAAACAATAAGCTAAAAATATTAAGAACATATAGTATAAAAATAAATATTATAATGAACAAAGTTATATCTGACTGGAAAACCAGAGGACATACTTCTAAAACATGAAGTATGCCCTCTTTTGTTTTTTATTTATATTTGCTATCAAATTGATTTAGTTTCTTGCATTAAATAAAAAATGCAATTTATTAAGTTGATTTTGAAATAATAAATATTTTAGGGGGATTAAGCAATGGCAACTATTAATTTAAAAGAGGCTAATGTACCTATAAGAGAAAGTAGACTAGGCTCTATTACTGGATTTAATGGAACAGCCAAAGAGCTTGTAGAGTGTTCACATTCAGGAAAATTAAAAGAATGTTCTAGAAAGTTTTCACAGTGTATGGGATGTAATGCTGGGCAGGCATTTTGTCAACTATCAATGATAAAAGATGTAGCTATAGTTAATCATGCACCTGTTGGATGCTCAGGAGATTTCTTTGGTTTCAATTTTACTTATAGAGTAGAACAAGTAAAAAGAAATTTACCACCAGCAATAGGAAGATATTTTAGCACATGTATCGAAGAAAAAGATACTGTTTTTGGGGCAGTTAAAAAATTAGAGGATACAGTAAGGGAAGCTTATAAAAGAGTAAATCCTAGTGCTATTTTTGTTACTACTTCTTGTGCATCAGGAATTATTGGTGAAGATATTGAATCTGTTGTTGAATTATTAAGTGATGAACTTAAAATACCAGTTGTATCTTGTTCGTGTGAAGGCTTTAGATCAAGAATATGGACAACAGGATTTGATGCAGCATATCATTCTGTTTTAAGAAAAATAGTAAAATCACCAACTAAAAAGACCAATAAAGTAAATATACCAAATTTCTGGGGAAGCCATATTTTTGATGATTTATTAAGAAGGTTGGGATATGAAGCACAATATATAATGCCTTTTGCTTCAATAAAAGAACTCGAGCATATTTCAGAAGCCGCTGCAACAATTCATATTTGTCCATCATTAAGCACTTATATGGGAGCAGGTCTTGAACAAGTTTATGGTGTTCCAGAAGTAAAGGCGCCGCCAGCTTATGGTATAGAAGGTACAGATAGATGGCTTAGAGAAGTTGGAAAAGTATTAGATAGACAAGAGGAAATTGAAAAAATAATAAAAGAAGAACATGAAAAAATACTGCCACAAGTAGAAAAATATAAAGAAAAATTTAAAGGAAAGAAGGCATATGTAACAGCAGGGGCAGCACATGGACATGCGATTATAGCATTACTTAGAGAGCTTGGATTAGAAGTTCAAGGGGCAGCTATATTCCATCACGACCCACTTTATGATAATAAGGATGTAAAATCAGATGCATTAGCACAAGATGTTGAAATCTATGGTGATATAAAAAATTATCATGTATGTAATAAGCAAGCATACGAGCTTGTAAATGCATTGAATCGAATTAAGCCAGATTTAATGGTGGCTAGGCATGATGGAATGACTTTATGGGGAACTAAGCTTGGAATACCAGCATTATTAGTTGGCGATGAACAATTTGGTTTTGGATATCAAGGTGTACTAAATTATGCTTCAAGAATAGAAGAAGCCTTAGATGCTATTGAATTTGTAACTAACTTATCTAAGCACAGCACAATGCCATATACAAAGTGGTGGCTGGATCAAGAACCAGGAGCTTTTTTAGGAGGTAAAAAGAGATGCCAAGATTAATTGAACAACCGAGATATTCATGTGCTCTAGGAGCAATGCAAAGTGTAGTAGCAATAAAAAGAGGTGTACCAATATTACACTCAGGACCAGGATGTGCAAATAAAATCACTAAATTAATAGGTCAAGGAGAAGGATATGCAGGAGGTAGTACAATACCTTGTACTAATGCAGAAGAAAAAGATGTCGTATTTGGTGGAGAAAGAAAATTACAAAATGTTATAGATGGTTCTTTTAAGGTTATAGATGCTGATCTTTATGTAGTTTTAACAGGATGTACAGCAGCCATTGTTGGTGATGATGTTGGAAGTGTAGTTTCACAGTATCAAGATGATGACAAGCCCATAGTTCATGTTGATAGTGGCGGATTTAAAAGCAATAACTATGTTAGCCATAGTGTTGTTGTAAATGCAATAATTGATCAATATGTGGATAAATTTAAAAATAATAATGGAGTGCAGAAAGGACTTGTCAATTTATTTGCAACAGTACCATATCAAGATCCATATTGGAATGGAAATTTGGAAGAACTTAAAAGGATACTTGAAGCAATTGGATTAAAAGTTAATGTACTTTTTGGAAATGAATCTGATGGTGTTGAGGAGTGGAAGACTGTTCCTAATGCGGAGTTTAATATTTTAGTTAATTCATGGGCTGGCCTTGATATTGTAAAACATTTAGAGGAAAAATATAAAACACCATATTTTCATTTTCCATACTTACCTATTGGAGGGATAGATACATCAAAGTTTTTACGAGGTGTGGCTAAATTTGGAAAACTTAATGAAGAAAAAGTTGAAGCATTTATAAGAAGGGAAGAGGAAAAGTATTATTCTCATATTGAGAAAACAGCAGATTTTATGTTGGAGTTTAGATATGGTATTCCAAGAAAGGTATATAGTATAGCTGATTCAACGTATGCTTTAGGTTTCAGCAGATTTTTATTAAACGAACTTGGAATTATACCAGGAAAGCAATTTATAATAGATGATACTCCAGAAAAATATCAAGAATATATAAGAAAGCAGTTTGAAAATATATCAGAATATAAAGAAAGAACTGTAGAAATAGAATTCAATCCAGATGCCGGAGCTGATAGCTCTAAAATTGAAGAAGACTTTAAAAATAATCCAGATAAACGTCCATTGATTTTAGGCAGTGGATGGGATAAAGATTTAGCAGAAAGAATTAAAGCGGATTTGCTTATAATAAGTGTTCCAGTAACCTACAGGTTAATTTTAAATTGCGGATATGCTGGATATGCTGGAGGACTTAGAGCTATAGAAGATATCTATGACAGAGTTTTAGGAACGTATAGATAGCTAGTATATATTAATAATCATAATTATGAGGAGGAAATGAAAATGGCAGAGTATAAATTTGATACCTTAAAAGTAAGGGCAGGATACAATCCTAAAGATCACAATGATGCGGTTTCAGTACCTATATATTCAACTGCATCTTATGAAATTGGAGATGCACTTAGATTTGAAAGAATCGCAGCTGGAGAAGAAAATGGACATCTTTATAGCAGATTATCAAATCCAACTGTAGCAGTTTTAGAAGAAAGGGTAAATGAACTTGAAGGCGGAGTAGCAGCAGTTGCAGTAGCATCTGGAATGGCTGCAATAACTTATTCATTACTTGCAGTAACTGAGAGAGGTGGAAGAATATTAACAACACAACAGTTATATGGTGGAACAATATACAACTTAGATAGTTTATTACCTAAGTTTGGAGTCAAAATTGATAAGGTGAAAAATGATAGCAGTATAGATGAATTTAGAAAAAATATAAGAGATGATACAAAAGCAATCTTTGTAGAATCTATTAGTAATCCAAGAGCAGTCATTAGTGATATCGAAGCACTTGCAGAACTCGCCCATGAGCATAATATTCCTCTTATTGTTGATAATACATTTGCTACACCATATTTATTTAATCCAATTAGATTTGGTGCAGATATTGTTGTACATTCAGCAACAAAAGCTTTAAATGGTCATGGAAATACTATTGGTGGAATTGTAGTAGATAGTGGTAATTTTGATTGGAATAATGGAAAATTCCCTCAATTCAATGAACCTGATGTAATGCTCAAAGATCTTCAGGGAAAAAATCGTTCTTTTAATGAGATGTTTGGAAATTCAGCACTTGCAGGAAAGATAAGATTAGATTATGTTACTAATTTTGGAGCTGTAATAAGTCCTTTCAGTGCATATTTAATATTATTAGGAATTGAAACACTTTCAGAAAGAGTTGATAAGCAGGTTGCTAATGCTAGAAAAATAGTAAATTTTCTTAAAACAAGTGATGCAGTAAAGTGGATAAGATATCCTGAACTTGAAGATAGTCAATATAAGAAATTGGCAGATAAATATTATAAAAAAGGAGTGGGATCAACATTTTCATTTGGATTTAATGGAAATGCAGATCAAATTTATAAATTAATTGACTCAGTAGAATTGTTTAGTTATCAGGCCAATGTTGGAGATGCACGTTCTTTAATTGTAAATGTTCAAAAGACAACTCATGGTGAGTTAAGTGAAGAAGAATTTAAGCTTGCAGATATACCAGAAGAAACAATAAGGCTTTCAATAGGACTTGAAGATCCAGAAGATTTAATAAATGATTTGAAACAAGCTTTTAAAAAGGCTTTATCTTGAAATCAGATTAAATAGATCAACAATATATATTTAACCATAACTGAATGCGATTATAGAATTATCTCTAAAATAAATTATTGTATGTAATTAACCGCACATAGAAATAATTTTTTAAGATTAAAGGCTATATAGATAATATCTAAATAGGCATAATAGCCAATTAGATAAAAGTTTATAATAAAAAAATTATAGATAGGAGAATTGGAAATGGCAGAAAAAGAGTTAAGACAAATAGCAATATACGGAAAAGGTGGAATAGGTAAGTCAACAACAACTCAAAACTTAACAGCAGGACTTTCAGAGTTAGGGAAAAAAATAATGGTGGTTGGATGTGATCCAAAAGCAGATTCAACAAGATTACTTTTAAATGGCCTTGCTCAAAGGACCGTTCTTGATACATTGAGAGAAGAAGGCGACGATATCGAGCTAGATGCAATAATGAAAACAGGATTCAATGGAATTAAATGTGTAGAATCGGGGGGACCTGAGCCAGGAGTCGGTTGTGCTGGAAGAGGAATTATAACATCAATTGGAATGCTTGAAAGTCTAGGGGCATATACAGAAGACTTGGATTATGTTTTTTATGATGTACTTGGAGATGTTGTATGTGGAGGCTTTGCAATGCCAATAAGAGAAGGTAAAGCAAAAGAGATTTACATAGTTGCAAGTGGCGAGATGATGGCTTTATATGCAGCTAATAATATCTGTAAGGGGATAAAAAAATATGCATTAAAAGGTGGAGTAAGACTTGGAGGAATAATTTGTAATAGTAGAAACGTTGATAGAGAAATTGAACTTTTAAGAGCGTTTGCAGATGAACTTGGAACTCAGTTAATTCATTTTGTACCAAGAAATAATGTTGTACAAAGAGCAGAAATCAGAAAGAAAACAGTAATAGATTATTCACCAGAGGATAAACAGGCTGATGAATATAGAGAATTAGCAAAGAAAATTGAAGAAAATCAACTGTTTGTTATTCCTAACCCAATGACACAAGATAGACTTGAAGAAATCTTAATAGAATATGGCTTGATGGATGACTTGGAAAAAGAATATCAAATTTAAACAGTGACAATTAATAAGTAATAGTTTGATTATGAGTAATGAGATTTTCTTTAAAGTGCAAATAAGAATGATTTTATATGAGAATTAAACTGTCAACTATTAACTGTCTAGTGTCAATTTAATAAGGGGGTGATATTTAATGATATCAGTAAAGAATATAAGTAAAACATTTAATACTCCAACAGGCAAGGTAGAAGTTTTAAAAAATGTAAATTTAGAAGTAGAAGATGGAGATGTTTTTGGAGTAGTAGGATTTAGTGGTGCAGGAAAATCGACTTTAATTAGATGCTTGAATGGTCTTGAAAAAGTAGATTCTGGAACAATAATTGTTGGAGAAAATGAAATAACAAAGTTAGATAGGAAGCAGCTTAGAAACGCAAGAAAGAAAATAGGAATGATATTTCAGCAATTTAATTTATTTGATTCAAAAACTGTTTATGAAAATATTGCTTTCCCATTAGAAATTTCAGGATACAAAAAGGAAAACATAAGAGAACGGGTTGAAGAAATATTAGATCTAGTAGAATTATCAGAAAAAAGAGATTCTTATCCACTTCAATTAAGTGGAGGACAAAAGCAAAGAGTAGGCATAGCGAGAGCACTGGCAAATGAACCAGATGTACTTTTAAGTGATGAAGCAACTTCAGCATTAGATCCACAAACAACATATTCAATTCTAGAGCTTTTGAGAAGTATAAATAAAAAGTTAAATCTGACAATAGTAATAATAACTCATGAATTAGATGTATTAAGATATGCAACTAATAATATGGTTGTTTTAGAAAATGGACAAATTGTAGAAGTAGGAAGTACTGAAAGTTTATTTTTAAACCCTAAAAGTGATACACTAAAGAATTTTATAAGTATTACAGAAAGTTTTAATAAAAATAAGAGCTTTGTTGGAGGTGAAGGAATATGAGTGGTGATTTATTAAAGATGCTTTTAAATGGAACTAAGGAAACTTTATATATGGTTTCAATTTCATCAATAATTGCGTTAATATTAGGCATCCCTATAGGGATATCATTGGTTGTTACTGATAAAGGTGGAATATATCCATTGATTAAAGTAAATAAGGTAATAGGGATATTTATAAATATTATAAGATCAATGCCAGAGATGATTCTAATAATAATATTGCTTCCTTTAGCAAAGTTGATTGTTGGAACAACACTTGGAGCAAATGCAGCAATAATATCAATATCAATAGGTTCAGCACCGCTTATTGCAAGAATAATAGAAAATAGTTTGAAGGAAATAGAATTTGGGAAAATAGAAGCAGCAGAGGCAATGGGAGCTACTTCTTTTGAAATAATAACTAAAGTTTTAATACCTGAAGCACTTCCATCGATTATTAGAGGAATAACAATAGCTATTATTGGAATAGTTGGATTTACAGCAATTGCAGGAGCAATAGGTGCAGGTGGATTAGGCAGTTTGGCTATAAGATTTGGATATCAGAGGTTTCGTACAGATATACTTATTGGAACAGTTTTAATATTATTAGTGGTTGTGCAGTTACTTCAGTTTATTGGGGATTTTATAGCGAGATTAATAAATAAAAAGAGATATAAATTTGAATAATGAGTAAGAGGAGAGATTAAAATGAAAAAGAAAATTATATCAGCTTTAGCAATAGGAATCTTAGCAATAGGAATTTTGGCAGGTTGCACAAATTCATCATCAAAAGATAATGGAAAGTCAAATAACAGTAATGGGAAAACAGAGAGTGCTAGCGAAGAAAAAACAATTAAAGTTGGAGCAGCACTGACTCCACATGCAGAAATATTAGAATTTGTAAAACCAAAACTTAAGGAAAAAGGAATAAATTTAGAAATTGTAACTTTGGATGATGAAAATGGATTGAATCCAGCATTAGATGAAAAGCAAATTGATGCTAATTATTTTCAACATCTTCCGTATTTAGAGTCAGTAGAAAAAGAAAAGGGATATGATTTTAAGGTTGCAGGAAAAATCCATGTAGAGCCTATTGGATTTTATTCAAACTCAATCAAATCTTTAGATGAATTAAAGGATGGTGATAAGATTGGAATACCTAATAGTCCATCCAATGAATATAGAGCTTTAAAATTACTTGAAAAGAACGGAGTAATAAAATTAAAGGATGGATTGGCTGATTACAGTGCCACACCTGATGATATAATTGAAAATCCAAAGAATCTAGAATTTATTGAGGCAGAAGCAGTTCAACTTCCTAGATCACTTGATGATTTAGCTGGAGCTGTAATAAATACTAATGTGGTGCTTGAAGCTGGTATGAAAACAGATTCAGCAATTGTAAGAGAAGAAGGTGATTCACCATATGCCAATATTGTTGTAGTTAGAAATGGTGATGAAAATAGAGAAGAAATAAAAGCATTAATTGAAGCATTGACTACCGATGATGTAAAGAACTTTATAAAAGAAAAGTATGGATCAGCAGTTGTTCCAGCATTTTAATAAGTAATAAGTTAATTATAATAGAGAAAAAGTTAAAAGTGAAAATTAATATTAAATATCATTTTAAAAGGAGGATTTAGATGTCTTATAAAGTAGCATTTGCAAGTACTGATGGAAAAGTTGTAAATGAACATTTTGGACGAGCTAGGCAATTTCATATTGTTGAAATAGATGATAAAGATTATAAGTTTATTGAAAGTAGAGAGAATATACCTCCTTGCAATGATTTCCAGCATACAGAAGATGGAATAATAAATTCAATAAAACTTATAGAAGACTGTAAAGCAGTATTTATAGCTAGAATTGGACAAGGTGCTTTAAATGAGGTTGAAGCAAGTGGAATACAAGCTATAGAAGCACCTTATTTTATAGAAGATATAATAGATAATTTGATAAATTCAAAAGTTAAATTATTTGATGAAAGGGAGTGATGGCAAGTGGAAAAACTAGCGATTGTGAAAGAGCCTAAAAATAATAGACATCATAAAGATGAAAAGTTTAAACATCTTGCAAAGACTCATCCATGTTTAGGAGGAGAAGCACATTTTAAATATGGTAGAATTCATTTGCCTGTAAGTCCTGAATGTAATATTCAATGTAAGTTTTGTAAGCGGGGGTTTAATAAATCAGAAGTGCGTCCAGGGGTTAGTTCATTACTTTTGAAGCCAGAAGAAGCCGTAAAGACTGTACAGAAAGCATTGGAGTTATGTCCTGAGATCAGAGTAGCAGGAATTGCAGGCCCAGGAGATACATTAGCTACTGATTTGGCGTTAGAAACATTTGAACTTATTAAGAAAGAATTTCCTCATCTTGTTAATTGTTTAAGTACAAATGGATTACGTTTAGAAGAAAAAGCAGAGCGAATAGTTAAAGCTGGTGTGCAAACATTAACTGTTACAGTTAATGCTGTAGATCCAGAAATCCTTAAAGATATATGTTCATTTGTTATTGATGAAAACGGAAATAAACTTGAAGGTATTGAAGGAGCGAAAAAATTAATAGATGCACAGCTTAGAGGAATCAAGAAGATTAGTGAATTAGGTGTAATAGTGAAAATAAATAGTGTTTTAGTACCAGGAATAAATGATAAGCATATTAAAGAAGTAGCAAGAGTTACAAAAGAATTAGGAGCTTCAATATTAAATATAATACCACTTATACCTCAAAATGAATTGTCACACCTTAATGCTCCAACATGTGAAATGCTTGAGAGGGTAAGACAAGAGGCTGGTGAATATCTAGATGTATTCAGGCATTGTAAGTATTGTAGAGCAGATGCATGTGGTGTTCCGGGGAAGAATCAGGATATACATGGATTATTATATGATAAGGAAGTAGTAGAAACATTTTCACATGGTTAAGGATCTAGTAAAAGGGTAGCTTCGATAGATTCAAAGTTATCCTTTTAATTTAGTTTTTAATTATTAGTTAATTAAGTTTAAAAACTGCGTAACTCTATCATTTGATGAATTATTTAAATCTTAACAGCGACCTTCTTCAATGATTTTGCCATAATTAACAAATACAATTTTATCGTATTTTTGCATCTGAGATGATAGTGTACAAAACAGTTATTTATAACAATGGGAGTGAAATTGTGGATTTAATCAGCCTTTGTAATTTTAATTACAGAGGCTGATTATTTATAGAATATATCATAAAGATATCCTTATGATAAAGAAATGTGAAATTGAAGTAAACTAAAATTTAAGAAATATTTGGGAGAGGTGTGTGAAATGTTTTTTTATTGATTACGATAATAATATTAAGAAATAATAAAATATAGAAAGTGGAGGAATGATTTAATGAAAATAGAGGAATTAAAACAAAAATTAAATAATCTTGCAAGAGTAAAACTAGGCTTTTTCCCAACACCTTTGCATAAATTAGAAAATTTATCAAAGGAGTTAGGTGTTAACTTATACTTAAAAAGAGATGATTTTTCTGGAATGAATCTTTTTGGTGGAAATAAAATAAGAAAACTTGAATATTTAATAGGAGATGCAGTTTCTAAAGGTTGTGAATATGTATTTACTTTTGGGGCTACTCAGTCAAATCATGCGATGCAAACAGCCACATCTTGCTGCAGATGTGGATTAAAACCTGTATTATACCTAGAAAGTATAGTTGAGCCAGATGAAAATGATGTACGATCTAATTTATTGCTAGATAAAATTATGGGAGCTGAAATTCATATATTTGAAGAAGGTATTGACCTTATGAAAGAAGCTGAAAAACAAATTAATCAACTAGAAAGTGCAGGACACAAATGTTATGTAGTTCCAATGGGAGGAGCTAATGAAATAGGATCAACCGGATTTGTAGGTGGATATGCAGAATTAACAGAGCAGCTAAGTAAAAAAGGGATTGAAGCAGACTATATTTTTCATGCAACAGGAACAGGAGGAACATTAGCTGGATTAGTAGCAGGAAAGAAACTATTAAATTCTGGTACAGAAATAATATCAATAGATGTAAGTGACAAAGATGAAGAATTCTATGAAAATGTAGCCAAGCTCGCAACTGAAACAATAAAAAGAGTTGGATTTGAGCAAATAATTACAGGCAAGGATATAAATCATGATTTAGACTATTTTGGAAAAGGGTATGAGATACCAACAGAATTAGCAAGCAATGCTATAAAGCGATTAGCTAGAACAGAAGGAATATTAGCTGATCCTGTTTATTCAGGGAAAGCTTTCTCTGCATTAATTGATTATATAGAAAGAGGAAAAGTTAAACAAGGCAGTAATGTTGTTTTTTGGCATACAGGTGGATCGACAGCATTGTTTGCAGAAAAAGAAATAATAGGGGATTTATTTTAATAATTTAAAAATTGAGTTATAAGACCATTGATTAGAATGGTCTTATTTACAATAAAACAAAAAAATAGAAAATAATGTTGACAATTATAATATGAAATCATATAATAAAAATATAAATCATAGTAAATCAATAGGAATAGTTGAATATATAATTGCGATGATAAGAAAAAGTATAATAAGGAAAATTTTCAGAGAGGAATTCTCGAAAACGGCTGAAAAGAATTCTAAATGGAACTTATTAGAATGCATCTTTGAGCACTGAGGTGAACATTTGTAGTAGTCTTAGCAGGTATGCCTGATATAGCATGAAATAAGATGTTATACATAAATTTATGTATAATAATCAGAGTGGAATCGTGGATTTAATCTGCCTCTGTAATTTTAGTTACAGAGGTTTTTTTGTTAATAAAATATATAAAAATCATGAAAATTTATAGGGGAGGAATATATTATGAAAATAGAATCATTATTAGTACACGGAGGTATTGATGGAGATGAATTCACAGGAGCAGTAAATGTTCCTATATATCAAACATCAACTTATAAGCAAGCTGGACTTGGAGATTATAAATATGAATATTCAAGGACAGGAAACCCAACAAGAGAAGCGTTGGAAAAAACTATTGCTACACTAGAAAATGGTGTTGGTGGACTTGCTTTTGGAAGTGGAATGGCAGCAATCACAGCTGTATTATCATTATTTAAAAGTGGAGATAAAATAATAATACCAAACAATCTTTATGGTGGAACTTTTAGAGTTGTAGATAAAGTGTTTAAGAACTTTAATATTAATTATGAAATTGTGGATATTTCAAGATTAAGTGAAGTTAGAGAAGTATTAGAAGATAATAAGAATAATACGCCAATAAAAGCAATATTAATAGAGACTCCAACTAACCCACTTATGGATATAACAGATATTGAAGAAGTAAGTATATTAGCAAAGGAATTTGGTGCACTTACAGTAGTTGATAATACATTTATGTCACCTTATCTTCAAAGACCATTAGACTTTGGAGCAGATGTAGTTGTCCATAGTGCAACTAAGTATTTAGGGGGACACAGCAATGTTGTTGCTGGGTTAATTGTAGTAAATGATCAGGAACTACTTGAAAAACTTCATTTTATTCAAAATTCAACAGGAGGAGTTCTTGGGCCATTTGATTCATTTATTTTACTTCAAGGAATAAAAACATTAGGAGTAAGATTGGATAGACATAATGAAAATGCAAGCAAAATAGCAGAGTTTTTATTAAATAGTAATTATGTATCAAAGATATATTATCCAGGACTCAAGGATTCTAAAGGATATGAAATACAAAAAAAGCAAGCATCAGGATTTGGCGGAATGATATCATTTGTTGTAGCAGATAATGTAGATTATAAAAAGTTTGTAAAAAGTTTAAAGCTTATAACACTTGCAGAAAGCTTAGGTGGAGTTGAATCATTAATATGCCATCCGGCAACTATGACACATGCGGCAATACCATATGAGATAAGACAAAAAGTGGGTATAGTGGACAATTTATTGAGATTATCAGTTGGAATAGAAAATGTTGACGATTTAATAGATGATTTAAATAATGCATTTAAGGAGAGTTTGATGTAAATGAAATATTATGATGATATAAGAGAATTAGTAGGTAATACACCATTACTTAAGTTAAATCATATATCTCCGGATAATAATGTTAATATATTTGCAAAATTAGAATATCTAAATCCAGGAGGAAGTATTAAAGACAGAATAGGTCTTGAGATTATAGAAAGTGCAGAAAAGGAAGGCTTATTAAAGCCAGGATACACAATTATAGAAGCTACTGCTGGAAATACTGGAATTGGGCTTGCTATCGCAGCATTTGAAAAAAATTATAAATTAATAATTGTAATTCCAGAGAAATTTTCAATAGAAAAGCAAATTTTAATGAGGGCTCTTGGCGCAGAGCTAATTATTACACCTTTAGAAGAAGGGATAGAAGGCGCAGTTAAAAAAGCTGATGAATTATTAAAAGAAATACCAAATTCTTTTATGGCAAAGCAATTTGATAATCCGGCAAATGTGGCTGCACATAGAAAAACAGGAAAAGAAATATATGATGCTCTTGATGGAAATGTTGATGTACTTGTAGCAGGTGCAGGTTCTGGAGGTACTATTACTGGAATAGCTCAATATTTAAAAGAGAAAAATCCAAGCGTAAAAATTATTCTTGCAGATCCAGTTGGCTCAATTCTTGGAGGTGGAGAAGAAGGCACATATAAGGTAGAAGGAATAGGAAATCATTTTATTCCAAGTATCTTTGATAGAAGTCTTATAGATGAAGTAGAAAAAATTCGTGATGAAGAATCAATGTATTTTGTACGATTATTATCTAAAAAAGAAGGGGTATTTGCTGGGTCATCATCAGGAGCAGCAGTGGCAGCAGCACTAAAACAGGCGTATAAGGCAAAAAGTAAAACTAATATAGTAGTAATACTTCCAGATCGAAGTGATAGATATTTCAGTCAAAATTTGTATGATTTTAATGTGCAGCTTTCCGATTTTAGATTTAATGCTTTGTTTGATGATTTTGCAGAGAATTATGATGAAACTATTTCTATGGAAGATGGAGAATATAAAGAGTTATTTAAAAATTATAATGAGATATTGAATGAAACTGTAAAACACATATCAAAATTTGAAAATGCAAAAGTTATTGATATCGGTTCAGGAACTGGAAATTTAACAAATATTGCTTCTAAAATTGGATATGATATAGTTGGAATAGAGCCAAATTTAAAAACAAGAAATATTGCAACTGCAAAATATCCGGAAATAAAATTTTTATCAGGAACATTTTTATCACTACCAATAGATGATAGTAGTTTAGATGCAATAATAAGCAGTTATGCATTTCATAATTTGACTGATGAAGAAAAGAAAGAGGCAATTGCAGAATTTAAAAAGAAACTTAAAGATAATGGGACTGTTGTGATTGCAGATACCATTTATGAAAATGATGAAGCTAAGAAGAACTTTATAAGAGAAGTAGAAGAGTCTGGGGAGATTACTTTAGCACATACATTGAAAAATGAATTTTCTTCAACAGAGACATTATTAACAGAACTATTTGAAAATGAAGGTTTTAAAGTAACTTATCAGCAAATGAATAAATTTGTATGGATTTTAACTGCAAAACTTGATTAATAAATTTAATTGTTATAAGTTGACTAGAAAACTGGAGACTTACGCATAATTTTTGCGTAAGTCTTTTTTGCAATATAAAAAAGTATTTGTTTATAAAAGAAGAGCAGAAAATAGTTACACAAATATTTAAAAGAAAATAAAATGCCCAGAATTTAAGTGAGAGCCCAAATTTTATATTTGGCTGATCGAACTTACTCCTATGAACGGATGTGAATAGTGAGTTTCGTTTAAAAAAAATTATTTGCATAAATATCTTAATAAAGATAAAATGTCCAGAATATAAGAATATAAGAATATAAGAATATAAGAATATAAGAATATAAGAATATAAGAATATAAGAATATAAGAATATAAGAATTTAAGAATTTGCTTATTTTATGCGGGGTAGAAGGAATTATTTAAGGAAACATCTTCATCACTAGATAAAGATGGGCTATACTGCTAGGCTCGTACCTCACCAAGCATTATATGCCAAGGAAACACCTACTCATATACATTCGTAGGTGTAAGCGATTCACACCAAATCACAGATTCGGGTTCTCTGCTTAAGAATGTGCACTTATAAAAAGAGCAGCTATGCTGCAATAAGGAACTTTTCTTATTTTATGGGCTTTTGAGGGATATGTAAAATTTTAATTATGGAAGGAGTGTTAAAAATGAGTGCAATAAATTTACCTAAATATTATGAAAATGAAGCTGGGATTATAAAAAGAGCAGGAGATTTTATTAAAGAGTTCGGAAAGAATGTGTTAATAGTTGGAGGAGAGACCGCATTAAAAATAGTGAGAATAGATTTATACAGAAGTTTAGAAGAAAATTCAATTAAATATGAAGTTAAGAAATTTAATGGATATCCAACTCAAAAATATATTTTAGATTTATGTAATTTAGTTGAAGACTTAGGTGTAAAAAGAGTAAGATATGCAGATACGGTTGGGATATTATCTATATCAAAAACAAAACAAGTTATTAGTGAATTAAGAAAAAATTCTAATGTTGATATAGAGATACATTCACACAATGATTTTGGAATGGCATTAGCAATTGCAATAGAATCAGTAAAAAATGGTGTGAGATATGTTGATTGTACTTTAGATGGAATAGGAGAAAGAAGTGGAAATTGCAATTTACAAGAATTTTCAAGAATTAGGTTTGAGTTTCCTGAAGAAGTGAAAATAGATAAAATGAATTTAATCAAAAGTGATCTTAAAAATATAATTTGAAAATTAGGTGAGAAGTAAGGGTGATGATTATAGATTAGTTTTTTCTGATTTATTATTATCGCTTTTTTATATATTTTAAGTAGTATAGGAATAATGATAACTTTTTTTATAGAAAGTATACATAATGGCTATAATTTATAATGAAGATGACATACTAAATTAATAAATCATAATAAATTATTATTTATTATAGACATAATAATATTATTTATAGCAGAGAGAATAGTAATGGAGATATATTCAGTAAGATGTTATTGTGGTAGTATATAGATATAAAAGAATATTTATAATGTTTAAGAAATTTAAATTATAAATAGTAAAATAATGCCTTTTAAAGGAGGAATCATTATGGGAATTAAACAAACACTAGTAAGCTTTATGAAAGAAACAGCTTATAGTCCTATGGATTTAGAGGAATTATGCGCTGTATTTGATATACAACCGAATGAATATAAAGCATTTAAAAAGACATTAAGAACTATGGAAGCAGAGGGATTAATAGTAAAAACCAAAAGAGATAGATATAAAGTTGCAGGAAAAGAAGAGATAAATAATTATGATGGTCTTGTTATTGGAACTTTAGAAGTACATCAAAGAGGGTTTGGTTTTCTTATTCCAGATGAAGAAGGACAGAAAGATGTATTTATACCAAGCAATGCTATGAGAGATGCTATGAATGGTGATAAAGTAGCAGTAAAAGTAACAAGAGAAGATACAGATACTAAAAAAAGAGAAGGTCAGATTGTAGATGTATTAGAGAGAAATGTAACCAAAGTTATTGGCGTATATGAAGATTCAAGAAACTTTGGATTTGTAATATCAGAAGATACTAGAATTTCAAGAGACATATATATACCAAAGAGAGATAGAAATGGTGCGCAAGATGGTGATGTAGTTGTTGTAAAAATAACAAAATATCCAGCTGAAAGAAGAAAGCCAGAAGGTGTCGTAACAGAAATTCTAGGTAAAAAAGGTGACAAAGGAATTGATATTTTAACAATAATCAAGAAAAATGGACTTCCAGAGGAGTTCCCAGATAAAGTTTTAAAGTATGCTGATGGTATTTCCGAGGAAATAGATCCAAAAGAGCTTAAGGGAAGACGAGATTTAAGAGAGTTAAGAATGGTAACTATAGATGGTGAAGATGCAAAAGATTTAGATGATGCAGTATCTATAGAAAAACTTGAAAATGGTAATTACAGACTTGGTGTTCATATAGCTGATGTTACTAATTATGTAAAAGAAAATAATCCATTAGATAGAGAAGCGTTAAAAAGAGCTACCTCTGTTTATTTAATAGATAGAGTTATTCCAATGCTGCCTAGAAAGTTATCAAATGGAATTTGTTCATTAAATCCAAAGGTTGATAGACTTACACTTACATGCTTTATGGAAATAAACTCAAAAGGTAAGGTTGTAGATCATGAGATTGTTGAATCTGTAATTAAGACAAATGAAAGAATGACATATACAGATGTAACTAAAATGTTAAGAGATCATGATGAAGAATTGATAAAGAGATATGATTATTTATATGATGACTTTAAACTTATGGAAGAACTTTGCACTATCTTAAGAACAAAAAGAGAAAAAAGAGGAGCTATTGACTTTGAAATAGCAGAAGCTAAGATTGTTTTAAATGAGCTTGGAAAGCCAATAGAAATAAAGCCTTACGAAAGGGCAATTGCAAATAGAATGATAGAAGAATTTATGCTTGCAGCTAATGAAACTGTAGCTGAGCATATGTTTTGGACACATATGCCTTTTGTATATAGAATTCATGAAAATCCAGATGAAGAGAAATTGGCTAAATTTAAAGAATTTATTTATAATTTAGGCTATACAATTCAGTGGAAAGAGGATATTCATCCAAAGATGTTCCAAGAAATATTAGAGAAAGTAAAGGGTAAAAATGAGGAAACCGTAGTAAGTACATTATTATTACGTTCAATGATGCAGGCTAGATATGCACCTGAATGTACAGGACATTTTGGCTTGGCTGCTAAATATTATTGTCATTTTACTTCTCCAATAAGAAGATATCCTGATTTACAAATTCATAGAATCATAAAAGAGCATCTTCATGGTGAAATTGATGAAAAGAGAGTAAATAAACTTAAAAATATTGTAGGTCAGGCATCAAAACAATCATCAGAAATGGAAAGAAAAGCACAAGATGCAGAAAGAGAAGTTGATGATTTAAAGAAGGCTGAGTATATGCAAGATCGAATTGGTGAAGAATTTGAAGGAGTTATATCTTCGGTTACATCATTTGGTGTATTTGTTGAACTTCCAAATACAATAGAAGGATTAGTTCATATTACAGATTTAGACGACGATTATTACGTTTATAATGAGAGTCAATTATCTTTAATTGGTGAAAGAACTAGAAAAATATATAAGCTTGGTGATAAGGTAAAAGTTCAATGTGATCATGTAGATATAGATAATAGAGAAATTTTCTTTAAGATTACCCAAGAAGAAGGTAAAACTTTAGATGATGAAGAAAATGAAATAATGCATGAGCAAGAAAACATAGAAGAATAAATAATATAAATACCTTAATATGCCAGCCACTTCAATATAATAAATAATGGATGCTGGCATAATTAAATGTTATAAGAAGATTTGACAATAGAAAAATAATCGAATATTTAATAGACATTATAGCTATAAAGATTTAATTGATTAAAATTTCTAGCTATAATATAATTTTATTTAGGGAAATTTTAACCGAAGTAGAAGGTGATAAAAATGGTAAGAAAGAAAAATTCAAATACATTAGCTGAAAATAGAAAAGCAAGACATGATTATTTTGTTGAAGAAACAATAGAAGCAGGATTAGAGTTAGTAGGAACAGAAGTAAAATCTATAAGAAATGGAAGAGCGAATCTCAAAGATTCCTATGCTGATATATACAATGGAGAGGTATTCATAAAAAATATGCACGTATCTCCATATGAACAAGGAAATATATTTAATGTTGATCCACTTAGAGAAAGAAAATTATTACTTCATAAACAAGAAATTAGAAGACTTGATGAGCTTGTATCTAGGGATGGATATACATTAATTGCATTATCATTATATTTGAAACAAGGAAGAGTTAAAGTTGCACTAGGTATATGTAAAGGTAAGAAAAATTACGATAAAAGGGATGCTATGCTGGAAAAGGCTCATAAGAGAGATATTGACAGAGCTATTAAAGAAAAGTATAGATAATAAATTATAATTATGTAAATGAATATAGGCTTTTTAGAAGCATTTATATTCATTTTTATTTAGTAAACAATTACTTAAAAATTAAAAGTTTTGCAAATTGAATTATTAATTTAATAAATATATTGTAGAAATTTATGAGAGTAGTCAATAAATAGCGATATATTGTGATAAATGGATAATTTAAAACTATATATATTGAAAAAGTTTTAAAAGGTGATAAGTAATATTTCAGGTGTTGTTTGACAGATGAAAAAAATATATCTATAATAACAGACAGAAGCTAAATTAAATATATAGTCTTATCAAGAGTGGCGGAGGGACTGGCCCGATGAAGCCCAGCAACCGATAGATTGGCTCATTTTCCAATTATATACGGTGCTAATTCCTGCAGTTTTTATATTTAAAACTGGTAGATGAGAGAGTAAATTAATGAGTGTTTTATGCGCTAGAGGTTTATTCTCTAGCGCTTTTGTTTTTATCGCGATAATTCAAAAACAGCTTCAAGGAGGAAAAGTGCTTTGATAGAAATAAAAAATGTTGTTAAAAGTTTTGGGGAAACTAAAGTCTTAAAAGATATTTCAATAAGCATAAAGCAGGGGGAAATTTACGGAATAATTGGGCATAGTGGTGCAGGTAAATCAACACTATTAAGATGTATAAATGGTCTTGAAGGATATAATGAAGGAACAGTAAATGTAATGGGACAAGAAGTTTCTACATTAAGCAGCTATGAACTTAGAAAATTTAGAAAAGATTTAGGAATGATTTTTCAAAACTTTAATCTAATGCAAAGAAAGAACGTTTTTGATAATGTAGCTCTTCCTCTTGAAGTTTGGGGATACAGTAAGGAAGAAATAAAGACTAGAGTTTTAGAGCTTCTTAAATTAGTTGGACTAGAAGAAAAAGTTAAAAATAAACCATCAGAATTAAGTGGTGGACAAAAACAAAGAGTAGCAATAGCAAGAGCACTAGCACTAGAACCTAAGGTATTACTTTGTGATGAAGCAACATCAGCTTTAGATCCAAAAACAACAAAAGATATTTTGGCATTACTTTTGAAAATAAATAAAGAACTTGGAATAACCATAGTAGTGGTTACACACCAAATGGAAGTAATAAAAGAAATATGTGAAAAAGTAGCTTTAATAGATGGTGGCGAAATTAGAGCAGAAGGTAAAGTTGAGGATGTATTTTTACAACCAGGAAAATCACTTAAAAAATTCTTAGGTGAAGAAGATGATGAGGTATTACCTGAAGATGGAGTAAATATTAAAATATTTTTCCCAAGTGATTCTTCAGAAAATGCCCTTATAACTAGGATGGCTAGAGAATTAAATATAGATTTTTCAATAGTTTGGGGCAAACTTGAAAAATTCAGACAAAATGTATTAGGTGGGCTTGTAATAAATATAAAAGAAGAAGACAAGGATGCTGTTATTAAGTATCTTGAAGGTAAAGAAATCTTATTGGAGGTGCTTAATTAATGGGTGAGATAGTATTAGATGCATTAAAAGAAACACTAATCATGGTTTTTACATCAACAATTTTTGCAGTAATATTAGGATTTATACCAGCAATTCTTCTAACAGTCACAGCAAATGATGGATTAAAACCTAATAAAATAATATATAATATTTTAGATTTTATAGTAAATACATTAAGGAGTTTTCCGTTTGTTATATTAATGGTAATAATAGTACCACTAACAAGATTTATTGTAGGTAAATCAATTGGTACAACAGCAGCGATAGTTCCACTTACAATAGCAGCAGCACCTTTTGTTGCAAGAGTTATTGAATCTTCATTAAGAGAAGTGGATAAAGGCGTTATTGAGGCTGCTAAAGCATTTGGAGCTTCAAATTTCCAAATAATATTTAAAGTTATGCTAAAAGAGGCTATACCATCAATAATGTCAGGAATAACATTAACAATAATAAGCATAGTTGGTTATTCAGCTATGGCAGGGGCTATTGGTGGAGGAGGACTTGGTGATGTAGCAATAAGATATGGATACCAAAGATTCCAGACAGATGTAATGGTAGTAACTTGTATAATACTTATTATAGTAGTTCAATTACTACAATTTTTAGGAAACTATTTCTACAATAAATTATCAAAATAAAATTAAATTAGTACAATGTGCTTTTAACTTAAATTTTTACTTGATTTGTGAATTGTGCATTGTAAAATATGAATTGATTAAATGGGGGTATAAAATATGAAAAAAAGAATAATTATATCATCAATATTAGCAGGAGTACTTGCATTAAGCTTAATAGGTTGTGGGGGGACAGCTTCAAATGAAGGAACAAAGAGTGATGGAGCTAAAACAGAAGCATCAAACAGTGGAGATGATAAAGTTATAAAAATTGGTGTAACACCAGAACCACATAAAGGCATCGTAGATGCAGCAAAACCTTTACTTGAAAAAGAAGGATATACTGTAGAAATAACAGAATTTAATGATTACGTTCAACCAAATACAGCAGTATCAGAAGGAGATTTAGATGCGAACTTCTTCCAACATAAGCCTTATTTAGATGAACAAAATTCATCAAAGAACTTAGGATTAGTTTCAGTTGGAGGAGTTCACGTAGAACCAATGGGGTTATATTCTAATACTATAAAGAGCTTAGATGAATTAAAAGAGGGCGCAACAATAGCAATTCCTAATGATGCTACAAATGAAGCTAGAGCATTAAAATTATTAGCAGCTAATGGATTAATTGAAATTCCAGATGGAGAATTAATTACTCCAAAAGATATAACTAAAAATGAAAAGAAGATAGAATTCCAAGAATTAGAAGCAGCATCTGTTCCAAGAGCATTAGAAGATGTTGATGCAGCAGTTATTAATGGTAACTATGCAATACCAGCAGGGTTTAATATATCTACTGATGCAATTATTCTTGAAGGTAAAGAATCTGATTACGTAAATATAATTGCTGTAAAAGAAGGCAATGAAAACTTACCTAAGATTCAAGCTTTAGTTAAAGCATTAAATTCAGATGAAGTTAAGAAGTATATTGAAGAAACATATCCAGATGGAGCAGTAGTTCCAGCATTCTAGATTATATAAAAACAGCTTATGTGTTAAATCTTACATAAGCTGTTTTTTATTCTGATTCTGCAGATAAATGCAGTGTATTAATATTATGGGGAAATAGAGTTTGAATCTAAAAAGGAAGCAGAAAGTTTTACTGTACCAACGTGGCTTGGAAAAGAAGTCACAGAAGATAAAAAATATAAAATGGCTAATTATTAGAAAGCAACAAGAAATATAAAATAATTAAATTAAGTTGAGATATAGAAAAAAAATTTATAAGTGATATAATATAAATGTAAACATATATAGATATATATGGATTTAGAATGGAGGGTTTTACATGAAAAGTTTAAAAGGAAGCAAAACAGCAGAAAATTTAATGAAATCATTTGCTGGAGAATGTCAAGCAAGAACTAGGTATACTTATTATTCAAGTGTTGCTAAAAAGGAAGGATATGTTCAAATTTCCAACATTTTCATGGAGACAGCAGAAAATGAGAAAGAGCATGCAAAAAGATTTTATAAGTTCTTAAAGAATGATTATTCAGGAGAACAAATTGAAATAACAGCAGGCTATCCAGTAGCTCTTTATGATGACACATTAAAGAATTTAAAGGCAGCAGCAAGTGGAGAAAATGAAGAGTGGACTGATTTATACCCTACATTTGCAAAAATTGCAGATGAAGAAGGATATCCAGAAATAGCAGCTGTATATAGACAAATAGCAAAAGTAGAAAATAGCCATGAGATTAGATATAATAAATTAGCTAAAAATATTGAAGAAGATAAAGTATTTAAGAAAGACGAAACTGTACTTTGGAAATGTAATAATTGTGGTTATATTTATGAAGGTGCCGAAGCACCAATGGCATGCCCAGCATGTGCACATCCACAATCATACTTTGAAGTATTTGTAGAAAATTATTAAAAATAATATAAACATAAATTATTAAATTTGTGTACGAGCCCCCCATATAAATATATGGGGGCTTTCCTATTTTTTAAGAAATTATATTGTTGGACAATCTATTGATGAGGTGGCATTTGATAATATAATTTTTAGCTAAATATGACCATGTATTAAATTTATAATACCTAAAAAGCAATAAAAATTAAAAATTATTATTAAAAATTTTAAAAAAATATTGACTTAATAAAAATATGGAGTTATGATATATTTTGTAAAAGCAAAAAAATCAAAAGGAGGTAAAAATATGAAAATGAGTAATAGATTTGAAAGACATATTAAAATTAAATATAATTTTTTTACTTATTCATCTGTAATGCCTTCTGGAGTGTATATTTTGTGATTATTTTAATAAAATAAGACTTGAAATATATTTTTTAGAGATTGTATGCGCAGTTGTAAGTAACTGCGCTTTTATTTTGCATAAAATTATAATTTTTATATAACTAGTACTAGAAAAGATAATTGAAGCAAAGCAGTGAAAATGGTAAAAATATTATATTTAAATATGAAAATTAAATATTATAGTTTTAGTTATTCATCTGTGATGCATTTTAAATGGAGGTATAATATTGTGTAATTAATATGATTTAAATCTTAATTACTATTTTATTGGACTAGCACAGCTATGAGTAATAGCTGTGCTTTTTTTTACGACAAAAATTTAGTAGACAATCAAAGGGGGAATAAAACTAATGAATTTTTTTAGAAATTATATTTTGAAGGAATGTAGATTAACAATACTTCCTATAATTGCAATGATAGTTTGTATTTGTATTGACTCATCGTATCCATATCTACAAAAGATATTTGTAGATGACATTATTTTAGGTAATGAGCAAAAATATTTGTTTGGATTTCTAACTATATTTGCTGTATTGGCGTTTACCCAAGGGATATTTGGATATGTAAAAGAATATTTCTTTGATAAATTTGCACTTACGATTTGTAGGCAAATGAGAAGAGATTTATACTCAAAGTTTCAGTCTTTTGAATTTTCATTTTTTGATAATAATAATACTGGAGAATTATTGTCTAGAATAATAGAAGATGTAGATGTTGTTTGGGATACATTAGCTTTTGGAATGAGGCTTTTTATAGAAGCTTTTATACTTTTTGTAGTATGTATTACTATAATGTTAAAAATCAATGTATCATTGACTGTTATATGTGTAAGTGTATTAATACCAGTAATATTTATTGCCAAAGTTATGGATAAAAAATTTTGGGATATATATTCACAAATTAGTGATCAGACAGCTGAAATTAATTCAATAGTTCAACAGGATGTAAGTGGAATACGACTTGTAAAAGCATTTGCACGTGAAAAGTATGAGATATCAAAATTTCTCAAGATTAATGAAAAATTTTATGATTTGAACGTTGAACAAGCTAAGATATTAGGAACCTATGGCCCACTAGTAGAATTTTTAACTAACTGTGCTCCCATACTAATAATAGTATATGGTGGTTATTTATGTATTAATGGTGAATTAAGCTTAGGAAGCTTAATTGCATTTACAAGTTATATATTTAACTTATCTTGGTGTGTAAGAAATTTGGGTTCGCTTGTTAATTTACTTTCTCAAAATAAAGCCTCAATGGAAAAAATAAATGCTATCTTAAATAGAAAATCAAAAATAATCTCAAAAAAGGATGCTTATAATCCTGAATTTGTAAGAGGAGATATAGAATTTAAAAATGTTAGTTTTTCATATAATGATGAGGAAATATTACATGAGATTAATTTAACTATTCCTCATGGGAGCAAAGTAGCTATTATGGGAGCAACAGGTTCTGGTAAAAGTACATTGCTTTCGCTTATAGGAAGATATTATGACGTTACTAAAGGAGAGATTTTAGTTGATGGTGTTAATGTTAAAGATTGGAACTTAGAGACTTTAAGAGGCAATATGTCAGTAGTATTTCAAGATACTTTTCTATTTTCAGATAGTATTAGAAATAATATTGATTTTGGAAGTGACAAGTCAGAAAGTGAACTTATAGAAGCGGTTAAAGATAGTGAATCATATTCATTTATAGAAGATATGCCAGATAAACTTGAAACTATTATTGGAGAAAGAGGTGTCGGTTTATCAGGAGGGCAGAAACAAAGACTAGCTATTTCAAGAGCTATTATAAGAAAGACACCTATAGTAATTCTTGATGATTCAACTTCAGCTCTTGATATGGAAACAGAATTTAAAGTACTTCAAAATCTAAGAAAAGGTAAAAAGAAATGTACAAATTTCTTAATAGCACATAGAATTTCAGCTGTTAAGGATGCAGATATTATTATATTTATGAAAGATGGCAAAATAATTGAAAAAGGAAATCATACATCTTTAGTAAATTTAAAAGGAAATTACTATAACGTTTATGCTCACCAATTTCAAGATTTTGCAGCTGTACAATTGGAGGCGAATTAATATGAATGATATAAATAATGAATCATCTAAATTGCAAATAATAAAAAGACTATTATCATATGTAAAACCATATAAGTCGAAAGTGATTTTCGTAGTTTTATTATTACTTATAGTTATGACATGCAGTAGTATAACTCCTTATTTAATGCAGATTTCTATTGATAAATTTATTGAAAGTAAAGATATAAATGGATTACTAATTGTTGGTTTAGGATTATTATTGTTAAATCTAATTGCACCAATATTATCAGGAATTAGAACAATATCCATGTCAAAAATAACAAATAAAATCTTAGTGGATATACGATATAACTTGTATACTCATATTCAAACCTTAAGTTTTAAGTTTTTTGATGATAGACCAGTTGGGAAAATTATTTCAAGAGTAGTTGGTGACGTTAATGCACTTCAAAATTTATTAAATAATAGTATAGCAAATTTAATACCTAATATTTTTACAATAATATTAGTAGTTTGTATTATGATAGTTATGAATCCTATACTTGCATTAATATCACTTATCACCATGCCATTTTTAACATTTACTATGTTTTTTGTTGAAATTAAAGCAGATAAGAAATGGAAGATATTTAGAGAAAATAGATCAGCCATGATTGGATATACTCATGAATCATTATCAGGAATGAAAGTGATACAGGGATTCAGTAAAAAATCATATACAAAAAATAAATTTGATCATCATATAAATAAACATGCAGATGGATTTATGACTTCTGTTTATGTACAGGATTTCTTTTGGCCATTTTTAGATTTATTTAGAGGATTAAGTTTAGCAATATTATTATTTTCAGGTTTTATACTTATGAAAAATAATAGTATTACTATTGGTACATTAATGGCTTTCATAATGTATATAGAGATGCTTTGGAGGCCTATAATACAATTATCATCTTTTTATAATGCATTTGTAACAAGTATGTCTGCAGGAGAGAGAATATTTGATATTTTAGATACTAAAAACACTATGGTAGAAGAAAATGCAGAAGAAAAAATGCCTCAAATTAAAGGAAATATAGAGTTTGACCATGTTACATTTTCTTATGTAAAAGATGAAGCTGCAGTTTTAAAAGATGCAACTTTTGAAATAGAGCAAGGACAAAAGATAGCTTTGGTTGGTGAGACAGGAGCTGGAAAGACAACAATAACTAATTTAATAAGCAGGTTTTATGATCCCACATTTGGACAAGTAAAAATTGACGGAATAAATATAAAAGATGTAGATATTGAAAGCTTAAGAAGTCAAATGGGAATAATGCTTCAAGATTCATTTCTATTTTCAAGCAGTATAAAAGAAAATATAAGGTATGGAAAACTTGATGCTACAGATGAAGAAATAATTAATGCTTGTAAAGCTGTTAATGCCCATGAATTCATAGAGAAATTTGATAAGGGATATGATACAGAAGTAAATGAACGAGGTTCAAGACTTTCACTTGGACAAAGACAATTAATTGCTTTTGCGAGAGCATTAATTGCAGATCCAAGAATATTGATACTAGATGAAGCAACAGCTAATATTGATACAGAAACAGAAATATTGGTTCAAGAAGGTATTAAAACGCTAATGAAAGGTAGAACTTCAATAGTTATAGCGCATAGACTTTCTACAATTAGAGACTGTGATAAAATATTTGTTTTGTCTAAGGGAAGAATTATTGAAGCAGGTACACATGACGAATTACTTAAGAAACATGGTAATTACTATAAATTGTATTCAGCACAATATAGTTTCTTAAAAGATGCCTAAACAATTAGAGGCACATGTGTGATTGAATAATATAAATATAATTTAGTAAAGGGAATGCTGCAATATGAATAATATTACAATATAATACTAATTCGAGTTTGACTAAATTTTATTATATTGTGATAAAACCATATTTTGCAGCAATTAATTATTTTTATGTTTTAAAGGGGAGATGTAAAATGATCGAGCTATCAATAAACAAACTAGAAAAATACTTGGATAGCAATAAAATATTTGATGATATAACACTTAATATATATGATGGAGAAAAAGTTGGAATTGTAGGGGATAATGGATGTGGAAAAACTACTTTATTAAAAATAATATGTGGAATCTATGAAATGACACGTGATGATAAAGGAAGTATTTTTATAACAAAAAATGCAAGTATATCATATTTAGATCAAATGCCTAGTTATTCTCAAGATACAACTGTTTTGGATGTTTTAAATAAAGCTTTTGATACTGTAAAAGAAGCTGAAGTTAAAATGAAAGAATTAGAAAGCAGAATGAGAGAGTTTAAAGATGAAAAACTTGAAAGAGCGTTAAAGGAATATAATAGGCTTCAAGAATTCTATGAAGCTCATGATGGATATAAGCAGGATGAAAAGTTAAAAAGAATATGTACAGGTTTAAAAATAAATGAAGAATTTTTAAAAAAGGATTTTAAAATATTAAGTGGTGGAGAAAAGACAACTGTAGTTCTTGGAAAAATACTTATTGAAAATCCAGATATATTACTTCTTGATGAGCCAACAAATCATTTAGATATGGAATCTTGTGAATGGCTTGAAGGCTTTTTAAAGTCATATAAAGGAATGGTTATAATAGTTTCCCATGATAGATACTTTTTAAATAAGATGAGTGAACGAATTGTTGCAATTGAAAATGGAAAATTTGAATCTTATTTAGGCAACTATGATTATTATAAAGAAAATAAAGAATCAACAAATGTGGAAAAACAATCCATAGATGCAAAAGAAAAATTGGGTAATTGTAGAAAAAATTCAAAAGATATGTAGGAAAATCAAAAAGAACAAGAAAGAGAGCTTAGAAAATTAAAATCAAAAGCAGAGAAAATGGAGTTAAGCATATTGGATTTAGAAGAAAAAATACAAGAGATAGATAAAGACATGTCTGAATGTTCATGCGATTATAATAAGCTTAAGGACCTTGATTGTATGAAAAGAGATATGGAAAAAGAATTGGAGAAAATGATTTCAGAATGGGAAAATGTAGTTGAATTATTAGATGGAAAATCAAAATAAAGTTTAATATTTGTGGAGATGATAATCGTGAGAGTAAAGAAATGTAGTGTTTTAACAGAAAGTGAAAAGAATGAAATATTAAATTTAGAAAATATGGCATTTAAGGAAGAACAGTTAGAAAATCATGCATTCTTATCAAATGAAATTAACTTTGATAAAAATTTGGAATGTTTTTATATGGCATATGATGATAATAAATTAATCGGTTTTTTAACAACATTTATTCCAACATCAAATGATGCAGAAATATTAGCTGTTGTACATCCTGAATATAGACAAAAAGGATGTTTTAGTATGTTATTTGAGGCAGCAAAAGAAATCTTATTATGTGCAGGAATAAAAAACATTTTATTGGTTATAGAAACAAAAAGTAAAAGTGGCTTAAAAGCTTTAAAAAAATTTGAAGAATATAAACTTGAACATTCTGAATATCGAATGTCTTATGAAAAATCTGATACTATTCCAAAATACAATGATTTGTTTTTTTCAGAAGTAAATTATGAAAATAAAAAAATCTTTAGTGATATTACATTAGATGCCTTTAATGATTTAGATGAAAATGACAGCTTTATTGATAGAGTAATAGAGTGTGAAAACAGAGTGGGATACATAGCATATAAGAATGACACTCCAATTGGTGTTTTTGACTATAATTATGAAGATAGCGATGCCTTTTTATATGGAGTTGCTATTCATGGTGATTATAGGGGCAAAGGTTTTGGAAAACAGCTTATTGGTTTTGCGTTAGAGGAAGGGCTTAAAAAACGTAATAAGGTAGTTCTTGATGTTGATTCTAATAACCCAATTGCATTTAATTTATATAAAAAATGTGGATTTAAAATAGATTTTCAAGTTGATTATTATAAATATAAAATTTAATGTATTTTAAAACAATTAAATATTAATGGATTATATCATATAAAAGATATAGATTAAATAAAAAAGAATTGTATAAAGTAAGAAGATAGGAAATTATAAGGGGGAAAATAAACATGAATTATAAAGTAGTAGATATGGAAAAATATTATCGCAGGGGAGTTTATCGTCATTTTACAGAAGATTGTAAATGCTCTACATCAATTACAAGTAAGATTGATGTATCAAAGCTTATTGAATATTCTAAAAAAACAAACACAAAATTTTATATTAATTTTTTGTACATATTAGCAAAGGTTTTAAATTCCAGGGAAGATTATAGAATGCAGTATTTGTATGATAAACAGCAACTAATTGTATTTGATAAAATTAATCCTGCTAATTATATTTTTCATGAAGATACAGAGACATGTACAGTTGTTTATACAGAATATTTTGAGGAATATGAAAAGTTCTATAATTCTTGTGTGGCGGAAATTGGAAAAGCAAAGAAAACAAGAGAGTATGGATTAGATCCTGAAAATCATCCAAATTATTTTGATGCTTCATATATTTCATGGCTTTCTTATGAATCACTAAATGTTGAATTGCCAGATGGATATCTATATTTTCTTCCAATTATAAATTGGGGAAAGTATAGGGAGGAAAATGGAAAATTCTTGATGCCTGTTAGTGTGAGATTAAATCATGCAGTGGCAGATGGATATTTGAATGCAAAAGTGTTCATGTTATTAGAAAAAGAAATAAATTCTTTATCGTTGAGTTCATAGTAGGAAAAGGGGGGAGCATAATGAGAGCTATAAGAAAAGATTTATTAGATTTTAAATCATATGAATTTAGAATAATTACCAATAAAGAAGAGTTATGGAATAAAGTAGCTGATTTTGCCCAAAATTGTTCATGGAAAGCGGGAAAATCTCTTGCACAAAAAATACTTGAAAGCAAATTCGAAGAGTGGGAAAGAGTTATTGTTGCTATTGAGAATGAAAATATAGCGGGATTTTGTAGTTTTACTAAAAAAGATAGTATTGAAGATATGGAATATACTCCATATATAGGATATATGTTTGTTAGCGAATTATATAGAGGAGAACGATTAAGTGAGGGGTTAATCAGAGTGGCGATTAATTATGCTAAAAAAATTGGTTTTAATGAAGTATATATTGTGAGTGGAGAAATAGGACTCTATGAAAAGTATGGATTTGTTAAAATTGATGAAAAATATCATAATGGCAGCATGGAACAAATATTTGTAAAGAAATTTTGATAAAATATTATTTATAAAAAATCAAAAATAATTTTATATTAATCTTTAAAATTTGAGTTTATAGATTCAAAATTTGCATTTTATAAGTGTAGATGATAAGTAAAATATTACATAACCATCTACACTTATTTTTTTATTCTTTTATCTTTCTAATAAATAATGTATACTTTTATCATGCATATGCTAATGGTAATTTAATGAAGATATAAGTGTTAAGAAGATATATGTGTTAATATGTAATTTTAATTGTAGTGTAAGATGGGGGAATAAAAATGAACATATCACAAGTTAATGTTAAATTAACTGGACAAGATATTTTAAGTATAATAAATGAATTTATTAATATCGATGGATTAAATTTAGAAAAGATAATAATTGAGGATGGGATAATTCTTGAAGGAAGTTTTCATAAAGGAATTACTATAAATTTTTCAGCTAAAGCAGAAATAGTAGAATGTGAAAATAATAAAATATTTGTAAGGCTTGCAAAAGTTAAAATCTTAAAACTTGGTGTTTTTAGAATTTTACGAAGTTTTGCATTAAAGCAACTAACAAAGATTTGTGAACAATTTGGAATAACAAATGAAAAAGAAGTCGCTGTAATAGATATAAATAAGGTATTAAAAGATGTTCCTTATGTGAATATTAATATAGATGATATATATATAAAGAAAAATGAAGTTTATGTTGAAGTGAATAATGTTGAGGTATCAATAGCAGGCACATTGATTAAAAAAGTTGAAGATGAAGAAGTCAATGAAGAGGAAAAGTCAGAAGTAGATTTAGAAAGCATTAAAAAAGTTAAAGATAATTATTCTAAGGGAAGAGAAATTTTAAAGAATAAGATGTCTGATAATGGAAAGAAATATAGTGATTACATATTTGTATTGCCGGATATAGTTACATTAATATATAGGCTTCTTAAGGATAAAAATGTACCTGTAAGAACTAAAGTTATAATATCAGCAGCAATTGCTTATGTTACAGTTCCAACAGATATGATACCTGATAGAATACCACTAATAGGTAAGATTGATGATGTTGCAGTAGTATTTTTTGCCTTAAATAGAATAGTTAAGGATGTTCCATTAGAAATTATTGTAGAAAATTGGGAAGGAAATAATGATATACTTCTGGTTCTTACTAGTGGATTAGATTATTTAATTAATTTTACAAAAGCTAAAAATGTAGAGAGCCTTTATAATGTAATATCAGAATTATCAACATTATAAAATGTGAAAGGAAAATATCATGGGAAAGAAAGTTTATGCAATTCAATATGGATTTGATTTTGATAATAATAAAAAAATAGAAAATGAAATAGTAAATACATGGTCAGAATGCTTAAAGTATGTTAAAGGTGTAAAGGGAGCAAAATATAAAAGTTTTGAAGATTTAGAAGAAGCAAAAGCATATCTAAATGAAGGAAATAGAATGCTTAAAAAATGTGACAATACCTATCCAAAAGACTGTCTTCATATTTATGTAGATGGAAGTTATAATTCAACGAGTAATAAATACTCTTATGGTGTGGTTGCTGTAAGAGATAATGTTGTTGAATATATAGAAAGTGGAAGTGATAATAGTGATTCAGAAAATAATATAAGACAGATTGCAGGAGAACTCCAAGGGGCATTTAAAGCCTTAGAATATGCAGTTAATAAAAATGAGAAAAAACTTGTATTATTTCATGATTATGAAGGAATAGCTCATCACGCAACAGGAGCATGGCAAAGAAAAGAAGTTTCTTCAGAAAAGTATTATAATGATATGCAAAAGCTTATGAATACGGGGATTGATGTTATTTTTGTAAAAGTAGATAGTCACACCGGTGATTTATTTAATGAATTGGTAGATGAAAAGTGTAAAGAATGTTTAGGAATACCTTCTGATAGAATGGTCGAAAAACATCTTTCTAAAAATAAAATATATGTGAGCGATGTTAAAGTGAAAAATGAAATTTTAGCTATTGCACCTAATGGTAACAAAAATATATGTATAGCTGGTGAAAACAGTAAAATAGACACAGATGAAGATATCATAACAAATGAAGTTTCTGAGCATGATGAAGAAAAAGAGAAGTTTGAAAATATATTAAATGTGTATAAAGTGGATAAGGAACAAGGGGAAAAGATAATATCAAAACTTTTAAGTAAGGAAAAAGAAAGATTTATATTTTATTTGCTAGAAGATAAAATGTAAAAGAATTTAGCATGAATAACTTTTTTAATAATACATAACATACATATATAAAAAATAATTTTAAAGTAGGTGTTGTTATGGGAAGATTTATTAAAGGAATGGCTGCAGGGGTATTAATTGGAGTTGCAGTTGAAATGATGATGTTACCAAATTGCGATAGAAGAACTAGAAGAAGAATGAAAAGAGCGGGAGAAAAGATGAGATCTATGATGGAAGATACGTATGATGGAATGCAAAATTTTATAAGATAACTGAATATATTTTAAAGTAAAAAAGAAGATGAAAAATTGTTTATTAATGAGTGATTTTGCATCTTCTTTTTATATATATAATCAAATAAATATATTATAGAATAATAAATTCTAATAATTAGATTATAAAAATATATGATTAAAAATGTATTAGATAATAATTAATAGTAATTATTATGAATAATTGAATAAAAAAAGAAAAAAATTAGTAAAATATATATTTTTTTATGCAGTATTTTATAAATTTATGTTATAATCTAAGTAAAATTACATTAACCAATTAAATAATTTGTTGAATAGAGAAGGATGTATAAATGGAGATACTATCATTAGGGGAAAAGATTAAAAGAAAAAGAAAACAAATGAATATGACTTTAAAAGACTTGGCTAAAGATAGGATAACACCCGGACAAATCAGCTTAGTTGAATCTGGTCGGTCTAATCCTTCAGTTGATCTTCTTGAATATTTAGCAGATTCGCTAGATACTACGGTTGAATATTTAATGGAATCAGAAGAGAGCCAAGCTGAAAAGATTAGTATTTACTATGAACAAATAGGTGAAGCATGCATTCTACAAGGGGACTATGAAAAAGGACAAAGATACATAGATAATGCTTTATATTATTCTGAAAAGTATAACTTAGAGTATAGAAAAGCTAAAATATTATTTATTACAGCAAAGTCATATATGATAAAAAAAGATTTTCCTATGGCTCAAAAGTTTTTTTTATCATCCAATGTAATATTTGTAAAAAACAATAATTATGAGGAAATAATAAAAACTTTCATTAATCTAGCTAATATAGCATTAGAGTTACGAGCATATCATTCTGCAAGCAGTTACTTAAAACAAGCGGAAAAAGTATATGTGGATAATGAAGTTATTGATGATTTATTAATAGGAGAAATTCATTATAACCTTGCAAGAACATACTTTGATATAGAAGATATGGAGAATGCCTTAAAATATTCATATTTAGCTAAAGATAAGTTTGAGCAAATGTATAATGATAAAGAGTATGCAAAAAACTTATTTTATCTTGCAGAAGAATTTAGCAAAAAAGGAGATCTAATTAATTCATTAAAATACTCTAAAAAATCATTAGAAGTATATAGGAAGATAGAACATAATAAAAATATAGTTGAAATTGAAAGAACACTTGGAGAACTATTTTATGAATTAGATGATTTAAATGAATCATTTAAACATTTTGATATTTCAAAAAATGTCGGTTATCAAAGCCGTGTAGGATCTATAAATGACACACTTATAGGAATCTGTAATAATTACTTAAAAGTGAAAGATATTAAAAAGTGCGAAGAAATTTTGATCAATATAGAAGATGTTTTAGATGAAAATGATATAGATAGAATCATTCAATGTAATTTGATTAGATATACTATATATAACATAGAAGGACAAGCAGATGAGGCAAAAGAAGTTTTAATAAATACATACTATATAGCTAAAGAAAATGGAAAATTAGCTAAGGCAGGAGAATTAGCTATGAGGGTTGGTAAATATTTCATAGATAGAAAAGATGAAGAACAAGCAACATATTATTTAAATGAAGGTATTAAATTATTTAATGAGTCAGAAAAAATAAAAACTAATAAGTAAATGGGTGATATATGTGGAAATACTATCTACTGGTGAAAAAATAAAGAGGGCTAGAATTTTTAAGGGCATTACCTTAAAGGAATTATGCCAAGATAAAATATCTATTGCTAAAATGAGCTGTATAGAAAATGGGAAAGTTAAGGCTGATAAAGAGTTATTGCAATACATTGCAGATAAAATAGAAATAGATGTTGATTATTTATTAGAAGATGTTTATGATCAGCTTTATAACAATCTAATAAGTCTAAGAAAAAATGTATCATGTTATGATGGTTCAGAAGAAAAATTAATAGATAATATAGAGTATGCAATTAAGTATGAATATTTTGATTTAGCATTTGAATTAATGCACATTTTATTTTCTTGTTATGTTGAGGAAAATAAAGTAGAAAAAATTCAGCTTATTGTATCACAATATTATGATTTATTCGTAGGTGAAACAGAAAAAGCAATACAAGAAATAACCGAAGGAATAAAAATATTCCCAAAAGACAATAATGAAAGACATGTAGAATTTTTGAATTATTGTATAAAAATTTTAATTGATAACAATGAATATCAAATTGCTTATGATATTGCAGAAGAAGCTTTAAATATGGCAATAATTACTGATAATATTAGATTAATAGAAAAGTCATATTATTTAAAAGGAACTATACTTCAAAAAATGGATAGACTAAAGGAAGCTGAAAGATATATGAATTTATCCTTAGATTCTTTATTTAAGTTTGGATCTAGAGAGGAAAGAAAAGACAGATATATAGATATGGCTAAGCTATATTATGAACTTGGTGATACTATTGATTCGTTGAAATATTTTAATTTAGCATTTGCAGTGGATAAAAAACTATAATTATATGTGAAAAGAAGACTATCTAATCTTAATGAAATTTATGGATAATCTTCTTTTATTTATATATTTTTAAGGTGAATTTAATTATTAAATCATAGAAAATAATATATAATTAATATAGTAATATTATTTTATAATGAATAAGGGGGCGTAAAAGTGGATAGTACTTTATCAAAAATTCTTGAATATGGACCTATAGTTTTATTGGTAATTATTTTATTAGCTATAATACTAGCCTTTTGGCGTAAGGTTCCAGCAGATAAGGCAATGGTTATTACAGGTCTTAAAAAGAGGGTGTTAACAGGAAAAGGTGGTTTTATAATCCCAATTCTTGAAACATGGTGTACAATTTCATTAGAAAATATATCTATGACAACAGATGTTAAAGAAGCACCATCTCAGCAAGGTATTTTTGTTGATGTAACAGGAACAGCGGTGGTAAAGGTTGAAAATAAAACAGAAAGTGTATATAAAGCAGTTGAACAATTTTGTAATGGAAATGCAAAGAATACCACTGTTGTTATAAGAGCAATGGTAGAGCCAGTTCTTGAAGGCCGCTTAAGAGGGATAGTATCAACAATGACTGTGGAACAAATTAATAATGATCGTTCTGCATTCGAAAAAAAAGTTGAAGAAGATATAAAAAGAGAACTTGGAGAAATGGGTTTGCAATTAATTTCTTATTCTATCTTGCAAATATCAACACAAGGTGGATACTTGGAAAATAGAGCTAGACCACAAGTTGCTCAATCTAAAGCGGACGCAGAAGTTGCAGAAGCAGAAAGAAAAAGAGACACTGATATCAAAACTGCTGAGGCAATAAGAGAAGGTGAAAAGGTTAAACTTTCAGCAGATACTGAAATTGCAGCAGCAGAAAGAGATAAGAGAATAAGGGTTGAACAATTTAGAGCAGAACAAGATAGGGCTAAAGCAGAAGCGGATATTGCGTATAGTTTAAAAGAGATAGAAAAGCAATCAGAAGTAGAAAAAGAAAAAGCATTACTTGCTGAACAAGCAGCAATTAGAGTAGAAAAAGAACTTATAGCTAAAGTAGAAAAACCAGCTGATGCAGAAAAGACAAAAATGGCAATATATGCGGATGCTAAAAAAATTCAAGCAATAAAAGAAGCAGAAGCTGAAGCAGAAAAAATAAGAATAGAAGCAATAGCCAAAGCAGAAGCAAAAAAGATAGAAGCTCAAGCAGAAGCAGAAGCTATAAGAGCTAAGGGACAAGCAGAAGCAGAAGCAATAAAGGCTAAAGGTATTGCAGAAGCAGAAGCTAAAGACAGATTAGCAGATGCTATGTCTAAGTACGGGGAAGCTGCAATAGCAGAGATGCTAATTTCAAGTCTTCCACAAATAATGGAACAAGTAGCTAAACCGATGAGTAATATTGATAAGATAACTGTCATTGATACTGGTGATGGAAAAGGTGGAGCATCTTCAATAGCTAAAACAGTAACGAATGTTGTAGGATCAGGGTTTGAAGTTTTAAAAGATTTAACAGGTCTTGATGTATCAGAAATATTGAAATCATATATAAAATCAAAAGAAAATGGTAAAGTGGATATGGATGAAATCGTAGAAGCTTTAAAAAATAAAGAGGTTAACAAGGAAAATACTTTTGATAAAGAATAAAGTTTAATACAAGTGAAATAAAGCTCTTAAGTTCTGCTGGCTTGCTATAAAAATAAAGCTACGAATTTAAATATCACTGATTGAAGCAAAACTGTTTGTTTTGATGAAAAAGAGGACAAACAATTTTAGAACAATCCATTGATGTAAAAGTTCTAAAGATTCATTTTTGAATGCAAGTAACTGCAGAGCATTAGAGCTTTATTTTTTTGTATTTATTAGGCAGTAATATGTCTAACTTCATTTATATTTAAAAAAATTATAAAAAATCTAAAATACACTTTGACTTTCTTTGACCTTTGTATTATTATATATGTATAGAAATAAAGAAAATATCAAAAATATATTTAAGCAAATATATTAAATTATTTGGGAAAGATATATTTTGAATGCTTTATATTTAAGTATTGAATGTAGTTTATGTAAAAGGGAGGAAAGATTATGAATATTGATAAAATGACATTAAGAGTACAACAAGCATTAAGTGATGCTAATGCTACTGCTGTTAAGTACAATAATGCTCAAATAGATTTAATTCATCTTTTTTCTGCGCTTGTAGAACAAGAAGATGGATTAGTACCTAACATATTTACTAAGATGGGGGTAAATATGAAGGCATTATCTAGCTCAATAAATAGTGCCTTAGATAGCATGCCAAAGGTCACAGGAGAAGGTCTTGGTAATGTATATATAACAAGAAAAGTTGATGAAGCATTAATTAAAGCAGAAGAAATTTCTAAGAAATTCGAAGATTCATATATAAGTGTTGAACATTTGATGCTTGCTATTATGGATGTTGATAAAAATACAGAAGTTTCAAAAATATTAAAACAATACAATATAACAAAGGATAATTTTTTAAAAGTATTATCAGAAGTACGTGGAAGTCAAAGGGTTGAGACTCAAGATCCAGAAGGAACTTATGATGCACTTGCTAAATATGGTACTAATTTAGTTGAATTAGCTAAAAAGCATAAGTTAGATCCAGTTATAGGCAGAGATGAAGAAATAAGAAGAACCATAAGAATATTATCAAGAAGAACAAAAAATAATCCAGTTCTTATTGGTGAACCAGGTGTTGGTAAAACTGCAATAGTTGAAGGACTTGCAGAAAGAATAGTAAGAGGCGATGTGCCAGAAGGATTA
The DNA here is from genome assembly GCF_001458595.1 of Clostridium neonatale. Taxonomy (GTDB): domain Bacteria; phylum Bacillota; class Clostridia; order Clostridiales; family Clostridiaceae; genus Clostridium; species Clostridium neonatale. The sequence continues at coordinate 572,393 of NZ_LN890327.1, forward strand.
AAAGATAAGATTATATTCTCATTGGATATGGGAGCATTAATTGCAGGTGCTAAATATAGAGGTGAATTTGAAGAAAGATTAAAAGCAGTACTTAAAGAAGTATCAAATAGTGAAGGAAGAATTCTATTATTTATAGATGAAATTCACACTATAGTAGGTGCAGGTAAAACTGATGGTGCAATGGATGCAGGTAATTTAATTAAGCCGCTTTTAGCAAGAGGAGAGCTTCATTGTTTAGGTGCTACAACTTTTGATGAATACAGACAATATATTGAAAAGGATAAAGCACTTGAAAGAAGATTCCAACCAGTTATTGTTGATGAACCAAGTGTAGAAGATACAATTGCAATACTTAGAGGATTAAAAGAAAGATTCGAAATTCATCATGGAATAAGAATTCATGATTCAGCAATTGTAGCTGCTGCAAAACTTTCTGATAGATATATTCAAGATAGATTCATGCCAGATAAGGCAATTGATTTAATTGATGAAGCTGGTGCAATGATAAGATCAGAAATAGACTCTCTTCCAACAGAACTTGATGTTGTAAGAAGAAATATCTTCAAATTGGAAATAGAAAAAGAAGCATTGTCTAAAGAAAAAGACGAAGGTTCTATAAAGAGACTAAGTGATGTTGAAAAAGAATTAGCTGAACTTAAAGAAAAAAATGATGAAATGACTGCTAAATATACAAAGGAAAAAGAAAATATTACAGCTATAAAAACTTTAAAGAGCAAATTGGATGAAGCTAGAGGAGAAATAGAAGCAGCTCAAAGGAATTTTGACTATAATAAGGTAGCAGAGATTCAATATAGCATAATTCCAAAACTTGAAGAAGAGATAAAGCAAAAAGAATCAGAGACAAAAGAAAACTATGAAGGCGCTTTATTAAAAGAAGAAGTAACAGAAGAAGAAGTTTCAGCTGTACTTTCTAAGTGGACTGGAATTCCTGTTTCAAGACTACTTGAAGGTGAAAGAGAAAAATTATTAAGACTTGAAGACGATATGAGTCAAAGAGTAATAGGCCAAGGAGAAGCAGTTGAAGCTGTAACTAATGCTATTTTAAGAGCAAGAGCTGGACTTAAAGATGTAAATAGGCCAATTGGTTCATTTATTTTTTTAGGACCTACAGGTGTAGGTAAAACTGAACTTGCTAAAACATTAGCTAGAAACCTATTCGATTCAGAAGAAAACATTATACGTATTGATATGTCAGAATATATGGAGAAGCATGCTGTTTCAAGATTAGTTGGAGCGCCTCCAGGATATGTTGGATATGATGAAGGTGGTCAGTTAACTGAAGCTGTAAGACGTAATCCATATAGTGTAATATTATTTGATGAAATTGAAAAGGCACATGAAGATGTATTTAATATATTTCTTCAAATTTTAGATGATGGAAGACTTACAGATAATAAAGGTAAGACAGTAGATTTTAAAAATACAATAATTATTATGACATCTAATATTGGAAGTCAATATTTATTGGAGAATAACAATGAAGATGCTGTTCAGCCTGAAATAAAAGATAAGGTAATGAATGAGTTAAAACTAAGATTTAAACCAGAATTTTTAAACAGAGTTGATGATATAATTATGTTTAAACCATTATCTGAATCTGGAATTAAGAAGATTATCGATATCTTCTTAAAAGATGTTTCAAGAAGATTAAAAGAAAAGAATATTGAAATTGAAGTTACAGATGCAGCAAAGACTATAATGGCAAATGAAGGCTATGATGTAGTTTATGGAGCAAGACCTTTAAAGAGATATATTCAAAATACTTTAGAGAATAGACTTGCAAGGATGATAATTAGGGGAGACATTAATTATGGATCTAAAGTAAGGATTGATGGGGGAGGTGATGAAATCACAATTACACCAGTTCTTATGCCAGTTGAATAATAAAAGTAATTAGGCAGGAAATGTATTGTTTCCTGCTTTTTTATTCTTTAGGAAATTATATTGATGGACAATCTGTGGAGGAGGTACCCCTTGAGGGTATAAACTGTTTTGAAAAATATTGCAATAAACTAATGTCATTTAACCTAAAGAATAAAAAAATAAAATATATGCGCCTGGCCTTTTCTTCGGTAAGCTCAGAAAATCCAGAATGCGCTGAAAAAATCGACGGCTAAAGGATTTTTTGAATTTAAGTTACTGTATTCTATTGGATTTATATTTTATGGGGGATTATATCATAGTCGCCTTGGCGATTTTTTTATTAAAATTTAAAGATATATTGGAATTTTATATTGACTAAATGAAATTTTAAGCATAAAATAGTTTGCATAGAAACTAATTAGTTTCTATGCAAACTATTTTATGCTTAACTTTATAGGAGATGATAATATGAAAAATTTAATTAAATATACACCAAAAGTAGAAAAGAGGACTTTACTTTTAATAGCAGGAATAGTATGGGGATTTGCTGGCTTTAGAGTATTAACTTCAGGCTTAGGAGACGTAAAAATTAATAATGGCAACTGGATTATTAGCATAGCTTCTGGAAGTATAGTATTTTATATGTTTTTCAAATTTATATTTAGTAAAATGTTTAAAAAGCATACAAGAAGGATTATAAACAGCAGCTTAGAAAAGCATTGTGTATTTTCATTTTTTGATTTTAAAAGCTATTTCATAATGAGTTTTATGATTTTCTTAGGTATTACAGTTAGAAATATAGGAGTATTTAATCCAGTATATGTAGGAGACTTTTATATGGGACTTGGCTTAGCACTATTTATGGCAGGAGTATTATTCTTATTAAGCTCAATAAAATTTACTGATACAAAGTTAAAATATAGTAATTAGTTTTTGGGGGAAATTAACAACATGAAACTAAATCAGCACCAATTAAATATCTAATCATTATTAGAATTTAATTGTTTAATAGTTTTAAGGACGGTTAGAGTACAAGATAGGAAAATTATTAAATAACAGAAGTAAAATTAAGATGAAATATAATAAAATTATTGAAGTAACAGGGGGAAGATTAGATGAGACAAGATTCTTTCGAGGTAGCAATGCTTATAAAGGAAATATATGCAAATACAATGGGCACAGTTAGTAAGAGTTTAAGAGAAAGTGGACTTACAAATCAACAGATCATGGTAATAAAGCTTATTGCTCATAATAAACAGGTTAATATTTCTCAATTGTGTGAAGAAATGTCTCTATCAAAAGGAACAATATCTGGAATAGTTGCAAGACTTGAAAAAGCAGATTATGTTAAAAAGATTAAAGATGAAAAGGACAAAAGAAACACATATGTTGCATTTTCAGATAAAGGATTTGAATTTGCAAAAAACTTTATAGAAGAAATCAATGGAAGTTTTGATAAGGTATTTGAAAATTTTACAGAAGAAGAAGTAAAGCAAGTAAAAGATGCTTTAACAAAATTAAGAAATAAAATAAAGGAGAACAAATAAATTATATGGATGGAAAATTAATTTTTGCAATAATAACAATAACATTAGCGTTAGTGTTTTATACAATAGGAGTATTTGGAGAAAGAAAGGCAAAAACTCTTAATAAAAATCATGTTATAATATTTTGGTTAGGATTAATATTTGATACAATAGGAACATTTACAATGGGAGAAATAGCAAAGTCAGGAATAGAAGTTATGAATCCTACAAGTCAAAGTATTCATGGAATCACAGGTGCCTTAGCAATAATATTAATGTTATTTCATGCAGGATGGGCAACATGGGTTTTATATAAAAATGATGAAAAGAAAAAAGATACTTTTCACAAATTTAGTATAACAGTATGGATTATTTGGTTAATACCATATTTTATAGGTATGTTTATCGGAATGTCTTAAAATATTTATAATAATATATATCATAAGTAAAAGAAAAGAGATAGCTTTAATAAGCTATCTCTCTATTTGGTACACTCTTTTGGAATCCTTATTTTATGCCAGATTCGTATTGTTGTACCATTCTCTTAACCATTTCTCCACCAACGCTTCCGCATTGTTTTGAAGTTAAGTTTCCATTGTAGTCACTAAATTGAACTCCCATTTCACTAGCTACTTCATTTTTGAATTTAGCTAATCCTTGTTTTGCTTCTGGTACTAATGATGAATTTGCCATAATGTATTCCTCCTTTGGAATGTAATATTTTTTGCTAAGCATCTTTGCTTTGCACTATTATTGTGTGCAGAGACAATAAATATAATCTATGAAATTGGAGGAATATATCCTATAAAAAGGAATTAAATTAATCATGTTTTTTATTTTTACAGTCTTTACATACGCCTCTAAGTTTTAGGTCATGTTCAGTTAAAGTAAATCCAGTTGTGTTTTTTACAGTCTCTTCTATCTGACTCATTGGACAAGGAATTTCTATCTCTTTATGACAAATATCACATTCTAGATAATGTCTATGAGTATTGCGTTTTAATCTATACGAAAATACTTTATCATCTTGGATTATTTTTTCGGTTATTTTTTTTTCATAAAATAATTCTAATGTTCTATATATTGTACTCAAATTTATATTTATATTGTTTTTAAGGTAAATTTGATATATATTTTCAGCAGATAAACTATTCTCAGACTTTGACAATATATTTAATATTTTAATACGTCCATTGGTCACTTTAAGACCTTTAATTTTTAAAAGTTCTTTTGGATCCATATTAATATCTCCTAACAATAAAATATTAAATATATTATAGCATATATGTAACATAAATATATAGGAGAAGGAATCATTAAAATAATAACATTTTTATTCCAAATCCTATAAGTGCTAATCCACCCAAGAAATTTGAATATTTAACAACATAATCAATTTTACGTATAAATCTGCATATAAAAAATGCCAATGTACATATAAACATTGTTATAAGACCTATAAAAACAGAATTAATAAATAGTGATAGACTTATTCCTTGACTATGGAAAGTGGTAAATCCTATAACAAGAGCATCAATACTAACTGATATACCTAATATTAATGATGTACTTTTTTTTATTAAAATGGTATTTTCTTTTTCTTTTATTCCATCAATTATCATAAGTATTCCAACTATAGCCATTATAATTCCTCCTATTACAGAAGGAATATTGGTTACATAAGTATCAAATAAATATCCTAAGCTTCCACCTATATATGTGAATAGAAATTGAAAAAAAGAAAATGATATTATATACATAATTTTATGTTTTGCATATAGACAATTATTTAAGCCAATTCCAAGTGTAACGCCGAATGCATCCATAGCCAATGCTATAGCAATTAAAATAAGATATTGAATTTCCATATAAAAATCCTTTCTAAAAAAATCTCTTACTTTAATAATAATTACGGAAATAAGAATATATGCCAAAATAAAATAAAAACTTATATTACTTAATAAAGAGCAGTATAATATAAAGCTTTAAAGAAAATAAATCTATTTTATAATAAAAAAACCCTTTATTTAAGTCTATTTTTATTGTATATTATTAAATAGAGTATATTTATTGCTAAATAGTATACGTTATTTAAAACTATTAGTGTAGCAAATATAAGGAGGATTTTCATGTCTAATTGTATAATAGCTCAATCAGGAGGACCTACAGCAGTAATTAATTCAAGTGTTGTAGGATTATTAAAAGGCAATAAGAAGATGAAAGCATTTGATAATGTATATGGTGGGTTAAATGGTATTGAAGGAATATTAGAAAGAAATATAATAAATCTTTCAGAAATTTCAGATGAAGAAATTTCATACTTTAGATTTACACCATCATCTGGACTTGGATCTTGTAGATATAAATTAAAAGATCCGGAAACCAATGAAGAAGAATATGATAGATTGATGAAAATATTCCATGAGTATGATATAAAAGCATTCTTTTATGTTGGTGGAAATGACTCAATGGATACAATAAATAAATTATCGAAGTATGCTAAGAAGAAAAATATAGATATTAAATTCATAGGAATTCCAAAAACAATTGATAATGATTTAATGTATACCGATCATACACCTGGTTTTGGAAGCGCAGCTAAATTTATAGGAACTACAGCAATAGAAACATATTTAGACTCTTCCGTATATACTAATAATGGGATATTTATATTAGAAACTATGGGTAGAGATACAGGATGGCTTGCAGCATCAGCTTGCCTTGCAAGAATTGATAATAAGCCTGTGGCAGACTTTATATATCTTCCAGAAGTAGTCTTTGATGAGGAAAAGTTCTTAAAAGATGTTAGAAAGAGATTTGAAGAAAATAATAAAGTATACATAGTGGTTTCAGAGGGAATAAGAAATAAAGATGGAAAGTTCATTTCTGAAATTGAATCTTCAACACAGGATAAATTTGGGCATGCACAATTAGGCGGAGTATGTAATTATTTAAAGAACATTATTATAGAAAATGGAATTACTAACAGAGTTAAGGCACTTGAACTTGGAATTTTACAACGTTGTTCAATGCATTGTGCTTCTGATATGGACTTAAAAGAAGCATATGATGTTGGTAAATGTGCATACCAGTATGCAGTTGATGGTGAAACAGGAAAAATGGTTGCAATTAATAGAACAAGTAATTTCTTATATGATGTTTCATATACGTTAGTTGATACAGAAAAAATAGCTAATCAAGTTAAATATTTTCCAAAAGAATGGATTAATGAAGAAGGAAACTTCGTTATGCAAGAAGCTTATGATTATTTTAAGCCATTAATTAAGAATATGCCCGAGTTAGCTTTTGAAGGAAACTTACCTAAATACAAAGTGTTTAATTTATAATAAACAGATAGGGAGATTATCATAATCGATTTTATTGATCAATTTGATGTATCTCCCTTTTAATATAATTAAATCAATATTTTTTGTTACTGAAATCTTCCATTACATATATCTTCTACAACATTTAAAAATACATGAACTTCTTTTATAGTATTATAAAGTCCAAAGCTTACTCTTATCATGCCAAGCATTTTTTCATCTGGATTTTTAAGAAAAGCTTTTGCTTCTTCTTCAGTAGCATTCATTAACCTTCTACAATAAGGGTGCGCACAAAACCAACCATGTCTAACTGAAATGCCCTTTCTCTTAGCTAAAATTTCAGCAACATCACGATGATACATATCTTTTATATTAAAAGTACATATTCCTAACCTGTCATCAAAGAATTCCGTATCACCATAATTAATAACTTTTGGGATACTACTTAGACCTTCTATGGTGGCTTTTAGTAGCTTGTCTTCGTGTTCTTCAATATAATCATAGCCAATGTCGTCTAAAACTTCTAAAGAATTAATCAATGACATAGTACCCAAAAAATTTGGCGTACCAGCTTCGTATCTTTCTGGTGGACCGAGATAAGTAATTTCATTATCTAGTACCAAATCAACTGTGCCGCCGCCTATATGATCAGGCTTACCTAAATCAAAATCTTTTTTTAATCCTATAATTACGCCAATTCCAAATGGAGAATATATTTTATGAGAAGAGAAGACTAAAAAATCAATTTGCTCATCTTTAGAATTACCACCAATATTGATTCTTCTATGTGGAACAAGCTGAGCTCCATCCACGATTAACTTGGCATTATATTTATGAACAATTTTTGCTATATAATGAATATCATTTATATAGCCTGTTACATTAGAAGCGCCAGTAAGTGATACATATTTTATTTTACCTAAGTTTTTCTTGAGTTTATCTTCTAATTCTTCTAATTTGAGTCTTCCATATTCATCAATTTCGATATAGTCTACCTTACCACGATTTCTCCATGGTAAATCATTTGAATGATGTTCCATTCTAGAACTTATAATAATCTCATCGTCATTATTTTGTGGTAGAATTTTTGAAAGTCTATTTATACCTTCAGTGGTGTTTTTTACTAAGACAACTGTATAGTCATCTTTATTTTTTATATTAAAGTAATTGATTAAAAAATTTCTAGCTTCATTATACAGATTAGTTGATATTTCAGCTTTTTGCCCAGCTCCTCTGCCAATGGAAGCATAAATTTTACTCATATCTTTTAGAACATTTATATTAGATTTAAAAGTTGGAGTAGTAGCAGCATTATCAAAGTTTATTCCATCTATGCATTCACCGTTACCATCGCAGACTTTTTCATTTAATCCAATAAATAAATCTCTGATGTTTCCTTTATTTTTTATCTTCATATGCATCTCCTCCAGTATATCTTATTCATAGAAGATATTTAATGTGATAATCTTAATCATATATTGTACTATATCATTTTATGATTTCATATTATTAAAGGGAACAAATAGCATTTTTACTCATATATTTATAAAGAATTTTAAAGGAGGGATTTAAATGAATATAGCAGATAAATATATGTCTCAAGTTAAGAATAAACAGTTTAGATTTATACCACCTAAATTTGATCAAAATTTATTTAGAAGTGATGAAGGTAGTATAATGGGAGGAAAAATTAATAATCCAGTAGATGAGAATTTGGAAAGTCCTAACTTATTTCCTAGTGAAACAAGTAAGGATCAATTATATTGCTACTATAATGAGATAGGTGAATGTTATAAAGGAAGCAATAAATCAAATACAAATATGAACCAAGGAGCAATGGGGAATACAGAAAATTTGGACTATAATCCAAGTTCTATGAGTGAATCAGGTGGTGAAAATCCAAGTTCCATGAGTTATACAGAAGAAGAAAGTACAAATTCTATGGGTGCTGGCAGAAGCGACATTGATAAGTATATACCAATGCAGCCAATAGTAAAAGTTCCATTACCATCAGAGATATTAAAAAACTTTGATTTAGAATTAAATGAAGAAACAGATCTTGATGAAAATAGAGGAGATGCAGAGGTAAATAGAATATTTTCAGAAATTGAAGCAAATAATCAAAATGTAATGAGTGCATTTTTTGATTATCAAATACCTTCTCCATTGGCAAAAGTGATTACAAAAAGGATAGTTAAGCTATCTTTACAATATTATAATAAGGAGGAAATGGAGTAATGATGTTATTTGATGATTCATTACCTAGGGTAAATGGAAAAGTAAGATTGTTACATGCTATTCCAGATGGACCAAATGTAGATGTATATTTTAATGGAAAACTTATATATTCTAATTTAGCTTTTGGGACTATAACTGAATATATATCAATACCAGCAGATAAATATAAGGTTCAATTATATAAAGCTGGGACAAAATCAAGACCATTAATAACAGAACCATCTGAGGTTCAACCAAATGGAGTTTATACAATTGCTGTGACCTATGAAAATGGTGAAATATCATTCTTTGTATTAGATGATACACATAATATAACCAATCCATTATTGTCATCAGTTAGATTTATAAATTTATCACCAGATTCTCCGCTTTTATCTTTAAGATTACCAGAAAATGTTGTTTTGTTCGATGAAGTATCATATCTTGAAACAAATGAATATTATCCTATATCTCCTGGAATTTATAATTTCTTGGTAGTAAGCGATGATGGATCATTTGCTAAGTATATTAGTAATATTAGGTTACGTAAGGCACAGTTCATAACAATATATATAATAGGATTATTCAATAAGAGACCACAGATAGGGTATGTTTTAGTTCAAGATGATACAATGAAAAATACAAGATTAATTTTGAATGCTTAATTATTAGGAGATGTATTCATCTCCTAATATAATAATATTTAGGCTAAACTTGAACATTACTTAAATATTATTATAAGGGAAGATAAGCTGTTTTATTAGAGAGAAAAATAGTATTAGCAATAAAATGAAGTCGTTAGAAAAAGAAGCCGGATTTAAGATATTTGATGAAGATGAAATAGACAAAGTAGAAAAATGAGATTAGTTTTAAAATTACTGATAATAGAATGGTTCAAATTATTGAATCATTCTAATTTTTTTCTTGTTAATGTTTTTATATTACAACTGTAAAACAAATTAACTATAGAATATAATGTATATGAAAATGAGTAAAATTGATATAAGTTAGTTATCTATAGTATAATAATCTACAGAAAGTTATTGTAATTTTTAATTTATACAAAAGTAAAAGTACAGAATAATTTTAAAATTATTCTGTGGGAAATTATAATTGACATAGTATTGCTGGAGGAAGAAAAATGATTGTTTTAAGTTGTAAAGGCATAAGCAAAAGTTATGGAATAACTGAAGTATTAAAAGATATAACATTTTCAATTAATGAAGGAGATAAAGTTGGTATCATTGGTGCTAATGGAGAAGGAAAATCAACTTTATTTAAAATATTGACAAGAGAATTATCTCAAGATGATGGTGAAGTTTTTATAGATAAAAATAAATCTTTGGGATATCTATCCCAACATTTAGATTTAGAATCGTGTAATAGTATATATGATGAAATGTTGTTAGTTTTTGAAGATCTACAAAGGCTTGAAAAGAAAATTCAAGATTTAGAAGAAAAAATGAATGAGCCATATGATGAAAGTAAAGCTGATTATCATGAAAAAATAATAAAGGATTATGGAACAGCACAAGATCTTTATGAAAATAGAGGCGGTTATACATATAAAGGTGAAATATCAAGAGTTGTTAAAGGATTAGGCTTTACAGAAGATGATTTTAGTAAAGAAATACATACATTAAGTGGTGGACAAAAGACAAGAGTAGCACTATGTAAGTTACTGCTTTTGAAGCCGGAAATATTACTCTTAGACGAACCTACAAACCACTTAGATTTAGAGGCTATTGAATGGCTAGAAGAATATCTAAAAACTTATAAAGGAACTGTTATTGTAATTTCCCATGATAGATTTTTCTTGGATTCTGTAACAAACAATACTTTTCAAGTTATAAATGGTCATGTTAATTGTTATAATGCACCGTATACTAAAGCATTAGAGCTTATGAAAAAAGATTATGAAGCAAAGCTTAAGGCATATAATCTTCAACAAGAAGAAATTAAAAGACAAGAGGCAGTAATTGAAAAGCTTAAATCATTTAATAGAGAAAAGAGTATAAAAAGAGCAGAAAGTAGAGAAAAAATGCTTGAAAAAATTGAAAGAATTGATGCGCCAGATAAAGAAAAGAAGGCATCAAGAATCAATTTTGAGACAATGGTGAAGAGTGGGTATGATGTATTGCATGTAGAAAAGTTATCTAAGAGTTATGGCGATAAAAAACTATTTACTAACTTAAGCTTTGATTTAAAAAGAGGAGAAAAAGTAGCTTTAATAGGAGAAAATGGGCGTGGAAAGACTACCTTCTTTAAAATAATAATGGATAAAATAGAAAGTGATAGTGGAAGTAAGGTTCTTGGAGCAAATGTTAATCTAGGATACTATGATCAAGAGCAGTCAAACTTAAACCTTGATAAGACAATAATAGATGAAGTATGGGATGAGTTTCCGGAATTAACTACCACAGAGCTAAGAAACTATCTTGGATCATTCTTATTTAGAGGTGATGATGTATTTAAAGAAATAAATAAGCTAAGTGGTGGAGAAAGATGTAGAATAAATCTATTAAAATTAATGTTATCTAAATCAAATTTATTACTTTTAGATGAGCCTACTAACCATTTAGATATTCCATCAAGGGAAGCTTTAGAAGAAGCAATTTTAACTTATGATGGAACACTAATAGTTATATCACATGATAGATATTTCTTGAATAAGGTTATTAATAGAATATTGGAATTAGAAGAGAATGGGGTTAATGAATATTTAGGAAATTATAATTATTATGTTGAAAAGAAAAAGAATCCACAAAGATTTGAGCATTTTGAAAGCTTAGCCGGAGGAAAAACCAAAACTCAAATAAATGAAGAGAAGAAGAAAAAGAGGGCGTTAGAAAAAGAAGAAAAAGAAAAACAAAAGAAAATTAAGGAATTAGAAGATAATATAAGCAAAAAGGAAGAAAAACTTGAAAATTTACAAGAAGAGTTGTGTAAAGAAGAAATATATTCTAATCCGGAAGAGAGCGAAAGAGTTAATAAGGAAATTAAGATTATACAAGAAAATATAGAGAAGCTATATGAAGAATGGGAACTTTTATCTGAATAAAGCATTATTAAATAAACACTAGGTTTTATATGTGTAAAACTTAGTGTTTATTTTTATGCATGATTATTTCTTTGTAAAAATTGTAATTTCAATTATTGAACATATTGTTTTGAACAATGAAAGGTGATAGGATAAAGGTGTTCAAAAAATGAACTTTATATGGAGGTTGAGTTATGAGTATTAAAACGGCAGTAATATTAGCGGCAGGAATGGGGAGTCGCTTGCAAGATATAACCCAAAATGAAGTACCTAAAGGCCTTCTAAAAATAGAAGGGAAAAGTTTAGTGGAACGGTCAATAGAAAAATTGAGGAGTATTGGAATAGAAAAAATTTATATAGTAACTGGATATCTTAGTGAATTATATGAGGAATTTGCAAAAGACAAAAGCTGTATTCATACAGTTAAAAATAGAAAATATAAAGCAACAGGAAGCATGACTTCACTGTCAATATTAGAAAATGAGTTAAAAGAGGATTTTATATTACTTGAAAGTGATATTCTATACGAGGTTTATGGATTAATTAAGACAATTAATTCTGAAAGCGAAGATTGTGTTCTTTTAAGTGGAAAAACAAATTCAGGTGATGAATGTTATGTAGAAGTTAGAGATGATAACCTATATAAAATATCTAAAGCTAGGGAAGAAATTGATGAAGTTTATGGAGAACTTGTTGGGATATCAAAGATTTCTATGAAATTGTATAAAGAAATGATTAAAGAATATAGAAGTAAAATGAGTGATGTATATTATGATAATAATCTAGTTGAAGAAATCAGAAAATATGATTATGAAAATGCAATATTTGATGCAGCTAAGAATAGAAAAGTTGGATATTTAAAAATTGATAATTTAATATGGGGCGAAGTTGATGATAAACATCATTTAAAAAGAATAAAAAATGAAATATTACCGCAACTAGAAAAAATGAAAGTGAGAGGAATTTAATTATGAAAAAAGTATATGTAGCTATGAGTGCAGATATAATTCATCAAGGGCATTTAAATGTTCTTAATGAAGCAAGGAAGCTTGGCAATGTTATTGTAGGATTGCATACAGATAAGGTTATTAGAGGATATTGGAGAAATCCAATAATGAAATATGAAGAAAGAAAAAAAGTGGTTGAAAATATTAAAGGTGTTATAGAAGTAATACCTCAAGATATATTAAATCAAGTGCCTAATCTTAGAAAAATTAAGCCAGATTATGTTTTGCATGGTGATGATTGGATGGAAGGAGATCAAAGGGAAATAAGAGATAAAGTTATAGAAGTTTTAAAAGAATGGGATGGTAAGCTTGTTGAAGTCCCATATACTAAAGGAGTATCTATAAGTAAATTAGAAGAACAACTTTATAATATTGGTATAACCCCAGAGCAAAGAATGAAATCATTAAAAGAATTGATATATTCAAAGAAACATATAAGAATACTTGAAGCTCATAATGGACTGACAGGTCTAATAGTTGAAAAGACTAAAGTAGAGAAAGATGGAAAAGTTAAAGAATTTGATGGGATGTGGATTAGTTCTTTATGTGATTCTACAGCTAAGGGGAAACCTGATATTGAACTTGTAGATCTAACATCTAGACTAAATACAATAAATGAAATTTTAGAGGTTACAACAAAGCCGATAATAGTAGATGGAGATACAGGTGGACAAATAGAACATTTTGTATATACAGTAAAAACTTTAGAGAGATTAGGCATGTCAGCTATTATAATTGAAGATAAAACTGGACTTAAAAAAAATTCTTTATTTGGAACAGAAGTTACTCAAACACAAGATACTATTGAACATTTTTGTGAAAAAATAAGAGCGGGAAGAGAAGCTAGAGTTACTAGTGATTTCATGATAATTTCACGAATTGAGAGTTTGATTGCTAAAAATGGAATGGATGATGCTATAAAAAGAGCAAAAGCATACATAGAAGCAGGCAGTGATGGAATTATGATTCATAGTAAAGAAAGTGATGGAAGAGAAATAATTGAATTCTGCAGATTATATAATAAATTAGAAAATAGAGTTCCACTTGTTGTTGTACCTACCTCGTATAATTTTATGACTGAAAATGAACTATCAGAACTCGGAATCAATGTGATAATTTATGCAAATCATTTAATAAGAAGCGCATATCCAGCAATGGTAGATACAGCGAAAACCATATTACTAAATGAAAGGTCTAAGGAAGCATCAATAAATTGTATGCCAATAAAAGAAATTTTAAATCTAATTCCTAGTAGTATTTAATTATATATTTTAGTAAGTCTTATATTGTATCAAATCTAGTTATTAATAATAGGTGAAAGCTAATTTAAAAAATATTATGCGGAGAGAAAAGATATGATAAATGTTGAAAGTTTTTATAATACACTAAAAAGCTATGAAATAGGTTTTTTTACAGGAGTGCCAGACTCACTATTAAAATCATTTTGTGCATATATTTCTGACCAAGAAGAAAAAAGCAATATAATTGTAGCAAATGAAGGTAATGCAATCGGACTTGCTGCAGGATATTATTTATCATCAGGAAAAATTCCTTTAGTATATATGCAGAATTCAGGAATTGGAAATGCAGTGAATCCACTAGTTTCATTAGCTGATAAATTAGTTTATAAAATTCCTATGTTGCTATTAATAGGGTGGAGAGGTGAACCAGGGAAAAAAGATGAACCTCAGCACAAAAAGCAAGGGATAATAACAGTTAAGCTTATGGAAAGTATAGGAATATCATATGAAGTAATAAGCAAAGATACTACAAATGATGATATAAAGAATGTATTAAAAAGAGCATATAACTATATGATAGAAACAAAAGAGCCATATGCAATTATTGTAAGGAAGGAAACTTTTGAAGAATATGCTTCAACATCTTTAGGTGACAGTAAAAATAAATTTGAATTATCACGAGAGCAAGCTATAGAAATAATATTATCAGAGATAAATAAGGAATCTGTCATTGTTTCAACTACTGGTATGGCATCAAGGGAATTATTTGAGATAAGAGAAAAGAGAAATGAAGGTCATAATAAAGATTTTTTGACAGTGGGATCTATGGGACATGCTTCACAAATAGCTTTGGGAATTGCAATTAACAAAAGAAATACTAAAGTTTACTGCTTAGATGGGGATGGGGCTTTAATTATGCATATGGGCGGAATGGCTATTATAGGAAATCAAAATGTAAATAATTATGTTCATATAGTTATTAATAATGGAGCACATGATTCAGTAGGGGGACAAAAAACTGTTGGATTAGATATAGATTTATTGAAAATAGCAAAGGCTTGTGGATATAAAAAATTTTATTCATGTGTAAATACAAGTGAGATTAGAAGATGCTTAAAAGAAATTAATGAAACAAATGAATTGGCATTCCTAGAGATTAAGGTAAATAAGGGGGCAAGAAAAGATTTAGGCAGACCTACTACAACTCCAATTGAAAATAAAAATATGCTTATGGAATATTTGGATGAAATATAGAAAGGAAAAAATTATGATATGTAAAGATATAAAAAGAAATATTTTATTAAATCCAGGTCCAGCAACAACATCAGACAGTGTAAAATCTGCACAGATAGTTTCAGATATTTGCCCAAGGGAAAAAGAATTTGGAGATGTTATGGGATACATATCAAAAGAATTAACAAATATTGTAGCAGATAATTCTAAATATACTACAATATTATTTGGAGGTTCTGGCACAGCAGCAGTTGAATCAGTAATAAGCTCAGTAATCAATAATGAAGAGAAGGTTCTTGTAATTAATAATGGCGCGTATGGTAAAAGAATATGTGAAATGTGTAAAATATATAATTTAAATTATATAGAATTTAAATGTTCATCAATAAAAAAAATAAATTTTAATGAATTAGATAAGAAGATGAATGAAATTGAAGATATAACACATTTAGCAGTAGTTCATCATGAAACTACAACAGGTCTTTTAAATGATATAAAAACTATTGGAGAACTGTGCGAAAAATATAAAGTAAACTTAATTGTAGATGCTATGAGTTCTTTTGCTGGAATTGAAATAGATATGGAAAAAATGAATATAAAATATTTGATTTCCAGTTCAAACAAATGCATACAAGGTATGGCTGGAGTTAGTTTTGTTATATGTAATAAAGATACTTTAAATAAAATTAAGTATATTAAGCCGAGAAATATGTATTTAAATTTATATAAACAGTATGAGTATTTCAAAGAAAATAATCAAATGAGATTTACACCTCCAGTACAAGTTGTGTATGCACTAAAGCAAGCAATAAAAGAGACAAAAAAGGAAACAGTAGAAAAAAGAGAAGCAAGATATAAGGAATGTTGCAAGATTTTATGGAGTGGATTAGATAAATTAAAGCTAAAAAGATTAGTCGGTGATGAAAATGCTTCAATGTTATTAACAACAGTAATAGAGCCGGATAATGAAAATTATGATTTTGAAGAGTTTCATGACTATTTATATGAAAAAGGATTTACAATATATCCAGGAAAATTAGCAGAAAAAAATACTTTTAGAGTTGCTAATATGGGAGATATTAAAACTGATGATATTGAAAGATTCATTGAAGCAATGAGTGAATATTTTATGAAAATAAAATTGCAAGATTATGTGAAATTTAAAAATAGGATGTAGAATCAGAGTTTAGAGTTAAATAACCGAAATAAAGCTCTTATGTGTGGCTCGCTTGCCACAAAAATGAAGCTGTGAATTTAAACATCAATGATTGTGCTCAAAATCGTTTGCTCCAATAACAAGTATTGGACAAACAATTTTGGAACAATCATTAATGTAAAAATTCTACACCTTCATTTTCGAATGCAAGACACCGCCAACATAAGAACTTTATTTCTTTGTTTCATCTAAACTCATACTATTAACATCATTGATTTAAATAAATACATTTTTAAATTAAATAATATTTATTTATCTATGTTAAAGATTTAAAAAGTTAATATTTTATTATTTTTTAAAAGGTATAATTTTATGAATTTATAAATATCAGAATGTAAATTCTTAAGAATTTGCTTATTTCTTAGGCATTACAGAGATTTTATAAGTAGTTTCATAGATTACTACAATTGCTTGAAAAGTATATTTTTAGTCATGAAATATTCTTGAAAACATAAATCATAATTAACAAGAGTTCGATTTCTATGATCATAGAGAAAACAAAGAAATTCAATATATGAATAGGCGTAGTATTGTATTAAAAATTTTATGCATTAAATTCTTAGCCAGAGGATGTTCCAAAATTGTTTGTCCAAAACTTGCTTTTTGGAGCAAACATTTTTGGGGGCATCCTCTGGCTTTAGAATTTTTGCTTCAAATTTTCTTACAATCGAGCCTATCATATATTGAATTTCGGTTGTTATCCACTAAACTTTGATTCTACACAATTTATTTATATGTTTTAGATTATAATTTTAAGCTTATATTAAATCTACAAGGATTATAGCAACCGTCAGTTATTTTCCAGTCAGAGAAATCTTCCTTTTTGTATAATAGATGTGTATCTCTGTGTGATGTTAGTGGCAGATCACCAATGAATATTCCTTTTTTTGCAATTCTTTTGAATTCTGAAATTGCCTGATTAGAATATTCATGACTTGGAAAGTAATGAAATGCACCAAAGCATATTACATAATCAAAGCTTTTATCTTTAAATATCAAATCATTAGCTTCACCACATAAAACAGAATTTTTTAGGATTTCAATATGTTTTTTTACAAGAGAATTAGAATAGTCTACTCCTACGTATTTTTTGTATTTTAAATATTGAGCTAGTCCACCTGCACCACATGCAACCTCTAGTATTGTATCATTTTCTGTTATACATAATTCCTTTGTAATATAGTCTGCGATTTCTTTTACATTTGCACAAGTGTCTTCATAACCATCAAATTCTTCTAAGCTTATAGCATATGAATTTCCTTTTCTTTCCCAAACTTCTTTCCAATAAGACATATTATCATTCATATTAATTTACCTCCAAGATGAAAATATATAGTTCAATTTATGAACAATATAATGTTAACAGTGTTCAAAGTTCATAACAATATGTTCATTGAAATACATATATTACCATACTGCCTATATATAAAAGTTAGTAAAAAGTGAATTTTATAAAAAGAATAAGAAAAAAATAGAATCATATGTAAAAATATATTGAGTAGATAGATTAAATGTTATATAATGTTAATATAAAATCAAAAAGGAAATAAAGATAAATTATGGTGAGAAAAATATCGGAAAAAGTTGTTGAGTTTGTAGCACAGGATAATTATACAAAAGAAGAGAAAGAAGAAATGGATTATGTTTTAAGAACTATACTATTTGAAAGTATAAAACTTATTTCGACAATAGTGATATTTTCTATATTGGGATATTTTATCGAATCAGTAATTATTATTTCTGTAATGTCTTTGAGTAAACCTTTTATAGGTGGATATCATGAAGATACACAATTAAAGTGTTTTATAGCAACTATGCTATTAACAGCTGGAATTTTGATTTTAAGTCTAAATACATCTTTTACATTTTTAGGAAATTGTATTGTACTTATTATATGTATTTTTTGCATATATAATCAGGCTCCAGTAATAAATCCAAAAATGCCAATTACACATCCCCATTTAATACAAAAGAATAGACGAAAGGGATTATGTAACATAATTCTATTTATACTTGCTTCGATTATAATGTACAAGTATAGTAATTATTACCTATTAATTACCTGGACAGTAATGTTTCAAACACTTTTAATGTTCAATAGATTAGAAAAAAATAAAAATTAACTTTTGAGGAGATGGAAATTATGATGATAAAAAAATTAACAGCAGAGATTTTAAAGAAAGCTTCTGAGAAGATGGTGACTTCAGCTACAGCATCTTATTTATCAGCTGGTGCTGAAGAAATGCCAGAATCAATGAAAAAAATGAGATAGACATAAGTCTATGGGGGTGGTAATTTGGTGGTTTTAATGATTGATATTGCAGTTTCAATATTACAAGTTTTTTTATTTGCTTTAACTGTATATGTTTGTCTAGAAGAAAATAATAAATATAAAATCGCATTGATGGGTATATTATCATTTTGTATAAGTTCATATTTTACTAGTACGTTTGGAAATTTATCTTTGTGTGTTTTAATAACACATATATTAAGTATAATTCTAATTGGTATTATATATAATGAAAAGAAGAAAGAAGCAATAGTGGCGTTTTCTATAGCATATTGTTTTTTATCGGTAATTATTATTATTTTTTCCAATATGTATTTTGGTTTTTTATATGATAGAATTGCAGAAAATCGGAAAGTTATAGTACAAATTATAACCATATATTCGACACAAATAATTTTTATAGCTGGATTTTTTAAATATATTGATAAAGTTAAAGAATTTTATAACCAGATGATATGTGAAACAAAGAATATCATAATTTTAATAACTACAAGCTTTATAGTTGACATTATTATAGCATTAAAAGTAGTAATTTATAATGATGAAAGTAAATTATTGAAAAATGTTGTTATATTAATACTTTGCATGTATTTAGTAACGATGATAGTATATTTTGCAAGGATAAAACAAAGAGCTGATGAGATTTTTGAACTGAATACAGTATTGGATGAAAAAAATAAAGAACTTAGAAAGATAAAACATGATTATGGAGCACAAATTTCATATTTATATGGTCTACATCTGATGAAGAGATTTGATGATTTAGGAGATGCATTAAAGAATATAATCAATAATAATGATTCAATAACTAGTGCAGTCGAAATAAATAAAAATAATAATGTTTTATTATCTCTAGCAATGCAACCAGCTATTGATCAAGGAATACATGTAATAATCAAAGATAAATGTAGTTTAAAGAAAATAGATATTACTGAAATGGAATTGTATAGAATAATATGCAATATAGTAAATAATGCAGTAAAAGCAATGAATGGAAAAGGGATAATTACTACTGAAGTATATGAACACTTAAAAAACGTTGTAATAAAAATTGAAAATGATGGACCGAAAATACCGGAAGAAGACTTAGAAAATATTTTTAATGCGGGATTTACAAGTAAAGATAATAAGAACGGCAACCATGGATTTGGGTTAAGCATAGTTAAGGAATTAGTCGAAAGCTATAGAGGTAATATATCAGTTAGAAGCAGTGATAAATCGACTGAATTTAAAATAGTGTTGCCATCAAAGGAAATGGAATAAAAGTACATATATATTTAAATTTACATACATATAAAAAGACATCCAGTTAAATTTGGATGTCTTTTTAATTTCAAAATTATTCTATAAATACTATAATATAAATTGATAATAAGCATATTATTGTTGATATTATTCAATTAAATATATACACATTAATTATTAGGATATGCTTTATAAAACAAACAAGTCTAGGAAGCTAAAGAAAAGATGAGAGTGTGTCACATTAAATTTTTATTGAGTAAATTAAAGACATATATAATAAAAATTAATTCTAAGTAGGTTTTAACATAGATAAGATTCATGTATGAAGAAAAATTTAAAATCATAGAAAACTTTCATGAAAAAGTATTTCAAAAATATACTGATATGGTGTAAACTATATAATGAGTAATAATATTAACATATTTTAAAAGGGGTGCTATGAATGTATAAGATAGTTAGCAAAAGAGAGCTTACAAGTAATATATTCTTAATGGATATAGAAGCTCCAAGAGTAGCGAAATCTGCTAAGCCAGGACAATTCATCATTATAAAAAATGATGAAAAGGGTGAAAGAGTTCCATTAACAATAGCAGACTATGATAAAGAAAAAGGTACAGTTGCAATTGTTTTTCAAGCAGTAGGTAACAGTACAAAAGAATTAGCTACATATGAAGAAGGACAATATGTGAGTGACTTTGTGGGGCCACTTGGACAACCTAGTGAATTTGTTCATGAGGATATGGAAGAATTAAAAAAGAAAAAATTAATTTTTATAGCAGGTGGAGTTGGTGCAGCACCAGTATATCCACAAGTTAAATGGATGCATGAAAATGGTGTAGCAGTTGATGTGATTTTAGGAAGCAGAAATAAAGATTTATTAATATATGAAGAAGAATTAAAGAAAGTAGCAGAAAACCTTTATGTAACAACTGATGATGGATCATATGGATTTAAAGGAACAGGATCAGATATGCTTAAAGAATTAGTTAATAATCAAGGTAAAAAGTATGATCATGCTGTTATAATTGGACCCATGATAATGATGAAATTTACATCTATGTTGACTAAGGAATTAAATATTCCAACAACAGTAAGCTTAAATCCAATAATGGTTGACGGTACAGGCATGTGTGGAGCTTGTAGGGTGACTGTTGGTGGTAAAGTTAAGTTTGCTTGCGTTGATGGACCAGAATTTGATGGGCATTTAGTAGACTATGATGAATCAATGAGAAGACAAGCAATGTATAAGACAGAAGAAGGTAAGGCTCAATTGAAGGTAGAAGAAGGAAATACTCATAGCCATGGTGGCTGCGGATGCGGAGGTGATAAGTAATGGATATGAATGAAAGAATGGTTAGAGTACCAGTAAGAGAACAAGATCCAAGAGTTAGAGCTACTAATTTTGAAGAAGTTTGTCTTGGATATAATGAAGAGGAAGCAGTAAAAGAAGCAGCAAGATGTTTAAATTGTAAGAATCCTAAATGTAGAAATGGATGTCCAGTATCAATAGATATTCCAGCCTTTATATCAAAGGTTAAAGATAAAGACTTCGAAGGTGCAGCAAAAGAAATTGCAAAATATAGCTCACTTCCAGCAGTTTGTGGTAGGGTATGTCCACAAGAAAAACAATGCGAAGGAAAATGTGTTTTAGGAATTAAAGGAGATCCAGTATCTATTGGTAAGCTTGAAAGATTTACAGCAGACTGGGCTACAGAAAATAATATTGATTTAAGTAAAACAGCACCTAAAAATGGAATAAAGGTTGCAGTAATAGGATCAGGTCCATCAGGATTAACTTGTGCTGGTGACTTAGCTAAAATGGGATATGATGTTACTATATTTGAAGCGCTTCATAAAGCCGGTGGAGTTTTAGAATATGGTATTCCAGAATTCAGACTTCCAAAAGAAAAGGTTGTTGCAAAGCAAGTTGAAAACATTAAAAAAATGGGTGTTAAGATAGAAACTAATGTAATAGTAGGTAGAACTATTACTATAGATGAGTTGTTTGATGAAGAGGAATTCAAAGCAGTATTTATAGGCTCTGGTGCAGGTCTTCCAAGATTCATGGGAATTCCAGGAGAAAATGCAAATGGTGTATTCTCAGCAAATGAATTCCTAACAAGAGTTAATTTAATGAAAGCAGCAGAAGAAGGATATCCAACTCCAGTAAGAGCTGGAAAGAAGGTCGCAGTAGTTGGTGGTGGAAATGTTGCTATGGATGCAGTAAGAACTGCAGTAAGACTTGGATCAGAAGGGCATATTGTATATAGAAGAGGTGAAACTGAGCTTCCAGCTAGAGCAGAAGAAGTGCATCATGCCAAAGAAGAAGGCATTATTTTTGATACATTAACTAATCCAACAGAGATATTGGTAGATGAAAAGGGATGGGTTAAAGGTATGAAATGCATAAGAATGGAACTTGGTGAGCCAGACGCTTCAGGAAGAAGAAGCCCAGTTGAAATTCCAGGATCAGAATTTATTATGGATGTAGACACTGTAATAATGTCACTTGGTACATCACCAAATCCATTAATATCTTCTACAACAGAAGGCCTTGAAATAAATAAGAGAAGATGTATAGTAGCTGAAGAAGAAACTGGCCTTACAAGTAAAGAAGGTGTATATGCTGGAGGAGATGCAGTTACAGGTGCTGCAACTGTTATTCTAGCTATGGGCGCTGGTAAAAAGGCTGCATCTGCAATTGATAAATTTTTAAGTAAATAATGCAGAAATATATAAAGCAGAGGAATTTTTTCTTCTGCTTTTTATTATGTATAATTTTATTATTTTGATATTAAAAAGAATTATTAAGTATATGAATTTGATAATGTGATATAAGATTAACTTATAAATTTTGATATTAATAATAATATATATTTTATAAGAAATGTATTTACAAAACTATAAATTTGGAATATTATATATAAAGATTAAAAATATTATATGAAATCAAAACATGGTAGGTGAGGTTACCATAGGGATACGGGTTGATACCGCGGAGTAGTGGAGACACTATGAGAAGGTTAGCAGTTTATGTCGTAGTTAAGGCATAAACTAATTCAATTACAAGCCCTATGATGCTAAAGCTTGAACATGAAAAGTAATTACTTTTACGTTACTTATATTTGTGTTTGAATTATCCTCATCATGTTTATGATTGAGGATATTTTTAATGCAATCATTTATAATTTTTAAAATGTATTTTGGAAAGGAGTGAATAAGAATGGACGAACAGAGTAGAAACAGTATGGAACCAGAACTGCCGAGTATTAAATTTAATAATTGTAATATAGCAGATAACTGTCTATTCTTATTTATTCTGAATAGAAAATATAAGCTATATGCAATATGATTCACTAAATAATATTTAATGGATTTAATATATTACGCTTAATTAAGCATTTCTAGGTTCTATCCTTTTGTATCTCTAAATTATCAACTGTTATTAGAATGGAGGAAAGAACTATGAAAAATAATAATTTGAATTATATTGATGAAAATTTACTTAAAGTTAGCAGATTAACAAATGAAGTTGTTTTAGAAAATATGGGGACATCTATGAATGGATTTCAAGATGAACGTGTAGAAGAACTTAGAGAAATTTATGGAGAAAACAAAATTTCTCATGAAAAGCCTGATTCAGCATTAAAAAGAATATTTGATGCATTTGTAAATCCATTTACAATAGTACTTTTTTTATTAGCTATTATTTCATTATTTACAGATGTAATATTAGTAAGTAAGAAAGATCATGATTTTACATCTATAATAATAATGACTATGATGGTTACAATAAGCGGAGTATTATGTTTTGTACAAGAAACACGCTCAAATAACTCTGCCAAAAAGCTTAAAGAAATGGTAAAAACAACTGTAGCGGCTGAACGAAATGGTAAAAAAGAGATTTCTCTTGAAGAAGTAGTACCAGGTGATATTATTTATTTAGCTGCAGGAGACATGATTCCAGCTGATTTGAGAATATTGGTTGCAAAAGATTTGTTTGTTGCTCAGTCAGCATTAACAGGTGAAAGTGAACCAGTTGAAAAATGTTTTGAACCAATGATAAATGAGGCTCAGACACCATTAGAATGTACTAATATTGGTTTTATGGGTACCAATGTGATAAGTGGAACTGCAATTGGTGTGGTTATTGCAACAGGAGACAACACTTATTTTTCAACTATGGCTAAGGGGATTACAGAAAAAAAAGTTTTAACAAGTTTTGACAAGGGAGTGAATTCAGTATCATGGCTTTTAATAAAGTTTATGATGGTTATGGTTCCAATAGTATTTTTTGTTAATGGATTTACTAAAGGAGACTGGCTTCAAGCATTTTTATTTGCATTATCTGTAGCAGTAGGATTAACTCCAGAAATGTTACCTATGATAGTTACTACAAATTTAGCTAAAGGTGCAGTACAAATGGCTAAGAAAAAGACTGTTGTAAAAAGCCTTAATTCAATACAAAATTTTGGAGCTATGGATGTACTTTGCACAGATAAGACAGGAACTTTAACTCAAGATAAGGTGGTTTTGGAATATCATTTAGATATTCATGGAAATGAAGATATGCGTGTATTAAGGCATGCATTTTTAAATAGCTACTATCAAACAGGTCTTAAAAACTTAATGGATATTGCAATACTTGAATATGCTGATAATGCTTCATTTAAAGTTTTAATAGATCAATATGTTAAGGTAGATGAAATTCCATTTGATTTCAATAGAAGAAGAATGAGTGTAGTTATTAAAGACACATCAGGAAAAACACAGCTTATAACAAAAGGTGCAGTAGAAGAAATGCTTCAAATATCAAAGTATGCAGAATATAAAGGCAATGTTGAAGTGTTAACTGATGAAATAAAAGAAGAAATATTAGAAACTGTAGAGAAATTAAATAAAGAAGGTATGAGAGTAATAGGAATTGCTCAAAAAAACAATCCTTCAGTTCAAGGCGTATTTTCTGTAAATGATGAATGTGAAATGGTATTGATGGGTTACCTTGCATTTTTAGATCCACCAAAGGAGAGCACAAAAGCTGCTGTAGAGGCATTAAAGAATTATGGAGTTGCAGTAAAGATATTAACAGGAGATAATGATGAAGTAACAAGATGTATATGTAGGCAGGTTGGAATTAAAGCAGATAAGATTTTGCTAGGTTCTGATATTGATGAAATGGATGAGGAATTATTAGCAGCAGAAGTTGAAGAGGTAAGTATATTTGCAAAATTAAGTCCAAATCAAAAAGGAAGAATAGTAAGTGTTCTTAGAGAGAATGGACATATTGTTGGTTTTATGGGAGATGGTATTAATGATGCCTTGGCTATGAAGAAGGCAGATGTAGGAATATCAGTTGATACTGCTGTTGATATTGCAAAGGAAAGTGCAGATATTATTTTACTTGAAAAAGATTTAATGGTACTTGAAGATGGAGTTATTGAAGGAAGAAGAACTTTTGGAAATATAATTAAATATATTAAAATGACTGCAAGTTCTAATTTTGGTAACATGTTTTCAGTATTAGTTGCAAGTATTGCATTACCATTTTTACCAATGTTGCCAATACAAATATTAATATTAAATTTAATTTATGATATTTCATGTATTTCTATTCCATGGGACAATGTAGATAAAGATTATTTGCAGGTACCAAGAAAATGGGATGCTTCTTCAATAGGTAAATTCATGTTATGGATAGGCCCAACAAGCTCTCTTTTTGATATTGTAACTTATGCAGTTATGTTCTTTATAATCTGTCCTATGGTCTGCCATGGTGGTTATAATGACTACGGAGTAAATAAGACTCTATTTATGGCAGTTTTTAATGCTGGATGGTTTGTTGAAAGTCTATGTTCACAAACAATGGTCATTCATATAATTAGAACAGCAAAAATACCATTTATTAACAGTAGGGCATCAGGTGCTGTAATATTAAGTACTATAATTGCAATTACTGTAGGAATAGCAATTCAGTATACTTCTATTGGTAGAGCATTACAAATGGTGTCAATGCCAATAATGTATTTTGGCTGGCTAATAGTAATATTATTATGTTATATAATTGTAGCAAGTGCAATAAAAGAAGTTTATAAGAAATATTATGGTGAATTTCTTTAAAAAATAAATGTTAAAATGCTAGGGAATATTAATTTCCTAGCATTTTTATAAAAAATATTATTAAAAATGGTTTTGACATTTTAGTTACATATGATAAAATTAATTCTTGTGAAAAAAGTATATTTGTAGCTTATACGTATTAATATATTTAGCAAAGGATGATGAATAGATGAAGCAGGGATTAAATTTAACGAAGAGAATCATTTTATTCTTTTTAGGAATGAGCATAATTCAATTGGGCGTAGCACTATTTTTAAAAACAAACATAGGATCAGATCCGTTTACTGTGTTTACTCAAGGATTATCAATGAGTTTAAATAAGACTGGTTTAAAAGATTTCTCACTTGTGCAAATGTTGGCTGGAAAATCAGAGGTTACTCCAGGTATTGCTAATATGATAATTTTAATAGTATTATTTGTGATAATATTATTTACTGAAAAAAGCCGTATTAAAATAGGAACACTGATTTGTGTTGTTGGGGTAGGGCCAATAATTGATCTTGGAGTAAATATTATTTCGTATTTTCCAGTTGAGTCATATAACTATGTGATAAAAATGATTTTATTACTAGCAGGTTGTTTTATAATAGCTATTGGTTTTTCAATACTTTCTGCAAGCAATCTTGGAGTAGCACCAAATGATATAATTCCATTTATTATTCAAGATAAAACTAAAATAGAATATAGATGGATTAGGATAAGTTTAGATGCCATATTTTTAATTGGTGGCTTTTTATTAGGTGGAAAAGTTGGGATTGGTACAATTATAGCTATGCTATCACAAGGCCCATTTATACAGCTTTGCCTACCATATGGAGAAAAGATTGTGAGCTCAATTTTAAGCCAGCATGAATCTGAAAAACAAGAGATAGCAGCATAAATATATATAAAAGGTGATTTAAATAATGTTTAAATTACCTTTTATTTTGTAAAAATATATTAATAAAAGTAAATTCACAAATTGAATTGTACAATGAAATAATGAGTAAAGGATTAAATATAGATATTTTTATTAATAGCTCAGGGGTATGATTTTTATGAGGCTTTATCAGATAAAGTTTCGAAAAAGATTATGAAATAATGGATAGTAATATTAATAGTTCAACATAGTATCAAAGCTTTTTGAAAAATTTTTTGTAAACAGATACCAAAAAAATTCAAAAAAAATTAAACCTTCTAGTATTTCTAATAAACTATATAGATACCAATAATGTTTATGTTGACAGTTAAAGACTAATAATATAAAATGAATATTGCAAGATAGTTCTTTAAAAATTAAATATGGTTCTAAAGAAACCATTCTTAACTTGGGGGCGTTTTGGCTTCGACGGGGGGGGAAGTGGTTTGCTAAGCGAGTCGAGGGAAGCATGTGTCCTCGTTAATAAAGTATGCATTAAATGTAAACGCAGAAGACAATTTTGCATTAGCAGCTTAATTTAAGCTACTCATCAGTCCGGATTGCCTACGGTTCGGGTAGCTGGTGTCATAGAGTGGGAAACGAAGTCTAGCAAAGCTTTGAGCTAGAGGGGTATTCATGAAGCTACCGAAAAGATAAGCCTGTTCATGGGCGTGTCTTCTAGGGAATTTTAAAACATGAACTGCACTCGGAGAAAGGCAGATGACGCTCCTTTCGGACACGGGTTCGACACCCGTCGCCTCCACCATGAAACCCACGAAAATCTAAATTTTGGATTTTCGTGGGTTTATTTATGTTTTGAAGAAAATTAAAGGGTATAACCATTAAAAACATATTAATATAGCTTCTCATATGGTTGGCTAGATCCAGTTGTTCTAGGCTTTAGATTTTACTATTTGTTATAGTATTGTCTAAAGTCTTATTTTGTGGGATTTTCTAATAGCTAAAAATTATTTTATGTTATGGAATTTTATAAAATTTTATGTGTGTTGTGTTATTTTCCATTTTTATATAGAAAACCATGAAAATGTAAAGTGACTTTTTAGAGTTTTAGGATAAGTTGTGGAGAACCGTATCATAAGTAAATGCAACCCTTTTTGAGATAGACTTAAAAAAACTGTACAACTATAATTAATAATAGATGATTATATGGATTACTATAATAATTACAGATACCAATGGGGAATTAAAAAGCTTGCTAGCCTTTTTCATAGGGAACATTAGTTTTGTGACAGCCACTTTTTTATTATGCTAATTCATATTTAGTAATTTTTATTTCAGTGATTTAGTACCTGACTTGCTGGCAAGTTTATTGGACTTAGTTTGATGACACAAAAAATAAAGGATTATAAGATAAGTAAGGCATAGCATAAATTTGAAAAAATATATTGAAATATAATTGTTTTTATTATATTATATATATAAACACGAGTTCACTAAGTGTTCTATCTTACAGAAAGTGTTTATAAATTGTAGTTATACTTATGATGAAGCTATATTAGATATTATAAACTGATATAATTCAAAGTTATAAATGCATAACTAATAATTCATAGAGTAATAATTTACAGAGTTATAGACTAGAGTATTTATGATTTTTTAGATTAATACATTGAAATAACATTTATAGATTGATGATACTTGTAGATTATATGAATTAAAGAATTGAATAAAGAACATAAAAGTAAAACAAATCAAAAAAAGAATGTATGGATTTATTTTTTGACAAAAAATAAACACGAGTTCACAGAATTAATTCATTATTGTATTATAAGCAGGCAATTTATAAGACCTTTATTTTAAGGAGAGATGGTATGGAAAAATTTAATTTAGGAATAGATATAGGAGGAACATTCATTAAGTATGCCTTAATGGACAAGCAATACCACATTAAAGACAAGTGGAAAATTGAAACTATTAAATACGATACTGCAGATGAATTTTATGACTATATATGTTCAAACATAAAATTAATTGATGAAATTGATGTAATCGGTATAAGTGCACCAGGGCTCATTGATAAAGATTCAAATGTTAAATCATATGCTGCCCCTAACGTAGCCATTATGTATGGCACAAATATAAACGATGAAATCAAGAAAAGAACACATAAAAAAGTGTCATCAATTAATGATGCAAAATCAGCAGGATTATGTGAATTTGAAATAGGAAATGCAAAAGGAAGCAAATCTTCAGCATTTTTAATCATAGGAACGGGAACTGGCGGATGTATATGTGATGAAAATGGAGTAGTATATGGAAAAGATGCATTTGCAGGAGAGTTTCATAATATGCCCTTTGTAAACGATGCGATAGGTGGTCTTGCTAAGATGGGTGATTATGCATCAATGACTGGCTTAATAAATATATATAATAGCAAAGTTGATATGGGTGATCAGGTGCAGTATGGATATGAAGTATGTAAGAAGTACTTAGATGGAAACAAAACAGCTGAATTATCAGTAGATGAGTGGATAATAAACATAGTAGCTCAATTGATTGTAATTACAGTTTTCTATAATCCAGAAGTTATATGCATAGGTGGAGGAATATCAGAAGAGGATTGGTTTATAAATAAAGTAAAGGAACAGTATAAGAAGACCTGCATTGAATACCTTGAAGCAGATTTTATTACTACTAAAATTGATAGATGCAAGTACAATAATGATGCCAACATATTAGGTGCAATTATAAATGCTTCTATAAAAAAATAGAGTTTTTTGTTTCAGAAAGAAATAGTTTAAAAATAAATTTATATATAGGTTAATAGCAAATAATTAATTTACATTAATGTATAGGAGTGGATGTAGTGATATACGAAAAGCTAGATAAATTCAAAGATGATTTTCTATGGGGATCAGCATCAGCGGCGTATCAAGTTGAAGGTGCATGGGACAAAGATGGGAAGGGAGAAAGTATATGGGATGTATACACAAGAATACCTGGAACAACTTTTAAAAATACAAATGGTAATGTTGCAGTAGATCATTACAACAGATATAAGACCAACTATCAAAAGTCAATAAGAAAATAGAAAAAAATTGTGAATAAAAAATGTATATTTAAGCATGATAAAAAGACCAGCATAAGCAAGTTTTTTGAAAAATTAAGTTAGACGTTTGAGTATCGAATTTCGTATGTACAGTTCTTTTTTAGAATAGCAAAATATTGACATAAGACCATACGAAGTACTCCGAAAGAGTCAACATCCAACTTATTCGTAACCAGTTTATCAGATAGAGGTGTCAGTCTTTCAATGACGAGGCTATTACCTCAAGGGTGAATCGACATCACTCTATCTAATAAAGTTATTATACAATTAATTCAATATTGTATAAATATACAGTAAATAAAGGGTTATAGGTTACCTTTATCAACCTAAATATATTATATAAGGTGATTGCGCATCAATAAATAACAGGATTAATTTAAAGTTTATAATTTTAATTTAATATATAATATGAAATATTTATTAAAGAGGAATTAATAATGAAAAAATATTATTAGTATGTTTGGCAGCAATATGTACAAGCTTCCTTGTAACTAAAATAAAAGAAGTAGCAGATCAAAAGGAAATTGAAATAGGAATAGATGTCCTACCAGTAGCAGAATGTAGTTCTGTAATTGATAGTGTAGATATAGTATTTTTAGGACCACAAGTTCGTTTCTAAAAATTACAAGTTGAAAAACTTGTAAATGGTAGAATACCAGTAGAAGTAATGAACATGCGATTCTATGGAATTATGAATGGAAGAGCAATTTTAGAAGATGCTCTTACTAAAATAAACTAGTATAAAAAGGGGGAGAAAATCATGGGAAAATTTCAAAGTGCAATTAATGTTTCTTTATTTACAGAGTACCATAAATTTAATGGAATTTTATATGAATAAATAAATTATTAGACTGTTTTTGAAAAAATAGATTAATAAACAAGAACCACATGAAGGGAGTTATAATAATGAATAAGAAAAAGATTTTAACACTTTTATTAAGCGCATCAATAATAGGGACAGGGGTTAACATATTTCCTATGAAAACGTTAGCGGATTGGAGGAGTGAAAACAATACATGGACATATATTGAAAATGGTCAGAGAGCTATTGGATGGAAACTTTATGACAATACTTGGTATTACTTTAATGATGCAGGAATAATGCAGACAGGTTGGTTGAAAGACAATGAAACATGGTATTATCTTTCAGAATCAGGAGCTATGAAAATAGGTTGGGTAAAAGATAATGGAGCATGGTATTATCTTTCAGAATCAGGAGCTATGAAAACAGGTTGGGTAAAAGATAATGGAGCATGGTATTATCTTTCAGAATCAGGAGCTATGGAAACAGGTTGGTTGAAAGACAATGAAACATGGTATTATCTTTCAGAATCAGGAGCTATGAAAACAGGCTGGTTAAAAGACAATAACAACTGGTATTATTTAAGTGGAAGTGGAGCAATGCAGACTGGAACAATAAGTGTTGCAGATAAAGTATACTACTTAAATGAAAGTGGAGCAATGCAGACTGGAAAGATTAATATAAATGGAAAAGTGTATGAATTCAATATTAATGGTGAAGCAGTTGGAGAAATTCCTCCTGTAGCTAATAATAAAGTATTTGAACATATAGAAAAAACAGATGAAAGTATGAATAATATAACAGATATAACAAATTATGAAAATAAAGAAGACAATAGTAGTAGTAGTAGTAGTAGTGGAAGCAGTGGTAATAGTGGAAGCAGTGGTAATAGTGGAAGCAGTGGTAATAGTGGAAGCAGTTCTGATAATAATCAGCAAGAAAATAAACAATGGAACTTGGTGTGGCAAGATAGTTTTGAAGGGGATAAATTAGACTTGGAAAATTGGAGTTATGAAAAGCATGAACCAGGCTGGGTTAACAATGAATTGCAGGAATATACAGACTCAGAAGATAATACCTTTATTAAGGATGGAAACCTTGTTATTAAAGCTATTGAAACAGAAAAGGACGGAAAAAAACATTATACATCAGGAAGAATAACAACGCAAAACAAGCAAACCTTTAAATATGGTAAATTTGAAATAAGAGCAAAATTCCCAAAAGGACAAGGATTATTACCTGCGTTATGGTTGATGCCTAATGATGAAAGTTTATATGGTCAATGGCCAAAATGTGGTGAAATAGACATGGCGGAAGTATTGGGACATGAACCTGAAAAATTATATGGAACAATTCATTATGGTGAGCCACATGCAGAAAGCCAAGGATCTTATACATTAGAAGAAGGAACATTTGCAGATGATTATCATCTATTTGGTATTGAGTGGGAACCAGGAGAAATTCGTTACTATGTTGATGGAAAATTATATCATAAGGTTAATGATTGGTACACTAAAGTAGAAGGTGGAGATGAGGTTACTTATCCAGCTCCATTTGACCAACCATTCTATCTAATATGTAATTTAGCTGTTGGAGGAAATTGGCCAGGAAATCCAGATGAGACTACAGATTTCAATAATGCAGAATTCAAAGTTGATTATATAAAGGCATATCAATTAGATAGCTATGATGAAAATGTTAAAAAGCCAGAAAAAGAGGTTATTCTTAGGGATCCAGATGGAAATGGAAATTATGTAATCAATGGAGATTTTTCTGAAGATAAAAACTGGGAGTTTATGACTGCATTAAACGGTAAAGGAAGTTCTGAAATTGCAGATAATAAAATTAAGATAAAGACTGAAAATCCAGGAACAGTTGATTATTCAATTCAATTAGTACAAGCTGGAATACCATTAAAAGAGGGAGGACAATACAGAGTTTCTTTTGATGCAAAAGCCAGTGAAGATAGAACTATGATTGTGGATATATCAGGACCAGATAAATCATATGTAAGATATTTTGATGATACATCATTAGATTTAACAACAGAAGTTAAAAATTATTCTTATGAATTTACTATGGAAAAAGAAGATGATGCAAATGGAAGATTAGAATTCAATTTAGGAAATCAAGGTTCTACAGCTGATGTTGAAATAAGTAATGTAAAAATTGAAAAAATAGGTCAGATAGAAAAAGAAGATGATGGTTTAAAGAAGATTATGCCAGATGGTAATTATGTAAATAATGGTACATTTGATGTTGGCGAAAATCGTATGAAGTATTGGGAAGTTGAATCAAAAGTTAAGGATGCAGAAATTACTGTAACAAATAGTAATAATTTAAGAGAATTAAAAGTTAATGTAAAAGATAATAAATGTGCATTAGAAGATGTAATAGTAAAACAAACAGATCTTGCAATGAAGGAAAATACAAAGTATGTATTATATTTTGATGCTTATGCACAGGAAGATAAAGATATTGTAGCAAAGGTTGCTGGAGAAACGTTTGACGCTAATATTACTACAGATAAACAGACTTATAAGTTTGAATTTAAAACTGGAGATACATTAGATAATAAAAATTTAGAACTTCTATTAGGAGCAGCAGGTATAACTTATATTGATAATGTAAGAATCGAAGAAAATTCAATTATAAGAAATGGACAATTTGATGCAGGTCTTACTGGATGGGAATTATTTAAAGATTCTAGTGTTGCAAGTAAAGCATCAGCAGCACTTGATAGTTTAAGTGAAAAGAATGCAATTCAAGTAAAAATTGATGATACTGGAGATGCTGACTGGAAAATTCAGTTCAAGCAAAATAATGTTAAATTAGAAAAGGGCAAAAAGTATAAGTTAACTTTCGATGCTAAATCTACATTGGACAGAGACATTATGTATGCTATACAAAGAGATGGATCTAGTGATAATAACTGGGATGCATATACAGGATCAAATGTAATCAGATTAGGAAAAGATTATGAAACTTATGAACTTGGATTTGAAATGATGAAGGATACAGATTCTAAGTCTATATTCACAATATCTATGGGAGCAGTAGGAGGAAAACAAATTACTGATACACATACAGTTACTATAGATAATGTTAAAGTTGAAGAAGTGGATGAACTTGATAATTTTGATAATGCTTTAATAAAAAATGGTGATTTCAGTAAGGGAAATACTGGATGGGGAGTATTTGCAGATGGATCAGCTGATGCAGAGAGTGATTTAAGTGGCGGAAATGCAAATATAAACATTAAGGATACTGGAGATGCTGATTGGAAAATTCAATTAAAGCAGGAGAATGTTAAATTAGAACAAGGGAAAAAATATAGATTGAGTTTTGATGTAGAAAGTAGTATTGACAGAACAATACAGTATAATTTACAGGAAAATGGTGGTGGATGGACTCCATACTCTCAAGGATTAATAGAATTAAATAAGGATGAAAAGAAAGAATTCGAAGTAACATTTGTAATGGATAAGGCAGATGAAAGTGCATTATTCAATATAGCAATGGGAGCAGTAGGAGAAAAACAAATTACTGAGGAACATACAATTATAATAGACAATATTATATTGGAAGAAATACCAGTATCGGAAGAAATACCGGTATTGGAAGAAATGCAGGGTGTAAGAACTGAAGGCACAGGAACTGAAGGCACAGAAACTGAAGGCACAGGAACTGAGGGCACAGGAACTGAGGGCACAGAAACTGAAGGCACAGGAACTGAGGGCACAGAAACTGAGGGCACAGGAACTGAAGGCACAGGAACTGAGGGCACAGAAACTGAAGGCACAGGAACTGAAGGCACAGAATAAAAACAAGATGATATCATATATACTGATGAGATTCAGTATATATGAATGAGAAGAAATACAACTAATTATAAAAATTAGAATTTATAAATATTTATATTCTAAACTAAATAATATTTTATTTGAAGGGAATGTAGTAGATTTGTGTAAAACAAATCTACTACATTCTTTTTGTATCTAGAATACCACCGGTTAGACCGGTGGTTCCGGAAAGCTTTCAGCGGTGAGCAGAAAAAAGCTAATTATGAATAAGAGAAAAATTAAATTTAAGAGCTTAAAGTATAAAAATAAACTTACTTAAAGAAAGTTAGTAATTATTTTTTGAAGTAAGTAATAAAGTGTATTTTTTAGCTGAAAGTAAGAGGAAGAACAAAAAAAGAGCCATTTTAATGGCACTAGGGGATGTTTTTGCAAAAGGTAAGTAATTTCAACGTGCGAGTAGCACGGCCAGTAACAAAGCCTTATAGGCGCAGAGCAAGCCACCCGTTTTACGGGTGGTCCTGACTTGGTATTGTTTGATGGTAGATTGCTTATTTGATGGAAATCTACCAGGACCAGAGACATCGGTAAACCCAGAAACACCAGTGAATCCAGAAACTCCAGTGAGTTCTGTGATAACACCAAAACACAGACATTCAAGGTCATCTAAGAAATCAAAAAAGGATTCTAGTGAAGATAATACAACAAAAGAAGAGGCTTCAGATGATAAAAAAGATAATTCTAGTACTCTAGATAAAATAAATGATCAGGGGGTTAATAATAATTCAAACAACACATATAATGCTCAAGGCGCTAATAATAATTCAAATAATGTGTATGCTGAAAATATGAATAATGTTTCTCGAAATTTAGAAGCTAAATCATCAGAAGAGTATAAGAAAAATAATATAAAAGGTAAAGAAAAACTTCCTAAAACAGGGGACAAGCAAATATATTATCAAATTATATTTGGATTAGCTTTGATTGGTGTCGGAATAATGACAACACCAATTATAAAAAAATTGAAATAATTATAGAGAAGTGCATACACTTTAACTAACTTGACTTGTGCATTAATTTAAGAAAATTTACCATTGGATTTTTATTGACATTTTACCAGTATAATTTTAAATAAAAAAGTAGCATATAAACCTCAAACATGCTAGATTTATTGTTGCGAAACCAAATCTAAGGAGATTTATATGCTGACAACAATATTAAACCAAAATGAAACAATTATCAACTATATTTCAGAGTTAAATCTGCCATATTCTTCTGCGATAAAGAATCATATGGTAAATATAGTATCTGGAATTATTGTAACAGAAGGAAGCAAAACTATTTCATCTGTTCATAATAAAATTACATGCAATAGAGATCGAAGTACTGGTTCAAGGTTCCTAAGTTCATATTCATG
This sequence comes from Clostridium neonatale, assembly GCF_001458595.1. GTDB lineage: Bacteria > Bacillota > Clostridia > Clostridiales > Clostridiaceae > Clostridium > Clostridium neonatale. The sequence goes on from NZ_LN890327.1 coordinate 608,722, forward strand.
GAATCATGAATATGTTACGCAAGAACGCATATTTCATGCAATATCTGAAATTTCCAACACTTGTGAAGATAGTGATGTTGGATTCCTAATCATTGATGATACCTTAACTAAGAAAAATACTTCAACTAAAAAAATTGAAGGCTTAGATTTTCACAATTCACATGCTGATGGCAATAAACCTAAATGGTCACACTGCTTAGTTACATCGCATTATAAGATTAATGATTATTCTATACCTTTAGATTTTAGACAATATCACCGAAAGGAATCGAGTAAAAAACTATCTAAAAAATTTCTAGATAAAAATGAACTTGCGATGGAACTGATTAATGAATTCACTCCTGTAACTAAAAACAATTATTTACTAGTTGATTCATGGTATACTTCAGCAAAAATTTTGCTTCACGGTTTAATAAATGGTTGTCACACTATAGGGAGAATAAAATCTAACAGAGTAATATATCCGGCTGGCATTAAAACAAATGTCAAAAAGTTTTCTTCATACATTAGGACTAATGAGACTAGCTTAGTTACCGCTAGTAATAACAAGTACTATGTTTATAGATATGAAGGAAAACTTAATGATATTGAGAATGTAGTTGTACTTATAAGCTGGACTAAAAACGATTTATCTGATAATCCAGCATTCATTATAAGTACGGATGTTTCACTCGATAATAAAACCATAATTTCATATTACGAAAAGCGTTGGGATATTGAAGTAAGTTATAGATATCATAAAACAGCTCTTGGTTTTGATGAATTTCAAATTCAATCTTTAAAATCAATACATAGATATTGGAGCATGATATTTTTAACGTATACTTTTCTTGAGATTTTCAGAGTCAAATGTGAAAAATTATATAAATTTAAAAATATTGGAGATGTAATATTACACTTCCGAAACAACTATTTGGTAAAAATAGTTTCTTTTGCACATGAATGTGCAGATAACGGGATTGATTTACAGTCTACTATTGCCAAATTAGGACTAGTAGCTTAAATTTTTCCTATTTACTGCACAAGTCTAGTATATTATTATCATGTAATAAAGAAAAGGAATATTTAAAGTAGAAAAAAGCTTTAAATATTCGTTTTTCTATTTTAGGAGGAATTTAGATGATAGAAATAACATATTTAAGAGAAGTGGAAAAGTTCGAGCTTTAGCAATTGAAGTACAAGAAGTAGATATATAGAAATCTCAACTTCTTCCAATTGATTATAGATCCCTTCCTATGTAATTCAAACAATAAATATATATTGTAATATTCTTAAGAATATCAGAATAAAAGAATATATACATACGAGAATATTAGAATATTACCAGATAAGAATATGCTTATTTATTGCGGGCTTCAGCAATTTAATGAGAAAAGACCAAGTCTCTTTATGAAAAAAGTTCTAGTTAGATTGGCTAGAAGAAGGAAAGCGGAAACAGAGTTATTTTTTGACTGGATATGTTTACGCTACACTACAAATGTTATCAATTAATACAAAAATAATTGCGAAAAATCTTTTAAATTAGAAACATAAAAACATATTTTAGCATTTTAAATCCATTTTGATAAAAATATTTTTTTTATATAATGAAAATGTTTAAGAAAGTATTTTCTATAAATAAATTATATAAAAAAGGGTGATTAATTTGTTAAAAAATTTATATCATGAAAATATAGCTTCACTACATATAAATATGTTGCCTAGAAGAAGTTATTATATACCATTCGAAAATTGTGATGAGGCACTTAAATGTAAAGATAGAAATAATCAGATTAGATTCAATTCACTTAATGGTAATTGGAGTTTTAGATATTTTAATAGTTTAGATGAAGTAGAATTAGAATATAAAGATGAGTTATTTAATAATATAAATGTTCCATCAGTATGGCAGATGGAGGGATATGATTATAACCAATATACAAATGTAAAATATCCAATTCCATTTAATCCACCCTTTGTTCCTAAAGATAATCCATGCGGTCTTTATATAAAGGAATTCAACTTAGAGAATTTTTGTGACAAAAGAGATTATCATTTAAATTTTGAAGGTGTTGATTCATGCTTTTATATATGGATAAATGATTACTTTGTAGGATATAGTCAAATATCACATAGCATTTCAGAATTTGATATTACAAAATATTTATCTTCTGGTATTAATGTAATTAAAGTACTTGTTTTGAAATGGTGTGATGGAACATATTTTGAAGATCAAGATAAATTTAGGATGTCTGGAATTTTTAGAGATGTGTATATTTTAGAGAGGGCAAATCAAAGAATAAATGATTATAGTATAAAAACAAATGTATATTTAGTTAAAAACATAGGATATATATATATTGATATTTTAGATACAAAAAATAAGCCAGATATTAAGTATTATTTGTTTAATGATAATAATGATATGATTTTATCTGGAAATATTATTGATGACAAAATTATGTTAAAGATAGAGGATGTTCAATTATGGAATCCTGAAGATCCTAAATTATATACTTTATTAATGGAAACAAAAGCTGAAGTTATTAAAGAAAAAATTGGAGTTAGGGTAATAAATATTGAAGATAAAGTNTTTAGTTAAAAACATAGGATATATATATATTGATATTTTAGATACAAAAAATAAGCCAGATATTAAGTATTATTTGTTTAATGATAATAATGATATGATTTTATCTGGAAATATTATTGATGACAAAATTATGTTAAAGATAGAGGATGTTCAATTATGGAATCCTGAAGATCCTAAATTATATACTTTATTAATGGAAACAAAAGCTGAAGTTATTAAAGAAAAAATTGGAGTTAGGGTAATAAATATTGAAGATAAAGTTTTAAAAATAAATAGTATTCCGGTTAAGCTAAAAGGGGTTAATCATCATGATAGTCATCCTAAAAAAGGATATGTAATGAGCAGGGAAGACATGCTTTTAGATCTAAAATTAATGAAAGAATCAAATATTAATTCTATAAGAACAGCACATTATCCAAAGTCACCTATTTTTTATGAGTTATGTGATGAATATGGATTTTTGGTTATGAGCGAAGCTGATATTGAAACTCATGGTGTTGTTGAATTATATGGTTTGGGATATCTTGAAAATTATAATATGATAGCTGATGATCCGATTTATGAAAAAGTAATTATTGATAGGATTGAATCATCAATTATTCCATTTAAAAATAGACCCTCAATTTTCATGTGGTCACTTGGAAACGAATCAGGGTATGGATATAATTTTGAGAAAGGCTTAAAATGTGCTAGGAAATTAGATCCTACACGTTTGCTTCATTACGAAGGGGCGTATTATGCAGATAAGAATAGAAAAAATGACTTTACTGAACTAGATGTAATTAGTAGAATGTATCCAAGCATTGATGAAATACAAGAATATTTTGATAAAGGAATAGATAAACCTTTAATATTATGTGAATATGCTCATGCTATGGGGAATGGCCCAGGTGGTTTAAAAGAATATGATGATTTGATACAAGCAAATGAAGAGTTTGCAGGTGCTTATGTTTGGGAATGGTGTGATCATTCTATATATAATGGAAGCAATAAAGATGGTAAAAGCATTTATGCATATGGTGGCGATTTTGGAGAATACCCTAATGATGGGAATTTCTGTGTTGACGGATTAGTATATCCAGATAGAAGAAAGCATATAGGACTTCTAGAATATCAAAATATAAATCGTCCAATAAGAGTAATCGAAATTGATACGGTGAATAATAAAGTTAAATTGAAAAATATGTTAGATTTTAGAGATGTAAATGATATAGTGCAAATTACTTATAAATTATTTTCAGATGGAGATATGATTTGTAAGAAGGAAATTAAACTGGATACGTTAAAACCAAAAGAAGAAAAATGGTATGATTTAAGTATTCAGGATTTACCTAAAACTATTGTTACTATATTATTTGAATATACTGTGAAATTAGATATACTATTATATAAAAAAGGTTTTGTATTAGGTTATGATCAAATAATTTGGCCTAATAATATAGAAAAATTAAAATCATTTAAGCAGCTTATAAATATTGATGAAAAAGAAAAATTTAAAATAAATTATATAGATAATATAGAGAACAATATCCAAATTACTAATGGAGATTTTAAATATATTTATGATAAAAGAATAGGAATGTTTACTCTAATAGAAAAAGGAAATAAAAAATTTATTAATCATCCACTGAATTTTACAATTTGGCGTCCACCTACAGATAATGATAGAAAAATAAAGAATGATTGGATTGAAGCTGGATTTGATAAATTAGATGTAAGAGTAAATGAGGTTACTATAGAAGAAGATATAAATAGTCTAGCAATAATAAGTAGATTGAGTTTGACACCAATATATCGTCAAAAAGTCTTAGATATTTTAGTTGAGTGGCGCATATTTTCAAATGGTCTTATAAACTGTAGGATTAAAGCGTATAAGAAATTAGATAAGCCATTTTTACCTAGGTTTGGAGTAGAGATTAAACTAGATAAATCTTATGAAGATTTAAGCTATTTTGGATTAGGCCCATATGAAAACTATCAAGATAAGCACTATTCAAGCTATTTAGGAAGATTTGATTCAAAAGTTTCTGAAATGCATGAAGATTATATTAGACCTCAGGAAAATGGAAGTCGTAGCTGTTGTAAAGAATTATGTATTAAAAATGATAACAGTAAAATTTATGTTTTATCAGAAAATAAGGATTTTTCTTTTAATGCATCTCATTTTTCTAAAGAGGAATTAACAGATAAAACACATAACTATGAGTTAGAAGAAAGTAATGCAACATTTTTGATAATAGATTATAAACAAAGCGGTATTGGATCAAACAGTTGTGGCCCTGTTTTAGAAGAAAAATATCAGCTTAATGAAAGTGAAATAGATTTTAGCTTTTACTTAAAATTTTCAGAGAATAACAATAATTAAATAATGCTTAGAATGTAAAACTTAACATTAGTAAGATGATTAAAGACTATCAAGATATAATATAAAATATCTGGATAGTCTTAATTATTTTTTATAGAGCTTTCTATACTGAGAAGCTGAGATGGAAAAATGTTTTGAAAATGTTTTTGAAAAGAATAGGGGATCATCATATCCAATATTACTAGAAATTTGAGATATAGACAGATCAGTTTCTTTTAATAATAAGGTGGCTTTATACATCCTAAGATTTAGCAAATATTTTTGAGGAGATTCGCCAAGATATTTTATAAACAATTTATATAAATAGCTTCTACTTAAATTTACATTATCTGCAATTTGTTGAACTGTTATTTTTTCTGCATATTTAGAATTTATAAAATCAATTGATTGTTGTATATATGTATGTGTTAAATTGTTTACCAATTGAAATGGTTTAGGGAATTCTTGAGTTATTGTGTATAGAAGATAATACAGTTTATTTAACAGGAGAATATCATCGGATGAATTTTGATCATATGTTTTAGATAAGGCACACATATTTTTTATTATAGATGGAATCTTGGAATTAGATTGATAATTTATTATATAATTATCAAAAATTGAACTCCTATGTAAATATTCATTTGCATTTGTTCCACTAAATCCTACCCAATAATATTTCCATGGATTGTCTATAGATGCAGTGTATTCAACATTCATTCCTTTAAATAGAATAAAGCCATCCCCTTTTTTTAAATCAAATATTTGGTTATTTATTTTAAATGTACCTTCTCCCTCTGAAATATAATGTATAACAGAATTTTTTACTACTTCGTAATTATATTTAATACCAGGAGTACATTGTTCAATACCACATTCATCCAGATTCATTTCAAAATTAGTGATTTTATATTTCTTCCATAAAATTTGCATTAAATTTCTCCTATAGATAATTTTAGCGATGTTTTAGTATATATTTGTATTTTATTATAAGTACTTTTTAAAATATAGTCAAAAATATTAACATTACTAGAAGTATAATCCTAAGTAATGTTAATATTTGATTACAGTTGAGATTAAATCTATTTAGATTTTTGATAAACGCGTACGTAATCTACATACATCTTTGTATTTTCTCCCCATTTAGTAGTATTATTTGGCTCACCGCCCCAGTCTCCGCCTACACCTAAATTTAACATTAAGTAGAATGGCTTGTTAAATGGATCAGGAAAATCTAATGAATACTGAGTATCGTTTACTTTGAAGTATGAAGGCCATTTATCAACAACACCATATTCCTTATTATCAATTAAAAAGTGAATCTTTTCTGGCTCCCAAATAATTGAATAAGTATGATAATCATCAGAAAGATCTCCGCTTGATAATGTATAAGTTACACCAGTACTTTGACCTCCATCAGTATTGTTTCCAGAATGAAGTGTGCCATATATTTTATTTTTTTCTGAGCCGAGAGCTTCCATTATATCTATCTCACCATCATTTGGCCAGCCGTATTTTGAATCTTGAGGCATCATCCATATTGCAGGCCACATGCCTTGCTCTACAGGAAGCTTTGCGCGAATATCAAAACGTCCATATTTCCAAGAAGCTAAACCTTCAGTAATTACCATTCCAGAACTTGCAGTAAACTTGTCACCAAGTGAATCATCTTTAATTGCGGCTAATACCAAATTACCATCTTTTACATAAACATTATCTGAAGAATTCACATATTTCATTGAACCATTTTCTGGAGTAGTTCCATACTTCCATTTGGTAAGATCTAAATTGTTTTCATTAAATTCATCATTCCAAACCATATTATATCCATTATAATATGATGTTGCATAAGGTAAAGTTGGTGAAGTTGATGTTATTGTATCAGCTTTTGCAATTGGATTAAGAAATGATGTTAACGCAAATGAAATAAAACATAATTTACAAGAAAATGATAAAATTTTTTTGATTGCCATAATATTTACTCCTTTAATTAAATATTTTTAATTGAGATTTTAAGAATACATAGTATTTTATCATCTAGTAGTTTAAGAAAGTACTTTCATTAAATTAAATTATACACTGTAATTGACGGATAATAGGTAATTTGATTTCCTAACTACTAGGAATTAATATGATTTTAAAAATCTAATTATCAAAGTTACATTTTAATAAAATAATATTTTAATTAAAGTAAGGATTTAGATCTATCTATTAAAAACTTATTAATATTTTTGTTATAACATTGAAGTGTATATAAAAATGAATAATTTTGTAGGATCAACACACAAATGTGCTCTTGACAGAATCAAGATGTCAATGCACGGTTATTAAATTCTAAAAAAGTCTTGCTTCATATTGTCAAGTAAAGTTTTTAGTGCTGAGCCATTTTTTATAAAATCTTTTGGAAACATAAATACATATTTTAGCATCTTGAGTCTATTTTTGTGAATAAAGTTTTCTAATATAATTAACATTATAAAAGATTTAAAATTTATTTATAAATAAAATATTGTTACAAAATAAATTTTAAATTATCTTTCTTAAATAAAGATAGATTACTTAAAAATATATTACTAAAGGAGGAATAACAATAATGAAAAGACTTGGAATATCTATTTACCCAGAACATTCAACAAAAGAAAAAGACATTGAATATATTCACTTAGCTGGAAAATATGGATTTAAAAGAGTTTTTACATGTCTTTTAAGTGTAGGAAAGAAAACAAAAAAAGAATTATTGGAGGAGTTTAAACAACTAATTGATACTGCTCATGAAGAAGGTATGGAGATAATATTCGATGTAAATCCCAAAGTATTTGATATTTTTAATGTATCATATGATAACTTATCTTTATTCCAAGAAATAAATGCAGATGGTATACGTCTGGATGAAGGATTTGATGGAATTAAAGAAAGTCTTATGACCTACAATGAAAACAATATCAAAATTGAACTGAATGCAAGTTCAGGTAATGGATACATTGAAAACATAATGAGCAATTTTCCAAACAGAAATCAGTTAATTACGTGTCATAATTTTTATCCACAAAAATATACGGGTTTAAGTTTAAATCACTTTAATAACTGTAATAAATTAATGAAATCATATAATCTGCATACAGCAGCGTTTGTATCAAGTAATAATGAAAATACTTTTGGTCCTTGGCCTGTTAATGAAGGACTATGTACATTAGAAATGCATAGAGGTCTGCCTATTGATTTACAAGTTAGACACTTGTTTGCAACAGAAATGATTGATGATGTAATTATTGCTAATGCATATGCTTCTGAAGAAGAATTAAAATCATGTTCTGAAATTAATTCTGGAATTTTAACATTTGGAATTGAATTTGAAAAACAGCTAACTAATATAGAGCGTAATATTTTATATTATGAAAAGAATCATGCAGATCGTGGTGATGTCAGCGAATATATGATACGTTCAAGTGAACCGAGAGCAATGTTCTCTGAAGCATCAATACCAGCAGAAAATACTCGTGATTTAAAACGAGGTGATGTAGTAATACTGAATGATAATTATTCTAGATATAAAGGGGAACTTCAGATTGCTTTAAAGGATATGCCTAACGATAATAGGAAAAATGTAATAGGACATATTCCTGAAAATGAATTATTTTTATTAGATTATATGGAGCCAAGAAAGCGATTCAAGTTTAAGTAAGTTAAGTTGTGGATTGAATTATGTTAAATGATAGACAGAACAGATTAATTAATATATTAAAAGAGAGAGAAGAATGGATTACAGGGAAAAAACTTTCAAATATATTGAAAGTAACTGATAGAACAATTCGCTCTGATATAGAATTTATTAATGAACAAGCTTCAATCCAATTAATTAAATCTAACATAAGAAAAGGATATAGAATAATTAATCAAGATGTATATTTTTATCTTTATAAAAAAGAGGAAGTTAAAATTCCACAAACTTCAATTTCACGTTGTATCTATATAATTCGAAAGCTATTAATCGAAAGAAAAGAAGTTAATCTGGTAAGTCTTCAAAGTAAAATATATGTAAGTGAACATTCAATTAAGCGGGACCTTTGTAGAATTCGTAAAATGTTAGAACAATATAGTGGATTAAAATTAATTCATAGATTTGGATATATATATTTACAGGGTGATGAAATTAACAAAAGAAAACTTTGTAAAGATTTAATAATATCAAAAGTTCAGAAAAATTTATTAAATTTAAATCAGCTCTCAGTATTTTTTAAATTATTTAATCTTATTGAAATAAAAGATATATTAATTTGCACTTGTGAAAAATATAACTATTCAATTTATGAAGAAATGATTCCAAGCTTAATACTTCAGATAGGAATAAATATTCAAAGAATGATTCAAGGAAATTATATAAATTCGAATATATTGCAAGATAAGTTAAATAGGAGAATTGAATATGAAATTTCAAGTACATTTTATAAGAGTATATCAAAAAAAATTAATATTAAGGTAAAAGACATAGAAATAGAAGCACTTGCACTTATGATTAGCAATAAAGGTTTATCAAATTGTGGTGCAAATGAATTAGTAAGTATTAAAGAAAAATTTATAAATACTATGGATATTGTAACTGAGGTATTAGAAGAAGTTTATGAAGTTTTTAATATAGACATTAGATGGGATAATTACTTAATTAATAGTTTGAAAATGCAATTACATAGAATAATTGAACGCAAGAACAATAATGTTGAGTTAGAGAATCAAAATATAAGTAATATTAGATTTGAGAATCCACATATATTTGAAGTTGGATTGTACATTGTAGAATTTTGGGCAAAAAAATTAAGTATAGATATACCGTATAGTGAAGCTGAAATTATTTCTTTATATATAGGAGTTTCGAGTGGATGGGCTAAGAATAGAGTTAAGTATAGAGCTGTAGCTATAGTTCCGTATAATCAAATGTTTTCAAAAGTATATGTAGAAAAAATATTACATATATTCAAAAATTATATTGATATTGTAGAAATACTTCATTACTTTGAAGAAAATAGTATTTACCAAATAAAGCCAGATTTAATTCTTACTACTACACCATTTATTCATAATTTACCAATAGAGATGGTAGTTATTAAATTATTTTCGGATTTAGATGTAAATATGAGTATCTGTAAAATATTAAATAAGTTAGAAATCAACAATTTCAGGGTAGAATTTAACTTAAATATAAGGAAGCGTATATATAAAGAATACTATTATGAATCTATTGAACTTTCTACACCAGACGAAATCATAGAATATATGTGCGATAAATTATATGTTGATAATAAGGTAAATTCTAAATTTAAAGAATTAGTATTAAATCGTGAAAAGATATGTGCCACATCAATAACTAATACATTTGCAATTCCACATACATTAGGTTTTTTAGGAGAAGAAACAATCATATCAGTTGCACAACTTAAAAGACCGATAAAATGGGGTGGATTTTATATAAAATTTGTAATATTAGTCGTAATTAATAAATTTGAGAAACAACTTATTAAAATATTATTTGATTGGATATCTTATCTTATAAATAATCCGAATAAAATGGAATTATTGTGTGAATCGTGCAGTTATGACGAATTTATTAACAAAGTCAAAGTCTAAAAAATAACAATAAGAGGAGATTATTAATGATAGATAAACTTGAAAAAATTTTTATACCACTTGCTGAAAAGATTGGTAAAAATAGATATTTACTTGCTATTAGGGATGGATTTTTATTAACAACTCCACTATTAATTATTGGTTCCTTCTTTTTACTAGTTGCAAATTTTCCAATTCCTAATTGGGTAGAATTTTGGGCAAAGTTTTTTGGCGATAATTGGACTTCATATATGTCAAAACCAACAAATGCTACATTTGACATTATGGCTATTTTTGCTGTTATTGGAATTGCATATTCTTTTTCGAGAGAACTAAATGTAGATAAATTGTCTGGAGCAGCAGTAGCACTTGTATCGTGGTTTATTTTGATGCCATATTCAGTTACAGACGGAAATGTTACATTACCAGGAATTCCTCTTGGATGGATAGGATCTAAAGGAATTTTTGTTGGAATTATTACTGCATTTATATCAGTTCATATTTATGCATTTGTAAAGAAAAAAGGTTGGATGATAAAAATGCCAGAAGGTGTACCTCCAGCTGTTACTCAATCGTTTGAAGCATTAGTACCTTCTGCAGTAGTTTTAACTATATTTTTTCTAATAAATATTTTATTTTCATTAACACCATATGGTAATGCATTTGATTTTATATTTAAATGCTTACAAGGACCACTTCAATCACTAGGTAGTACAGTAGGTGCCGTATTAATTGCAATGGGATTTCAACATGTATTCTGGTTCTTTGGAATAAATGGTGGATCAATTGTAGGAAGTATCATGCAACCAATATTAACACCGTTATCAATGGAAAATTTAGCAGCATATCAAGCTGGAAATCCACTTCCGCATGTAATAAATCAACAATTTTATGATTTATTTACAACATTTGGAGGAGCTGGTTCTACTTTATCGATGGTAATTGCTATGGTATTATTCTGTAAATCAAAACGTATTAAAGATTTGAGTAGAATATCTTTTGCTCCAGCATTATTTGGAATAAATGAACCTATTATATTTGGTCTTCCGATTGTATTAAATCCAATGATTTTGATTCCATTTTTATTAACACCTCTTATAAATATTTTAGTATCATACTTTGTAATGTTAAGTGGATTAGTACCATTTTGCAGTGGGGTAAGTTTACCATGGACAACACCAGTTATTATATCAGGATTTTTGACAACTGGATGGAGAGGCGCTTTGCTTCAACTAATTCTTTTAATTGGTGGTATATTTATTTATATGCCATTTGTAAAAATGATGGATAAACAATATATAAAAGATGAAGTGGAATCAGTTAGTGACTCAGATAATGCAATTTCATTTGATGATTTATAAAGCATTATGTAAAGTATTTGTAGTTAATTTTGAAAAGCTTATGATTACAGATTTGATGTAAAGCTAATGAACATTTAAAAATAAGTAAATGGAGATAAGGATATGAACATTGTAATGATATTTGACCAGATTCAATCTGGACGTGGTACAAAGGAAGATAAATCTATACCATTAACTGGAACTAGAGAGATGATTGGTCCAGCAATTATGATGAAACCGTATTTAAAAGAGATAGATTCTAGGATAGATGCAATATTTTATTGTGGAACTGGAACTTATTTTTCAGAATCAGATCAAGTTAGCCGTAAAATATGTGCTATGTTAGAAAAAATCAAACCGGATATTGTAGTATGTGGACCAGCTTTTAATTATGAAGATTATGCAAAAATGTGTGCACAATTAGCAACAGATATTACAACTAAAACTTCTATAAAAGCATTTGCTGTGATGTCAAAAGAAAATGAAGATGTAATAGCAGGCTATAAAGATAGTATTAATATTGTTAAGATGCCTAAAAAAGGTGATGGAGGATTGAATGAAGCTCTTAATAATATATGCATCTTTGCAAAAACAATGGTTGAAGGAATAAATATAACGGAAATTAAGAGGAAATTATGCTTTTAAAAGCTTAAATTTTCCAGTGAAGATGCTTAATGAAGTATATATATTATGATAGATTACAGTTAAATCAAATAAATAATTGATAAAAAATAATTTTAGGTATACCTAAGCTATAAATCAAATCATCGTTATCAATTATACTTTTTAGAAAACTTGTAAGATAAATATTTCCAAGCATAAATGTGTGTATATAGGTAAACAATTTGCTATTATATTGTTTACCTATATTTTTTTATTTAAGCTTAGATTTCCATTATCATTGGAAGAACAGTTGGTATTCTATTAGTCTTTTCATAAATAAATCTATCAGCAGAACGTTTAACGTTATTATTCCCAAAAAAAATTATTAATTATATTTTGTGTTACTTAAGGGGATTTAATACTTGAGTAAATTTTTAGTAGCAGGTGTGAGTGCTGAAGTATAGGCTGACTAGCCACATATTTTAAAAACATCTTAAAATTAACTTATTCTTGATCGGTAAAAATATCCGATATTACAAATAATATTAATATAAATATTAAATTTTTACTTTGTAATCTGGCATTGGTTTAATCACAATTGGCTTAAATAGGTATTCATTTGCAAACTCTCATGCACATTGCACATTTTCCTGTAGAACGTGTAATTATAGATGAAAGTAAATGAGATCCGGCTGTTGAATATTTAAACTTGCCAATTTCATCACCTTCTCCTAACCAATCAAGAGCATATTTTATCAAATCAACTTGAGCAAATAGCTTATCTAATGGTTCGTTCCAACCTTCAAATTCATATGGAGTAGTCATGGTGAGAAGGTGATGGATTGTAATTTTATTTTTTTGTGAATCTTATATTTATGACGCAGCTAAAAATCTTGAAATTAAATATGAATATATAAGAAATGTATGGATAAAAAGTAGAAATGTATTAAGAAACAATCAAAAGTTAATTATAAAAAATATAAACTATTGGATAAGACAGAGAATAAAAACTAAAGAAGAGTTTTACTTATATGTTGAATTATTTACTAGTAGAGAAATACTATCTCAATAATATAATGATAAATTACTAAATGATTTAAAATCTGCTTCAGAATAAAACACTGATAATTCAAAGATGCTTTTATACTTCAATAGCATTTGCTAGATATATAATTCTGACAATTGCAAACTGCAACAATAAAGAGTTAAGAATAATAAGCTACTTTTCTTCTATGAAAGTTGAGGATTTTTATAATATAGATATTTTTAATGTTATTCGTATTTTTATTTAAGAATAGAATGGTGGCTTTCAAAGACAATGCTTCGCCTCCACCAAATAAGAACAAACAATGTGATACAATGGAAAGGCCTTGAAATAATTGGCTCAACCATTGTTTTGCTTTTTATGGAGAAGTTTAAATATATAAATTCAGATATTTTCTTATATTTTGAGTATTTGTGCACACATTTTAGTGAGGCTTTAACCAGGGAGGCATTTTCATCATTTTTAATATTAGAACTTCAAGTTTTTTTCAATTTAACTTGCATTTGATATAATCTTATCTAAACTATTTTTTAAGCTATTAGCAAAATCCATCCTTTTACAATTTCAATAAATTTTATCCTTATAGTAATCTTAGTATTTTCATGGATCTTCATAATAATCGCCTATAGAAAATATAGAGTGGTAAAGAAAAGCAAACTCATAGATATGATTAATGCTACAAAGGAAAAAGAAAATCTTCTCATTCAATGCCATTGCATAGAATGGAGACTTATTTTCAGATAAATACACTATTATAGTTAAATAATTTTACAAGGAATATATTGACAATACATTCTACAAGGCGTAGTATAAAAACATAAACTACAGATTGTAGAATTAAATTTTGGAGATGATATATATGAAATTGGGAAAGATTTCAGAAGCGGAAATGGAAATAATGAAAATTATCTGGAAGAAAAATGAGCAGGTTACAACAGGGGGGATTTTAGAAGAATTGCCGAAAGATAATTCATGGAAAACTACAACAGTAATGACTCTTATATCAAGGTTGGTGGAAAAAGGAATATTAAGTATGACTAAAGTGGGAAAATTAAATCATTACTCTGCTAAAATCACTGAAGATGAATACAAGGCAATTCAAGCCGATAATTTCTTAGAAGATATGCATAATGGTTCTGTTAAAAATTTTATAGCCACATTATTTAATAATAAGAAAATAAGCAAAAATGATATAGCTGAATTAAAAAAATGGCTTAAGGAGGTATAGAAATATGGGGAGTTTAACCCCGATTCTACAAATGTCTGTAACAGGAAGCTTTTTATTTATAATTACTTGTATATTTAAGCCATTTACAAATAAAAACTTTAGTGCAACTTGGAATTATTATATGTTAGTTCTGACACTTTTAGTTTTTATTATACCTATAGGAACTTTTGTTAAATTACCATCAGTAACAATTTACAATAATTACCTGCCTGCCCAAAGTGAAAGTAAGATATTACACATTAATAAAATGAATTCATCACAAGAACATAATGGAATAATTAGTAATCAAGTTCCGAATAATAAAGACAAGCAATTAAAATCTACAAGTGAACAACAATGTGATTTGGAAAAATCAAAAATAATGTTTGAGATTTTTAATAAAGAAATATTATTTTATGTATGGATGTTAGGTGCAATAATATTTACAGCTAAAGAAATATATGTGTATATGTCTTTTTCTAAAAAGCTTAAAAATATAAGTCATTTAATTCAAGATGAATCTATAATTACTTCTTTAGAAATATGTAAGAAAAAATTGAATATAAATAGAAAAATAATTTTGAAAGAATGTTCATTTATAAGAAGTCCAATGATTACAGGTATATTTGCTCCTGTAATTATAATTCCTAAAATGAATCAATATTTGGACAAGCTTGAAATAGTACTTACACATGAATTAATTCACTATAAACGTAAAGACTTATGGATAAAAATAATGCCACTTATTGCAAATGTAATCAACTGGCTTAACCCTGTTGTATATATTCTTAGAAATAAGATAAATATAATTTGCGAATTGTCTTTAGATGAACAAATTATTAAAAATATGGATAAAGTAAAAAGAAAATATTATGGAGAAATTATATTAGAACAAATAGAATATTCGCAAAATAAATCATTATCATTAGGGGCATCAGTTTGCAAAAGTAGAAGGGAGCTTGAAAAAAGATTGAAAAATATAATATTTTTTAAAAAATCACGTAAGTTAATTGTTGGCATTTCACTTATAGCTGTTGTTATGTTTACATCTACAAGTCTATTGGCAGCGAAATCTGTATTTGCTGAAGGCAATAATACTTTAGCAACTAATAAAACAACGGAATTTGCCGTTTTTGTGTCAAAGGATGGATTATATATGTCAGAACTAAAGGGAAGCAATCCAATTCTTCTTGATAAAAGCGATAATATTAATTTGCCTATAATATCTCGAAATGGTAAATATATAGCTTATACCAAGGAAGACAATTTATATGTTTGCAATATTAAGACTAAAGAAATAATAGAAGTATCAAAAAATGTAGAGTCATATAATTGGAACAGTTCAGAAAAGTTGATTTATTCTGTTAAGAATTCTGGAATATTAAAGTATGATATTAATTTAAAAAATTCAACAAGTATTATAAATAATAAGTATAACTACTACAATATTAATTGTGATAGTAAGAATAAGATATATGCCAATAAACAGCTAGAATATACTGAAGGAAATGATCAGTATATTAAATCAATAGGAATAATTGTTTATGATTTAGATACTAAAGAAGAAAAGGTTATTTTAGAAAGTAAAAAGGGGAATGATAAAGATATTGGAGAAGAAGCAAAAATGTCTGACTTGTTGGAATCAATAGGATCAACACCTAATATTTCGAAAATTTCAAATGATGATAGGTATTTATATATATGGAACAAACCTAATGCTGCTTCAATGTCTGCTGATATGACAGAATTTACAGTATATGATATTTTAAATAATAAGTTTATAGAAAATGATAATATGATTGCTTTGGCATATAAAGATAATATTTCACAAAATCCAGTGAATAGTAACTATGTTGCAGTTAATAATGGTGAATATAGAGAGATGTATTATAATAAAACATTGGGAGTTTTCGATGTGAAAAATAACACATTTACAAGTTTAATTCCAAAAGACCAAGTATCAATGACACCTGACTATTCTAGCGATGGAAAAAATATAATGTATTCTGGAAGTAACACTTTAAAAGATGATGAAACGGAAAGTTTAAAAAATTGGGAAAGTCAACCACACTATATATATGCAGTAAATGTTGATACAAAGAAAGTAAGTCAAATTACAAATAGCAAATCATTTGATTTTATGCCTAAATATTTATCAAACAATGAAGTGCTGTTTGTAAGAAAAGATGGAGATTTATTTAGTTTATGGAAGACAAAAGATGGGTTAGAAACTAAGCTTGCTGATTCATTAAATTTTAGTTCTACAGAGTACTATGGTTATTATGCACCTGAGAATGTCATAGATGTATTTAGAGGAGAAAAATAAAATTTATAAAATAGCTAACCGAAATAAATATAAGTCTTGAAGGAAACCCAATAGCAAGCTGTGGCTGGGAATATAGCACTAAGACAGATGGTATTATAAATGAAGATTATGATGAGTATATTACCAATAATAATGGATTATATGGTTCTGGAGGAATATACACTTGGAAGTTCTTGGCTTTAAAAGAAGGTACAACTGAAATTACTTTTAGATATAGTCAGCCTTGGGAGAAAGAAAAAGTATATGAAATAAAGACTTATATCTGTACAGTTGATAAAGAACTAAATATTTTTATAAAAGAAAAATATTTAGTTATCTTACTTTATATATAGAATATAATTATTGTTGTTTCTTAACAAATAAAGATAAAAGTGCTATAATAATTAATAGAAAGAGATATCTAATAATTATCATCTGAGGACTTTAATATATACATTTTTTTAATCATAAAAAGTATTGCCTATGTTAATATGATGTATTAAAAAGAGGTGTTTAACAAAAATAGAGTTATAGTATAGTGCAAAGAATTAGTTTAAATAGATGCAAATAATATCCAGGAGGCGAAAAAAATATTTAAAGAAAATATATTAGATATAATATCGAAAGCTATGGAAATTATAAATGCATATATTTAGAATCGAAAGATATAATTATTGTATCAATATTAAACTTTGTTTTTACTATATAAATAGTATTATTTAATATAAGTAAAAATGAAATTTATGAAATTTTATTATTATATAAAATAGTATTAAATTAAAGAAGGAAGTAATCAGTATGAATAAAATGAATGCAGAAATAGATATTAAAAATGAAAATGAAATTTTAAGAGTTTATGAACATAATTTACAAAATGCAAAAAGTGATTCAGAAAGAAGTAAGATAAATAGCTATATAGATAGAGCAAAAAAGGAAATAAGCAATCGTAAAGCAGCAGCAGGATTGAACTAGAAAAATGAATTATAGATATATAAATGATTATTTTTACAAGAATATTAACATATTATACTAAAGACTTTTTATTTGATTAAGTATACTATAATGTAAGATTTTTTAATAATTATAAAAAACTACTATTAATCTCTGATTGATAGTAGTTTTTTTGTTTTATATTATTTACATTAATATAAATCTTAATTTTTTATAAATGGAATAATATGGTTTTTTATAAGTTCCCATCTATCATTTGTTTGCGGAATTATTTCACATGAAATTGCTACTACCAAATCTTTTTCTGGTATACAACAAATCATATTACCTCCATCTCCTATAGCTGAATATGAAAAAACGTCATCTTTTTGAAGCCACCATAAATAGCCATATTTATAGGACATAAAATCATTTTCTCCTTCATGCATAGTCGTTGATTCTTTAATCCAATTTTTAGAGAGTATTTGTTTATCATTCCAAATACCGTTATTTAAATATAGGAGGCCCAATTTAGCCATATCCCTAGTTGTTAGGTTAAGTCCCCACCCACCTGTAGAATTACCATTAGGATCATGAGGCCATCCCTTTAATTTTTTGCCAAACAAATATTCATAGTCAAATTTATCTACTTTGTAATCTGAAATTGGTTTAATTCCGATTGGTTTAAATAGGTATTCATTTGCAAAATCTCGTGCACACTTTCCTGTAGAACGTGTAATTATAGCTGAAATTAGATGTGCTCCTGCTGTTGAATATTTAAACTTGCCAATCTCACCATCTTCTCCTAGGGAATCAAGAGTATATTTTACCCAATCGGCTTGAGTACATAGCTTGTCTAATGGTTCTTTCCAATCCTCAAATGGGTATGGAGTAGTCATGGTAAGAAGGTTATGGAGCGTAACTTTATTTTTTTGTTCATCATGTGATGAAAATGTGTATTCTGGAAAGAAATCAAGTACTCGTTCTTCAATACTTTTGATATATTTTTTATCTATAGCAATACCAATTAAGGCGTTTAAAATGCTTTTAGTTATAGATGCTACATGAAATTTATCATTAATTCTATATCCATTATAATATCTCTCCAGAACAATATTTCCTTTATGCACAATAATAATTCCATTTATATTGTTATATTGTGAACGTATAATAGGATCAAGCTTTAAAAGCGTTTCTTCATTTATATCTACCTTAGAAGGAGGTACACTTTGCCATTGAGCCGCAGTATAATTACAATTTGAATTTTTCATTTTATCAAATCCCTTTCTATTAATACAATAATTGTTCCGGAACATTGCAGAATAATAACATTCCACTACAATGAAGAATAATATGATTTAAAATTTTTTTCAATGAGTATTTAAAAAAATATGAAATATAAGAAAAATTAAAGAGATTTTAAAAAAATTTTAGATAAAGTATTCATATTTTAAATACTTTATTGCATTAAAGTTTATATCAGAATTTGTTATACAAAGAAGCTAAAGACGAAGTTGGCATGTATATAAATTATTTATCGGAAATTGTGATTTCATCTTTCAGTTTAATATAATAAATAATTATATTAATAGACAAATATAAAATATTCTAATTATCACAGATTATAATGCAAATATAACTTGAAATCGTACAGCTATAATATAGATAATATTTTAAATAGAATTTGAAAGCTTCATTATAAAATATTGATAATTAGTTATGTAATAAAAATCCTTTTAATAACTTTAAAAGGAAATTAAAGGCTAAAAATGGAAAATATAACTTGTATAGAAAAAGAGTAAAAAGTTGAGAGAAACATTTAAAAAATAAGCCAAACTCAAATAATAAACAATATAGATTTTTACTTATTGCCATATTGATAGTAATATGTATGTAAGGCCGGTCCAGTAATAATATATTCGTAAAGAGAATAGATAGATTAAGGAGTGTAACTAGTGGAAACGATTAGTATTCAGCTAAGTCAGGAAGTATATAAATCTGATGCAGAAAAAATGGCTTATTGGCTTAGCGATAAAGAAATAGCAAGTAACTTAAATGAAGGTGTAAATGCTAAAGAGAATCTAATTAATGTTATAAACAGAATAGATATGCCTATACTAACTCATTTATTTAATAATAATTGCAGTTTTTTTACTATTAAAGCCACATATGAAACAATCGGTTTTTTAAGATTAATCCCTAAAAATGGGGATATTGAAATAGTAATCGCAGTTGGAGAAAAGGAGTTATGGGGAAAAGGTATAGGTCACGATGCTGTAATTGAAGCCTTAAAAAAAGCGTTTTTTGATATGAGAACAAATAAGGTTATTGCAAAAATCAAAAAAACAAATGATAGATCAAGAAATTTATTTAAAGGAATAGGATTTATGGAAGCTAAAGAATTGGATAGAGAAATCGAATATCAAATAACTAAAGAAATGTTTTTCAAAATTGCTTCCTAGTTGTATTATTTATATTAATGAATCTTTTTAAATATTACGTCTAAAGATTAATAGAATTATTCAAGTATAGTAAATTATTAAATATATTATAATTTAAGAGTGATGATTTTAAAGAACATTTTTTCTATAAATATGAACCCCACAAAAATCTAAATATAAGATTTTTGTGGGGTTCTTTAATTTCCATATTATTTATCATGCAAAATTTTTATACAATGTTTCTTTAAGCGTCATAAGGCTGAAAAGGTACTATTTTTTGATTGTGAAGATTTATATTTATTTTATAAAAAATAGAAGGTTAAATTATTTTAAATAATAAAATGGATATACTAAATATAATTGGATTAATAAAACAAAAGAAGGAGAATATTTTATGAACAACAAATTACCTAAAGAAGCTTATGGCGGAGTAGATGGAAAAGAATATGTTCCATATTTATCTGGAAAATCAAATAAAGGATCAAATTTAGCAGTAATGATAATAGGAATAATATTAGCAGCTCTATTTGCAGCATCTACTGCTTATTCAGGCATGAAATCTGGATTAACTGTTGCAGCAGGAATACCTGGTGCTATAATAGGTTCAATGTTTATAAAGGCATTTGCAAGCAGCAAAGGAGTTGCAGGAAAAAACATAATACAAGGAATGTCAAGTGGTGGAGAATCTATAGCAAGTGGTATGATTTTTGTGTTACCTGCAATCATATTAATAGGAAGGAATATTACTTTTTTAGAAGGAGTAAGCGTAGGGATTGGTGGAGCTTTATTTGGTATAGGCTGTCTATCATTAGTTTATAACTACTTAATAGTTGAAGAGCATGGAAAGCTTATGTATCCAGAATCAATGGCAATTTCTGAAACTCTTGTTGCATCAGAAGGTGGCGGAGATGCTATAAAATTTATGGGAATTGGTTTTGTAATAAGTGGTATTATAAATATTTTAACAGGATCATTTTTAAATGTAATTAATAATACTATTAATTTTATAGGAAGTAAGTTTTATAAGTGGAAGTTTTCTACTGAAGTAAATCCATTATTATTAGGTATAGGATTTATTGTAGGATTAGAAGTATCTTTATATATGTTTGCAGGTTCAGTTTTAGCTAACTTTGGTATTGCTCCATTGATAGGTTATTTCACTGATTTGGCAGATCGTAATATGCAGACATGGAATGATGCTACAATATTACTTCATCAAATGGATGTAAATGCAATATCATCAAGTTATGTTAAGTATATAGGAGCAGGAATGATGCTTTGTGGAGGTATAATAGGAGCTATTAAGCTTATACCTACTATATTTATTTCTTTGAAAGAAACATTCAAAGCAAAATCAGGAAGTGATAAAAACTCGGGAAAGAGTTCAGGTGAAATCATGGTACTTTTAGGAGGAATTATAATAGCATTTATAGCAGCATTTATAGTTTCTCAAAGTACTACAATGGCTATAATAGCCGTGATTGTTTCATTAATTTTATCCTTATTATTTGTAATTGTTGCTGGACGTTTAACTGGTACAATAGGAACATCAAATCTTCCTGTATCAGGTATGACAATAGCTTCATTAGTTATATTAACATTAGTATTTGTTATAATGGGATGGACTACTAAAGCTGATAATAAATCATTACTTTTATTTGCTGCATTTATGGTTGTAGCAATATCAGTAGCCGGTGGATATAGTCAATCCCAAAAAGTGACATATGTAATAGGTGGAAGTAAAAAAGAAATGCAAAATTCCTTTGCAATAGCAAGTATAATAGGTGTTATAGTTGTTACAGGAACAATAATGGTACTTTCAGGACAATTAGCGGTTACAGGAGTAAATGCACAATTTGCATTGCCTCAAGCCAATTTAATGTCTACATTAACTTCAGGTATAATGTCAGGTGATTTACCTTGGCCTATGATTATAGTAGGTGTTGTTATGGCATTATTTTTATTCTTATTGGATTTACCAATAATGACTATTGCTATAGGATTTTATTTACCTATATCAACAACTTCTATAATATTAGTAGGAGCCTTAATAAGGGTATTTGTTGAAAAAATGAGTAAAAGTGAAAAGGAAAAAGAAATTAGGGTATCAAATGGAATAAGTTTATCATCAGGGCTTGTTGCAGGTGGATCTATAATAGGATTGTTAGGAATTGTATTACAAGTAATTGGGATTATAACACCTAAAACTCCATTAGGATTTGCTGATAGTAATATGATGGCTATACTTTTATTAGTAATTTTAGTTGTAGCTACTACAATACCAATCATGTTATCTAAGGTGAACAACAATGAATAATGATGAAGTTTTAAACTTAAAATTTAAAATATGTGACTATATTAAATATGAAGTAGATAAAAACAGGCGAGTTACTGTACTTGAAAAGCAAGATCATAAAATACAGAAGTTTTTTAGAAGGTTAAGATTTAAAATTCCTATGTATAAAAAGATAATGTTAGATGAATATAGCAGTGAAGTATTTATGCAGATTGATGGGATCAAAACTGTTAAAGAAATAGGTGAGATTTTAGAAGGCAGATTTGGTGAAAAAATATATCCGCTTTATGAAAGATTATTTATTTTTCTAAATCATATATACATTAATTGTAAGTATATTGAAGAAGTAGAGTGAGAAATAGTTTATTGAAAACCGCACATTTTATAGTGATGTGTGTTTTTTTAAAAGAATATAAGAATTTAAAAATATATATTCTTTTAACGTGCTTTATTTTATAAGATACTGATAATACAGCAGCTATATGAATTTCATATTTATGTTTCAAAGTTAATAAAATTATTTATCCTTGAAATATATTAAAGAGGTATATATAATAAATTGCGTATTAGTATGGTGCTTCTATATTAACATAATGTTTAGAAGTTAAAAGGGAATATGGTGAGATTCCATAGCAGCCCCCACTACTGTGAGAGAGGATGAAAGCCAAAATTATATTTACCATTGAGCATTAAGCTTGAGAAGGAATTTGGTAAGTAATATGATTCTTAAGTCAGGAAACCTGCCATAACTTAAATCGTGTTCTTCTTTGGGCGGGAGAAAACAAGAAGGAGATAAAATGAATAAACTATTAAAAAAAGTTTCGGTATTACTATTATTTGTTGTCATGTCTATAGGTTTAATGAGTTGTGGAAATAGCAATGTATCAGGTGGAAATAATGCAAAGGAATCAGCTCAATCAGAAAAGGTATCATATCCTGTTAAAATTAAAGATTCGTTTGGAAAAGAGCTAACACTTGAAAAAGAACCGAAGAAGATTATTTCTGTAGCTCCCAATATAACTGAAATTATATATAAACTTGGAGCAGAAGATAAATTAGTTGGAAGAACAGATTATTGTGATTATCCAGAGCAAGTAGAGAATGTAGAATCTATTGGAACGTTAAGAAAACCAGATATTGAAAAGATAATTGGATTAGAACCAGATTTAGTTATTGCTTCTACACATTTTGATGAAGAAAATACAGCTAAACTTGAAGCAGCAGGTATTAAAGTGATTGGTTTATATGAAGAAAATGATGTTACTGGTGTATATGGTATGATTGAGACATTAGGAACAGCATTAAATAAACAGCCAGAAGCAACTGAGACAGTAGAAGAAATGAAAGCTTCAATTGATAAAGTTACAAAAACTGTTTCTGAATTAGAAAAGCCGAGTGTATATTATGTTGTTGGATATGGAGAAAGTGGAGACTTCTCAGCACCAGAAAATACATTTGTAGGTCAGCTTATAAAATTAGCTGGTGGAAACAATATAGTACCAGAATCAGATAGCTGGTCATTTTCATTAGAATCATTATTAGAATCAGACCCAGATATTATAGTCGTAAGAGCAGGTGAAAAAGAAAACTTTATGTCTACAGAAGGATATAAAGAATTAACTGCTGTTAAAGAAGGTAGAGTATATGAAATTGACAATAATCTATTAGATCGTCAAGGATACCGTAATTCAGAAGGATTATTAAAATTAGCTGAAATATTCCATCCAGAAGCATTTAAATAATAGGAGGATAATAGAGTGGAAGCAAAGAAAAAAAAGTATTGTTTTTATGTTATTATATTGAGTATTTTTTTGTTCCTATGTATATTAGCCTCTGCGTCTGTTGGATCATCATCTATTACAATTGGCGATAGTTTTAAAGTTATACTTTCTAAAATTCCAATTATAAATAATTTGATAGATACAGCAGATATAAAAGAAGTATATGAAGTTATTATTTGGAAGGTGCGCCTACCGAGGATATTGCAGGCTTCTCTTGTTGGAGGAGCCCTTGCAGTGGTGGGGTGCACCTTCCAAGCAATATTTAGAAATTCTCTAGCAGATCCTCATATACTTGGGATTTCATCAGGAGCATCCCTTGGAGCAACTTTGGCTATTTTATCAGGAATTACATTGAATTTTTTTGGTCTAGGAATAACTAGTATTTTTGCCTTTGTTGGTGCTGTTTTATCAGTACTTTTAGTATATAAAATTGGTTGTTTAGGTGGACAATTTATGACTACAAATTTGTTATTAACAGGAACAGCTATAGGAACAATGCTGAGTGCATTAATATCTTTACTTATGATCTATAATAGGGAGCAATTAGAAAAAGTGTACTTATGGCAGCTTGGAAGTTTTAGTTCAGCTAATTGGAATAAGGTTATATTCTTAACGGTGATATCAGTAATTTGTGTTACTACTATATTTATGTTTGGCAGAGACTTAAATGTAATTTTGACTGGTGATGATATAGCAAGTAGCTTAGGAATAGATACAGTTAGATTAAAAAATATTTTGATATTAATATGTGCACTTTTAGTAGCATCCGGTGTATCTGTAAGTGGAACAATAGGATTTGTTGGATTGATAATTCCACATTGCATGAAATTACTTGTGGGATCAGATCATAGATTTTTAATTTTATTTTCTTATTTTGGTGGTGCTGGTTTTATGGTTATTTGTGATACTATTGCAAGAACAATAGCACAACCTACAGAAATACCAGTAGGGGTTATTACTGCAGTATTTGGAGCACCATATTTTATATATTTACTTTATCGTAATACAAAAAGTGGAAGGTTTTAAGATGTTGAAAATGAAAGATAAAACTTTATCAGTAAATAATTTATGCTGGAAGCCTGATAATGAAAATTATATATTAAATAATATTTCAGAAGATTTTCATGAAGGGGGATTTTATGGTATTCTGGGACCAAATGGATCAGGTAAGACTTCTTTTATACGTCATATTCTTAGATTTTTAGAGATAAAGGAAGGAAGTATTTGCTTAGATAATAGAAATATAAATAAATATTCTAGACAAGAAATAGCAACTAATATTTCTTTTGTACCTCAAAATGTTAATATGGATGTGAATTTTACAGTTTATGATATTATCTCTATGGGAAGGACTCCGTATCAAAAGAGATTCCAGGATTTATCTAAAAGAGATAGGGAGCTTATTGATCATGCTATGGAAGTCACTAATTGCACTTACTTAAAAGATAAAGTATTTTCCTATTTAAGTGGAGGAGAAGCACAAAGAGTATTAGTAGCAAGGGCAATAGCTCAAGATACAAAATACTTGATTTTAGATGAGCCAATTTCTCATCTCGATATTAGATATCAAGTTGAATTAATGGAGACATTAAAAAAATTAAACGAAGAAGAAAACAAGACAATTATTGCAATATTACATGATTTGAGTTTAAGTTCAGCTTATTGCAGAAAAATTGTTTTGATGAAAGATGGTTCTGTTTATGCAAATGGCTTTGTAGAAGATGTTTTAACAAAAGAAAACTTAAAGGCAGTATATGAAATGGATTTTGAAATTCATAAAGTTGAAAATAAAAAGCAGATGTTTTTTATGCCTGTTATATTATGATCTAAATTATAATTAGATTTAATAGTTTTTAGATAACACTTAATAATTAGCATTTTGAATAAATTTATTTTAATATGGAAAATGATTGATTAATAATAATTACTATTATATAATCATAATATGCTATAAAAGGAAGTGGTCAAAATAGGTAAAGAAGAAAATAAATTAAATAACATAAAAGAGAAAGTTGAAATTCAAGCACCTAAAAAGATCAAATATCAATGTTTACATTCAGAGGAACCAAGAGAATGTACTTGTGCGAGAAGTAAGGGCTTAGTTTTAATAAAATAAATAAAAGTATAGATAGACAGTGGAGTAAAACAAAATTGCCTATTTATACTTTTTTTATAGGATTTATTCTATAGAATAATTATAATTGATTCTATATTGGAATTATTTTAAATTTATTTATCTAGTTTTGACACTAAATCTTTCATGTATCCATCTTCAAAAGGACTCTTAAATCCTATATGATGAAGCATATTTTGGAAACTATCTTTTGCAGATTCTTTAGAAAAGGATAAATATTTATTCCATGCATCTTCATAATTTTCATCCATTTTAATTTTAAATTGTAAAGCACAAGTTTGAGCTATACAATAATCAATATAATAGAATGGATACATGTATATGTGCTTTTGAAGCTGCCATCTACGCCCTTCTCCTTGGAATTCATCATTTTCATATTTTAAATGAGGTTTATATTGTTTTTCTAAGTCTTTCCAAACTTGTCTTCTTTCTTCTTTAGTAAGTTCAGGCTTAGAATAAACTATTTCTTGGAATTCATCTACCATACAGCCATATGGAATGAAGGCTATAGCATCTTCTAAATGCATTTTTCTATAATCATCAGCACGATTGCCAAAGAATAATTCCATCCACTTTTCTGTAAAGAATTCCATAGACATTGAATGAGTTTCAGCTGTTTCCATTTTTATATTGTTATGTTCTCTAATTTCATCATTTCTTGTAATAAATCCTTGGAATGCATGGCCACATTCGTGAGTTATAACATCTATATCTCCACTTGTACCATTAAAGTTTGCAAAAATTATTGGGGCTTTATAAGTAAATAGCATTTCCATATAACCGCCACCAGCTTTATTAGGTCTGCCAAGTACGTCAAAAAGTTCATGATCTAACATGAAATTAAAGAATTCATTAGTTTCTTCAGATAATTCACTATACATTTTCTTTCCAGCTCTAAAAATATCATCAGCAGTTCCAATAGGTGTTGGATTTCCTTCTTTAAAATAAATTCCTTCATCAACAGAATCTAAGTTTTCTAATTCTAATCTCTTTCTTCTTTCATCATGTAATTTACTTGCAAAAGGAACTAAATATTTCTTGACTTGATTTCTAAACTTTCTTACTTCTTCTATTCCATAAGTAGTTCTTCCCATAATGTAATAAGCAAGTTCTACATAATCTTTATAGCCTAATTTCTTAGCTTGTTCAGTTCTGTTTTTGACCATTTTATCATAAATGTCATCTAACTTATCTTTGATTTTTGAAAGCTCTAGACTTCTAGCTTTAGTGGCTGATATTCTTATATTTCTATCTTTATTAGTCAAATATTTTCCTAAAAGAGAAAGATTTAATTTTTCACCTTCATAATCAATTTTAATTTCTGCTAGAAGCTTGTTATATTCAGAAATTAATGTATTTTCTTCTTGCTTTAGAGAAATGATACATTCATCAAAAGATTTTAAATCAAATTCTATATCTTTAAAGGCGATCTTTCCTATCTTCTCTTCCAAATAACATCTGAAATTAGTATTGAATAATTCTTTTTTATATTCAGTTTCGAAAGCTGTAACTCTAGGCCATATTGAATCATAATAATTTTGTTCATCTTCATAGAACTTATCAGTAACATTACCATCATATCTTAATTGTACTAAAATTCTTGTTGTAGCCATTTTTTCTATTAATTCATAATATTTTCTATGAACTGTAAATTGTTCTTCTCCAGAATTTACCTCTTTAAATTTATTTAAAATATTTTTGCCTTCAGCTTCGAAGGATTCAATTGTGAATCTATCATAAGGTAGACTGCCTAACTTAAAATTACCTTTTTCCATGTTGGTTCCCTCCTAAATATTCTTTACTTCTATTTGATTATATGATTTTATTTCATATGATTCAATTAATTATATATATTACATGTTTCTGTCTGATAAAAGGTTAAATCAAATTGAGAGATTCTTTAATTAGATAATTTTTTGATTTTATTATATAAAATTGATATACAATTGTCATACTACATTTTATTAAGTATTTCTATTATATACTTAAATAGAATATATTGTGATAAACTGGATTTAATAGAAAAAATGAGATAATATATAGTTGTATTGTAATGAGTTTTTAGAAAATAGTGGGGGGAGATATGATAAGGGAGTATAGAAGAACACTAATAGCTATTATTCTTATATTCATGTTTTTTATAGGCACAATAGGTATTTTTATTTATATTGATAGTGATGGCATATATTCTGCTGATGGAGTAGAAAATCAAAGAAGAATTGGTGCAACTTATATGACTATGAATAATACTTATTTTAAAGTCATAAATCAAGAAATACGTTATATAGTTGAAGAACAAGGTGATGTTTTAATAACAAGAGATCCAGCTTTAAATTTAGACAAACAAATTGAAGAAATATATGACTTTATAGATATGAAAGTGGATGCAATTTTTATAAATACAGTTGATTGGATAGGGATAAAGCCAGCTCTTGAAGATGCAAAAAAGGCAGGAATCATTATTATTGCAATAGATACAGATGTATATGATGAAAATTTAATAGATTGTACCATTTTGTCTGATAATTATAATGCTGGTGTAGAATGTGCAAAAGATTTAATGAAAAATAGTGAAGAAGCTAATATAATTTTATTAGAGCATACAATAGCAAAATCAGCTATAGACAGGATTAAAGGATTTGAAGATACAATTAAAAATAATAATAATTATAAAATAGTTGCAAGAAGTAACTGTGATGGACAATTAGAAACAGCAATGCCTGTTGTAGAAAACTTACTAGCTAAAGCACCAGATGCAAACGTTATTATGGCATTGAATGATCCAAGTGCACTAGGTGCGATTATGGCTTTAGAACAAAAGAATATAAAAAATATAAAGGTTTATGGAATTGATGGATCTCCAGATGGAAAGCGAATGATAGAGGATAACAGAATGACTGTTACAGTAGCACAATCTCCAAAGAATATTGGGAGAATTTCAGCAGAAAAATTATACGAAATATTTAAAGGAAATTCTATAGAGAAGAAAATAATTGTTCCAGTTGAGATTATAAACAGTGAGAATATAGATAAATATAAAATAGATGCATGGCAGTAAGAAAATTAGATAGTAATAAGGAGCAGTATAATGAAATGGAATAAGATATTATCGTATATTGGTTATTTTATGAAATGGCTGAATTTATTAATAATTCTTTTTATCTCTATAACTATGGCGTATAGTACTTATTTAATAAGTAATTCTAGTGGATCAAGAGAATTTTTAGAGCAAATACCTACTTTGCCAATGAAGCCTAATCTTACTGTTATAATTTCAATAATCACATATATAGTACTTTTAATCATTATGCAATTAAAAGAAAAACAGGAAAGAAAACGTCTAGGTGTAATAATCTTGTTTTCTACTATGGAGTTAGCCTTATGTTCAGTAGTATTATATGCGTTAAATATGAGCTATAACGGCATAATTCTAGTGGTAATTGCAGATATAATTTATCATGTAAAAGATAGAAATAATAAATTAATATTTTTAAGTATTATGATTATTATATATATTTTATGTGATTATGATTTTGTGTCACTAAAATTTAGTATGGTTTCATTTTCAAAGTACTTAGTTTATTATAACACTAGAATTCAAAATTATATTTTAGGATTAAAAAGTATGCTTACATCAATAAATATAATGAGTTTTATATTGTATGTAATTATTCTTATGAGAATACAAAGTGATGAAAATGAAAGGATAAAAGTCCTTAATGATAAATTAAATAAAGCTAATAGTGAGCTTAAGATAATGAATATAAAACTTAAAGATTATGCAAGTAAAACTGAAAAAATGACAGAAACAAGAGAGAGAAATAGGCTTGCAAGAGAAATTCATGATACTATTGGACATTCTCTCACAGGCATAATTGCAGGTATAGATGCATGTAGTACAATTATAGATTATTCGCCAGAAGGTGTTAAAAAACAGCTTGATGTTATAAGAAAAGTAGCCAAGCAAGGGATTAATGATGTAAGAAGGTCGGTAAAAGCTCTTAGACCAGATGTGCTAGAAAATCTATCATTTGAAGAAGCAATAGAAAAGATGATATTTGAAATAGGAGATGCTTCTAAATGCAATATAATATTAGAAAATCAAATGGATGACCTTAAATTTGATTCAGATGAAGAAGATGCTATATATAGAGTAATACAAGAAAGTATAACAAATGCAATAAGGCATGGACATGCTACAAAGGTTTATGTAACTATATATAAAAGAGAAAATGACTTAGTTTTAATAGTAACGGATAATGGAATAGGATGTGAAAAAATAGAAAGTGGATTTGGCTTACAGCATATGAAGGAAAGGGTAGAATTATTAAATGGGAGTATAGAATTTAGTAGTAAAAACGGTTTTACTATAATAGCTAATATACCAATTAGACGAGGTGATATATATGGTCAAAGTATTGATTGCTGATGATCAGGAATTAATAAGAGAGAGCTTAAAAATTGTATTAAGTTCAGATGAAAAAATAGAGGTTATTGATATTGTTTCCAATGGCTTAGATGTTATTAAGAGTGTAAGAAGAAATAATCCGGATGTTATATTAATGGATATCCGTATGCCAGAAATGGATGGAGTTCAGTGTACAAAAGTAATAAAAGAAATGTATCATGATATAAAAATAATAGTATTAACAACTTTTGATGATGATGAATATATATATGATGCAATTAAGTATGGAGCTAGTGGATACTTATTAAAAGGGGTTTCTATGAAGGAATTAATAGAAGGTATACATACAGTAGCTAGAGGTGGTGCAATGATAAATCCAGATATTGCTACAAAGGTAGTTAAGTTATTCTCACAACTTGCAAAGGGAAATTTAGGAATAAAGGTGAATAAAAAGAACATCGAAACAATTGGAAAGACAGAATGGAAGGTTATACAGCAGGTTGGAAGAGGATTATCAAACAAAGAAATAGCAAAAGTATTATTTTTATCAGAAGGAACTGTAAGAAACTATTTGAGTCAGGTGTTAAATAAATTAGACTTAAGAGATAGAACTCAATTGGCTATTTGGGCAGTAGAAACAGGCGTAACCACTAGAGATTTCGGTGATAAATATGAAAGATAGAAGATTTATATTTAGATTACTAGTTTGTATATTCTTGGTAATAATATTTTTTATAGTATTAAAAGCATCACAAAAGAAAACAATTATAACTTTTGGAATGTTTGCAGGGAGTAATTGGGATGTTCCTTATAGTAATTCATATGAAATAATAGATAATGCTATAAAAAGATTTGAAGAAAAAAATCCAGGAGTAGAAGTGAAATATGTAAATGGAATAATGAAGGAAGATTATTCAGAGTGGTTATCAAGTGAACTTCTAAAAGGAACTGCACCAGATGTATTTATGATTTTGCCAGAAGATTTTAATACATTATCTAATGTTGGTGCAATGGAGAATCTTAATAAATTAATTCAAAAGGATAAGGAGTTTGATAAAAATAAATATTATAATACTTCTTATAAGTTTGGACAATATGAAGAAAATCAATTTGCATTACCTTATGAAAGTGTACCAACTATGATGTTTGTTAACAAAACTCTGCTAGAAAATGAAGGGATACAGATGCCAAGTAATAATTGGACATTTGATGAATTTTATAAGATATGCAAAGAAGTTACTAAGGATACTGATAATGATGGGATAATAGATCAATTTGGATATTATGATTATACTTGGGAGGATGCTATATATTCGAATGGAGTGACTTTATTCAATGAAGATGGAACAAAATCATATTTTGGAGATAAAAAAGTTGAAGAAGCAGTTAGCTTTATACAGAAATTAGATAAGCTTAATAATGGCTATAGAGTAACATCAAAAGATTTTGATGATGGAAAAGTAGCCTTTCATCCTTTATTATTTTCAGAATATACTACATATAAGACTTACCCATGGAAGATAAAAAAATATTCTGGATTTGAATGGGATTGTATTAAGCTGCCAGCAGGTGAAAATGGAGAAAATATATCAGAAGTTACTACACTGCTTATGGGTATTAATTCTAAGACAAAGAAAGAACAGCTGGCATGGGAATTTTTAAAGACATTAACTTATGATGAAGACGTACAAAAAGAAATATTCAAGTATTCTCAAGGAGTATCAGTATTAAAAAATGTTACAAATTCAGAAGAAGTCATAGAGGAGCTTAGTAAAAGTACACCTAATGGAAGTTATATTGATATGACATTGTTAAATGAAATAATGGAAAGTGGAATTGTTTCACCAAGGTTTAGAAAATATAATTCTGTAATGGATATGGCAGATAATATGATAAATCAAGCTATAAATGATGAGGACGATAATTTAAGTTATCTTTTATCAAAGCTTCAGCGTGAAGTAAATAATATTTTAAGAAACTAAAGTTTGTATGAGAAAATCCAATGAAGTTAATTATAAAATATAACTTCATTGGATTTTTTTATAAAAATATATATCTAAAGAATCTGATGAGCTTTTTTGTAAATACAAAGATATAGTTTATGAAGAAGACTGTGTTATAGGAATTTAATAAAGATACATTATGATTAAAGAATCGTATTTAAATCAATATATCACTTATAAATACTTAAAATATCAAAATTATACTTATAAATACTTATATATATTGAAAAAATACTTAAAAACGCTTAATATATTAATATAAATATAAGCACTTTTAAGGAGTGATAATAATGTATCAAGAAGAACGTATATACAAAATTTTAAAACTATTAAGAGAAAAGAAGAGTTTATCTAATCAAGAAATTATGGAGAAATTTAATATATCTAGGGATACTGCAAGAAGGGATATATTAAAACTTGTTGATGAGGGGGTGGCAGTGCGTACACATGGTGGAATTACAATACCTGAATTGTTTTCTGAAATAGGATACTATAAGGAAAGAATCAATATGAATTCATCAGTAAAAATAGAGTTAGCTAAAAAAGCTTCAAATCACTTAAAAAACAAACAGGTTTGTTTTCTTGATGTATCTACAACCTTAAATGAGATATGTGATTATGTTAAAAATGGTATTTATGTGGTTACTCATTCAATAGACAATATGGAACGACTTTATAAAAAAGAGTGTGATGTTAATATACTCGGAGGAAAACTTAATAAGAATAACAGATTTCTTTATGGTGCAGCTACAATATTACAAATAGAAAATATTCATTTTGATATTGCGTTTTTAGGTGCTGCAGCAATTCAAAAAGATGGAATATATGTTGAAGATCAAGAAGATTCTTATATTAAAAAGAAGGTTTCAGAAAGATCAGATTTAGTATGCGTAGTAGCTGATGATAGTAAATTTTTAAAGACTAGCAAGTTTAAAGGAGCAAGACTAAGTGATATAGATATACTAATTACAAATAAAATGCCACCTAAAGAAATTGTAGAAAGTTTAAAAGAAGCTAATGTGGAGATTGAGATATTGGAGGAGGATATATAATGGATAAATGTAAGATAGTATTTAGTGATATTGATGGAACACTTTTAACTAGCGAGAATAAGATAGGCGAAAATACTAATAAGAAAATTAAAGAACTTGAATATTTAGGTATACCATTTGTTTTGGTTTCAGCAAGAATGCCAGAAGGTATTTATCTAGTTCAAAAAGCTTTAAATATAAAATCACCAATCGTATGTTATAGTGGTGGTCTAATAATAGATGAAGAAAACAAAATAATTGATAGTAGGGGAATTAAAGTAAGTAAAGCCATTGAAGTTAAAAAATATGTAAAAGATAACTGGAAAGATATTTGCTGCAGTGTCTATTCATATAATAATTGGATTGCTGATGATATAAAAAATAAGTGGATCATTCAAGAAAGTGAGATAACTAAAGCAATTCCAATAATAGGAGAACTTACAGATGTATTAGAAAATAATCAAGAAATTCATAAGATACTATGTATAGGAGATGCTGATATTATTAATGAGGCTGTAAATAAATTAAAAGAAAAATATCCAGAGCTTTCAATTTACAAGTCCAAGGATACTTATCTAGAAATAATGGAGGGACAGGCTAATAAAGCTGATGCTGTTAAAATATTATGTGATTCTATGAATATAAATATTAAACATTCTATTTCATTTGGAGATAACTATAACGATATAGATATGCTTAAAACTACTGGAAAAAGCTATGCCATGGGAAATGCTCCAGAAGAAGTAAAGATGCAAGCTGACTATGTGACATTAGATAATAACAATGAGGGTATATTTGAAGTATTAAAAAAATATAGTTTTAAATAGTATATAAAAATAGCCATCTTATAATTTTAAGAAGGCTATTTTTATACTCTAAATTATTATATAAAGATAAATCTATAACTACATTATGTAAGAAATATAATATTTTAAATACGAAGATAGTATATTCTTTGATGAATAATAGGGAAGAAAAGTTTTTCATATTACATTTATCATTATGATCATGACAAATGTAATATGAAAACGATGACTATAGACACATGTAATCGTTCTAATAAATTGTTACACTTTAATCAAACAAATAAATGTTTAATTTATATTTAAGGGGAGGGATGAAATATGAAGTATGTGTTATTAGTAAGTCATGGAACTTTTGCAAATGGACTGCATAGCGTGTTAGAGATGATGGCTGGAAGTGATAGAAATGATATTTTAAGCACTAATTTAATTAATGGTATGACTGTAGAGAGATTCGAAGGTGAAGTTGAGAAACTAGTTCAAGAAATTACTCAAGAGGACCAAATAATATTACTTGCAGATCTTATAGGTGGATCACCACTAACAACAACTTTAAATGTTTTAAGTAAAAAAGATATGTTAAAAAACACAATGGTCTTTGGTGGAATGAATTTATCATTAGCGCTTAATGCAGTATTAATGAAAGATGTTCTAAAACAAGATGAATTTAAACAAGTACTAATCGAAGAGTCAAAAGAATCTATAAAAGAATTTGAATTAGATTCAGATGGAAATGATGATGATATTTAAGGGGGAATAAATTATGTCAATTTCATTTATTAGAGTAGATGATAGAATGATTCATGGTCAAACATGCACACGCTGGGCATTAGAATATCCTTGTGATGGACTAATAGCTGTAAATGATAAAGCTGCACATACACCTGTATTAAAAGCAGCATACAAAAGTGCGAGTGGGAAAAAGACTTTTGTATGGACGCATGAAGAATGGAAAGAAAAATCCCAAAAGGTAATGGAAAGTAAAAGCCGTTATTTTTTAATAACAAAAGATCCAATTTCTATGGCTCAAATTTTAGTAGATGATAAATTTGAACCAGGAATTAAAGAAGTTATTATAGGTCCATGTAATGATAGACCAGGTTCAATAAAACTTGGTAATAATCAATCAATTACACAAGAAGAAGCAGAAGCTTTAGAAAAGATTATGAATGCTGGTTATAATGTTGAATTTGCATTATTAAAAGAAGAAGCAATTGGAAATTGGAAAAAATTTAGAGGTCAATTTGGATTTAAATAATAAAGGGGGATGGTGTAAATGACAATTACTTGGATTCAGGCAATATTATTTGGATTACTTGCATGTCTAGCAAGTATGCCAGGTATGGGAGGTACAGCAATAGGAAACTATACTTTAGGAAGACCATTAGTTGCAGGATTAATAGTTGGATTAATAGTTGGTGATGTTTCAACAGGTATTATGGTTGGTGCAGCTATTCAGGTTATATATATAGCATTAGTAACACCAGGTGGAACAGTATCAGCTGATGTTCGTGCAATAAGTTATATAGGAATTCCATTATCAATAGCAGCAATAAAAGGACTTGGAATTGATCCTTCAACAGTTGAAGCTGCTCAAATGGCAGCAGCTTTAGGAGCAGCAGTTGGAACACTTGGAACAGTACTTTTTTATGGAACTGCTACTATGAACTTAGTATGGCAGCATATAGGCTGGAAAGCAGTTGAAAAAGGTGATTTCAAGAAACTTTATGCTGTAGATATGATATTACCTTGGGTTTCACACATACTTTTTAGCTTTATCCCAACATTAATTATCACTAAGATGGGTGCTAATATGGTTGATATAATAAAAACAACATTGCCTATGGATGGACTAGCTATGAAAACTTTATTTACTGTAGGAAGTTTGCTTCCAGCAGTTGGTATAGCAATATTATTAAAGCAAGTTGTAAATAAAGCAACAGATATGCTTACATTTTTATTTGGATTCATTTTAGCAGCATTTATGGGAGTAAATTTAATTGGATCTGCAATAGTAGGAGGTTTCTTTGCTGTAATTAATTATAAAATTAAGATGATTCAAATTGCAAAGCCAGTAGCCTCCGGTGGAGGAAATGCAGTATATGATGATGAGGAGGAGATATAAAATGGCTGAAAGTAATAAAAAAATATCTAAACAGGCATTAAAGAAATCTTTTAGAAATTGGTATTATGGACATTTAACTTGTTTCTCTCAAGAGCATATGCAGACATTCGGATATTTATGTTCAATGCTTCCAATAATTGAGGACTTATATGATACAAAGGAAGAACAAAAAGAAGCACTTGAAACATATACAGCATTTTTTAATACTGAGCCGCAATTAGGTACAGTTGTAGTTGGTATTACAGCAGGTCTTGAAGAGGCGAGAGCTAATGGTGATGATAATATAGATGGAGAAATGATTAATGGTATTAGAGCAGGACTTATGGGACCAGTAGCAGGAATAGGAGATTCTCTTGTTGTAGGTACATTAATTCCAATATTATTAGGTATAGCTTTAGGTCTATCAACAAATGGATCACCATTAGGTGCAATATTTTATATTGTTGTATGGAATTTAGTTATTACTTTAGGGATGAGATTTCTTTATTACAAAGGATATGAATTAGGTGGAAAAGCAGTTGAGATTATAGTTGGTGAAAAAGCAAATGCTATACGTGAATCAGTTATTATGCTTGGAACAATAGTTATAGGAGCAGTTGCTGCATCATGGATAAGTGTAACAACCTCATTTAAAATGTTTAATTCTGAAGGCGGGATAATTATTGATCTTCAAAATGTATGTGATGGTATTTTCCCTAAATTATTGCCACTATTAACAGTAATATTTTGCTGGTTCTTAATGAGCAAAAAGAAAATGTCACCTACAAAAGTTATGCTTATTCTTGTAGTAATAGCATTTATAGGAGTACTTGTAGGATTCTTTAACCCTGGATTACAATACTAATTTAGAGATATATCCAGAGCTGGAGGCTATAATATGTTAAATGAAAAGAAGAAATTGTTAATAGATGAAGCTGATAAGCAAGTTAAGGTATTGAAAAATTTAAAAAAGTGGCTTAGAAACTTTATGGGATTTTCAACTATAGGTTTAGTTATAGCTTGTTGGGGAATTCAAGGAACTACATTACAATTTGCTTTTGGAGTTATAGGAATAATTATTATGATTGTGTGTACAATTTCATCAATAATTATTAATATGGGAATAAAAAATGGCGAAAAGAATGTAAAAAAAATTTTAAAAATAGTAGGACAACTATAAATATAATATGAATTTTATTTATGAGACTATGTTTTAGTAAATAGACTAAAACATAGTCTATTTTTATTCTTTAGGAAATTATATTATCTTTTAATATGTGGATAACTTAATTTGTAATTTAGAAGAAGATAAAAGAAAAGTTTCCTAAAGAATAAAATATATGCGCCTGGACTTTTCTTCGGCAAGTTCAGAAAATCCAGAATGCGCTAAAAAAATCGACGGCTCATAATAACTTTAATTAAAGTTATTGACTGTTAATGTATTTATTTCTTTGAGAGGAAAAAGTTAGGAAGTCGCCTTGGCGATTTTTTTATATTAAAAACCTTTCTAGCGAATCTTTATAAAAATAATGATTTAATTATATATACTGCTCAATTTTGACAAAATAATTATATTTAAGGGTAAAATTATTTAAATGTTTTTATATTAAATAAAACTAAATTAAATTAAAATTTTTAAATATGATAGAAATCTACAAAAAATATTGGCAGGCATTACTTGAAAAGTTTAAAATAAACACGTATTTTAACTTGTAAAATAAAATTAATGTTCGTAATATTATTTTAAAGAGGAGATTTAACAAATGAAGAAGAAATGGATTTATTTTCTGTTTATACCATGTTTAATATTGATTTTATACTTCATGATAACGCCACTTCTTGGAACAATAATTCCAACTTTTAATGATGATAGCGGTTTTTCATTGAAATTATATACAGATTTCTTTAAAGATGAATATATGATGAATATATTTTATAGAACTTTAAAAATATCATTAGTATCTTCAATCATATGTATGATTATAGGAGTACCAGTTTCATATTACATATCAAGAACATCTCAAAAGTTTAGAGGTTTATTTATAGCTTTAACTGTTTTCCCAATATTAACAAACTCAGTTGTTAGATCATTTGCATGGATGAGTATACTTGGAAAAAATGGAGTTATAAATAACATATTATTAAAGCTAAATTTAATTAATGAACCATTATCTTTGTTATATACTGAAGGCGCAATAATAATTGGTACAGTATATATATTCTTACCACTAATGATTATTTCACTAATAGGTGTTATGGAAAATATAGAAAAAGATTTATTAGAAGCAGCTGAAAGTTTAGGTGCAAATAAAGTTACAGCTTTCTTTAAAGTAGTATTTCCATTAAGTTTACCAGGATTAATTGTTGGAACAGTTTTAGTATTTACAGGTTCTTTAACTGCATATACTACGCCACAATTATTAGGAGGAAATAAAAATACTGTTTTAGCAACTCTTATATATCAAAAGACAATGACTCTTGGTGACTGGCAAGGAGCAGCAGTAGTAGCAACTATAATGATAGTTACAACTCTTATAGTTATTAAAGGAATTAATTTCTTAGCATCAAAAATGGATAAGAGAGGTGTTT
Organism: Clostridium neonatale; assembly: GCF_001458595.1. Classification (GTDB taxonomy): domain Bacteria; phylum Bacillota; class Clostridia; order Clostridiales; family Clostridiaceae; genus Clostridium; species Clostridium neonatale. The sequence goes on from NZ_LN890327.1 coordinate 648,256, forward strand.
CATAATATGAAAAAAGGGAAATTATTAAGTATTTTCGTTGTATTAGTATATATTTTCTTATTTGCTCCACTAGTTATAATAGCTATGACAAGTATAGGAACAGAAAATTACATAGCATTTCCACCTAAAGGTTTTTCAATAAAGTGGTTTTTAAATGTATTTAATTCAGATAGTTTTATGAGCAGTATGGGCATTAGTTTTACTATATCAGGTATATCAACATTAATAGCGCTTATTATAGGTGTTCCTGCAGCTTATGGTTTAAGCAGGGGAAGCTTCAAAGGAAAAAGTGCTTTAAAAAGTTTTTTCTTTTCACCACTTATAGTTCCAGGAATAGTTGTAGGTTTTTCCTTATTCCAATTTCTTATTGTAAAGCTAGGATTACCAATATATCTTAGTTTATTTATAGGTCATACATTAGTAATAGTGCCTTATATTATAAGGGTTGTAGGTTCTAGTTTAGAAGGAGTAGACTACTCTATTGAAGAAGCAGCTGTAAGCCTTGGATGTACTAAGGTTCAGTCATTCTTTAAAGTAGTAATTCCTAATATAACATCAGGAATAATTGCATCATTTATGTTAGCTTTTATTAACTCATTTAATAATGTACCAGTATCAATGTTTTTGACAGGACCTGGAGTTAGCACACTGCCAATAACAATGATGAATTATGTGGAATATAATTATGACCCAACAGTTTCAGCGTTATCAGTATTATTAATGATAATAACTATTGGAGTTATGTTTGTAGCAGAAAAGACTTTAGGTCTAGGTAAATTTGTAGCATAAAAATAAGCTAAAATTACGGAGGATGAAAATGGATTTAATTAAGTTAGAAAATATAGATGTATCATATGATGGCAAAAATAATATACTTGAAAACCTGAATTTAAAAATAAAAAAGGGAGAACTTGTTTCGCTTTTAGGACCAAGTGGATGCGGAAAAACAACAACTTTAAGAGTCGTAGCAGGATTCATAGAGCCAACTGGTGGTAAATTCATGTTAGATAATGAAGACTATACAAAGATGCCTGTACATAAAAGAAACTTTGGATTGGTATTTCAAAGCTATGCATTATTTCCACACTTAACAGTTGAAGAAAATGTTGCATTTGGATTAAAGATGAAGAAGATGAGTAAAGATGAAATAAATAAAAAGGTTTCTGAAATGCTTGAAGTAGTTGATATGAGTCACTTAGCTAAAAGATATCCGAAGGAATTATCAGGAGGACAAAGACAAAGAGTTGCTATAGCAAGGGCCTTAGTTATAGAACCAAGTTTATTACTTTTAGATGAGCCTTTAAGTAATTTAGATGCAAAATTAAGATTAAAAATGAGAGTTGAAATAAGAAAACTTCAACAAAAGCTTGGAATAACAACTTTATTTGTAACTCATGATCAGGAAGAATGTTTTTCAATATCAGATAGAGTCGCAGTACTTAACAAAGGTGTAATAGAGCAATTTGATACACCGGAAAATATATATTCAAATCCAAGTACAGAATTTGTAGCAAGGTTTGTAGGGTTTGAAAATTTCATAAACTTAAGCAGGATTTCAGATAATGTTTATAAAGATGAATCTGGAGTAATATTTAATGTAAATAAAGGCAATACAAAAGAAAAAGTAAAAGGTACAATAAGACCCGATGATATTAAGATAGTTGATTCTAAAAAAGAAAACACTATTGAAGGAACTATATTAATAAGAACATTCCTTGGAAAGTCTTATCAGTATGAAGTTGAAACTTCAATTGGAAATATCATAGTTAATGGTGAAAACACAGCTGTTTATGATAAAGGGGACAAAATAACATTAGAATTACCAAGTAATAAAATAGTATTAGTATAATAAGTCTATATAATGGAGGAATTACAAATGATAAAGAAGAGTTTAGCAGCAATATTATTAGGAACATTAACTTTAACAACATTAGTAGGATGTGGCAACGCATCATCAAATGAATCTGGAAAGAAACTTGTTATATCAACATGGGGATTAAGTGAAGACTTATTAAATGAAAATGTATTTAAGCCTTTTGAAGAAAAGTATGGAGTGGATGTAGTTTTAGAAATAGGAAACAACTCAGAAAGATTAACTAAGCTTCAAAACAATCCAAACTCAAATGTAGATTTAATATACCTTGCAGAATCATTTGCTGAACAAGGAATAGAAGCAGGATTATTTGAAGAAATAGATTACTCAAAGGTTTCTAATGCAGAGCTTTTAAATGAAAAAGCACAAACAACTGTAGAAAGAGGATTTGGTCCTGCTTATACATTAAATAGTATAGGAATTGTTGTTGATCCTTCAGCAGGAGTAGAAATTAATTCATTTGAGGATTTATGGAAACCAGAACTTGCAGGTAAGATTGCAATACCAGATATAACAACAACTAATGGTCCTGCAATTGTTGCCATGGCATCAGAAAAAGCTGGAGTAGATTTAGAAAGTGATAATGGAGCAGCTGCATTTAAAGAGTTAGAAGCGTTAAAGCCAAACGTAGTTAAAACATATAGCAAATCATCAGACCTTGCAAACATGTTCTCAAGTGGTGAAATAGTAGCAGCTGTATCAGCAAATTTTGCTTATGAAACAATTGCTAAAGCAAAACCTGAAGTAAAATATGTAGTACCAGAAAGCGGAACATACTTAAACTTTAATACTATAAATATAAACAAGAATTCAAAAAATAAAGATTTAGCATATGAATTTATAAATTATGCATTAAGTGAAGAAGTTCAAGCAAGGGCAGCTAAAGCTTTAAGTGAATCACCAGTAAATACAAAAGTAGAATTAACTGATGAAGAAGCTAAAAATTTAACTTATGGATCAGTTGTTGATAATGCAAAAGTACTAAACTTTGAATACATTAATTCGCAAATGAGTACTTGGTTAGATACTTGGAATAGAATAATGAACTAATTTAAAGGAAATAATATAGTTTTACTGTCTAAATAATACAAAGATAAATAAAGGGTGTTTGCAGAAAGCGATGCAGGCAGCTTTTATTTAATTTTAAAAACGGTATTATTAGATTAATTAATAATAATTATATAGAATTAAATATAATGGCTTGAATTATAAATGAACAAATAAAGATAACAGCTAGTATAATTATTTAAGAAACTTAGTTGCAATTTTAGTTTTAATTGTGAAGTAGCGCTTTAAAGATATTAGGTGGTATAAATTAAAGAAAGGATTTTATTATATGAAAAATATAAAAGCAGTAGAAAATGTAACAATACTAACTATGAATGAAAATAGAGATATTATAGAAAATGGTGTTGTAGTAATAGGAGATGACAAAATATTAGAAGTAGGAAATAATGAAATAAGAGAAAAATATAAAGAAGCTGAAGTTATAGATGGTGATGAAGGAATACTTATTCCAGGAATGGTTAATTGTCATACTCATGCATCTATGATTCCATTTAGAAGCTTAGCTGATGATTATAAAGATAGATTAAAAAGATATTTATTTCCATTAGAGCAAAAGCTAGTTAATAAAGAATTAGTGTATATAGGTGCAAAATATGCAATATGTGAAATGCTGTTAGGGGGAGTAACAACATTTTGCGATATGTATTACTTTGAAGATGAAGTTGCAAAGGCATCAAAGGAATTAAACATTAGGGGAGTATTATGTGAATCAGTTATAAATTTTCCTGCCCCAGATTCAAAAGAGCCTTTTGGTGGACTAGAGTATTCAAAAGAATTTATAGAAAAATGGATAGATGATTCTTTAATAATACCAGGCATTGCGCCACATGCTCCATATACTAATGATGATGAATCATTAAAAAAAGCTTATGAATTAAGCAAAAAATATAATGTACCATTAACTATGCATGTAGCTGAAATGGATTATGAGTATGATAAGTATGTAAAAGAATATAATTTAACACCAGTTCAATATCTCGATAAATTAGGAATATTAGATGAAAATTTTATAGCAGCCCACAGTGTATTAGTTAATGATGAAGATATAAATATTTTAAAAGAGAGAGGAGTTAAAGTATCTCATAATATTGGCGCAAATGCAAAGGGTGCAAAAGGGGTAGCTCCTATTTTAAAAATGAGAGAAGAAGGGATAAATATAGGACTTGGAAGTGATGGCCCTATGAGTGGAAATACAATAGATATAATTACTCAAATGAATTTAGTTGGAAAGATACATAAATTATTTTCAAATGATAGGTCAGTGCTTCCATCAGTAGAGTTAGTTGAAATGGCAACAATGGGTGGGGCGAAAGTCCTTGGATTAGATAAAAAGATTGGTTCAATAGAAAAAGGGAAAAAAGCTGATTTAGTATTAATAGAAACTCAATCAGTAAATATGCAGCCAATATATGATTACTATGCATCTATAGTATATTCTGCTAATCCAGCAAATGTTGATACTGTGCTAGTGGATGGTAAAATTGTTGTAAGAAATAAGAAATTAGTCAGCGGAGATTTAAATTTTATAAGAAATGAATTAATTGGATTAAAGAAAAAGATATATGATGTTGCTAAGAATTTATAGATGAATAAATTTTATTTTATTAGATTAAAATAATAAATATATAAATTATTCGGAGGAAAGTAGTATGTGTACAGCATTAGCATTAGAAACAAAAGATGGATATAACCTATTTGGCAGGAATATGGATATAGAATATTCATTTAATCAATCGATACATTTAGTACCTAGAAAATTTGCTTATAAAGATAATGTAACAGGTGAAATGAAAAAAACTAAATATGCAATAATAGGCATGGGAACTTTATTTGAAGGGTATCCAGCATTTGCAGATGGATTAAATGAAAAAGGATTAGCTTGTGCAGGATTAAACTTTCCTGGATATGCTTATTATGAGGATAAAGTAATCCCTAATAAAATAAATTTAGCACCATATGATTTAATACTTTGGATATTATCTAATTTTGAAACTGTAGATGAGGTTAGAAAAGAAATTAAAAATGTAAATATAGTTAAAAAGCCATTTAATGAATTTACTCCATTACCAACTCTCCATTGGATGGTATCAGATAAAGATGGAAATTCTATAGTAATAGAAAAAACAAAAGAGAAATTGAGTGTTTACGAAAATAAAGTTGGAGTTTTAACTAATTCTCCAACATTTGACTGGCATATAACTAATTTAAGACAGTATATGGGCATTAGTTCACTTCAGCCAGAAAATACAGTATGGAATAATCAAGAATTAACTCCTTTAGGGCAAGGTTTGGGCTCTATGGGGATACCTGGGGATTTTTCTACGGTATCTAGATTTGTGAGAACAGCATTTTTTAAATCTAGAATTAATACAGTTAGTGATTTAGAACGTGGAATAATTGAGTTTTTTCATATATTGAATAATGTAGCTATGGTAAATGGTGCCGTAAGGACCCAAAAAGGGAAAAATGATATAACTCTTTATACTTCATGCATGTGTCAGCAGAAAGGAATTTATTATTATAATACATATTATAATAATAGAATAAATGCAATAGATATGAATAAAGAATATTTAGATGCGAAAGAAATAAAAATATTCAATTATAGGGATACTCTAGACATCAATTATGAAAATTAGAATATATTGAAAATTGAATTTAAAAATAGTAAATATTTTGTTTGTACTATATAATTGAATAACTTCAGGCCTAATAATATTGGGCTGAAGTTATTTTATTTTAATTAATAAAATTAATTAAGTATTATGTTTAAACGATTCTTTTATAAAGCTATAATTTTTGTATATTTATAGCCATTGGACCACGCTGACCATCTTGTATATCTAAGCTTACATTTTCTCCTTCATGTAAATCTTTTTCAGGTCCTTTTTCTTTAATTTGTGAGTGATGTGCAAAAACATCTTTTCCATCATTGCATGAAATAAATCCATAGCCCTTTTCTTTATTATACCATTTAACAATACCAGTTATATTAGACATATATATTATCTCCTTTAAATATTTTATTTATAAGTAGTACCTGTAGAAGGTTCAGCTTCTCCATAAGGACTTTTTTCATGTGCCTTATTCTTTATATTTTTGCTATATTTTGGTGATGCAGGATCTGAAAAAGTAACATCTACATTAGACTGAATATTTTTATCGCTCATAATTTGTATCCTCCTTGAAAAGTATTACTATATTAGATTATCCATAATAACGAAATTTATTTAAATTTCAAATTATTTTAAAAAATTAACAAGTACTATGAATAGTTTTTTCTAAAAAAATTACTGAGAAAATATTAAGTTAGCAAAATGAGTTCTTTGGAATATAAGAATTTAAGAATTTTAGATCTTAAGAACTTAAGAATTTTAGAAGATATATTCTTAAGAATATAAGAATATGCACCCATAAAAAGAGCGGCTATGCTGCAATACGGATCTTTTCTTATTTTATGAGGGTTAGAAGGAATTCTTTTAGAGGAAATACCTACTCATATACATTCGTAGGTATAAGCGCTTCACACCAAATCGCAGATTTTGGTTCTCTGATTAAGGAAACATATTTATTAGTAGATTAATATGGGATAGAATGTTAAGTTTGTACCTCACCAAGCAGTATATGCCAAGGAAACTCAGCTAACATTTAAGTAGAAGATAATTTCAAGTAATGATATTATAATAAAAGTAAATATTATATAAATTTTAAGGAGCCAGTAAATGAAATATTATTTAGCACCAATGGAAGGAATCACAGGATACATATATAGAAATTCATATGCAAAATTCTTTCCTAGTTTTGATAAATATTTTACGCCTTTCATTATTCCAAACGAAAGCAAAAGTTTAAAAACTAAAGAACTAATAGATGTTCAACCTGAAAATAATAAAGGATTAAATATAGTTCCTCAAATACTAACTAATGATGCAGAAGGTTTTATTATAACTGCAAATAAATTAAAGCAGTTAGGTTATAATGAAATTAATTTGAATTTAGGATGCCCTTCTGGAACAGTGGTTGGGAAGGGGAGAGGCGCAGGATTTCTAGCAAACAGGGATGAATTAGATAAATTTTTAGATGAAATATTTAAAATAGATAATATGAAGATTTCTATAAAAACGAGAATAGGAAAAGATAGACCAGAAGAGTTTTATGAACTTATAAAAATATATAATAAATATCCTTTGGAAGAATTAATTATTCATCCTAGAACACGAGAAGATTTTTATGGAAACAAACCTAACTTAGAAGTATTTAAAGATGCATTATCTTTAAGCACAAATAAAGTATGTTATAATGGTGATATTTTTACCGTAGAAAATCATAACAAATTAATAGAAACTTTTCCGAGTGTAAATACAATTATGATTGGAAGAGGAATATTAGCGAATCCAGGATTAATAAATGAAATTGAGAATAATATCAATATAGATAAAAAAACTTTAAAAAAGTTTCATGATTATATTTTGAATGAATATATAGAATTATTTCCACAAGAAACAGGTGCTTTATTTAAAATGAAAGAGTTGTGGTCATATATGATTTATATGTTTTCAGATAATAAGAACTATATTAAAAAAATAAGGCAAGCGCAAAATTTAATAGATTATAATAAAGAAATTGCGAATTTGTTTATGGAACAAAAAATTATAGAAGGAGCAGGCTTATTTAGTAAAAGATATTAAAATGATTGATATTAATCAGCAAAAAAAGTTCATGACATATATTTGGAATAAAATATAATACGATTTACTATGCTTCTTAATAAATAGCAACAAAGAGAATTTTGCTAGTACAATTAAGTTGGATTTGATATAATCAAACATAATTCGACAGGATGAAGATATATTTAATATATGAGGTGAAAATATGAGAGAAAACTTTAAATTTAAGGATAGTGATGGTATTGAATTAAATGTATACAAATGGATTCCTAAAGATGAAAAAATAGGAATAGTACAAATATCTCATGGAATGACAGAAAATGTACTAAGATATGATGAATTTGCAGAATATTTAAATGATAAAGGTTTTATTGTATATGGTCATGATCATAGAGGACATGGATTAACTGCAAGGACAAAAGAAGATTTAGGATATATAGCTGATAATGAAGGATTTGATTGGTTAGTTAGAGATTTATATGAATTAATTTCTAATGCTAAACAAGAGAATAAAGGGTTACCAATTTATTTATTTGGACATAGCATGGGATCATTTGTTAGTCAAAGATTTGTAGAATTACATGGAAAAGACATAGATGGATTAATACTATCAGGAAGTAATGGAGAACCAACTAAATTAACACCATTTGGAATATTAATATCTAGATTAGAAATTAAGCTTTTTGGAAGAAAACATACTAGTAAAGTTATGGATAAATTATCTTTTGGAAATTTTAATAAAAAATTTAAACCCAATAGAACTCCTTATGACTGGTTATGCAGTGTAGATAGCGAAGTAGATAAATATATTGCTAATGAACATTGCGGATTTGTGTGCTCTTCCTCATTTTATTATGATCTTTTAAGAGGACTTAAGGAAATTCATAATGAGAAAAATTTTATATCCATACCGAATGAATTGCCAATATATATATTAGCTGGAGATATGGACCCTGTTGGATTCTTTGGGAAAGGAATAATGAATTTATATGAAAAACTAAAGAATAATGGAATTAAGGATGTTAAATATAAACTTTATAAAGATAAACGCCATGAAATATTGAATGAAGATAATAAAGAGGAAGTAATGAACGATATTTCAATTTGGTTATTAGATAAAGTTAATAGTAAGAATGCATAATTAAATTAATCAAAACTAATTTTCATAATTAACTTATTGTAAAATTATGAAAAAGTAGTTTATACTAAATATAGTAATTTATTATATTTAGTATTTAATTAACTGGGGTGAAAATGTGAGAGAACTAAAGAGTGTTGAAGAAAAAATTTTAGATAGATCACTTTACCTTTTTGGTAAAAATGGATCTACTAATGTGCCCATAAGAACTATTGCAAAAGAAGCTAATGTAAATGTAGGGGCAATAAATTATTACTTTGGAAGCAAAGATGAAATGATAAGAACTGTTCAGAGATTTTATATAGAAAATACAATAGCTGCTTATTTACCATTAGATAATGATGAACTAAATGATGAAGAAAAGGTAGTTTTATGTCTTAATGAAATAATGGAATATTCATTAAGATACCCAGGAGTTATTGTAATGCATAAAGAAGCAGTAAATGCTGAAGTTAAGGATGAAATGTCTAATCAAATTATAAATATAACAGCTAGTATGAATGAGAAGCTTGATAAAATTTTAATAAAGGTTTTGGATAGCTCAGAAGAAGATTTTAAATATCATAGAATGATTGTTTTATCATCAGTTTTATATCCTACAAGTGATAAAAATATTCAAGTATTTAATGAAGAATTTTTAAAAAATAAAGATGGAAGAATAAATTACATAAAATACATATTAAAAATATTAAAAGGAAATAGATAAATTATAGAAGTCATCTAATAGAATTAATTAGATGACTTTTTAATTTGTTATAAATAAAACAAAATGTTTAAAACATATTGTTTTAAAATTTAAAATGCTTTATAATTTGCTTATAAACAGTATGAAATTTTATTCATAGGTTTTAGTTGATAATAAAGTCAATGAAATCGTTAACTATTAAATATAGAGGAGGTCTTTTTATGTATTATAACAATCTTTTTAGTCCTATAAAAATAAGAGGGATGGAAATAAGAAATAGAGTGGAGTTTCCAGCTATGGGAACTAAGATGTTAAATGGTAGTAAATATGTTACTGACCAATTAATAAATTATCATGTGGCTAGAGCACGTGGAGGAAATGGTATTAATTTTACTGAAGTATGTTCAGTTTATGAAAAAGCTTCACCTAAGAATTTTTTAGCGATTTCAGATGATAAGTACATTCCAGGATTAAAGAAATTAGCTGATGCAATTCATGAGGCAGGGGCTAAAGCAGGTGTACAGCTTTGGTTAGGTGGATCAGCTGTAATGTTTAGTGGTGATACAGATGTTAATGTAGTACTTCCAAGCGAATTTAAGGTTGGAGATGACTATGTGATACCAGGTGCAAGTATAGAGGTTATTAAAGAATGTATTGCTGCATTTGGAAAAGCAGCTAAACGTGCTGTGCAAGCTGGTTATGATGCTATAGAATTTCATGCGGGACATAATTATACACCGCATTCTTTCTTAAGTGGAGCCTTTAATAAAAGGACAGATGAATATGGAGGAACCTTAGAGAATCGTGGGAGATTCCTGATTGAATGTATAGAATCAATCCGTAATAATATTCCAGAAGATATGCCTTTATTTATGCGTATCGATGCTCATGATGATTGTTTAGAAGATGGACTTACAATTGAAGAAGTTATTGAATTTTGTAAATCAGCTAAAAAGGCAGGCGTAGATGTATTAGATGTGTCTAGAGGAAATTTCTCAAGTGCTGCGATAAAATATGAAGTGCCACCAGTAGATTTGCCAAGAGGATTTAATGTAGAAAACGCAGCTAGAATTAAAAAAGAAACTGGAATGATTACAGTTGCAGTAGGAAGAATAAATGCCCCTGAACAAGCTGATGAAATTATAAGAAGTGGTAAAGCAGATATGGTTGTAATTGGAAGGGCTCAATTAGCAGATCCTGAGTTCTGCAATAAAGCTATGAATGGAAAAATAGAAGATATTATAAGATGTGTAGGTTGCAATCAAGGCTGTTATGATGGATATGCATCTCCAGAGGTTCCATTTATAACATGTATGAGAAATCCTGCACTGGGAAGAGAAGCGGAATATGGTTTATTAAAGACAGATTCACCTAAAAAAGTATTAGTAATAGGTGGTGGAGTGTCTGGGTTAGAAGCTGCAATAAATTTAAAGGATATAGGACATAATCCAATAGTTTGTGAAGCTTCTGATTCACTTGGAGGACAGTTTGTTCTTGCAGGTGCAGCTCCTAGAAAGGGAGAAATGAAAGAAGCCGCAATTTCTATGGGAGAAATGGCTAAACGAAAAGGAATAGAAATAAGGCTTTCAACAGTAGTTACCCCTAAGGTTATTGAAGAAATAAATCCAGATGTAGTAATAGTAGCAGTTGGATCTGAACCAATTAATTTAAAAGTATCAGGAGCTGATTTAGAAAATGTAACTAATTCACATGATGTACTTTCAGGAAAAGTTAATATTTCAGGAAAAGTTGTAATAATAGGAGGAGGACTTGTTGGCTTAGAGGTTGCAGAATATATTTCAGGTAAGGCAGATAAGATAACTGTAATTGAAATGCTTGACCAAGTTGCAAAAGACTTAGGACAACTTCGTAAAATTTGTGTTATGGAAAATTTATTTGCTGAGTCAATCAATACTATTACGAATGCTAAATGTATTGAAATAAAAGAAAGCTCAGTTGTTATAGATAATAAAGGAAGTATAGAAGAAATTGAATGTGACTCAGTAGTTGTATCTATTGGAGCAAAATCTCGTAAATTCAATGAAATATCAGATTATTGTGATAAAAACAATATAAAATATTATACTATTGGAGATGCAGTTAGAGCTCGTAGGGCTTTAAATTGTATTGCAGAGGCTGTAGAAGTGGCAAGACAAATATAAAATAGAGATACTCTTAAAAACATATAAAATTATAGTTGGACATAATTAATTTAAAAAATAAGTTGAAGTTATATGTGATATTATGTTAAAAAATTAATATAATAAAGAAAATGTGCAATTGCACAAAGAATATTATTCAATTGCAAGTTGAAATATATAATTAACAGGTAGTATAATGAAAAAAAGATAAATAATAAAGCAGCGGAGCTTATTTAAAAGATTAAGCTTCGCTATTTTTTAAATAAATAATTACAAAAAAATCAATATATATATAAAATAATTACAAACAAAGGCGTTATGTATAAATTATATTAATGTCTTTGTTTGTTTTTATATAGAAATACATTTATTTAGCGAATGAAAATAAAAAATTTTATTACATTGAAAGAAGGGGATTTTTATGAAAAAAGTGTTAAGAAAAATAGCTGCTATAGTTACTGTAGCCTCAATGTGTATGCTGTCATTTACAGGATGTAGTGAAACTAAAAGTGGGGGCAGTAGCTCATCCGGTAAAGAGTCTGATACTATCAATTTAGGCTTTGTACTTCCTTTAACAGGTAGTGTTCCTAATCTTGGTAGTGCAATGAAGAATGGTGCAGAGCTAGCAATTGAAGAAATTAATAATGCTGGTGGAATTAATGGAAAAAAAATTAAAGCTACTATTGAAGATGATGAAAATAAACCAGCTACTGCACCAAATGCTATTACAAAATTAATAGAACAGGATAAAGTTGATGCAGTACTCGGAACATATGCGAGTAGTTGTTCAATCGCAATGGCCCCAATTGCAGCTCAAAATAAAAAAGTTATGCTTTCTATTGGTTCTACAAATGCTAAGGTTACAAGTGAAGGTGGAGAATATGTATTCCGTGCGTGCTTTATAGATCCATTCCAAGGGAAGATAGCAGCAGAGTATGCATATAACGATTTAGATGCAAAAAAAGTTGCAGTTTTATATGATGTTGGAAAAGACTATTGTGTTGGAATTTCAGATACATTTAAAGAAACAATTACAAGTTTAGGTGGAGAAATTGCATATGAAGGAAAATATAATACTGGAGAAAGTGATTTCAAATCTTACTTAACAGAAATAAAAAATAAAGGTGTAAAAGTACTATATATACCTGATGATTATGATGTTGTAGGATTAATTGCAAAACAAATAAAGGAAATTGGTTTGGAAGTTCAATTATTAGGTAGTGATTCATGGTCAGATCCAGGACTTATAGAAGTTGGAGGAGATGCAGTTGAAGGTGCATATTTTACAGATCACGTATCGATTAAATCTGAAAAATTAGCTAAGTTTGCAGAGACTTATAAAAATAAATTTGGACAAGATCCAGGTGCATTCTCAGTATTGGCTTATGACTCAGTATACATTATTTCAGCAGCAATTAAAAATGCAGGAAGTACAGACTCAGATGCAATTAAAGATGCATTAAATAAACTAGATGAAGATTGTGGAACTACACACTATAAATTTGATGAAAATAGAGATCCTATTAAGAGTGTTGTAATAAATCAAGTTAAAAATGGACAATTCGAATTTGTAAAAGAAATTGAACCTAAATAGGGAAGATTAGGGGAAATTATATAAAATGTTTGCAGCAAATTGTATAAAATAATGCAAGCATTTTATATAGCTTATAGTACAGATTATAGGGAGGCGAAAAAAGATGAATACTTTGGTGCAGCAAATCGTGAATGGTATTTGTCAGGGGAGTGTTTATGCACTCATAGCAATAGGATATACCATGGTATATGGAATTATAAAATTAATTAACTTTGCACATTGTGATATTTATATGTTTGGAGCATACGCAGGATACTTTGCTGTTTCAGTATGCAGATTTGGTTTTTCAGGAACATTAGTTTTTGCTATGGTAGCATGTGCAGCATTAGGAATGCTCATAGAAAGAGTTGCATACAAACCATTGCGTAATTCACCAAAAGTTACATTATTTATTACTACAATGGGTGTGGAATTATTGTTACAAAATTTAATTAAAACAAATGTCCTCGCAGGACCAAATACAAAATCATTTCCTGAAATATTACCTTTAACATCATATAAATTAGGAAGTATCATCATAAGCAATTATCAAATTATTGCTGTTCTTACAACATTATTACTTTGTATTATATTACAATTTATTATTAAGAAGACAAGTGTTGGGAGAGCTATGAGAGCTACTTCTTTTGATATGGATGCAGCAGCATTAATGGGAATTAATACAAATAGAGTTATTTCATTAACTTTTGCATTGGGATCGTTACTCGCAGGAACTGCCGGAGTATTAGTTGGTATGTTATATCCAAAACTAACACCAGCAATGGGGGTTATGCCAGGTTTAAAATCATTTGTAGCAGCTGTTCTTGGTGGAATTGGAATAATTCCAGGAGCAATGGTTGGTGGAATTATTATGGGACTAATTGAAACTTTATCAAAGGTTTATATTAGTTCAGGTTTATCAGATGCAATAGCATTTTCAATACTTATAATTATTCTTTTAGTAAAGCCAGATGGCTTATTTGGAAAGAATGCAAGAGAGAAAGTGTAGGTGAAAAGATTTATGGATATTAATGCAGAAAAAATGAATTTTAAAAAAAGTATAAAAAAGACCTACATTAATAATGCTGTTACTCTCGGAGTTATATTGATTATATACTGGATAGCATTGATGATGATTCAAATGGGTATTATGGATAACTATACCCTAAGAATTATAAAGCAGGTTGGTATATTTATGATAGCGGCATTTGGACTTAATTTAATACTAGGGTTTACTGGTCAGCTTACTATGGGACATGCAGCTTTTATGTCAATTGGTGCATATGGTTCTGCAATAATGACTCAAAATTTTAATATGCCTTTTGCAGTATCATTAATTGTAGGAACTATAGTAGCATGTATTTTAGCCGCAGCAATAGGTTATCCAATCTTAAGATTAAAAGGTGACTATTTAGCAATATGTACATTAGGATTTGGTGAAATTGTTAAAGTTATTATTCAAAACATCGATTATGTAGGCGGTGCTAGAGGAATGACAAGCATACCTACAAAGTCAAGTCTCTTAATTATTTTCTTGTGTGTATGTGGATGCTTTGCATTTCTTAAAAATTTACTGCATTCATCTAAGGGAAGGGCTATAATGTCAGTCCGTGAAGATGAAATTTCTGCTGAAGCAATGGGAATAAACACTACAAAATATAAAATGATCGCTTTTATAATCGGAAGTGGCATGGCTGGGCTTGCAGGAGGATTGTATGCCCATTTTAATACATTTATTGATCCAGTAACATTTAATTTCTCAAAATCATTTGAATTAATTACTTATGTTGTACTTGGAGGAATGGGAAGCCTATCAGGAACAGTAATTGGAACATCTATATTAATATTTTTGCCAGAATCATTACGTGGTTTAGGTGATGCATTAAAGGAAAATCGTATGTTAATATATGCATTTTTACTTGTTTTAATGATGATCTTTAGGCCAGATGGAATCTTAGGCTCTAAAGAAATAACAGTAAAAGGTATAGTTAAATGGATAAAAAAATTATTTTCTAAGAAAACTTCTAAATCAGAAACAAAGGTAGGTGCATAGCATGGCTTTATTGAATGTAGAAAATCTAACAATAAAATTCGGAGGATTGACAGCAGTTTCTGAAGTGAATATGGAAATTGGAGAGGAAAGTCTTGTAGGCCTTATTGGACCTAATGGAGCTGGAAAAACAACATTGTTTAACATGCTTACAGGTGTTTATAAACCTACATATGGAAAGATAGAATTTAATAATGAAAGAATTGATGGTATTAAGCCTTATGATATAGCGTCAAAAAGAATTTCAAGAACATTTCAAAATATTCGTCTATTTAAAGAATTAACCGTTCTTGAAAATGTAATGACAAGCTTTGACTGTCAAGCTAAAACAAGTTTGCTTGGATCTGTTCTTCATACTCCAGGGCAAATTATAGAAGAAGAAAGCATGAAAGCAGAAGCAATGAACTTCTTAAAAATTATGAAATTAGAGAATAAAGCTAACGAGCTTGCAAAAAATTTACCATATGGAGAGCAGAGAAGGTTAGAAATTGCCAGAGCTTTAGCTGTAAAGCCTAAGTTATTATTATTAGATGAGCCAGCAGCAGGAATGAATCCACAAGAAACAAAGGAATTAACAGATATGATTAGATGGATTAAGGATGAATTTAAAATATCTGTATTACTTATTGAGCATGATATGAAGCTGGTTATGAATGTTTGTGAATATATTTATGTTCTTTCATTTGGTCAGATTATAGCAAATGGAGTACCAGAAGAAATACAAAAGAATCCAAAGGTAATAGAAGCATACCTTGGAAGGGGGGCTGATAAGCATGCTTAAAATTGAAAATATTAATGTATACTATGGAGCAATTCATGCAATACATGATTTAAGTATTGAGGTAAATGATGGAGAAATAGTTACTTTGATTGGAGCAAATGGAGCAGGAAAAACTTCAACTCTTAGGGCAGTTAGTGGTTTAAATCCAGTAAAAAGCGGATCTATAAGCTATGATGGTAAAATTATAAGTAATATTGCACCGCATAAAATTGTGGCTGCAGGTATAAGTCAGGTCCCAGAAGGAAGGTGTGTTTTTGGAGATCAGACTTGTGAAGAAAACTTACTTTTAGGAGCTTATCTAAAAAGAGATAAAAAACAAATTAATGAATCCATGGAAAAAGTTTTTGCATGGTTTCCACGTATTAAAGAAAGAAGAAATCAATTAGCAGGAACACTTTCAGGCGGAGAGCAGCAAATGCTTGCAATTGGACGTTCACTTATGGCTTCACCTAAATTATTATTATTGGATGAACCATCAATGGGGCTTGCGCCGATAGTTGTTGAAGAAATATTTGAAATTATTAAAAGCATACGTAAAGAAAATACTACAATTCTGCTTGTTGAGCAAAATGCAAATGCGGCACTTCAAATTGCAGATCGTGGTTACGTAGTTGAAACAGGAAATATAGTTTTGGAAGGATGTGCAGATGACTTACTACATGATGATGCTGTAAGAAAAGCATATCTTGGTGATTAATATAAGTTATAAGGGAGAGGATTATATGGAACGATTTGTGATTGCAATTACAAGACGTGCAGGTAGTGGAGGAACTACAATTGGTAAAATGCTTGCTGATGACTTTGGTATAGATTTATATGATAAAAAGCTTCTCCGACTTGCATCAGAAGATAGTGGCATTAATGAGGCTCTATTTGAAAATGCAGATGAAAGAATAAAAAATAGTTTGTTATATCGTGTATCTAAAAAAGTTTACAAGGGAGAATTAATACCTCCTGAAAGTGATAATTTTGCTTCTGATAATAACTTGTTTAATTATCAGGCAAAAGTATTACGTGAACTTGCAGAGAGAGAATCATATGTTGTAATAGGGCGTTGTGCAGATTATGTATTGAAAGACAAGCCAAATGTATTTAAAATTTTCCTATATGCTTCTGATGATTTCTGTATTGAACATGAAATTTACTATTTATGTACAGAGAAAAAAGAAGCAATGAAATATATAAAGAAATGGGATACCTACAGAAGTGAATATTATACTTATCACACAGGAAATAAATGGGAAGATATGAAAAACTATGACTTGTGTATTGATACAGGAAAATTAGGATTCGAAAAAACAGTAGGGTGCATAAAAGAATATATGAAGCTTAGGATGGGGACACTTTAGTAAAAAAGCTGGTGTAATAGACATCAGCTTTTTTGTATGTAATATAAATTGGAATTTGTCTTTTAATGATCAGTTATCAATGATCAATTTTCAATGAAGGATGAAAAACTTTCAGTTTTTCTAAGACTATAGTATTGCATCTATATTTGCCAAAGCAAATGTAATTCGCTGTTTGATTAGGAAACATATTTTTCTTCCAGAAAAATATTGGCTATAGTGCTAAGTTCATGCTTCACTAAGCACTATATGCCAGCGAATGTTATGGCTAATGCCATAGCAATGCAATATATATAATAAAAAGCTGTAAGCTTTTTTCCTTCATTGATTATTGAAAGTTGACTATTGAGAATTGATAAACAAATTCTAGTTTGTAAGATAGCACTTAATCTTTGTTTTTTATAAGATTTCCAACACTTCTACAGTATAATTTTCACCAGGAGCATTAACTTCCACTATGTCACCAGATTTTTTTCCTAATAAAGCTTTACCAAGGTCAGATTCTATGCTTATACACATATTTTCAGGGTCTACATCCATGGTAGTTACAAGGGTTATTGTATCCTCATCGTCATCTTCTACAAATTTTATTTTTGCTTTGCTATTAACTCCGAGAACGGATTTATCTATATCATCTTCATCTATTATGGTAGCTGTACTAATCATAGATAACAAGTATTGTATTCTATTATCATTCTCTCTATAATTTCTGCATGCTTCCTTATATTCAGCATTTTCTGATCTATCTCCATGTGCAGCAGCAACTAATTTTTCTTTTGCTATTTCTGCTCTTTTAACAGTCATTCTATATTCTAATTCTTCCTGAAGTTTTTTCATATTTTCTGATGTTAATTGGTTATGCATAAAAATTAACTCCTCTCAAAAGATGTTCTGCTACTATTATATAACATATGAAAAAAAATAAAAGAGACTTACAATAAAACATTATAATATTAACAGAGCTATTATTAGTAAAGAATTATATTAATTTAATAATAAAAATGTATCATTAATTAAAAATTAGTGATACTCTTTATGTGTAGTATAAAATTGTTGATAAGATATATGGAGAGAGTAGGTATGAACAATACAAAAGTATGGGCACATAGAGGTGCATCAGCTTATGCACCGGAAAATACTTTGGAAGCATTTAAACTTGCAGTAGATATTGGGTCAGATGGAATAGAACTTGATGTTCAGCTTTCAAAAGATGGAGAACTTGTTGTAATACATGATGAAGAAATAGATAGAACAAGTAATGGAAAAGGATTTGTTAAAGACTATACATTAAAAGAGCTTAAAAAGTTTAATTTTAATCACTCGAATTCAAAGTACCATAAGGTGAATATTCCGACTTTAAAAGAAGTTTTCGAACTTTTGAAATCAACTGAAATGGATATTAATGTTGAACTCAAAACAGGTGTGTTTTTTTATGAAGGAATAGAGGAAAAAGTATTGTCTCTAGCAAAAGAAATGAAAATGGAAGAACGTATAATATATTCTTCGTTTAATCATTATTCAGTAATGAAAGTAAAAGAATTAGATGAAAATGCTAAAATAGGGTTGCTGTATTGTGATGGATGGATAGATGTTATAGATTATGCAAAAAAATTAAAAGTTGATGCTTTGCATCCATGGAACTGCAATCTTAAGTATGATAATCTTATAGAAAAATGTAAAGAAGAAAATATAAAGCTTCACGTTTGGACAGTAAATGATGAAAGAGAAATGAAGTATTTAAATAAAAATAATATTGATGCAATAATAACCAATTATCCGGATAAAGCAAGAAGAATAATAGGAAATGAATAGTAAGTAAAAATATGAAAAGCAAACTTTCAAATATAAAGAACTCCATTTATATGGTAGTGTTTATATGAGATAAAATTATTAAACAATGTGAATTGATTATATTTTACAAAACTTGAAAAAAAGAAATGCAGATAGATGTAAACAAATCTATCTGCATTTCTTTTTTTTATATTGAATATTTAAATATCATACTGAAAAATTAAATAAGATTAGGGATAGATAAGCAAATTATTGATTACTGTGTACAAAGTGAATTCTACTAATAAATACATTTTATTACTAATATATATTTATAAAACGTAGAAAGGAGCATTTAATGAAACGTAGGATAGATTGTGAAAAATTTTTAGATGAAAATTATCAGCATTATGTAATAGAGTATAGAGGATCATTTAAAGAAGAAATAAGTAAACTAGACTATGCATGTGGTGATGCTATAACGGAAACATTAGGGGTAATAGCAGTAAATCAGGAAAACTTAGATAGATTAAGAAAAGATGTTCCATCAATTATCTTTATAGAAGCAAGGAGTATATATGTATTACAGCAAATTAATCCATCAGAAGCGGACAATATAAAAACAATCAAAATCAATCCCTAT
Organism: Clostridium neonatale; assembly: GCF_001458595.1. Lineage (GTDB taxonomy): Bacteria > Bacillota > Clostridia > Clostridiales > Clostridiaceae > Clostridium > Clostridium neonatale. The sequence goes on from NZ_LN890327.1 coordinate 667,991, forward strand.
TTAAATTTGACTGGAAGAGGAGTTGTGGTTGGTCTAATAGATAGTGGAATAAATTATATAAACCAGGAGTTCATAAGAGAAGATAATACATCAAGAATACTTTCAATTTGGGATCAGACAGTGCAAAGCAAAGAAAAAAATGACTTTTATATTGGAACCGAATATTTGAGTGAAGAGATAAATAAAGCTATAGAGGTATACAAAAGTGGTGGGGATCCATATAGTATAGTTCCAAGTAAGGATGAAATGGATCATGGAACAAAAATGGCAGGAATAATAGGAGCAAGGGGATATAATGGGGAAATGCAAGGTGTAGCTAATGATTGTGATTTTATAGCTGTAAAATTATTACCTTCACCTAGTTATAAAAAGACATTACGAGATAATAATATAACTGAAGTTCCTGTTTATAGCAATTCAGAAATCTTATCAGCTATTGAATATTTAAGAAAAAAATACTATGAATTAGGACGACCAATGATAGTATTTTTTGGAGTTGGTAGTCATGAAGGAAGTCATGATGGTTATAATATAACAGCACGTTTTATTACTTCAATTGCAAGTAAAGCTGGGATTGTTTTTGCATCAGGAACAGGAAATTCGGGAGATTCAGAGGGGCATGTAACGGATTTTGTGAAAAATGTTGGTGGGATTAGCACTGTAGAACTAAAAATTTCAAAAGCAATGAAGTCCTTAAACTTTTTTATATTGGTAGGGAAACCAGATAGAATGTCATTAAATATAATAGATCCTGTAGGGGAGGAACTTGGATTTACTAGTCCAAGAATATATTCAATTGAAAGTAAAAATTTCTTTTTAATTGATACTAATGTTAAGGTAGAATGTTTTGATCCAGAAAATTTTACAGGTCACGAAGTATTTGCTATTGATTTTACCAATATAAAAGAAGGAATTTGGAAGTTTCAGCTTAGAGGAGAATATATTACAACTGGTAGATATGATATATGGTTACCTGATAAAACGCTTTTACCAGAAGGAACAAAATTTTTGAAACCTAACCCATATAATACTTTGACTATACCATCTACGGCAAGAAGAGTTGTAACAGTATCACATTATGACAGTATTAATAATTCTATACTTGCATCATCTGGAAAAGGATTCAATACAAATTATCTAATAAATCCAGATATCGCGGCTCCTGGTATTAATATACTTACAACATCAGGAATAGATAACAAAATAACTACAGTGAGTGGAAGTTCAGCAGCTACTGCAATAGTCACTGGAGCATGTTGTATATTAATACAATGGGGAATGGGTGATAAGAGACTAAGAAATATTTTTTCGACTCAATTAAGAAGTAAATTAATATATGGGGCAGAAAGGGAAAAAATATATGATTATCCAAATGAAAATATAGGGTATGGAAAGTTAGATTTAGAAGGTGTTTTTAATGTATTCAGTGGAATTCACAGAAATAAACAAGAATATACAGAGTATTATGCAAATAAGTTATTTATAAGATATCCGACTAATCAAATTTATTTGGAGGAGAGGGATATAATTAATGGAAAATAACCAATATGCGAATGTAACCAATATTTTTAATAGTCCGAATTATATTCAGTATATAGTTGAATATATTGGGAATTTTGATAGCGAGATAGATAAGAATAAAGATATATATATTACATTAATAGATAATGAATATGCTATAGCTTCTATAAAAAAAACACTTTTAGAAGATTATTTAGACAATAATGAAGTTAGGACTATACTAGAAAAATATTTGACTGATCAGAATTTTAGATTGGGATTTGTATCATTACCACAATTATATACATTGCAAGAAATATCAGCAATAGAAGCTGCACAAGTTAGTTCATTGCAGGCAAATGTACCTTTAAATTTAACTGGGAGTGGGGTTATAGTTGGAATTATAGATACAGGTATAGATTACTTAAATGAAGAATTTATGGATATGAATGGAGAGACAAGGATAGAGGAAATATGGGATCAAACTATACCTCCATCTACAAATGAAAAAAGTAATGTACCGTTTGGAACTATTTATACGAAAGATCAAATAAACGAAGCCATAAAACTATATAAATCTGGAGGTGATCCATATAGCATTGTTCCAAGTGTAGATAAAAATGGGCATGGAACCGCTATGGCCGGAATCGTTGGAGCAACAGGTAAAAATATTGAGCTTAAAGGAGTAGCACCAGAATGCAAATTTGTTGCAGTAAAATTAGCTGAAGCAAATTTTTTTGAAGAACTATCGAATTTAGATATACCAGTATACAATTTGCCCCCAATTATGGTGGCTGTAGGGTATTTAAGAAGAATATTATTTAATAAAAGGAAACCTGTAGTTATATTATTGCCATTGGGTAGTAATAATGGTAACCACAAAGGGGATAATGTATTTGATAGTTTTATAGAAAGTGTATTAGGTAATGTAGGAATAGTTATAGTCACAGGAACAGGAAATGAAGCACTCCAAGATGGACATGTGTCAGGAGTTATTAAAAATAAAGATAGAGTAGAATCTATAGGTCTACTAATTTCAGAAGATCAGATAAATTTATCAGTAGAAATATGGGTTGATTTACCGAATATAATTGATATAAGTGTAGTATCACCTGCTGGTGAAGAAACAGGATTTGTTCAAGCTATGTTAAATATGGAAAAAAAATATTCATTCATTTTAGCAAACACCACAATGAGGATAGCATATTATTTACCTGAGGAGTATTCTGGAGAGGAGTTAATATCAATAAACTTTAGAAATATAACATCAGGATTATGGACATTAAAGCTAAGAATGAGAGAAGGGGAAATGGCAACATATAATAGCTGGATTATGCAAAGTGGAATAGTATCTAAAGGCACAAGATTTACGTCTAGTGATCCGTATGGAACTATAACTATACCAGGAGATTCAGACTTTATTGTTACAATGGCTGCATATAATCAAAACAATAATAGTTTATTACCTTATTCTGGAATTGGATTTAGAGAAGAGAATATAGATAAAATAGATGTTGCAGCAGGTGGTGTAAATACAAAGACAGTTGGATTAGATAATTCTATTGCAACTATAAATGGAACAAGTTTATCAGCAGCAATCGGTGCAGGAGCATGTATCTTACTGTTACAATGGGGAATAGTTCAAGGAAAGTACCCATATATGTATGTGCAAAGTATAAAAACTTTTATTAGAAGAGGAGTTATTCAAAGGCCTGGAGATTTATATCCAAATCCCAATTGGGGATATGGGGTGTTGAATTTTTATAAAATGTTTGAGAATATGACTTAAATAATTATATTTATATAAAAACATAGTTAAATGTAACGCTATATCTAATATTAGTGTACCGTTACATTTATTTGTTTTTTAGTCAATCTCATTTAAAGTGCTTTTAAATGACTGAATATCAACCATTAATTTTTCGATTTCTGCTTTATCAGAAATATCTGCTAAAGAATGAGCTTCAGTAACAGATGTTTCTATAGAACTAATTTTTGATTTTATATCATTTATGTAATAAATGTAGTTTTTTTTAGACATAATAAATCTCCTTATTAATCACAGTATATTTTAAATATATATTGTGTTTAATGAGGAGATTTAATACATATTAGATTTTAATTATTAGGCATATTTGGACTTGTTATTTTTGGATAATGCCTTATGATTGAATTGTTTTAAATTCATATCCGTGATTTTTATAATAGTCTATAAGTTCTGGTAGCATTTGAGCGGTTTTTTCTTTTCCATATGTATCATGCATTAAAATTACTATTTGATTTTTATTTTCTGAAGTTTTTATAGCATAATTTAGCATATCTTGAGTAGAATAATTTTTACCTTCTGCGTCTCCATTTAATGCATTCCAATCTATACTCACAATATTATTTTTATTTAAATTATCATTAAAAGCTGGAAGAAATGGGTCATTATAATATTGTCTACTATTATATCCACCTGGCATTCTAATCAATTTGGTATCAAAATCATCACCTAAGATATTTTTTAGTAAATTATTAGTACGATTTATTTCATCCATAAAAGCATCTATATTTATTTTGTTATTAGGATAAAGCTTTTTCAGATTATGTGAATATGAGTGATTTCCAATAGCGTTTCCTTCTTTTATAGCACGTTTCAATAATTCTTGAGAAGATGTATTATTTTCTAAGTTCTGTCCAAGAACGAAGAATGTTGCTTTTACATCTTTTTCTTTTAATATATCTAATACTTTTTCTGTATTAGGACTTGGTCCATCATCAAATGTTAAAAATACATATTTATTTTCATCAATTGAAGAGCCATTAACAATTTCTTGCACTTTTTTTGCAGGAACTGAATATTTTTCTCCTCCATAAGTAATGTTACTGGATTTTATAATATCAGTGTCTTTATGAATAGGTATATTTTCTTCTTTATCAATTTCATTATTTGTATTTAAATTATCTGAATTTGTATTTAAATTATCTGATGCAATAACCTCATTGGTTTTTACTCCACCCATAATTGAAAATGTTCCACTAGCTAATGTAATAAGAATTAATGCATTAAGGGTTAATTTTATAGCTCTTTTTCTACGTAGCTTCTTTTGTCTAATTCTTTGATACATGAATTTGTTTTTTCTTTTTATCATAACAATTTACCTCATAAATATTAAATCTTTTGAACAAGTTAATATTAACATCTAAATATATGATAAATTTTTTTAAATTGTAATAAAGTTGTAAAATCATGTTGTATTTTAGTGTATATGATAATAATATGTATATACTAAATATAGAAGAAATAAAAATATGTGGAGGAAGAAAATGATAAAAATACTAGTTGTTGAAGATGATTATGGTATAAGGGATTTAATTGAGTTGACATTAAAGATGGAAAATTATACTACAATTACTGCAAAAGATGGAGAAGAAGCATTAAGCAAGATAGAAAATGAGAAATTTGATTTAATTCTTTTAGATATAATGATTCCTAAAATAGATGGATTCAAATTAATAAGAATGATTGATGATAAGAGTGTTCCAGTTATATTTTTATCTGCAAAATCTCAAGTTCAAGATAAAATTTTAGGATTAAAGCTTGGAGCAGAGGATTATATTACTAAGCCATTTGAGCCATTAGAATTATTGGCAAGAATTGAAGTTGTTCTAAGACGAAAAAAAAGCAGTAAGAAAGAAGAAAATGTAATTAAATATCATCATCTATTAGTACAAACTAATAAGAGATTAGTAAAATCTAATGATGTTATAGTGCAGCTAACATTAAAGGAATATAATTTGCTATTAATATTTTTAAATAACATTAATAATGTACTTACTAGAGAAGTATTATTAGAAAAAATTTGGGGATTTGACTTTTATGGAGAAACTAGGACTGTTGATATGCATATTAAGCAATTGAGAGATAAGCTAGATTTGAAAGAGTATTTAAAGACTGTGTATAAGGTAGGATATATATTAAAAGACTGAGGGAGATTTTATGAAACTAACAAATAAGTTATTTTTATATTTTGGTATTTTATTTTTTTTTACGATAAATATATTTGGAATGGTATTAATTCAATCAAATTTTAATTTAACAGTTAAAAATACAGTGAATGCTTCATTAGGTGAATATTCGGTTATTTACACTAATCTTGAATCTAAAGAAACAATGAGTAATATTTTTTTAACTAATAGAGATATTATTAAAATAAAGAGTGATTCATACCTTAAAAATATTAATAACCCAAATATCTCATTAGAGTTTAGAACACTTGATAAGAAGATGTTTTATAGTACTAAGAATTCAGATATATTATACTCGGAAAAGATTTATAATATTAAAGATAATTTAAGTAATTATATGATATATAAAGAAGAAAATAATAAGATTCTTTTAATAACTAATATTATTTCAATTAATAATAATAAATACTATTTTACATATATGAACAACTTGGATAATTTATATAACGATAGGATAAAGAGTATTTTTACTCTTATAAAGCTAAATGTGGTAATTGGGGTTTTTTTACTATTTATTATATATCTAATATCAATAGAAATAACAAAACCAATTAATAATTTAATTGATAGTATGGAAGATATTATAGAAGGAAATTATAACAAAAAATTTACTTATAAAAGCAATATTTCTGAAATCAATTCAATCTCCAATAATTTTTCACTTATGAATGAGGAAATACAGAAAAAAATAAAACAACTTAGAGAACAAAATAATTCTAAACAGAGATTTATTGATAATTTAACCCATGAGATAAGAACACCTTTAACATCAATTATTGGATATTCTGATTTAATGATGAATAAGAAAGTACAAGATATAGATTTAATTTATAAATCCTTTAATAATATAAATAGGGAAGGAAAACGTATTTTAGCACTGACATCAAATCTTGTTTCATTAATTACGCTAGATAAAAAATCATTAAAATTAAATAACTATAGTTTAAAAGAGATCTTGTATGATGTTAGGAATGCATTAAACATGAAAATAATTCAATATGATGTGGAGCTACTTATTAAAGGCGATGATATTGAAGTTTTTTCAGACAAAAATTTATTAACTATTTTAATTTCTAATTTTATTGATAATGCAATTAAAGCAACAATTGATAGAGATATAAGAAAAGTTATATCAATAGTTGATAAAAATATATTGATAATAAAGGATACTGGTAAAGGTATTTCAAAAAGTGATATAAATAAAATATTTGAACCATTTTATATGGCTGATAAATCAAGAAATAAATCTGTAGATGGCTTTGGATTAGGACTTAGTATATGTAAAGAAATTAGCAATTTATTAGATATAAACATTGAAATAAAAAGTGAAATTGATGTGGGAACAGAAATAATATTGAATTTTAAAGGGAGCTTAAGAGAGTGAAAAAAGTAGTAGTTATTGTAATAGTAATTTTTATAGTAACTTATATTTCGTATAATCATACAAGTACTAAAATTGAAGAAAACAAAATATATACTAAAAATATAGATTTTTCTGCTGGTAAAGGTGCACCGCTTGACATTGATGACACTCGAATTATAGAAAAATCAAAAGAAATACTAACAGCAATATATAATGAAAATGATTTTACCAAATTTAACATTGATATAAATTTATCATCAGATAGTATTTTTTATGCTTACTTCTTAACAAAAGAGACAACAGGTTATTTTATAAGTTTTAATATAGATGAAGGAATTTTAAATAGCTTAATAAAACTTGAAAAAGTTGAAGTTAAATCTAAAGATACGCAAAAGTCCTTAGAGGAATTATTGGATATTGCAGAAGAAAATATAGAGAAGCTTCAAATATATGATATAGACAGTTTTGAAATAGATAAATATGAATTTTTTGGAGAAACATTTGCGATTTATTATAAAAATAAATATTCAAGTAGACAAATATCTATTTTTATAGATTATGTGACTGGTGAGTTATTAGAATACAATTACTATATTTAATTAAGTTATAAATAGAATAATATTAAAAAATTTAACATTAATATTTATTGAAAAAATGTAAAAAAAGTGCTACATTGGTATAGTGGTATTACCACTGTACCAATTGCTTTTGTGAGGAGGTGAATTTGATGAAATATTTACAACAATTAATGATTATTTTAGCAGCATATATTTTAGGGATAGTAGTACAAGTTGTCTTTAACTTACCAATTCCAGGAACTGTATTAGGATTAATTTTACTTTTCTTGGGATTATATAGTGGAATAATTAAAGCAGAAATGATTGAAGATATGTGTGAGATTTTAATATCCCATATGTCTTTTTTATTTATTCCAGCAGGTGTTGGATTAATCACTAGTTTCAAATTTTTACAAGGAAAAATTATGGCTTTCTCAGCTATAATAATAATTTCAACTGTTATTGTATGGGTGGTTACTGCATATGTAGTGAAATTTTTAAGAAAGGTGTGTTCTAAGTGAAAGATATAATTAGTTCTCCTGTATTTGGGGTGTTAATATCCATTGCTGTTTATTTAACAGGATGCCTAATTAAAGACAAATTAAAGTTCTCAATTTTTAATCCATTATTAATTGCAATAATACTTTTAGTTATAATATTATCAAAATTTAATATTCAATATAGTGATTATAATAAGGGAGGAGAAATAATTTCTTTCTTTTTAGCACCAGCCACTGTTGCTTTGGCATTACCATTATATAAGAAGTTTTCTCTATTTAAGAAAAATGCACTGCCTATTTTGGCTGGAATTTTATGTGGGGCTATATCAGGAATAATTAGTGTTATTGGATTTGCAAAGTTATTTCATCTTTCAAATGAGCTTACAGAATCATTAATACCTAAATCAATAACAACGCCAATAGGAATGGCATTATCAGAACAGTTAGGAGGTATGCCATCAATTACAGTCGTTGCAATTATAGTAACTGGAATATTGGGATCAATTATTGGACCGTTTTTGTACAAGCTATTAAAAATAAATGATAAAGTTGCAATGGGAATAGCTATGGGAAATTCATCTCATGCAGTTGGTACGGCAAGAGCAATGGAGATAGGTGAAACAGAAGGCGCAATGAGCGGCTTAACTATTGCAATTTCAGGGATAATAACAGTTGTGTTGGCACCTATATTGTGGAATTTTTTTCTAAAACTTATTAATTAGTAATTTAAGGGGGAATAGGTATGGCTGATAACTCAAGAAAAAATATAATGTCAATAGGAAAAATTATCTGCTCCATTGATAAGTTATTGATAGAAGGAAAAGAACAAAGATTAAAAGCAAAATTAAGCAAGCAAATAAAAAACAGTATTTTTACAGATGATATATTAGCTAAGCTTAATGAATGTGATTTTACAGGAATAATTGATGAAGAAGAAAGTGTAGTTAAACTTTTTGACAGTATATTTCCTATATTTATAAATGATAATAATGCTACTTTTAGATTATATAAGCATAAGATAGAAGTAGATTTATCGGATGATATGAAAGATAGGTATATTTATATGTTTTCTGACGGTAGATTAACATCTGGATTATTTCAATGTTTCTCTATTGGTGATAATGAATATTTATATGGAATAAAGAGAATAATTGATGTAATACCATTATTTAAAAGAGAACTTCTTAGTACATTAGCTAATTTTAAAGATAATATTGATAAACATAATTGCGAAATAAAGAACTTTGAAGGTAGAGAAGATTTAGCAGAAAAGAATTACTCTGAGTTAAATTCATATTTAACAGAAAAGATAGCTAATGAAAGGAAGTTATAGATGCTGAATCCAGTAAAAAATATAAAAGTATATGAAGTAATAATGGAAGAGATAAAAGATATTGTTAAAAAGGGAGAATTAAAAAGCGGAGAGAAACTTCCATCCGAAAGAGAACTGGCTGATAAGCTTGAAGTGAGCAGAACATCAGTGAGAGAGGCATTGAAAGCCTTAACTATGCTTGGACTAATAGAATCTAAACATGGTGAAGGTAATTTTATAAAAAGTAATTTTGAAAATAGTTTATTAGAGCCATTATCTATTGTTTTTTTACTTATAGGAAGTAAAAATGAAGATATTATTGAATTAAGAAGAATAATAGAACCAGAAGCAGCAGGTCTTGCTGCAAAAAATATAACAGAATCTGAGCTTAGAGATTTAAAAGAAATAATGAAAGAATTAAATAATTCTTTAGATGCTGAAATTTGTGCACAATTAGATAAAAAATTCCACTATAAAATAGCACAGGCTTCAGGAAATCATTTGATTTCTACAATAATGTTTTCAATTTCATCTCTCATAGAGAAATATATTGATAGTTCTCGTATTCACAATATAAATAAAAAAGTGGTTAAACTTCAACATGAAGAAATATACAAGGCCTTAGAAAGTCGAGATTCTAAGAAAGCTTCTGAATATGTAAAAAAACATTTAGAGTTGGGCATTATTTAAATAGAAGGATACATGTTAAGTATGTGAAATTTTACTTTAAACACTACTATATCCTTTGATTTATATATAAAGAAAGAAGGTATATTATGATTGGTGATAAAATGTTTTATAAAACATTATTTAAAAATTTATTTGTAGACACATTTGAACTAAAGCTATGGGATGGAAGTTCGGAGATTTATGGTGAAGGAGAACCAAAATTTAAGATAATTTTTAATGAACCAATTCCAAAAGCGGATATTATTAAAGATCCATCAATTGCTTTTGGTGAAGGATATATGACTAAGAAATTAGATATAGAAGGAAGTATTCAAGATGTTATAGAATCATTATATAATAGTAAAGAGAGCTTTTTAGGTAATGAAAAGTATGCTAATTTAATAAAGATGGTTAAGAATAATATAAAAAATAGCAAAAAAAATATTGAATTCCATTATGATGTAGGAAATGATTTCTATAAGTTATGGCTAGATGATACTATGACATATTCTTGTGGATACTTTAAATCTCAAAATGATTCATTAACTGATGCACAAAAAAATAAGGTTGATCACATACTTAAAAAGTTGAACCTAAAAGAAGGAGAAACTTTATTAGATATAGGATGTGGATGGGGAGAATTAATAATTACTGCAGCTAAAAAGTATAAAGTTAAAGCTATGGGCGTAACACTAAGTACTCAGCAATTTGAAAAAGTTAAAAAAAGAATAGAAAGTGAAGGACTAAATGAATTAGTTGAAGTTGAACTTACAGATTATAGAGAAATAAAAAATAGAAAATTCGATAGAGTTGTCAGTGTAGGAATGTTAGAACATGTTGGTAAAGATAATCTTTCTGAGTATTTTTCTACCGTAAAAGAATTATTAAATGATAAAGGTGTATCTTTGCTTCATTGCATAACTAACACTTCTGATAGTGGAACTAACAGCTGGATAAATAAATATATATTCCCAGGTGGATATGTACCATCAATTCAAGAATTAGTTAATTATATGTCGGAGAAAAACTTTAATGTAATAGATGTTGAGAATCTTAGATTACATTACGGAAAAACATTGGAATGCTGGGCATCTAATTTTGAAAATGCGATGCCTGAAATAGAAAAGATGAAGGATGAAACTTTCATAAGAATGTGGAGGATGTATTTAAACTCTTGTGCAGCTTCATTCAATTGTGGAAATATTAATTTACATCAATTCTTATTTACTAAAGGAGTAAATAATGATTTGCCATGGACAAGAGAATATATGTATAAATAATATATTTATAATTAAAATAGCTGTAACGCTATACACATTTCATGTAGCGTTACAGCTATTTTTATATCTTATCCAATTAAAGAAAATGATAAAATTATTGGAACTTTAATCGGAAGTATTAAATTTGATAGTATATCAAGCTATGCAGCTAAAATAAAAATTAGCAAAGAAGGATTAATGTTGTTGTTTCAATAATTATAGCCATGATATGTGCCTATATATTATTGAACAAAGGTTATAATTAATCATATAAAAAATGGAGAAACAATTTTGGGATAATTGTTTATGCAAAAATTCTAACCTTTTTTTATTTGAATGAAAAGTTTCTGCAGAAAATAATAGCTTTATTTATTTGTTTCATATAAATATGAAATTTAAATTTTGCATTTTGGGGTGAATCTTAATGAATATGAATAGATATCTCTATAATCGAGCATATAAGATAGTGAATTTTGCTTGATATTGATGAAACTTACTATATAATATATTTATTGTATTTTTATGGAGAAATTTTAAAACTATGATATAATTAGTTAGAAAGTTGAAATTGACTATTATATAAACTTTGTGTTTTATAATATAACAGGAGGAAGGACATGCAGTTTAATGGTTTGATTATAGGAGTGTCGGTATTTTTAATTATTGGTATATTTCATCCTATTGTGATTAAGGCAGAGTATTATTTCACTAAAAAAATTTGGCCTGCATTTTTAATAATGGGAATAATTTTTTCAGTTGTATCACTATTTTGCACAAATGATATAGTAAGCATCTTGCTTGGAGCATTAGGTTTTACTTGCTTTTGGAGTATAAAAGAATTATTTGAGCAAGAAGAAAGAGTAAATAAGGGTTGGTTCCCTAAAAATCCAAAGAGAAAATAAACTTAATATGAAATTTTTTAATGATTAAAAGAAAACTTTAAAAAAATATATTTTGAGGGTTAATAATAAATGAATCATGTTTATCATGATTCTTTTTTATGTGGATTATTAGCTAGTTTATTAATAGAAATCTATAATTATCTATTAAGTATAGCCAGTAGAATAAAACAATTAATTATATAAAATATATAATCTGTTTATTAAAAGAAAGGGCATATCAAATGAAAAACAAAATAGAAAATTTGACTGAAGGTGTTATATGGAAGAAAATCGTATTATTTGCTATTCCAATAATGCTGAGTAATTTATTACAACAATTATATAATGCATGTGATAGTGCTGTTGTTGGGAATTTTGCAGGAAGTGAAGCACTAGCTGCAGTAGGATCCACAGATGCACTTATTAATTTATTAGTTGGATTTTTCCTTGGAATCTCTACAGGGACAGGTGTAATATTTTCAAGATATTTTGGTGCAGATGATGAAAAGAAGCTTTTAGACGTAATGAATGCTGCTGTGATGTTAAGTATTATTTGTGGTATTTTTATTATGATTATTGGACTTATATGGACAACTGATTTATTAAAAATAATGCATTGCCCAGAAGATGTAATAAATCTAGCTACTACATATTTAAGAATTTATTTATTAGGAATGGTAGGAATGCTTGTATACAATGTTGGATCTGGTATTATACGTGCCTGTGGTGATTCAAAGCACCCACTTTATTATTTAATGTTTAGTGGTATTTTAAATTTAATACTTAATTTGATTTTTGTTGCAGGATTTAATATGGGGGTAGCTGGATCTGCTTTAGCCACAGCAATTTCACAATTTTTTTCAGCATTTTTGGTAATAATGAATCTTGTAAGAATACCATATAGCTATAGATTAAATATTCGTAAGATTAAGTTCAACAAAGAAACAGCCAAGCAAATAATAAAAATTAGCGTTCCTTGTGGGTTACAATCATCAATGTTTAATATTTCAAATATGATTGTTCAAATAAAAATAAATGATTTTGGATCAGTTGCAATGGCAGGATGTGCTGCATATGAAAAGATAGATGGATTTTTGTATATGCCAATGATGGCTTTGGGATTATCAATTTCAACTTTTGTTGGACAAAATATTGGTGCAGGAAAATATGAAAGGATAAAAAAAGGAGTAAATGTATGTTTAGTATTGTCTGTAATAATGACAATGATTGGAAGTGCGATAGTTTTGCTTACAGGTGGTAGATTATTAAATGTATTTACAGATAATGAAGAAGTTAAAAATATAGGTATATTAATGATGTTTATACTTGCACCTTTTACATGGACACATTCATTTACAGAAATTTTAGGCGGAGCAATACGTGGTGCAGGATCAGCTGTTCAAGTTATGGTAATAACAGCATTAAATATATGTGTACTTCGTATTATATGGATGATTGTAGCACTTCCAATTAAAAGTGATATAAAAGTATTAAGCTGGTGCTATCCAGTATCATGGATTATATGTTCAATATGTTTTATTGCATATTACGTAAAAGGTAATTGGCTTAAAGAGTTAAATGGATAAGAATGTATTAAATAATGGGATATTGACAAACAAAAATAAAGGAATATAATGAAAAATATAAATGTGTTGATTGAGAAGAGTATACTTACAAAATTATTAAAGAGAGCCATGGTATGCTGAAAAGTGGTATATATTTTGTATTTAGAAAATCACTCATGAACAGCCTGCTGAAAGAAGAAATTTCAATTAAGCAAGGACGGATAACACCCGTTAAAATGTTTTACATTAGCAAGAATCAGCTTAAGATGTAATAAGAGAGGTTGTAGCAATACAGCAATTTAAGTGGTACCGCAGAACTAGGGTTTTGTCTTAATATATGGACAAGCCCTTTTTATATACAAATTTTTATAATTAATAAGCAATATAATAAAAGAACGGGGGAAAAAATATGAAATATTACAATGGATTTTTACCTAATTATAGTGTAGGAGTTGAATCTTATAAAGCAATACCATGGATAACAAGAAGATATGGAAAAAAGGCAGTTGTCATTGGAGGAAAAACAGCAATTGAAAAAGCTAAGAATGAACTTTTAGAGGGAATAAAGGATTCTGAAGTAACAATTTCTGATTTTATTTGGTATGGTGGTAATTCTACATATGAAAATGTAGATAACTTGAAAAATAACCAATTAGTAAAAGAAGCAGATATGGTATTTGCTGTTGGAGGAGGAAGAGCAGTAGATACTTGTAAAGTTGTTTGCGATCAATTGGACAAACCATTATTTACATTTCCTACAATTGCATCTAACTGTGCAGCATGCACAGCTATTTCAGTAATATATAATGAGGATGATACTTTTAGAGAATACTATTATCCTAAAACACCAGCAGATCATACATTCATAAATACAAAAATAATTGCAGAAGCACCAGTTTCTTTATTCTGGGCAGGAATAGGGGATGCATTGTCAAAAGAACCAGAAGTATTATTTGCAACACGTGCTGAGAAATTATTTCATACTACCCTTATGGGAGCTCAATTAAGTAAAGCATGTGGAGCACCATTATTAGAATGTGGAAAGAAAGCATTAGAAGATTGTAAGAACAATGAAGCAAGTTATGAATTAGAGCAAGTTGCATTAGATATAATTATTTCAACTGGAATAGTTTCAAATATGACTTCGGATCCGTCATATTATTATAATAGTAGCCTTGCACATTGTGTATATTATGGTTCAACTATGGTTGAAAAAGCAGCTAAGCATCTTCATGGAGAGATTGTTTCATTTGGGGTTTTATGTCTTCTTACTTATGACAAACAATTTGAAGAGAGAGATAAAATTGCAGCCTTTAATAAGTCAATAGGACTTCCTGTATGCTTAGGAGATATTGATCTTTGTGAAGATGATGTAGCTACAATAGTTGAAAAGGCTTCAACTGTTACTGAATGGTATTGTGCACCATATGAAATAACTAAAGAAGAATTTGTAAAAGCAATTTTTGACACAGATGTTTATGGAAAATCATTAATGTAATATAATCTGGATAGTTTATACTAGAATTATAAAATGAAATACCTTATATGAATAAAATTCATATAAGGTATTTCATTTATAATAATGCCATGATAATTTATTGAAATTTTAGAAACACGTAAAATTATCGATATATTTCAAAGAAAGCAATTGAATCCACAAAAGATAATGATGTAACTTTAATAAAAAAATGAATTCATAAAAAATTAATATTGGTTAATAGACAATTAGGAAAATATATGTTATATTTAACTTGTACTTAATCGTTTACGTAAACTAAAGGAGAATTTTTATGAAAGCAACAATTAAAGATGTAGCTACTAGGGCTAATGTTTCAGTAGCAACAGTATCAAGGGTTGTTAATAATCTTGATGGTTATAGCGATGAAACTAAAGAAAAAGTTTTAGAGGCAATAAAAGAGTTAGGATATCAAAGAAATGCTATAGCAAGAGGATTGGTAACTAAGACAACAAAGACAATAGGAGTTCTAATACCAATTGTTTCAGCATATCTTTATGCTGAGATATTAAATGGAATAGAGGAAAAAGCTAATGAAAATGGCTATGGAATATTTCTTTGTAATACTGGAGTTAATGGAGTTAGGGCAATAAATTATATAAAAATGTTAGGAGAACGTCAAGTTGATGCAATAATAGTAGTTAGCTTAACTATAAATGATGAATATTATAATTTGCTAAATTCATTAAAAATACCATATATTTTAGTATCAACTTTATCATATAAGTATAAAATACCTTACATAAAAGTTGATGATCAACAAGCAGCGTATACAGCAACACAATTTTTAATAGAAAAAGGGCATACAAAAATTGCATTAATAAGTGGAGGCAAGGAAGATAAAATATCTGGAATAACTAGAGTGAATGGATATAGAAATGCACTTCAAGACTATGATATAAATATTAATGAAAATATAATAAAATATGGGGATTTTACTTATAATAGTGGGATTATGTGCATGGAAGATCTTTTACAGGAAAAAGAAGATTTTACAGCTGTATTTGCAACTAGTGACGAGATGGCACTTGGAGCTTTATCAGTTATGCATAGAAATAAGATTGAAGTTCCAGAAAAGATATCTATTATAGGATATGATAATACTTTAATAGCTCAAATGAGTAATCCGCCTCTAACTACAGTTGCTCAACCTCTTTACGAAATGGGAGTAAAAGCATTCGCTAAAATATTAAGTGTTTTAGAAACAGGGAATAGCGGAGATAATGTAATTCTTTCTCACAAGATTGTTGAAAGAGAGACAGTAAAATTACTAAAATAATAGTAATTTTATTTTTGAAATTTACGTAAGCGTTTAAGTAAAAATAAGCAAAATATACGTAATAATATCTAGAATTTGTTTTAAAAATCTATAGTAAATGTTTGCTTAAAGTATAGAAATAAATAATATAATGGAGGGAAATTTAATGAAAAAAGAATGGTGGAAAGAAAGTGTAGTTTATCAAGTATATCCAAGGAGTTTCAATGATTCCAATGGAGATGGAATTGGAGATTTAAGAGGAATTATAGAAAAATTAGATTATCTAAAAGAGCTTGGAATAGATGTTATTTGGCTATCTCCAGTTTATAAATCTCCTAATGATGATAATGGATATGATATAAGTGATTATGAAAATATAATGGATGAGTTTGGAACAATGGAAGATATGGATAATCTTATATCTGAAGCTAATAAAAGGGAGATAAGAATTCTTATGGATTTAGTTGTTAATCATACTTCTGATGAACATAAGTGGTTTATTGAATCCAAGAAATCAAAAGACAATGCATATAGAGATTATTATATATGGAGAGATCCTGTAGATGGAAGGGAACCAAATGATTTAACATCAACTTTCAGCGGAAGTGCATGGGAATATGATAAAGAGTCAGGACAATATTATTTACATTTATTTAGTAAAAAACAACCGGATTTAAATTGGGAAAATGAAGAGGTTAGAAACAAAGTTTATGACATGATGAATTTTTGGATTGATAAAGGAATTGGCGGATTTAGAATGGATGTTATTGAATTAATAGGTAAGATTCCAGATAAAAAAATCAAAGAAAATGGACCAAAACTTCATGAATACATCAAAGAAATGAATAAAAAAACTTTTGGAGATAAAAATTTATTAACAGTTGGAGAAGCTTGGTGTTCTAATCCAGAAATAGCAAAGCAATATTCAAATCCTGATGGAACTGAGCTTAGTATGATATTTCAATTTGAGCATATCTTATTAGATCAACAGCCAGGTAAAGAAAAATGGGATTTAAAGCCGTTGGAGTTATTAGATTTAAAGAAAGCTTTATCTAGATGGCAGGTGGAATTAGAAGGTACAGGATGGAATAGTTTGTTTTGGAATAACCATGATGTGCCAAGAATAGTTTCAAGATGGGGAAATGACAAAGAATACAGAGTAGAAAGTGCAAAGATGCTTGCCACTTTATTACATGGGATGAAGGGAACTCCTTATATATATCAAGGAGAAGAACTTGGAATGACAAATATAAAATTTTATAATTTAGAAGATTATAAAGACATAGAAACTTTAAATATGTATAAAGAAAGGATTGAAAAAGGATATAAACACGAAGAAATAATGAAGTCTATATATGCAAAAGGAAGAGATAATGCACGTACTCCAATTCAATGGGATGATAGTGAAAATGCTGGATTTACAAGTGGAAAGCCTTGGATAAAGGTAAATCCTAATTATAAAGAAATAAATGCTAAATCTCAGTTAAAAGATGAAAATTCCATATTCAAATATTATAAAAAATTAATACAAATAAGAAAAGCAAATCCAGTAGTTGTTTATGGAAAATATGAGCTAATTTTAGAAGAAAATAAAGAGATTTTTGCATATTTAAGAAGTTTAGAAAATGAAAAATTATTAGTCATATGTAATTTTACAGAGAACAATACAAATTTCAATTTAGATAGAGAAATTAATTTTACTTGTAGAGAATTGCTCATTTCTAATTATGAGGTAGATATAAATGACCCAATAGATAGTATAGAATTAAAGCCATATGAAGCTAGGATATATAAACTCACTTTATAATTAAAGTAATAAATAGGTAAAGTTATTTAAATTGCAATTAACGTTGCTAATTTAGCTGATGAATCTTTAAAGAATTATAGGAAAGCTTAAATTAAAAGATTTTTAAGATTTATCAGCTAATGATATTTTGATTTTGAAAAGAATGGTGATAAATTAGCATATTAATTTAACCATAACTAGAAAAAGCTTTAGCTAATATTGAAAGTGTAATTAATTTGAAATTATTGTTATTGGGTGGTGGTATATATAAGAATGAAAATGATTTGATTGAGAAAACAGCAGATAAGAAAGGCAAATTTGTAAGCTAAAGATGCTCTGAGATATATTGGATAGCAAATCTAATAATGATAATAGAATAATTAATTGGAGGAAGATAGTTTTTGTGTGAAATTATAGATTCTAGCACCATTATTGTAGGTTAAAATCATAATAAATAAACAAATATAATTTATTAAAATATTTAAAGTTATTGAATTAGAATTATTTAAATACAATTAAAATAAAGTTATTTCTCTAATTATATATGAAATGACTGATAAATAAAAAATTAATATAGGAAGGATTTTAATTTATGAAAGATGGAAAAAATAAATTAGAAAGACTTCAAAGTTTATTGTTCTCATTGATTTTAATTTTTTCAATTATGATTACAGGAGGTAGCCAAGTGTTAGCAACATCATCTAGTACAGGGAAAATGATAAAAGATTTAAATACTGATAAATCTATGTACAATCCAGGGGACATAGTTAAAATTTATCTTGATATTAAGAATGATACTGAAGATAATATAGAAGATGGAACAATTACTTTTAAATTTAAGCATCTTGAAAAAGAAGTAAGTGATTCAAAGGTGGTAACGTATTCGGCAATTAGTAATGGTGGAGAAGCCTATATAAATTACGAGTGGACTGTTCCTAATGAAGATTATAAAGGGTATCTTGTACAAGCCATATGCAAAAATGAAGATGGTATTATTTTAGATACAGAAACTGTTGGAGTTGATGTATCATCAGATTGGAGAAGGTTTCCTAGATATGGATATTTAACTGATTTTTCAGAAAATGTAGATACAGCAAAATATATCTGGACTCTTAAAAATTATCATATTAATGGACTTGAATATTATGATGCACAATATAGACACCATAAACCAGCAGCAGATAATACAGATGTTTGGGAAGATTGGACTGGAAGAGATATTTATGGAGATACAATTCGCAGTTATATTTCTTCAGCTAGAGCATCAAATATGGTAAATATGCAATATAATATGATTTATGCAGCAACTTCTAATAGTACTGATGGAAGTAATTATTGGGATGATGGTGTTGATGAAGGATGGGGATTGTGGTACTCAGAAAATAATCAACATGTAGATAAAAGAGGTGAACGATTTACCTTCTTTATGGGAGACACACCGACAGGAGATAGTACATTATACTTCTTCAATTTATGGAATAAAGGATGGCAGGATTACATTTTTCAAAAAGAAAATGAGTCTTTAAATGCTTTAGGATATGATGGTTGGCATGGAGATACTATAGGTGAATGGGGAGAAATGAAAACTGCTGATGGACATTACATAACAGTAAAAGATACATACACAGATTTTTTGAACAATGCAAAACAAGCTCTTGGTGATAAATACCTAATGTGTAATCCAGTTGGAGCACAAGGAATAGAAAATGTAAATAGAAGTAATGTAGATGTTCTTTATACTGAGATCTGGCCTTGGGATCATGATAGTGAAGGGATTCAATATAATACTTATGGAGCATTAAAGAAAGAGGTTGAACAGTCAAGAATTGAGAGTGGTGGTAAATCCCTAATAGTTCCAGCTTATATGCAAAAGGATTATGGTATAGATAATCCAGGAAATTATTTTAATACAGGAGCTGTTATTTTAACTGATGCAGCAGTTTATTCAGCAGGAGGATCCAGGTTGGAGCTTGGCGATGATGGTAAAATGTTAAATCACGAATATTTTCCAGCTGAAAATTTAAAGATGAGTGATGAATTAATTAATCGTGAACGTAATATGTATGACTTTATAGTTGCTTATGAAAATTTATTAAGAGATGGACAGAATGAAACAGATAATGAAGTGTATATTTATGATAAATCAGCAAGCAGAGAAGATGAGACGGGAAATATATGGTATAGCACCAAAGCTGATGATAAATATCAAATTATTCAAATGATTAATTTAATAGGAATAAAGGATAATCAATGGGCAAATTATGATAATAGTGATAAGACACCAGATAAGCAGACTAATATTAAAGTGAAATATTATTATACAGATGACATAAATTCTGTTTATGTAGCATCACCAGATCCAGAATATAATTGTGAAACAAGAAATATCAAAATTGAGAAAAAATCTTCAGATGATACAGGAAAATATATAGAATTTACAGTTCCATCATTAGAATATTGGGATATGATTTATATGAGTGAAGATGAACCAATAAGCCAGTTAGATAATGAAATCATTAATGGAAGTTTTGAAAATGGAAATTTAGATGGATGGATAGCAACTGGTACAAATGTTGGAGTAGATGATGTAGATGTGCAAGATGGTGATTATAAATGTTATTTTTGGGGCACTGAAAGCTATACTCAAAAAATAGAACAAACAATAACTGGATTAGAAAATAGAAAATACACAGTAAAAGCCATGGTTAAACAAAATACTGGAAATACAAATATAAGCAGAATGGAACTTACTAATTATGGTGGAGAGGATGTACATGTAAATATACCACATGGAGATTCTTATATAGAAATCCATGGAACAGTAGAAGTTAAAAATGGAAGGCTTAATGTGTCCTTTTATCAAGATGCACAAGAAAATACAAATTTACAAATTGATAATGTTTATTTATTTTTATCATAGAATAATATGATTAGATTGATTCATTAAGAAATTTTATGCGATATATCTATTAGTATAATGAATTTATGAATATGATATATCGCATATTTTTCTTAGTTTGATACCTAATTATATAAAATAAAGAATTATATGTAGAGAATTTAAACTAAATTTGTATATTATTGATGATTTATTGTAGAAAAATATAGAATGTTATATTATATGTAAGGGGGGGAATGTATGATAAAAATTTTAATTGCAGATGATGAATTTGTTGAAAGAGATGGAATTATATTTTTAATTAACAAATTTTCTTTTGAATTAGATATAAAAGAATGCAGTGATGGTGAGGAAGCCTTAAATTATATAAAGGAAAATACAGTGGATATTTTATTTACTGATGTTAAGATGCCTTTTTTGGATGGACTTCAATTATCAAAAAAGGCTAGAGAAATATATCCAAATTTAAAAATAGTAATTTTTAGTGGCTTTGGTGAGTTTGAATATGCCAAGAGAGCCATAGATATTGGTGTAAGTGATTATATATTAAAGCCGATAAATCCAAAGGAATTTAAAGAAACTATGGAGAAGGTTATTAATGATGTAAATGAGGAGAAGAAAGAAAATAAAAATAATGAACTTAGGCAATTTAGAGAAAAGGAATATATTTTATTAAAGATAATAAATGGAAGTTCCATAGATGATTTAAAAGAGAAATTTTTTATGGACAAACATATAGATTTTATGGATAAATATAAAAATATGATTTTAATGGAATTTGATGATGAGTTTTTTAATGATAATCAAAAATATATGGAAGAAATTAGAAATAACATAGATATTAAAATAGATTATTTAAATTTAAATCCTCAGCAAAGTATAATATTTACTTTTGAAACTATAGAAGAGGAAGAATTAAAGAATATATTAATTAAGGTTCATAATAGAATTTTTAATGATTATGAGATTAATTGTTATTTTGCAGTAAGTAATTTATTGAAATCTTCGTATACGCTTACAAAAGAATATTCAAATATAGAACAACTTATGGAACAGCGATTTTTTATAGCTAATAATTATGTGTTTTTTTATGATTCAAAACTACAATTAGAGTCAACAGATGAAAAATTTGATGACACAATGTTTAAAAATATTCAATATGACATAAAATCTAGAGAATTTTTTAGTTTAAGAAAACATGTTGATTGTTTAATTAGGAAATATGGTTCGCACAAAAGTTTCTCACAGATGTATGTGAAATTTATTTTATCTAATATATACAAGGAAGTATATGAAGAAATACGAAAAGTTAATGAAACTGATCTAAATGAGAAAATAGATAAAATTTATTTTTGTAGAACAATACAAGAGATTAGTGAAATATTAAATAATATTATAAATAAACTTGAGGAACAGTCTTCTAAAGGAATGTCCAATGAGAGACATGATGTAGAAATGGTGAAAAATTATATTTATAAAAATTATGGTAGTGATTTGTCTTTGGATAAATTGGCGGAATATGTTTATATGACTCCAAGTTATTTAAGTAGCATATTTAAAAAAACAACTAATATGGGGATTAATAATTTTATTAAAAATTATCGTATGGAAAAAGCCAGAGATATGTTAGAAAACACAAATATAAGAATTAAGGATATTGGAAATAGGGTTGGATACACAAATATATCTTATTTTTGCCAAAGCTTTAGAGAATTTTATGGATTAACACCTGAAAAATATAGACAAAGAGATGAAACAAATGAATAGAATAAAAAATTTTTTAATAAATTTAAAGTTTAGAAAAAAAATAATTTTAACTTATTTTATAGTGAGCATTATTCCAATTACAATATTAGGTGTTTTTTGCTATAAAGAAACAAATAAATTATTAATTAATCAAGAAAAGGAAAACTTAGTAGAAGCATTTTCAGAAGAAATTTCTAGAATAGATAACTCAGGTAATATTTATAATAACTTATCTACTTATACCACATTTACATCTTCTATATTAGATACAGTTAATTATGATTATAACAGTTATTATGAAATGTATTATAGATTTAAGAATGTTTTAGATCCATATATTGATATGATTAAAGCTTTGCATAATGATATAGAACAAATGACAGTATATACTAGTAATAATATTACTAAGCATTCAGATTACATAATACCAATTAATCACATTAAAGAAGATGAATGGTATAAACATATATATAGACAATATAAACCTTATTGGTTTTTAGATAATAATAAAAATTTATCTTTAGCAGTTAAATTTATTAGTGATGAACATAAGAACATAGAAAATATTTTATATGTAAAACTGAATTATAGGGACTTCTTTAAATCCTTATATAATATTTCTAATGATAATTGTGGCGTTGTTATTTTAGATAAAGGTAAGAATATAGTTTTTGAAAATAGAAATTATGATAATGGGGTGGATTATTTACTTCCAGTTAATCAGTTAGATAACGCAGAAAATGGAGAACTTAATTATAACAACGTAGATTATATTTTAGTAAAAGCTGAAATCAAAAGTACAGGATGGACTGGGTATTTGTATAAACCATCATATTTAGTTGTGCAGTCTTCTAAAAATATAATTTATACTGTTTTATTTGTAGTAGCTATTTGTTTTGCTGTTTTATTAATCGTAGGATATGGAGTATCTTATATGGTTGTAAATCGTATTGAAGAGTTAACTGAAAATATGAAAGACATGGATATTGAGCATCTAGAAGTTACAGTAAAAAACAATTCAGAAGATGAAATTGGAATTCTGATAAATAGTTTCGATAAGTTGATTGTAAAGATTAAAACTCTTATACAAGAAGTATATAAAAGTGAAATATTAAAGCGAAAATATGAAATGAGAGCATTACAGGCTCAAATTAACCCACACTTTCTGTATAATAGCCTTTCTTTAATTAATTGGAAGGCAATTAGAGCAGGAGAGGAAGAAATTAGTGAAATGTCTCAGCTTTTATCAACTTTTTATCGTACTTCTTTAAATAAAGGAAGTAATGTAATATCAGTTGAAAATGAGCTTAGTAATACAGAAGCTTATATTAAAATTCAACTAATGATGCATAATTATAATTTTGATGTGGATTTTGACATTGATGATGAAATAAAAGAATATTATATGATTAATTTATTACTTCAGCCTTTAGTTGAAAATGCAGTAAATCACGGAATTGATGAAAAAAGAAATAGTAGAGGAAGAATAAGAATATCTGCTAAAAAAGAAGATGTTGATATTGTATTTGAAGTAGAGGACAATGGAGTTGGCATGACTAAAGAAATGTGTGAAAAAATATTAACCAGTAAAAGTAAGGGTTATGGAATAAAGAATGTATATGATAGGATTAAAGTAGTATATGGAGATAAGTATGGCTTAGAATTTATAAGCATAGAAAATCAAGGAACTATTGCGAGAATAAGAATTTCAGCAGAAAAAAGCAAAGAAAAGTTTAATGAATATGTTTATTTAGATGAATAAAAGAATTCTAAAAAATTAATGTATTTAAAATATAATAGAAATTTTAAAAGGCAATTAATCAAATATAATTTAACTAGTTAAATAAATTAAGGAGTATTTAAAAAGAGATACTAAAAATCCTATAAAGTATTAAAACTAGAAGCACATTTTATGTATTTATTAACCTAAATATATAAAATGCGCTTTTAGTTTATTTTTTATCTACAATATTGAAACTAAGATAATACCCCAATATCAATGTAAATGTTTAAGTTTATAAGAAATTTGCATAAATCAAAAATCTTTAGTATATACGCTTAACTATATAGATTTTATAATCTAAGTATAGAGTGATTAACAAATGAAGAGATAAAAATATAACTTATTTTATTACAAATAGGAGGCTTAGGGGATGTTAAGAAGAAATTTTCTAAAAAAATTAAAAAAAATCACATCAGTTGGAATGGCAGCTATTATGCTGGGAATGTTTTTTACAGGATGTTCAAGTAAAGAGGAAGGGGATGCACCAGCAAAGGAAAAAACAGAAGCATCAACTACACCATATGGTAAATATGATGAATTAGTTACTTATACGATAGGAAAGAATACTCCAGGAAGTCCACGACTTCCAGAAGGTGATACTTATGAAGATAATGCGTATACAAGGTATCTAAAAGAAATATTAAATGTACAAAATGAAAATGCATTTGAAGCAGCTAATGGAGATGCTTATGATCAAAAAGTTTCAATGGCTATTGCAACAGGTGATATACCAGATATTATGAAAGTAGATGCAACAACTTTAAAACAATTGGTAGATAATGATATGATTGCAGATTTAACAGATGCGTATAATGACTGTGCTACTGACAAAATCAAAGAAATGTATAATTCATATAGTGGAAGAGCTTTGGAAAGCGCTACGTTTGATGGAAAGCTTATGGCATTACCATCTACTCAATGTGCTAATGTACCTACAATGCTTTGGCTCAGACAAGATTGGATGGATAAGTTGGGGCTAAAAGCTCCTAAGACAATGGATGATGTTGAGAATATTTTGCAACAGTTTATAACAAAGGATCCTGGTAATAATGGAGCTGGAAAAACAATTGGTCTTGTAGGATCATCTAACATAGGAGGAGTATATGGTGGATTATTCCAAATGGATAATATTTTGAGCATGTATAATGCATTTCCAGGACAATGGATTGAAGAAAATGGTAAGGTGGTATTTGGATCTACTACTGATAATATGAAAAAAGGCTTAGAAAAACTATCAGAACTTTATAAAGAAGGTTTAATTGATCCACAAATAGCAGTAAGAGAAGGGGACGATGTTACTTCACTTATTATTAATGGACAATGTGGAGCATTTTTTGGGCCATGGTGGGCACCAGACTATCCATTAAATGATGCTAAAAAATTAAATCCAGATGCACAATGGGCTCCGTATATTGCACCAGCAAATGAAGATGGAAGTGTTACAGCTTACACACAAAATCCAGCAAGTGAATTTTATGTTGTTAGAAAAGGTTTTGAACATCCAGAATTACTTGTAAAAATAGCAAGTGTTATTAATGACAAGATGGTATATGAAGATTATGCAAGAGAAGAACTTATGAATTATACTAAACAAGGCGTTGATACAGGTGTAAGACCAATAAATATTCTTATTAATGATTATAATGCAACAATTGACATGTATAAAAATATTGATTTAGCACTAAAAGGAGAAAAAGATCCTGAATCTTTAGGCGCAGATAAGGGTAATTATGAAAAATGTAAGGAATATCTTGAAAATCCAAACTCTCCAAGTGCTGATGCATGGAGTGGATATACTTCAAGAATGATATCTCCAAAATTAATGGAAGAAACAAAAGTAAATGAAGTTAATCCAGTATTTTTTGGACAAACAGAAAGTATGAAATTAAAGTGGGCTAACTTACAAAAGCTTCAAGATGAAACATTCTTAAAAATTGTAACAGGAGAAGAGCCTATAGATTCTTTTGATAAATTTGTTAGTACTTGGAAGAGTACGGGCGGAGATCAAATTACAAAAGAAGTTGAGGAAGCCATAAAAAAATAAACTAGATTTAACACTATGTGTTTTAAACTTTAAGAAGTAATAAATAATTGTCTAATTGTCCTTAATTTCTTTGTTTATTAGTATTATAAATATTTCAAAGGGATTTGAGGACAATTAAGGTATATTTAAGTTTTTTATCAATTGTTTATTTAACATAACATGCGTGTTAAATAAATAATAATAAATATGAAAGGCTGGCGCGTTTATGAAAAAAAGAAAATCTCAATTAGGATACCATATGATGCTTGCACCAGGAATGATGTTCTTAATATTGTTTAGTTTTATACCTATGTTTGGTATAATAATGGCTTTTCAAGATTATATTCCTACAAAAGGAATACTAGGATCTCCATGGGTAGGACTTGATAATTTTAAATATATGCTTGAAATACCAGATAGTATGAGTATTTTAAAAAATACATTAATAATTGCTATAGGAAAAATTATTTTAAGCACAATAGTGCCAATAACATTTGCATTGTTACTTAATGAAATAAGAATTAAATGGGCTAAAAAAACAATTCAAACAGTTGTGTATTTGCCACATTTCTTATCATGGGCAGTTTTGGCAGTAGTTGTAGCCAATATCTTCTCTTTTGAAGGGCCGGTTAATGCATTTTTAGGTATGTTTGGAATCAAGCCAACATTGTTTTTGGCAAGTAACACATGGATTAGACCTATTTTAATAGGAACTGATGTATGGAAAGAGTTTGGATATGGATCAATAGTTTATTTAGCTGCACTTACAGGAATCGATTCGGGTTTGTATGAAGCAGCGGCCATAGATGGTGCCAATAGATTTAAACAATTAATTAATATAACAATTCCAGGAATTTTACCTATAATAATGCTTATGACAGCAATAAATCTTGGAAATATTTTGAATGCTGGTTTTGATCAAGTGTTTAACTTATATAATCCTATTGTTTATGAAACAGCTGACATAATTGATACATATGTATATCGTGTAGGTCTAGTTGGAATGCAGTATAGCTTTGCGACAGCAGTTGGATTATTAAAATCGGTGGTTGGATGCATACTTTTAGTATCAGCAAATCAATTGTCTAAAAAATTTGCTAATATGCAAATCTTCTAAGGAGGAGATATTATGATAAAATCTAAAAGCTTTGGAAGTAGAGCAGCAGATATATGTATATGGAGTGTAATATTGATACTTACGGCTGCCTGCTTATTTCCTCTAATAAATATGGTAGCTATATCGTTTAGCAATAAATCAGCAGCAGCAGGAAATCTTGTAGGATTAGTTCCAGTAGATTTCACTTTATCATCATATAAGACGTTACTAAAAGAAAGTCAGTTTTGGCGATCATTTGGCATTTCAGTAGCTAGAGTTGTACTTGGAACAGGGCTAAATCTAATCTTAGTAGTTTTAATGGCATATCCATTATCAAAGAATAAAAGAGAATTTGGTGCAAGAAATATTTATATGAATCTTATGATATTTGCTATGTTATTTTCAGGTGGAATGGTACCACTATTTATAACAATAAAGAATTTGCATCTATTGGATAGTATTTGGGCTCTTATTTTACCAGGGGCAGTTCCTATCTTTAATGTGATTTTATTAATGAATTTCTTTAAAAGCGTGCCAAAATCATTGGAAGAAGCAGCTATGTTAGAAGGTTGTAATAAATGGCAGATTTTATTTAAAATATATATTCCGATATCACTTCCAGCATTAGCAACAATTGCATTATTTAGTATTGTTGGGCATTGGAATGACTTTTTTAGTGGCTTGCTATATATAAATAAAACAGCTAATTATCCATTACAGACTTATATACAACAACTATCAGTAGATATTACTAAAGTAACAAATGCTGCTCAATTACAAAGTGTTGCAGATATTTCTAATAAAACACTTAATTCAGCAAAAATAGTTGTGTCAACAATTCCATTATTAGTTATATACCCATTTTTACAAAAATATTTTGTTACAGGAATGGTTATGGGATCTGTAAAGGAATAAGTATAATTAAAGCTTTGTACTGTTTAAAATGATGAAATAAGAGTAAGTTATATAAATTTATAGAATATAAATTTATATGTTGAAATTACTTTTCTACATTTTGTATGCGGTATTTACTTGCCTATAAACATTTTAAATGAAGTTTTATTATTGCAATATATATATAACTTAAATCATCCCAATAAATTATCTATATCAATCTTTTATAAACAGTATAAAGCAATTTTTTATAGAAAAGGTATATAATAATGAAAAAAATTTTTAATATAACTGATAAAAAAGAAATTAAGGATAAAAAAATATATAAGGGAATTATTTTAGGCAGAAAAATAAGTAAAATATTGAAAAAAGAGAATAGCATAGAAAATAAAAAATCGAAAATAAAGTTTAAAAATGAAAATATAAAAGATAAAAAGTTTAATGGAATCATAAGAAAATCGAAGATAAAATTTCGTTTGATAATATCTTATAGCATATTAGTTTTGATTCCGTTGTTAATAGTTGGAACAACAGCAGTATTGCAATCTAAAAAGTCAATTGATAATAAAATTTCAAACTTTTCAAATCAAATAATGGAACAAATAGGAGTTAATATTTATAGTGAAATGAATAAAGCTTCTGACTTTGCAAGGACTATAATAGCAGAACCACAAATCCAAGAATATTTTAATGGAAATGACAATTCAGTAGCAGATTATATTAAGATAAGCGAGTTAAGTAAATCAATTAGAAGTATGATATCTACACAAAATAATATGACAGGGGTAGGGATAATAACCGAAGATAATAAAAAAATAGGAAGTTTTTCAAATCAATTATCTGATATGTTGGTTAAAGAGCTACAAGAACTGTCTGATGAGAAAAAAGGGAAGTTTGTATTTTCATTAAATAAAAGCCCATCAGGTTATAAAATTTATGGATGTGCTCAAGCTAAAAGTTTAGAAACAGGAGAAAAGTTTGGAACAATTATTGAAGAGATAAACCCTAAATTATTTGTTGATTTGTTTAAAAATGTAGACCTAGGAAAAGGTTCAAGTATATTTGTTATAGACTCCGATGGTCTCATTGTCTTAAGTAGTAATAGTAGCTTAATTGGAACACAGTATGAGAATGTAAATTTAGTTGAAAAAATTAAAGCAAATGGAATATCGAATGGAAAAAAGAAAGATAAATATTTATCAACAGATGATGGTAAGGAATTAGTTGCGTATTCAAAATTAGGTGATTCAGATTGGTACGTATTAGGATCTATTCCCTACAGCTATCTAGATAGAGAGTCTAATATTTTGAAAATTAATACTATAATAGTAAGCTTAATATCTTTTTTGGTAGCTATGATAGCAGCTCTAGTTATAGAAAAAAGTATATCAAATCCGCTAAAAAAGTTAGTATTGCTTATGAATGAAGGGAAAAAAGGAAATTTAAACTTAAATATAATAGATAGAAGTAATGATGAAATTGGAGAGGTGATAACTGCATTTAATGGTATGTTAAAGAAAATAAACGCTTTAGTTAGTAATGTTAAGGAGCTATCAGAAAAAGTAATAATAGCTATAGATGTAATTAAGACAGCTTCAGAGTATTCTAGTGCATCTTCTGAAGAAATTGGAGCAGCAATGATTGAAATTGCAGAAGGAACTGCGAACCAAGTAATCAATGTAAACGATGGAATAGCATGTATGAATAATCTATCTAATGGAATAGATCATGTAAATTCAAAAACTAAACAAGTATCTTTGGTTATTGGAGAAACTGAAAAAATTAAAGGTCAGGCTATTAGATCAGCTGAAATCTTAAAAAATAAAGCAGAAGAGACAAAAAATGTAACTGGTAATGTTATAAATGATATAAAGGTTTTAAATTCAGATATTAAAAATATAAGAGGAATAGTTGAATTAATAAGTGAAATAGCAGAACAAACTAATTTATTAGCATTAAATGCAGCAATTGAAGCGGCAAGAGCTGGAGAAGTAGGTAAAGGATTTGCAGTAGTTGCAGAAGAAGTTAAAAAACTTGCAGAGAAATCAAAGAAATCTTCTGAAGAAATTAATAAAATCATTGCTCAAATAGAAAGTAAATCAGAAAGTGTAATGGAAAAAGCTAATACATCTAATATTATTATTGAAGAACAGATGGAATCAGTTGATAAAACAGACAATGCATTCAATATTATATTTGAAAGTATGAATCAAATAGAAGATCAAATAGAAAATATGGTAGATTCAATTGAGGAGATAGTCAAATCAAAAGATAAAACAGAAGAATCAATGGAAAATATTTGCTTGATTTCGGAAGAATCGGCAGCAATGACTAAACAGGTATCGTTAGGAGCTAAAGAGCAGATTGAAAAGATTGAAAAATTATCTGAAGTTTCAGAGGAATTAAGTTTATTAGCTCAAACTTTAAATTCAGCAATAGATGAATTTAAAGTTGGCTAAAAATATATTAAATTTATTTCAAAAGAGGGGAGAAAATAATGATTAAAAGAACTAACAAAATATTAGCCTTAATTATAAGTGCTACTACTGCCACAACATTATGCCCATCAGTAAAAGTATTTGCAGCAGAAACTTTGAAATCAAAGGAGGGAAGTTTTTCTAATGCTGTAGCTTATTCCAATAAGTATTTATATGATGGGAACAGAGAAAGTGAAGAAGAAAAAACTGTATTATATAGTAATGGAAAATATAAAGAGTTAGAGGATACTGATGCATATGACATAGAAAAGTATGATAATAAGTATATAGAATTAGATGATGACAATGGTAAAAATTTATTTAATTTACAAACTGGAAAATTTGAAGATGAAAGTATAGAAGATCAAGAGTTTGATATTAAAAGAAAGCTAATAAAAGAATTAAAAGATACAGATAGATATGGTGAGGATGTTGGTAAATATCTTAATTTGGATAAAAGAATATCTACAAACAAAGAAAGCTTTGGAGATGTTTGGTATCAATATAGTGTGGACTATAACGGAGTAGATGATGAAAACACAAGATATATAACTACTATTGATATAAATGCTAATTCAAAGGATGAATGGGACAATATTACTTTAAAGAAAGGAAGTAATGTGGAATCTACTTTATTTGGAGATCAATATCAATTTTGGTTTTCAGTAACAGCCAATGAAGCAGATAATAAAGAGTTAGATGGTCAAGGAAAAACATTTAATGGAGATGTAGAGGCGGCATCAGAGTATATAGCAGGAAGATTAAGAGAATATTGTGGATGTGATGATGTTAAAGTTATAACAGTAGATGGGAAGGTAGTTATTCAAATAATATCAACAACTCAATTAGATGAAGATGTAATAGTAAGTCATAATAACGATATTTCAATAACAACAAAGAAAACAACTGTTGATAACATTCCTGAAAATCCTGAAGTACCAGATATTCCAAGTGAACCAGATGTTCCTGTAGATCCTGAAGTACCAGATACTCCAAACGAAAGTATAACAAGATATATAACTACTATTGATATAAATGCTAATTCAAAGGATGAATGGGACAATATTACTTTAAAGAAAGGAAGTAATGTGGAATCTACTTTATTTGGAGATCAATATCAATTTTGGTTTTCAGTAACAGCCAATGAAGCAGATAATAAAGAGTTAGATGGTCAAGGAAAAACGTTTAATGGAGATGTAGAGGCGGCATCAGAGTATATAGCAGGAAGATTAAGAGAATATTGTGGATGTGATGATGTTAAAGTTATAACAGTAGATGGGAAGGTAGTTATTCAAATAATATCAACAACTCAATTAGATGAAGATGTAATAGTAAGTCATAATAACGATATTTCAATAACAACAAAGAAAACAACTGTTGATAACATTCCTGAAAATCCTGAAGTATTAGATACTCAAAATAGTAGTGTGTTTACATCACCAGAAGCAGTGGAAATAAATAATGATTTTGTAGATGCAAGATTGTACGGTAACTCTTCTAGATTATCTATAGAAAGTGATTTACCTGTATATTATGGAATTGTAAATAATTTAGGAAAGTATATGGATATTTCAAGTTATGCAAATATTAAATTTATATATAAAGTTGATGGAAAGACTAAAACAGCTAATATTGAAAAATTTGGAGAAAAATATGGAGAAGAAAACATTACAGCAACTTTAAAAAGTTTAGATATTTTAGCACAAGACTCAACTTATGTATATGCTAGGGTTAATGTAGAATTTTCAGCAGATAGAGATATAGATGTAGTTTATGCAGATGGTGAAAATAGCAAAGAATATATTTTAAAAATATCTAAATCTTTAGGTAAGAAAGTTGATGAGGCATATGTACCTAAGCAAGTTGATGCTTATGAAATGAATGGAGAATCAGATTTTAAATCATGGATTCAGCCTAAAATAAATGATGACTGGTATAACTTAGATATATTTGCCAAAAACGAAAATTTGTATATTATAAGGTTTAACAAAGATGGTGAGAATAAGAAAAATGAAATACAGTGTATTCAAGTAAATTTTCAAACTAATAGAGATAACGTTTTAGGAGTTAGCAGAAATAAAATAAGTAAAGTTTGTGATCCTTCTGTTTCTACAAGATTGAAAAATAGAAAAATAGAAACTACAGATGCTGATGAAATTAGAAATTTAATGAAACCATATTATTCAATAGATTCAGAAGGAGAATTATGGGTACTTGGATTAAAGCGAATATATAAACTTAATGGATCTGGATTTAATGAAGAATTTGTAGTTCCTTTAGAAATAAATAATTTAGATGTCTATAATAAGTCTAATTTAGTAGCTTGGGGCGATGATGGAAATGATGAGTATGTTTATGTAACTAATATTAATGAGTATGAAAAAGATAGTAATGTAGATAATGATGGTACTGAATCAGAAGAAAAAAACTTTGATGAATCAGATTATGAAGTAAATATTGCAAAAGGATGGCTTGAAACTAAACAGGGATGGAAATATTTTGATGAAAATGGAAATCAAATAAAAAATTCTTGGATTAAGGTAAATGAAAAATGGTATTTAATTAATGAAAATGGAATTATGGAGACAGGATGGAAAAATTTAAGTAATAAGTGGTATTATCTCCAACCGGATGGAAGTATGGCAGTTGGATGGAAAAAATTAAATGATAAATGGTATTATCTCCAATCAGATGGCAGTATGGCAACTAAATGGAAAAATATAAATGGAAGCTGGTACTATTTTAATGAATTAGGAGAAATGGCAATTGGTTGGGTAAATGATTCTAAAAATTGGTATCATTTGGGGACTGATGGTGAGATGAGTATAGGTTGGTTAAAATATAATAAAAAATGGTATTATTTAGATGGAAGTGGAAGAATGTTAACTAACACCATTATTAATGGTTATAAAATTGGAAGTGATGGTACTTTAGTTTAAAATGGAGGCAGAATTATGAAGAATTTGAGAAAAAAAATAAAAATTTTATGCAGTTTAACACTTGTATCCACAACAATTATATCAACTTTTTGTACTATACCTAATATTGCATATGCAGATTCAAATTTTATTAAACTTCCTGTAGTTAATACTTCTGGGAAAGACGTGTTTAATCAGAAAACTTTGCTATATGATGTGTATACAGACAAATCAATGTATGATCCAGGGGCAACTGTAAATATAAATATTGAATTGGTTAATTATACTGGAAATGAAATTAAAAATGGAACTATAGAGTTAGTAGTAAAACATTTAGATAAGCAAGTTGGTGACATAATAAAAGAAAGTTTTTCAATTAAAAATAAGCAGACTAAAGATTTAACACTGAGTTGGACAACTCCAAATGATGACTATAAAGGCTATCTAATAGAAATAACATCTAAAGATGCAAATGGAAAAGTTATAGAAAGATCATCAACAGCAGTAGATGTGTCATCAAATTGGTTGAAATTCCCAAGGTATGGATATGTAACTAACTACGGAAAAGATGTAAATACAAAAGATATAATAAATCAATTGAAAAAATTCCACATAAATGGAATACAGTACTATGATTGGCAGGATAAACATCATGATCCAGTAGCAGGTGAAGTATCAAATGTTGATCCAAAGTGGAAGGATTTATCACAACATGATGTATATAAGTCAACAATTGATGGATATATAGAAAATGGTCATAATGTTGGAATGGCATCAATGCAATATAATTTAATATATGGAGCTACTCAAAATTACTATAAGGATGGAACTGGAGTAAAGAAGGAATGGGGACTTTATAAAGACCCAAGTGGAATTGATGGAGAACAATGGACAATGGGAATGCCTAGCGGATGGGAAACAGATGCACTTTATTTTATGGATCCATTAAACAAAGAATGGCAGGATTATCTTTTTGCAAGAGAAAAGGAAGTATTTGAAGCCTTTGATTTTGATGGGTGGCATATGGATACAGTAGGGGATTTCGGAACTGTTTATAGAGCTGATGGAACACCTGTATCAATAACAGAAACCTTTAAAGAATTTTTAAATACAGCTAAAGAGAATTTCCCAAATAAATATATAATTATGAATCCTGTTGGTGGAAAGGGACATGAACAGGTAAATACTAGTAATGTAGATGGAGTATACACAGAAATTTGGGATTGGGATGGATTCCCAACTTATAATTCTTTAAAAGGAGTTGTAGATCAAGCTAGAATGGAAACAAAAGGCAAGTCATTAATAGTACCTGCATATATGAACTATAATGTTGCAAATAAGCACAGTGAAGAAAATCCTGGTACTTTTAATACTTCATCAGTATTACTTACAGGTGCGTCAGTATTTGCAGCAGGTGGGTCAAGACTTGAGCTTGGGGATGATACAAGAATGCTTACACAAGAGTACTTCCCGAATAAAAATGTTGTAATGAATGAGGAATTAAAGGCTAGAGAAAGAAAGTATTATGATTTTATTGTGGCTTATGAAAATCTATTAAGAGATGGGCAAATAAATAGCAGTAATGAAATTAAAGTAAATGGATATGAAAACAGCAGAACAGGTGAAGCTAATAAAATATGGACATATAGCAAAAAAGATTCTAATTATGATGTTATTCAAATGATAAACCTTTTAGGAGTTTACGATAATGGCTGGAGATGTGCAGATGGAATAAAATCTACCCCTAAAAAAGTAGAAAACTTTGCAGTTAAATACTATACAGATCAAAGTATTCAGAGTGTTTCAATTGCATCACCTGATATAAATGATTGTATATCACAAAATTTACAATTCACAAAAGGTAGTGATGATGATGGTAGCTATATAGAATTTACTGTTCCATCATTGGAATATTGGAATATGATCTATTTAACTAAAGCAAATTCTGAAACTATTGACACTAATAATGATATAACAGGTAGTGAAGGAAAAATAACTAATCCAGGTTTTGAAGATGGAAGCCTAGGATGGACTATAACAGGTAATAAATATGGAATAGATTCATCGGATTCAGCATCAGGAAATAATAAATTATTTTTCTATGGTAAGGAGCCTTATACACAAAAAATTGATCAAACAGTAACTGGATTAAAAAATGGAAAATATACTGTTACAGCTATGGTAAAACAAAATACAGGTATACCAGATTATGCAGATATGGAATTAACAACAGGTGATAAAACTGAAAAAATTAATATTAAACATACTAAAGATTATCAGAAGATAGAAGGATGTGTTGAGGTTAAGGATGGAAAGCTAAATATAGCTTTTAACTACACTTCAAGTTTAAATGGTGAAGCAAATCTACAAATTGATGATATTCAATTGGTAGATGAAAATGGAAAAGTAATATCAAAAGAAGAAAAGACAGTAAAGAAGGGGGAAACTTCGAATATAGATAATATATCTGAATCAATTGGCAAAATAACAAATGGTGACTTTGAGACAGGAGATTCAACAGGTTGGACAGCTGCCATTGAAGATGGATTTGGAGTTAATGACGAAGATGCTAATTCGGGAAAATATAAATGTTATTTTTGGGGACAAGGAAAGCAAAAGCTACAACAAAAAGTAACTGAATTAGAAAATGGAAGTTATACAATAAAGGCAAAAGTTAAACAAAATACAGGAGTTCCTACATCTTCAAAATTAGAAATGTCAAATTATGGTGGAGAACCAATTGAAGTGAAAATTCCACATGGAGATTCATATGTGGAAATATCAGCAGATGTCAATGTCACTAATGGTAATTTATTAATTTCATTTATACAAGATTCAGCAGATATGACAAACTTACAAATTGATGATGTTGAATTAATTTTAAATTAAAACCCTATTATATATAAAGATAAGCTATTGTTAACTGATGTTAATCCATCTAGTGCAATAGCTTTTTTTTGATTAAACAAATCTATTTATTAATAAAATTATGAGTAATAAGTATATAAAGATTAATAATATGTTGTTGTGGTATTTAAATAGATAACAATTTCTAATCAAACAATAAATATATATTATTAAGCAAATATCAGAGAAAAAGATATAAATATTGTAACATGATTTTATGTAATCCAGTAACGTTACAAAGAGTATTTTAATAATTGATGTAACGTTAAAGTAATAAATAATAATACAAGTAAAAATATATAGTCTTATATTTGGGGCAATATGAGAATATAGGGATTTTTATTTTTATATTTTTAGGAATATAAGAATATAAGAATTCGAAATTTATATTGAATTCGATTAATAAGAGTAATTAAACATTCATAATATAGATAAACCTGTGATAAATTGTAATTCATTTGAAGATGATATATAATTAAGATGATAAAATATAATTGGTCTATTATATTTTTCATGAGATAAAAAGTCTTGGAGGCATAAATAATGGATAGAAAAGATTTTTCTGATTTAGAAGAACAAATAAGAGTTACAGTGGAAAATGCATTCAATTCTATAGATTTTACAGGAATAAAAAATAATGTTTATGAGAAAACAGAAAGTACCTTAAATGATGTAAAAACAAATTTTAAAAGAGCATCAGAAAATTTTAATAGAAATATGGAAGATTTAAAAACAAATATTAATGTAACACAAAAACATATAAAGAATAAACAAGTATATATTTGCAAAAAGCCACAAGGAAAAGTATCAGGGATAGTTTATATGACCTTGGGGACAATTGGCAGTGTGATTTTTGCAATTCAATTAATTGTATTTTCAGTATTTAGTTCTATATGGAATAGTTTTTCTATACTTAGCAGTATAAGTTTAGGAGTATTATTGGCTTTTTTTACTGGAAGTATATTTATGACATTTAGAGGAGCAAGTTTAAGAAAAAGAATAAAACGCTTCAGGAAATATGTACATTGTTTAAAAGGACGAAGCTATTGTTTAATTAAAGAATTAGGAGATTCAGTTAGCAAGTCAGAGAAATACGT
Organism: Clostridium neonatale; assembly: GCF_001458595.1. Lineage (GTDB taxonomy): Bacteria > Bacillota > Clostridia > Clostridiales > Clostridiaceae > Clostridium > Clostridium neonatale. Next base: position 706,008 of record NZ_LN890327.1, read on the forward strand.
TGTTAAAGATTTAGAAAAAATGATACACAAAGGTATGTTTTTAGAAGGACATATAGATAAAGAAGAGACTTATTTTATGTTAACTAATGAAGTGTATCAAAATTATTTAAATTCACAAGAAGCATTAAAGTTGCGTAAAGAAGAAGAAGAAAGAAGAAATGAAGAATTAAAAGAAGAAATGAATGATCCTCAAAAGAAAGAATTAAGAGAAATAATAGAAAATGGGAATTACTATATTAAGCAGATAAGAAAAATAAATGATTGTCTTCCCGAGGAAAACATATCCAACAAATTATATAGGTTAGAGAAAATAGTGGCAGAAATATTTAAATATATTGAAAAAAATCCTAATAAATTATCTGATGTTAGTAAATTTACAAATCATTATTTGCCAATAACATTAAAATTGGTTACATCATATAAAGAATTAAATGAACAATTAGTGCAAGGCGAAAATATTAAAACGGCTAAAAATGAAATTGAAAAGAGTATCAATCTTATAAATACTGCTTTTGAAAATTTATTAGATGACATGTTTGAAGATGTTGTTTTAGATATTTCTTCAGATATTTCTGTGCTCGAAACTCTATTTAAACAAGAAGGATTAACTAAAAATGATTTTGAAAAAGATATGAATGAAAAATAAAGGAGGACACTAAAGTGAAAGATGAATTTAAAGAAGATATAAATGTTGTTCCAAGTTTATCGTTTGAACCTTTTGAAGATGAATCAGTAGCTTCAATAATAAAGAAAAATGAAGAAGTTACAGAGAAGGATGTACTTGACGAAAGTTATCTTACAGAAGAAGAAAAAAAGATGGTAGATGATTTTGTAGAAAAAATTGACATAAATAATTCAAATTCAATTTTGCAATATGGAGTAGGAGCTCAAAAGAAAATTGCAGATTTTTCTGAAACAGCTTTAAGTAATGTAAAAACTAAAGACTTAGGTGAAGTAGGAGAAATGCTTTCAAATGTAGTAAATGAACTTAAAACTTTCGAAGCTACAGATGAAAAAAAAGGATTCTTAGGTATATTTAAAAAACCAGTAGAAAAGTTTTCTCAAATGAAAGCAAAATATGATAAGGTAGACGGTAATGTAAGCAAAATTTGTACAATGCTTGAAAAACATCAAGTACAGCTTTTGAAAGATATTGCTATGCTTGATAAGATGTATGAAATAAATAAAGTATATTTTAAAGAGCTTTCTATGTATATCCTAGCTGGTAAAAAGAAGCTCAATAAATTGCAACAAGAAGAACTACCAAAACTAGTAGAAAGAGCGCAAGCTAGTGGACTTCCAGAAGATGCACAAGCAACAAATGACTTTGTATCTCTTTGCGATAGATTTGAAAAGAAAATACATGATTTAGAACTTACAAGAATGATTTCACTTCAAATGGCACCACAAATAAGATTAATTCAAAACAATGATTCATTAATGTCAGAAAAGATACAATCTACAATTGTAAATACAATACCGCTTTGGAAGAGTCAAATTGTATTAGCACTTGGAGTTGCCCATTCTAGCAATGCAGCAAAAGTACAAAATGAAGTAACAAATATGACAAACGAGCTTTTAAGAAAAAATGCAGAAACACTTAAAATGTCAACAATAGAAACTGCAAAAGCTTCTGAACGTGGAATAGTTGATATAGAAACTTTAAAAACAACAAATGAATCACTTATTACAACTCTTGATGAAGTTCTTAAGATACAAATTGAAGGTAGAGAAAAACGTAAAGCTGCAGAAGCAGAACTTCAAAATATTGAGGAACAATTAAAAACTAAACTTTTAGAATTAAGAAAATAGTTCTATATATAAATAAAATATGTATAATATTAATTTAAGCTAGATATTTTAAATTAATAATATCTTCTTCTTAGAAAAAGGCGTAACAATAAATATGTTGCGTCTTTGTTATTATTTATAATATGGTAATAGAAATAATAATATATTAACTATAATAGGGTTATAATTTGAAAATAATAAAATTGTGAAAGTTTTATTGAAATATTTCGAAGAAAATTAACAAATTAATAGTAAAAAATTTATATAATATGATGAAAAGTATTAAAATTAAATACAGATTTCTACTAAAAATATAAAATAATTAAGTGATTTATTGTATAATTGAGGAGAAATAAATAAATGCTAAACATAGCAATATAGATTATTTAAAACAAGAAAGGAATTAAAATATGAAAAAGTATAAGAGAATATTTACTATAGTTATAGATTCATTAGGTGTAGGAGAAATGGAAGATGCAAAAGAGTATGGCGATATAAATGTGGATACTTTAGGTCATATAGCAGAATCTGTGGACAAATTTGAAATACCTAATCTACAAAAGATGGGAATAGCTAATCTTCATCCAATAAAGCATGTAGAAAAGGTTGATGCTCCACTTGGATATCAAATGAAGATGAAAGAAGCAAGTGTCGGAAAGGATACAATGACAGGACATTGGGAAATGATGGGACTTCATATAATTAAGCCATTCCAAACATTTACTGATACAGGTTTTCCAAAAGAACTTTTAGATGAATTAGAAAAAAGAACAGGACATAAAATAGTAGGAAACAAGAGTGCAAGTGGTACAGAAATATTAGATGAACTTGCAGATCATCAAATGAAAACAGGTGATATGATAGTTTATACTTCAGCTGATTCAGTTCTGCAAATCTGTGGCCATGAAGAAACTTTTGGATTAGATGAACTTTATAGATGCTGTGAAATTGCAAGAGAATTAACTCTTAAAGATGAATGGAAAGTTGGAAGAGTAATTGCAAGACCGTATTTAGGAAATAAAGAAGAAGGTTTTAAGCGTACTAGTAACAGACATGATTATGCTCTAAAGCCATATGGAAAAACTATACTGAACACACTAAAAGAAAATAATTTTGATGTGATTGCTGTAGGAAAAATAAATGATATTTTTGATGGTGAAGGTGTTACAGAAACTCATAAATCAAAGAGCTCAGTTCATGGAATGGAGCAAACATTAGAAATAATGAATAAAGATTTTACAGGTTTATGTTTTGTAAACTTAGTAGATTTCGATGCTTTATGGGGACATAGAAGGAATCCACAAGGTTATGCAGAAGAATTAGAAAAATTTGATGTAAACTTAGGAAAAGTTTTAGAAAATTTAAAAGAAGATGATTTATTAATAATCACAGCTGACCATGGAAATGATCCAACTTATAAGGGATCAGATCATACTCGTGAATATGTTCCATTCTTAGCATACTCACCATCTATGAAGAATCATGGACAATTAGAAACAAGTAAGAGCTTTGCAGCAATAGCAGCAACAATAGCAGAAAACTTTGAAGTTAAGATGCCAGAAAATACAATAGGTGAATCTGTTTTAGAAAAACTTAAATAATATATAAAGTAATTGTAAAATTACTACTTGTAAAAAAATATATACAAACTATAATATTAATTAGTAGATATAGTAATAAAATCCATAAAACTAGACAACGAAGTCAAAATTATGTCTTGTTTTTATGGATTTTTTTATTAAATAAATTTAAAATAGGATAAATGTATTGGGGGATGTAATATGGACAAGTTATCATTAGAAGCAAGAATAGAAGCTGAATTAATAAGTTATGCAGGAAAAATGTGTGTATATGTAAATGATTTTAAAGGAAATACAATTGAAATAGGGGCTGACGAAAAATTTGAAACTGCAAGTTGTATTAAGTCTTTTATTCTAGCAGATCTATTTAGCCAGGTGGAAAATGGAACAAAAGATTTATACGAAAAGCTTAAATATACAAAGAAAAATTATATAAACGGAAGTGGGGTTATTCAATCTTTAGATGAAGGAGTAGAGATGACTGCAATAAATTTTGCTAAGCTTATGATAATAGTTAGTGACAATGTTGCAACAAATATATTAATAGACTATTTAGGAATTGATCACATAAATAAAACAATACAGGAACTTGGATTTAAAGATACAATACTTCACAACAAAATAGATTTTGAGAAATATGATAAGTTAGGAACAACAACGCCAAGAGATTATGGTAGATTATTTGAATTGATTGCTAAAAAAGAGCTTATAAGTGAAGAGGCATCAAATAAAATGTTAGATATATTTAAAATGCAGCATTATAACAGCATGATAGTAAGAGATTTTCCACAATATTATTTAGATAGTGAAGATACTGGTGAGGAAGAACTTATATATGTTGCGTCAAAGAGCGGAAGCATGGATGCATGTAGAAATGATGGGGGATTAGTGTTTACTCCATATGGTCCATATGTAATAGTAATGTTTAATAAAGAATTCCATGATAGCTTGTATTATGCAAATCATGATGCAACTGTCTATGGTGGAAAAGTCAGTAGAATGATATTTGATGAATTTATAGCTTTAAAAGGAAAAATTAAATAGAAGTATATTATATAATTTTTGTCTTTAATATTTTATCTCTAAAGGGGGAAAGAAAAAAATGATACATCCGGTGCCATTAAAAAAAGGTGATAAAATAGCATTAATAGCTCCATCAAGTCCAGTTGCTGATGAAAGAATAAAACCGGCAATTAATGCAGTAGAAGCATTAGGACTTGAAGCAGTTGTTGGGAAAAGTTGTACATCAAAAAATGGATTTTTAGCAGGAGAGGATACGATTCGTGCTGACGATATTAATATGATGTTTGCTGATAAAAGCATAAAAGGTATTTTTGCTATGAGAGGTGGATATGGTTCTGCCAGAATTTTAGATTTATTAGATTATAAAACCATAAGAAAAAATCCGAAGGTTTTTGCTGGATATAGTGATATAACTGCGCTTCATGTTGCATTTAATCAAAAATGTAATCTTATTACATTTCATGCACCAATGCCTGCATCTGAGTTTTATGAAGGCGTAGATGAATATACAATGAGTTTTTTTAAAAGAAATATCTTCTGTAATGATTCTTTAGGAATAATGGAAAATCCAAAAGATCAGAAGATTGAAACCCTTGTAAAAGGAAATGCAGAAGGAAGGATTACTGGAGGAAATCTCACATTACTTGCTTCATCACTTGGTACAAAATATGAAGTAAATACTAAAGGAAAGATTTTGTTCTTAGAGGATGTTGATGAAGTTCCTTATAGAATAGATAGGATGCTGCTACAGTTAAAGCAAAGTGGAAAATTTAAAGATGCAGTGGGAATAATCCTAGGACAATGGACAAGATGCGAAGCAGAAAATAAAGAAAATAGTCTTGAATTAAATGAAATATTTAAACAGCTTATTGTAACAGAGAACAAGCCCACAATTTGTAATATAGCCTGTGGGCACAGTACACCTACAATGACAATTCCAATGGGAGCTTTTGCTAAAATTGATAATGATAAATTTATAATATAAAGACGTATTGGGGGAAAAGTAATGATTATAAAGAATATTGAAGTAGCTGAAATTTCAGTACCATTAGTAACACCGTTTAAGACCGCATTAAGAACTGTAGAATGTGTTAATGATATAATTGTGAAAGTAATTTCAGATACCGGTGAAATAGGATATGGTGAGGCGGCACCCACAGCAGTAATAACAGGTGAAACAAAGGAATCTATAAAGAGTGCAATATTAAACTATATAAAACCGGCTATTGTTGGGATTGAGATAGATAGTATTGAAATAATAATGGAAAAAATGCATGGATGCATATTAAAAAATACAAGTGCAAAAGCAGCTGTAGATATGGCAATATACGATTTATATTCTAAGAATATTAAATCACCTTTATATAAGGTTATAGGTGGATATAGGAATGAAATTACAACAGACATAACTATAAGTGTAAATAGTGTAGAAGAAATGGTTAGTGATAGTATAAAAGCAGTAAATGATGGATTCGATATATTAAAAATAAAGGTTGGCAAAGAGGGAGAAAAGGATATTGAAAGAATAACAGAAATAAGAAAAGCAGTGGGAAAAGAAATAAAGCTTAGAGTTGATGCTAATCAAGGGTGGACAAGCAAGCAGGCCGTTAAAATAATAAATGCTTTAGAAGATAGAAATCTTGATATTGATTTAGTAGAGCAGCCAGTTAAATATCATGATATTGAAGGCATGAAATATGTAACCAATAATACTAGCACAAGAATTTTAGCAGATGAAAGTGTATTCTCTCCATTGGATGCTGTGAAAATAATTGAAGAAGGTGCAGCTGACTTAATAAATATAAAGCTTATGAAAACTGGTGGCATATATAATGCTCTAAAGATTTGTGATATTGCAGATATTTATGGAGTTGAATGTATGATTGGATGTATGCTTGAAAGCAAAATAAGTGTAAGTGCAGCAGCTAATCTTGGTGCTGCAAGAAAAGTAATTACAATGGTTGATTTAGATGGACCAGCCCTTTGTAAAATAGATCCTGTAAGTGGTGGTCCTATATTTAATGGAAAGAACATTAAAATGAGTGAAAACTTTGGAATAGGTTTTGGAGATAAGGTGGCTATAGATAAACAATGCTTACTAACAGAATAAATCATATTATTAAAAATTCTAGTGCAGATATAGCTGTATTAGTTAAGGATTTAAAAGAAGATAAAGTGATTTTTAAATATAACGAAGATAAAAAATATGTATCAGCAAGCATAATAAAAGTTCCAATTATGATTGAAGCATTATCAAGAGTTGACTTAGGAGAAATAAATTTAGATGATAAATTTAATATAGGTGATGATAATAAAGTTGATTTCAGCGTTATTACAGAACAAGACCTTAAGGAATGCACTTTTGAAGAACTAATAGAATGGATGATTATAAGTAGTGATAATACAGCTACTAATGTATTGATTGATATACTTGGATTAGAAAATATAAATGATAGAATCAAGAAGCTTAACATGAAAAATACACTACTTGAAAGAAAAATGATGGATTTTAAGGCTATAGAATATGGAAGAAATAATTATACATCCTTAAATGATATGCTGATAGCTATGGAAGGTTTATATAGAGGAGTTTTAATAAGTTCTGAAATGAGTTTAAAAGCAATAGATATACTAAAAAATCAAAGAGATAACTTTATGCTGAAAAGATATATAAGAGATAATGTAACATTAGCTAATAAGACTGGCGAACTTGATAAGTTAAATAATGATGTTGGCATATTTTATACTAAGAATCATAATTATTTTATTGGCATTTTTGTTCATGATGTAAAAAAGAATAAGGATGCATATGAAATAATAGGCAAAATTTCTAAGGAAGTTTATGATTATTATAAAAATATATAAAAGTGGAGGTGCAAGATGAAAGTATATATAAGTGGTGATATTGAAGGAATAACAGGAACTACTCATTGGAATGAAACAGAAAAAAATCTTCCAGACTGGGAGCAATTTGCAAAGCAAATGACAAAAGAAGTTGTTGCTGCTACAAATGGTGCTATTTCAGCAGGTGCAGATGAAATAATAATAAAAGATGCTCATGATAGTGCAAGAAATATAGATATGGATGAACTTCCAGAGAAGGCCAGATTAATTAGGGGCTGGACTGGTGATCCTCTATCAATGGTTGGAGGAATAGATGAAAGTTTTGATGCAGCAATATTTATTGGTTATCATAATGCAGCAGGAACAATAAGCAATCCATTAGCTCATACAATGAGCATATCAGAAGTATCGTCTATTAAATTAAATGGAGAATATGTAAGTGAATTTTTACTTAATACATATGCAGCTGCCTTATTTGATGTTCCTGTTGTGTTTGTAAGCGGAGATATCGGACTTACACAAAAAGTAAAAGAAGTGAACCCGCAAATAGTTACTCTTGGAGTGAAAGATGGCTTAGGAGGAGCAACTATAAATATGAATCCAAAGATGGCTGTAACTGAAACAGAAAAATTAGTTAAAGAAGCTTTAGAAGGTGATTTGAATTTAAAGAAAGTTAAATTGCCAGAAGAATTTCAATTAGAAATAGAATATAAAGATCATAAATGTGCATATAGATATTCATTTTATCCAGGTGCAGAATATAAAGAACCAAGATCAGTGACATTTAATACTAATAATTACTATGAGATTTTAAGAATAATTCATTTTTTAACTTAGAAGAAATAAAATGAAAAAATAATTTACAAAAAAATATTTTGTGATATAATTATAACAAAATATAAAATATATTAAAAAAATATCAAATATTAACATACATTATTAAAAATATGGCAATGAGGTCATCATGCTTTACTACTAAATACTTATCAGTATAAAAATAATGGTTTTATACTATGATTATTTTTAGAGAGTATGATGATTTTTTTATACAAAAGTAAGGGGGACATATAAATGAAAAAAAGCTTATTTAAACGTTTAATATCAATGGCTATTTCAACAGTTTTATTAAGTACAAGTGTATTAGGGTGCGGTTCTAATAGCGGAAGTAGTGCAGATGGAGACAATGCAGAGTATAGGCAAGTTTACTCTGAAGAAATTAAAACATTAAATTATTTAAAAACAGCAGAAACAAATGAATTTGGGGCATTAGCCAATATGGTTGATACATTAGTTGAATATGATAAGTATGGAGTAGTTAAACCTTGCCTTGCAACTGAATGGAGTGCAAATGAAGATAACACTGTATGGACATTTAAAATACGAGAAGGTGTTAAGTGGGTTACAAAAGATGGAGATGAATATGCTGATGTTGAAGCTCAAGATTTTGTAGATTCACTAAAATATGTACTTAACAATAAAAATGAATCTGAAACAGCTGATATTGCAGCAGGCATAATTAAAAATGGTGAAAAATTTTATAGTGGAGAAATCACAGATTTTAATGAAGTTGGTGTAAAAGCTGTAGATAAGTATACTTTACAGTATACTTTGGAAAAACCAGCACCATATTTCTTGTCAATGCTTACTTATGTATGCTTCTTCCCTGTAAATGGAAAGTTCTTAGAAGAAAAGGGAGATGAATTTGGGACAGATCCAGAAAATATTTTATACAATGGAGGATATGTATTTGATACATTTGAACCACAAAGCAGCAGAGTATATGTAGCAAATGATAAGTATTGGGACAAGGATAATATAAAGATAAAGAGGATAAAATTAATATATAACAAAGAAGCTTCTACATTAGCTCCAGAAATGTATTTAAGAAATGAAATAGATTATGTAGAGCAAATACCTTCGGATCTTGTAGAAGAATGGTTTAAATCTGATGAGAAAAAAGACATAATTCATCAAAGAAAAAATGGATTTTACTCATATTTCTATGCTTTTAATTTTGATCCACAATTCTCAGAAGAATATGAACCGGCAAACTGGAAGAAAGCTGTTAATAATGAGAATTTCAGACAAGCAATTTTCCATGCTTTAGATAGAAAAGCAGCTATAATGGTTTCAGAACCATATGATCCACAATCACAAATGTTAAATACAATAACTCCTAAAAATTTTGTTGATATTAAAGGAACTGATTATACTCAAGTTGGAGGGCTTGCAGAAATAACCAATAGGGATTCATATGATGAAAATACAACTAAAGAATTTAAAGAAAAAGCTATGAAAGAATTACAAGGAAGCGTTACATTCCCAGTAAAAGTATTGTTGCCGTATAACTCAGGAACTTCTGATAATGCAAAACGTGAACAAGTAGTAGAACAGCAATTAGAAAGAACACTTGGAACTGACTTTATAGATGTGCAAATTGAGGCAAAGCCACCTACAGGATATTTAAAAGATGTAAGAAGAGCAGGAAATTATGCATTATTATTATGTAACTGGGGACCAGACTATGCTGATCCAGAAACATATTCAGATCCATTTGCAACAGGTGGTTCGTATAATAAGCCTGAGCTTGCAGAAAATGGTGTTGGAGAAGAATATGAAAAGATGCTTGATGAAGCTAAAGCAGAATCTACTGATATACAAAAACGCTATGAATTATTTGCAAGTGCTGAAAGTTATTTAATAAATAAAGCTTTAGTTATACCTTATACAGTAAATGGTGGAACTTATGAAGTATCTAAATTAAATCCATTTGATGCACAATTCTCTCCATTTGGAGTTATTTCTGAGAAGTTTAAAGGACAAACAATGCTTGAAAAATCTATGAGTAATGAAGAATATAAAGCAGCTTTAGAAAAATGGCAAAGCGAACGTACTGAAGCATTAAAGAAGGCTGCATAGAATATAGGAATGGGTATTGTGAGACTTTACAAAAGTTTTGCAGTACCCCATTTTAATAGACAATAATATGGGGGAATTAGCGATGGTAAAATATCTATTTAAAAGATTGTCACAATCAGTATTTACACTATTTGTGATAATAACAGTTGTGTTTATGTTACTAAGATTAATGCCTGAGGAAGGCTATTTAGGATCGAATGCTGATAAAATGAGTGAAATTCAAAAGGAAACAATATTAACTAACTTAGGTCTTAGAGATCCAATGCCAGTACAAATTGGAAACTTCTATAAGGATCTTGCTAAAGGAGAATTTGGAAAGTCAATTACATATAGACCTGATGTCAAGGTAAGTAAAATATTAAAGGATAAGATACCGTATTCTTTATATTTTGGACTTGGATCTATTGTAATATCACTTGTTGTTGGAATATCTTTAGGAATAATGATGGCAAAAAGTAAAAATAGCATTTTAGATAAATTGGGAAATGGATATATAGTTTTTATAAATGCAGTTCCAGCAGCCATTTACTATCTTGTAATTCAGTTATATGTAACAGATGTATGTAAATTACCTATGCTATTTGATAAGAGCAATCCTGTAAGCTGGATATTACCATTAATATCAATGTCACTTGGAAATATAGCAGCATATGCTATGTGGATGAGACGATATATGGTTGATGAGATGAATAGTGATTATGTAAAACTTGCAAGAGCAAAAGGTGTTAGTGAAAAAAATATAATGGTTCATCATGTGTTAAGAAATGCATTTGTGCCAATGGCGCAATATCTACCAGCATCAATTCTTTATACTATTGCAGGATCAATATATATAGAATCATTGTATTCAATACCGGGAATGGGCGGGTTACTTGTTGAAGCAATACAAAGGCAAGATAATCCATTAGTTCAAGGGCTTGTTATTATTTATTCTTCTCTTGGAATTTTAGGATTGGTATTAGGTGATATAGCTATGTCTATAACAGATCCACGTATAAAATTACAAAGAAACGGAGGTGGAAGATAATGAGTATTACTAGTAAAATGGTAGGAAAATTTGGTGATGAAATAGAAGAATCTTTGTTTGAGTTTGCAGAGTTTGATAATACAGAAGCTGAGAAAACAGGATATTCAAATTACTCTTATTGGAAGTCAACATGGAATTCGTTTAAGCAGCATAAAGTAGCTATGTTTTTGCTTATATTAGTTATAAGCATACTTGTATTTACAATGATTCAACCACTTATTCCTGGGCAAAAATCTCCAACAACAATATATTTAAATGAACAAACACAAATGCAAGATAAAAATTTGGCACCTTCTCTAGAATATTGGTTTGGTACAAATTCAATTGGACAAGATTTATGGGCAAGAATATGGAGTGGAACGCGTACATCTTTATTAATTGGATTTGTAGTTGGAGCAGTTGAAGCCATAGTTGGAATAGTAGTTGGAGCACTTTGGGGGTATGTGAAATCTTTAGAAAAAATTATTACTGAAATATATAATGTGGTGGATAATATACCAACTACAATAGTTTTAATACTTATGACTTACATATTTAGACCTAGTATTGGAACTATGATTTTTGCTTTATGTCTTACTGGATGGCTGGAAATGGCTAGATTTGTACGAAATCAGATAATAATAATACGTGACAGAGAATATAATTTAGCCTCTAGATGTCTTGGAACTCCAACAATGAGAATAATACTCAAGAATTTACTGCCTTATTTAGTATCTGTTATAATGCTTAGAATTGCACTTGCAATCCCGAGTGCAATTGGATCAGAAGTATTTTTAACATATATAGGCCTTGGATTGCCAATAAGCATTCCTTCACTTGGAAATTTGGTTAATGAAGGCAGAATGCTTATGATGACGCCAGCACTTAGATATCAATTAGTATTTCCAACTATTGTAATTTCAATAATAACAATATCATTTTATGTTATAGGAAATACATTTGCAGACTCAGCAGATCCAAAAAATCATAAATAGGGAGAGGATAATGTATGGCTGATTATACTGATAGAGAAATAATACTTTCTGCTAAGGAAGTAGATGTAAAATTTAAAGTAAGAGGAAGAGTACTTAATGCAATACGTGGCATTTCACTTGATTTATATAAAGGAGAAAGCATTGCAATTGTAGGAGAATCAGGTTCAGGAAAGTCTGTTTTTACAAAAACTTTTATGGGACTCCTTGAAAGTAATGGATATATTAATAGTGGAAGTATAATGTATAAGGGGATGGATTTAGCAAAATTTAAAACCAATAAAGAGTGGCAGGCTATAAGAGGAAAAGAAATTGCAATGGTATCACAAGATCCAATGACATCATTGAATCCACTTAAAGTTGTTGGAAAGCAGATACAGGAAGCCATAGAACTCCACAGAGGATTAAAGGGAGCTGAAGCTAAAAGGCTTGCAATAGAACTTTTAGAGGATGTTGGTATAGCAAATCCAGAAAAGCGATATAATCAGTATCCACATGAATTTTCAGGTGGAATGAGACAAAGGGTTGTTATAGCAATTGCTATTGGATGTAATCCTAAGATTTTAATATGCGATGAACCAACAACAGCACTTGATGTAACTATGCAGGCTCAAATACTTGATTTGCTTAAAAATATTCAAAAGCAATATAAGCTTACAATAGTTTTTATAACACATGATCTTGGAGTTGTAGCAAATGTTGCAGACCGCGTTGCTGTAATGTATGCAGGTGATATAGTAGAAGTTGGACTTGTAGAAGAAATATTCTATAATGCAAAGCATCCATATACATGGGCATTGTTATCATCGTTGCCGCAGCTAGGCGTAAAAGGGGAAGAACTTTATTCAATAAATGGTACTCCGGTTAATTTATATAAGGAAATAAAGGGAGATGCATTTGCATATCGTAATCCAAGGGCTCTTAAAATAGAATTTGAAATAGCTCCTCCATATTTTGAGGTAAGTAAAACACATAAAGCAAAAACATGGCTTTTAGATCCAAGAGCACCTAAAGTTGAATACCCAAAATCACTTAAAAGATTATTTAATCTATGGGAGGAGAATAAATATGAAGCATAATAATGAAGTTTTATTAGATGTTCAGAATATTACCATTAATTTTGGAAGTGGTAAGGATAAATTTAAAGCTGTTGATGATGTGAGTTTTAAAATTTATAAAGGAGAAACATTTGGTCTTGTAGGGGAGTCAGGTTCAGGAAAAACAACAATAGGAAGAGCAATTATAAGAATAAATGAAATCTCAGATGGTGCAATATTATATAATGGACAAAAAATAAGCGGAAAAATTGCAAGAGATCTAGATAATGAAATAACAAGGAAAATTCAGATGATATTTCAAGATCCTATGGCATCATTAAATGAGAGAGCAAAGGTTGATTATATAATATCAGAAGGCCTATATAACTTAAAAAGTTATAAAAATGAAGAAGAAAGAAAGGAAATAGTAGAAAAAGTTTTATTGCAAGTTGGATTGCTGCCTGAATTTGCAAGCAGATTTCCACATGAATTTTCAGGTGGACAGAGGCAAAGAATAGGGATAGCAAGAGCACTTGTAATGAGACCTGAGTTCATAATTGCTGATGAACCAATATCAGCTCTTGATGTATCAATAAGAGCACAAGTTCTTAATTTATTATCTAAATTGCAAAAAGAATATGGATTAACTTACCTTTTTGTAGCTCATGATTTATCTGTAGTAAGGTTTATTGCAGATAGAATTGCAGTAATATATAAAGGCAAAATAGTAGAACTTGCAGAAGCAGAAGATTTATTTAATAATCCAATACATCCATATACTCAGGCATTATTATCTGCTATACCTCAGCCTGATCCAAGAAAAGAAAGAAATAAAAAGATACTTATATATGATCCAGAATGTCATTGTTATGATAAAGATAAGCCAAAGTTCATTGAAATTGAAGAAGATCATTTTGTATTGGCAAATGAATCAGAAATTTCACAATATAAAGCTACAGGGAGCATGATGTATTCATTAAATAATGAAGCAGTAGGTAATATATAGTTTAATTACGAGGAGGATTAACTTTATGAGATATGCAGTGGTAAATAGCACTATTGGATTTATTAAAAGTAAACCTGATAAATTTTCAGAAAATGCAGATGAAGTATTATTTGGAATGAATGTTGAAATACTAGAAGCTTTAGAAAATGACTGGTATTATATAAGAACTCATTATAATTATGAAGGATATATAGATGGAAGTAGTCTTCTTATTGATGATAATAAAGCAAAAGAATATGAAAGTGAAAAAAATAAAGTAGTATTAAATAGTTTTGCAGATGTTTTAGACAAGCCTGAGGCATCAGGATGTCAGATCGCAACTATGACACGCGGTGCACATATTGTCTGTCTTAAAGAAGTGAGTGAAAATAATCGCTTTGTAAAAGTAAAGATACCTGATGGCAGAATTGGCTGGACACGTAAAGAGTTTTTGTGTGATTTAAAAACAGATTATGATGTAAAGGATGAGGAAAACTTAAGAGAAAATCTTGTGAGATCGGCTTTAAGCTATATTGGAACTCAGTATAGATGGGGAGGAAAGACACCGATGGGAATAGATTGCTCTGGTCTTTGCTCTATGTCATATATGGTAAATGGAATATTAATTTATAGGGATGCAGATATAAAAGAAGGTTTTCCTATTAAGGAAATTACAAGAGATAAATTAAAAAAGGGAGATTTAATCTTCTTTCCAGGACATGTTGCAATGTATTTAGGTAATGAAGAGTATGTACATTCTGCAACAAGTAATGACGTAGTATCAATTAATAGCTTTGATAAGAATGCAGATAATTATTATGAATATCTAGATAAATGTGATAAGAGATTTGGAAGTATATTTTAATATAAAAACTTAAAGTTTATAAACTAAGTATTCGGGGTGAGATAATATGGATAACCTAGACTATAAAATATTAGAGTGTCTAAAGAGCAATGCTAGAATTAAAGCATCACAAATAAGCAAAGAAATCCATTTATCAGTTTCAGCAGTTTTAGAACGTATAAAAAAAATGGAGAACAATAATATAATAAAGAATTATACAATAACAGTAGATAATAATAAGCTTGGTAATGGAACAAGTGCACTAATGGAAGTGAGTCTGGATCATCCGAAGTTTTATGAATCTTTTACAAATATAATAGAACAAAATGATAAAGTTGTTCTTTGCTATTATTTAACTGGAGAGTTTGATTTTATGTTGAAAATTTTATGCAGTTCATCAGAGGAATTAGAAAAAATTCATAGGGATATAAAAAGTTTAGAAGGTGTCTCTAGAACAAAAACATATTTTATTTTAAAAGATATAAAAAGTTAGTGAAATGGATAAATTTCCGAAAATAATGAAATTACAGAAAAAATTTCTGCAAATATACAAAATAAAAATAAAATACAGCAAAATATGGGTAAGTTATTGAAAAAAATAATTTGATAATATATGATGAATTTATAAATTAGAGAAGCCAAAAGACCATATACATACAGACAAAGAAGTCAGTTTCATATGTCTATATGTATGTGGTTTTTTATTTTTTAATATAGTTTTAGGAGGAATTATTTATGGAGAACTTAGGGTTTTACAATGGAGAATATGATTTAATCGAAAATATGAAAATACCAATGAATGATCGCGCATGTTATTTTGGTGATGGAGTTTATGATGCAACATTTTGTGCTAATCACACAATATTTGCATTGGATGATCACATTGAAAGATTTTATAATAGCGCTGGATTACTAGGAATAGAAATTCCATGTACAAAGCAAGAACTTGGAGATCTACTTACTGGGTTAGTTAAAAAAGTAGATTCACCAGAGCAATTTGTATATTGGCAGGTAACTAGAGGAACAGCACCACGTAATCATGCATATCCTGATTCAAAAGCGAATTTATGGGTTACATTAAAGCCGCTTACATCAGCTGATATAGCACCTTTTGAAAAAAAATATAAATTAATAACAGTTGAAGATACAAGATTTTATCACTGTAATGCTAAAACATTGAACTTACTACCAAATGTTTTAGCATCTGAAAAAGCTAAAAGGGCAGGATGCGATGAAGTAGTATTCCATAGAGGTGACAGAGTAACTGAATGTGCTCATAATAACGTAAGTATATTAAAAGATGGAATATTTAGAACAGCACCAACTGATAATCTGATTTTACCGGGTATTGCAAGGAAACACATGATACAAATTTGTAAGGATAACAATATACCTGTTGATGAAACTCCATTTACAGTTAAAGATTTAATGGAAGCTGATGAGGTTATTGTTTCAGCTTCAAGCTTACTTGCTATTCAAGCTATTGAAATTGATGGCATTCCAGTAGGGGGAAAAGCACCAGAACTACTTAAGTTTATTCAAGATGAATATTTAAAAATAGTTAAAGAAAAGACAGGCTTAAAGAAGTAAAGAATAATTTAAAACTAATATCTAAGATATGAGATATAGAAGATTACCCATAGAGAATAGATAGTTTTGCATTAAATTTTACAACTATAATTATATGATGGAGTTGATGAATTAGTATGAATCAGAAGGATTTAACAGTATTTAATCTTGGAGAAAATCTTGATAATTTAATGAATCTAGATCCAAGAGGTTATGGCGTGTGTAGGATTTTATACAATGCTTCAAGAGAATATACAAAAAAGCCATTAACAATAAATAGTGCAGAGAAATTAGTAGATACACTAAAAGAAGGGGATCTAGTTTATATAATGACAGGTTTTGTTTTAAGGCCATTTAAAAAAGCAGAGATGGATGGGATTGTAAGTACTATGCTTCTTGCAAGAGCACTTGTTAAAGGATTTAATGTAAAGCCAGTAATAGTGTGCCCTGAAGATAATATGAAAGCAGTTGAAAATCTTGCATATGTAGTTGGGCTTCATTTTCATGATAGCATAGAAGGTCTATCAGAGTATCCTTTATCATTAGCGGCAATACCATTTACAAAAGAGGCAAAAGAAGCATCAAAACAAGCTGATGAGCTTATTTCAAAAGGCTTTCCAAGTGCAGTTATAAGCATAGAATGTCCAGGTGCTAATTCAAAAGGTGTTTATCATAATGCAGTTGGATTAGATGTTACTGAATTAGAAGCAAAGCAAGATGTATTATTCAATAAATTAAAAGAAAAAGGTGTTTTAAATATAGCTATTGGTGATCTTGGAAATGAAATAGGAATGGGAACTATAAAGGAGCATTTGTACGAATATGTACCATATGCTGCAAAAGGAACTTGCAATTGTGGATGCAATGGAGGGATTGTAGCGGAAACAAAAGCAGACAATATTATAACAGCAACAGTTTCAGATTGGGGATGTTATGGACTTATTGCAGCACTTTCTTATTTGAAAAATGACTTAAATATTATGCATACAAAAGAGATGGAAAAAGACGCAATGATTGCAGCTTCAAGGAGTGGAATGATAGACATGTATGGAGATTTAATTCCAGCTATAGATGGATTTGGACTTGAAATAAACTGCTCAATTGTGAATTTAATGAGAGAATGTGTCCTATCAGCAATAAATCTTGAGAAAACATGTGTAACATGGTTTGAGAAGGTAATTGATCTTGGCTTTTTTGAAAAAGAAGATTTAGAAGAATGTAGAGATAAAAATGTAAGAATAATAGTGTAAAAGGGGGAAGTATATATGGATTATTCAGAAATGCACCCTTATGATGTTCGTAAATTAATAAGAGATGGTAAAATTACAACTCCTACCGCAGGAATGTGTGCAGGATATGCTCAAGCTAATTTAGTAATTCTTCCTAAAGATATTGCTTATGATTTTTTGCTTTTCACTCAAAGAAATCCAAAATCATGTCCAATTTTAGAAGTAAGTGATGTAGGAAATAAAATGCTTAACTTTTTAGGAAAAGACATTGATATTACTACAGATATTCCAAAGTATAGGGTTTATGAAGATGGAGTTTTGACTGGAGAATATAAAGACATAGGTGATTTATGGAGAGATGATTTTGTAAGTTTTTTAATTGGATGCAGTTTTTCATTTGAGTCAGAAATGATAGAAGATAATATCGAAATAAGACATATAGAGGAAAAATGCAATGTACCTATGTATATTACAAATATTAAGTGTACACCAGCAGGAATATTTAATGGAAATATGGTTGTAAGTATGAGACCTATTCCATATGAAAAAATAGTAAGATCGGTGCTTGTGAGTGGCGCAATGCCAAAGGTACATGGAGCACCAATTCATATCGGAGATCCATCTATAATAGGAATAAAAAGTATAGACAAGCCTGATTTTGGGGATTCAGTGAACATAAAAGAAAATGAAGTTCCAGTTTTCTGGCCTTGTGGAGTAACTCCACAAGCTGTTGTAATGAACGTAAAACCTAAAATTGTCATTACACACTCTCCAGGTCATATGCTTATAACTGATGTTAAAAATATAGAGCTGAAATATTGATTTACTATAATTTAAAATGAGTTATACCTCCATAATTTAGAAAAATAGTATTACAATTGTAGATTAAAAATTAAGATTAGTATTTGATAAAGGTGATTTGTATGTATAAAGTAGATTTAAATTGTGATTTAGGTGAAAGCTTTGGAATTTATAAAATTGGCTGTGACGAAGAAGTAATTAAATATATATCATCAGCAAATATTGCATGTGGATTTCATGCTTCTGATCCATTAGTTATGTATAATACTGTGAAGCTAGCAAAGGAATACGGGATATCTGTTGGGGCACATCCAGGTTTTCAGGATTTGGCTGGGTTTGGAAGAAGAAATATGAATATTTCATATAAAGAAGCAAAAACAATTGTAGAGTATCAAATTGGTGCATTAAAGGCATTTTGCACAGCACATGGAATAAAGATGAATCATGTTAAGCCTCATGGTGCACTATACAATATGGCAGGAAAAGATATAAATCTAGCACTTGCCATATGTGAAGGAATAAAAGAAGTCGATTCTGATTTGATTTTACTTGCATTAAGTGGAAGTAAGATGATTGAAGCAGCAAAGAATATAGGGCTAAAGTGTGCAAATGAGGTATTTGCTGATAGAGCATATAAGGAGGATGGATCACTAGTTGATAGAAGTGTAAATGGTGCAGTAATTACAGATAAAGAAATTGCAATTAAAAGAGTTATTAGAATGATTAAAGAAAACAAAGTTACAACAATAAACGGAGTAGATATACCTATACATGCAGAATCAATATGTGTACATGGAGATAATATAAAGGCATTAGAATTTGTAAAAGATATAAAAAAGTTTCTTGAAAAAGAGAATATAAAAATAGCACCATTAGAATAAGGAAAGAAGGAAGATTTGTTTTATGGAAGGATATCTAAGGACTTATGTAAAAGTAGATTTGAACGCTATAGAACACAATATAAATGAAGTAAGAAAATTAATAGATAATAATGTGAAAGTCATGGCAGTTATTAAGGCAGATGGATATGGACATGGAGCAGCAGTAATAGGAAATTTTCTTAAAGAGAAAGTAGATTATTTTGGGGTTGCGACTATTGAAGAAGCAATAGAACTTCGTAAGAACAATATTGATATACCAATTTTGATTCTGGGATATACTTCTTATAAACAATATGAAGATTTAATAAAATATGATATTACACAAACTGTATACAATTTAGAAATGGTTGAAAAATTAGAAGAGTATGCAGCAAGATTCAATCATATTGCAAAAATCCATCTTGCATTAGAAACTGGCATGAATAGAATAGGGTTTGAGCCAAATGAGAGAAGTATTGAAAATATAAAGAAAATAATGAAAATGGATAATATATTTGTTGAAGGCATGTTTACACATTTTTCTTGTGCTGATGAAAGAGATAAAAGTTATGCAAAAATTCAGATGAAGAAATATGATGAATTTATAGGAAAACTTGAAAATAATAATATAAATATTCCTATAAAACATATGTGTAATAGTGCAGGAATTATGGAATTTGATAATCATCGCTTTGAAATGGTAAGGAGTGGAATAATTACATATGGTTTATATCCATCTGATGAAGTGAATAAAAGTGCATTAAAACTAAAAAGTGCATTAGAATGGAAAGCACATGTAATTAATATTTCTGAAGTATCAGAAGGATGTGGAGTAAGCTACGGAAAAACATATGTTACTAAGGGAAATACTAGGATTGCAACTATTTCAGTTGGCTATGCGGATGGGTATATGAGAGGATTATCATCAAAAGGAAAAGTTCTTATTCATGGACAATATGCTCCTATAATAGGAAGAATATGCATGGATCAGATGATGCTGGATATTACGCATCTAGAAAATGTACAGATTGAAGATGAAGTAACTTTAGTTGGAACAGATAGAGAAAATAAAATTACTGTTGAAGAACTTGCTGAAATGGCAGGAAGTTTTAATTATGAATTTGTCTGTGGTATAGGAAAAAGGGTAACAAGGACATATATATTATAGTTATAAAGTAGGTGAAAATATGTTGGGAAATGAGTTCAAAGTTATACAATCTAGTGAAATTTCAGCAGTTGTGGAATTTGGAAATACAATCGATGAAAATATAAATAAAAAAATAAGAATTTTTTGTAAGTGGCTTGATGAAAATCTGTTTTATGGTCTTGTGGAATATATTCCATATTTCACGAGTGTTTCAATCATATATGATCCAATGAAATTAAAGAGTAAAGAACCTTTTAAATATATGGAGTTTAAGATAAAAGAAATAATTTCAAATCTAGATTTTTCGTGTGAGTATGAAGATCATGTAGTTGAAATTCCAGTTTGTTATGGAAATGAATTAGGACCAGACATAGAAATTGTTGCTCAGAAAAATGATATTACAATAGAGGATGTTATAAACATTCATTCAAATGGAAAATATTTAGTTTATATGATTGGATTTGCTCCGGGTTTCCCTTATCTTGGGGGATTAAGTGAGAAGATATTTACTCCAAGACGTGATACTCCAAGAACAGTAATACCAGAAGGATCAGTAGGTATTGCAGGAATGCAGACAGGAATCTATCCAATAGAAACACCAGGAGGATGGCAGATAATAGGTAGAACTCCATTTAAATTATTTGATTTAAATAACAAAGAGAAAACTATTTTAAAATGTGGTGATATCGCAAAATTTTATCCTATATCTTATGAGGAATATATGAAATTAAAGGAGAAGATATCATGAGTATATCTGTTTTAAATTCAGGACTTTTAACAACTATTCAAGACAGAGGCAGATATGGGTACGAAAAATATGGTGTAATTGTAAGCGGTGCAATGGATCAGTATTCAATGAAAATAGCTAATATTCTTGTTGGAAATGATGAAAATGAAGGTGTTCTCGAAATCACCCTAATCGGACCAGCTCTAAAGATAAGAAAGGGAAATCTTATTTCAATAACTGGTGCAGATATTTCTCCTACAATTAATGAAAAAAAAGTTCCAATGGGACGACCTATATATTTACATGAAGATTGTATTCTGAAATTCGGAAAATGTATAAGTGGATGCAGAGCATATGTTGCCATAGCCGGAGGAATTGATGTTCCAGTTGTTATGGAAAGCAAAAGTACATATCTAAGATGTGGAATTGGTGGACAAGATGGAAGGGCAATAAAAAAAGACGATGTAATAAATATAGGTAAGAAGACTAGTATGTCATTAGATATAATAGATAAATTGAAGGTAATAAATACAAAGGAAAGTTTTGTTTATACAAAATGGTATGCAAAAAGTTTAAATATGAATCATAATTCTCCTATATATATAAGAGTTTTCGAAGATATGCAATTTAAAGATATTAGAGAAGAGAGCATTAGAGAGTTTTTTACTAAGCCTTTTATAATAGACAGTAAGTCAGATAGAATGGGATATAGATTAAATGGCCCTAAAGTAGAATTAAGTGAAAAAATAGAAATGATATCTGGAGAGGTATCATTTGGTACCATTCAAGTTCCGCCTGATGGTAATCCTATAATACTTTTAGCAGATAGGGCAACAGCAGGTGGATATCCTAAGATAGCACATGTAGCTCTTTATGATATTCCAAAGTTAGTTCAACTTAAGCCATCAGATAAAATTATATTTAAAAAAATTACATTAAAAGAAGCTGAAGAACTATATTTTAAAAGAGAATTATATATAGAAGAATTAAAAAAATCAATAAAAATAGTAAGTATATAAAACTGTTATAATAGATGTTTTAGATTAAATAAAAATAGGTTCATCCTGAAATTTTGTGATAAATAATAATCTACATCTCTTATATGACCTATTTACTTGGTTTTGAATAAAGAATTGATGTTGAAAAAGTACCTTTTCACAAAATTCTGTGATAAACCTAAAAATATATTGAGTTTCTTGGAGGTGGAAAATTGATTAATATATCAGATTTAGAAAAAATACTTGAAATCGTTGAAAAGCATAATATTTCACATTTTGAATTTGAACAGGAGAAAAGCAAAGTAATAATAGATAAGGAAAATTCAAAAAAATGTGATTTAAATAATGAAGATGTTTATAATGAACAAGATAAAAAAATGATTAATTTAAAAGAAGATAATAAAGAAAGTGATGTTCAAAAGATATATATAAAATCTGAGTTGGCAGGAACATTTTATATAAGAAAAGAAGAGGGCGCAGAAGAATTTGTAAAGCTTCATGATGTAATTAATGAAAATACAGTTGTAGGATTAATTGAAGTAATGAAGTTATTTAATGAAGTAGAATCAGGAATTAATGGAGAAGTTATAGATATCTTAGTTAAGGATGGGGATTTTGTAGAATACGGACAACCATTATTCGAAATTAAACCTATATAATTGTAAGGAAGTGATAATTTATGGGGTTCAATAAAATTCTTATAGCCAATAGAGGAGAAATCGCAGTAAGAATTATACGTGCATGTCGTGAACTTGGAATTTCTACAGTTGCAATTTATTCAGAAAGTGATAAGAATTCGCTTCATGTAAAATTAGCGGATGAATCATATTGTATAGGAAAAAGTTTGCCTAAAGATACGTATCTAAATATAAATAATATAATAAATGTAGCTATTCATTCAAAAGCTGATGCTATTCATCCTGGATATGGATTTTTATCTGAAAGCACAGCATTTGCTAAAGCTTGTGAAGAGTTTAATATATGTTTTATAGGCCCAAATTATATTATAATAGATAAGCTTGGAGATAAGTCAAATGCAAAAGAAACGTTGAAATTGGCAGGAGTACCAATTGTACCAGGAACAGAAGGTATTATAAATGATAAAAATGAAGCTGTAAAGATAGCAAAAGAGATAGGTTATCCTGTTAT
The DNA here is from genome assembly GCF_001458595.1 of Clostridium neonatale. Lineage (GTDB taxonomy): Bacteria > Bacillota > Clostridia > Clostridiales > Clostridiaceae > Clostridium > Clostridium neonatale. Next base: position 729,509 of record NZ_LN890327.1, read on the forward strand.
AGTTAAGGCGTCAGCAGGCGGTGGAGGAAAAGGCATGAAAGTTGCAAACAATAAAGAAGAACTATTGTCTGCAATTGAACAAGCTGAAAAAGAAGCTGAAAGCTATTTTGGTAATCCAGATGTTTATTTAGAAAAATACTTAGAATCTACAAGGCATATTGAAATTCAAATAATTGGCGATAATTATGGAAACGTAGTTCATTTAGGAGAGCGTGACTGTACAATTCAAAGGCGTCATCAAAAGCTTGTAGAAGAATCCCCATCAAAGGCATTGAGTGAAGAATTAAGAAGTAGTATGGGGGAAGCAGCCGTTAATGCTTCAAAAGCTGTAAATTATAATAGTGTTGGCACAGTAGAATTTCTGTTAGATAGTGATAATAAGTTTTATTTTATGGAGATGAATACAAGGATTCAAGTTGAGCATGGTGTTACTGAGATGATTACAGGAATTGATCTTATAAAAGAGCAGATAAAAGTGGCAGAAGGACGGCAATTGTCTTTTTCTCAGGAGGATGTAAAAATAAATGGATGTGCAATTGAATGTAGAATAAATGCAGAAAATCCATATAAAGATTTTACTCCAAGTCCAGGAAAGATTAATAATTATATACAGCCAGGTGGAATTGGAATTAGAATAGACAGTGCAGCATATTCAGGATATTCAATACCACCATTTTATGATTCTATGATATCAAAAGTAATAGCATGGGGAAGAGATAGAAATGAAGCTATAGAAAGAATGAAGCGTGCTTTAAGTGAATTTGAAATTAAAGGCGTAGAGACAACAATACCATTTCATAAAGCTTTAATGGATAATGAAATATTTAAAAGTGGAGAATTTAATACTAAATTTTTAGAAGAAAATAAGATAGTCTAGTGATAATAACCGAAATTCAATATATGATGAGCTCGATTGTAGGGAAATCTAAGCTAAAAATTCTAAAGATAGAGGCTGTGACCAAAAATGCTTGCTCCCAAAACAAGTTTTGGACAAACGTTCTTGGAACAGCCTCTGTCTAAGAATTTAAAAGCTTAAATTTTTTAATACAATACTACGCATATCATATATTGAATTTCTTTCTTTTTCACTAAACTCATTGTTTGGTAGTAATATTGTTTTTAATAAAGGTATGTCTTTTGTATTGGGATTTATTGATGGGGGACTAATTTAAAATATACAAAAGTACTGTATTTGGATTATAATAAATATAGATATTGAAAATATGAGGTGCTATATGTCTAATTTAATAAAGATACAAAAACCTAAATTTATAGATGAACCAGAGATGATTAATGATATTTACGAAGAAGTAATTATATCTGAAAAAATACAGAATAAAATTATAGAAAATGAATTGATAGAAAATAAAGAAGGTACTGGAATTACAATTGATTCATGTATATTTAAGAATGTGGTATTTGATAATTGTACTTTAAAAAATATAGATTTATTAGATACAACATTTGAAAATTGTGATTTATCTAATATAGATTTTAGTGGTGGAAGCTTAATGCGAGTTGAATTTATTAATTGTAAACTACTAGGAGCAAAGTTTGATGAAAGCAATCTTAAACATGTTTTATTTAAGGATTCATTGTCTAAGTATTCTAATTTTTCATTTTCAAAATTCAATTCTGTAAATATTATTAACTGTAATTTTGAAGAAGCTGTATTTCAACAAGTAAAGTTAGATAAAACAACATTTAATGATACAAATTTGATAAATACATTTTTCAATAAGACTATTCTTAATAAAATAGATTTTACAACCTGCGAAATTGAAGGAATCAGTGTTGAGATAAGTGATATAAGAGGCGCAATAGTTACACCAATTCAGGGTTTAGATCTAACAAGATTAATAGGACTAGTAATACAATAAATTTATATTTTTTCGTAATCTATGAAAAAAAGTTTTAAGGTAATTCATATTATTGAGATAATAGATGAAATTTATTTTTTAAGTTAGAGAATTATAATGAAAGAAAAATTTATAACTAATATAATATATACATAATATATTTATTTTATTGTTAAATGAAAGAAGGGATATCATGAAAATAGGAATTGTAGGATCTGGTGGAATTGTATTAAGCTTTTTAGATGCATTAAAATACGTGGAAGATGTAGAGGCTGTTTCCATATGGTGTAGAGAAAAAAGTATTGAAAAAGCAAAGAAGATAGCAAAGGACAATGGTTTTGAAAAGGTTTATACAAATTATGAACTTATGTTAAAAGATGATGAAATTGATTTTGTGTATATAGGATTACCTAATAATCTACATTATGAATACTCAAAAAAAGCATTAGAATTTAATAAGAATGTTATAAATGAAAAACCATTTACTTCAACTATTAAAGAAGCTGAAACTTTAGCCCAATTAGCGAAAAAAAACAATTTATTTTTATTTGAAGCAATTACAACCTTACATACGCCTAATTATAAATTAATTAAAGAAAAACTTCCTGAAATAGGAGAGATAAAAATAGTATCAGGAAACTACTCTCAATATTCCAGCAGATATGATGCATTTTTAGAGGGAAAAATACATCCAGTGTTTAATCCAGAATTATCAGGGGGAGCACTAGTAGATATTAATATATATAACTTACATTTTGTAACTGGACTATTTGGTAAGGCTAATGAAGTGAGATATATGGCAAATGTTGCACATAATGGAATAGATACTTCTGGAATAGTGACTTTGAGATTTGATAAATTTAATGCTGTATGTATTGGTGCAAAAGATTGTGGATGTGAAAGCAGTGTTTATATAGAAGGAACAAAAGGATATATTAAAGTAAGTGGGTCACCAGGAATATGTTCTTCTTTTGAAGTATGTTTAAATAAGCAGGAAAAAGAAATTTTTAATGAACAACAATTTTCTAATCATATGGTATATGAAATTTGTGATTTTAGGGATATTTATAATAGTAAGAATTATAAAGAATTCTACAAATTATTAGAGCATTCATTGGATGTAATAAAAGAAACAGTTCAAGCTAGAAAAGATGCAGGTATTATATTTTCAGCAGATAAATAATTTTTAATATAAAATAAGTCAATGCAGTTTATGTAGTGGCTTATTTTTATTTATATGTGTTATCTAATCGAACATTTTAATAAAAGAGAACAGTTAGAAAAATCAAAAAAGATAATGGAGAATGTTTTTAATTTAATTAAATAAAAAATTAAACTATGAACAATATATTAATATAAGTATGTGTACGGTTTCAAAAAAACTCTATATAAAGGAGTGTGTTGACAAAATTCGAAATTAGTATTAAAATTACTTAGAAATCTAACTAATCTGTAGGGGTAATAGCATGAATGGAAAAAAACATATCGGGAAGGAATTAAATATTATCAGTAATAAAATACGCAGAAGAATAGATAATGAAGTTGCTAAGTATGGAATAACAGGTGTTCAAGGAAAAATAATAGGATTTGTATATTGGGAATCTAAAAAGAGAGATGTTTTTCAAAAGGATATAGAAGAAGATTTAAAAATAAGAAGTTCATCAGTAACAAGTGTACTTCAGTTGATGGAAAAGAACGGATATATAAAAAGAGAAAGTGTTTGTACAGATGCTAGATTGAAAAAGATAGTATTGACAGAAAAAGGTGATGAAATTAGATTGATGGTACAAAATCTTATTGATGAAATGGAAAATGAAGTGAGTAAATCAATAACAGAAGGAGAACGTGAATTTTTATTCTATATACTCGATAAGTTATCAAAAACAATTTCTGATTAGATATGCTGTCAATAAATTAGTTAGAAGCCTAACTAAAACAGTCTTTAATAAGTTTTAGTTTAATTATTTAGTAATAAATCTTTAAAATTAAGTAGTCTAATACAAGGGAGGATGATAGAATGATAAAAAAGTTATCACAGTATATCGGAGAATATAAAAATGCTTCAATTGTGACACCTTTATATATCATTGGTGAAGCTATTATGGAGCAGATTATTCCGTTATTAATGGCTATGATAGTTGATAATGGAATTGGTAAAAGCGATATGGGGTATGTAACTAAAGTCGGAATAATTATGGTAGTTGTGTCTATAGTGTCACTTACTTTTGGAGCATTAGCAGGTAAGTATGCAGCAAAGGCATCAGCAGGATTTGCAAAAAATTTGAGAAAAGCTATGTTCTATAATATTCAAGACTTTTCATTCTCAAATATTGATAAATACTCAACTGCAGGTCTTATAACAAGATTAACTACAGATGTAACTAATGTACAAAATGCATATCAAATGGTTTTAAGAATGCTTGTAAGAGCACCAATTATGCTTATAATTGCTATGATAATGTCATTTAGCATTAATGTTAAATTAGCGTTAATTTTTGTAGGCGCAATGTTATTTTTAGGAATAATATTATACTTTATAATGACAAAAGCTCATCCATATTTTAAAGCAGTGTTTGAAAAATATGATGACTTAAATGCCAGTGTTCAAGAAAATTTAACAGGAATGCGTGTTGTTAAGGCATATGTAAGGGAAGAACATGAAATAGAAAAATTTAATAAATCATCAAAGGTATTATATGATTTCTTTATAAGAGCAGAAAAAGTAATAGTTCTTAATATGCCTGTAATGCAATTTTCAATGTACACATGTATGTTACTTTTATCATGGCTTGGAGCAAAAATGATTGTGTCAAGCACAATGACAACAGGTGAATTAATGAGCTTATTTACTTATTCAATGAGTATATTGATGAGTTTAATGATGATTGCTATGGTATTTGTTATGATTACAATGGCTAAATCTTCTGCAGAAAGAATTTCAGAAGTTATAGATGAAAAAAGTAGTCTTTCTAATCCGGAAAATCCTGTATTTGAAGTTAGTGATGGAAGTATAGAATTTGATAATGTTAACTTTAGTTACGGAAATAATGTAGATAATTTTAATCTAGAAAATATCAATATTAAAATAAACTCAGGTGAGACTGTAGGCATAATTGGAGGAACAGGAAGTGCAAAATCAACATTTGTACAACTAATTCCAAGATTATATGATGTAACTGAAGGAAGCGTTAAAGTTGGAGGCATAGATGTAAGAAAGTATGATATAGAAACCTTAAGAGATGCTGTTTCTATGGTACTTCAAAAGAATGTATTATTTTCAGGTACAATAAATGAAAATTTAAGATGGGGAGATAAAGAAGCTACTGAAGAAGAAATAATAACAGCTTGTAAACAAGCTCAAGGCGATGAATTCGTACAAACCTTCCATAAAAAATATGAAACTTATATTGAGCAAGGTGGTACGAATGTATCAGGTGGACAAAAGCAAAGACTTTGTATTGCAAGAGCACTTCTTAAAAAGCCTAAAATATTAATTTTAGATGATTCAACAAGTGCAGTTGATACAAAAACAGATGCGTTAATTAGAAAAGCATTTAAAGAAGATATTCCGGATACAACAAAAATAATAATTGCTCAACGTATATCTTCAGTTCAAGATGCAGATAAGATTATTGTATTAAATGATGGTAAGATTGATGGAATTGGAAATCATGAAGAATTATTAAAAGATAATTCAATATATAGAGAAGTATATGAATCACAAGTGAAAGGAGCTGATAATGATGGCAAGTAAAGGACAAAGAATGCCAAAAGGGCCAGGAAATAAAGGACCGATGGTAGGACCTAAGAGCAAAAATCCTAGTAAAACATTAAAAAGACTAATGTCTTATGTATTAAATGGATATAAAATGCAGTTTATAATTGTAATTGCATGTATCATTATTAGTGCTCTTGTAAGTGTAGCTGGAAATCTATTTTTAGGAACTTTAATTGATGAATATATAATTCCTCTTACTAAAACTCAAAATCCTGATTTTGCACCACTTTTAAGTATGATACTAAAAATGGCAGTTATCTTTTATTTTGGAGCTATTTCAACTTATGCATATAATCGTATAATGATTTTTGTATCTCAAGGTGCATTAAAGAAAATAAGAGATGATATGTTTGCACATATGGAAAAACTATCAATCCCATTTTTTGATACACATCCACATGGAAATTTAATGAGTCTGTATACAAACGATACAGATACTTTAAGACAAATGATAAGTCAAAGTATACCACAGCTTTTATCAGCTGTTATAACAATTGTAAGTGTATTTTGCTCAATGTTATATTTAAGTATTCCATTAACATGTATAGTAATAGTATCTGTAATAGTTATGACTCAGGTTACAAAGAAGATTGGTGGAAATAGTGCAAAGTATTTTGGAAAGCAGCAAAAAGATTTAGGTAACATCAATGGATATATTGAAGAAATGATGGAAGGACAAAAAGTAGTAAAAGTATTCTGTCATGAAGAAGAAACAAAGAAGAAGTTTGATGAACTTAATGAGCAACTTTTTGATAGTGCTGAAAATGCAAATACATTTGCGAATATTTTAATGCCTATCATGGGGAATATAGGAAACTTAAACTATGTTATTATAGTAGCAGTTGGTGCTGCACTTGCTATAAATGGATTTAATGGCTTTACACTTGGAGCGCTTGCGTCATTTTTACAATTAACAAGACAATTTACAATGCCAATATCTCAAGTAGCACAACAGTTTAATTCTATCATCATGGCACTTGCAGGTGCTGAACGTATCTTTGAAATGTTAGATGAAAAACAAGAAGTTGATGATGGTTATGTAACATTAGTTAATACTAAAGTTAATGAAGATGGAAATATAGAAGAAGTTAAAGGACGTACAGGAACATGGGCTTGGAAGCATCCACATGAAGATGGTACGATTACTTATACTAATGTTCTTGGTGATGTTGTTTTTGATGGTGTAGATTTTGGGTATAATCCAGAAAAAATAGTTTTACATGATGTGAAATTATATGCAAAACCAGGTCAGAAGATTGCTTTTGTAGGAGCAACAGGTGCAGGAAAAACAACTATTACAAATTTAATCAACCGTTTCTATGACATTCAAGATGGTAAGATTAGATATGATGGTATAAATATCAATAAGATTAAAAAAGATGATTTAAGAAGGTCACTTGGTATAGTTCTTCAAGATACTCATTTATTCACAGGTACAGTTGCAGACAACATAAGATATGGTAAACTAGATGCTACTGATGAAGAAGTACATGCAGCAGCAAAGCTTGCTAATGCAGATACCTTTATAAAACATCTTCCAAAGGGTTATAATACAATGCTTACAGGAGATGGAACAAACCTATCACAAGGTCAAAGACAATTGATTGCAATTGCAAGAGCTGCTATAGCAGATCCACCAGTACTTATACTTGATGAAGCCACTTCAAGTATAGATACAAGAACAGAAGCTATAGTTCAAGATGGTATGGATAAGCTTATGAAGGGAAGAACTGTATTTGTAATTGCTCATAGACTTTCAACAATTAAGAATTCAGATGTTATTATGGTTCTTGAACAAGGAAGAATAATAGAGCGTGGAAATCATGAAGAATTAATAAAAGAAAAAGGTGAGTATTATCAATTATATACAGGAGCTTTTGAATTATCATAATATTAATATTTAAATGAAAAAAAATTATTTAAAATTTTAATTATAAAACAGATAAGACAATTATTAAAAATATCAAATATGTAAAAATGGCTTAAAGTATTTTTACATATTTGATAAAAATACTTTAATAATATGGTCTTATCTGTTTTTGTATTTAGAAATTATCAAGTTTTACTATTTAATAGACTATTAAGAACCATTCCTATAATTACAAGAATTAATCCAATTAAAGTAACAATGTTTGGAACTGTATCATGGAATATAAGTATTCCTAAAAGAAGAGTAAATATTACTTCGCCAGATTGGGTGGATTCAATTATAGCTAAATTAGTAGAATTATTCTTTACTAAATCTGTTGCTTTGAAAAATAGAATTGTAGCAATAACACCTGAAAAAATAGCTACTATTAAAGATTGAGATAGTTGTCCTTTACTTGGAGGACCAGAATAGATATAGCCCAAGAGTGATATTATTATCCAAAATGGCATACTGCATAATGTCATACCAAAGACTCTTTGAATTGTATTTAATTTATTACCACAAACCTCCATCATTTTACGATTACCAAGTGGATAGGAAAATGCAGCTATAATAACTGGAATAAATCCTAAAATTACATCTAAGAATGAGAAATTCTTTGCTTTATCAAGTTGCATTAAAAATATTCCTAATAAAATAATTGAAGACATTAGAAGTGATTTTTTGGGGATTTTATTTCTCAGCTTATATGTGCCATTTTTAGTTTCTATTGTTTGAAAAAATAATGGAGATAAAAGAGCACCAGCAACTATAGTTATCTGCCAAGTACCAGCTATAAACCATGATGGACCATATGAAGAAGCAAAGCTTAAAGGTGCGTAAAATAATCCAAATCCTATTATGCTCCATATAAACCATTTTAGAGGTTTATTTTTTATCTCAATTAATACTTCAAGCAATTTATTTTTTATAATAAGCATGACAAATAAAATTGGAAGCATAAAAATGTATCTTAAGGAAGAGCTCCAAAGCCAGCTACTACTGGAAATATTCATTTGTTGATTTAATATAAAAGTGAATGCAAAAAAGAATGATGATACTATACCTAATAGAAATGCTTTATTCATTATAATCTCCTAATAATTAAAGTTTAATTATATAAACGTATGCTATAACATCTAAATATATGCTATATTATACAGGATATAATTTACAAATACAAGAATTTGTTATAGGATAATAAATATATGAATTATTTTTAAAACCAAAGTAATAGAAGGAGTAAGAGTTTGTTTATGGAAACCTTGAATTCAATTATAGGTAATAAATTGAAAGAAATAAGGAATAAGAGAAATTTAAGTTTATATGATGTCTCAGAATTGACAGGGGTAAGTAAAGCAATGCTTGGACAGATAGAGCGTGGCCAGTCAAATCCAACTATTTCAACTTTATGGAAAATTGCTACTGGATTAAAGGTATCATTTTCATTTTTTATTGATGAAGATCAAGATGAAGTAAAAGTAATAAATCAAAATGAAATTATTCCAGTAATAGAAGAAAACAATAAGATGAGATTATTTCCTATATTTGCTTTTGATGCAAAAAGGGGTGTTGAGATATTTACAATAGAATTAGATTGTGGATGTAAGCATGTATCATCACCACATGATGATGGGGTGGAGGAATATATTATAGTTACTGAAGGTGAAATTAAATTAGATATAGGTAATCAAAAATTCATACTGAAAAAGGGGAGCTCAATTAAATTTGCAGCTAATAAGGCACATGTATATGAAAATATAAATAAAGAAAAAGCAGTTTTTCAAAATATAATATTTTATTTGAATTAGAATATTAGAAAATACAGTAAATAAAAAGATTGTATCCAATTTAAAATAGTGATTAATTTTATTAAAAGAAGTGCAAATAAAATGGCTAGAATCAGTATAAAAATATATTCTAGCCATTTTATATATAAATTTTTATGATTAAGTTTATTATTATAATTTTTCTACACTATTAAAACAATTTTGAATGTTTTTTAAAATTTCAGGCCTTTCATTTTCTAAATCAGATAATTGTTCAATTAGCTCTGTGATGTCATTTGAATTTTTATTATTTTCAGAAATAGACTCCTGGATCTTGGAAACATTTCCAATTAAGAGGATTATTTGTTCAATATTCTCAACTATTTTATTTGAAATCACTTCATTACTTTGTTGTAATAAATTGAATTTATTAACAGCAGTGTTTATTGATGAATTAGTATTGTCAACATTAGAGTTTAGCTCTGATACTGAATTTTTTATTAGGGTAATAGCCTTATTAATATCAGCTAGCTGAGTATCTATTTTACTTGAAGTTTCTTTTGTTATTTCAGCAAGCTTTCTTACTTCTTCAGCAACAACTGAGAAACCTTTTCCAGCTTCACCAGCACGAGCAGCTTCTATACTTGCATTAAGAGCTAAAAGATTTGTTTGATCACTTATTTCATTTATATGAGATAAATTAGAATTTACAGAAGCAACATTACCTTCTAGCATTGCAAAGCTATCTTTAAATCCATTTATGCTATCACTTGTAATATGTATTGTTGAACGCAATGTATCAAAACTAGATTCACAATCTGATAAATGATTCATATTCTCACTGATATTGCCCATTACAGAATTAAGTTCATCAACAGATTTTGTTATGTTTTCATTAATTATTTGAGTTTCATTTTCAAGCATTTTCGTTGCATCGTTTGATTTATCAGAAGAATCTTTAATTTTAAAAATATTTTCTGATATAGTAGAATCATTTTCGGCTAATTTTTCTACATTTCCTTTGACTTCATTTAGCGCAGTAAGTAATAAATCAGAATTGTCTGGTTTTGTAGTAGAAGTAGTTAGATTTTGAACAGTTTCAGAGTTGGTTTCGATAGTATTTTCTGTTTTCTTTTTCTTAAAAAACATTTTAATTACCTCCAAATATAAAATATAGGATTTAAAGAATTTGCGTATTTTGTGATAATAATACAAAAGAAATTCAAAGTGAAATAGATATTTAAAAGCATTACAATAAATTTTAAATATAATGCTTGTACTAAAAACACTGTATTTAAATTATTTATTATTTTTGAAAGTTCTTTTATATACATCTTTAAATATTAAATTCTTTTATAAAAATAAATCCCCTTAAAAGTTTTATCATTTAGTAAAAAATAATTTATTATAGTAATTATACCATAAATTACTTTGTATACGATATATAAAATATGAACAATAGATAACAGTTATGTTTTTTATAGTAGTTGGAATATGATAAATTATTTTTGAATAAATATATTTATTATCGTTAATACTGGAAAAGTTAGATTTATCTATTAGTAATCAATACTAAATTATTAAAGTAATGAAAATGTTTGCGATAACATTTTTAACTTAGAAAAAGTGAAAATACTCTTTATTTTTTGAAAAAAGCTGATATAATAAACAAGTAGTTAGTTTATATAAAGTTATTTTATAAAACTTAGTATATATTTCCAGTTATTATAACTGAATGTGACTATAATTTTATCAACAAAAAAGTAGTAGCCATAGCTCTAAGTGGTCTACTATTTTTTTGAGTTATTCATGAATTTATAGTATAATATTTACGCGAATTATTTTGTAAAAAAGCAAATTAATATGTTGCTTTAAATAATACCATTAATAAATTAATTGTTTATAGGAGAGGCGACTTAAGATGAGAAGATTAATATTAGTGACATCACCACCAGCATGCGGAAAGACACATGTATCAAAAGAAATATCTAAGGCACTTAAGCCAATGGTATATTTAGATAAAGATACATTAATTGGTTTATCAAATCAAGTATTTAAGGTTGCAGGAGAAGAAAATAATAGAAGTTCAGATTTCTTTGAAGAAAACATAAGAAATACTGAATATGAAGTTGTTATTGATCTAGCATTGGAAGCGTTAGAGTATTGTGATACAGTACTTATAAATGCACCATTTACAAGGGAAATAAGAGACTTAGATTATATGAATGGCTTCAGAAAAAAATTACAAGAACATGATACAGAATTAGTTGTTATCTGGGTTGAAACTGATATAGAAGTTTGTCACCAAAGAATGATAGATCGTAATTCAGAACGTGATACTTGGAAATTAGCTAATTGGGATGAATATATTTCAAGATGTAATTTTGAGAAACCAGAAGGAATTCCAGAATTAAGAGTGTTCAAAAATTCATCAAAAGAAGAATTTGAACAATCAATGGCTGAATTAGTAGAATACTTTAAAAAATAATTATATTTATAATGTTTTATAGATATTATAAAAGAGAATAGCAATACATATACAAAAAACAGGAATTGGCAAATTTTTGACTCTTCCTGTTTTTTATTAAATTATATATTTAAAGAATATAATATAATCTGCAAATTAATAATTTTTGATGAGAATCTTTTTATATAACTAATTAAGTGAAATTTATTTGAATAATTTGAAATAGGAATGAATATTATTAAGAGCTTCCGTATTTATTGATATTTTAAAAATATTACTCACTACCTATAATAATTAAAAAGCATTTTTTATATATAATATGAGGTTATTACACATACTAAAATAAAAAATAATTTTATTTTAGGAGGACTATAATGAATGACTACTAAAGAAAGATTTTTATCAGAAATAAAAGATAAAGAAGAGTTAGAATTATCATTGATGGTAATGAGAGTAATTTTTAAAGATAATAATAAAGTTGTATGTATATTAGCAGATAAGACTTCAGAAATAAAAGCAAATATTACTTGCAAAGACGATAAAATAAATCCAGGAGTTGTATTAAAGATTATTGGAATAAAAAATATAAATTTAGATGTTAAAAAATATGAATTTGTGACAGAATATAAAATTGAAGATTATCTACCAGTTGTAAAGCGTAATATAGATGAGATTATGGATGATATTGATAAACTTACAACTAAGTATGTGATTTCAAGAGAAGGCAAGGAGTTAAATAATTATTTTTTCTGTGATAAAGAATTTTTAGATAAATTTAAAAAGGGCATCGGTGGTGTTTCAATGCATCATAATTATATAGGAGGTCTTGCAGAACATACGTTGAATGTAATGGATTTAACAGCAATGCTTTCTGAAAAGTATGATTGCAGAAGAAAAGAAATAACTGTATTATCTGCAAAGCTTCATGATATAGGAAAGATCTATGAACTTTATTATGAGGGACCATTTAAATATACATTAAGAGGTGAACTTGAGGGACATATTGTAATTGGAGTTCAGATGATTGATGAAGCTGTAAAAAATAAACCTGATTTTTATAATGATGATTTTGTCGATAGAATAAAAGGTTGCATTGTACAACATCATGGGAAACTGGAATATGGTTCACCTAGAGAAATGAATATGGAAGAAGCATTTATTCTAAATTATGCTGATTCTATAGACGCAACCATGAATAAGATTACTCAAATGAAGGAAAAAACAGAAAGCAATACATGGTCAGAGTATGATAGAAGACTTGAAACTAAACTTTACTTATAAATTATAGAAATTAAAATGTACGAGGCTCATATTATAATTTGGTATTGTATCTTTGCATTTAATAAAGTCACTAGTTGAAATTAAGCTAAATATAGAATACAATTAATTTCAACAAATTATTAGATGGAGGAAAATATTATGTTAACTATAGGATGCCATTTATCTTCTTCTAAAGGTTTTAAGAAAATGGGTGAAGATGCAATAAGTATTGGCGCTAATACATTTCAATTTTTCACAAGAAACCCAAGAGGGAGCAAGGCAAAAGATATAGACGAAGAAGATGTTAAAGAGTTTTTAGATATTATTGCAGAAAATAATTTTGGAAAAATTTTAGCTCATGCACCATATACTTTGAATGCATGTTCAGCAGATCCTAAGAATAGGGAGTTTGCTATTGAAATAATGAAAGATGACTTAAAAAGAATGGAATACATACCAGGAAATTTATATAACTTTCACCCAGGCAGTCATGTAAAACAAGGTGCAGAAGTTGGAATACAGTATATAGCTGATGCTTTAAATGAAATATTAACAGAAGATCAGACTACAACAGTTCTTTTAGAAACTATGTCTGGAAAAGGGACAGAAGTAGGAAGAAATTTTCAAGAAATAGCAGAGATAATAAGCAAAGTAAACTTAAAAGAAAAGATGGGAGTATGTTTAGATACATGCCATATTCATGATGCAGGCTATGATATTGTGAATGATTTAGATAATGTTTTAGATGAGTTTGATAAAATTATTGGATTAGAGAGATTAAAAGCAATTCATTTAAATGATAGTAAGAATCCATTTGAGAGCCATAAGGATAGACATGAAACAATAGGAAATGGGTATATAGGTCTTGACGCTATAACAAGAATAATTAATCATCCTAAATTAAGAAATCTGCCATTCTATCTTGAAACACCAAATGAGTTGGATGGATATAAAAAAGAAATACAGTTACTTCGAGAAAGATATACAGAAGTATAATTAATAAATAATTGATTATAAATAATAAAGCTTAGCTATATAAGATATAACTATTTGTCTTATATAGCTAGTTTTTTAGTCACTATTAAATTTTTGATGAGAAAGAGGAATTTAAACGTTTTCGAAGAATAATATATAGTATACAAAGGGTAAAAGGGGGAATATTTATGAATAAAAAAAGAATATTAGTACCAATTGATGGAACAGAGAGAAGTATGTATGCCTTGGATTTTATTAAAGAAATATTTTCCAAGGATTCAGGAATGGAAATAATTTTAATGAATGTAAAAGAATTGGTTTTAATTAATGAAATGATAGTTTCTGAAGAAGTTAAAATTGCCAAAGAACTTGGCAAGGAGATATTAGAAGCTGCTAAGAAAAAAATGCAAGGTTATAATGTAGAAACTTATTTTACTTTTGGGTATCCGGCAGACGAAATTATAAATAAGGCTAGAGATGAAGATGTTGGAATCATAGTAATGACACAGTCAACCAAGAGAGGATTAAGCAGAATGATAGGATCAGTAACGACAAGTGTTGTAAAGAAAGCAAAGTGTATAGTAATGGTAGTTCCAAACGATTTTACTATTAGCTTAAAATAGTTATTATAATAAGATATGTGAGTATATGTTTTAATGTATTTATATATCTTATTTCAAATTTCAAAATTTTATATAAATTTCCTTGTAATATAATTTAAATTTAGGCAAGAATACTAATATAGAATTTTAATAAATAAGATGATATAATAATTTTGTTGTAACATAAATTAAGCTACAATAGAATTAATTTGTAAATGATGAGGAGATTAAAATGAGAGCTGTTTACAAAAATCCAAGAGAATTAGCAACATGTTTAAAGGATATAGTAGATACATACTATGATGATTTAATAACTTATGAAAAAATGAAAGATAAAATATTAAAGATCGTTGAAGCTAATAAAGATAGTATATATAAAGAAAAAAATATGTCTGTTAAAATAGCTAATGTTTTAGGAGAAAATAGAGTAGAGTTAATTGATGAGATAGTTAAAGATAATTTACAAGAAGCTTAAGATGTGACTATTGACAATTTTTATTTAAAGAATTAAGATATGTTATACATATATAATTATAATATATTAAATCCTATGATAAGGAGTAGTAGTTAAATCTAGTATCGATAAAGAGAGTTAAGAAATGGTGGAATCTTAGCACGAATGATTTTATGAATGGACCTTTGAGGAATATGGGGAAAGCTTTTGTGAGTATCCATTTATGGTGTCTGCACCTTACAGCAGTATTTAAAGAGGTATCATATTTGAAGTGTGATACAATTTAGGTGGTACCGCGGATATATGTCCGTCCTATATATTGTTTATAGGACGGCTTTTTTATTTGTAAATAGTAAATTCAATACAAGGAGTGTATAAAAGATATGTCAAAAAAAATAATACTTACAGGTGATAGACCGACAGGACAACTTCATATAGGTCATTATATTGGATCACTGAAAAATAGAGTGAAATTGCAAAATACAGGCGAATATGAAACATTTATAATGATTGCTGATCAACAAGCCTTAACTGATAATGCTAGAGATCCAGAAAAAATAAGAAGAAGCTTAACAGAAGTAGCATTAGATTATTTAGCGGTAGGAATTGATCCAAGTAAATCAACAATATTTGTTCAATCACAATTACCAGAATTACATGAGCTTACAATGCATTATTTAAATCTTGTTACATTATCAAGACTTGAAAGAAATCCAACAGTTAAGGCTGAGATTCAACAAAAAAATTATGAAAACAGCATTCCAGCTGGATTCTTAATATATCCAGTAAGCCAAGCGGCTGATATTACTGCTTTTAAAGCAACTACAGTTCCAGTAGGAGAAGATCAATTGCCTATGATAGAACAAACTAGAGAAATTGTTAGAAGTTTTAATTCTATATATGGTGAGGTTCTTGTTGAACCAGAAGCTGTGATACCAAAAGATACAATGGGAAGACTACCAGGAACAGATGGAAAGGCTAAGATGAGTAAGTCTATTGGTAATTGTATATATCTAGCTGATGATGCAGATACAATTACTAAAAAGGTTAAATCAATGTATACAGATCCAAATCATATAAGAGTGGAAGATCCAGGTCAAATTGAAGGAAATACAGTATTTACTTATTTAGATGTTTTTGCTCCAAATAAAGAAGAAGTAGAGGAAATGAAAGCCCATTATAAACGTGGTGGACTTGGAGATATGAAAGTTAAAAAATATCTAAATGAAGTAATGCAGGCAGAACTTGAGCCAATAAGAAAAAGAAGACAAGAATATGAAAACAATATGGATTATGTTTATAAAATGCTTAAAGAAGGAAGCGATAAAGCTAGAGAAGTAGCAGCACAGACATTAAAAGAAGTTCGCGAAGCTATTGGAATTGAGTATTTTAAATAAGAATAAAATATTATAAGATTAATGTTGGAATTGAGTGATGATAAAATTTTATTAGGGCTCAATTCCTTTTTTATAATTTTTATTTACATAAGATATAAAAAGCACACTAGAAAAAATATTTATTGAAAAGTTTTTTACAAGAGATATTGTGTGCTTTAAGTAACTTAGTCACAAAAATTTACAAAAATATGTTTTATACTTAATTCATAAATAAAGATGATGTTAGAAAGAGAGTTTTTGAGGAGGAACATTTATGTTTGAAATATTTAAAAAAAATGAAGGTCAAGTTATTAATGTTAATGAAATAGATAATTTACTAGGTAAAATTGAATTGATAGATATAAGAGAACCGTATGAATATAAGGAAGGAAGCATAAAAACAGCTAAAAATATACCTATGAATACATTAGTAAATGATGCAGAAAAGTATCTAAGTAAGGAGAAAAAATATTATATAGTATGTCAATCTGGAGGTAGAAGTTCAAGAACATGTTCACTACTTAGAAAAAATGGATATGATGTTATTAATGTAAGTGGTGGAGTAGGTTCATATGTAGGAACAAAAAGAAGATAGAAATTCATATAAAATAAAATTTGAAATGTATCAAATAGATATAATAAAATTTAAAAAATAATATTTTTATTGAAAATGGAGGAAAATGTTATGAAGAAGAAAATATTGATTGTAGGAGGAGTTGCTGGGGGAGCATCAGCAGCTACAAGACTTAGAAGAAATAGTGAAGAAGATGAAATAATAATGTTTGAGAAAGGTCCTCACGTTTCATTTTCAAATTGTGCACTTCCATATCATTTAAGTGGGGTTATAAAATCTGCTGATAGATTAGTACTTATGAGCCCGGAAAAATTTAATAAGCAATATAACATTGAAGTAAGAACAAACAGTGAAGTTATTTCCATAGACAGAAAAAATAAAAATATAGAAATAAGAAAAATAGATAATAATGAGATATATAAAGAAAGTTATGACAAGCTGATTTTATCTCCAGGGGCACATCCTATAGTGCCTAAAATAGAAGGTATTGATGAAGTGAATTTATTTACTATAAGAAATGTTGTAGATATAGATGGAATAAATAAATATTTAAAGAACAATGATATAAAGGATGTAGCGGTTATTGGCGGAGGATTTATAGGAGTTGAGACTGTAGAGAACTTGTGTAATGGAGGATATAATGTAACGCTTATTGAGGCTGATAAACAAATACTAAGACCATTTGATTATGATATGGTTCAGATATTACATAAAGAGATTTATGATAAAGGAATTAATTTAATAGTAAATGATAAAGTAGAAAAGTTTGAAAAAGATACTGTTATGTTATCATCAGGAAGAAAAATTACAGCTAAAGCAGTAATAATGGTAATTGGGATAGCACCGGAAACAAAGCTTGCAGAGCTTGCAGATATAGAACTTGGAAGTACAAAAGCTATTAAAGTAGATAAGAATTATAAAACAAATGACGAAAATATATATGCTGTTGGTGATGCTATTGAAGTATATAATGCATTAACACATTCTTATACAAAGTTATCACTAGCAGGTCCAGCACAAAAGCAGGCAAGAAGTGTGGCTGATAATATTAATAATAAGAGTACTGTAAATAAAGGATATATAGGTTCATCTGCTATAAAAGTATTTGATTATAATGGAGCATCAACAGGATTAAATGAAAATTTAATTAAATCTCTAAATATGAATATAAACTATGATATAGTGAGACTTATACTTACAGATAAAGTTTCTATAATGCCAGATTCATCACCTATACATTTTAAAATGATTTATGAGGTTCCAACAGGAAAAATACTTGGAGCACAAGCAATAGGAAAAGGCGATGTCACTAAAAGAATTGATGTGATTGCAACAGCTATTAAATTTAATGGAACAATTGAAGATTTAAAGGATCTAGAGTTTTGCTATGCACCACCATTTTCAACAGCAAAAGATATTGTTAACTATGCTGGATATGTTTCATCAAATCTTTTGAATGGTGATTTTAAGCAAATAAATGTGGATAAAGTTCGTGAACTTGTGGAAGAAAATGCATATATAATAGATGTACGCGAAAGAAATGAATATGAAAATGGACATATTATAAATGCAAAGAATATTCCATTAAGTGAGTTAAGAGATAGAATAGAAGAAATACCAAGAGATATCCCAGTATATCTTCATTGTAGAACAGGACAAAGAAGCTATAATGCCGCTATGGCACTTGAAAATTTAGGATTTAGTAATATTTATAATATTACAGGAAGTTTTTTAGGATTATCTTTCTTTGAATATTTTAATGATAAGACATTAGGACGAGACAGTATAGTTACAGAATATAATTTTAAATAGTATTATAAATGGCAGGAATTTGATTTATTGCTTCCATTGTAATATAGTAACCAATAAAAAGCTATCTGATAAATTTATTAGGTAGCTTTTTTATTCTTTAGGAAATTATATTCATGGATAATCTGTGGATAAACTGACTTGAAAAAATTGTAATAAACTAATGTCATTGAACCTAAAGAATAAAAAATAAAATATATGCGCCTGGCCTTTTCTTCGGCAAGCTCAGAAAATCCAGAATGCGCTGAAAAAAATCGACGGCTAAAGGATTTTCTTAAATTTAAGTTATTGTATTCTATTGGATTTATATTTTATAGGGGATTATACCATAGTCGCCTTGGCGATTTTTTTATTTTTTATTACTTTTATTCTTTACAATACATATTTTTTGAGTCATTGTTCCAAGAGGACAGTATACAAAACATGATATTTGCTTAAAGAGAATAATTGATATAAATCTAAGAAGTATTGATATAATCAGAATACTATAAAAAACAAATGCAAATTGAGCCATCCAAGGGTTAATATTAGTTAACTTATAAAAATCCAGAGAAGTTTGTGACTAAATCACATACGGAACGCTAATAAGGGTTATAATATAAATATAGGAGGTAGTTATGAAAAATTTAGAACTTTTATATGATAGATATCCAGTATTAAAAACGATTAATGATCAAAATGAAAATATAATAGATAAAAATGCTTATTTTAAGACATTACAGTTCAATGAATATATATCTTCTTCAAATGGGACTTGCCAAGGAATCTTATTTATAGTAGATGGAATGCTTAAAATTCAGAGGCTTAGTGAAAATGGAGATGAAACAAGTCTTTATGAGATTAAAGAAGGCGAATTATGCCATGAAGCATTAAGTTGCTTGTTAAATTTTAATCCTCTAAACATTATTGGAAGAGCAGTAATGAATTCAACTATATGCATAATTCCGATAGAAATTGTGAGAAATTATTTAATTAAAGATTTACAATTCTTAAAGTACATGTATGAAGATTTATATGAAAAATTCAATATAATAATACAAAAACGCGAAGATAAAAATCACAATTCATTACAAACAAGACTTATAAAATTGCTTATAAGTAAGAATAGTAAAATCATTTATGGAACCCATAGAGATTTGGCACTAGAAATAGATTCAACAAGGGAAGTTGTAAGCAGGCATTTAAAATTAATTGAAAAAGAAGGATATATAAAAATAGAGCGAGGTAAAATAATAGTACTAAAAGATTTAAATGAGATGTAAAAAAAATAATTAGCAGAAATAGTGGTAAATGTAAGCTTTATCACTATTTTTACCTATATAAACTGCAGAACAGCTATAGTTATTTGAAATATATTATTCATTAATTCAATCTCTATTTTTTATTTTTAACATAATATATAAATTAAAAAGGTTTTTTTCTTCAATGATGTCTACAATTCCATCATATTTTTTGCAATTTCTCTAATGTTATCAAGACCTATTCCATGAATGAGCTATTAGGTTTAGTACTTTCTATTTTGCTATTTATATATTTAATGGGTTCTTGTTTTGAATTTATAATTTCAATTATCATAAATAAATCTCTTATATATGATTTTAAATTTATTTCTTTTTTATAGTTGAGGAAGTGATTTTATTACAGGCTTCTATTGCATTATCTAATGAATTTCCTAAGAGTATGCATAGGTCAAATGAATCTATAGAAGAGTTTTTAGGAATAATAAAATTACAATTAAAATCTATATTATGAGCTGAGGCTATATCTAGCTTTTCAGTTATAATGCAATCACTGATTGGGTTACCAGTTTTTATTTTTAAAGCTGATTTTTTTAGTGTATCATCTAACTTCAATAAATACGATTTTAATTCTGATAAATTATTGTTAAAAGCTAATGATTTCAAGCATATAATATGATTTTTCATATCATGTTGAATTTTGCTTGTATCATTGTAAAACTTTTCTAAATTTTTTATATGATTGACCTGGCATTCAAATTGATGTTCCATAAGAATAATTTTATGTTTTTCTTCTTCAGAGTCAATCATTCTTTTTAAAACATATGCAATTATAAGGAGAGAAATTCTTGGCTGATTTTAATGTTTTATAGCTGCTTGATAAATCAAAAAGATTATTCATGAGTTCATCAGTTTTATCTAAGTTGTCAGTAGTTTTATCTGCATTATCTTTGTTTGATTTAGCAGAATCTTTATTGGCATTGCTATTTTTAAGATTAGTGGTTTCTTTTCTTTCTTCCATTTGGATTTGTGAAATTTGTTTGTCAATGTTTTGAATCTGTGAATCATATTCCTGTAATTTAGAAGCACTTTCTTTAGGAGCAATATCATTTGTTTTTTTAGCTTTTTCATTATTAGTAGAAATATTAAATTTTAATGGTGAATTTATTTTCATAATTTCTCATCCTTCCTAAATTTGATATATTATTCATATCGATAAAAAAGGAATATATAATTACAAATATGTAATGAAAGGTCAATAAAATGTAACAGATAGTTTTTATGAATATTTATATTAGTATTAGGTAAAAATAATTTGAAATATAAGTTGGAGTAAAAGAAAGATTATTATGGAATATAAAATAAATAAAAAGAATAATGTAAAAATTCTTTGTTTACAATTACTATATACAATATGCAAATGGGTAGCACTTAGTTTAACTATGGGAATAACAATAGGAATAGTAGTAGGCTATTTTAATATAATCTTAAAGGCTGCAAATGATTATAGAAGTGATCAGAATTATTTAATATATTTTTTACCCATAGCAGGTGCTATCATTGCCTATATGTATGTAAAAACTGAGAGAAATGCATATAGCGGAGAAAATCTTTTGAAATCAGAAGTTCAAAAAGCAGCAAAGAATATTCCTGTATATATGATGCTTGTTGTATTTATAGGATCACTACTTACAACATTCTTTGGTGGTTCTGCTGGTAAAGAAGGTTCAGGAGTAGCAATGGGAGGAACCTTTGGAGATTTTTTATCTCGTAAATTTAAACTAAATGATAAAGAACATCGTACACTTGTTATAAGTGGAGTAGGTGGAGCTTTTGGCGTTTTATACAATGTTCCTTTTGCAGGTGCTATTCTTGGGATGGAACTTGTATTAAAAGGAAATTTTAATTATGAATCATTAATCCCAGCATTTTTGACCAGCGTCACAGCCAATGAAGTCGCACAAAGAATAGGAAATAAAGCAATAGAGTATAAGCCTCTAGATTTAGGTACGTTAGATTTTATATTAATATTAAAATTAATAGGTCTTGGAATATTATTTGGCCTTGTAGGCTTGCTATTTAATTTCATGTTAGATAATAGTTCAAAAGTATATAGCTATTTTATAAAAAATCCATTAATAAAAGGTTTTGTAGGAGGAATATTAACAATAATTTTATTTTTGATGTTAGGTGAAAACTATAATGGTCTGGGTCAAAAATTTATAAGCTCCTCTTTTGAAACGCCAGCATCACCATTAGCTTTCTTTTGGAAAATAGTATTTACAGCAGTTGCATTAGG
This sequence comes from Clostridium neonatale, assembly GCF_001458595.1. Taxonomy (GTDB): domain Bacteria; phylum Bacillota; class Clostridia; order Clostridiales; family Clostridiaceae; genus Clostridium; species Clostridium neonatale. Next base: position 751,878 of record NZ_LN890327.1, read on the forward strand.
ATCAGTGTTTCAAGGTGGGCGTGGTAATCCAGTATTTTTTACAGGAGCAACATTTGGAAGCAGCATTGCTGGATTATTTAATTTACCATTAGAAAATGTAGCTGCACTTGGAATGATAGGAGTGTTTTGCAGTGCACAGGCTTTGCCTATAACCTCAATAGCCATTGCTATTGAATATTTTGGATCAAATGAAGTAATGGCTATAATAATAATAATGGTAATAAGCTATAGTATTTCAGGTTTTTATGATATTTTCACTAAAAGAAAATTAACTAAAGGAAAAAGTACGTTATTTATGAGAACATATGATGATAAAAATGAAAATGAAGATTAAAAGGATTTGAAACTTTATCAGAACCTTTTATTATGGATGCAATATGTAACTATGTTATAATTAATTTTTTATTTTAGAGGCTTTTCACTTGTGATTTGCCTCTTTTAAATTATCTTGAAGAAATAATTTAAATATAAATTTTGTAATTGAAAATTATTTGCAATTAGTGCAAAAATATGCTAATATAAATCCAGAGGAAAATTAAAAATCATTTTCAATTAATATGCAATTTTAATTAGTATGATAGGAGGTAGTCATATGCCATTAATGTTAGCAAATAAAGGACATGAATTATGTATAAAAAAAATTACTGGGAATGATGAGACAAAAAGATTTTTAAATAGTTTAGGTTTTGTAACAGGAGAAAATGTTACAGTTGTTTCAGAATTAGGCGGAAATATGATTATAAATGTTAAAGGGTCAAGAGTAGCTTTGGACAAAGGTATGGCAAGCCGTATCATAGTATAAATATGTTTAGGTTAAGTTATTAGAATACAATTCTAGAATTAATATTGAATTGCTTTTATAATATATAATTTATATTCGAAAATTGTTGATATAAAGTTTTAGGGAGGATAAACTATGATGACATTAAAAGAAATTAAATGTGGTGAGACTGTTAAGGTAACTAAAANTGGCAAGCCGTATCATAGTATAAATATGTTTAGGTTAAGTTATTAGAATACAATTCTAGAATTAATATTGAATTGCTTTTATAATATATAATTTATATTCGAAAATTGTTGATATAAAGTTTTAGGGAGGATAAACTATGATGACATTAAAAGAAATTAAATGTGGTGAGACTGTTAAGGTAACTAAAATTCAAGGAGAAGGCCCTATACGTAGACGTATTATGGATATGGGAATTACAAAAGGGTGTGAAGTTTTTGTTCGCAAAGTAGCACCACTTGGTGATCCGATTGAAGTAACTGTTCGTGGATATGAATTGTCACTTCGTAAAGCTGATGCAGAAATGATAGTTGTTGGATAATTTGTTTAGATTTTTAATGATAATGAGAGTCAATAATTTATGCGAGAGATTTTTAAATTAGAAAGAATTTTTTTATTTATATGAAATAATATATGAGTTTTTAAGTGAATTGTAAAAATTAAGGGGGAAATAAAATGTCAATTAAAATAGGTCTTGCAGGTAATCCAAACTGTGGTAAGACAACAATGTTTAATGACTTAACAGGTTCAACACAATATGTTGGTAACTGGCCTGGAGTAACAGTTGAAAAAAAAGGCGGAAAGCTTAAGGGTCATAAAGATGTGGAAATAGTAGATTTACCAGGAGTTTATTCTTTATCACCATATACTCTTGAAGAAGTAGTTACACGTAATTTTATGATTGAGGACAAGCCAGATGCTATTATTAATATAGTTGATGCATCTAATATTGAAAGAAATTTGTACTTGACTACGCAAATATTAGAACTTGGCATTCCAACCGTTATAGCATTAAACATGATGGACATAGTTGAAAAAAACGGAGACAAAATAGACTTAAATAAATTATCAGATATTCTTGGATGCCCTGTTATTGAAACCTCAGCATTAAAGGGAAAAGGCATTAAAGAAGTGGCTGAAAAAGCAGTCGAACTTGCAAATGAAAAGAAAAAATTTAATTTTGAAGTGCCATATTCAGAAGAGTGTAAGAATGCACTTTCGGAAATTGAAAAGTTTGCTAAAGAAAATTTATCTTCATCTAATATTGAAAGCAAATATTTAGCAATAAAGCTTTTTGAAAGAGATGAAAAAATAGTTGAAAAGTTACAATTAAATGAAAGTAGTTTAAAAGAGATAGAGAATATAGTAAAAAAATGTGAAGATGAATTAGATGATGATAGCGAAAGTATAATTACATCTGATAGATATGCTTTTATTGGAACAATTGTATCAAAAGCAATTAAAAAAGCAAATAATTCTAATGAATCAACATCAGATAAAATAGATAAGATTATTACTAATAGATTTTTAGCATTACCAATCTTTGCGGCAATTATGTGGGCAGTATATTACATATCTGTAAGCTCAATTGGAACTATAGTTACTGATTGGACTAATGATACTTTATTTGGGGAAATCGTAGCGGGAAATGTTGGCAATTGGCTTCAAGCTTTAGGAGTTGCAGATTGGTTATATAGCTTAATCATAGATGGTTTGATTGGCGGAGTTGGAGCAGTTCTAGGATTTGTTCCTCAAATAATGCTATTATTCTTATTCTTATCTATACTAGAAGACTGTGGATATATGGCAAGAGTTGCATTTATTATGGATAGAGTTTTCAAAAAGTTTGGATTATCAGGAAAATCATTTATACCAATGCTTATAAGTTCTGGCTGTGGAGTTCCAGGAATTATGGCAACTCGTACAATGGAAAATGATAGAGATAGAAAAATGACAATTATGCTTACTACATTTATTCCATGTGGAGCTAAACTTCCTATTATTGCTTTATTTGCTGGAGCACTATTTGGAGGGGCTTCATGGGTGGCACCTTCTGTTTATTTCTTAGGAATTGTAATGATAATTATTTGTGGCATTATTTTAAAACAAACAAAGCTATTTAAAGGTGAACCAGCACCATTTGTTATGGAATTACCTCAATATCACATTCCAAGTGCTAAAAATGTATTACTTCATATGTGGGAAAGAGGTAGGGCATTTATAGTTAAAGCAGGTACAATAATATTTGTTGCTTGTGGAGCAATTTGGTTCTTAAGTTCATTTAACTTCAGACTTGAAATGGTAGATGCCGGTGAAAGTATATTGGCAGCTATAGGAAATGTATTTGCACCGATATTTGCACCACTTGGATTTGGTAACTGGCAAAGCTCAGTAGCTTCAATTAGTGGTCTTGTTGCAAAAGAAAATGTAGTTGGAACATTTGGAGTACTATTTGGTGTAGCAGAAGCAGCCGAAGATGATCCGACACTTCTTCAGCATGTTTCAGGAATGTTTACTATAGCTAGTGCGTATGCATTTATTGCATTTAATATGCTTAATGCACCATGTTTTGCAGCTATAGGAGCAATACGAAGAGAAATGGGTTCGTGGAAATGGATGTGGATTACAATAGGTTTCCAAACAGGTACAGCATATTTAGTAGCCCTTGTTATTAATCAAGTTGGAAGCTTCATTGGCGGATATGGAAGTTTCGCTGGAGCTTCAATTTCAGTAGTAATACTTATTGTAGTAATTGCACTAGTAGTAATGTCTGGTAGAAGCTCAGAAAGAGTTAAGTCAAAAGAACAATTAAGTTATAGCAAATAATTTAAGTTAAAAGATAAAAAGTTAGATTATAAAAATATATTTATGAATACTTAGAAGTAGTAGATTAACCAATATAAAATATAGATACCCAAAGAGATTCATACTTATGCATGTAACCTCCAAAGAGTATATGTTACATTAAAGCAGAGTTAATACTCTTTTGGTATCTATTATTATATTACAATAAAGGGAGTGATATATATGTCAACAGCAATTATAGGAACTATTGTAATTGGCGCTATGGTATTTGTTGCTATAAAACAATTTAAGAAATCTAAAAGTGGAGGAAGTGGCTGTGGTTGTGGTTGTTCAGGATGCTCTTCAGCTAAATCGTGTCATGGAATCAATATAGTAAATAAATAGCACATGTAAAAGTTATATTGTGTATTGAATACGATAATGTTATATGCCATAACTGATGTGATTTTACATGAGTTATGGTAATTTTTATACTCTAACTTGAGTTCTAAGTAAAGAATATTTAAATTAAAGAATGAAAATTACATAAAGAAGATCTGGATTTTAGGAGGAATTAAAATGGCAAATTACATAATAGTATTTATTATTTTAGTCATCGCTATTTTTTCGATAAAAGGTTATATTAAGAAATTAACAGTCGGATGCTGTGGCGGAGAAAGAGAAATTAGAAAGAAGATTAAAGTAGACTTAAATGATTATAAGTACTCAAAAATTATGAATATAGAAGGCATGACATGTAAAAATTGTGTTGCACATGTTGAAAATGAACTTAATGATTTAGACGGTGTTTATGCAAAAGCTAATTTAAAGAAAAAATGTGCAGTTGTAAATATGAAAGAAGATATTAATAATGATGTTCTTGAAAGAACAATAAAAAAAGCGGGATACTCAGTTCTATCAATTACGAAAAATTAATGTTTTATGATAATGATAATCATTGAAATTTTTAAATAAAGAGTTATAATATAATTATAACTAGGGTTGGATAATTATAGAAGGATGGTGAAAGTTAATGAAATTAGTTATTATAAGACATGGAGAAAGTGAATGGAATAAACTAAATCTATTTACTGGATGGAGCGATGTCGATTTATCTCCTAAAGGCATAGAAGAAGCTAAATCAGCAGGAAAGAATTTAAAAGATAAAGGATTAGATTTTGATATTTGTTATACATCTTATTTAAAAAGGGCAATTCATACTTTGAATTTAGCGTTAGAACAAATGGATAGAGAGTGGCTTCCAGTAATTAAGACATATAAACTAAATGAAAGACACTATGGAGCATTACAAGGATTAAATAAAGCAGAGACAGCAGAAAAATACGGAGAAGAACAAGTTAAAATATGGAGAAGATCATTTGCTGTAAGACCACCAGTTTTAGATGAGACAAGCATCCAAAACCCAAAGAATCAAGAGCAATATAGAGGTATAAATAAAGATGAGCTACCTCTTTGCGAAAGCTTAGAAGATACAATCAAGAGAGTTGTTCCATATTTTAATGATGTTATAAAGAAGGACATGCTAGCTGGTAAAAGAGTATTGATTGCAGCACACGGTAATTCTATAAGATCATTAGTAAAATATTTTGAGAATCTTTCTGAAGATGAAATTTTAAATGTTAATATACCAACTGGTGTTCCATTAGTATATGAATTTGATGATAATTTTAAGGTAGTAGATAAATATTACTTAGGTGATCAAGAAGAAATTGAAAAGAAAATTAACAGTGTGTCTAATCAAGGAAGTATTAATCATAAGGAAATAGAGACTGTGTAATAAAAATTATAAATAAAAGTTGCTATTATATAATAATAGTGATATAATAAGTATAAAGATAAAAAGTTATTAAGTGGTATATATTTTCTCCTTAAAATAGAGAATCATATTAATCAATAATGATCTTTTTAATAATAAGGAGGAATTAACATATGGAAGATAAGGTTTTAGTATGTAAAGATTGTTCACAAGAATTTATATTCACAGTTGGAGAACAAGAATTTTACAAAGAAAAAGGTTTTGAGAATGAACCAGTAAGATGTGCTGATTGTAGAAGAGCAAGAAAGCAACAAAATAATAGAAGATAATTTTAGCAAGATAAGAGTTGTAAGGTTTTCTTACAACTCTTTTTTACAATTATCATAATAAAAGAACTAAAAAAGAGGGATATTAATAGATGGGGAAAATAATAAAAATAAACATGTACGCTGAAAAGAACAGAATGAATAAAGACTATACTGATATAGAAGCGGTAGAAAATAACTTTAAAAGCTACAATAAATGGCTAGAAAAAAATAATAAGTTAGATAATATTGAGCATTATACAACATTTCTAAATAGATAAATTTAATTCTATACTTTAATAATTTATTACAGATAAGTAATGTTATTAATTTTAGAGCTCAGTAATTAATATTACAATACTTATTCTTAATATAATATTTTAAACTTAACAAATATTTTTAATTTATATAATCTAATTTTTACAAACTATATATTAACTAAATAGTATGTATATGTCTTACTTTAATCTTTAATAGAAGTCTGTTATTTCTCAAACAAAAAATATTAAATATAATAAAGTACTTATATTTCAACAAAATAATTATCTTCGTAAAATTAATATTATAATTTGACCTAGGCAAATAATCCTTTATCTAAGGAAGGAAGATGATATAATGGATAAAAGCGTATTTTCATATTTGGATAAAAAATATAGATATTTAAATAATTATATAAGGACCATAAATAAATATTTATTTACGGACCCAAAGAGAGCGATTGAGCAGGAAAGAAATTATGTTGAAAATTTAACTCAAGAAATAGCTAAATTAGAAGGATATGGATTGTTGAATAGCATGACGCAATTTGAACGATTAAGAAAATTAGAGTGTGAAGGAGTTTTGAATCATAATATACAAAAGTCATTTCATATGGTACGGGTATTGGAAACCAAAGCTGCTTTTTCTGACATTAGAGGACAAATTGAAGCAGCATTAAGTATAAATAGGAATATACATGCAATCACAAGCTGGTTTGTAAAATCATATATATATCCTAAATATGTGATAGTATCATATAATAATCCAATACTACAACAAGGTAAAGTATATGCCATCGATAATGATGGCATCATAGATATTATGAAGAAACAACATAATGATAGTCTTACAGAAAAAAATAAATTAAAAGATGAAGTAATAATGCAAAACAAAAATGATAAAGAAATTGACAGCACAGAATTTTTTCTAGACAGTATATTTAATTAGTATAAAATATTAGTTGATAAATGCTGTAGTTATTTAAGAAATAAAATTTGCAAAGCAGCCTACAATAACAAATATTAATTTAATTATTGCTATTTTTTCAATAAAAATTGTATAAAAAATATAGTAGTTGTTATGATAGAGAAAAAAGGATTAACAGAGCTTCTAATCAGGGGAGTGTTAATCATAAGAGAGTAGAGAATGCATAATATAATTTATTAATATATTGAAGAAAATCATAAAAAGAAGTAGTATAGAATATATTTAAGAAGAAAATGCAATAAGGCAAATCTTAGTTAGCCTTATTGCATTTTTTGTTATAATTAATTGTCAAGTGAAGTGAAGCACTTAGTTTGATTTTTGTTAACATTTTTATCTTCATAAATTTGACTATATTTATTCTGGAATATTTACAAACTTTCTTCTTACTTTAATTTCATATAGTAAATATGAGAATATGCCTTTAAGAATGCTTGATAATGAGATACTTATCCATATTCCATTTATACCAAAAGGTTTAATTAATAATAATGCAAATGGAATTCTAAGTGATGTAAATATAATGCTTATGCTTGCTGGAATATTAGGCTTACCTATTCCAGTAAATAGACCATTTGATATCATTTCAATAGCACTAAATATTTGTGAAAAAGCTACTGCTTTTAAATATGCTGCTGCAATTACAATGGTTGCTTCATCTCTTATAAATAATCTAATCATAGGCTTGTTAAACAGTAAAAATGCACATGCCATAACCATTGAGTAAATTATTCCAATAAGCAATGCACTTTTATATCCTTCTTTTATTCTCTTAAACTTACTGGCTCCAAAATTCTGTCCGGTAAAGCTTGCAACTGCTCCATTAAGTCCTCCAATTATCATATAGGCAATAGATTCTATCTGAACACCTACTTTTTGTGCTGCTATTGCATCTGATCCAAAAACTGCAATTATTTTTGCTAATAGAATATTTATAATTGTAAATAGAATTCTTTGAAAAGCCATTGGAAATCCGAGTCTAGCAATTTCTTTTATCTTTACATAATCTACGCCTATCCCAAATGTATAGTTAAGAATCCCATTAGAATTTATTCTAAATAAGAAGAACATGATTATGTTGGCACTCAAAGTACTAAGCCCAGCTCCTATAACTCCAAATTTAAAAACATAAATTAGTATAGGATCAAGAATTATATTAAGAATTACTCCAACTGCATTGATTTTAAATGCTAGCTTATTATTTCCAAAACTACCTAATATCCTTGTATACATCATATTAAAAAATGCAAAGAATAAAATAGGTGCATTTAATGCCAAATAGTGATATGCATTTCTTTCAACTTCATAATTATTAAGATTTAAAAATCCTATGAAGCCTTTTCCGGCTAATATTAATACAAGACCAAAGATAATACCTATAATTGTATTAATAATTATGCCTGAATTAATATATTCTTTTACTTCATTACTATCATTTCTACCAATTGCATGAGCTACTTTTATTCCAGTACCAATAACAACTAATGAATTTATAGCATTTCCTATATTTATATACAGGCTTGATGAACCAATGCTTGCAACCGCACCACTTCCAAGTCTGCCTACCCACATCATATCAATCAAATTATAAGTAAACTGTAAAAAAGAGCTTCCCATTATAGGTAACGCTAATGATGTTATAACGGATATAACTTTTCCTTTTGTCAAATCTGTTTCTTTCATTTCTTTCTCCATTCATATAATAAATGTAAGCTTAGAGTTCATTATTTTGTATTCTTAAAACTAAATTTTTAACTTTTTCTTCTATTAATTTAGCAGTTTTTATAAATTCATCATCATTTTTACCAGTAGGATCATCTAAGCCCCAATCTTCTATATGCTTTGCAGGTAAAAAGGGACATACCACATTACATCCCATTTTTATAACTATATCAACTTCAGGGATATCACTTAGTAGTTTAGATTTTTGAGTTTCATTCATATTAACATCATATAAATCTTTTATTATTCTAACTGCATCCTGATTTATTTGGGGCTTTGTTTCAGTTCCTGCTGAATAGCTTTCAAAAACTCCAGCCCCATAAATCTTCCCTAGTGCTTCCGCCATTTGTGATCTACATGAGTTATGAACACAAATAAATGCTACTTTTTTCTTCATATTTTTTATTCCTTTCAATTTCTAAATTTTATATGTCTATTTTGAATAATTTAATTTTTAAATACATATCTAAAATTTTCGATATGTATAATATTTTTTAAACCATCAACAAAGATGGTTTTATTAAGTATGTCGTATTATTTTATGTACAGCATTTTGTGTTATCAATTTTAATTTTAATGTTTACTTCTGTTAGTTGTTTTAATAATTCAACTGCATACTCACTACCTTCAGAACTAATTGAATAATAAGTCCATTTTCCTTCTTTACGACTAACTACGATTCCAGATTCGCATAGTATTTTCATATGATGTGATAATGTTGATTGACTTATATTCATTTGATCTAATAAATGACAGGCACATTTTTCACCAGTTTGTAGTATTTCAAGAATCATTAAACGATTTTCATCACAGAAAGCTTTAAATACACGAGAATTAAGTGTATATTTGTTTTCCATGTTATCATCTCATATCTATTTTTACATATGTATATTATATTGCTCACATCGAAGTTTATCAATATGACATTCGAAATTTTGATTTGTTTATTTATATAGTATTGTGTAGTTTATAAATTGTTACTTTTTTTAGTGATTTAAATTAGATTATATCCAATTAAGTTCAAGTCCTACTCCAACTTCCTTTACAGGAATATATTTATTAATTTCAGCTTTTACACTAAACGAAGTACAATGGCAGGGATACAGTTCTTTTATATTATTGTTCTTAAAATATTCAATAGTTTTATAAGCTTGTTCACATAAATCAAATAGATGAAATCCACCTATAATCCCAATAATTCTATCATCATTACATATATTTTTTGCATATTCACATATATTGCAGATTCCACTATGAGAACAGCCGGTAATTATATATATTCCTTTATCATTTTTATATACAAGTGCAGAATCATCAAGAACATAATCATCAACAAATTTATTATTTATTAAAGTTTTGCCAATAATTTTTCTTTTTTCAAAAGTATTTGAAGATGGTATTTCGCCTAAAAAAGTTATATTTTTGCTTATTTTAATTGGAGTTCTTGAAAGGATAAGGGCACACTTTTCTGAAATTTCATCTTTTGAATATGGTGAACATATTTTTAAATCATCATACATTTTATAATAAAATGCATCAGGATGAGCTATAAGTGAAATATCATCGTTATAGTTTTGATTAAAATAGTATTTTAATCCTAATGTATGATCATCATGACCATGAGATATTATAATTGAATCTAGTTCGGATAGATCTATATTCATTTTAGATGCATTTTTTAAGAATATATCTGAATACCCAACATCTAATAGTAGCTTAACATCTTCATCCTCAATGTAATAAGAAACAGCTGGTTCTCCAAGATAGTATTCATCTATATATGTGTTATTATCAACTAAAACTTTTAATTTCATATTTAAAATCTCCTAAAGGTATATTAATTAATTCAATTGGCATTAAATATTAACTGTAATATCCATATTATATCATTAAATTTCTAGATTACATTAAATTATTGGTATAATATAACTGTAAGTAAACTTGAAAATAATATATAATTATAAGAAAACTATTTGAAAAATTAAGAAAATACTACTAAAGTAAAGAACTTAATTTATATATAGGAATAAATTAATGGGGGCGATTTTATGCATAAATTTATGGAGAACAATCCAATAGAAAAATATAAAGATGGGCTTAAAAATTTAATAGATAATATATGGGATTATTCAGAGTTAGCATTTAGAGAAAATAAATCATGCAAGGCTATGGTATCATATTTAAGAAGTGAAGGCTTTGAGGTGGAAGAAAATATTGCAGATATGGATACTGCGTTTGTTGGAGTATATGGAAGTGGAAGTCCTGTAATATGCATTTTAGCTGAATATGATTCTCTATCAGGATTAAGTCAGGAATGTGATATAGCAGAATATAAGCCAATTGAAGGAAAAGAAACAGGTCATGGATGTGGACATCAATTACTTGGGACAGGGGCTGTTGGAGCAGCTTTATTGGTAAGAGATTATTTAAAAGAAAATAATATTCAAGGTACAGTAAAGATAGTTGGATGTCCAGCAGAAGAAAGCGGATCAGGCAAAGCTTATTTGGCACGAGATGGTTTCTTTGATGATTGCGATATAGCACTTTCTTGGCATCCTGATACATTAAACATAGTTACAACAGGCTCAAGTCTTGCATGTATGCAGGTTTTCTTTAGGTTCCATGGAATATCATCACATGCAGCAGCCGCACCACACCTTGGAAGAAGTGCATTAGATGCTGTTGAACTTATGAATGTAGGAGTTAATTATTTAAGAGAACATATTGAGCCACAAGAAAGAGTTCATTATGCAATAACTAATACTGGAGGAATATCTCCCAATGTTGTCCAAAGAGAAGCAGAAGTAGCATATATGGTTAGGTCTTCAAGTGCTCCAAAAGCTAAAAAGCTATATGAAAGAGTATGCAAAATAGCTAAAGGAGCAGCTATGATGACTGAAACAGAAATTGAAATATTATTTGATGAAGGATGTTCAGATACAATTTCTAACTGTGCACTTGAAGATGTATTATATGAAAGCTTCTTGGAAATAGGAGCACCTAAATATACAAAAGAAGAACTGGATTACGCGCAAAAGTTTAAAGATACAGTTTCTAAAGAAAACTTAGATGATATATTTATTTCAGAAGAAATAAAAAATAAGCAGGAATTTAAAAAGCATATGAAAGAAAATCCTATTTGTGATTATATAGTTGAACATATTCACAAAGATGAAGTATCGGCATCATCTGGTTCTACAGACGTTGGTGATGTAAGCTGGGTAGTTCCAACAGCACAAATAAGAACAGCTTGTTTTGCTTATGGTGTGGATGGGCACTCATGGCAATATGTTGCTCAAGGTAAATCTAAAACTGCATTAAAGGGGACATTACTTGCTTCTAATGTACTTGCACTAGGTGCAATAAAGTTAATAGAAAATCCTGAGCTTATAGAAAAAGCAAAAGCTGAATTTAATGAAAAATTAGATGGACAAAAATATGAATGTTTAATTCCTAAGGAAGTTAAACCACATATTTTTGAATAATATATTAAATTACTATATAAAAAGCCGTTTGCTGTATAAGCTTATGGCTTTTTATATGTTGACATTTAACAATCGGTGGAAGATAATAGTAGAAATACAATTATATAAATAATAAAATTGTTATATTAAATAAAGTAACAAGAAATATGAATTGGGGGTTATTTATCATGAAAACAGAATTAAGCAGAGAAGATGGAATCAATTTATTAAAGGAATACAATAAAGAAGAATTTCATATTTTACATGGATTAACAGTGGAAGGTGTCATGAAGTGGTATTCAGATGAATTAGGTTATTCAGAAGATAAAGAATTCTGGGGACTTGTAGGACTCTTACATGACATCGATTATGAAATGTATCCAGAAGAACACTGCATAAAAGCTCCAGAATTATTAGGAAAGTCTAATGCAGGAGAAGAATTAATTCATGCAGTATGTAGTCATGGATATGAATTAACTGTGGATGTTAAACCAGAACATGAAATGGAAAAAGTATTATATGCAGTAGATGAATTAACAGGCCTTATTGGTGCAACAGCACGTATGCGTCCATCAAAAAGTGTAATGGATATGGAGCTTTCAAGCTTAAAGAAAAAATTTAAAGATAAAAAGTTTGCAGCTGGATGTTCAAGAGACGTAATAAGAAAAGGTGCAGAATTCCTTGGGTGGGAATTAGATAAATTATTAGAAACGACAATAATGGCAATGCGCTCTTGTGAAGAGACAGTTAATAATGAAATGAAAACTATTTAAGCGGAATAAGCAAGAAATTTTAAGGGGGAAGCTGATTTGGAACTAGAGCATCAAGACTTCAAGTGCCAAATGAATGAAAAAGATTTATTTATAAAAGGCATAAAGGACTGTGTACCAACTATATTTGGATATTTAAGCATAGGAATAGCATGTGGAATACTATGCAAGTCATGTAACATTACATTTTGGCAGGCAATAGGGATGAGTACTTTTATTTATGCTGGTTCAGCACAATTTATTTCAGCCGGTATGATGTTTTCAGGAATACCTGCAATAAGCATAATATTTACAATATTTTTTGTTAATCTTAGGCATGTATTTATGAGTGCATCTATGGCACCATATTTCAAAAGAAACTCTCTAATTAAAAACCTATTAATAGGAATATTATTAACAGATGAAACATTTTTAGTTGCAAGTGCAGAGGGAATAAAAAATAAGAAAATTGATTATTGGTGGATGATGGGACTCAATATTGCAGCATATTTAAACTGGATTATAGCAACAGGGATAGGTGTAGTTATAGGAAATTTAATACCAGATTATAAAATATTTGGCTTAGATTTTGCACTTACAGCTATGTTTGTAGGGCTATTAATTTCATCAATAGAAAACATAAAATTAAAAAAATCTATAATAATAATTCTTACATCTGTAGTTATATTAATACTATCAACTAAATTTGTATCTACAAGTTTAGGTGTAATAATAGCAGCAATATTTGGTGCCTTAGTTGGAATATTTATTAAGGATTAGACATGGAGGAGATATAACATGAATATGTATATATGGACTGTAATACTTGGAGGATGTATTGTAACGTTACTGCCAAGAGTACTTCCTATAACAGTAATGTCAAAAATGAAATTACATCCTAAATTAGAAGAGTTCTTGAAATACATTCCTATATCAATATTATCAGCATTAATAGCAGTAGAAATTTTCACTATAGATGATAAGTTTTCGATTATGGGAAATGAACTGGAAATTTTAGCACTAATACCTACAATTATTATAGGCGTTAAAAAGAAAGATTTGCTTTTAACTGTTGTAGTTGGAATTATAAGTGTAGCATTATTAAGATTAATTTAAAAATAAATTCTTTTGAACATGAAATAAATAAGGGACGTAGAATCAAAGTTTAGTGGATAACAACCGAAATTCAATATATGATATGCTCGATTGTAGGGAAATTTCAGCTAAAACCTGCTAAGAAAAATCAAGTTTTTTTTAGCAGGTTTTTTATATATTTTTTGCATGACAAATAAATTAAACAGAAATTCTGTTTAATTTAGATATAGATACTATCTAAATTTAAGTATTATAGACTTCTTTTACTCTAGCGTAGTATATTCTTAGAAACTTATTTAATGCAGCAATTTTAGCAACTTTTTTAGGTTTTCCTTCTGCTTCTTTTTTTAACATATATAAAAATATAGGATCATCCTTTGGTTTGGCACTTTTGATACATTTCATAATTTCATATCCAGTTTTTCGTAATAATGCAGAACCTCTTTTAGAAATACGACGTTTGTTTGCAACAAACTGTCCCGACTCAAAAGGAGGTGAATCAATACCCGTATAAGCTATCAAAGCCTTTTTATTATAAAAGCGTTTTAAATCACCGATTTCAGCAATTAAGCGTGGAGCCAATGTATCTCCAACTCCAGGCATATTTCTAACAACATTGTATTCCTTTAAACTACTTGCTAATTCTTGCATTTGTGATAATATCATAGATAGAGTTCTATCTATTTCGCTAAGAACTCGAACAGCTTCTAATACTAACATTTTGGTTGATGGGGTACTAGAAGATAGTGTAGGGATGCCTTCTTGTGCTAAAGCATATATCTGTTTTGCTTTTGTTTCACTTTGATGGTATCCTTTATTTTTTGCCCATTTAAAATAACTATTTATAAATTGCTTTTCATTTTTCTTGGTAATATTATCGTAATGCCAGTATTCTTTAACAAAATCATTTAATTTATCTTTCTCTGGCTTATCGGATCTATTTTTTAATAGATTTTTAATTCCTGGCATTGTTCTATCTAATAGATTACTTAGTACAAGTTTGCTCTCTATTCTCATAGCTATATAATGAGAATATTGCCTACCTAATAATTTTAATTCAGAATACACCTCATCTGTTGCTTCATAGTCAGTTAATTTAAACCAATTATCAATTCCATAATTAGCTATTTTGATAGAATCTAATTTATCAGTTTTACCTTTCCTTAATCCTATAGCAGAATATTTTTTCATAATTAATGGATTTATTACGGCTACAAATATACCATGATTTTTAAGATAAGTAAGTAGTGGCAAATGGTATGCACCGGTCGCTTCCATAACAACTCTAGTTTCTTCATTTAATTCAGAAATAGATTCAACTAATGCTTTTAAATCAGCTTCAGTATGATTTATTTCATGTGGTTCACTAATAACCTCACCATATTCTTTCAATATACATACTGTACTTTTTCCTTTTGAAACATCAATTCCAACACTAATCATGTTAATCCTCCTAAAAAATTATTGTAATTTTAATCCACCCACACTTATTACAATTCATTTTGGTTAGTTACACGAAAGCCGTACGGTTTCAACCTGCTTAATCGAATCTTTATAATAAGGGATGGCTGACAGTTTTAGCTACGGATGTTAAAACCCAATTCTAAAGTCGTCATACCAAATTACTCCCTTTATTATAAATTAAAATAAGTGCAGATGTTAAATCATATATTTATGATTTGTATCTACACTTATAGAGTACCAAATTCTAATGGCAGAGGCTGCGCCCAAAAATGTTTGCTCCAAAAAGCAAGTTTTTGGACAAACAATTTTGGAACATCCTCTGCCAAAGAATTTAAAAGCTGAAATTTCCAATACAATACTACGCATATTCATATATTGAATTTCTTTGTTTTTCTCTAAACTTATCATTTAATGTGTATAACTTCCAATAAAGTTACTTCATATGAACCATATATTTTTTAGGGTTTAGGGCAGATTTTAATACTGATTCTTAATTAGAACATATATAATTTATATTTTGGTAAATATCCAATACTTAAAAATATAATTTTCTATCAATTATAGTGATTTATGGGGCTACTTAGAAAAGTACTGTATTACCCAATAAATAAGAAAAGATCCGTATTACAGCATAGCTGTTCCTTTTATAAGTGCACATTCGTAAGAATTTATATTCCTATATTTATAAATTGATACATTCTAAGAAAGGATAAAACATTAAATTTTTAGATTCATTTTTGTAGCAAGCGAGCCGAACATGAGAGCTTTATTTCGGTTATTTCACTATAAACTTACTACGTCCCTTATTTATGGTGCGGTGTATAATCATAATATTTCTGCTTTTGAATTAAAAAAGTTCTTGACCTGGACGTAGTTTAAAGTCTTATAATTAACTTAATAATAGAAATGAAAAGCATATAAAATTTGAAATGTTATAATTAAAAAACAAGGGGGCTTTAAGTGAGATATCATATTTTGGATAATATTCGTGGTATAAATTTAATCAGCATGATAATCTATCATCTAATTTGGGATGCTGTATATATATTAGATAATAATTGGACATGGCATGAATCTATATTTGTATATATATGGCAGCAAAGCATATGTTGGACTTTCATATTGCTATCAGGATTTTGTTGGTCAATGGGAAAAAATAAATTAAAACGAGGACTTCAGGTATTTGGTATGGGGATGGCTATTTCTTTGATAACTACAATTTTTATGCCAGAACAGAAAATTATATTTGGAGTACTTACAATGATTGGTTCATGTATGCTTCTTATGATCATATTAGATAAAATATTGAAAAATGTATCACCTGTTATAGGAATATTTTCTTGTTCATTGCTTTTTGGTGTATTTAGAAATATTAATAATGGATATTTAGGATTTGAATCATGGAATATTATGAAAATACCAAGCTCATTGTATAGCAGTAGATTTATGACTTATTTAGGATTTAAAGAACCTAATTTTTATTCTACAGATTANCAGTAGATTTATGACTTATTTAGGATTTAAAGAACCTAATTTTTATTCTACAGATTACTTTTCTTTATTTCCATGGATATTTTTATTTATATTAGGATATTTCTTATACAAGATTATAAAAAATAGGGATCATAAATATAAGATTTTATATAAAAAAGGAATAGGATGGATTGAGTTTGCTGGGAAAAATTCATTACGAATTTATTTATTACATCAGCCTGTGATTTATTTGGGATTATTAGCTTATTCTTATTTTTAAAATAGAAATAGCATGATATGATAGTTTAATTTTATCATATTATGCTATTTTCATTATTTAAAAGAATTTTTATAGGATACTAAATAATATGTAAATTATAAATTACTCTCCATAAGATCAACAGAAAAAGGAAGATGTTTAACTTTTTTTGTATCAGTATGTATAAATCCATTAGCTCTATACCAATCTTTAAGAATATCGTTATTTTCAATAACGCTAATAATAAGTTTTTCCCCTCCAAGTTCTTTAACTTTATTTTTTGCAAAGTCTAATAAGGCTTTTCCATATCCTAAGTGTCTTGCTTCATAAAGAACTGTGAACTTTCCAAGTTCATAATTAAATTCATTTTTCTTTTCTAATTCCATAAAGCCAACCATTTTGTGATTATCATATAGGGCATACATTAAGTTTCCCATATCTTTATTTTTTATTAATTCATCAGTTGTAATAAAAGCATCATTGCTTGGACAATTTGCTGTTGTCAAATCAAATTTTCTTGCAATAGAAGAAAATCCTTGCCTTATAATTTTTGCACAATTTTCAAAATCATTAAGTGATGCTATTTTAATTGTATAGTTGTTCATAAAATCCTCCAAAAGATATAAATATTAAATATAGTGGAATTGAAATGTTTTTATTATTTTACATCAATTATAGCATGATTAATAAAATATATATATTAAAAAAAACAAATTGAAAATAATTATGAAAAAAATAAAATTTTATAAAAATTCATATGAAGAATATTACATATAAAATCAAGGAAACATAAGAGGGAAAGAATTTATGTGTAGGAGGAAGAATTTTGAATAATATAATTAAGATTTATAAACAAGATATAAAAAATATTGTAACAAACTATGCAGCATTTATTACAATAATAGCATTATGTATACTTCCTTCAATGTATGCCTGGTTCAATATAGCAGCTTCATGGGATCCTTATTCAAAAGAGGCTACCAGTCAGATTCAAATTGGAGTTGTAAATAATGATGCAGGAGCAGAGCTTAATGGTACATCGATAAATTTAGGAAATACAATAATAGATGAGCTTAAGAATAATGATTTATTAGGATGGAATTTTATAAGTGAAGAAGAAGCAAATGATAAGCTAAGAAATGGAAATCTTTATGCAACTATTGTTATACCAAGTGAATTTTCAAGTGATATGACTTCCTTAATAACAAGTGATATTAAAAAAGGAGAAATAATTTATACTGTCAATGAAAAAATTAATGCAATAGCGCCTAAATTGACTAGTAAAGGTGCAACTGGAGTTCAGGAAAATATAAGTAAAGCCTTAGTTGAAACTGTATCAAATGCACTGCTTACAGCAACTAAAAATGCATCAATTGAAATTGAAAATGTTAAGCCAAAGATTACAAATGTATATAATATACTAAAAGATGTTCAGGAAAGATTTTCAGATATAAATGATATTGTAGATTTAGCTTATGATGGTGCTACTAATATTAATGATTTATCAGAAAAATTTCAAAGTGATATACCATTGTTGCAAGATACTATAAATAGCAGTAAGGAGCTTGGAAATAGTGTTAAAGAATTTGTATCTACATCAAGAAATAGTTTGAATGAAATATCACCAACAATTAAAGAAAATATAAGAATAGCAAGTGATATAAGTAAAGATATTTCAAACTATACAAGTGTAGTTATAGATGCAATAAATAATGGAAGTGATAAAGCGCCAGAAATGATTGATAATCTTATAAGCAAAACTAATAATTTAGATAGTCTAATAAAATCTATTTTAAAAATTCTAGAAGCGCTAAATAAGATAAATCCTAAATTAAATGACGTAATAACTAATCTAAAAAATATTAACACTACAATAAATAATTTTCAAAATACACTTCAAAACATAAAAGATGATATATTAGCAGGTGGTAAGCCAGATTTAACATTATTAAATAATATTAAGGACTTTTCTGATAATATGAATTCTTTACTATCAGATTTATATTTTAAATATGACAGTGATATTTTAACTAAAATAAATGATATATTTGATTCTACATATAGTACAACAGATAATATTATAAATGCATTAGATGAAGCAGAAAGTAAACTTCCACAAATAAGTAATTTATTAAATACAGCCGGAGAAGGTTCAGAAAAAGCTGTTTCAGTAATAGATAATGTTAGAAAGAATTTACCAAAGGCAGAAGAAATGTTAAATGAATTAATTGATAAAATGGAAAAAGCCAATAATGACAAAGGAATAAGTGAACTTTTGAATTTATTAAAAAGTGATGTTCAGGCTAGAAGTGACTTTTTGGCTAATCCAGTAAATTTAGTAGAAAAACAGCTATTTCCTATGGGAAACTATGGAAGTGCTATGACGCCATTTTATACAATTTTATCATTATGGGTAGGAGAACTTTTATTAGTTTCTATATTGGCAGTTAATCCACATGAAATAAATACCGAAGAAGCTGATAGTTCTAAAAAAGAGATGATTACTAAATATACGGTAATAGAGAGTTATTTTGGGAAGTTATTATTATTTGTAAGTATAGGTATAATTCAGGCGCTTATAGTTTCAATAGGTGACTTATATATACTAAAAGTATATTGTTTAAATCAATTCTTATTTGTTTTAGTTTCAATATTAACAAGTATAACATTTGCTTTTATTATATATACTGCATGTTCAGTGCTTGGAAATGCAGGAAAAGTAGTTGGAATAGTTTTATTAGTATTCCAAATAGGAGGATCAGGAGGAACTTTCCCTATAGAGCTTACACCAAAATTCTTTCAAAGAATACATCCATTTTTACCATTTACATATACCATTTCTTTAATGAGGGAGAGTATTGGAGGAATTGTAAGAGAAGTACTTATAAAGGATATAGTTGTAATAATTTCTATTATAATTGGATCAGCACTAATAGGAATATTTCTAAAAAAGCCGCTAAGTAAAATTATAAGTAACTTTACTGAAAAATTTGAAGAAAGTCATTTAGGGGAATAATATTTATAAGATATTTATAAGAAGTATTCTTGAGGTAAATTAAGAAAGTTCTTATGAATATCTTTTTATGATATAATAATTAATTAGTTATAAATGAATTTGTTATATAGTAAAGGAATTGAAAAGATGACAGAAAATCAATATAGAGAAATAACACATTTTTTTAGAAAAAGTAAATTTAGAAGTGAAGGCATAAAAATATTGTGCAAGTATTCACAAATACTCATTATAATGTTATATATGTGTACAAGTATTTTTTTATATTTAAAAAATGATAAAAGATTAATATTGTTTTTGATTATACCAGCATTAAATTTAATTTTTGTTTCTATATTTAGAAAAATATTAAATAAACCTAGACCGTATGATACATATGATTATGAACCATTAGTAGATTATGAAAAAGGAAAAGGACAATCTTTTCCAAGCAGGCATACAGCAAGTGCTTTTATAATTGCTATGGCATGTTTATATTTAAATCATACATATGGATTTATTGTGATGTTTATAGCAATAATAGTTGGGGTTACTAGAGTACTAGCAGGAGTTCACTATCCCACAGATGTAATAGGTGGTGCTGTTATTAGTATTTTATTTGGAGTTGTAGGATTCTTCATTTCAGTTTAAATTAAAAAAATAAATAAATTGTTCCAGTAATTCATGCTAGTTATAATGCAAAATTTCAAGGGGGAACTTTTCCTAATGGTGATAAAGAAGAGGTTAGAGAAATAATAGGAGCAACTCAAATAATTGATAGAAGTGGAAAAGTTGTTTCAAGAAGATTATATGAAGATTATATAATGAAAAGTCAGATATTATAATTAAAGATATAAAGTTTGATATTAAAAACAGATCTAAAAATACAATAGATACGAATGAGGATTGGGTTCCTAAAATACCGGATGTATACTTATATGGATGGAAAACAATGCCTCCTAAAATTGAGGAGTATTATAATAAGGTAAGTAAGCAAAAGTATTTAAGTAAAAATTAAATTATATTTTATTGGTATAATATAATGTATAATGTATAATATAAAAATATTTTTTAGAAAATGATATATTTTAAGGAAGTGATATATATGAACACCTTAATAGTAAGAAATAGAAATGATTTGAAAGAAGCAGTTGAAAAAGGATATGATGAAATAATATTAGAAGGAAAATTAGCTGAGAAATTTGAAAAAGCTGAAAAGATACAAAAATTGTCTCAGCCAAAGTTGGCATCATTAATTGCTTTTGCATCAGGAGCTGGTGCTACAATTATAGCCAGTCTTGTTACATCAGCAGAAAGTTCAGGAATTTCTTTAGCATTTTCAGCCACAACAGTAACAGTATTTGCAGCAGCAGAGGGAATAAACATAGCAGTTGTAGCAGAATATCTCATGTTATGTGCACTTGTTGGTACAAAAATAGTAAAAAATCTTATTGAGAAGTATGATATTGAACTTAAGAATAAAGATGGACAAGATATTCCTATAGTAGAGTTAAAAAAAATATAAGGTGTAAGAGCATTTATGCTTGGTATAAATGCTCTTAATTTATCTGTAATATTTGAATTTAATTAAGCTAAATTTAATTTAGATGCTAATTGTAAATAGTATTCTAGGTCTTCATCATTATTAACAAAACAAGGAAACTTCATATTGTAATTTCCCCATACTGTTATTGGTCTATTATTAAAATAGAAGGTAACAAAAAATACTTCTTTGGTATTTAAACGGACAAAAAAAGGAATTAGATTTTTGTCAATAAGTTTAAAATATACTCCATCATGTGTAATATTCATGAATTCTCTTAAAGTATTTTTATCATTGTCTGATATAAGATTCATTAGATTACTTTTATCTTCAGATGATATTCTATTTATATAAAAATCAATATAAGTATCATCAATGTTTTCTTCAAAAATCTTCTCGATGAATGTTATGATTTTTTCTTCACCGCAAGTAACGTTACCATCAATAGTGAAATTTTTGAAAAAATCAAAACCATCTAAAATATTATTAAATTTTATATTGATTGTATTATTAAAATCTATAGTGCTAATTGGAATCAATGAATTTTTCATGTTTATTCTCCTATAATTTATTAACTGTAAAAAGATGTTATTAAATCAAACAATTTTGGAGAGTGAACTACATAGCTGCTATGAGTTTCACCGTCTAAAATATTTAAAGTACTATTTTTTATACAGTGTGCAATTTCTCTAGTATTATTTTCACTAATCATATCATTACTTCCAGCAAGGACAAGAGTTGGAATGGTTATTTTTTCTAATTCCTCTTTTGATATATTAGGCTGTGTAAGCATCATTTTCATTTTTTTATCTCGTTTAAAAAAATACATTAATTTAAATAAGTAATACCATTTATTCTTTAATCCATGTGGACATGTATTTGCACCACTTACAATAAGATGAGATAAAAGCTCTTGATGCTGAGAAGCAATAAGCAGACCAATAATACCACCATCGCTAAATCCATAATAAATAGGATTTTTTAACTGCAATTCTTTTACAAAGCATACTATATCATCTGCCATATCTTGATAGTTATATTCATTAATTATGCTGCTTTTTCCATGACCACGTAAATCAATTGCATAGACAGTAAATAATTCACTAAGCAGAGGTATGATTTTATCAAATATATTATGATTTTCACCATTACCATGAACAAGAATAATTGGAGTTCCAGATCCGAATTTTTCATAGAATAAATCTATATTATTAATTTTAAGTATCATAACTATGCTCCCTTCTTTTTATTTTTATAATGTAGAATCTCTTTCTTTTTAAGTATTTAATTTCTTTTCTCTATAATGATAATACAATTTTTTAGTAATGTTTTTATATCTCAATCATTTTCTTTTTATTCAAAAGGATCTATATATTCTTTTTTATTATATCAATCCATAGCAAAGAAATCTTATTATATTTTAAATTATAATTTTATAGAGTGGCAGTTTAAAAGAAACTTTATAAAATTTATAGAAATATACAAAATAAAAGATAGTTCATATTAAAATTTGCAACCTATAGTTTACAAAAATAAGTACAAATAGTTTATAGAAAGAGCGATTAATTAGGGATATAGTATTATTAGGAGGTAAATATCATGAGTTTTCCGGAAAAGATAAGAACTTTAAGAAAATTAAATAAATTATCACAAGAAAAGCTAGCAGAAATCATGAATGTTTCAAGACAAGCTATTGCAAAATGGGAGCTTGGAAAATCTTATCCTGATATTGATAAATTAATAGAAATAAGTAATTACTTTAATATTTCAATTGATAGTCTTTTAAAAGAAAAAAATAATGATTGCAATCTTAAAAAGAATATAACTAAGATTGGAGAATATAAAATGGATAAAAAAATAGTAGAGTTTTTATGTAGAGCTAAAAGAGAGACTTATGCATCAGGAAATGCAAAAGAATGCATTCCATGCAGGCCTAATTCACATGACTTGAAATATTGTGAAGGCAATTTAATATACATTGATACTTATTTGGGTGGAGAAAAATTTGTGGGGGAAGAAGCTATATGGAATGATAATATACCACTATGGTCAATGAACTATGCAGGAAGAATTGTGGAAGAAGGATTTGAAGGGTGGTTTTTAAAAGAAGCATTAAGAATTGTTAATGAAGAATATCCATATCGTGGACCGTTGTCATATGAAAATGGTGAGTTTAAATATGAATGCAGTTTTGCTGGGAATTTTGAATGGTTTGATGGTGAAGAAGTTATTTATAAAAATGATGTCAAAATTTATGAATGCAAGTTTCATGGCGGGGTAATCATTGAATAAGATTGTTAGTATTTTAATATTTTATTAGTAATTTAAAGACTAAATTATGGTATAATAGTATATTATAGAGAAAAGATAAAGAGGTTTTAGTTCATAGATATTTAGATTGAATTGAAACTTCTTTTTTAATCAATTGTATTATTATGGGAGGTAGAAATTATGTCTGTAGAAAGATTAGAAAGTAATTATGTTCAAGTTGCGCCTTTAGTAGAGTTACATTATGTTGAGAAAGGGGCCGGTCAGCCGATATTATTTATTCCAGGATTAACTTTTAGTAGTGAAATTTTTGAGTCTCAAATTGATTACTTTTCGAAAACTAATAGAGTAATTGCTATAGATCCTAGGGGGCAAGGGACATCTACCAAAACAGTTCATGGTAATGATTATGCAACACATGGGAAGGATTTAGCTAAATTAATAGAAATATTGGATTTAAAAGATTTGATTTTAGTTGGATGGTCTACTGGGAATTTAGAGGTTTGGTCATATATTTCACAGTTTGGAAAGAAAAGAGTTAAAGCAGTTGTAACTATTGATATGTCTCCAGTTCCATTGTCGATAGATCCTAGTTGCTGGGTTGAAGGAAGCTTAGATGAGCTTAGAACTGCGGCATCTGAAATTTTAATTTCACCAAAAGGAGTTAGAGATTTTTTTAGTGAATATATAATTGCTGTAATGATACAAAGGAATGTTGAGGAAGAAGAATTAGAATATTTATTAGATATATCTGCAAAGACACCATATTATATCTGCAGTAGTTTGTTCTGTAATGCTGTCTTATCAAATTATTTTGAAGTTGCTAAGGAAATATCAGAGACTTTACCATCAATTATGTTTACTTGACTTGTGCATTAATTTAAGAAAATTTACCATTGGATTTTTATTGACATTTTACCAGTATAATTTTAAATAAAAAAGTAGCATATAAACCTCAAACATGCTAGATTTATTGTTGCGAAACCAAATCTAAGGAGATTTATATGCTGACAACAATATTAAACCAAAATGAAACAATTATCAACTATATTTCAGAGTTAAATCTGCCATATTCTTCTGCGATAAAGAATCATATGGTAAATATAGTATCTGGAATTATTGTAACAGAAGGAAGCAAAACTATTTCATCTGTTCATAATAAAATTACATGCAATAGAGATCGAAGTACTGGTTCAAGGTTCCTAAGTTCATATTCATGGAATCATGAATATGTTACGCAAGAACGCATATTTCATGCAATATCTGAAATTTCCAACACTTGTGAAGATAGTGATGTTGGATTCCTAATCATTGATGATACCTTAACTAAGAAAAATACTTCAACTAAAAAAATTGAAGGCTTAGATTTTCACAATTCACATGCTGATGGCAATAAACCTAAATGGTCACACTGCTTAGTTACATCGCATTATAAGATTAATGATTATTCTATACCTTTAGATTTTAGACAATATCACCGAAAGGAATCGAGTAAAAAACTATCTAAAAAATTTCTAGATAAAAATGAACTTGCGATGGAACTGATTAATGAATTCACTCCTGTAACTAAAAACAATTATTTACTAGTTGATTCATGGTATACTTCAGCAAAAATTTTGCTTCACGGTTTAATAAATGGTTGTCACACTATAGGGAGAATAAAATCTAACAGAGTAATATATCCGGCTGGCATTAAAACAAATGTCAAAAAGTTTTCTTCATACATTAGGACTAATGAGACTAGCTTAGTTACCGCTAGTAATAACAAGTACTATGTTTATAGATATGAAGGAAAACTTAATGATATTGAGAATGTAGTTGTACTTATAAGCTGGACTAAAAACGATTTATCTGATAATCCAGCATTCATTATAAGTACGGATGTTTCACTCGATAATAAAACCATAATTTCATATTACGAAAAGCGTTGGGATATTGAAGTAAGTTATAGATATCATAAAACAGCTCTTGGTTTTGATGAATTTCAAATTCAATCTTTAAAATCAATACATAGATATTGGAGCATGATATTTTTAACGTATACTTTTCTTGAGATTTTCAGAGTCAAATGTGAAAAATTATATAAATTTAAAAATATTGGAGATGTAATATTACACTTCCGAAACAACTATTTGGTAAAAATAGTTTCTTTTGCACATGAATGTGCAGATAACGGGATTGATTTACAGTCTACTATTGCCAAATTAGGACTAGTAGCTTAAATTTTTCCTATTTACTGCACAAGTCTAGTTATGTTTATTGCTGAGCACTGGTCAGATATTGCAGAAACTTTTATGAATGAGAACTTCCCTGGAACGGAGACTTATATTATGGGGGGACATTTAATGTTTTATGAGTATCCAGAAAAATGGAACAAAAAGTTGAAAGATTTTATTGAAAATATTAAATAAAGATAATATATTAATTTTAAGCAGGTTTGCTAATTGCAATTAATACCGAAAAATGGATACAGTCAATTGTAATTAATATTATTAAAGACTTTTGTAAATACTTAATATCATAGAATAAATTTTAAAGGAGCTAGTAACAAATGAAGAGTAAATTTATAAAAGGAATAATTGCAATATCATTATTAATATGCTCAATAATAGCTATATATGGTTGTAGTTCAAACTCAGATTCTAATGTTAATCCAAATACAGAAAATACAAATGTTAAAGATGAAGAAAATATAGAAAATAATTCAACTACAAACAATAGTGAAAATAAAGATAGTCAAAGTAATATTATACTAATTGATAACGATAATATAACAGGTAAGCTTTCAGAAAATGTAGATAATCCAAATCTAGTAAAGGCTATAATTAATGAATTAGATTTAGATGAAGAAGCTGCTAAACAAACAAGATATTATTACAATTACGTTGATTTAAATGATGACGGTGTAAATGAAATATTTGTTGAACTAGTAGGAACATATACAAGTGGAACTGGTGGAGATACTGCAATAATCTTTACAGAAGTAAATGGAAGATTAGAAGAGTTTGATGAATTTACATTGATACACAATCCTATAATTATCAGTAATGAAAAAACAAATGGATATAGAGATATTATTGTAGAAAGAAGTGGCGGAGGAGCAGAAAAAGAATATGTGGTTTTAAAATATGATGGTTATGATTATTCAGATGTTAATGAATCAGATATTCTAAATAGTATTGATAATGTTTCGGGAGTTGCAATCATATCTAATGATATGGTTAAGGATACTGAGCAAGGAAAAGGATTATATTTAGCAAAATAATAAAATAAAAACAGGAATGTATTAATTTGAATATATTCCTGTTTTTTCTTTGTGTAATATATATGTACAGTAACTGTATAATTTACATAAAGATAAAATTGAATAAAGTTATTGACTATTATTCTCAAATTGATATAATGAAAAAGCATAAATGAGAATTTTTATCAATATATGATTAATTGAAACATATATTGCTATACATAGGAGGATACAAATGAAGAAAATAAAGAAGATAGTTGCAGGAATACTTACTGTAGCTATGATTGGGATAATCACTGGATGTTCATCTAATGATGGGGAAGCAAATAATTCGGGAAATAAAACAATGGTTGTAGAATCATTAAAAGGAAATGTTGAAATTCCAGCAAACCCTGAAAGAATAGTTGATATCTCAGGAAGCAGTGAAGAATTATTAATATTAGGGTATACGCCAGTTGGAACAGCTAATATTGATTCATATAATACAACAGAGGTTGCAAGTTATGTTAAAGATCAATTAGGAAGTGCTAAAGTAGTTGGACACTCAATGATGGAAACAATGGATATGGAAGCAATACTTGCATGTAATCCTGATTTAATAATAATGAGTGAAAGACAATCACAAATTTACGATCAATTAAAAGAAATAGCTCCAACTGTTATGATAAAAGATTATGGTAATGACTGGAGAGATAGATTAACTGATATAGCAAAAATGTTTAACAAAGAAGATGAAGCTACAGAATGGCTTTCAAATTACGATGAAACTGCTAAAAAGCTTGGAGAAGAAGTTGCGGCTAATAATGGAGAAGAAAGCTACTTACCAGTACTTTCAAGCTCAGGACAATTTATGGTATTTAGTGATGCAGGAATAGGAACTATAATAAATGAAGACATGGGCCTTGCAAGACCTGAGAACTTACCAGTACAAGATGGAATAACTCTTCCAATGTTAAGCATTGAAGGATTAGCTGAGATAGATGCAGATCATATTGTACTTATAGCGACAGATGCAGACAAAGCTGAACTTGAAGAGAATTCAGTATGGCAAAATATAAGAGCTGTTAAAGAAGGAAATATAACAATATTAAATGCAAGCCCATACTTTAGTCAATCTTATAATCCAATTGGAAGATTACTTTTATTAGAATCTTTAAAAAATGAATTAATGAAGTAATAAATAAGCAATATAAAAAGGATGTGTCAAAATTAGGGGATTTTATCTTGATTTTGATACAGCCCTTTTTTGCGTAAATGAGATTATTAATAAAGAAACAGCTTGAGAAAATTAAGGAGGTAAAGTATGGTATTAAAAAGTAAAAAAGTAAAAACTTTTCTATTAATTTTAATAAGTTTGATTTTACTTGTTATTGGTATGGGAATATCTCTATATATAGGAACAAAAGCTATAGATTTTAGCACAATAATAAGAAGTATATTTACAAATGATAATACTCTTGAAAGTAACATTATAAGAGATGTAAGAATACCTAGAGTATTGGCGGCTGTAATGGTTGGAGGGTTCTTATCAGTATCAGGTGCAATAATGCAGGGTATAACTAGAAACCCTATTGCAGAGCCATCAGTTATGGGAATAACTCAAGGTGCTACATTTTCTATTGCTATAGCATCCATAATTCAAAAGATAGTACCTGAAATATCAATAAGAAGCACTGATATTATGTTCTTTGCTTTTATAGGTGCAAGTATCAGCGGGCTTTTAGTTTATTTTTTTAGTTCTAAAAGGGGAAGAAAATCAGATCCTGTAAAGCTTGCACTTGCAGGTACAGCACTGGGTACATTATTTATTTCACTTGCTATGGGAAGTGCAATGTATTTTAACTTATCACAGGAATTAAGCTTTTGGATAGCAGGAGGATTAGCCAGCACAAAATGGCAAGGTGTGATAATGTTATTTGTATTTGGATGCATAGGTATGATAGGTGCATTTATTATGGCTCCAAAGGTAACAATTTTAAGCTTAGGTGAAGAAGTTGCAATAGGTCTTGGCCAGAGAACTAATTTAATAAGATTTATATGCATAATAATAGTGATTATTTTAACTGGAGCAAGTGTAGCTGTTGCAGGAAATATAGTTTTTGTAGGTCTTATTGTTCCAGAAATAGCAAGAGGAATAGTAGGTTCTGATTATAAATACATTATTCCATCATCACTTATTTTAGGTGCGGTACTTTTAGTTTACAGTGATATTATAGCAAGAATAATTAATCCTCCATATGAAACTCCAATCGGTTCATTGACAGCACTTATAGGAGTTCCAATATTTATTTATCTTGTTAGAAAAGGAGGGAATGATTAATGAATAAGAACAAAAAAGTATTCTTCATATGTGGTATTTTAGCAATTCTTATATTTACAGTGTTTGTAATAAGCTTAAATTTAGGTTCTTATTCAATCAGCCTTGGTGATGTTATAAAAACACTAATTGGTCAGGGCAGTAAGAGCCAAAATATAGTTATTTTCAATTTAAGACTTCCAAGAATAATAATAGCTTTATTTGTAGGAAGTGCACTTGCAGTATCAGGAACAATACTTCAAGGAGTTACAAAGAATGATTTAGCTGATTCGGGAATAATAGGTATTAATTCAGGTGCAGCATTATTTGTAGTAGTATATATATATTTAACAAATGGTAATGTATATGAAGGAATAACCAATTTAACAATATTCACAATGCCTATTGTAGCACTTTTAGGAGCAGGCTTTGGAGCATTTATTGTATATATTTTAGCGTGGAAAAATGGAATATCATCATCAAGATTAATACTAATAGGAATAGGTATAAACATAGCATTTACTTCGCTTCTTACCATATTTCAATTAAGATTCACTACTCAGGAATTTAACAGGGTAATGGCGTGGATACAAGGAAGCATATGGGGAGTAAGCTGGAAGTATGTAATAGCTATAGCGCCTTTTATAATAATATTCATGATACTCACAATATATAAAAGCAGATATTTAGATGTATTAAATTTAGGTGATGAACTATCAATTGGTCTTGGTGTGAATGTTGAAAAAGAAAGAAGAAAATTAATAATATATGCAGTTGGTCTTGCAGGAGTAGCAACTTCTGTTGCAGGAAGTATAGGATTTTTAGGTCTTATTTCACCACACATAGCTAGAAGGCTAGTTGGACCTAAACATAATAGACTTATACCAACAGCGGCTTTGATTGGTACACTTATTTTATTAATTGGTGATACAATATCAAGAAATTTACTTGCACCAATAGAAGTTCCTGTTGGTATAGTTGTAGCAATTATTGGTGTGCCATATTTTATTTATCTTATGATGAATGAATAATTTTTAGATTTTAAAGAGGATGATTTTATGTATTGTATAAAAACAAAAGATTTAAATATATCATACGGAAATATATATATTGTTAAAGACTTAAATTTAAATATTCCAAAAGGGAAAATTACGACTATAATTGGTGCAAATGGATGTGGAAAATCAACAATATTAAAGACAATAGCAAGAATACTTAAAGCAAAAAGCGGAGAAATTTACATAAATGATTTAGAAATTTCAAAGCAAAGCTCAAATAAACTTGCCAAAGCTATGGCTGTTTTACCACAAAGTCCAGTGGCACCTAAGGGACTTACTGTTGAAGAGTTGGTTGCTTATGGAAGATTTCCTCATCAAAATAAGTTTGGAAGTTTAAAAAAAGAAGATAAAGAAATAATTGAATGGGCATTAAAAGAAACTGGCATATTAGAATTTAAAGAAAGACCAATAGAAGCATTATCAGGAGGACAAAGGCAAAGAGCATGGATTGCTATGGCATTAGCGCAAAAGACTGATATTGTTGTATTAGATGAGCCGACTACATATTTAGATTTAGCACATCAATTAGATATTTTGAACTTACTACAAAAGTTAAATAAGACTCAGAAGAGAACAATAGTTATGGTAATTCACGAACTTAATAATGCAGCGAGATTTGCAGATCATATGGTTGGAATAAAAAAAGGCAGAATAGTATGTGAAGGTACCCCAGAGGAAGTTATGACAAAAGAAAATCTTAAAGAGCTTTTCAATATTGATGGAGAGATTGTAACTGATCCAAGACATAACAGACCAGTTTTAATAACATACGATAAGATTTAAAAATGAAAGAATGTGGCTGTAGCATTAAATAAAATTTGTAAGTGGCACAGTCAATATGTAATGATTGAAAATAAATTGTAATAGAGAAACAAAAGATAAAGTGGGAGAGATAATGGAAAAGGAAAATGAATTAGGAAAAGAAAGTATAGGAAAGCTCCTTATAAAATATTCTGTTCCGGCAATAATGAGTATGATGATTACATCTCTTTATAATATTGCAGACAGAGCTTTTATTGGAGCTATTCCAAACGTTGGACCATTAGCAATAGCAGGTCTTGGAATAACTATGCCTGTATTTACATTAATAGTTGCTTTTGGTGTATTTATTGGAATGGGCGCAGCAACAAATATGTCAATTAAGCTTGGAGAAGGAAATAGAGAAGAAGGTGAATTGTTCTTAGGAAATGCATTTACTGTATCTATAATCTTTTCTATTATAATTATGATATTTGGTCTGATATTTTTAGATGAAATATTATATGCATTTGGTGCAAGCGAAAATACATTGATTTATGCTAAAGAATATATAGGAATAATATTCTTAGGAACAATATGCAGTGTAACTGGATTTGTTTTAAATACTGCAATCAGGGCAGATGGAAATCCTAAAATGGCAGCTAAGACAATGATTGTAGGATGTGTCCTAAATTTAATTTTAGACCCAATCTTTATTTTTGTATTTGATTTAGGAATAAAAGGTGCAGCAATTGCAACTGTGCTTTGCAATTATATAATCTTCAGCTGGATATTATATTACTTTTTTAAAAAGAAATCTAATTTAAAGCTTAGAAAAGTTAATATGAAATTAAATTTAAAAATAATAAAAAGAATATTTATTGTAGGTGCAGCACCTTTTGCAGTTGAAATTTCTGCTGGTGTTGTAAATGTTCTTTTCAATAATATGTTTAAAATATATGGTGGAGATTTAGCAATAGGAGCTATGACTGCTATAAGTACAATTGGACTTATGTTTATGATGCCAGTGTTTGGTATAACACAAGGTGTTCAGACAATAATAGGTTATAATTATGGAGCAAAAAAGCTAGATAGATGTATGAAGGCTTTACTTCTATCAGTATTTGCAGCTACAGTGATTCTTATAATAGGATTTTTATTAGTAGAACTGACTCCGAGAATTATGATTTCTATATTTAATAGAGATGAAAGTCTTATGAACATAGCCGTTCATGGAATAAGAATATATCTTATGACACTGCCTATTTTAGGAATTGTAATTATTGGACCAAGTTACTTTCAAGCAATAGGAAAGGCTAAGCATTCAATGGTTTTAAGTCTTTTAAGACAATGCATTTTGCTAATTCCATTAATACTTGTATTGCCAAAAGCATTTAATTTAACAGGAGTATGGTTTGTTCAGCCAATTGCAGATATAATTAGTGCAATTATTATAGTTGTATTTTTGGCTGGAGAATTTAAGAATTTTAGAACTTAAGAATTTGCTTATTTTATGGTAGTTAAGGTACTAAAGGAAACTCGACTCACATACGTTCGTTGAGTAAGCGATTCGCACCAAATACAAGATTTGGGCTCTCTGCTTAAGAATTTGCTTATTTTATGGGGATTAGAAGGAATTATTATACAGGAAACACCTACTCATATTAATAGGAACGTATTTTTCTTGCAGAAAAATGCGGGCTATAGCTCTAAGCTCGTGCCTCACTAAGAGCTATATGCCAGCGATTCGCACCAAATACAAGATTTGGGCTCTCTCCTTAAGGAAACATCTTCATCAGTAGAGGGTGATGGGCTATACTGATAGGCTGATACCTCACCAAGCATTATATGCCCAAAAGATGATATTTGTAATTGGAAACTTTTCATATTTATTTTATCTTAGTATGAGTGTACCATAATAAAAAATGACTGACGCATTAAATTGCGTCAGTCATTTTTTCAGATGTTATAAATTAAAGCTCACATCTGCGACTTTATATGAGTAGTGTGTTTCATTTATTGTAGTTATTTCTAACTATTCACTTTTAGTTTTTACTTCTTAGCTTATTTTTTAGTACTTATATAAATATATCCAACTCCACTTAGAATAATTGGAAATAAAGAAAATAGTCCTCCAAGAACAAAAAGTATACAGCAGACAATAAGACTTGATGAAGAAAGTATCCAAGTAAGACTGTATTTATCAAATAATTTTAATCCACATGCCATTGCAATTATATAAGAAAATGAAAATACTGAGCCAGGAAATTTTAGTATTAAATTTAAATCTGGTGATATAAATGAAAAGAATAATAGGACAATGGTAAAGCCGCAGCCTAAAAATAAAAGAGCATTTATAGGAGTATTATACTTTTCATGTATTTTAGATAGTGCCCTTGGAAATATTCCTGAACGTGCAGCATTATATATAACTCTAGAAAAGCCAGAAATACACGAGTGAATAGAGCAAAATGTTATAAGAATAGTTAAAAAAGCAATTATATATCCAGAAGTTTTTCCAAATGACAATGAAATAAGTGAACTTAAAAAAGTAAATGAATGTGTATCATTATAAGTATTTGTTCCAATGGTTACAAAGGATAAAGATATATACACGATGCTTACAAAATGTGATATGAATTTATAGTTTGACAAAATTGAATTATTTGAATAAATAGTTCGATTTTATTGATATAAAAATAAATAGTGAGGAATTTGGAGTAAAACAATATGGAAATTAGAAATTTAATAACATTTTCTAAGATTGCAGCACTTAACAGCTAATCAAAAGAAGCAGAAAACTTAGGATATGCACAATCAACAATTACAACACAAATGCAGCTTTTAGAACAAGAACTAGGAGTAAAGCTAATTGAAAGAACTGGGAGAAAAATAAAGCTGACAAATAGTGGTGAAACTTTTCTTAAATATGCAAATGAGATAATTGATTTGGTGAATGAAGGTAAGGAAGTTATAAGAAATGAAAGCATTCCAAAAGGAACATTAAAGATTGGGGTTGTTGAGTCACTTTGTACAATTAGGTTACCTAAGATACTTGAAGTGTATCATGAAAGATATCCGCATGTTAATATTGAACTGAAAGTGGGAATATGCTCAGAACTTAGAAAAATGCTAAAGAAGAATATTGTTGATATTATTTTTATTTTAGATAGGAAAATTGATGATGAACAATTTATTTCGGGTATGGATAAATATGAACATATGGTAATATTATGTTCACCATCAAATAAATTAATAAAAAAGAGTAAGGTTACTTTAGAGGATATACAAAATGAGTTTTTAATTCTAACAGAGAAGGGATGTAGTTATAGGAAGGACTTTGGAGAAATCTTCCAAAAGAAATCTATAAATACAAATTTAGTTTTAGAATCAGGTAGCATAGAGGCAATTAAGAGATTTGTTAAAAGTAATATAGGAATTACATTGCTTCCTAAAATGACAGTAGAAGAAGAATTAAAAAATAAAGAGTTAGTAGAATTAACCGTTGAAGGGTGTGAATTCAAAATGTATACTCAGGTTCTTTATAATAAGAAAAAATATATAACATCTGCAATGAATGCTTTTTTAGGCATGATTGAATAAGTTGATTATGTAGAATGTTAGTAGAAATTATATCTGCTAACATTCCTAAGGTGCTAAGCATTATTTTTATCCAAAATACTTTGTAATAATTGAAGTATAGCTTCTTTTTCATTACAATTTTTTTGATCCATAATTATTTTCATATCATAAAAAGTAATTTTTTTTGATAATCCAAGCTGTTTAATTGAACATATTATATATGGCTTATCAGTAGAAATTCTAAATTTATATTCTAATTGCGGATTGATTTCATCTAATACTTTTTCAAAATTATTAAGAAATTTTAGATAATTTTTTGCTTCTGAATTAATAAATTCCACAATATTATTAGTATTGATAATTAACACCGTCCTTTATTTAGAATAACTTTTATCTCTCATTAAATATGTATTCAGATTTTTTTCAAAGGTGCTAAATATTAAAAGTATTTATTTTAAATATTTAGAAAAAGAAATTTTATAATTATATTAAGAATTATGTGGTGATAAATATACAATAAATAAAAAATATTATATAATTACCCATATATAAAACTAGGAGGATTATAATGCTGAAAATGTTAATTATAGAAGATAATGAAAATATAAAAAAAGAATTAATAGATTTTTTATCAAAGTATGGGTATGAGGCTTATGGAATAGATGACTTTAAAAATATTATTAATTTATCAGTAGAGAGTAACCCTGATTTGATTTTATTAGATATAAATCTTCCATATTATGATGGATACTATGTGTGTAGAGAAATAAGAAGAATTAAAGATATACCGATAATTATTGTAACAAGTAGAGATAGTGATATGGATGAAATTATGAGCATTAATTTTGGAGCAGATGATTTTATAACAAAACCATATAACACTCAGGTATTACTTGCAAGAATAGGTGCTGTTCTTAGAAGAACGAAAGCGCAAGTTTTAGAACAGGATTTCATTGAGCATAATGGATTGAAGTTAAATATTAGCAAAGGAGAAATAACTTTTAATAATAATACTACAGATTTAAGCAAAAACGAACTTAAAATTTTAGCATGCTTAATGAAGAATAAAGGGAAAATAATGAGTAGGGAAGAGTTAATGGATTATTTATGGAGTTCAGATCTTTTTATTGATGATAACACTTTATCTGTTAATATAACAAGGCTTAGAAAAAAGCTAGATGATATAGGCTTTAAAAATGCAATAGAGACTAAGAGAGGGCTAGGATATATTTTGCTATGAAAATAAAAAATTATATTGTATCAAAAATTCCATATTTAATAATAAATTTAGTTATTTATTTTTTATTAGTAGCTCTTTTAAAAGTAGCTAGTACGCCAGAAATTATATTATTTTTAATATTTATGATTTGGTTTGTACCTCTAATAGTTTATATGGTATTAGAATACATAAAAGAAAGAAGATTTTATGGAGAAATAATCAGCATAACTGAAAAATTGGATAAAAAATATTTGTTGGCTGAAGTAATAAAGAAGCCTAATTATTATGAAGGTGAAATCTTTTATAATGCGTTAAAAGAAGCAAATCGAAATATGCATGAAGAAGTTAATTTCTATAAACATCTTCAAAGTGAATATAGGGATTATATAGAAACATGGGTTCATGAAATTAAAACACCTATAGCATCGGCTAAGCTTATATTAGAAAATAGCTATATAAAAGAAAAAATAGCTTTAATTGATGAAATAAGTAAAGTAGATCAGTATATAACACAGGCGTTATATTATTCAAGAAGCACAGATGTAAGCAATGATTATATTGTAAGAGAATTTAATCTTGAAAATATAATTAATGAATGTATTAGGGATAATAGAAGGGATTTTATCAATAAAAAAATAGCAGTAAATATTGAAAACATAGATATAAAAGTAACTAGTGATCAAAAATGGATTAAGTTTATCATAAATCAGATAATTATAAATTCCATTAAATATAGTAAAAAAGAAAGAGGTTATATAAATATATATTCATTAGAAAATGAAAATAATAAAATTTCTTTGATAATAGAAGATAATGGTATTGGAATACCTAAAAGTGATATTAACAGAGTCTTTGATAAGGGCTTCACTGGAGAAAATGGGCGTGTGCATGGAAAATCTACTGGAATAGGATTATATCTTTGTAAAAAACTCTGCACTAAATTAAATATAGAGATTAACTTAAAGTCAGAAGTTAATAATGGGACAAGAGCGATAATTAACTTTTGATGCTTGAATATTAAGGTAGAGGAGCAGTAAAAAAATATGCAGAATGAAGAAAAAAGGATTACAATTTATTTTGTAATTTAGAAAATAATGAACATATGATATTTTTTATAATATAGAAGAAGGAACTCTGTTATTATTAAGTTTATAGCAAAAATTTTAATATTTTGCAAAAAAAATTATAAAAAACTTGAAAAATAGTAAATAGAAAGATATAATAAATTAGGTATTTATTACAAAACAAGGGTGTTTTAAGGTTTAGATAAAAATTGACCTTAAAGCACTATATTTTTATTAATTAGAAGTAAAATTTTGTTATATTTATGAACAGAATTTTATTGAGCAGTACAGGAGGGGGCAATATGAAACTTAAATTAAAAGGAAAAATTTTATTACTAGCATTGATACCATTAGCAGTATTAGGCATATCTTTAGGGGGCTTCACTTCATTAAATGTTAGAAATACGATACAAGATATGTCCAAGCAGCAATTAAAAGTAGCAGCACATTCAGCATTAAAAACATATGATATGATTAATAAAGAAGATTATACAGTATTATCAAATGGTAAATTAGGTAAAGGGTATAAATTTGTAGTTTCTAATTATAGTGAAGAAATAGACTATTTAAAGCAAAATACTAATATAGAATATACATTTTTTTATGGAAAAGATATAGTATCAACCACAATGAAAGATGATAGAGGCAACAGATTACTAGGCTTTGAAGCTGAGGATGAAGCAATTATAGCTGTTTTGACTAATAATGAGGAATATTTTAGTACACATACTCTTATTGGAGATAAAGAATATTATGGATATTATATACCTATAAAACAACCAAGTACTCAAGCGGTAGTGGGGATGTTTTTTGCAGGAATACCAAAAGCTGATATGGATTCTTCTATATTAACAGTAATAATAGGAAATGTTACAAGCACTTCTATCGTTATTATAATTGCAATACTTCTAATTTTAATTTCTATGAGTATGATTATAAAAAGTCTTAGAAGAAGCGTAGTCAATCTGGAATTAGTTTCAAAAGGAATACTAAATTCGAAATTAGATAGTAAAGATTTAAAGAGAAAAGATGAGATTGGTGATATTGCACGAGCAACAGAAGATGTTAGGAATTCCATAAAAGGTATAGTGCAGAACATAACAGACACAACTAGTACATTAATAGATTTTGCATCAGATTTGAGGGAAAAATCTAATAAGTCAAGCAACATGACAAAAGAAGTTGAAAAGACTGTAGAAGAAGTTGCACAGAGTTCTACTAATCAAGCTGAAAATACCCAATCAGCAGCAGAGAGTGTTATGGTGATTGGTGAAATGGTAGAAAAGAGTGTTATAAATGTTAAGGAACTATATAAGAATTGTGAAAATATGAGTAGACTAAGAAATGAAGTTTTAGATATTCTAGATAATTTAAGTGATGCAAATGAAAGAACTAAAAATGCAATTAATACAATTTCTGCAAAAACACAAAATACTAATAATTCAGTTGAACATATAAAGAAAGCAACAGAATTAATTACAGAAATAGCATCAGAAACTACATTGTTAGCTTTAAATGCGAATATAGAAGCAGCTAGAGCAGGAGAACATGGTAAGGGATTTGCAGTTGTAGCTAGTCAAATTCAAGAATTAGCTAATCAGTCAACTGAATCAGCTAAGAAAATAGAAATTATAATAAAAGATCTTATAATAAATTCTAATGATACTGTAGAGACTATGAAAAAAGTTGAAGACATTATAGAAGTTCAGAATAATAATGTACATAAGACTAAAGATACTTTCAATGTGTTTAATGAAGGAATTAACATAACAAATCAAAGTGTTAAAGAGATAAGCGATAATGTAGGAACTTTAGATAATTCTAGAAAAGAAATTGTTGAAGATATACAAATTCTTACTTCTATAGCAGAAGAGAATGCAGCTAGTACAGAGGAAACTGCTGGAATATCAGCAGAGCTTAACAAAATAATGAATGATGTATATGAATCAGCAAATAAAGTAAATGAAATTAGTGACAAATTATCAAATGAGATTAATATTTTCACAATTTAAATAAGGGACGTACAAAGTTTAGAATGAAACAACCGAAATAAAGCTCTTATGTATGGCTCGCTTGCTACAAAAATGACGCTAAGAATTCAAACATGCAGACCTTGCATGTTTGAATTCTTAGCGTCATTTTTGAATGCAAGACACCGCCAACATAAGAGCTTTATTTCTTTGTCTCATCTAAATTCATAGTATCGGTATTATTATTGCTATACATAAATACATTTTTAATTTAAGGAATAGTTATTTATAGATGTTAAAGATTCAAAAAGTTAATATTTTACCATTTTTTAAAGGATATCAATTTATAGATATCAGAATATAGGTTCTTAAGAATTTGCTTATTTATTGGGAATTACATAACTTTTATAAGCATCTTCATAAATTACTATAATTGATAGAAAACTATATTTTTAGGTATTGGATATTTATCAAAATATAAATTACATTAAGTAATAAGTTTAGAGATAAACAAAGAAATCCAATATATGAATATGTGTAGTATTGTATTGGAAATTTCAGCTTTTAAATTCTTTGGCAGAGGCTGTTCCAAAATTGTTTGTCCAAAAACTTGCTTTATGGAGCAAACATTTTTGGGTGCATCCTCTGCCATTAGAATTTTTAGATGAAATTTCCCTACAATCGAGCATATCATATATTGGATTTCGGTTGTTATCCACTAAATTCTGATTCCACACAATATATTTATCTTCTATAATACAGATATTTTTTTTATCTTTCAAAAATGTAAGGTTAATGAAAGATACTTCAATATGAAAAAGCTATTAAATTGTTTAAAATAAACTTATAAGTTAGAAATAAATATGAGGGATGATTGTTATGAGAAAGAAAAAAATTAGTTATTCCTTATTAAGAATGCTTTTACAAAAGTAATTTTCAAAATTAGGAGGAATTAAAAAATGGAAAGTATTTTAAATGTAGTTAATATAGAAAAGTATTATGGAAATAAAGATAATGTAACAAAAGCTATTGATAATATAAGTTTTAGAGTTGAAAAAGGTGAATTTGTTGGAATAATGGGGCCATCAGGAAGTGGTAAAACAACACTTCTTAATTGCATATCTACAATAGACAATGTAACAACAGGCTCTATAGTTATTGATAATGATGATATTACAAGATTAAAAGGCAGAAAGTTAGAGGATTTCAGAAGAGAAAAATTGGGATTCATATTTCAAGATTTTAATTTGCTAGATACATTAACTGCTTTTGAAAATATATCATTAGCTCTTACTATTGCAGGGAAGAAGGGCAAAGAAGTTAAAAAATTAGTAGATAAAGCAGCTGATAGTCTTGATATTAAAGAAGTTCTTAATAAGTATCCATATCAGATGTCAGGTGGTCAAAAGCAAAGAGTTGCAGCAGCAAGAGCAATAGTAAATAATCCTAAATTAATTTTAGCTGATGAGCCAACTGGAGCATTAGATTCTAAGTCAGCAAGATTATTATTAAATTCTATTGAAAATTTGAACAAAGATCTAGAAGCAACTATTTTGATGGTAACACATGATGCCTTTACAGCTAGCTATGCAAATAGAATTTTATTTATAAAGGATGGAAAAATATTTAATGAA
The DNA here is from genome assembly GCF_001458595.1 of Clostridium neonatale. Lineage (GTDB taxonomy): Bacteria > Bacillota > Clostridia > Clostridiales > Clostridiaceae > Clostridium > Clostridium neonatale. Next base: position 792,607 of record NZ_LN890327.1, read on the forward strand.
CTTGTAAGGGGTGAAGACAGTAGAAAAGAATTTTTTAATAAAATTATTGATGTTGTAACTGTTCTTGGAGGTGAAAGTAAAGATGTACTTTAAAATGGCAGTAAATAATGTAAAAAAAAGTTTTAAAGATTATGCAGTTTACTTTTTGACATTAACATTTGCGGTATGTATATTTTATAGCTTTAATTCAATTAATTCACAAACAATGGTGGTAGAGATGAATTCATTGCAAAGAGATTATATAGATTTAATGAATCAATTTATGTCTATTTTATCAGTTGGTGTTTCTGTAATACTTGGAAGTTTAATAATATATGCAACAAACTTTTTGATAAAAAGAAGAAACAAAGAATTTGGAGTCTATATGACTCTTGGTATGAGAAAAAGATCAATGTCAATAATATTATTCTTTGAAACTTTATTTATAGGTTTAATATCTCTTGGAATTGGTTTAATACTAGGACTTATTTTGTCACAAGTTTTATCAGTATTTACAGCAAAATTATTTGATGTTGAGATGACTAAATATGTTTTTTCAATATCTATTGAGGCAATTGTAAAAACAGTAGTATATTTTGGAGTAATGTATGTAATTGTAATGATATTTAACATAATTGTTATATCGAAATATAAATTAATAGATCTGCTATATGTAAATAAAAAGAGTGAAAAAATAAAAATAAAAAATCCATATATATCAAGTATATTTTTACTTCTATCACTTATGCTTATTGGAATTGCGTATAAATGCATAACCATATCGGAATTAGATTTTTATACAATACAGTTTAAAATAGCAATTGCATTTGGAATTATAGGTACAATATTATTTTTTTATAGTGCTTCATCACTTATGATATTAATATTACAAAAGAATGATAATTTATATTTAAATGGATTAAACGCTTTTACAATTAAGCAGATTTCAAGTAAATTCAATACAAATTTTCTTTCGATGAGTGTAATATGTTTAATGTTATTAGTTACTATAGGAAGCTTAGCATCAGGATTAAGTGTAAAAAATTCCATGGAGCAGGGATTAGAGAAAAATACTCCAGTCGACGTATCAATTCTTTGGGAGAGTAATGATTCTAAAAATAATTTTAAAGATATTGATTTGTTAAAGGAAAGTGTAAAGAAATATGATCTTGATTTAAGTAAGATGAGATATTCCATTCTTTCAGCTTACTCAATAAATTTTGATTTAAAGAGCTTATTATATAACTATGCAGAGAGCGATGATAAACGTGAAATGCTTAATTACCCTATTGCGAGTCAGGCGGATTTTATAACTATATCAGATTATAATAATTTTAGAAAATTAAGAGATTTAGATCCAATAGTATTAAATGAAGATGAAGTTATAATAAGCAGTAACTATTCCTCTATGATTGATATGGTTAAAAATTATTTAGATAAAAATAAAAAAATAAAAATTGAAAATAAAGAATATAAGATAAAAAATGATAAATTGCTTGAAGAATCTTTTTTTAATATGCCAATTGCCATAAATGTTTTTTCTATAATTGTTCCAGATAATACTGTAAGTGAGAATAATAAGATTGCTGAAGCTTTAAATTTTAACATAGTAGGAGATAGTAAAGAAGAAGAGTTAGAAGGGATAATGGATAAATTGTTATTGGATAGAAATAACAATAGTAAGAAAGAAGATTTTTATATAGATGGATATACTCGTGAAATGTGTTATACAGAGAATAAAGGTTTATCTGCCATACTTCTATTTATAGCAATTTATATAGGAATAGTATTTCTTTTAGCAAGTGCAGCAGTATTATCACTTCAGCAGTTATGTGAATGTAATGATTCATTAGAGAGGTATATATCATTAAATAAAATTGGAGCAAGTAAGAAGATTATTAATAAAAGTATATTTAAGCAAGTATTAACCTTCTTTTTATTTCCATTAGCTTTAGCATTAGTACATTCTTATGTTGGAATAAAAACTGTAAATAGTTATCTTCTTGCATTAGGAGAAAGTAATAAAATTTATCCTATGTTAATCACAGCCTTAATATTAGTAATTGTATATGGTGGATATTTATATGCCACATATATATCTTATAAAAATGTAATAGATAATGAACTTAGTTAGAGGGAAAGATGGTTTATGTTAATATCATTATAATAAAAATTATAAAATTAATTATTTATATTATAAATTTACTAATTTAATAAAATAAGTTAAGTATATTAAGACAATTTATGTTTACGTATCTTTAAAGTATATTTTTAAAGATACGTTTTTTCTATTAAAATAACCAAAAATCTGATATTATTAGTTTTATATGGCATATTTGGATAAAATAAAAGTTTTATATATAACATGATAATTTTGAAAGTATAAAATAAATGAAACTAAGGAGTGAATTTTTGGTGAATGATTATACTAATATATTAGAAGTATATGAAATGTTTTTAGAAAACCTTCCATTTGCAGTATGGATTGAAGATATAGAGTTCAAAATATTGTATTTGAATAGTCTATATGAAAAGACGTATGGTGTAAAATATAATGAAGTAATTGGAAAAAGTAATGAAGAAGCATTTCCAAAAGATTTAGCTAAAATATATAATGATCAGATAAAAGAATGTATAACAGAAAATTCTAATGTATCAAAAGAGCTGAAGAAAAACTTTATAGAAAGAAACTTTTGGAGAAGAAAAGTTTTAAAAGTACAATTATGGAATCTTTACAGAAAAGCGTAGAGGAAAAGAGCTTGGAAACTAGGGAACATACTGAAAGAGTAACAGAATATGCACTAAACATAGGAAGGGTTATGAAGCTAAAAACTTCTGAATTAGATGAACTAATATTATCAGCAGAGCTTCATGATATGGGCAAAATTGCAATTAATGAAGAAATACTTTTGAAAAAGGGAAATCTTACAGATGAAGAATTTGAAATAATGAAAGCTCATGCAGAAAAAGGGGATAGAATAATAAATGCTTCTAGTGAACTTGTAAATGTAGCTAAATGTGTATTAGCACATCATGAAAAATATGATGGAACAGGGTATCCATTAGGATTAAAGGGGAAAGAGATACCTGTTATAGCAAGAATAATAAATGTGGCTGATTCTTATGATGTAATGACTCATGATAGAGTTTATAAAAAAGCTATAAAAAAAGATGATGCTATTAGAGAACTAAAAAGATGTTCAGGAAGTCAGTTTGATCCAGATATAGTTGAACATTTTATAAAACATATTAAATAAATATATGAAAAACATACATATATATATAAAGGTTATAAATATAGTACAGTTATGATTTGACAATCATTTTGTGTAGATATAAAATATCTTTTAGAGAAAAAAATAGAGGAGTGGTTATATATGATAAAAGAAAACGGTAATATTTCAATTGATACAGAGAATATATTTCCAATAATCAAAAAGTGGTTATACTCTGACAAAGACATTTTTATTAGAGAAGTTATAAGTAATGGTTGTGATGCAATCAGTAAATTTCAAAGACTAGTATCACTTGGAGAAGCTAAAGCGTCAGAAGATGAGGAATATAAAGTAGTAGTTTCAATTAATAAGGAAAAAGGAACTTTAAAATTCAGTGATAATGGTATTGGTATGACTGAAGAAGAAGTAAAGAAATATATTAATCAAGTTGCTTTTTCAGGTGCTACAGATTTCCTTGAAAAATATAAAGATAAGATGGATGAAGGTAAAGATATAATAGGACATTTTGGTCTTGGATTTTACTCAACATTTATGGTATCTACGAAAGTTCAAATAGATACATTATCTTTTAAAGATGGTGCTGAAGCAGTTAAATGGGTTTGCGAAGGCGGCACAGATTATGAAATTTCTTCTTCAGAAGACAGAAGTACAAGAGGTACTACAATTACATTATACATAAATGAAGAAGATAAAGAATTTTTAGAAGAATATAAAGTAAGAGAAATAATAACAAAATATTGTTCATTCTTACCCACAGAAATATATTTAGAAGATGAAAATAAACCAAAAGAAGAACCTAAATATGAAACTAAGAAAAAGGAAGATGGAACTGAATATCAAGAATTAGTTGAACCAGAAGCTCCAAAGCCTTTAAATGATACACATCCACTATGGATGAAAAAGCCAAATGAATGTACAGATGAAGAATATAAAGATTTCTACAGAAAAGTATTTATGGACTTTAATGAACCATTATTCTGGATTCATTTAAATGTTGATTATCCATTTAACTTAAAAGGAATCCTATACTTCCCTAAATTAACTCATGAAGTTGAAATAAGAGAAGGTCAAGTTAAATTATTTAATAACCAAGTATTCGTAGCAGATAATATAAAAGAAGTTATTCCAGAATTCTTGTTATTGTTAAAAGGAGTAATTGATTGTCCAGATCTACCTTTAAATGTATCAAGAAGTTTCCTTCAAAATGATAGAGATGTTGCTAAAATATCTAATCATATAATTAAGAAGGTTGCTGATAAGCTTGTTGATTTATTTAAAAACAGTAGAGAAGAATATAATAAGTTCTGGCCAGATATTCAAATATTCATTAAATATGGATGTTTAAGAGATGAGAAGTTCTATGATAAGATTAAAGATATAATCATATTCAAGAATCTAAAAGGTGAATTTGTAACATTAAAAGATTATCTTGAAGCAAATAAAGAAAAGCATGAAAATAAAGTTTTCTATGCAAATGATGAATTAAAGCAATCACAATATATTAAGATGTTTAAAGAATATGATTTAGATGCAGTAATATTAGATTGTACTTTAGATGATCATTTTATAACATTCCTTGAAATGCATGAAAATGGAGTTAAATTTAAGAGAATAGATTCAGATATATCTGAAACATTAGGATCAAAAACTGATGAAAATGATACTGAAGCTGTAGAAGCAAATAAGACAATAGAAGAAGTATTTAAAAATGCTCTTGGAGAAAATGCTCCTAAGATATCAGTTGAATCTCTTAAAAATGCTGAGACTCCAGCTATGATTTTAATCTCAGAAGAATCAAGAAGAATGGCTGAAATGAGTAAGATGTATGCTCAATCTGGAATGGGCTTTGCAGGAATGTTTAATGAAGAAAAGACTTTAGTTGTAAATAATAATAATAATATTGTTAAGAAACTTGCAGAAGTAGCTAAAGATGACTCTAAAAAAGATGATGTTAAATTTATTTGTGAACATATTTTAGACTTAGCTAAAATTGCAAACAAAGAATTAAACGCAGATGAAATGGATACATTCTTAAAGAGAAATAATGAATTATTGAGTAAAGTTATTTCACTATAATAAAAATCTTCTTTAAAAATAAGTAGTTGTTTGATTAATTTCAAATAACTACTTATTTTTTTATAAAATTTATTTTAAAACTTAAAAAACAACATAAATATTAAATATATTATATAAATGTTAAAAACATTATATATATATGATAATGATTAAAGTTTTTTTGTAGAATAAACGATAAAAATATATAATGGTCTGTTAATGAAATAGCAGAAATAATAGCAAATATGAAAAAATAATAATAGGATAAGGGGAATGATTATGAAAAACAAACAGGTAAAAATAAGTTTAAAACAAAAATTATTACTAGCCACATTACCATTAACTTTAGTTTTGGTAGTTGGATTATTGATTTTTTCATACACTTTAAATAAAAATTCAATAATAACTTATAGCAAGGAAATTTTGCAAGCAAAGACTGATGAAAAAACTAAAACAATAGAAAATGAAGTAGGAGGAAAAATTTCTATATTAGAATCTATAGGACAAGCTATAGAAGAAAATGGTTATAGTAAAAATTATATAGAATCATTATCTGGCAGCTTTGGGTTAGAAAGTGGAATATATCTTTGTACATTAGATGGAGAATATATGGATTCTACAGGATACATACCAGAAGTAGATCCAAAAACAAGAGATTGGTATAAAGAAGGAAGAGAGCATAAAGAAAAATTTGAGCTAGGGCAAGTTTATAAAGATGTAGATACTGGAAAACAAATAGTTACGGCAAGCAGAACTCTTAAAGATGGAACTATAATTTGTGCAGATATTTTTTTAGATGAATTAAGTAAAGAAATATCTGAAACAAAGGTCCTTGATAATGGAAAAGTGTTGTTGATGGATAAAACAGATAATAGCATAATAGCATATGAAAACACAGAATATATAGGTAATAGTATACAAAAGTTCAATGATTTTTCACTTGAAGAAGCTATAAAAAATAGTAGCCCTGCTGAAGTTGGAGAATATACAGTTGAAAGTAAAGATGTTGAAGGTACAAACTGGGCATTAGTTAGTTTTATACAAACTGATATATTACTTAGTGATTTAGATAAAACTATTACTCGTATGTTTAGTTCAGCTATTTTATGTATGATAATTATAGGGGGATTACAATGGAGACTTTTATCAACTATAACTAAACCTGTACAAAACGTTACAAATGCATTAACAGATATGATTAGTGGAGATTTAACAATAGAAGTTGAAACTAGAAGTAACGATGAATTAGGATTAATGGCTAATACATTAAGAAAATATTCAAGAAGTATGAGAGAAAAAGTGGGTACATTTATAAGTACATCAAATACATTAAAACAAAAGAGTAAAGAAGGAAATTTACTTGTAGATACACTTCAAAATGAAGCAATGACTCAGTCACAATCTATGAGTGAATTAAAAGAGACTATGACGCAAATAGCAACAAGTGTATCTGATGTTGCAGAAAGTACTGTAAGTTTATCAGAATCAATGGAAGAGTGTTCTGAGTTAGGCGATAATATAAATGAAAGAGTAAGTTCTACTATTGAGATATCAAATGCAAGTAAAATAGCAATGAATGAATTAGATCAGGTTATGAGACAAATAAAGCAATCAACCAACACACTTGAATTAAATATTAATACAGTAATAGATGCTAATAAGGAAATGAAGAGCATTATAGAGTTAATAAAGGGAATTGCAGAGCAGACTAATTTACTGTCATTAAATGCAAGTATTGAAAGTGCGAGGGCTGGGGAAGCAGGTAAAGGTTTTTCAGTTGTTGCTAATGAAATAAGAAAATTAGCAGAAAGAAGTAATTCTGCTGTTGATGATATAACTGAATTAATAAATAATATTAATAATAATTTAAATGATACAAGTGAGGCAACTAGAGAAAGCGTTGAATGTGTTAATTCAAGCAAAGATGTAGTTACTAAAACTTTAGAAACATTTGAAAAAATTATTAATGCAGTTGAAATGACTGGTAAAAATAGTAAAATAATTAAAGAAAAAATAGCATCATGTACACAAATAGCTACAAATATTGCAGCTATTTCAGAAGAACAAAGTGCAGGGGTTGAAGAGGTATTAGCCACAGTTGAGACATTAACAGAATCAGCTAATTCTATAGCAGTTAGCAGTGATAGGTTAAAAGACGACTCTGATGATACTTATGCTATAAGTGAAACTTTATATAATTCTGTACAGGATTTTAAGGTCGAGTAAAGTAAGATAATATAATTTATATACGTATAATTTATAGATATTTTTATATAGTTATTAATTTATTATCATAATTATAAAATTATAATCATAAAGTAATACTGAGTAATAAATAATGTACAATTTTCCAAAGTAATTTATAGTTGTTGAGAATTTAGCCTAACAATGGTATAATTACTAGGGAAAATTTCAAATGGAGGAATTTCATCAATGAAACATATTAAGACAATAAACAGACCAAACATCAAAAATAGTTTATGCAAACCAGGATGTAAAGAATGTGCAAATTCTTGCCAATCAGCTTGTAAGACTTCTTGCACAGTTGCAAACTTAGAATGTGAAAACTAATTTTGACCAAGCAGTAACTGGAAGTTGCTGCTTCATTTATGTTTTAGGTTTAAATTAAAGAAGTATAATTTTAGAGTTTAAAATAATGGGAGACTTTATTTATTATTAGGAGGATGCGTGATGAGTTTAATACATAAATTCAAACAAGACGGAAACTATTTTGTTTTAGATGTGAATACAGGTGCAGTTCATATTGTAGATGAAATGGTGTATGATATTTTAGATGATGATAAATTAAGAAATAAATCAGAAATATTAAGAGATCTAGTGGCTAAATATGATGAAGAAGAATTATCAGAAGCTTATGATGAAATACAAGAATTAGCTGAAGGTGGAATACTATATTCTGAAGATGCGTATGAAGAAATAGCTCATAGTTCAATGGATGATAGGGACTATATAAAAGCTATTTGTTTAAATGTTATTCATGGATGTAATTTAAGATGTAAGTATTGCTTTGCTGATGAAGGTGATTACCATGGACATGGTGGTGTTATGAGTGTTGAGACGGCTAAAAAAGCAATTGACTATGTAATTAAAAGAAGTGGACCAAGAAAAAATATCGAAATAGATTTATTTGGTGGAGAACCAACGTTAATCATGGATAAGATTAAAGAAATCATTCAATATGCTAGAGATAATGAAGCTAAGTGGAATAAGAATATAAGATTCACAATGACTACTAATGCCACTCTTTTAAATCCAGAAATGATGGATTATATGGATAAAGAAATGGGAAATATAATTCTTTCATTAGACGGAAGAAAGTGTGTTAATGATAATGTTAGAATAAAAGCTGATAACAGCGGATCTTATGATGATATAGTTCCCAATATTAAAGAAATGATAAAAAGAAGAACACCAGGGAAAACTTATTATGTAAGAGGTACATTTACTAGGGATAATACAGATTTTTATGAAGATGTTATGGCGATGGTAAATGAAGGATTTAGAGAATTATCAATAGAACCTGTTGTTTTAGAAGATGGTCATCCATTATCACTTAGAGAAGAAGATTTACCACAAATATTTGAAAATTATGATAAATTATATCATGAAATGAAGAGAAGAAAGCAAGAAGGCGATGAATTCAAATTCTATCATTTTAATATAGATCTTCAAGGTGGTCCATGTGTATATAAGAGAATATCAGGCTGTGGAGCAGGTTTTGAATATGTGGCTATTACTCCACAGGGAGAAGTATATCCATGTCATCAATTTGTAGGTAAAGAAGAATTTAAACTTGGTGATATTTATGAAGATACTTTCAATAGTGATCTTGCTAAGAAATTTAAATTATCACATATTTATAATAAGCCAAAATGTAGAGAATGTTGGGCAAGATTCTACTGTAGTGGTGGATGCCAGGCTAATAATGTAAACTTTAATGGTGATATGAATATTCCATATGAAATTGGATGTAAAATGCAAAAGAAGAGAATTGAGTGTGCAATTGCTCTTAAAGCTGTAGAATAAACATATAGGATGTACTGAGTTTAGAGTGAATAACCGAAATAAAGCTGTCAGATTCTGCTCGCTTGCTACAAAAATGAAACTAAGAATTCAAACATCAATGATTGTGCCCAAAACCGTTTGCTCCGATTAAGCAATTTGACAAACAATTTTGGAACAATCATTTATGTAAGAATTCTAAAGTTTCATTTTTGAATGCAAGTCTTTGCAGAACATGATAGCTTTATTTCTTTGTTTCAGATGAACTCATAGTATCCATATTATTGTTGTTGTAATTATAATTATTTTGAGATTAAGAAATAGTTGTTTATATACGCTAAAGATTTAAAAAAGTAATATTTTATCATCTATTAAAAGATATAAATAAAGATGGGCCATACTGCTAGGTTCGTACCTCATCAAGCATTATATGCCAAAGAGTAGCTATACTGCAATTCGGTTATTTTCCACTAAACTTTGATTTTACGTCAATTATTTATGTTATATAGTAGTCTTTAGTTTTTTATTAGTATTTTTTGAAAGTAAAAATTAAATAGCTTCATAAATTATGATAAAATATAAAGGAATTTATAAATATCAGGAGACAAAAATGAGAGAATATATTTTAAAAAACAATTTAAAGTTGATATATAAGAAAGCAGAAAGTGAACTATCATCAATTTGTATATCATTAAATGCAGGTGCAGGAGTTGAAAAAGGCAAGCTTGGGTTAGCTCATGCAACAGAGCACATGTTATATAAGGGAACTGAAAAAAGAAATGAAGCTCAAATTAATAAAGAATTAAGTAGCATATTTGGATTTCAAAATGCTATGACCAATTATCCATATGTTATTTATTATGGTACATTGTTAAGTGAAGATTTAGAAAAAGGAATAGAGATATTTTCAGATATAATTATAAGACCTGCATTTCCAGTTGAAGGCTTTAAAGAAGAAATGGATATAATAAAAGAAGAACTTAATGAGTGGGATGAGGAGCTTGAACAATACTGTGAAGATAAGTTATTCTTTAACTGTTTTAATGAAAGAAGAATTAAACATCCTATAATAGGAACTAAAGAAAGCTTAAATAGTATAACTTTAATGGACATAAAAGAATTTTATGTTGAAAATTATTTCCCGGAAAATACTTCGATTGTGGTAATTTCATCAAAATCATTTGAAGAAGTAAAAGATATAGTAGTAAAACATTTTGAACAGTGGAATAAAAGGAAATTAAATAGAGAAGAAGAGAAATATATAATAGAATATGATAAATTAGTAACAAGAAGATTTAATGATAAAAGAGATGGAATAAAAACATGCAAGGTTCAAATGGTCTTTCCAATTGATATGTTAAATCATAATGAAACAAAATTATTAAAAGTATTTAATGAATATTTTTGTGAAGGGGTAAACTCATTATTATACGATACTTTAAGAACTAAAAATGGTCTCATATATGATGTTATAGCAAGTATAAATAATGAGAATTATATTAAATTATATAAAATAATGTTTACTACTTCCAAAGAAAATGTTGATAAATGTATTGAACTTGTAAATAATTGCATAAACAATTTGGAGCATTATAAAATAAATATAAATAAACAAGATATTAATGGATTTGTTAAAGCTTTAAAAATAAAAAGATTATTTAAAGAAGAAAAAAGCATAATACTAGCTAAAGAACTTGCAGTTTATGATACAATGTTTGGTGACTATAATATATATGTAGATGAATTAAATAATTTATCAGAAATATATAAAGAAGAAGTTTTTAAAGTAGCTGAAAAAGTACTTAAAGCTTCAAGTGTACAAGTTATTTGTTAATTTCTATAAATTAAAATAAAGGGGAATTTTATGAATACACCATTATTATTAAAGGAATTATTAAAATATAATGATGAAAATAATTTAATACTTTCTATGCCGGGAAATAAATGTGGACTAGGATTTACAAAGGATGATATAGGAAGAGAGTTCTTAAGAAGAATGGGAAAGCTAGACATAACAGAAGTAGATCCATTAGATAATTTACATTGTCCAGAAGGTGTGATTAAGCTAGCTCAAGAAGCTCTAGCCAAAACGTATAATAGCAAAAAGGCATATTTTTTAGTCAATGGAAGTTCAAGCGGAAATTTAACTGCAATTTTTTCTGAATTCAATGAAGGTGATGAAGTAATTGTTGAGAGAAATTGCCATAAATCAATTTATAATGGATTAATTTTAAGAAAGCTTAAAGTTATATATATTGAACCTGTAATTGACAAAAAGAATGGAATATTTCTACCTGTAAGCAAAGAAAATATATATTCATCATTAAAAAAGTGCAAAAATCCTAAAGGAATAATATTAACATATCCTAATTATTTTGGTATTACTTATGATATTGAAGATGTATTGGTTGATATGAAGAAAAAGGGAATTGCAACAATTATAGATTGTGCACATGGAGCTCATTTTAATTTTAGTAATAGACTACCTAAATCTATAACAAACATAGGTGATTATATTGTGCTTAGTGCTCATAAAACATTGCCAGCACTTACTCAAGGAGCATATCTATTAGTAAATAAAGAAAATGAAAACTTAGAATTTTATTTAAAGGCATTTATGACTACGTCTCCATCATATTTAATTATGGCATCACTTGATTATGCAAGATATTATTTAGATGAATATGGAAGTGGTGACTATGAAGAGTTAATAAATAGAGCAGAGTATTGGAAAAAGAAAATTAATGATTTACATAAGGTAATAATAACATCTAAAGAAGATCTTGCATTTAAAAACTATCAAATAGATTTAACACGATATTTAATGATTTTACCAAAAGGATATAATGGTAATGAATTATTATTATATTTAAGAAAATGCAATATACAAGCTGAAATGAGTTTTTCACGAGGTGTAGTTTTAATATTATCACCTTTCAATAATGATAAAGATTTTGAAATCATATATAATGCAATTTTAAATTTGGATATGGGAGTATTAAGAGGAAAAATTGAAGAGTGTTATGATTTAGATATTCCACAAAAAGTATTAGAACCATATGAAGTATTTAATAAAGAAGGTGAATATTTAGAATATGATAAGTGTGAAGATAAAATTGCTAAAGAAGCAATAATACCATACCCCCCAGGAATTCCAATGATTTGTGCAGGAGAAAAAATAACCAGAAAAAGTATAAATATAATTAAAGATTATATAGAGAATAATAAAGATATATTAGGTATTAAATGTGGAAAAGTCAATGTAATAAAAGAAATCTTCTAAAATTTTAATTTTAGAAGATTTTTTAATTTGTTAATTTAAAATACGATGGAAACATGCGAAATTAACAGTAATACAAAATTATATGTTATCAATTAATAGATTTCTATTAATTAAATATTAAACTGGCAAAATATAGACTGCATTTCGATGAAAATATCTAAAACAAGGTTGTCTTTATTAATTAATTATAATATTATATACCTATTATTAAACTTATTTATAAAACTAATGATAAAAAACGACATAAAGGAGAAATATGATGGAAGAAAAGAGGGAGCAGTGGGGGTCTAAATTAGGATTTATATTGGCAGCAGTAGGGTCAGCAGTAGGATTAGGTAATATATGGAGGTTTCCTTATGTAGCATATACAAATGGTGGAGGAGCATTTTTAGTTCCATACTTTTTTGCAATATTTACAGCAGGAATCCCTTTATTAATATTAGAATATGGAATGGGACATAAATATAAAGGTTCAACGCCACTTGCTATAGCAAGAACCAATAAAAAATGGGAATGGCTTGGATGGTGGCCAACTATAAGTGCATTTATGATATTAGGTTATTATTCAATGATATTAAGCTGGGCAGTAAACTATTTTACTTTTAGTTTTTCAAAAAAATGGGGAAATGATTCAAATGCATTTTTCCACAATGATTTCTTACAACTAACATCCTCACCATTTGAATTTGGGAAAATGGTATGGCCGATTTTATTAGGAATAGCTTTTATATGGGCTATAAACTGGTTTATATGTTATAAGGGTGTTAAAGGTGGAATAGAAAAAGCAAGTAAAATTCTATTACCAACATTAATAACAATAATGATTATAATTGCAATTAGAGCAGTTACTCTAAATGGAGCAACTACAGGATTGAATACATTATTTACACCTGATTGGTCAATGGTAATGAAACCAAAGGTATGGGTAGCAGCATATGGGCAAGTATTCTTTTCATTAAGTTTAGCTATGGGAATAATGATGACTTATTCAAGCTACTTACCGAAAAAGACTGATATAAATAATAGTGCTTTTATGACTGCGTTTGCAAACTGTGGATTTGAATTTTTATCAGCAATAGCTGTTTTTGCAATACTTGGATATATGGCTACTTCTCAAAACTTACCAATGTCTGAAGTTGTTTCAAGTGGAGTAGGGCTTGCATTTGTTGTTTTCCCTAAAGTATTTAGTACTATGGGGGGGGGAGGAACTATATTAGGTTCGTTATTCTTCTTATGCTTGATATTTGCAGGAATAACATCTTCAGTATCATTAACAGAGGCAGTTGCAGCACCATTTAGTGATAAATTCGGAATTGAAAAGAATAAAATGGTCACAATAATTTGCGTTATTGGATTTATAATAAGTTCTGTTTTTGCAACAGGTGCAGGATTATACTTATTAGATATAATTGATAATTTCATTAATAACTACGGAATAGTAGTTGTTGGATTACTTGAAGTCTTATTAATAGGATGGATAGTAAAACCTAAGAAAATCAGAGAACATACTAATGAAATTTCATACTTTAAGATAGGTAGTTGGTGGGATCTAACTATAAAATATTTAACACCAGCAATATTAATATTTATGTTAATACAAAGTATATTTACAGAAATAAAAAATCCATATGGTGGATATCCAATGTTATCATTACTATTATATGGATGGTCTATAATAGGAATTGGTGTAATAGGAGCATTATTACTGGCTAAGAGACCGTGGAAAGATAAGTAAATATAAAGTTTAAACTTTAAAGAATATAAAATAAAAGATAGGGGATTGTCACACGAAATAGAATTCGTAAACCAATTAACAATTTACAATGCTCAATGAAGGATGAAAAACTTTCAGTTTTTCTAATATTATAATTAAAAGTCGAAGACTTTTTTCCTTCATTGAAAATTGATTATTGATAACTGAGAATTGTTAGACAAATTATAATTTGTAATGTAAATATAATGTGTTACAACTTATTAAGTGTAATAGCTAAATAAAATAATGGAGGTGTTAAAATGACAACGTCAGCAATAATAGTTTTTGGGCTTGGAGCCACAGTTTTATGGGGTGGTCTTATACTAACATTAGGAATTACTTTATATAATGAAAAGAAACAAGCAGAAAATATTTAAATTATCTAAGTCATGAACAGTTTAGTTGTTAATATATATTATAGTTATAGGGGGTGATACCAGTAGCCCGAAATAACGACTTTAATACATCATATGATGAAGAAGAATATAACAATAATGATAACGAAAATGACGAAGGAACAGAAGAAAGTATACCAGGATTGGATGAATTTGATACTAGACTTTTAAATATTCAGGCTTCTGCTTTGCTGGTTATAATATTAGGTTATGTTCTAGAATATATATCTACATTACAAGCAATAGAAGTAATTAAAATAAGACAGAACAATGATGAATCAGAATTTGAGCCGGATCCAGATATTGCATTGTTATTAGGATCTCAGCTTGAAGTAATCGCACAAGCAGTACTAGTTCAAGTTTCAAAAATTCAATATAGGAATACTCCACTTCATTTTAGAACAGGTAATTTAAATGCAGCGAGATCAGCCAACTTTGAGATATTGCTTGGTGATATAGTTGAAATGATTGCATACCTAATTACTCTTTTTGGAGTTAGAAAGATATATGCAATAAATCATAATGGACCTGTTTATGGAGTTTAGGAACTATTGTTTAGCAAATTTAGAAACGTGCTGGAAGTGTGGAAAATTAAAAAATAAATTCAATACTAAAAAATGAACAGAATATCTTTTTAGAATAAGTTTTTGAAAGATATTCTGTTTTCTTTATATAGTTCAATAAAAAAATTGTAATAGTTGTAAACTTATTATAAAATATAATCAGTAAGTACATAGTAACAAAAGGGGAATGGATGAAAAGATGAGAAAAATAATATTAAGTGGTTTTATTGTTATATTGAGTTTAAGTTTAATATCATGTAATAATTCATCTGACAAGGAAGCAGCAGAAAGTAATAAATCAACTAGAAAAGATTTAAAAACATATTTCATAACAACAAGTAAAGAAGAAAATACAGCTTCTAATTGGGTATTTGGAGAATCTAATGAAAATCCACTTGAAGAAAAAGAAAATACAAATAAAAGAGAAAATGTTGTGACAGGAAATAATAAAAACAAACCAGCAGAAAATAATATGGCAGCATCAAAACCTCAGAATACCACTACTAATAGTAACACTAATAATAGTAGCACTACTACTAATAATAACAACAATTCTTCACCGGATCCTAATTATAATATGAATGATATTATTCCAGGTCCAGATGATGAAACTTTTAATCCTATAGATTCTAGTGCAAATCCAAATGATATAGTATCTGATCCTTATGCAAATGAAGAAGAGGATAGTAGTGATGATGAAAATGGTTATAAAGAAGCTGAAGATAGGACTTTTGGAAATGAGCCAGATTAAGAATTAATAGGTACATATTAATAAATTTGAAAAAAACACGGTTATTTATTGATATTATGCATTAAATAGCTGTGTTTTATTATATATATAATTAAAGAAGGTTGGATTTATAAATGTTTTTATGTTAGAATGTTAATATTATACATTAGATTTATTTATAGTGAGGGGGACTTTAAAAGATGAGTATTGCACCAGATATAACTTTTTCTGAAATTATACCAGACATATTAAAGCTGAAGGATATATGTGTGGAAAACAGTACAATTGAAAAGAAGTTGTATATAGAAAAGAAAGTAAATAGAGGACTCCGTGATGTAAATGGTAAAGGAGTTCTTACAGGCCTTACTGAAATATCAGAGATTTATTCTAAAATAATTGTTGATGGTAAAGAAGTTCCCTGTGATGGGAAACTTTTTTATAGAGGAATTGATATAGAAAAATTAGTTGAAGGCTTTGTAAAAGAAAAAAGATTTGGTTTTGAAGAAGTTTCATATCTTTTAATAATGGGAAAGCTCCCTAATAAAGAAGAATTAAATGGATTCAATGAGATACTAGGAAGATATAGGTCTTTACCACCTAGTTTTGTAAGAGATGTAATAATGAAAGCTCCAAGCTTAAATATGATGAATGCTCTAGCAAGAAGTGTACTAACATTATATTCATATGATGATAAAGCTGATGATATTTCTGTGGAAAATGTAATGCGCCAATGTCTATCACTTACAGCTCAATTTCCATTATTATCAGTTTATGGTTATCAAGCTTATGATCATTACTATAATGGAAATAGCTTAATTATTCATACACCTCAGCCAGAGTTATCAACAGCTGAAAATATTCTCTATATGCTTAGATCAGATAGTAAATATACTGAACTTGAAGCAAGAATTCTTGATATAGCTTTAGTTATTCATGCAGAACATGGTGGTGGAAATAATTCTACATTTACAACACATGTTGTTTCATCATCAGGTACTGATACGTATTCAGCAATATCAGCAGCATTGGGATCTTTAAAAGGTCCAAAGCATGGTGGAGCAAATATAAAAGTAGTTGAAATGTTTAATGATATGAAGAAGAATATAAGAAATTGGAATGATGAAGATGAAGTAAGAAAATATTTAAAAGCTTTACTTCATAAAGAGGCTTTTGATAAGGCAGGATTAATCTATGGTATGGGACATGCTATATATTCCTTATCTGATCCAAGAGCAAAAATATTTAAAAGCTTTGTAAAAAGTTTGTCAGAAGAAAAGGGTTTGACAGAAGAATATGCTTTATATTCATTAGTTGAAAAATTAGCACCTGATGTAATTATGGAAGAAAGAAAAACATATAAAGGAGTAAGTGCAAATGTTGATTTTTATAGTGGATTTGTATATAGTATGTTGGATCTTCCATTAGAACTTTATACACCAATATTTGCAATAGCTCGTATAGCAGGATGGAGTGCTCATAGAATAGAGGAATTAATTAACGCTGATAAAATAATAAGACCAGCATACGAGAACGTTAGTAAACGTAAGGAATATATACCAATAAAAGAAAGAAAATAAAAAATATGTATCAAATTAAAGCTAAATTAAATAAAATAATAAAGTGATTAAATCATGTTACGATAAAATTAATTATAAGGGTAATATTTAGAGAAGGTCAAGGAGGTGGAAAAAATGGAAAAAGCATCCATTGAATCACCAGAATATGTGTTTAATACATGGCTAAAAGAGAAATGTAATGAAAGTGAAATGATAGTTGTTAATGATATTCCATTTCTTGTTGATGATTGTATTGAAATTCTAAAGGGGAATATAATCTATGCAGAAAAGAATATTAACCAGCTAATAGTTAAAACAGAAGATGATATGAGGTACATATTAGAAGAGTTTTTATAAAATATAGTTTATTTAAAATCATAACCTAATTGAATTCTATTAATCAGATTCAATTAGGTTATATAATTCTTATTTCATTATTTAAAAATTATATCATAATTTACATTTCATTAATTATATTATCAATTATAATTAATGCACGTTCTAATTCTTCATTATTCTTTGGAGAACACACTGACAGTCTTGCCGCTGGTTCAAACTTGCTATTCCCAACAACAAATCTATCAGCACAAAATACTTGAACACCTTTTTCTAATGCTCGTATTTCAAATTTGCTTCCACAAATGTGCTTGGGTAATACTAGCCATCTGAATAAACTATAATCATTTCCATAAACGGTTCTATTTTTTAATATCCTATTTACTATAGTATTTCTTTCGAGAGTTAAATTCTTTCTTTCAGATATGATTTTATCACTCAAGTGTGTTTCTATAGCTTGGCATGCTATTTCAACGTTAAAAGATGAAGTAGTTACATTAACATTATAAATGCCTTGTTCAACTTTAGATTTATATTTATTAGGTACTACCATAAAAGAAACACGTAAGCCAGCACAGAGACATTTAGAAAGGCTTGATATATATAAACTGTGGTTTGGAGCCATAGCGGATAAAGGTATATTATTAGAATCACTCAAATATGCATATATTCCATCCTCAATTAAGAGTAAGTTATTATTTTTTATAATTTTTGATAGCTTTTCCTTTTGATTTTTTGACATAGTAGAATAAGTTGTTGGATTATGCATTTCAGGAATTAAGTATAATCCTTTAATGTTTTCGTTTTTACATATGGTATCTAAATTTTCATAAGTAACCGATGTATTATTTATTGGAAGAGGAAAAAGTCGTATTCCAAGCATGTTTGCAAGTGATTTAAATGCAGGATATGTTAGAGGATCAGTTCCTATTTTGTCTCCAGAAGCAAATAGTGACATTAAAATAATTGATAAGGCATTTTGAGATCCGGAAGTTATCATTATATTTTCTGGAGTTGCATTTATGTTAAATTTCCTTAGGTATTTGCATGCGGTCTTTCGATGAGATAAAAGTCCAATTGGAGGCGAGTACTGAAGAAAATTTTCAATATTAGTTTTTTTTATAAGCTTTTTTATTAAATCAATTATATATTTATTTTGCTCGTATAATGGAAAAGCGGCTCCCATATCTATATAATCTTCATTTAATGTACTTAGAAGTAAAGGAGAAGTTTGTACATCAGAAGAAATATAAGTTCCTTTACCTGTTGTACCACTTATTAAACCCTTCAGCTCACATATTTTAAAAGCTCTTGTTATAGTACTTAAATTTAAATCTAAAAAGTCGGCCAATTCCCTTTGAGGGGGTAATTTATCTCCAGGATTTAAAGTACCATTTTGTATATCATTTTCTAGTAGTTGAGCAAGAGATTTATATAGTGGCGGAGTTAAGTCTTTCGTATTTGGTTTCCATGACATAGGATAATTATCAAAGGAGTTTACTGGCATTTAGACCACCTCTTATATTCTTAATTTTTAATAAATGTATATTTAAATTATAAATAACATATTTTTAAAATTTTATAAAATATTGTTTTGCATACAATTTTATCATTGAAATCATACATTTACAATATTAAAATGTTAATAAATATTCAAATGAATTGGGGGCTGTAAAAATGAGATTTGAGTTTGCAGAAAGAATGAATAAACTAGAAGCATCTGTAATTAGAGAAATATTAAAGGTTACTGAAAAACCAGAAATTATATCATTTGCTGGAGGTCTTCCAGCACCGGAGACATTTCCGATAGAAGCAATAAAGGAAGCAAATCAGAAGGTGCTTGAGGAAAATGGGGAAAAGGCACTTCAATATGCTACAACAGAAGGATATAATCCACTAAGAAAATGGATAGCAGAAAGAATGAATAAAACTTTAGGGGCTAATTTTTCATATGAGAATATATTAATAACACATGGATCACAACAAGGTTTAGATTTTTTAGGAAAAATATTTTTAAATAAATATGATGTTGTATTATGCGAGAGTCCGACATATCTTGCGGCTATTACTGCTTTTAAAGCATATGAATGTAACTTTATAGAAGTACCTACAGATAAAGATGGAATGATTGTTGATGAACTTGAAAAAATATTAAAGACAACAAAAAATATTAAGCTAATATACACAATACCAACATTTCAAAATCCAACTGGGGTTACATGGTCAATAGAAAGACGTAAAGGGGTAGCTGAACTTGCTGATAAATATAACAAGATAGTAATTGAGGATAATCCCTACGGAGAACTTAGATTTAAAGGAGAAAATCTACCATCTCTAAAATCATTTGATGAATGTGGAAATGTTGTTTGCTTAGGTACTTTTTCAAAAATATTTTGTCCAGGATATAGGATTGCATGGGTAGCAGCACATGAAGAAATAATAGAGAAGCTAGTAGTAATTAAACAAAGTACTGATTTACAATGTAATACAATTGCACAAATGGATATAGCAAAATACTTAGAATTAAATGATATTGATGAACATATAGAAACAATTCGTGAACTGTATAAAAAGAGATGCGATTTAGCAGTAGAAACTATGGAAAAAGAATTCCCTGAGAATGTAAAGTTTAATAGACCAGATGGAGGTTTATTTACATGGGTTGAACTTCCAAAGAATATTGATGCAAGAGAACTTTTAGATGAATGTCTAAAACATAATGTAGCATTCGTTCCAGGAGGACCTTTCTTTCCAAATGGAGGAAATGAAAATTTCTTTAGAATAAATTATTCTAATATGCCTGAAGAAAGAATCGTTGAAGGCCTAAAAATACTAGGAAAAATATTAAAAGAATATCTTTAGTGAAGTATATATTGATCACAACATAAATAAGGGATGTAGAATCAGAGTTTAGTGGATAACAACCGAAATTCAATATATGATAGGCTCGATTATAGGGAAATTTAAGCTAAAACTTCTAAAGAGATAGGCTGTGCCCAAAACAATTTGCTCCAACAGCAAGTGTTGGACAAATTATTTTGGAACAGCCTATCTCTAAGAAGTTAAAAGCTTAAATTTCTTAATACAATACTACGCCTAAGCAGAGAACCCAAATCTGTGATTTGGTGTGAATCGCTTACCCAGCGAATGAATATGAGTCGGGTATTCATATATTGAATTTCTTTGTTTTCTCTATAATCATAGAAATATAACGCCTGTTAGTAGTAATAGACTTTATACTATGAGTTTAGATGAAACAAAGAAATGAAGATCTTATGGTCGGTTGTTATCCTCTAAACTTAGCACGTCCTTTATTTAATGTAGGTATGATTTTAGAAAAAAGATAACTTGAAATATAAGACAGAAAAGTATTTAATAAGATATAAGAGAAGTATTTTGATATATGGCAATAATTTTTTAAAAGGGGAGTGAAAATAAAATGAATTCTGAGAAAGAAACAAGAGTAATTTTAACAAGAGAGGATTTAATAAATGGTTTAAAAAAATGCGGTGTTTCAGAAGGGCAAAATATAATGGTTCATACATCACTAAAGAAGCTGGGATTTGTTGTAGGAGGAGCTGAAACTGTAATAAGAGCACTTATTGACATAGTGGGAGAAGAAGGCACAATAATGATGCCAACACAGACTTGGAAAAATCTAGATCCAATTAAAGGCGTTCATTGGGAGGAACCAGAAGAATGGTATGATATTATAAGAGAAAATTGGCCTGCATATGATAAAAATGTAACACCAGCTATTGGTATGGGAGCAGTTGCAGAATTATTTGCAAAATGGCCAGGTGTTAAGCGATCTGATCATCCTGCAAGATCCGTTGCAGCTTATGGAAAGAATGCAGAATATCTAACAAAAGATCATGATTTGAGTAATATTTTTGGAGAAAATTCTCCAATAGATAAGCTTTATAAGTTAGATGGATATATTCTTTTAATTGGTGTCGGATATGACAAAAATACATCATTTCATTTATCCGAAACAATAGCAGATTTTAAAGGAAAGAAATTTACCAATGAAAGCAGTGCCATAATGATTGATGGAAAAAGAGAATGGGTTACTTATAACACCCAAGATGTTGATGATAGTGATTTTATTCAAATGGGACAAGAATATGATAAAGAAATGAATATTAATATTCATAGAGTTGGAAATGCAGAAGTAAGGCTAATAAGGCAAAGATTATTAGTGGATTGGGCTACTAAATGGATGGAGAAGAATAGAAAATAATTTGTAAAAGTAAGAAATGATAATTGAATATATAATTAATATTTAATTTAAAAGAGAACTAATAGGAAATAAAGTGTAATTACTATTAGTTCTCTAGTTTAATTTTATTAATACTAAAATTGTGTAATTATAAGTTCAGCAGTAGCTATATTAGTAACTACAGGAACATTATGTACATCACATACTCTAAGTAAGGCAGAAACATCAGGCTCATGAGGTTGAGCAGTAAGAGGATCTCTTAAAAAGATTACTAAATCTATTTTACCTTCTGCAATACGTCCACCTAATTGTTGATCTCCACCATATGGTCCAGATAGATATCGTTTAACTTCAAGTCCAGTGGCTTCTGAAATCTTCTTACCAGTAGTCCCAGTAGCGACTAATTCATATTTAGCTAATGTTTCTGTGTGTTTTTTAGAAAACTCAATCATTTCTTCTTTTTTCTTATCATGAGCTATCAATGCAATTTTCATAGTTTGTCCTCCTAAAAGCAATTATTAATACGTTTTCTTAAGTTATTATATCATATTATTTAGGAATTCGTTTATACTATATTTTGTTTTTTTATCAAATCCAGTTACGGTATCAGATGCTAACAGTGATTTTAGAACAGCTTCTTCAGTAGCTTCTGCAACAGCTCTAAAAGCTTTATCTATAGAATTTTCATTTAGGATATTAATATTTATAATATCATTTTTTTCTGAATGATGTATTGTATTAGCTGTAGAGAATCCAATCATAACTTCACCACTACCATGTCCAATAAATGAACCAGTTCTTGCAAGCCCAACGCTGGCACGTTTTATTATTCTTTTAAGTTGTCTATCACTTACTGGCATATCTGTTGCAATAATCATTATTATTGAACCTTTATCTACTACATTTGTTTCAATATATTCCCTTAATTTGCTTCCAATGTTATTGTTATCTACGATTAAATCATCTAATATGCCATGATTTGATTGTACTAGGACTCCAAGTGTATATTTATTTCCATCTAATTCAATTATGCGTGATGATGAGCCGATTCCACCTTTTAATCCATAACATACAGTACCTTTTCCGGCACCTACATCGCCTTCATCAAAATTAGAACATGCATTTTCTATTGCTTTAAAAACATGTTCTTTATGCACAGCTCTTTCTTGGATGTTATTTAAGCCACTATCATTACATTCACATACTACAGGATTGATTGAACGAATATCTATATTTTCTTTTTTACATGTTTTAATCATGTATTCTATGATAGCGTCATGAACAAGACCAACGTTTAATGTATTAGTTATGGTTATTGGTGTTTCTAATGTTCCAAGTTCATCTATCTGCACAAGTCCTAAACTCTTGCCAAACCCATTTAAAACAAAAGAAGAAGCTATAAGTTTATTTTCAAAGATGTTATTTTCACTAGGAATTATAACAGTTACTCCAGTTTTGTGCTCTTCATTATCAAGAGTACAATGCCCAACCTTTATGCCAGGCACATCAGATATTTTATTTAAAGGTCCTTTTGGAAGTTTTCCAATTTCAATATTATAATCATTCAAAGATTTACTATTCATATCTAATTATGAGAACATAATTATTTATATTCTCAATAATTCACTCCTTTCTTATTTAGAAACTTTCTTTTATTTGTTTAGAAGAAATGTATATAAATAATAGTACACTAATTTAAAGAAAAATGTACTATGATAAAATAAATTAAGAAGATAATTAATTTATTCGTTTATGTAAGTTATAAAATTAATAATAATTATTATATATATGTTGAAAATTTAATTCTTCAACAAATTAAGCAACTGTTATGTAATTTGTATGTGGATTATTTTTTAAAAGAATATATATACTATTGTATTTTTAGTTTTTATGATACAATATTCATTTATCTTACTTGTTAAAATATGTTATTTGTTATTTTTTAAGGAGGTGCAAGATATGGATGAAATATTATTGGAAGAGCAGAGAGTGTTAGAGGACAAAAGAAAATTAATAAAGAATGAGATTAATTTTAAAAGCAATAGATTAGAAGAGGTAGCAACCAAATTGAGTCAGCTTGTAAAAGAAGTGAAAGGAAGTTATAGCGTAGAAAAAGAAACTTTTAAGGTATTAAAAGAATCTTTGGAAAAAGAAATAGGGAATTATACTGAAGCAATAAATAATCCATACTTTGGAAGAATTGATTTTAAAGAAAACGGAAATTTTGAAGAGACAATATATATAGGAAAGAATGGAATAAGTAATACAAAAGATGTTGAAGAAATAGTAGTTGACTGGAGAGCACCAGTTGCTGATTTATATTATAGTGGAACATCAAAAGAGTCATATTATAAATCGCCTAAAGGCATTATTGAAGGAAAGCTAGAAACTAAACGAAAGTTCTTATTTAATAATGATGAAATCGAAAAAGTTTTTGATGAGGCTATTGATCAAATAATGGTAAGTGGTGAAGAAGGAAAAGAGTTAGTGGATGAATTTCTAAAGATAAATTTAGAAGCTAATACTGGAAAAAAACTTAAAGAAGTAGTATCAACTATACAAAAGGAACAAAATGAAATAATAAGATGGCCTAAAAACTTACCTATAATAGTTCAAGGGTCAGCAGGCTCTGGAAAAACAACAATAGCATTACATAGATTGGCATACCTTATATACAGATATAATGAAAATTTAAAAGGTGAAGATATATTAGTTTTAGCACCAAATAAATTGTTCTTAAATTACATTTCAGACATTCTACCAAGTTTAGATGTTAGTGAGGTTAAACAAAACACCTTTGAAGACCTGATGTTATCCAAGTTAAAGATTAAATTAGAAGTATATGATAAAGATAAAAAAATCAAACAGATATTAAATGAAAAAGATGAGTTTAAGAAAAAACTGATATTAAATTCTAGTAAAGTGAAAGGAACATTAGTTTATAAAAAAATGCTTGAAAGATTTATTAAATTAATTGAGCATATAAGCTTTGACATAAAAGATATTAGAGTTAAAGAAGAAGTATTATTTGATAAGAAGTATATTGAAAAACTCTACAAAAATGACTTTAAGATGCATCCTATAAATAAAAGAAAAGATGAAATAAAAAAATATCTGCAATTGAATTTGAAAAACAAAGTTGAAGTTACATTAGCAGCTATAGATGAAAAATATGACTTTAAGGTTTTAGAGATCAAAAGAGAACATAAAGATATTGAAAAAAGAAGAAAATTTTTGATTGATATATATGATGAAAGGGATATGCTAAAAGAAAGTGTAAAAAAGAATGCAAAAAGAGAATTTAATGCTTATTTTAAAGAGTGGAAATCAATAAATTCTAGTGACTTATATAAAGAATTTTTTAATAATGAAGAGCTTTTTGATAGTGCGACAGCAGGGAGAATACCTAAAGTATTAGAACAATATATGAAAAGTGAATTTGATAATAATATAAAAAATAACATTATAGATGAAGATGATTTAGCACCTTTATACTATATAAAAATATTAATTGATGGGATAAGTGATGAAGAAAGATTTAAACATATCGTAGTTGATGAAGTTCAAGATTATAGCATGTTTCAATTAGATGTAATAAGAAATTTAGCTATAGGAAATTCTTTAACTTTAGTAGGAGATTTAGCACAGGGAATTTATTATTATAAGGGAATAAATTCATGGGATGAATTAATAAAAGACGTATTTAATAGTGAGGCTACATATGTACAGCTTAGCCAAAGTTACCGTTCAACTGTGGAAATTATAGATTTTGCATCAAAGGTTTTAAACTCACAAAATCTTAATATTAAAGAATGTAAGCCGGTTTTAAGGCATGGTGAAAAACCAAAAATAATAGAAGTTAAAATAGAAGAAGAGTATGTAACAGAGATAGAAAATATAATAAAACTTTTAAAAGAAAATAATAAAAGTAGTATGGCTGTTATAACAAAAGACGATAAAGAGGCAAATAATTTTTATAGAATATTACAGAAAAATAGTAAATATAAATTTGGAATTGTTACAGAAAAAAATGATAAATGTGAAGAAGATTTTTTAATAATTCCATCATATTTAACAAAGGGGTTAGAGTTTGACTGTACAATACTATTGAATCCAAGTGAAGATAGCTATAGTGAAAGTTTATTAGATAAAAAACTATTATATGTTTCATTAACAAGAGCATTGCACATGGAATTTATAATAAAGCTAGATAGTATAACTAAACTCATATAATGTGAAAATAATATTGCATAATATATATTGAATGATATACTTAGTTTTAAAGAAATTTATTATAATATTATAATATAAAATATAGGATATAATTCTAATAGATGCAATAAACAATAGACAAAATATTTTAATATATAGAATTTAAGAGGAGAGTAAAATGGCAGTAAAAATAATAACTGATAGTACTAGTTATATACCAAAAGAATTGGCTAAAGAACTAGATATAACTGTAGTATCATTGAATGTTATTTTAAATGGAGAAAGTTATAAGGAAATTGATTTAGAAAATAAAGAATTTTATAAGAAAATGGATTTAAGCGGAGAAATACCAACATCATCTCAACCGGGAATGGATGAATTGTTAAAAGTATTTAAAGACAAAATAGATAATGGTGATGAGGTGTTTGCTATATTTATTTCAGCTAAAATGAGTGGAACGTATTCAAGTGCTCATTTAGTAAAAAATATGATTTTAGAAGATTATAAAGATGCAAGTATTGAAATTTTTGATTCAAGTACAAATAGTATGCAGATGGGATTCATAGCATTAGAAGCTGCGAAAGCTGCAATGAGCGGGAAAACAATGGAAGAAGTTATGAAAGTAGCTGAAAGTGTTAAAGAGAATAGTAGATTTCTTTTTGTTCCAGATACTCTTAAGTATTTACAAAAGGGTGGAAGAATAGGAAAGGCATCAGCAATTTTAGGTGGTATATTTCAAATTAAACCAATCCTTACAGTGGAAAACGGAGAAACAACAGTATTTGAGAAAGTAAGAACTAAAAAGAAAGCTGTAGACTCAATTTTAAATAAGGTTTTAGAAGACTGTAACAATAAGGGAATTGGAGATGTTATAGTACATCATATTAATTGTGAAGATGAAGGAATGGAACTTGCTAAAAAATTAGAAGAAAAGCTTAATATACATGTAGGTATACAATCTATTGGACCAGTTATTGGTGTTCATGTAGGACCAGGGGCTATTGGAGTTGCATATTTTAATAAGAGTAACAATTAGAAATTTTAAATAAGTGCTTATCTATATCAATATTAGATAGGCACTTATTTTTTGGTAGAATAATTATTCCATGTTTTATATTTGTATATTAACTATCTATAATTATAATTTTTATTCAAGAAAAAAAACTTCGTTATAAATTATATTGACGAAATTAATGTGTCGTAATAATATAAGAGTAAGAAATAAAACTATTATCATATAGAAGGAGTGTAATCATGGATTTAAAAAAGAATTGTGCAAAAGAAGCTTTAAAGTATATTAAAGATAATACAGTTATAGGACTTGGTGGCGGCCAAACTATATCATATTTAGTGGATTTCATAAAAGAAGAAAAACTAAATGTTAAAGTAGTCACACCGTCAATGAAAACAAAGATGTTATGTATAAAAAATGGTTTAGAAGTATTGCATACTTTTTCAGTAGATAAAATAGATGTAGCATTTGATGGCTGCAACCATGTTGATAAACATTTAAATGCATTAAAAAGTGGTGGAGGGATTCATACTAGAGAAAAAATAATTGGAAGTATGGCAAATGACTATATATTACTTGTAGATGAAGAAAAATTTGAAGAAAAATTATCATTTAAAGATCCAGTTGTGCTTGAAGTACTGGAAGAATCATTAGGATATGTTGAAAGAAAAGTAAGAGAATTAGGTGGTATTCCTGTAGTAAGATGTAGCAGCATTAAAGATGGATTTACTATTAGTGATGATGGAAATTTATTACTAGATGTTGAGTTTAAAAATATTGAAGATGCAGAAAAACTAAATGATGATTTGATAAAAATCTGTGGAGTAGTTGAGACATCATTATTTACACATGTTGTAACAAAAGCAGTTGTTGCAAGTGAAAAAGGGATTAGAGTTATATCTAAAAAATAATTGATTATGAATTAGTAATATTAATAAATATATGTGAGGTGTAGAATATGAAAAAATTAAATTGGGCAATTATAGGACCAGGAACAATAGCAAATGAGTTTGCAAAATCTTTAAACGAAGAAGTAGGAGAAGTTTATGGTGTTTGGGGAAGAAAGTTTGATAAAGCTAAAGAGTTTGCAAAAAATCATAATGTAAAAAATGTGTATAAGGATCTTAATGAAATGCTTAAAGATGAAAATATTGATGTTGTATACGTAGCAACACCACATTCTAATCATCATGAATATGTAATTGAAAGTTTAAAAAATAATAAACATGTTATTTGTGAAAAAGCAATAACCGTAAATGGAAAGCAATTAAAGGAAATAAAAGATTTGGCTAATGAAAAGAATCTAATAGTTACAGAAGCAATGACAATTTTCCATATGCCACTATATAAGAAATTAGGCGAGATTGTTAAGAACGGAGACCTTGGAAAGATAAAGATGATACAGGTCAACTTTGGAAGTCTCAAGGAATATGATGTTACAAATAGATTTTTTAGTCCAGATTTAGCTGGTGGAGCATTACTTGATATTGGTACTTATGCATTATCATATGCAAGATATTTTCTTTCAAGCCAGCCAGAAGAAATATTGACAACAGTTAAAAAGTTTGAAACTGGAGTTGATGAGCAATCAGGAATAATATTAAAAAATAAAGAAGATGAAATGGCAGTCATTTCATTAACAATGAGAGCAAAGCAGCCTAAGAGAGGAATTGTTTGTGGAGAAAAAGCTTATATCACAGTAGAAAATTTCCCAAGAGCAGAAAAAGCAACAATTACTTATCCTGATGGAAGAGTAGAAACTATAGAATGTGGAGAAACTTCTAAGGCATTAATATATGAAATCAAAGATATGATTGATTATATTGAGAAGAAAAAAGATAATGATACATTAGAATTATCAACAGATGTAGTAGGTATAATGGATAATGTTAGAGAACAATGGGGATTAAAATATACTTTTGAATAATTTAATGAAGAGGAAATCTTTCTAAGTAAATAAGGAGAAATGAAAGTGTCAAGCAAAGAAAAATCTGTTTTAGATAAAATATTTCAGGTTTATGATAAGCTTTTTGAAGCGGAAAAAAAGATTGCTGATTATGTTATTAACAATCAAAAAAAAGTTGTAGATATGACTGTTAGTGAATTAGCAAATGCCAGTAATGCTAGTGAAGCAACTATAATACGATTTTGTAAAAAGTGTGATTTCAAGGGATTTCATCATTTGAAAATAAGTTTAGCTAAAGAGATGATGAGATCCAGTGAAGAAAGAACTACATCGAATGAGATAAGTATAAACAAAATAGCTCAATCACTTGAAAATATACTAGCCAATAAAATAGAGGAATTAAAGCAAACCATATCCATAATGGATGAAAAGAATATAAAAGAAATTCTTGATGTAATAAAAAAAGCAAGGACTGTTCAATTTGCAGCAGTTGGCAATACAATACCTGTTGCTTTAGATGGTGCATATAAATTCAATCAAATTGGAATATCGTCTTTTGCAAATACTATTTATGAAACACAATTAGCTTTTACATGTAATATATCGGAAGGTGATGTAGTTATTGTTATTTCAAATTCTGGATCATCTAAAAAGCTTTTAACACTAGTAAATATGGCTATTGGAAGAAAGGCTAAAGTAATCTGCATAACTAAACATGAAAATTCAGAACTTGCTAAGTTAAGTGATTATGTAATAAGTGTAGCATCAAGAGAAAAACTATTTTTAGATGAGTTTAACTTTACAAGGGTTCCTTTTATGGCTGTTATAGAAATATTGTTTTTACTTACAATTTCAAATAAAAAAGATGCTTATGAATGTATGAATAGGCATGAGCAATGTATGGCGGAAGATAAAATTTAGAAGTATTGTCTCTTTATATTATATAGTGATTTTATATCTAAAATTAATAATTTAATTAAGAAAACCTGCTTTTATCTTAAATAAGCAGGTTTTTTATTTTAATATAAACATTTATTGAAATAAATTACAATAAATGTTTTTTAAACAATATAATAAATAAGAATACATAAAATGTTAATAAAAATGTAAAACATACGATAATTATAAAGTGACTATATGTTCATGAATATAAAGGAGGATGCTTTATGGGAAGTATACGAGAAGAAATAGAAGCAATTCAAACAAAGAGGTTGATAGAAACAGTAAATAATGCATATAATAATGTTGAACTTTACAGAAAAAAGTTTGATAAAATAGGATTAAAACCAGAACATATTAAGTCCATAAAAGATATAAGACTAGTGCCATTTACAACTAAACAAGACTTACGTGATAATTATCCATATGGAATGTTTGCAGTTCCTATGGAAAAAATAGTTAGAATTCATGCATCATCAGGGACAACAGGCACACAAACTGTTGTTGGCTATACTAAAAATGATATTGATATATGGAGCGAGATGATGGCATTAATTTTAAAAAGAAACGGAGTTACAGCAAAAGATATTGTTCAAAATTCTATACCATATGGTTTATTTACAGGAGGATTAGGTTTTCATTATGGATGTGAAAAAATTGGCGCTACGGTTATTCCTATTTCTGGAGGAAATACGGAGAAGCAGATATTAGCAATGAAAAATTTTGGGGTTACAGTACTTTGTTCAACGCCATCTTATGCTTTACATATGTCTGATGTTATGAAAAAAATGGAGATAAAACCAGAAGAACTAAAATTAAGAGTTGGAGTTTTTGGAGCAGAACCATGGTCTGATGAAATGAGAGAAAGAATAGAAAAGTCCTTTAATATAAAAGCGTATGATATATATGGATTAAGTGAAGTTGTGGGACCAGGAGTAGCCGGTGAGTGTGAAATGAAAAATGGACTTCACATAAATGAACAGTATTTTTTACCAGAAATAATTAATAGTGAAACTACAGAAAATCTTGTGAGTGGAGAACAAGGTGAATTGGTATTAACGACTCTTACAAAAGAAGCACTACCAATATTAAGATATAGAACAAGAGATATAACAGTTTTAAGCTATGATAAATGTGAGTGCGGATCTCATGAAGCAAGAATTAAGCGTGTTCATGGAAGAAGTGATGATATGATGATCATTAGAGGGGTAAACATATATCCAATTCAAATTGAAAAAATAATAGCTGGATATAGTGGTGATTTATCAGCTCATTATGTGATTAATGTTGAAACAGATAGAAATATGGACAAGATTACAATTGTTGTGGAAATGAATAATTATATTGAATTTTATACACAAGAATACTTAATTAAATTGAAGAAAAATATTATTGATAGATTATATAGGGAGCTTCAAATTCATTGTTTATTAGAACTTGTTAATCCTGAAACTCTTAAACGTTCAGAAGGAAAGGCAAAGAGAGTATTTTATAATAGAGAACTAGCATTATCTTAAAGAATAAAATAGCAGTGAAAAAATATTATAATAGTTTTTTACTGCTATTTTATTGTTGAAAAAGAAAAAGCCACTGATTTTGTAAGTGACTTTAACATTGGGAATATATCTAAAAAGAATATAAGAGCGTACACATGGCAACTCCAGCACCAACAGAACAAAATACAGCTTTTGAGCCAGGTTCAATTTCTTTGGTTGTAAGAGCTTCATGAAGAGCAAAAATAGGACTGGTAGTTCCAGTATAACCATACTTGTCTCCTATATAAGTAAATTTTTCTTTATAATCATCTATATCTAGTATTTTTGCAGTTTCTATAAGAAACTGTTTTGAATATTGAGATAAGAAATAGTTGTGAATACTGTTCATTGAAAAATCATACTCTTTACTAAATTCATGTATTGCTTTGCTCCATTCGACTGAAAAGAAATCAAGTGGAAAAGGAGTCCATTGTTGTTTCTTATCATATTCTGGAATTTCATTTGAACGCATTTTTGAAAGTCCACATTTAGGTGAAATAATAGTATTATAATATTCTGATTTTGTACAATATTTTGAATCTATTATT
This sequence comes from Clostridium neonatale, assembly GCF_001458595.1. Lineage (GTDB taxonomy): Bacteria > Bacillota > Clostridia > Clostridiales > Clostridiaceae > Clostridium > Clostridium neonatale. Next base: position 824,890 of record NZ_LN890327.1, read on the forward strand.
CCTCTTAATTCAGGTTCATCTACACATTCTAGAACCACTGCTGCAGCACCATCACCTGAAGTTGGATAAGTGTATTTACAGTCTGGTCTTGCAATTGAACTAGAAAAAACACTTCCAACTACAAGAGCATATTTAATGTGTTTAGATGTTTTCATGTAGCGGCTTATTTGATCTAAAGCAACCACCATTCCTACACAGTTCGAATTTAAATCATAAACTGTATGTGCATTAACTGCATTTAAATAATGATTAATGATTAACGCATTGGATGGACATAAATATTCTGGCGTATCAGATGAATAAACTATTGCATCAAGTTGTTCTGGAGATATGTTTGCAGCTTCTAATGCTCTTTTTGCAGCTTCTAATGCCATAGTTAAAGCATTTTCATCACTATTATTATCTATAATGTATCGCTCATTTCTGCCAAGAGTATCAAGAAACGCTGATATATCCTTTCCTAATTCTTTAAAATGATTAATATAATAATCATTAGTCACTTTTTTATTTGGATGATATATTCCTGTTCCTAATATATTAACATTTTTATTCATAAACTTAAAAACCTCCTGTAAATCTTTCTATAAAATATCTAAAATTAAAAAATAAGGAAATGTATGTAGAATATTTTGTTAAATATGATATAATACGTATATTATATCATATTATATCAATTATTAAATTATAAAATAAAAATTAAATATTATAATTAACTTATTAGGAGGATAAAACATGAAAAATGGAGAGAGTTCTATTATTAAATTTAATCAAAAAACATTAAAATTTGTTCTTATTATTTATTTGGTAAGCTGCATAGCATCTTTAATAAATGCAATTACGATGAAGGTTACTGGTATTAATGATTACGTAACTACATCTGCAATTGTAATTCTAACAGCTGCTATAGTCATATATGGAATTGTGTTTAGAATTTGTTATGTATGGACTGTGGGGAAAAATGAATTTAATATGAAAGCATTTAATGCGACAAAAGGCGTGATATTATTTATTACATATTTTCATTATATACTTTTAGATGTAATACTACACTCAGATTCTCAATGGATGATCATCTTCTATTTTATAATATTAGGAGCTTTATTTTTTGATTTAAAAATGGTATCTATATCTATGGTTTTAGGTGTCATATGTATGGGGATAGTATTTAAAAGAAATCCTGGCAGTTTTACAGGTGAACAATTATCTCAATCAGAAATAATGATGAAGATAGTAGCAATAGTATTGACACTAATAGGTATATTTCTAATTGTATATTTTTCTTCGAAGCTTATGAAGGAAGTAGCCAATAAGGAAGAAGAACTAGAAATTGAAAATGAAAAACTTGTTCATTTATTTAAAACTATATCTGAAATATCAGCAGATGTTGTAGAAACAAGTGAGAATTTATCATCTGCAGTTGAAGAACAAACAGGATCACTTTTAGAAGTTACAAGTACAAGTCAGAGGGTTATTAATTACTCCAATAATATGATTATTAAAGCAAATGAAAATAAAGATATATTAAACTCATTATTAAAAGCTAATGAAATAGTAGTAGATAAAACCAGCGATTGTCAAAACAAAATTGGAGATTTTATAAGTACTATTGATGAAAATTTACATGATTTAAGTAGTTCATTAAGGATTATGGATGATATAAGCGATAATATAAATACTACTTTTGAATCAGCAAAAGAATTAGAAGAAAAATCAAGTCAAGTAGATGATATTTTAAACTTGATAGGGGATATTTCAGAACAGACAAATCTCCTTGCTTTAAATGCGTCTATTGAAGCTGCAAGAGCAGGTGAATATGGAAAAGGATTTGCTGTTGTTGCAGAAGAAATTAGAAAACTTGCAGAAGGTACAAAAAATTCATTAAATCAAGTTAGTGGTATAGTGGGAGAATTAAAAGATAAAATTAATATAGTAGAACATGAAATGGAAAATAATAATGAAAAATCACAAACCGGCAATAGTATAATTAATAAAAGTGTAGAAGGTCTAAAGAATATAGGAGACGAACTAAAGAACTTTAGCAGTAATATTATTGAAATAGGTAATGCTTCAGAAACTCTTCTTAAGGAAACAAAATCTGTAATAAGCTTTAATGAAGAAGTATCTGATAGAACTAATCATATCATAGAAGAATATGAAGTGGTTAATGCAGGAATAGAACGCAATACAGCGGCTAATGAAGAAATAGAAGCGAATGTTAATGAGCTTGGTAATGTTGTTAAATCAATGAATGAGCTTATAAAATAGAATTATATATAATGAAAAAATATCAGTATTTAAAAAATTTTTAATACTGATATTTTTTAGAGTTACAGTGTAATTTTAGCAGGAACAAGTAGTAATTAATAAAATATAAAAAGAGCATGTAATCAAGATATCGGTGTTCAAGGCATTTGGAATATTGTTCAAACAGTTGGTAAGAAAATTAAATTAAATGATAATAGTAATCTAAGAAGTAAGAAAGCAGTTCCTGGTTTATTCAAATAACAAGATAGAATTTGGATACCTATTCAAGGTAGGACAGACCTAAAGGCAAAAGTAAAAAATAAAAAGTTCAAGAAATATAGCTTGTGCTATAATTACTTGAACTTTTTATGTTATCAGAGTATATATATTTAAATTTAATTTTATAATATTATTTAAATAACTATAATAGTGACATTAGTCAACAAATTTAATAACAGATTCATTTTTCGGTTTTATTTCGTTTGGTTTTTCAGGATAACCAAGAACTGCAATTCCCCAAACAATATGGTTTTCAGGAATTCCATAGCTGTTTAGTAGTGATCTTATTTCCAGTTCATCACAAATGGTTTTTAATTGGTTAATCCAACAAGAGCCTATTCCAAGTTCATTTGCCATTAAAAATATATTTTGAAGAGCACAAGAGCAATCAGCTAATCCGTTTGAATTGTCCTTTTCATTAGATAAAAGAATTATAGTATCTGGTCCGTAAAAATTATAGTTAGCATCTCTTTTTAAAGATTTGCCAATTGCTTTTGCTAATTCTTGAATTTTATTTTGATTTTGAATAACAGTAAATTGCCAAGTTTGTTTGTTCATTCCGCTTGGTGCGTAAATTCCTGCCTTTAGTATTAAATCTAGATCTTCACGACTGATTTTCTTATCAGTAAAAGCTCGTACACTTCTTCTTGTTAATATGTTTTGTAAAACTGGATTCATTTTAGACACTTCCTTTATTTTATTTTATAAAATAATTTTAGCATATTTTGATAAATATATCATATTAAGTTTGGTTAAAAGAATAAAATTAATGTGCTATATTTATTAAATTTAGTAGTATTGTATATTTTATTAGTAAGTCTTATAGATGATTCAATGAAAAAAATAATTTAATTGCAGAAAAGGTAAAGATGGAATATAATGCCCAGAATTTAAGAATTTAAGAATTTAAGAATTTAAGAATTTAAGAATTTAAGAATTTAAGAATTTAAGAATTTAAGAATTTAAGAATTTACTTATTTGGTGGGGATTAAGAGGATGTACCTGATTGATATAGGGGTTATTAATTAAATAAAAGATAAGATTATTCATACTAAAAATCCAAGAATTATTATAATTATATGAATAATATTGAAAAATATAAATAATAATTATATAGTAAAAATATAAATGTAAATGTATACTGAAAGTGAGTGAATAATAAAAGGGAGGATTAAAAAATGAAAAAAATAAATATTGCTAATAAATATGAGGTTACTGAAATTGGATTTGGATGTATGAGAATGGCAGAGTTAAGTACAGGTGAAGCTGAAAAAACAATAAAGCAAGCTTTATCTGAAGGAATAACATTCTTTGATCATGCTGATATATATGGTGGAGGAAAATCAGAAGAAATTTTTGCTGAAGCTATTCAAATGAATTCTGATGTAAGAGAAAAGATAGTAATTCAAACTAAATGTGGAATAGTTCCAGGTGTTATGTATGATTTTTCAAAAGAACATATTTTAACTTCTGTAGATGCTAGCTTAAAAAGATTAAAAACTGATTATGTAGATTCATTATTACTACATCGTCCAGATACATTAATGGAGCCAGAAGAAGTTGCAGAAGCTTTCAGCAAATTATCTGAAAGTGGAAAAGTTAAACACTTTGGAGTTAGCAATGCAACACCGATGCAGATTGAATTATTGAATAAATATCTTGATAATAAGATTATTATTAATCAAATGCAATTTGGAATAATGCATACAGGAATGATAGACTCGGGGTTAAATGCTAACATGGAATGTGAAGCTGGGTTAGATAGAGATGGTGGAATTTTAGAATATTGTAGACTAAATGATATAACAATTCAAGCATGGTCACCATATCAATATGGATTTTTTGAAGGAGTATTTTTAGATAATCCTAAGTTTCCAGAATTAAATAAAAAAATAGATGAAATTGCAGAAAAGAAAGGCGTGTCTAATACTTCAATTGCAACAGCATGGATATTAAGGCATCCAGCAAAAATTCAAACAATAATTGGAACTATGAATCCAAATAGAATAAAAGATATTTGTACTGCAAGTGATGTGGAATTAACTAGGCAAGAATGGTATGAAATATACTTAGCGGCAGGAAATAAACTTCCTTAAAAATTAATAGTATATGCATTAAAATAAGAAGAACTTAAGTTCTTCTTATTTTTATAATGATTTATATCAAAAGAAATAAAAGATTCATATAATATATGAGTATCAGTATGAACGATTAGGTGAAAGATGAAGAATAAAGACAATATCAGCTACAATGCTAATGATAATGCAAAAAAGAATACTGATAACCAAGCCAATGAAGAAGGCGAAGATACTATAAAAGTTGACAGGCAAGCATTAATTAAGCAGCTAAACATATTAGGAATTTCAACTCAAGGTCTTTATATTGTACTCGTTGGTGTATTATTAAATATAAGGTATGTAGAGTGGAATAAAATTAAGACTTTAGATAGTTTGAATGAGACTAACTATACTGAAAATATAGAAGATCTGACGTATTTGCCTAAACTAACAAATAGATTATTTCTATTTAGTACTGTAATATTTCTATTTATTAATTATGATGCATATATGACTGCTGTTAATGCAAGCTCAGAACAAAGAGATCAACAAATAATTAGTGATACTGGATCTAATTTACTTGCTATAATTCTAATACTTTTTGGAACTATTATTAATTTTAGAACGTTAAATAGAACTTAATAAAATAAGCTAAATAATAATACTGTATATATTAATCAGTAATATTTATTTAGTTTATTTTATTTTATGTATAGACGATAGGCATTGTTTATGATTATAAAAAGATATTACATATTTAACTTGTTAAAGATAAATTAATCTGTAATTTTATATTTAAGCCATTTAGTCCCATGAAGTCTTATGAGATACATAATTCCACGTACAATCCAATCTATAAACATTCCAATCCAAATTCCAAGAACTCCAATGTTAAGTATAATGCCTAGGAAATATCCTATTGCTATCCTAAAAATCCACATTCCAATAAATGCAGTGAACATGGTATATCTTGTATCACCAGCACCTTTAAGTCCAGCTGAAAGTACAAATGAAATAGGCCATGCTAACAATGCTACGCTATTCCATCTAAGTAGCATTGCTGAAAGATCAATTACTTCAGACACATTTGTATAAAGTGATGATACGAATCTTCCAATAAAGATAAATATAATACCAATAGATACTAAACTAAATGTTGCAAACTTAACTAAATAAATCAAGGTTTCTTTAGCTCCCTTAACATCATCTCGCCCTATATGCTGGCCAACCAATGTAGTTGCAGCAAGGCATAGAGCAGTTCCAGGAACATTTATTATTTGGGAAATAGACATTGCAATTGAATTTGCTGCAATTGAAGAAGTTCCCATAGTAACAATAAAAATTTGTACAATTAGCTTGCCAGCATTAAATATGACTTGCTCCACACTAGCGGGTATTCCTATATTAAAGATACTTTTCTGGATTTTAAAATTAAATTTAAATGGAAATATCTTTTTAATTTTAATAACTTTACTACCTCTAAATAAAACAAATCCTATAATTAATGTACCGATTATTCTTGCTATAGCTATTGCAAGGGAAGCACCCATGATTCCGAGTGATGGTATAATGCCTAATCCATATATTAAAATATAGCCTAAAACTATATTTATTACATTCATAAACATAGTTATATACATAGGTGTCTTGGTATCACCACAGCCTCGAAGTATTCCATTTGATATTTGTTCAATTGCTATAAAAGGATAGGTAAATAATGTGAATTCAAGATAGAGTTTTGCATTAGATTTTACCAATTCTTCAGCGGAACCATAAAGAATGTTAATTAGGGGGATACGGAAACACCATAAAAATAAAGTGATTATAGAAGAAACTATAAAACCTGACACAATGGCTTGTACAGCAGTTTCGTTAGCTTTTTTATATAGGTCTTGTCCAATTTGTTGAGCAACGACTACAGTTGCACCAACAGAAAGTGCTGCAAAAAATGAAATAAAGAGATTGTTGATTGTATCGACCATTCCGATTGCAGATACAGCTTCGGGCCCGATATGTCCTGCCATCATAGTATTACAAACACCAAGCAGCATTACAAAAGTTTGTTCAATTACAATAGGTATAGCTAATTTAAGAATGTCTTTTCGTATTAACACTATTAATGCCTTCTTTCGTTCAAAAGTAATTTTTTATTAAATATAATACGATTATATCATATTACTTATAATAAAGATTAGATAATGAAGTTATAAAACAACATTACGGGGCGTGTCTATATAAGAATATTAAATAAAAATAAAGAATTAATGAGAAATATAAAAGTAATTGCTAAAAAGTAGAATTTACAATTAGCATGTTCAAAAAGTAATGTGTTAAGATAAAAAACGTCGCAAGTACAGAAAACAACAAATAAGAACAAAAGATGTTTAAAAAGTTGTTGACAATGTGAAAACAAAGTGATAGACTAAATAAGTCGATTAGTTGCGACAAATAATGATCTTTGAAAATTGAACAGAATATAATAAACAATTAGTAAACCAGCAATTCTTTTATAAGAGTAAGAGCAAAGATTAAACTTTTTATTGAGAGTTTGATCCTGGCTCAGGACGAACGCTGGCGGCGTGCCTAACACATGCAAGTCGAGCGATGAAGTTTCCTTCGGGAAACGGATTAGCGGCGGACGGGTGAGTAACACGTGGGTAACCTGCCTTATAGTGGGGGATAGCCTTTCGAAAGGAAGATTAATACCGCATAAGATTGTAGTATCGCATGATATAGCAATTAAAGGAGCAATTCGCTATAAGATGGACCCGCGTCGCATTAGCTAGTTGGTGAGGTAAT
>NZ_LN890327.1:832336-833594 GCF_001458595.1 Clostridium neonatale
CATTTAGTTGAGCACTCTAGCGAGACTGCCCGGGTTAACCGGGAGGAAGGTGGGGATGACGTCAAATCATCATGCCCCTTATGTCTAGGGCTACACACGTGCTACAATGGCCGGTACAGTAAGATGCAATACCGTGAGGTGGAGCAAAACTCAAAAACCGGTCTCAGTTCGGATTGTAGGCTGAAACTCGCCTACATGAAGCTGGAGTTGCTAGTAATCGCGAATCAGAATGTCGCGGTGAATACGTTCCCGGGCCTTGTACACACCGCCCGTCACACCATGAGAGTTGGCAATACCCAAAGTTCGTGAGCTAACGCGTAAGCGAGGCAGCGACCTAAGGTAGGGTCAGCGATTGGGGTGAAGTCGTAACAAGGTAGCCGTAGGAGAACCTGCGGCTGGATCACCTCCTTTCTATGGAGAAATCTAATTAGCATGATGTCTAATTAGTAAGTACATGAAAATGTGCTATTAAATGAAACTTCATCAGCAAAGCTGAGAAGTACTATTTTCGAACAAAATCATAGATTTTGGGAAAATATGCACAACTTACTCGAATTGTTACTAATATTATAGATCTGTTCAATTTTGAGGGATTATTCCTCAAAAATAACATGGGGGTATAGCTCAGTTGGGAGAGCACCTGCCTTGCACGCAGGGGGTCAAGAGTTCGAATCTCTTTATCTCCACCATTTGCATAAGCTTATTAATTAATTTTTTTAGGCTTTTTACTATGCAAAGTATTATTCGTTTAGTAATAACACTTAATAAGCGAATAAAATGTTCTTTGAAAATTGCACATAGATTAATGTATATAAAATACAACAAGCCAAGATAATATATTCTTTGTGAATAGACTAATCATAAAACAAGTGAAAAATATTGTTAGGTATATTAAGGTTTCACCAAAATATACCAAATTATAAACACTTGTGAAGTTTAGTAAGGCTTAGTACGAGGAAGCAAATAATTTATGAAATGAGTAGTACTTTACGTACGCGAATGAGTAAATTATGTAGCTGACGAAGTAATAAGACTTAATAAACGAACAAAAGGTCAAGCTACAAAGGGCACATGGTGAATGCCTTGGCATCAGGAGCCGATGAAGGACGTGATAAGCTGCGATAAGCTTCGAGTAGGCGCACATAGCCAGAGATCCGGAGATCTCCGAATGAGGAAACTCACATGGGAAACCCCATGTATCATAAAGTGAATTCATAGCTTTATGAGGGAACACCTAGGGAACTGAAACATCTAAGTA